>JANRIX010000010.1:0-349154 GCA_033764435.1 Burkholderiales bacterium
GCTGCTGCTCTACTCGCATGGCCTCGGCGGCAGCCCGGTCAGCGATACCTACCTCGACACCATCCGCATCCTGGCGAGCCATGGCTACATCGTGGCGGCCCCCTTTCATGGCGATGCCCGCATCACCCGCATCCGCCTGGCCGACCTGAACGACATTTTTTATCTGGCGCGTGAATTCGAGCGCTATGTGGAACTGCAGGCGCTGCGTCCACTGGCGCTGCATCAGGCACTCAACTATCTGCTCGTGCATCCCGATTATGCGAACCGCATCGACAGCGAACGCATTGGCGGCTTCGGCGCCAGCATGGGCGGCGAAGCCATGCTGCTGGCGATGGGTGCCCGATTGACGCAGAGCTATTCGACGCTCTCTTCGCGCACGGTGCAGAACGAACCGAGGATCAAGGCGGCTGCGGGTTACGTTCCCTATGCGGGATTCAGCTTTCTGCCCGCTTTCGGCAACGATCAGCATGGGGCAGAGAGCGTGGCCAGACCCTGGCTCGCGGTCAGCGGCACGGCGGATTCGACCGCGCCCATCCGGCTGATGGAGCAGGCGATCAACCGCATGCAGGGCAGCCGCTATCTGGTGGCACTGGAGGATGTGCCGCACGAATACAAACCCGAATATTCGCAGGACGTGTTCAGTTGGGTCGTGACCTTTCTCGACGCCCATGTCAAGGACGACACTGGAGCCCTCGCGCGGCTGGTGCAAATGGGACGCGTGCAGGGCGGACTGATCGACGCCGTGCGCGTGGACTACACGGCACCACGCACCGCGTCCCCCAATGAAGTGGTCGTAACCGAACTCCGCCATGACGCAACCGGCCACTTCGTGAACGCTGTGGGTCAAGGCGAAGTGGATTTCGTACTCTCCTACCCTGGCTGGCGCGTGACCGGCTTCAACTTCAAGGCGATCGCCGACAACGGCGCCAGCAGCGCGGCCTGCCGCTTCTATTACCTCGGCAACGGTTTCAACGTGATGGGCGGAAAGGATTCGCTGTACATCACGCCAGAGCCGGCGCTCTGCAACTACGGCAAGGCGCAAACGCAGGAGTGGAATTTTCTGACTGCGAATATCTCTCTGCCGCGCGCGCAGAACGGCGCATGCCCGGCGGGCATGATCGCGGTGAGCGTGGTTTACAACAACCGCGCCTCGGGCGCGGTGAACCATCGATTCGTCACCAGCAACGCGGCGATTGCGGAATCAGAACGCGGTGGCGGCGTGAATCAGGGGGTCGCGATGTGTGCGCCACTCTGATCGGGTGCTGAACGGTCGGCTCAGATTTCGTCCGCTTCCGCAAACCACAAGCCGTCGGGCAAATCGGGATCAAGGCGGCTGTGATAGACCCGCATGCGGGAGATCGCGCGCGGATTGATGTAGTGCACAGCTCCCTCCGCGCCCTCCGCGACAATGGCCGGCAGGGCCAGCACTTCCTGCGGTGCCGGCGTCCGGGCTTCGCGCCCGCGAACCTCAAGGTAAGTGGCGCGCCCGCCGCGAAAATTGAGCTCGACGATCGCCTGGAAGAGCCCCTCGCGATTGCGCCCCGACATGCCCATCCAGGACATCCAGTGCGATGCAAGCTTCTGTTCGAATTCGGCACGATCACGCAGCACGCCGAGAAATTCGAAACGTGACGTAGCCAATCGCGGCAGTGGATCCGTGGCACTCGCCTCGATCCAGCAGATCTCCTCAGGATTGAGGACGGTAAACGGGTTCAGCACGCCGATGACCATCGGCCCGGAGCAGAAGAGCGTCTCCGGCCTCAGCTGACAGATCAGCGCCCGCGACCGCCGCTCATCACCCTGAGTGTAATGGCCGACCCACCGTCAGTGCGAACCACTGTCAGCTTCATGTCAGCGCCTGGCGATCAGTCCTGATCGAGCAGCGCGCGGGCAGATGTGGTCGAGTTCGGCGCTTCTGGCTGCATCGGTGTCTGGCTCCGCCGCCGCACGATGAGCAGAAACACCACACCGCCCACAACCAGCAAGGCAAACGGACCGACCCACAAGAGCCAGGTACTGCTTTTCACCGGCGGACGGTAAAGAATGAAATCACCGTAGCGGGTCTGCAGGAACTCCTTGATCTCTGCATTGTTCTTCCCGGCCAGCGCCAATCCGCGGATTTCGCGGCGCAGGTCATCGGCAAGACCGGCGGGGGAATCGGCGAGCGTCTGGTTTTGGCAGACGAGGCAACGCAATTCCGTTTCCAGAATCTTCAGGCGCTGCTCCAGCTCCGGACTGATGGGTTGCAGGGGTTGGCTCGGCGCCTGGGCAAACGCGATGCCGGCGAGCATCGCCGCGCACAACGCGAATATTCGCAATACGGCAATCATGATTTCTTGAGTTTCTCGATGAGCGGCAGGATGTCTTTCTGCAGCGACTCGGCCGAGATGGGGCCGATGTGCTTCATGCGGATGATGCCCTGCTTGTCGATCACAAACGTCTCCGGCGCGCCATACACACCGAAGTCGATGGCGACACGACCATCGATGTCGGCGACGGAGGCGACATACGGGTCGCCGTACTTGTTCAGCCAGCCAATCGCATCCTCGCGCTTGTCCTTCCAGTTGAGACCGTAGATGGGCACGATGTTGTTCTTGGCGATCTCGTTCAGCAGCGGATGCTCGATGCGGCAGCTCACGCACCAGGAACCCCACACGTTGAGCAGCCACACCTGCCCCTTCAGATCAGTCGCGGACAGCTTCTGATCCGGCGCATGAAGCTTGGGCAGCGAAAAGTTCGGTACCGGCTTGTCCACCAGCGGTGACGGCACTTCGCGTGGGTTGAGGCTCAGGCCCTTGAAGAGGAAGTAGACCAGCACGGCAAAGATGCCGAGCGGCAGAAGAAAGCGCCAGACCTTCGTCATGTCAGGGACCTCAGACCTTGGCCGTCGCCGGCGCGCCGCCGCGACGTGGCTTGCGGCGACCCTGCTTGGGCTGATCGCCCGACTTCGGTCCGCGTGCAGATGCATCCGGTGCGTCCGGCGTTGTCGGCGGCAATTCGACCGCCTCGCGCTTCACCTTGATGCGATAGCGACGGTCCGCGATGGCGAGGAAGCCGCCCAGCGCCATGAGGAAGCAGCCGCCCCAGATCCAGTCGATGAACGGTTTCACGTAGAGCCGCACCGCCCAGGCGCCATCGGTGGCACCCGCCACGGGCTCACCCAACGAAACATAGACATCCTTGAGAAAGCCGGTGTCGATGTCGGCTTCGGTCATCGTCTGGCCGGAGGCGAAATACATGCGCTTCTCCGGTTGCATGGTCTCCTTGAGGTCGCTGCCACGATAGACCTCGACCGTGCCCCGCACCGCGTTGAAGTTGGGCCCGGGCACATCCTTCACGCCGACAAACTTGAAGGTCAGGCCGCGCAGTTCAGCCGTCTCGCCAGGGGCCATGCGCACGTCCTTCTCGACCTCATAGCCCCTGACCAAGGTGACGCCGACAACAAACACGGCAACACCGATGTGGGCGAGATGCATGCCGTAGTACGACGGCGTGCTGGCCGCGACCTTGGCCCAGAAACCGGCTTGCGGCGACTGCTTGAAGCGATGCCGCATCGCCATGCCTGTGGTGATAAATATCCAGATCGCGAAGAAGAGACCCAGTGCCACCAACGGCTTCCACGTGCCCATGATGAATGGCAGCACCAGTGCACTGGCGACGCCCACGGCGAGCGCCCATTTCAGGCGTTGCCAGAGATCGGGCAGGCTGGCTTGGCGCCATTGCACGATGGGACCGACGCCGATCAAGAAGAGTGCCGGTGCCATCAACGGATAGAACACGGCGTCGAAATACGGCGGGCCGACGGAAATCTTGCCCATCTTCAATGCATCGAGGAAGAGCGGATACAGCGTGCCCAGCATGACCGCAGCCATGGCAACAATCAGCACGACATTGTTGGCCAGCAGGAACGACTCACGCGACACGGCCGAGAACTTGGCACCCAGCCCGACCTTCGGGGCGCGCCATGCATAGAGCGCCAGCGAACTGCCAATCACCACGACCAGAAATCCCAGGATGAACACGCCGCGCTTGGGATCGGTGGCAAAGGCGTGCACTGACGTGAGCACGCCGGAGCGCACGAGGAACGTCCCCAGCAAGGACAGCGAAAACGCCATGATGGCAAGCAGCACCGTCCAGCTCTTGAAGGTGCCCCGCTTCTCGGTGACAGCGAGTGAATGGATCAGTGCAGTACCCACCAGCCAAGGCATGAAGGACGCGTTTTCGACCGGGTCCCAGAACCACCAGCCACCCCAGCCCAGTTCGTAATACGCCCACCAGCTGCCGAGCGCGATGCCGATGGTGAGGAACGCCCAGGCGGTCGTGGTCCAGGGCCGCGACCAGCGCGCCCAGGTCGCATCCAGCTTGCCGCCGATGAGCGCAGCCACGGCAAAGGCGAAGGCGACGGAGAACCCGACATAGCCCATGTAAAGCATGGGCGGATGGATGATCATCCCCGGGTCCTGCAGCAGCGGATTGAGATCACGGCCATCCGGTGCCGGCGGCAACATCCGGTCGAACGGGTTGGAGGTCATGAGAATGAACAGCAGGAAGCCGACGCTCGCCAGCCCCATCACGCCAATCACGCGCGCCACCATTTCCTGCGGCAGGTTGCGGCTGAAAATGGACACGGCAAACGTCCAGCCGGCCATCATCAGCGTCCACAGCAGCATCGATCCTTCATGCGATCCCCAGCTCGCAGTCAGCCGGTAGTACCAGGGCAGGCGCGAGTTGGAGTTCTGGGCGACGTTGGCCACGCTGAAATCGTTCACATAGAACGAATACATAAGGCAGCCGAAGGCAAAGGCGACAAAGACGAACTGTCCCTGCGCGAGCGGTCGCGCAAGCCCCATCAGGACTGGGTTGCCGCGCTGGCCGAGACCGGCACCGACCAGCGGCACCACGCCCTGGGCGATGGCAAGGATGAGCGCCAGGATGACGGCGAAATGACCGAGTTCAGGAATCATGGCTTCACCGGCTGGGCGGGTGGGTAGGCAGACGACGCAGGAGCAGGCGCCTGGGTGACGACGGGCTTCTGTCCGGCAAACACCTTGCCCTCGATGGGATGACCGGCTTTCTTCAGCGCCTCTGCGGCTTCGGGCGGCATGTAGTTCTCGTCATGCTTGGCCAGCACTTCACTGGCGGTGAAGACGCCGTCAGCGCTGACCCGGCCTTGCGCCACCACACCTTTCCCCTCCTTGAAGAGGTCGGGCAGGATGCCGGTGTAGCTCACCGGCACCGTCTTGGCCGTGTCGGTCACGGAGAAGCGGACGGTGAGGCCGTTGGGGTCGCGCTGCACGCTCCCCGCGGTGACCAGACCGCCCAGGCGGAACGGCTTGCCCTGGGGCGCTTCGTTGTTCGCCACCTGGGTCGGCGTGTAAAAGAACACCAGATTGCTGTTGAAGGCCTTCAGCACCAGGCCCACGGCCACCCCGAGCACAGCGAGGCCCGCGACAATCCAGGCAAATCGTTTCTGACGTGGCTTCATGCACCCTCCATCTGGCGGGCTTCGCGCAGCGCCTCGAGCCGGCGCTTGGCGCTCAAGCGGAGCCAGAGCAGCTCCAGCGCCAGCACGATGGCGGTGACGCCGTATGAGCCCAGAATGAAAACTTCGTGATCAGTCATTGTCGTTCCAGTGATTCGGGGTTCTGATATCAGGGTCGATCCAGCAGTTCCTGCACCCAGGCGGTATTTTTTTCCCGCTCCAGGATGATGCCGCGCACCCGCCAGAGTGCCACCGCGATCGAATACGCCCACATCGCAAACGCCATGATCATCATGGCGGTCAGCATGGTGTCGGCCATCTTCGATGAACCCGGCACCACGGTGGCACCCTGGTGCAGGGTATTCCACCAGCGCACCGAGAAATAGATGATCGGGACATTGACCACGCCGACCAGCACCAGCAGCGCGCCGGCCTTGTCGGCGCGGCGGCGATCCTCGATGGCATTGTCCAGCGCCATGTAGCCGAAATACAGGAAGAGCAGGAACAACGTGGACGTCATGCGCGCATCCCACGCCCAGTACGTGCCCCAGGTGGGTTTGCCCCAGAGCGCGCCCGTCCACAGCGCCAGCGCCGTCATGATCGCGCCGGTGGGCGCCAGCGCCTGCATCATCATGGCTGACAGGCGGGTATTGAAGACCAGCGCCAGGAATGCATACATCGCCATGACCAGATAGATGAACATGCCCATCCACGCGGTCGGCACGTGGATGAAGATGATGCGATACACCTCGCCCTGCTGGAAATCCGTGGGGGCGATGATGAATCCCTGATACAGACCCACGGCGGTCAGCACGGCCGCAATCAGCGCGAACACCGGTGCGAGCTTGCCAGCCAGCGGGTAGAAGGATGCAGGGGAGGCGTACTTGAAAAGCATGAGGATGTGGGAAGTATTGCGAATATTCGCAGGTGTCAGTCCAGCGCAATTCTAATCGCTGCGGCCACCACGAAGGGCGTGGCCACCAGACCCGCCAGCGTACCCGCGCCAAGTAGGGCCAGATGCGCGGTGTAGTCGACGGCGGCGCCAAACGCTTCGACCGCGCCCGCACCGAAGATGATTACCGGAACATAGAGCGGCAGCACCAGGAGCGCGATCAAAAGCGACTGTCCGCGGGCGCCGAGGGTCAGCGCGGCGGCGATGGCGCCGATCATCGAGAGCAGCGGCGATCCGACCAGCAGCGTGACGACCAGCAGCCCTTGGGTCTGGACGTCCATGCCGAACTGCAGCCCGATGAGGGGCGCGGTCAGGCTGAGCGGCAATCCCGTGGTGAGCCAGTGCGCGACCAGCTTGCCCCCGGCCAATGCGGACAACGGATAGGGGGAGAGCGCCATCTGTTCGAGCGTGCCGTCGGCATGGTCCTGCGCGAATATTCGCGGTAGCGAAAGCAGCGTGGCCAACACGCCGCAGACCCAGACCACGCCTGCGCCAACCCGGGCGAGGAGCTTGGGATCAGCGCCGATGCCCAGCGGGAACAGGCTTGCGACCATGATGAAGAAAATGACCGGCTGGGCCACCTCGCCGCGTGTTCGCCAGGCCAGCAGCAGGTCGCGGCGCAGCACGGCGAGGAAGCCGGGCAGCACGGCGAAATCCGCCTCCGGCCTCGCGACCGCGTTCACAGATTCAGCTCCCGCACCGGCCGGGTCAACGGCAACGACTGGTGAGTCGACAACACGGCGAGTCCGCCCTCGGCGAGATGGCGATCCAGTACGTCACAGAACAGGGCAAGGCCAGCGGCATCCAGCGCGGTCGCCGGCTCATCCAGCAACCATAGCGGCCGCTTTGCCAGCATCAGACGCGCAAGACCCACGCGCCGCCGTTGCCCTTGCGACAGATGCCGCACCGGCAAATTGCGTCGCGCCGCGAGGCCCACGGCCTTGATCGTGTCGAGCAGCGCTGGACGCTCGGCCGAACAGCCGTCCAGCGCCAGCGCAAAGTCGAGATTCTCGATCACCGTGAGCTCATCCTTCAGTGGAGCCGTGTGCCCCTGATAAGCGGTTTCGCGTTGCCGAACCTGACGGTCAGGGCTGTTTCGCCAGAAGATCTCGCCCTCGACGGGCGCCGCGACGCCGGCCAGTATGCGCAGCAGGCTGGTCTTGCCGGAGCCGTTGGCGCCACGCACCATGAGCGCCTCGCCCGCCGCGAGCTCGAAACCGAGCGCGCGAAAGAGCACCGCATCGCCGCGCTGGCAGGTCAGGCGCGCGGCTGACAGCATCACTTCACCACGCGATCAATGACCACCTTGACGCCCGAGGTGCCCGGCTTGATCGGCGCCGACGCGCCAATCAGATCGCCAGGCTGACTCATGGCGTTGCCGGCTTTCGACACTCGCGCCTCGATCGTCACCTGGGGGAAATCTGACAGCTTCAGATTGGGCGCCATGGCCATGCCATCGGTCAGCTCGAATGTCTTGGGCAATTCGCTCACCGAGGCACGAATGATCGCCAGCGGCATGCGCGGCGCGTTCGGTCCTGCGGCCCGCGCAAAGATGAACAAGGTGTCTCCCGGGCCGGCAAGCTTGGCCATCTCGGCACTGAGCGTCACGGTGCCGGCCACGCGCTCCGCGCTGCCGGTCGCAGCCGAGGCAGCAGGCTTCGTGGATGTGGGCGCCTGAGGCTGAGCCATTTGGGGCGCTGCCGCGCTGCCGGCCGGGCTGCCCGGACGTGGCGCCACCGTGCCGGCGTTGCCGGTCATGGCGAGCCGTACTTCAAGTATTGCGCTCGACACCTGACGAGCGTCCTCGGAATCCGGCGGAAGCAACTTGAGCAATCGCTCCCAATGCCCGAGCGCCTGCGGCAGATTGCGGCGACGGAGCTCGGCCGTACCCGCAATGGCCAGCGCCTTGCGCTGGTCCGGGTTGGCGCGCAGCGCCTGCTGCACCAGCTCCCACGGCTTGCCTTCGAAGGACTCCTGCTGGGTCATCGCGATGACCTCGGCATAATCGGCCAGGATGTCAGGGTCGTTGGGCTGCAGTTGGTTGAGCCGCTCGTAGGAGCGCGCTGCACCCTCGAATCGGCCGATGGCAGCCTGCGATCGTGCCAGCAGGGACCAGCCCTGGGCATCATCAGGTCGCGTCTTCATCTTCTCGGTGAGCGAATCCACCATGGCAAGGATCTGCTGATCGGTTGCAGCCGGATCGGCTGTCAGCGTCGGCATGGGATTCAGCGCGGCCGGCGTGCCCCATTGCCAATACAGCAGACCGGACGCCAACGGAATGGCAATGACCAGTACCGCGATAAGGGTCTTGACACCACCGCTGATTCTTTGTTGGGGAGCTCGTCCAGACAGCGTCGCCCCCGTGACACCCTCATCACCCAGATCGTGGGCGAGCCGCCGGGCAATCTCGTCCAGCGCCTCATCCTTCTCCGCATCGGAAATCAGGCCGGTCGCGTGATCACGCAGGATTTCGTCGCGCTGGGCGCGCGCCAGCGCGAGGTTGCTGGCCTCGTTGCCGGGCGCGTGATCGGAAGCCGATCGGCGCGACCGCAGCACCGGCACGATCACGAAGGCGATGGCAAGCAGAGTGAGCGCCGCAGCGGCCAGTACGAACGAAGTCATTCAGGGAGCTTCCGGAGGGTGGACGGTGGTCACAGTAAAGCGATGTGAGGCATCCGATTGCAGATGCGCGTGGTAAGGATCCAGCAATGGCTTGCCAGCAAGACAACAGAAACAAGCGGGCGGATTATAGCCGCTGCCGTCAAGCAGCGAGGGAAGCCCCCTGATGCGGAAAATTCCGCAGCAATCGGGTATTTGCAATCACGGCTTGATGGATTACACTCCAACGAAAATCCAAGCCAGCAACCTTTGACCTGCTTGTGTCGAAAATGTTGCGGCGAAGTCCGCCGGCCCTGCCGGCAGCGCAGTGCATACAACAACATTCACGGTCCCGGGAGAATCGTTGGAAACGGCAGGCAGCCGCCTGTCGTTTTAATAACCATCACACTCGCATGCGCCACGGTACATTTCTCGAATACAAGCGGTTTCGCTATCTGAAGCTGGCAACGCTGGCCTCCGTCGCGTCCATTGCCGCATATGCCTTCCACAAACCTCCCGTCACGCCGTACGGCGGCACCTGGCACGGCTACACGCTGGGCACCGTGGGGGCACTTCTCATCCTGATGCTGCTCTGGTTTGGCGTGCGCAAGCGCCAATACAGCGCGGCCGATGCCAACCTGCAGGGCTGGCTTTCCGCCCACGTGTATCTCGGCATTTCGCTGATCATCATCGCCACACTGCACACCGGGTTCGAGGTCGGCTGGAACGTGCACACCTTGGCTTATGTGCTCATGCTCGGTGTCATCTTCAGCGGGTTCTACGGCATCTATTCCTATGTGCGCTTCCCGTCGATGATCACCGGGAACATGGCAGACGATTCGCTTGATTCTCTTCTGTTGAAAATTTCGACAATCGACAGCGAGGCGCGAAAGATCGCCATGCGTCTTCCGGACAACCTGGTCCAGGCCGTCCAGGCCGCCGCGCAAAACACCGTCATTGGCGGCAACCTGTGGAATCAGGTCTCGGGACGGCAACGCAACTGCCCGACGACTGCCGCGCTCGAAATCATCCAGAAAGGTGGCGCCAATCTGAAGGGCGACGCCGCCAAGTACAACCACGAGCTCTATGGCGTGATGTTGCAGCGCAAGCGTCTCGTGGACCGCGCCCGTGCCGACATCAGCTACAAGGCGCGCATGTCCATCTGGCTGTTCTTCCATGTGCCACTCTCCATCGCGCTGCTTGCCGCATTGACGGCGCATATCGTTTCCGTTTTCTTCTACTGGTAGCAGCCCCCAATGATCCGCTGCCTTCTCGCCATCGTCACCCGCAACAAGCGGGGAGAGCCCAGCCGCGAGGAGCGGCTGGTTTCCGGAACTGAACTGCGCCTTGGGCGCGGCGCCGAATCCAAGATTCACCTGACCGATCCCCGTGTGGCACTCAATGCCGCGGTGATCAAGGCTGCCGAGGACGGAAGGCTGTACCTCGACGCCATCAGCGGCAATCTGAACGTTGACGGCAAGTTCGAAAAGTCCACCAAGGTGAAACCTGGTGTGCGCATCGGTCTGGGACCGTACGAACTGGCTGTCGAACCGCCCAAGAACGACGCGGAACACGATTTCATTCTCGAACTGGAATTGGTCGAGCCGCTGCCCGAGAACTTGAAGTCGGAGGGCCAGCGCGCCCGCACTTCCCTGTCAGCCGCCGGATTGTCCAAGCGCTGGCCTGCCCTGATCATGTTCTTCGTGATTATTGGCGGCTTCCTGGTCTGGCCGGTCCTGCATGCGACCCAGCCGTCCGTGCGCGAAGCCGCGAAGACCTTGGCCTTTGCCCCCGATGAGTCCTGGGACCCGGGCCAATTGGCGCATCCGCACCAAGGCTTTGGCAAGGACTGCGCAAAATGCCATGACCAGCCCTTCGTTCAGGTCCGGGATTCCACCTGCGAGAGCTGCCACAAGACGATTGGCGGTCACGTGGAGACCAAAGCGGTGCAGACCGCGGCGTTCGGCGAGACGCGCTGCGCGGAATGCCATCGTGACCACAAAGGTCCGCTGGGACTCATTCGTACCGACACGCGCCTCTGCACCGACTGCCATACGAACGTGAAGGCGCATGCGCCCAACACCACGATTTCCAATATTGGCGATTTCGCGACCGATCACCCGCACTTCAAACTGGCACTGCTCGACCAGACGGGCAAGGCCACGCGCATCCTGCAGTCTGACAAGGCCAAGTTGAAGGAAAAGTCTGGTCTCAAGTTCCCCCACGACGTGCATCTGGACAAAAAGGGCGTCAAGAATCCGACCAGCCCGAGCGGACGCGTGGTGATGGACTGCAAGGACTGCCACACGCCGGACGCTGCCGGCGTGCGCTTCGAGCCGATCAAGATGGAAAAGCACTGCGGCGACTGCCACCGGCTGGAGTTTGAGCCCGCAGTCACGACCCGTACGGTGCCGCATGGCGATCCCAAGCTGGCACTGACCACGCTGCGCGAGTTCTACGCTTCCATTGCGCTGGGTGAGACCCCCATCGATGTGACCACGGTCGATGGCCTGCTGCGCCGTGCCAACGAGAGCAAGGGCGAGGTGGCGCGCAAGAAGGCTATGGAATGGGCGAACCAGAAAGCCGACAAGATCGCCGCTGACCTGATCGAGGATCGTTCGTGTGCGGCATGCCACACGGTGACCAAGGAAGCAGGCGAATACAAGATCGCGCCGGTACGCATCACCAATTACTGGATGGTCAAGGCCAAGTTCGAGCACTTTGCCCACAAGACGGCCAAGTGCGTGGATTGCCACGAAGTCACCAAGTCCAAGACCAGCGAAGACATCGCTATTCCCGACATCGACAGCTGCCGGACCTGCCACGCAGGTGCCGAGCCGAAGAAGAATAAGATCACCAGCACCTGCGAAAGCTGCCATGGCTTCCATCTGGGCAGCCCGAAGCGCGGTGCGACTGCGGCACTTCACGGTGAGGGAGATCCGCATCGCGGCATTCAGCTCGCGGCGCATGCCAGCCGCGCAGCGAAGTGAGGCCCATCGTGAAGCGGCGCGGACTTGTCCTGCTGGCCTCGCTTGTTGCTGCCTGCCTGGCTGCCTGCTCGGGCGGTGGCGGGGGTGGCACGGGCACCCAATCCTGCACGGGTGACTGCAACACCCAGCAGCCGGCGCAGGATTTCCTGACTGCCGCAGAGGTCCAGCGCATCATCTCCCAGGCGGCTGCAGAAGCCTCGGCGCGGAATGTACGCGCCACGATCGCGGTCACCGACAGGGTGGGCAACGTGCTCGGCGTGTTCCAGATGACGGGCGCGGACAGCACGGTCGAGATCAACAGCGGCAAAGACGTCGTCGGCGGATTGGACGGCATCGCCAAGGGCACCATTCCGGCCAGCCTTGCGGCCATCGCGAAGGCCGTGACCGGCGCCTACCTGTCGTCTTCCGGGAACGCATTCTCCACCCGCACCGCCAGCCAGATCGTGCAGGAGTATTTCAATCCGCGCGAGTTCACACAGCCCTCGGGTCCGCTTTATGGCGTGCAGTTTTCCCAGCTCATCTGTTCCGACCTGATCCGCCGTCCGACAGACGGAATGCAGGGGCCGAAGGCCTCCCCGCTGGGCTTGTCTGCAGACCCCGGTGGACTGCCGCTTTACAAGAACGGTCGTGTCGTTGGCGGCATCGGCGTCATTGCGGACGGACGGTACAGTCTGGACCTCAACATCACCGATATCGACTCTGATGTAGACGAATTGGTCGCGGTGGCGGGTAGTGCAGGATTCGCCGCACCGGCAGACATTCGCGGCGATCGCATCACGGCTGACGGCCGCACCTTCCGCTACGTGGACAGCGAGTCGCTGTCCAGCAATCCCGCCTCACCCCCGGCCTTTGCTTCACTGCCTGGATCACTGATCGCAGTGACCAACTACACCACTGCGAATATTCGCGATGGCAGCGCGTTCGGCAGCACAGCCTCCGGCTATCGGGCCGATACCGGCGCCTTTGCCGACCTGACCGGCTTCGTGCTGGTTGATGCGGCGAATGCGAACCGTTATACGCCGCGCGCAGGCACTGACAGCCGCATCACCGCCAACGAGGCGACCCAGATTCTCCGTGAAGCGCTGTCCATCGCCAATCGTGCCCGGGCCCAGATTCGCCGTCCCTTGGGCAGCGCAGCCCAGGTGACGATCTCGGTCGTGGATACGAACGGCGAAGTACTCGGTGTGGTCCGCACCCCGGACGCTCCGATATTCGGTACGGACGTATCGCTGCAGAAGGCTCGCGGTGCGCTGGTGTTCTCGCACCCGAATTTTGCAGCTGAGATCTCCGCCCTCCCCGGCCCGCGTTTCCTCGCCGGCGCGCCGGTCAATGTGATCGGCAACGATCTCGTCACCGCCTACGTCACCAATTCGCCCGCGTTCCCGACCCGCAGCTTCAGCACCTATGTGAGCACGTTCCGGGATTTCGTCGGCGACAGCAATGCCCTGACCGGAAACGTGGCCTACTCCATGCGCGCAGTGGGCAACCTGCATCGCCCATACTTCCCGGATGGTGTGGCCAACACGCCGCCCGGCCCGTTGTCCACGCCGATCACAAGCTGGAGCCCGTTCAACGTTGGCTTTCAGCTTGACCTGGTCTACAACCAGCTGATCAAGTCCATCGCTGCTGGCGACACAAGCATCGGCTGTGCGGGCCGTCAGCCCGCGGGCGCCACGGGCAGCGATGTCGGCTTCGCCCGCGCCCGCAACGGCATCCAGATCTTTCCAGGCGGCGTGCCCATCTACCGCGGCACCCAACTGGTGGGTGCCATCGGCGTGTCCGGCGACGGCGTTGATCAGGATGACATGATCGCCTTCCTTGGCGTGGCCAACGCGGGCCGCGCACTCAACACAGGCATCGCCAACGCGCCCGCGAATATTCGCAGTGATCTCATCAGCGTGGGTGGCACGGGCGCACGGCTGCGCTACGTGCAGTGCCCGCAAGCCCCTTTCAACGGCAGCTCGGAGCAAAACGTATGCGCCGGCCTGTAATCATGAACGCACTCTTGAAACGAATTCCCGCTGCCCTGGCGGCAGCTGGCGTGGTGTCTCTCGCGTGGTCGCAAGGCACCCCACCGGGCACGGCGCCCGCGCCGGCCGCCAAACCTCAGGCCACCGAAACGCCCAAGGAAGAAATCGACCTCAAGCGTCCGCAGGGTCAACCGCTCAAATACGAACTGCCTGCCATCGATCCCAAGCAGGTGCCCGCGCCGACAGCACTCGACCCGCGCGTGTCGGTGTCCGTGCCCGATCGCTGGCGCATCATGGAGTTGCTCGGCCAGAAGCAGAACTGGTGGGACCCCTACAACATCAACACCCTGAAAGGCGACAAGCCCTTCCAGCCGTTCGCCAAATGGGGGCCGGACTGGTTCCTGGCACTTTCGGTGATTTCAGACACGGTCTATGAGGCGCGTCGCCTGCCCGTGCCGATTGGCGCGCAATCTTCAGACCGGCCCGGTGCTCTCGACATTTTTGGCAACGGGCGCTCGCACACCTTCAACCAGAACCTCATCCTGTCCGCCGCAGTCATCAAGGGCAACACGACGTTCAAGCCACCAGACTATGAATTTCGTCTGGTGCCGGTGCTGAACTACAACCAGACCGAGGCCCGCGAAGTCCGGCTGCTGCGCCTCAACCCGCAGGAAGGCAAGATTCGCCGCGACAACCACATTGGCATCCAGGAAGCGTTTGTCGACGTGCACTTGCGCAATGTGTCGGATCGTTACGACTTCGATTCCTATCGCATCGGCATTCAGCCTTTCATCTCCGATTTCCGCGGCTTCCTGTTTCAGGATGTCCCGTTCGGCGCGCGCTTCTTCGGCATCCGCGACAACAACCAGTGGCAGTTCAACGCCGGCTGGTTCCGGAAGATGGAGAAGGACTCCAACAGCGGCTTGAACGACATCAACAAGGCCTGGCGCAAGGACGACTCTTTCGTCGTCAACGTATACCGCCAGGACTTCCCGGTTTTCGGCCACACCACGCAGGCCATCATCCTTCACAACGAGAACCGTGAAGGCAAGCAGATCTACTTCAACAACAACGGCGTGCAGGAACGTCCCGCCGTGTTGGGTGACAGCCGGCCGCGCAACTATCGCGTGACCTACTTCGGCCTCAACGGTGACGGCCACTTCGACCGCTGGAATCTGACGTCTTCCTTCTATGCCGCGTTCGGCCGCGACGAGCGCCACCCGCTGGCGCAGAAGCCGCAGGACATCCGTGCCTTCTTCGCCGCAGCGGAGCTGTCGCGCGATTTCTCCTGGCTGCGCGTCCGCGGCACGGCGGTCATCGCATCGGGTGACAAGAATCCGTTTGACGACAAGGCGACCGGTTATGACGCCGTATTCGAGAACCCGCAGATCGCCGGTGCGGACACCAGCTTCTGGATTCGCCAGGGCATTCCGCTGGTCGGCGGCGGCGGTGTGACCCTCTCGACCCGCAACGGCATACTGCCGAATCTGCGCTCGTCGAAGGAGCAGGGGCAGTCCAACTTCGTGAACCCCGGGCTGGTCATGCTGGGCGTGGGCGCGGACGTCGACATCACCCCGCAGACGCGGATCGTTGCCAACGCCAACTATCTGCGCTTCATGAACACGTCATCGCTTGCAGTGCTCCGCAACCAGGAAATCATCAAGCGCGACATTGGCTGGGATCTTTCGGCAGGCGTGCAGTACCGGCCGTTCATGTCGCAGAACGTGATTCTCAATGTGTCCGGCGCCGCGCTGGTACCCGGCAAAGGCATGAAACAACTGTTCGACGAAGACAGGCGCGGCGTGCAGTACTCCATCCTGGCCAACCTGCTCCTCACGTACTGAACCATGCAGAACATGATGGACGATATCCAAGCACAATCAGACTCCAAATCGGCAGCTGCGCGGCCGCACCACCTGAGCGGGCGCTTGGCCGCATTCGGCGCTGCCGCCATTCTCTTCCTCGGCGCGGGCGTGTGGGCAGCCGGCGAACTGAAGCCTGTCCCGCGCACCTACACGCCACATCCTCCGGCCCCGGCCCAGCAAACGGTCGCGCAGGCAACCGCCAAGTCTGATGGCTGCAAAACCTGCCATAGCGGCTATGACAAGGACGGGCTCAAGGGCGATCACGGCACGATGCACGTGAATCCGGGCGTGATTCTCGGCTGCACGGATTGCCATGGCGGAAACGCGAAGATTCGCAAGCCCGACGGCACCAGCTACAAGAAGGACAGCAAGGACGCCTACTTCACCGCCATGGAGTCGGCACACGTTCTGCCACGCTATCCCTCGAAGTGGAACTATCCCTCGGCTGCAAATCCTGAGGGCAGCTACACCCTGCTCAACAAGGAAGCACCTGAATTCATCCGCTTCATCAATCCGGGCGACTACCGGGTGGCGCGCGAAGCCTGCGGGGCCTGCCACCTGCCGATCATTCAGGCATCGGAGCGCAGCCTGATGTCGACCAGCGCCATGCTCTGGGGCGGGGCCGCCTACAACAACGGCATCCTCCCGTTCAAGCGCTACATCATTGGCGAGGCCTACACGCCAGACAGCCAGCCGGCACTGGTGAAGAATCCGGTTCCGGTCAATCCGCATATGACCGACATGGGCATCCTGCCGCAACTGGCTCCCCTGCCCGCGTGGGAAACGATTCCGCCTGCTGACGTGTTCCGGGTCTTCGAACGCGGCGGCCGCGTCATCAACACCCAGTTTCCGGAAGTCGGGCTGCCCAATTCGACCGGCCTGATCCAGCGTCTGGACGAACCCGGCCGCCCGGACATCAAACAGTCCAACCGCGGCCCGGCCACTGGCCAGCGTATCGCGGTGCCTGTGATCAACATCACCAAGACCCGCCTGAACGACCCGCACCTCTGGTTCCTTGGTACCAATGAACAGCCCGGTGACTATCGGTCCTCCGGTTGTACGGCCTGCCACACGCCGTACGCGAATGACCGCGACCCGCTGCACTCCGGCCCCTATGCGAAGTACGGCAACGACGGCAAGACCGGCACAGCGGACCCGACCATCAGCAAGGACAAGTCCGGCCACCCGATCAAGCACAAGTTCACGCGCGCCATTCCGTCATCCCAGTGCATGGTGTGCCACATGCACCAGCCCAACATTTTCGTGAACACGTTCTACGGCACGATCATGTGGGACTACGAGTCGGACGCGCCGTTCATGTGGCCGGAGAAGCAAAAGTATCCGACGGCCGAGGAAGCCCGAAAGATTCTCGATCGCAACCCTGAGGAAGCAGCCATTCGCGGCAAGTGGGGAGACCCGGAATTCCTGAAGGAAGTCTCGAAACTCAACCCGAAACTGAAGGACACGCAGTTCGGTGACTACCACGGTCACGGCTGGAACTTCCGTGCGGTGTTCAAGCGCGACCGGAAGGGCAATCTGCTGGACAAGGATGGCAACAAGGTTGCAGACGACGATCCGAAGAAGTTTGACCCGAGCAACCCGAAGAAGGCTGTTCACCTGACATCGATCCACCTGGATGTTGGTTTCCACTGCGTTGACTGCCACTTCGCGCAGGACATGCATGGCAACGGCCACATCTATGGCGAAGTGGCGGCAGCCATCGAAATCGACTGTCGCGACTGCCACGGCACCGCAACCCAGCTGCCCACACTGTTCACCAGCGGTCCGGCCGCCAAACCGGGCGGCATGGACATGAAGCTGCTACGCACCCAGGACGGTCGCAAGCGGTTTGAGTGGCGTGACGGAAAGCTCTACCAGCGCTCTGCGCTCAATCCCGATCTGGAATGGGAAATGACGCTGGTGAAGAACACGATGGACCCGAATCACAAGGACTACAACGAGAAAGCCGCGCGGGCCAAATTGACCGCCAAGGGTGAAGCGGGACGCGCCGGCAAGTGGGGTCCGGGCGTCGGCAGCACGGAAGCGGAACTGGCGCACGGCGACGACAAGATGACCTGCTTCACCTGTCACCTGTCCTGGACTACAACCTGCGCGGGCTGCCATCTGCCCATCCAGGCCAACTGGAAGACGGAGCGGCATCACTATGAGGGTGGCGAGACGCGCAACTACGCAACCTACAACCCCCAGGTGGCGCGCGATGATGCGTTCCAGCTCGGCCGTCACGGTCCAGTGAAGGGCATGCGCATTTCTCCGGTGCGCTCATCGTCCGCGCTGGTGCTCTCGTCGACCAATTCCAACCGCGAACGCATCTACATCCAGCAACCGCCGGTCGCGGCAAGCGGCTACTCATCCCAGGCCTTCGCGCCCCACTATCCGCACACGGAACGCAAGACCGAGACCAAGACCTGCACCGACTGCCATCTGTCCAAGCAAAATGACAACAATGCCATCATGGCGCAGCTCCTCCTGCAGGGCACCAACTTCCTCAACTTCGTTGGTTTCAATGCTTGGCTGGGCGAGGAAAAGCATATCGAGGCTGTGCAGGTGACCGAGTGGGATGAGCCGCAATCTGTGATCGGCAGCTATCTGCATCGCTACGCCTATCCCGACTGGTATGCGGACCACCAGAAGCGCAACAAGGAACTGGCATTTGCCCATGACCATACGACCAAGGGCGAGGCACGCTGCGTCACGCTGCGTGGCGAGTACCTGTTCGTAAGCGAAGGTGCAGGCGGCATGCGCGTATACGACGTGGCCTCCATCGCCAACAAGGGCATTTCGCAGCGCATCATCTCCGCCCCCTTCTCGCCGCTGGGCCATGACACGCACATCCCGTCGAAGAACGCGACCTGCGTGGGCCTGCCGACCAACCAGGCCATCGCGCCTGAGCGGAATCAGGGCGAGCTCATGCGCATCACCAATCAGGAACAGCCGTTCCACCCGATCTACAACTACGCATTCATCGTCGACGCCGAAGAGGGTCTCATCCTCACGGATGTGAATACGTTGAACGACGGCGAGCCGCGCAACAATTTCCTCAAGCGCGCGTTGACCTGGAATGAAGGTGGCGTTCTTACCGGTGCGAGGCATATCGTCGTAGGTGGCCACTACCTCTACATCACCACCCCGGATGCTGTTGTGATCGTCGATGTGGATGATCCGATGAAGCCCAAGGTGGCAGGGCGGGTTGCGGTCAAGGATCCACGCGCCTCGGCACTGCAGTTCCGCTATCTGTTCGTCACGACGGCGCAGGGCCTCAATGTGATCGACGTCACGCACCCTGCCAAACCACGTCTCACCTCTGCGAATGTTCGCATCGACGATGCGCGCGGCATTTACGTGGCACGCACCTTCGCGTACGTAGCCGCCAGCAAGCAAGGTCTTGCGATCATTGATGTGGAGCGTCCCGAGGCGCCCAAGCTGTACCAGCTCTTCAATGCCGAGGGCGCCCTGAACGATGCCAGAGATGTCGTGGTCGGCTCGACGAATGCATCGCTCTTCGCCTATGTCGCGGATGGCGCCAACGGTCTGAAGGTCGTGCAACTCACCGCACCCGACACGCAACCCAAGTTCTACGGCTTCTCGCCCGACCCCAAGCCGCAGGTTGTGGCGTGGCGGAAGACGCGAAGTGCTGCGATTGCCGTCGCGAAGGGCCTTGACCGTGACCGCGCTGTGGATGAGACGGGTGGCCAGATTGCGGTGTTGGGTCGAATCGGATCCCGCCCGTTCAACAAAGACGAAATGAAGAAGTTCTATCTCAATCCTGACGGCTCCCCATGGACGGTCAGCGACATGATTGATCGCGCGAGCTTTGTTCCGCGCGTGGAGGCAAAGAAATGAAGCTCCTGAGCGCATTCCTCTGGGTGGCATCTGCTTCGCTGGCGTCTGCGGCGATGGCCCAAAACTTCCATCCGCTGCCCTACCAGTCTCCGGACAAGTCACTGGGCACGGTCACCTGCGCCTCCAGCCTTTGCCACGGCTCGATCATCGAATGGAAAGGCTCCAACGTCCTGCAAAACGAGTACGTCACGTGGTCCCGCCTCGACAAGCACGCCAACAAGGCCTATCAGGTGCTGTTCAACGAGCGTTCCGCACGCATCGTGAAGAACCTGGGCATCAACAAACCCGCTCATCAGGAAAAGATCTGCCTTGACTGCCATGCGCACAACATTCCTGCCGCGAAGCAGGGGGAGCGATTCAAGTTCGGCGATGGCATTTCCTGTGAAGCCTGCCACGGTCCGGCGGAGCGCTATGTCAAGTCGCACGTCGAGCCAAACGCAACCCATGCCAAGAACATCGAGAACGGCCTGTATCCGCTCTCGGACCCGACTGCCCGCGCCAAGCTTTGCCTGTCATGCCACTGGGGCAATCAGGACAAGTTCGTGACCCACCGCATCATGGGTGCAGGCCACCCACGCATGAGTTTCGAACTGGAGACTTTCTCCATGACCGCCCCGGCGCACTTCCGGCTGGACAAGGACTACGAAGAGCGCAAGCGGCCCTGGGAAGGCGTAAAGGTGTGGGCCATCGGCCAGGCGTTGGCTGTCGCGGAAATGATGGACATCCTGGCAGATCCGAAACGCGGTCGCGATGGCATCTTCCCCGAACTGGTGCTGTTCGACTGCCATGCCTGCCATCACCCGATGTCGGACTTACGCTGGACGCCCAAGACTGCGTTTGGGACCAGCCCAGGCCCAGGCGTGGCGAGATTGAATGACTCCAACATGCTCATGCTCCGCGCCATTGCCCGGCAAATCGATGCCAAACTGGGTCAGGACATCAACGACCAGGTGTTGAAACTGCACCACGCGGCTGGCGGCAAGGGCGACATCAATGCCGAAGCGGCCAAGCTGAAGCAGATGGCGCTGGGCGTGACCAAGCGGATAGAGGGCTTCAGCTTCAACGAGAAGTCGCTCCGCGGGGTGGCCGTTTCTCTGGTTGACGAGGGATTGGGCGGCAACTACAACGACTATGCCGCGGCTGAACAGGCCGCCATGGCATTGGGCAGCGTGGTCAACTACCTGAACAAACGTGGCCTGCTGGGCAACACTGCGGCCTTGAACAAGGGCCTTGGCAAAGTGCAGGCCACGCTGGCCAATGACGAGAAGTTCAAGCCTGCCGAATTCCAGGCGGCTATGAAGGAATTCCGCGTCCTGCTCGCGGGACGGTAAGGACGATAAGGTACGCTAGGAGCGCATCATGAGCGAGAAATTCAAGATTGCCGTTGTCGGTTCCGGTCCATCCGGCCTGTCTGCTGCAGCCCATGCCGCCGAGCTGGGTGTGTCGCACGTCTTGCTGGAGGCTCAGCAGCACGCTGCCGACACCATCTACAAGTACCAGAAGGGCAAGCACGTGATGGCCGAGCCTGGCGTGCTGCCGCTGCGCTCACCGATGAGCTTTTCGGCCGGCACCCGCGAGAAGATCATCGGCACCTGGGATGAGGAGCTCAAGAAGCACAAGGTCAACATCCGCTACGGTGCGCAAGTCACCGCGATTAAGGGCGAACGCGGTGCATTCCAGATCACCCTGGCCAGCGGCGACACGCTGATGGCCGAGGCAGTTGTGCTGGCGATCGGCCTGCAGGGCAATATCCGCAAACTGGGCACGCCCGGCGAGGATCTGCCGCGCGTGCAGTATCAGCTGGACGACCCTGACGAGTACGTGGAAGAAACCATCATCGTCATCGGCGCAGGCGATGCCGGTATCGAGAACGCGCTCGCGCTGGCCAAGCAGAATCGCGTCGTCCTGATCAACCGCAGCGATGAATTCGTGCGGGTGAAGGATGGCAACATTTCCCTCGTCACGGCCGCAATCAAGGAAGGCAAGATCGAGTATCGCGCCAACTCCATGACCGAAAAGGTCGAGGAGACGCCCGGTGGCCCGACGCCGATGGTCTACACGGTGAAGACGCCCGCAGGTGTGGAGAACATCAATTGCCACCGCGTCATTGGCCGCCTCGGCGCCACCCCGCCACGCAAGCTTGTGGAGAGCTTCGGTATCCAGTTTCCCAGCGCGGACATGAATGCGGTGCCGGCGCTTTCGTCAAAGTACGAATCCAACGTACCCGGTCTCTACATCGTCGGTGCGCTGGGCGGCTACCCGCTGATCAAGCAGGCGATGAACCAAGGCTACGAAGTGGTCGAGTACATTCTCGGCAACGACGTGGAGCCCGCAGACGAACCGGTGCTCAAGGCCAAGTTCAAGAACGTCAAGATCACGTCGGTCAACGACGCGGTGCAGCACATCCGGGCGAGTGTTCCAATCCTTTCTGGCCTCACCGACCTGCAACTGCGCGAATTCCTGCTCGACAGCGAAATCCATCGTCCGGCAGCAGGCGAGGTGATCTTCAAGAAGAACGATTACACCAACTCCTTCTACGCCATCGTCGAGGGCGAGGTGGTGATCGAAACCGAGACGCAGGACGGCAAGATGGTGGCCTTCCAGCTCGGCAAGGGAGAGTTCTTTGGCGAGATGGGGCTGATCTCCGGTCGCCGCCGCACTGCCACGGCCAAGGGCGGAAAGCGTTGCCTCCTGGTTGAGACTCCGCGTCGCTCCATGCTGAAACTGATCGCTTCCGTCGAATCGGTGAAGAAGACGCTCGACGCCGTGATGATGAAGCGCGCGATCCGCCAGTACCTCTCCAGCACCATCCGCGAAGAAGAGGTGGATTACCTCATCGGCACCGCCGTCATCAAGCGCTACTCCGCGGGGGAGGCGCTCTTCAAGGAAGGCGATGCGGCCGACGGCCTCTACCTCATCCGTCGCGGCTCGGTCACGGTATCCCGTGATCTGGGCGGCAAGGAAGTCGTGTTGTCATATGTCGCTGCCGGCAATTACGTTGGCGAGATGGCGCTGATGTCGGACCTGCCCCGTTCGGCAACAGTGCGTGCGGCCGTCGCGACTGAAGCCATCATGCTGGAGTCCAGCCGTTTCATCGAGGTGATGTCTTCTCATTCGACCGTGCGCGGAAAGCTCGATGAACAGCTGATGCAGCGCATGAAGGTCAACCAGGCAATGGAAAGCCGGACCGAATCCGGCAGCCTGATCTCGTTCCTGATGTCCCAGGGTGTCGGCGAGGCGACCGATGTTTTGCTGATTGACGAGTCATTGTGTATCCGCTGTGACAACTGCGAGAAAGCCTGCGCGGACACGCACGACGGCACATCACGACTGGATCGAGAAGCAGGCCCGACCTATCAGAACATCCACGTGCCCACGTCCTGCCGGCACTGCGAACACCCGCACTGCATGAAGGAGTGCCCGCCCGACGCGATCCACCGCTCACCATCGGGCGAGGTGTACATATCGGATGCCTGCATTGGCTGCGGCAATTGCGAACGGAATTGCCCCTACGGCGTGATCCAGCTGGCACAGGCCAACCCGAACCGCAAGCGCCCGAGCCTGTTCTCATGGCTGGTGCTGGGTCTCGGCCCGGAGCCTGGTCGCGAACCTGAGTTCCACAGCAAGGACAACCCGAAGAAAGCCGTGAAGTGCGACATGTGCAAGGGCCAGAAGGGGGGTCCAGCCTGCGTGCGCGCCTGCCCGACGGGTGCTGCGCTGCGGGTCAGCCCGGAGAAATTCCTGGATTACGCAACCTCGATGGAAGGCTGATCGGGCATTCCACGCCTGTATTTCCGCATTTCATCGTAAGGCAGGTGCCGGCCACGGCACCCCTTGCCACAATCAGCAATCTCCAGGGAGATTGCATTGTCGAATCCATTCATCAAGCTGGCCCGGCCGCTGCGAATATTCGCACTGGCCGCGGTCTTGTCCCCGTCCGTCCACGCCATCGAAGCAGTCCGGCTGAGTGAGAACGAGTCATTCAAGCTGGATGGCAAGCTGGATGAGAGCTTCTGGTCACGCGCCACGGCCGCAGACAAGTTTCAGGACTGGCTGCCGCAGGACAACACGCCATCACGCTTTCCCACCGAAGTTCGCTTTGCCTATGACGCCCACCGACTGTACGTCGGGATCCGCGCCCGCGATCCCGATCCGTCTCTGATCCGTGCGCCATTCGTCCGTCGTGACAAGGTGCTGGGCGACCAGGACTTCGTGGCGGTGCTGATTGACCCTGTCGGTTCCAGGAAATTTGCCCAGTTCTTCCGCGTGAGCGCAAACGGCCTCATCGCAGACGGGTTGTTCAACGACGCCAACACCAGCGAGGACTTTTCCCCGGACTTCGACTTCGAAGGTGCTGCAGCCATCACCGCAGACGGCTGGACAGCAGAGATGTCGATACCCTTCACCTCACTACGCTATCGCGACAGTGACGTGCAGCGCTGGAACGTGCTGGCCTTCCGCGGCACGACGCGTGAGCAGTTGCATCGTGCGGGGCACGTGCCCATTCCGAAGGAGTGGAATTGCCTGGTCTGCTATGCCGAGCCGCTCACCGGACTGGCAGGCTTGCCATCCACCCAGCATCTGTCGGTGGTGCCGCAATTCACTGTGGCGTCCCGCCGCGACACCGTCCGCAATGGTGCGAATATTCGCGAGAACGACGTGAAGGCCGGCGTCGATGTGAAATTCCGCCCGCGTGCTGACACCGTGATTGATGCCACCATCAACCCGGACTTTTCCCAGGTGGAACTGGATACGCCGCAGCTTTCGGGCAACTCGCAATTCGCGTTGTTCTTTTCAGAGAAGCGCCCATTCTTCCTGGAGGGCGCGGATCTCTTCGATGCGCCCGTGAACCTGATTTACACCCGATCCATCACCGATCCGGCCTGGGGCGCGCGAGCCACGCATCGCAATGAAGGCCTCGAATACACCGTGCTGACGGCCAAGGACGACGGCAAGGGGCTGGTGCTGCTGCCTGGCACGCTGGGAACCGGCTTTGCCCGCCAGGACCGGAAATCGCAGGCCACCTTTACCCGCGCCCGAACCCATGTCGGCGACGTCACGCTGGGCGGCACACTCACGGACCGCACCTATGAGAGCGCCGGGCACAACCGCGTCGCCAGCGCAGACCTGGTCTGGCGTCCGAATGCCGAGCAGCGCATGCGGGCGCAGCTTGGCCAAAGCTGGACGACAGCCCTTCCCGATGCGAACGGGCGTCTTGCGCAGGGTCCTTCGCGGAAGGATCACAGTGCATTCATCGACTGGTTTCACACCGGCAAAACGTGGAATCACTACCTGCAGTACGAGGAAATGGGCAACGACTTTCGCGCCGACAACGGCTTCATCTCCCAGTCGGGATTTCGCGAAGTGGTCTACGAGGGCCGCTACAAGCTGGGCCGGCCGTTCGGGTTCAACGAGTTCAACATTTTCCTGAACGCCAATCGCATGCTCGACTTCGACGGCCGCGTGCTCTATCAGCAGGCCAATCCGGGCTTAACCATCGGCGCATCGCGAGCCACCTACTTCACGTTCGAGTACCGGCCCAACCAGAAGGTACGGGTTACCAACGACGGGGCGCCGCGCAAGCGTGATCAGGTGTTCTTCTCGATCGAGTCACAACCTGCAAACTGGCTGCCATATGTCTATGCGGAGATTGCTCGCGGCGACCGGCTTGATGTCGCCAACAATCGCATCGGCAAGGGCGTCTACTTCGGCGCCAACGCGCGGCTTCGTCCGACCAACCGGACCGAGATCGAGCCGCGCATCGACGACGCGTGGATCGACAGCACGGATTCAGCACAAGGCGGCCAGCGCATCATCCACGAACGCGCCATGCAACTGCTGGGCATCTATCACCTGAATGCGCAGGACAGCATGCGCGTCATCTGGCAACGCAGCTTCGTGAAGCGGTCTCCATCGCTTTGGCGTTTTCCGGTGACGGCGGTGGATCGTCAGCAGACCGTCTCGCTGGTCTACGCGCATCGTCGCTCGCTGTATGCGACGATTTATCTCGGTGCCACGGCCGGCCGATCACAAGAGCCCGGCGCGGCGTTCCAGCGCGATCAACGTGAAGTGTTTGCCAAACTGTCCTGGCCCATCGACCGGCTGCTGGACCGGCTGCTGTGATGTCCCAACGCCAGGACGCTCAGAGTGAGTTCACCGCATGCCCGCCGTCGGCCACGATCACGCTGCCGGTCATGTAGCTCGACGCGTCGGAAGCCAGCAGCAGCAGCGGCCCGTCGAGATCTGCCGGCGAGCCGATGCGCCGCTGCGGGATGCGCTTGATCGCGGCCTGCCCGCCTTCCGTGGCGAACCAGTCCTGGTTGATTTCGGTGAGGATGTAACCCGGCGCAATCGCGTTCACGCGAATATTCGCACGCGCCCATTCCAAGGCCAGCGCCTTGGTGAGATGAATCAGGCCCGCCTTGGCCGCAACATACGCGGGCAACGCGGTCGCCACACGCAGACCAAGAATCGATGCGATGTTGATGATGCTGCCGCCACGCCGCGAAGCCACCATGCTCTTCGCCACCTGCTGCGCCATGTGCCAGGCACCATTGAGATTGGTGTCGATGACCGCGTTCCACTGGGCCTCGGTCGTCTCGAGCGCAGGGGCCGGATCGGCGATGCCAGCGTTGTTGACGAGGATGTCGATGCCGCCCGCATCGGCGACGGCCTGATCCACACAGGCCCTGATGGAAGCGGTATCAGTCACATCGCAGGCCAGTGCAATGGCCCGACCTCCTTGGGCCTGGATGGTCTCGACCAGCTTTGCAAGCCGCTCGACTCGTCGCGCGGCGACAACGACCGTCGCGCCATGGCCGGCAAGTGTCTGAGCGAAATGGTGGCCCAGCCCGCTGGATGCACCCGTGACCAGCGCGACCTTGTTGGAGAGATCGAAGTTCATGCGTCCTCGCGGCAATTGAATGGTGGGCCGTGTTGGACTCGAACCAACGACCAAGGGATTATGAGTCCCCTGCTCTAACCGACTGAGCTAACGGCCCGCACGCGTATTTTCTCACGGCTCACGCGGAACCGGGCCGTGACTGCCGGGAACCATGTCGGGTTCGGTCTCCACCTGACCGGTGCCCGTCACGAGATCACCAAGGTGCGCTTCCCACCAGGCTCTTGCCTGACGAGGCGACCACCGCTCATTGCGGGCCAGCAGTTCCAGACTCTCTGCAATGCTGTCAATGGACGCCGGACGGTCGGCACGTTCCTTCGCCAGAGAACGATAAAGCAGATCATCCAACTCCACAGGCACCATGGGCGCTGCCGTCGAGACGCGCGGCGGCGCAACGTTCAGGACCTGGTAAGTGAGTTCATGATCCGAGTCGGCCTCGAAGATGTTCTTGCCGGTGAGCAGATGAAATGCCGTCGCCGCGAGTGCATAAATGTCAGCCCGCGCATCGGCATCGGAGGGATTGCGCAATCTTTCAGGCGCCATGTACAGCGGTGTTCCCAGCACTTTCGAATACTGCGTGAGATCGCGGGTCGACTCTCGGTCAATCTCCTTCACCAGGCCGAAATCAAGAACCTTGACGACATCGAATGCACCACCACGCATGGACAGCATGATGTTCTGCGGCTTGATGTCGCGGTGCACCAGCCCGTGATCATGCGCCTCCTTGAGCGCACCGCAGACCTGCAGCAGGATGTGAATGACCCGCGCGGCGGGCTGCGGACCGTGGCGCTCGACAAGATCAGCAAGGGTGATGCCATTGACGTATTCCATCGCGTAGTACATCAGGCCTGACCGGGTGCGTCCGTAGTCGTAGATCTCGATGGTATTGGGGTGCGAGAGCTGGCTGCACAGTTGGACTTCGCGCTCGAAGCGAGCCAGCATTTCGTCAGATGCCTGATAGGCCTTGAGCACCTTGACCGCAGTGGGTCGACGCATGCTTTCGTGCCGCGCGAGATAGACCTTGCTGATGCCGCCCTCGCCAATTTGACGAATCAGCTGGTAGCGCCCGACGCGTTTTGCCTCTCTCATCCTCAGCACGACCAGCCACCAGGAGGCCGCAAGCGCCAACCCAGCCATGACCAAAAGGGTGAAGAAGAGCAGCAGGTATGCACTGGTGAGATAGGACAGCGGTTCGTATGCCTCCTGCGCTTCAACCTCGAGGGCGAGTCCCATGTCGTACTCGGGCATCCACTGCCATGCGCCAATCACCGATACACCCCGATAGCTATCGTAGGGCTCCAGCAGGATGCCCGACTGCCGGGCACGATCTGACACCTGTCTACTCGCCAGGGCATCCTGGATCAACCGCGTAGGCGAAGTCTCGCTGGTGGTGCCGAATTCCGGGTCCAGCGGCGGCGCAAGTCGATAACCGAAGCCAACACCTTTCCCGGCCGACGCTGACGCGCCCTGCCGGCTCTCGGAAAGCATTCGCGCCGATGCATCGAACGCATACGATTCGCCCGTCTCGCCCGGCCTTGATACCCGGAGGATTGTGCTGAACTGGGCCGAGGCCAACTTTCCGAAAGCCAGTACCGCGATCACCTGCCCCGCTTCATCCTTGACCGGGGCGAGCATCCACAGCAGCGGCACCGAAATCGATGGCGGTTCCAAGCCGCCCACCCGCACACTTTCTTGTAGTGGGGGCACAAAACTACTCTCGCCCGCCCACGCCCTTGCGAGGCCGGCAAGAAAGGAGGGGGCATCGATGATGCGAGCACATTGCTCAACATGAGAACTGGCAAGGATCCTGCCTTTGGCATCCAGCAGGTTGAACATGACGCGCTCTTCTGTGAGCGCCAATGGCTGCCGACGCAAGCCCGTGAGGACCTGGGTCTGCGGCGAACACAGAGATTCGCGCGAGAGTGGCAGCTTGGACCCGAGTTGGGCGAGCTTGTGCGCATCGGCCAGCAAGCTGGGATCAGCAGCCCAACGTTCGGCATTGCGTTTGCGGTCCTCGATCCAGACACTGAGCGCTGTAGCCTGCGTATTGAGCAGCGTTGCCAGTCCGGTCTGACGTATCTCACGCACAGAATCGTTGATCGAAACGTATGTCCAGCGCCCCAGCCATGACAGCAACAGGAACCCGGCAATGGCGATCAGGGTCCATTGGGTCATTGACGGGGCGAGCGATGCGCCCGCCCGAAGTGGCTTCAGTTGAACCGGGTCCGCACCGGCAGCGCCATCGCCAGGCTGATTCAACGCGCAACTCCGCGCACTTGATGGATATCAAACCGTCCGAGTCTGTGGCAACCTATCATCTTAACCATCAACCAATCGCGCCTTGTGCGAGGAGATCAGCATGAAGTTTTTGCTTGCCGTGGATGGCTCGAACTGTTCGATCCGCGCTGCCGAATACCTTGCCGCCCATCTGGATCTTTTCAAGACCCAGCCTGAACTGCATCTGGTCAACGTCCATGCGCCGGTTGCCTCTGCCCGCGTCCGCTCTTATGTGGGCAAGGAAGCGTTGGACAAATACTACGCCGAGGAAAGCGAGGATGCACTTAAGCCCGCGTGCGCAGTAATGGACGCAAAGGGGCTGAAGTATCAGACCTCTCGTCTGGTTGGCGAGGTGGCGGTTGAGGTGAATCGCAAAGCCGCCGAACTGGGCTGCACCATGATCGTGATGGGTACCCATGGTCACGGCAATCTGGGGAATCTTGTGATGGGCTCTGTCGCAACTAAAGTGTTGGCAGAAAGCAAAATACCCGTTCTGCTCATCAAGTAATTCACGCCGGGCCAGTCTCACACGAACACAAAAAAGGGCAGCTTGGGCTGCCCTTTTGATTTGCGAGTATTGGCTGCACACAGAACATCAGGTCCAAGTGCAGCGGCGACTACGCATCAGCTCTCGTTCTCGAGGAAGCTACGCAGCTTTTCCGACCGCGACGGGTGGCGCAGCTTGCGCAATGCCTTGGCCTCGATCTGACGAATGCGCTCGCGGGTCACATCGAACTGCTTGCCGACTTCTTCCAGCGTGTGGTCGGTGTTCATCTCGATGCCAAAGCGCATGCGCAGCACCTTTGCCTCGCGCGGCGTGAGCGAGTCCAGCACATCCTTGGTCACGTCACGCAGGCTGGAGTAGAGGGCGGAGTCGGCCGGCGCCAAATTGGACTGATCCTCGATGAAATCGCCAAGATGCGAATCATCGTCATCGCCAATCGGCGTTTCCATGGAGATCGGCTCCTTGGAAATCTTGAGGATCTTGCGAATCTTCTCTTCCGGCATTTCCATCTTGACGGCCAGAGTCGCCGGATCCGGTTCGACACCAGTTTCCTGCAGGATCTGGCGCGAGATGCGATTCATCTTGTTGATGGTCTCGATCATGTGCACCGGGATGCGGATGGTGCGGGCCTGATCCGCGATGGAGCGCGTGATGGCCTGCCGAATCCACCAGGTTGCGTAGGTCGAGAACTTGTAGCCGCGACGGTATTCGAACTTGTCGACCGCCTTCATGAGGCCGATGTTGCCCTCCTGAATCAGATCGAGGAACTGCAGGCCACGGTTGGTGTACTTCTTGGCGATAGAGATCACCAGACGCAGGTTGGCTTCAATCATCTCGCGCTTGGCGCGACGCGCCTTGGCTTCGCCAGTGGACATCTGGCGCGCGATTTCCTTGAGATCCTTGATCGGGATGCCGACATCCTTCTGCAGTTGCAGGATCGCGTCCTGCTGCTCCAGGATCGACGGCTTGAATCGGGCCAGCGCAGCGGAGTAATTCTTGCCGAGCGCGATCTCCTCAGCCACCCACTTCACGTTGGTCTCGTTACCTGGGAACACCTTGATGAAGTGCGCGCGGGGCATCAGCGCGTTCTTGGTGCACAACTCCATGATTTCACGCTCGTGCCTGCGCACCTTTTCCACCAGACCGCGCAGGCCGTTGCACAGCGCCTCAACCTGCTTTGCGCTGAAGCGAATCTGCATGAGCTCTTCGGAAATCTCTTCCTGCAGATCCTTGTATGCGCGCGAGCGATAGCCCTTTTCCGCGAGCGTCTTCTTCATCTTCTTGTACTGCTTGCGGATGCGGTTGAACTTCTCGAGGGAATCCTGCTTCAGCTGCTCGAGATTCGCCGCAGCGATCGAACCGTCCTCGTCCTCTTCCTCGATCTCTTCTTCTTCGGTTTCCTCTTCCGCAACCGCCTGCTCGGCAACTTCCTGCTCGTTGGGGTCGACCAGGCCGTCGACAACCTCATCGACACGCATCTCGTCTTTCTCGATCATGTCGGCAAGACGCAGAATTTCCTCGATGGTGGTGGGGCAGGAGGAGATGGCGAAAATCATGTGCTTCAAGCCATCTTCGATGCGCTTGGCGATCTCGATCTCACCTTCACGGGTCAACAGTTCGACCGAGCCCATTTCGCGCATGTACATGCGGACCGGGTCGGTAGTCCGGCCAAACTCAGAGTCCACGGTGGACGAGAGCGCCTCTTCGGCTTCTTCAACCGCCTCCTCGTCCGTGACCGGTGGCGGCGCGTCATTCATCAGCAGCGTTTCGGCGTCCGGTGCTTCGTCATACACCTGGATACCCATGTCGTTGAACATGGACACGACGCCTTCAATCTGCTCGGCGTCGGTGATGTCCTCGGGGAGGTGATCGTTGATCTCGGCGTAGGTGATGTACCCACGCTCCTTGCCCAGAACGATGAGATTCTTCAGCCGCTTTTTCTGCGCCTCGACGTCAGCAGCCTTGAGTTCGACTTTTTCGCTGGGCACAGCCTTGCGACTGGATGAAGCTGAGGAGGATTGACGCTTTGTAGTCACGATAGGATCAGGCTGACGAAGAAATGCTCAGCTACTTTGCGGAAAACCCTTAATTTTACGGAAAATCCACCCGCTTGTGAAGATTTTTGCGGGCATGACCTAACTAACCCTTTGAGTTCAATGGGTTGCCGAAGTTCAGCCGAAGAGCTCCCGGTACTCGCGGGTCTCCTCGGGCGTCAACACGCCTTGCGCGGCGCGTTGTGCAAGTTGATTTCGGCGGGCACGTCGTTGATCTGACTTGAGTTTTTGCTGGCAGTCGGAAAACTCGGCCGCTGCAGCCGACTCATCCAGCACCACATCGCCCAAGGTTGCGGCGAGTGCCTCTGCAATGAAGGCCTCTTCCGGCTTACCCCGAAACGATTCCAGGACCAGTGCCTGTGAGCATTCAAAATCACAGTCGCGACAAAATGCAGCCAGTTCCGCAACCGCAGCCAGATCCCGCGAGGCGTCCGGGCCTGGGCTGATATCAAACCGAGCCGCCAGTTGAGGCCAGGCCAACATGAGACCGGCAATGCGGTTTTCCGTCGAACGAACCGAGGCGAGGCGCCGCGACGGGCCAGCGCGCTGTGCCGCGCCGGTGGCGGCCTTTGGCGTCTCTTGCGGAATGACCTGAAGCAACTCATCGGGCGTCATGCCTGCCAGCTCTGCGAGACGCTTCCTGAGCAGAAGTGAAAGTCCCGGTGCCCGGATCTGCCGCAGCAACGGTGCAGCATCGCTCAGAAATCGCACCCGGCCTTCATCGCTGCGCAGATCATTCCGCTCGGCCAGTTCGGCGACAAGGTATGCAGAAAGGGGGCTCGCGTTCGCTGCGGCAACGCGGAATGCCTCGGCGCCTTGCGCACGAACGAATGAATCCGGATCGTCCTCGGGGGGGAGGAAAAGAAAGCTGACTGATTTGCCGTCTGTGACCACGGGTAGCGCCACTTCGAGCGCCCGCCAGGCAGCCTTTCTGCCCGCCTTGTCGCCATCGAAGCAGAACACGAGGTTTTCCGCCATTCGCAGCAGCTTCTCGATGTGCACTGGCGTGGTCGCAGTTCCAAGCGTTGCCACCGCATTTTCCACGCCATGCTGCGCCAATGCGACGACATCCATGTAGCCTTCGACCACGATGACCTGCTTGAGGTCGCGGATCGCCCGCTTGGCCTGAAACAAGCCATACAACTCGCGCCCTTTTTCGAAGAGGGGCGTTTCCGGAGAATTCAGGTACTTGGGTTCGCCATCGCCAATGACTCTTCCCCCAAAGCCGATCACATGGCCCCGTCCGTCAAGAATGGGAAACATGACCCGCCCCCGGAAGCGATCGTAGCGCCTGCCTTCATCCGAATCGATGACCAGGCCCGCATCCTTGAGTGCTGTCGCCGAATAGTCCTCCACGGCGGACTTCAAGGCTTGCCAGTCATCCGGTGCGTAGCCAAGGCCAAACTTTGCGGCGATCTCTCCGGACAATCCGCGGCGCTTGAGGTAGTCGATGGCGGGTTGTGAGCGCTTGAGCTCCCGCCGGTAGAAACCAAGCGCCTTGTTCAGCACATCGCCCAGTGACAGCGAGACTTGCTCCTGCTCTGGCGAGCGCTCGCGACGACCGTCATCCGGGACCGAAAGACCCACGCCTTCGGCAAGTTCCTTGACGGCCTCGACAAATCCCAGACCGGAATACTCCATCAGGAAGCTGATGGCTGTGCCATGCGCACCGCAACCAAAGCAGTGATAGAACTGCTTGGTGGGACTGACCGAGAAGCTTGGCGTCTTCTCGTTGTGGAATGGACAGCAGGCCGAGTAGTTCTGACCTGCCTTTTTCAGCTTCACATGACGGTCGATCACATCGACGATGTCGACGCGGCCAAGAAGCTGCTGAATGAAATCCTGTGGAATCACGTTGGATCGTTGCCTGTTCGATCCAAAGTATAGGGCCTGGAGCCGCCGCTAGCGGAGCTTGGGAAAAGCGTCGCGTTCGGCCCAGCCCAACAACGCCCTCATCCCAGTCGCGACTTCACGAGACCGGACAACTTGCCCATGTCCGCGCGTCCAGCAACTTGGGGGCGCAGAGTGTTCATGACCTTGCCCATGTCCTTGGCTCCAGCCGCGCCGGTCTCAGCAATGATCTGGTCGATCAGCGAATTGATTTCCGCTTCCGACATTGGCTGAGGCATGTACGCCGCAAGGACGGACAACTCGAACTCTTCCTTGGCCACCAGGTCTGGGCGGTTTCCGGCCTTGTACTGCTCAATCGAATCCTTGCGCTGCTTCACCATCTTGTCGAGGATTGCGAGGATGTCGGCATCAGTCAACGTGATTCGCTCGTCGACCTCCTTCTGCTTCAGTGCGGCCTGCAGCAGGCGGATCGCTGCCAGCTTCTCGGATTCGCGCGCCTTCATGGCGGCTTTCATGTCTTCATTGATTTTTTCGCGCAACGACATGGAATATCCTCGCTTAAAAATGCTTCGGGCAGGGCACCCGAATGGATGGCCTGCCCGACAATCGTCCGGATTTGAATCTGATGCCTAGTAAAGCTTGGGCGGCAGCATCTGGCTGCGCAGACGCTTGAAGCGACGCTTCACGGCCGCAGCATGCTTACGCTTGCGTTCGGCAGTCGGCTTCTCATAGAACTCCCGAGCGCGGAGCTCGGTAAGAAGACCGGTTTTTTCAACTGCACGCTTGAAGCGGCGAAGGGCCACATCAAACGGCTCATTTTCTTTCAGGCGAACAATAGGCATGGGAAATCTTGGGTCCGGTAACGATTGAAAAGCTCGTTATAATAATCACTTAGCAGCTTCACCGCAACCCCCATCCTCTCCCCAGTGGATCTCATCCATATCCACGCGGCGAATCTCTGCCGCGCTTGCAAGCACGTGCGAAAGCCCTGGAACATTCAAATTGCTAATTCTTGGACTTGAAACTTCCTGCGACGAAACGGGCATAGGACTATTCGATACAAGTAAGGGCTTGCTAGCTGAACGGCTGCACTCCCAAGTTTCGATGCATTCGGCATATGGCGGCGTTGTTCCGGAACTGGCTTCGCGCGATCACATCAAGCGCCTGATTCCTCTGCTGAATCAGACACTCGCTGCTGCAGACAGACGGCTTGGCGATATTGATGCGATAGCCTATACGGCAGGTCCCGGGCTCGGGGGAGCCTTGCTCACCGGTGCCGGGATGGCTTCAGGATTGGGCTTGGCGCTAGGCAAGCCGCTGATCCAGATTCATCACCTTGAAGGTCATCTGCTGTCTCCCATGCTTTCAGGCGACCGACCGTCACCCCCTTACGTTGCGCTGCTCGTATCCGGGGGACACACCCAACTCATGCACGTCACCGGGGTCGGTCACTACCGGCTGCTGGGCGAAACAATCGACGACGCCGCAGGTGAGGCCTTTGACAAATCCGCATCGCTTCTGGGTTTGCCCTACCCCGGCGGCCCTGCCCTGTCCATGCTTGCCGAAGCCGGCTGCGCGCAGCGATACCCACTTCCCCGGCCTATGCTTCGAAGTGGCGACCTGCACTTCAGCTTTAGCGGCCTCAAGACCGCCGTGGCATTGCTCGTGCGCGAGCAGTCTCGCAAGACCGGACAAATCGACGCGCAGCAGCAGGCGGACATCGCCGCAAGTTTTCAGGCCGCTGTGGTGGATGTGCTCGTCGCCAAGTGTCTATCCGCTCTTTCAGACACCGGTGCTCGCGACCTGGTGGTGGCGGGTGGAGTTGGCGCAAATCGCAGTCTGCGGCAAAGGCTGGCAGACGCCACCAGCGAAATCGGCGCGCGGGCACTATTCCCGCCACCCAACCTGTGTACCGACAACGGCGCGATGATCGCGCATGCCGCAGCGTTGAGATTCGCGGCAGGCATCGCGACGCTGGAAGATCCGCATCGCGGATTCGATATTCACTCCCGCTGGGAGCTTGAACCCCGGGGGCAAATCAGTCAGGCGACTCGCGCCGATATCTGACTTCGGCTTCGGCCAATGCTTGCTCCGCGTCACGGACTGCCTGCTGCAATGCTTCCACGCGCTTGTGGTATGCCTCGCCGGGAACTGGAACGCCAGGACAAACCACCCGGCGAAAGGCATCAATGTTGCACACGACCTTGCCACCGCGACCGGTAATGACCCCATTCGCGTTGGGCCTGCCGCCGTTATCGGGCTGGGTCACCGAAGGCTGCCATTCGTCGTCACGCGGATCGCGCCCCTCTTCCAGGGCAGTCTGTGCAATCCTAAGCCTCTCCCTTGCCTCGTCCACCGCGGCCCTCAATGCATCGCGCTGGCGAATTCGCCGATTCGAGACGTCACTTTGAGCGGGCGCAGCATCCGATTGCCTTGTCCCAGCGCGATTCGGTGACTGGATGACGTTGCCCGACCGGTCGTACTCAACCCTGACGAAAGGAATACCTTTGGGGGGTTGATCGGAGACGATTGTTCGCCCGTCTTTGTCCACGTAGCGATAGAGCGCCTGAGCCGATGCCAAAATCGGCCAGACCAGGAAAACGATCAGAACTCTGCCCACTAGCTCGTGCCGCGACGTACTGCGGTTTCAGCTTTCTTGACCTTTTCCTCTGCGTCTTTCACCGCTTGCTCCAGCGCCTTGACGCGCTGGTAGTACGCTTCAGTGGGAATTCTGGCGGGCCGACCTCCTGCTGCGCCTACTGTCCGCCATTCATCTTCCAGCGGTTCCTTGCCGGAATCCAGAGCTGCCTTCGCGTCTTCGAGCTCGCGCTCGGCCTCCTCCAGCTTCGCGCGCAATTCATTGTTCCGTTCGACCCTTTTGTCAAACGCGCGGGCGTCGCCGGCACCCTCGGTACCTGATCGAGGAACGTACGACTTGATCACGTTGCGTTCATTGTCAACGCCAAACTTTTTCGAGCCGACAGCCTTGCCGTCAGACTTCGGCTCGTCTTTTGCGGGGGGCTTCTCCGAATAGGTGACTTTGCCATCCTTGTCGACATGCTTGTAGACAGTGGAGGACTGGGCTGCAGCAAATCCCGAGACCAACAGCGCGAACAGCAGAACTTCAAGCCGGTACATGATCAGCACTCCTCTGTTGCCTGACCGCACCCGAGCACACCGGACAATCAGGATCCCTCACCAATCTGACTTCCTGCCAGCGCTGCTTCAAGCCCTCGAACAACAGCAGGCGACCGACCAATGACTCGCCAGTGCCTGTCAGCATGCGCATGGCCTCGCTCGCCTGCATGGCGCCGATGATACCCACCAAGGGCGCGAACACGCCCATCACCGCGCAGCGCTCCTCCTCAAGCTCCGATTCATCAGGAAACAGGCAGTGATAGCAACCGCCCTCCTGCCTGCGCGGGTCGAAGCTCGTGACCTGCCCATCAAAGCGGATCGCGGCGCCGGAAACCAAAGGCACGCGAGCCGCCACTGAAGCCCGATTCAATGCATGTCGCGTTGCAAAATTGTCCGAGCAATCAAGAATGATGTCGGCACTTGCCGCAGCCTCAAGGAGCTCATCGCCAGACAGTCTATGTGGCATGACACGTACGGCACACTCAGGATTGAGCGCCCGGATGGTCGACGCGGCCGACTGGGCCTTGTTGTGTCCGATGGAGTCCTGACGATGAATGACCTGCCTCTGCAGATTGGACAGATCAACTTGATCGCCATCGGCAACGACCAACTCTCCAACGCCGCCCGACGCCAGATACATCAGCGCCGCCGAACCCAAGCCGCCCGCCCCCACCACCAACACGCTTGAGGCCAGCAACTTCTCCTGGGCCTCCATGCCGAACTCGTTCAGCAGCAGATGCCGCCCATATCTGAGCAGCTGCTGATCATTCATGAGCCGCTCTATTTGGGCGCAGCTGCGACCTGGGGGGCATCCGGATGCGACAGAACGGGCAGCCCCTTCAATTGATTCAGTGCCTGGCTCAGGACGAAGTCCTCGCGCTCACCATTGGGCGTGCGCACCGAGCTGGGTTTGGCATCCTTGGGCGCCGCCGGCGCCTTGGCTGGTGCGACTTTCGGAGCCGCGGCGGCAGTCGGAGCCGCAGTCTTCGTCTGACCGGACTGGCCTTCAGCGGGGCCGGCCAGATGCTTCTCTAGATCCGCCTCGCGCAGCGCAATACGCTGCACACCATCTTCGACCACGACATCAGGTTCGATACCCTTGGCCTGGATTGAGCGGCCGTTCGGCGTGTAGTACCGAGCGGTCGTCAGCTTGATGGCGTTGGCATTGCCCAGCGGCAGAATGGTCTGTACGGAGCCTTTGCCGAACGTCTGGGTTCCCATCACCACGGCACGTTTGTGGTCCTGCAGCGCGCCGGCGACGATCTCGGATGCCGAGGCGGTCCCGCTATTGACCAAGACCACAAGCGGCACGTTCTTGACCTCGGCCGGCAACTTGGCCAGATAGTCTTCCTTCAGCGCGCCGCGCAGATAGTTCTCGCGGCGGGCATGCAGTTTCATCTTTGCATCTTCCGTACGCCCGTCGGTGTACACCACCAGGGAATCCTTGGGCAGGAAGGCTGCAGACACGGCGACCGCCGCGTTGAGGAGGCCACCGGGATCATTGCGCAGATCCAACACAAGCCCCTTCAGCTCGCCACCGTTCTGACGATAGACGTCAGTGACAGCTTTGGCCAGCTTCTCCCCAGTGGTTTCCTGAAACTGGCGAACACGGATCGATGCGTATCCGGGCTCAAGTGTACGGGCAACGACGCTCTGCACCTCGATGATGGCCCGCTTCAGCTTGAACACCAGTTCCTTTTCCTCGCCTTTGCGGAACACGGTCAGCGTGACTTCCGTGCCTGGCTCGCCGCGCATCTTCTTGACTGCATCGGTCGACGAAACGCCGCGCAGGCTCATGTCGTCCACCTTGATGATCAGGTCGCCGGCCTTGACACCCGCCCGCTGCGCCGGGGTGTCATCAATGGGAGAAATGACCTTGACGAATCCGTCCTCGGTATTGATTTCAATACCCAGTCCACCGAACTTGCCCTGCGTGCCCACCTGGAGTTCCTTGTAGGCATCGGGGTCCAGAAACGCCGAGTGCGGGTCCAGGCCCGTGAGCATCCCATTGATCGCTTCCTTGATCAGGCGCTTGTCGTCGACGGTTTCCACATAATCCGACTTGATGCGCCCGAACACCTCGCTGAAAACACGCAGGTCCTCAATCGGCAGATTCAGCGTTGTCGACTGCTTTTCAGCGACGGCCGAAAAATTCAATGACACACCCACGCCAATGATGGCGCCTAGTCCGATCAGTCCTGCTGCCTTTACCTTGTTGCCCATTTCAGCTCCAGTGTGTCGAATTGCCACCGATGGCCTTGAATACGTATTGACCGGGACCGCAGTTTCAAGTTTCCGCAACGGCTTGTTACTTCAACGTCGCATCCACTTCAGCGGGTCGAAAGGTTGCCCCTGATGCCTCAATTCAAAGTATACGCCCGATTCTCCAGCCCCCCCGCTATCCCCGGCAGAGGCCAGAACATCACCACTTTTCACCCTGTCGCCGACCTGTTTCAGCACGCTTTCGGCATTGCCGTAAAGGCTCAAATACGACCTGCCGTGATCGACAATGACGAAGTTGCCCAATCCCCGCATCCAGTCCGCATAGACAACCTGGCCATCAGCTACCGCCCGCACGGGTTGACCACCTGCGGCCCGAATGAAGATGCCCTTGGAAGAGAACCCTTCGCGCGCCGACCCGAATCGGCTGATCAATTCTCCTTTTGTCGGCAGCCGAAGCTTGCCCTTGAGCCCGGCAAAGGCCTGCCCTGCCAGTGAATCATCCGCTGCCTGATCGATGGCCTGACCCTGCGGTGTGCCAGGCTGCCTCGGCGCTGGCGGCCGGATCAGCCTGGAAAGCTGCTCAATCAGCTTGCTGACGCGATCCTCATCCCGTTTCAGCTTGCCGATTTCCCGCCTTCCCTTCGCGATGTCGCCTGCGAGGCTGTTGAGCACCTTGCGTCGTTGAGAGCGCTCACTTTCAAGCAGGGCTCGGGCAGCCTTCTGTTCCACTTCGTTGGCTTCGAGCGCTGCCTGCTTGGAACGAAGTTCGGCTTCCAAGGCGCTCAACGCCTCAAGCCCGGACTTTAGGCGTGCGATGGCCGAGAGCCTTTCACGCGATATGTATTCCAGATATCGGGCCTGCCGTTCGGTTTCCGCGAGATCCTTGCCCTCCAGCAGCAGGCGAAACCCATCGGACGTCCCGTACTGGTACTGATGGACCAGGAGATCGGCCAGTCGGCGACGCTGCAGGGCAACATCCTCGCGGGCCCGCGCGGCACGGGTGTGGGTTTCGGCCAGCTCAGCGGCGAGCGCACGCTGGCTTTCGGCCAGTTCATGAAGATTGCGATTGGCTTCCGAGATGGCACGTTCCGAGGCCTTGAGCGCGTCTGCCGCCTCGGCACGCTGGGATTCCGCCGCATTGACGTCCTTGCGGAGCGCATCCATGCGCGTGCGCAAATCCTCCAGCTCGCGCTGGCGCGCTGCCCTGCCATCAGCCTTGGCCGCAACGTCCTTGGTGGACTCCTTCGGCGACTCCTTCGCCGAAGCCTTGCCCGTCGTTTGCGCTGCCGCTCCGGATACGAAAACCTGCAGCGCCAGCAGTCCGACCAGCAGCGCAGGTGCGACTGACCGCTGACAGATCTCAGGCACCTCGACCCTGATTGGCGACAGCCCGGGCGGCGGCTTCAATTTCGGCGGCGTTGCCGAGATAGTAGTGCTGGATGGGCTTGAGGCTGGCATCCAATTCGTACACCAGCGGCCGGGCGGTTGGAATGTTGAGCTCGACGATGTCAGCATCGGACACATTGTCCAGATACTTGATCAGCGCCCGCAGGCTGTTGCCGTGCGCGACCACCAACACCTGCTGACCGGCGCGAACCTGAGGCGCAATCACCTTCTCCCAGTAGGGCACCACACGCTTCACGGTGTCCTCGAGGCATTCCGCCAAAGGCAATGCCTCCTGCGGGAGCGCTGCATAGCGTCGATCCTTGCCGGGAAAACGCTCATCGGCGCGATCCAGGGCCGGCGGGCGAATCGAATAGCTTCGGCGCCAGACCTTGACTTGATCCTCGCCGAATTTCGCGGCGGTTTCTGCCTTGTTCAGCCCCTGCAGGGCACCATAGTGCCGTTCGTTGAGCTCCCAGGCCTTGATGACCGGCATCCACAATGCGTCCATCTCACGCTGGGCGATATAGAGCGTGCGGATGGCGCGTTTGAGCAGCGATGTATAGGCGATGTCGAACTGGAAGCCCTCCGCATTCAGGAGCCTGCCGGCAGCACCCGCCTCTTCGACACCCGCGGCAGACAGATCCACGTCGGCCCAGCCGGTGAATCGATTTTCCCTGTTCCAGACACTTTCGCCATGTCGCAAAAAAACAATCTTGTACATTGCCGCAGAGGCCCCAGTTCATGAAAATCAGATGTTAACAAACCCGCCCCCGCGCCCGATCACAGCCTTGCCGCAATTGGCAAGCGGCAGGCGGCTTTGACTGCAGGCCGGCGAAGCGGCCCCGGGGAACCCATCCGGTTCTGCTAAAATATCGTGTTGTCTTTTCGAAATTTCGCCCTGCCCGGCCTCACGACCATCGCAGTCCGGGCATAACCAGCCAAGCATTCAGCCGTGATCGAATTCCTGACCCAGAACATTCTCCTCGTCGTCCTCATCATCGTTTCGGGCGGCATGCTGATCTGGCCGCTGTTCAACAGCGCCGTGGCCGGTGCCAAACAGATCGGCACCCTGGAAGCCACGCGGTTGATCAATGGCGGCGACGCCGTGATCGTCGATGTCAGAGAGGCCGCGGAGTTTGCTGCCGGCCGCATCCCGAAGTCCAAGAATTTCCCGTTCAGCGAGCTCGCCAAGCGCATGGGCGACCTGGAAAAGTTCAAGTCCAAGCCGGTCGTGGTGACCTGTGCGTCCGGTTCCCGCTCGACGGGTGCCGTTCGCGCCCTCAAGAATGCTGGATTCACCGAGCTCTACCTACTCAAGGGCGGCATCGCCGCCTGGCGCGACGCCAGCCTCCCCGTGGAGAAATGACCATGGCCAAGGTTCAAATGTATTCCACTGCCGTATGCCCCTACTGCAACATGGCCGAGCGTCTGCTCTCCAGCAAGGGCGTGCAGGCCATCGAAAAGATTCGTATCGACACCGATCCGGCGCTGCGCGAGGAAATGATGCAGCGAACCGGTCGCCGCACCGTGCCCCAGATTTTCATCAACGACCAGCACATCGGCGGGTTTGACGACCTGTCGGCGCTGGACAAGGCCGGCGGCCTTGACCCACTTCTGGCCCGCTAGAACGCGCCAGCGCCCACCCTGGATTTTTCACCTGCAACCCGAGAAGGAAACGTCATGAGCGACGTCGCATCGCAAGCCAATCAGCCGCTGTTCTCCATCGAGAAGATCTATCTGAAGGATCTTTCCGTCGAGGTGCCAAACGCACCGCAGATCTTCCTCGAACGCGAGGCGCCGCAAGTCGACGTGCAACTGCATCACAGCAGCAGCAAGATCGAAGACGGCATCTACCACACCTTGTTGACCGTCACGGTCTCGGCCAAGCTGGGTGAGAAGACCATGTTTCTGGTCGAAGCTGGCCAGGCAGGCATCTTTACCGTGAAGAACATTCCCGACGCGGACGTGGAAGCCGTCCTGGCGATTTCCTGCCCGAACATCCTCTTCCCTTACGCCCGCCAGACGGTCTCCGAGGCTCTGGTTGCCGCAGGCTTCCCGCCTGTCCTGCTGAACCCGGTGAACTTCGAAGCGCTGTACGCCGCCCAGAAGCAGGCTGACGCGGGGCAACCTGCCGACGCACCGGCCATTGCCACCACGCACTAAGCGTCTCATGGCAAGCCGCCGCACTCTGCGCCCTTTCGCTTTGCTCGCGTGCGGGGTTCTTTCCGCGCTGGTCAGTGCTGGAATTGCAGGGGCGGCGGACTTTCGCAGCATCGGCGACCGCCCGGCAATCCTCTATGACGCGCCGGCGGCAAAGGCGACCAAAGTTGGCATCCTCGGCGGCTCCCAGCCGGTCGAGGTGGTGGTCAAGCTGGACAAGTGGAGCAAGGTGCGCGACTTCTCGGGCGAACTCGCCTGGGTTGAAAACAGCGCACTCGCCGATCGCAGGCTGGTGGTGGTAGGCGCCTCAAACGCCGAGGTGCGCACTCAGCCGCGTGCGGCGGCCCCGCCAGCCTTCGAAGCAAGGCGTGGCGTTGTGCTGGAGCTGACTGGCGTCCCGGTTGATGGATTCGCGCCCGTGCGTCACCGCGACGGCAGTACGGGATTCGTGGCCATCGGCCAGCTTTGGGGCCTATGAAACTCGCAGTGCTGGGCGCCGGCGCCTGGGGCACTGCGCTGGCCATCAGCCTGTCCCGCCAGCACGCCGTCAACCTGTGGACGCGCAATCCAGACCAGTCCGCCGCCATCGCGGCATCACGGACAAACGAACGCTACCTCCCGGGACTGTCACTGCCCGATGCAGTAGCGGTCACACATCACTTGCAAGAAGCTGTTGTCGACGCCGACGTGATCCTGCTCGTGACCAGCACCGCCGGCATGGCGCCTGTTCTGGCTGCTCTTCAGGAGACCAACGCCCAACTGCCGCTACTGTGGGCCTGCAAAGGATTCGAAGTCAGCACCGGCCGGCTGCCGCACCAGATCGCCGATGCATTGCTGCCAGCCGATGTGCCGCGCGGCCCGCTGTCCGGCCCGAGCTTCGCGCAGGAAGTCGCGCAGGGCAAGCCTGCCGCGCTAACGCTTGCATCGACTGATGCCGGGTTCGCCACCCGTACCGCTGCAGCACTCAACAGCACGACCCTGCGCGTTTACAGCAGCACCGATCTCATCGGTGTCGAGTTGGGCGGCGCACTCAAAAACGTCATTGCCATCGCCGCCGGCGTCTCGGATGGTCTTGACCTGGGCAACAACGCCCGTGCAGCCCTGATCACGCGCGGCCTCTCGGAAATCTCGCGCCTGGGCATGAGCTTGGGTGGCCGGCCCGATACCTTCATGGGCCTCACCGGACTGGGCGACCTCATCCTCACCGCGACGGGTGATCTGTCGCGAAACCGCACTGTGGGACGTCGCCTTGCGACGGGCCAATCCCTGGATGCGATCCTCGCGGACCTGGGCCATGTGGCGGAAGGCGTGAACTCTGCTCGCGCCGCGTTGAAGCTGGCGCGCGAACAGCGCTGCGACATGCCCATCACCGAGGCCGTGTGCGGACTGCTGTTCGAGGGACTTTCTCCTCGCGCCGCGGTGCAGCAGCTGATGGCACGCGAACCGAAGTCGGAAGCTAGCTAGTTCCTTTAGCGGCATCAACTGCCGCCGGCAAACCCTTGCTGGCGCCACGCTTCATAGACCACCACCGCCACCGCATTCGACAGATTGAGGCTGCGATTGTTGGGTCGCATCGGCAGACGGATCACCTGGTCCCGCGGCAGCGCATCCAACAGGTCCTGCGGCAGTCCGCGGCTCTCCGGTCCGAACAGGAAGGCATCGCCAGGCAGGAAGTTCACTTCATGATGCGCACGCGTGCCGCGGGTAGACAGTGCGAATATTCGCGTCTCGCCCGACTCTCGCAAGGCCGCCTGCGCAGACGTCCAGTCAGCGTGCCGACGAACGCTGGCCCAGTCGTGATAGTCCAGACCGGCGCGGCGCAGCTTGGCATCGTCCGGCTCAAACCCCAGGGGCTCAACCAGATGCAGGCGCGCGCCGGTATTTGCGCAGAGACGAATGACATTGCCCGTGTTGGGCGCGATCTCGGGTTCGTACAGGATTACGTCAAACATCGTGGGACACCTCGCGCTGGGTCAACGCATCGCGGCGACGATCGGCCCGTGCAATCACCCAGGCGTCGACCCGCGCGGCCCCCGCACGCTTCAGCGCGCTAGCTGCAGCATCCAACGTGGCACCGGTCGTCATCACGTCATCAACCACCGCAATGCGCTGGCCAGTGATCGCGGCATGAGCGGCAACATCAAATGCCCCGCGCACGTTGCGCCAGCGTTCATCGTGGTCGAGGCTGGCCTGCGGCGCAGTGTGCCGCACCCGCAACAACTCGTCGCGATGCAGCGGCAGCGCGAGCTGCTGCGCAACGCCGGCGGCAATGAGTGCCGCCTGATTGAAGCCGCGCTCGGCGATGCGTTCCCGACTCAGAGGCAGCGGCAATATCCAGTCGACCCCGACATCGCCGCGCGCCTTCAATGCCGCCACGAGCGCGTCGGTCATCCAGCCGGCCAGCGCCAGGCGCGCACCGTACTTGAGCTGGCTGATGGCCGGGCTCACCGGAAAGGCATAAACGCACGCCGCCACGGTGGCATCGAATGCCGGTGGCTTGGCGATGCACTCGCCGCATACGCCGGGTGCCTCGATCGCTGCGGCACATTGGACGCAGGCGTGCGGCATCGGGCGCGGCAGTTCAGCCTCGCAGGCGGCGCACACATGCGTGGCAGACCCCTGATCGCCGTCCAGCGATGCCAGACAGAACAGGCACACCGGTCGTCGGCGCAGGCGTGCAAACGATGGGCTGTTGGCGAAGCGCTGCCAGCCCGCCCGCATGAGCGAGGAAGCATTGAGTGGCGGCTTGCGTGCGGTGGGCATGATTTGTCCTGCCTATTTTTTAGTCAATTGTCCGGGCAATCAACTGAAAAGCCGGACGAAAGAATTTATACTCCCGACTACAAGAAAAACCATCCAGATCGTTCACGCTGCGCGCTCAACCGTAGAGCAGCCGGCACCCGAACACTTCACCTCAGAAAGCCCGCCATGGAAACCCAGGTCATCCCGCTCCCGACCCGCAAGGCTGCGCAGCCGTCCAGCCCGCCCGCCACCCGTTACACCGTGGCTGAAGTCGAAGCGCTGTTTGCATTGCCATTCAACGACCTCATCCATCAGGCCGGCACGGTGCACCGTACCCACTTCGATCCCAATCGCGTGCAGCTCTCTACGCTGCTGTCCATCAAGACCGGCGGCTGCCCCGAGGACTGCGGCTATTGCCCGCAGTCGGCACGCTATCACACGGGTGTGGAGAACCAGGACCTCATGGAGCTGGAAGCAGTGGTGTCCGCGGCCAAGGAAGCCAAGGCGCATGGCGCCTCCCGCTTCTGCATGGGTGCGGCCTGGCGCGGCCCGAAGCAACGCGACCTCGATCCGGTGCTAGACATGGTGCGCGAAGTGAAGGCGCTGGGACTCGAAACCTGCTGCACGCTCGGCATGTTGAAGGAAGGCCAGGCTGAGCAATTGAGGGACGCCGGTCTCGACTACTACAACCACAATCTCGACACCGCGCCCGAGTTCTATGGCGATGTGATCACCACACGCGACTATCAGGATCGCCTCGACACGCTGGAACGCGTGCGCGACGCCGGCATCCACGTCTGCTGCGGCGGCATCGTGGGCATGGGTGAGTCACGCACGCAGCGCGCCGGACTGATCGCCCAGCTTGCCAACCTCGATCCGCAACCCGAGTCCGTGCCCATCAACAATCTGGTGCAAGTGGAGGGCACGCCGCTGCATGGCGAGGCGGCCCTGGACTGGAGCGAGTTCGTGCGCACCATCGCAGTCGCCCGAATCACCATGCCGAAGAGCTTCGTGCGACTCTCGGCCGGCCGCCAGGAGATGCCGGAAGCGATGCAGGCGCTCTGCTTTCTCGCCGGCGCCAACTCGATCTTCTATGGCGAGAAGCTGCTCACCACCGGGAATCCGGAAGCTGATCGCGATCGCGCACTCTTCGCCAAGCTGGATATCAAGCCGCTCTGAGCGGTCGGTTCTTCCATGAGCGTTTGGGACTTCAGCGGCAAGCTGGAAGCGCTGGCTGCGGACCATCGCCTGCGCATCCGGCGTACCCTCTCGTCGCCACAGCATCCTCATGCCGTGGTCGATGGCCGCAAGCTGTTGTCGTTCGCGAGCAATGACTATCTGGGGCTTGCCTCACATCCGGATGTCATTCAAACCGCGCAAGCCGGTGCGGCACTTCATGGCGTGGGCGCTGGTGCCGCGCACTTCCTGTCCGGACACGCCTCAGCGCATGAACGTCTTGAAGAGCGGCTCTGCGAATATTCGCAGTTCGAATCGACGCTGCTGTTCTCCACCGGCTACCTCGCCAACCTCGCCATCCTCAACGCACTCGCCGATCGCGACACGCTGATCGTCGCCGACAAGTTGAATCACGCCTGCCTCAACGACGGCGCGCGCCTGTCGCGTGCCGACTTTCGCCGTTATGCGCATGGCGACGTGGACCATGCACGCACGTTGCTGGCGGGTTCCACCGCCAAACGCAAGATCATCGCCACCGACGCCGTATTCAGCATGGACGGCGACATCGCCCCACTCGCGGCGCTGCTGGCGCTTGCGGATGAGCATGACGCGCTCCTGGTGGTGGATGACGCGCACGGCTTCGGCGTGCTGGGGCCGGCGGGTCGCGGGACTCTGGCCATGCTGGGACTCAGTTCACCGCGCCTTGTTCAGATGGCCACACTGGGCAAGGCGGTCGGCACCGCTGGCGCATTCGTCGCGGCACGGCAGGACATCGTCGACTGGATCATGCAGACAGCACCCAGCTACCTCTTCACCACTGCCGCACCGCCTCTCATTGCCCATGCGACGTTGAAGGCGCTGGATCTGGTTCGCGATGGTGATGCGCTCCGCGAGCAACTTGAACGCAACATCCGCCGCTTTCGCGGCGGCGTCACGCCCACGGTGTCGGCGCGCGGCTGGGCGCTGCCCGAGTCCGTCACGGCCATCCAGCCCATCATCATCGGCACCAACGCAGCGGCGCTGGCTGTGTCGGAGGCACTGATGCACGCCGGCATCTGGGCGCCGGTGATCCGGCCGCCGACAGTGCCAGAGGGCACGGCACGGCTGCGCATTTCAGTCAGCGCCGCACATACGGCTGACGATATCGACCAACTGCTTGCAGCACTCGAGAAAGTCCCGGCATGAGCCTCCATGTTGAAACCATCGGGCACGGCCCTGATCTTGTGCTGCTGCATGGCTGGGGGCTGCATGGCGGCGTGTGGGGGCCGCTGGCAGAGCAGCTCTCGGCTCACTTCACGCTGCATCTCGTCGACCTGCCCGGCCACGGCCATTCGCGCGATGTGCCGCTGGGTGATCTGGATGCCGTCGCGGCAGAGGTCGCGGCCCGCATTCCTCGCGAATATTCGCTCGCTGGTTGGTCCTTGGGTGGCCAGGTCGCGATGCGTCTCGCACAGCAATCACCGCCGCGTCATCTGGCGTTGCTGGCGACAACACCCTGCTTCACCACACGCAGCGACTGGTCATCCGCGATGCAACCTGCCGTGCTTGAAGACTTTGCCCGCCGCCTCGGCAGCGACTACCGCGCCACCTTGAACAATTTCCTCACGCTGCAGGTGCTGCATGACAACGCGGCACGCGCCACGCTGCGTCAGCTCATGCAGGCGCTATTCCTCCGCGGTGAACCGCATCCCGACGTGCTGGGCAAGGGGCTGGCTCTGCTGGCCGAGACGGATCTGCGTGGCGAGGTGGCGCGCATCAGCTCGCCAACGCTGGTACTGCACGGCGACCGCGACACGCTGACACCGGTCGGTGCCGGACGCTGGCTGGCGGGCAACATCCGTGGCGCGCACTACATCGAACTGTCCGGTGCGGCGCACGCGCCGTTTCTCTCGCACCGCAATGCCGTCGCCGACGCGATGCTGCGTTTCATGGGCGCGGACGCATGAGCGCGCCACCGCAGTTGCCGGATCGTGCCGCCGTGCGCCGCTCGTTTGATCGCGCAGCCATGACCTACGATGCCGCCGCCGCGTTGCAGCGCGAAATCGCGGATCGCCTGCTGGAGCGGCTCGATTACATCCGGCTCGAACCCAAGCGCGTGCTCGATCTGGGCAGCGGCACCGGCTATGCCACCGCGCCGTTGCGGCAACGCTATGCGGACGCGCATCTCCTGTCCCTCGATCTCGCGCCCGCCATGCTGGCACACGCCCGCGCCGCCACCCAGCCTTCCTGGTTCAAGCAGCTTCTCGCTCCCGCGCGCATGAGCTGGCTGTGCGCCGATGGCGAGGCGCTGCCGATCGCGGAGGCGAGCGTGGACCTGGTGTTCTCGAATCTGGCGCTGCAGTGGTGCGACCCGCTGCGAATATTCGCGGAGGCGGCGCGCGTGCTGCGCCCCGGCGGTCTGCTGCTGTTCAGCACCTTTGGCCCGGACACGCTGAAGGAGCTCCGCGCCGCGTTTGCCGCTGTCGATGGCGCACCGCACGTCAACCAGTTCATCGACATGCATGACCTGGGCGACCAGATGGTGCGTGCCCGCCTCGGCGACCCGGTGATGGACATGGAGCATCTCACCGTGACCTATGCCGAGCTGGCGCCGCTGTTGCGCGAGCTGAAGGCCATCGGCGCGCACAACGTGCTGCCGGGGCGCGAGCGGGGACTGATGGGCAAGACCCGCTGGGCAAAGCTGGGATCGGCCTACGAACAGTTCCGCAAGGAGGGTCGGCTACCTGCCACCTACGAGGTCGTCTACGGCCATGCCTGGAAGCCTGCTCTGCCGGCCGCAAAGCCCGGCGACGGGCGACAGATCATCCACTTTGATTACAAGTCGAAAGCATGAGTCATTACTTCATCACCGGTACCGACACCGGCGTCGGCAAGACAGTGATCACCACCGGCCTGTTGCGCGCGTTCCAGGCGGATGGGCACCGCGCCGTCGGCATGAAGCCGGTGGCCGCTGGCTGCGAATTGCGCGATGGCGTGTGGCGCAACGAGGATGCGGATCATCTGCTCGCGGCGAGCAATGTTGCCGTGAACGCAGACGACATCAACCCTTGGCGCCTCAAGGCCGCCATCGCGCCGCACATCGCCGCCGCACAGGAAGGGGTGGTGATCGACCTTGCGAATATTCGCACTGCGTTCGCGGCACTCACTGAACGCGCCGACACCATCCTGGTCGAAGGCGTGGGTGGCTTCGTGGTGCCGCTGAATGACGCGGCTGATACCGCCGACCTGGCGCGGGAATTGGCACTGCCGGTGATCCTCGTCGTCGGGTTGCGGCTGGGCTGCATCAACCATTCACTGCTCACGGCGGAAGCCATCCGCGCGCGCGGGCTTAACCTGGCCGGCTGGGTGGGTAACTGCATCGATCCCGACATGCCGGTGCGGGAGGAGAACATCGCCGCGCTGGATGCCCGTCTTGCCGCACCCTGTCTTGGCATCGTGCCCTGGCTCGGGAACAACGCCGAATCTGCTATTGTTGCAACTGAATTGCATGTAAACCGACTTCAAGGAAGACCCCAACCATGAACATGACCCGCACCACACTGATTCTTGGCGCCACCCTGCTGGCCGCCAGCACCTTGTTCCCGGCGCATGCCCAGAACGCTGCCAAGCCAGAGGTCAAGGTGTTCGATATCTGGGCCCGCACCACCGTCCCGGGCGCCAGCGTCTCTGCTGCCTACATGCACATCAAGAGCGCAAAACCGATGAAGCTGGTGAAGGCCGAATCACCCGTGGCCGGCACGACCGAGATTCACCAGATGTCGATGAAGGACGGCGTGATGAGCATGTCCGCCGTCGATGCAATCGACATTCCTGCGGGCAAGCTGGTCGACCTGATGCCCGGCGGCCTGCACATCATGCTCATGCAGTTGAAGCAGCCGATCAAGAAGGGCGATGAAGTGCCGCTCAAGCTCACGTTCGAGGACGCGGCGAAGAAGGTCTTTGTGCTGGACGTGAAGGCCAAGGCGCAGGAGAAGGACAAGCACTCGCACAAGCACTGATGCGCTGATGACCCGCCGCACCGCGCTGCTGTTCGACCTTGATGGCACCCTGACCGATCCCAGGGAAGGCATCACCCGATGCATCGCGCATGCGCTGGTCCGCATGGGCCGCACACCGCCACCGCTGGATGAGCTGCTCTTCGCCATCGGCCCGCCACTGCGTCCCACCTTCGGGCGCCTGCTGGAGACGGATGATCGCGAGCGCATCGAGGCCGCGCTGGCTGCGTACCGCGAACGATTCGCCACCGTGGGGCTCTTCGAGAACGCGCTCTACGCGAATATTCGCGAGTCGTTACAGGCGGCGCACGAGGCGGGACATCGTTTGTACCTGGCAACCTCCAAGCCGCATGTCTACGCGACGCGCATCCTGGATCACTTCGGGATCGCGACCTACTTCAGTGGTGTCTATGGCAGCGAGCTGGACGGGCGCCGCGATGACAAGGGCGAGCTCGTCGCTCACCTGCTCACCAATGAGAAGCTAGTTGCCGCGAACTGCCGCATGTTCGGTGACAGGCTGCACGACGTAGTTGGCGCCAGGAAGAATGGCGTCGAGGCAGTCGGCGTGACCTGGGGCTACGGCAGCCGTCAGGAGCTCCTTGAAGCCGGCGCGGTGGCATTGTGCGACGCGCCCGAGCATTTGCGCCGGCATTTCGGGGATTCGCAGTTCTGATTCCTCTTCAGGCTGCCAGTCGGATCACGGGCGCCTGAAACTTCGCCGGACACCACTTCCGCAGCATGGCGGCCAGTTCATGAATCTGGAATGGCTTGCTGAGAAAGTCATCCATGCCGGCCGCAAGGCAGGCCTCCTTGTCGCCAGACATGGCATTTGCCGTGAGCGCGACGATCCGCAAGGGACGATCCGCGGAGTTTTCCGCTGCTCGAATGCTGCGTGTGGCTTCGAAGCCATCCATTACCGGCATCTGACAATCCATCAGCACGAGATCGAAAGTCGAATTTGAGGCCAGTCGTTCCAACGCGACTTGTCCGTTCTCGGCGGTCTCGATCTGGCAGCCCAAGCGCTTCAGGATCGAGACGGCCACGGACCGATTCACGGGGTTGTCCTCGACGACCAGTACGTGAGCCGGGAGGTAAGTCGCGGGTTCGATTCCACTTGGCACACTTCCAAGAGGTACAGATGGCAGCAACCCCTCCCTGACGCCCGGCGCGCTTGCGGGCGGACGGCCAAGCTCGAAAGGAAGCTCAAACCGGAAGCACGACCCCTTACCGACCTCGCTCTCGACATCACAGTCGCCACCCATGGCCCGACACAGGCGCCTGACGATCACGAGGCCGAGACCTGTGCCGCCAAACTTGCGCGTTGTGGAACTGTCCGCCTGCGTGAATGGATTGAACAGGCGTTGCAGAGCATCCGCAGAAATGCCGATTCCGGTGTCAATCACGTCCATCCGCACGCGAAGGGGATCACCAGGCTTCCCGAGAATGCGAACATTCACGAGGACCTGACCTTGCGCGGTGAACTTGATGGCATTGCCAACCAGGTTGTTGACGATCTGCGTAAGCCACGTGGGATCGCCGACGACGAACTCGGGCAGTCCCAAGGGCCAGTCCACCCGAAGTTGAATACCCTTCGCCTCCGCCTGGGGCCGCAAGAGCGCCAACGCCGACTCGACTGTTCGTCGCAACGGAAAGTCGACCTTCTCCGGTTGCATCTGCCCCGCTTCGATCTTGGAAAAGTCGAGCAGCTGATTGAGAATCGTGAGCAGGTTGAGCGCGGATCGCTTGATGGTCAGCAGCGCATCCTTCTGCTCCTCATCCAGACGCGACAGCAACAGCAGATCGGTCATGCCGACCACACCGTTCATGGGCGTGCGCAACTCATGGCTCATCGACGCGAGAAAGACGGACTTGGCCCGGTTCGCCGTTTGCGCCGCTTCGTTTGATGCCTGCAGCTCACGGTTGGTGTGCTCCAGCGTCTGCATGGCACGCTGCAACGCCCCGGTTCGCTCCTTGACCTGGCTCTCCAGCGCGATCGCGGACTGGAACATCGAGAAACTGTTGCCCTGTGCATCCATGGATCGCTCGACACGATCCATGAGCGCCAGATTTATCTTCTCCAGTTGGGCGATGCGTTTCGCCTGTTCGTCGCAGCGCGCGCGCAGTGATTCGGCTTCGCTGGCACCGGGATCAGGCATGGCCAATTGCGATGCCGGTGAAGGTCTGATTCACATGCATGGCATTGATTTGTTCGCCGTAGGTGGTGAAGCCCACCACCTCATTGTCGCGGAATATGCGGCCTACCTGATCCTCAATGCCATCACGCTGGATTTCCAGCCGGCGCAACAGGCAGTCGCAACCCAGCACCACCATTGGGTTGCCGATGCTCTCACGCACATCTGCAAAAGCGTTGCGCAGGTTCTCCACCAGATCAACCCCCTTGGCGATGGTGAGTACGACGCCCTCGTCGATCGCGCAGAAGAACTGCAGGCTGTCGTCCTCCTTCACATACGCCACCGAGCGCACGAAGTACTGGCCGCCGATACGCACCACCACCGGATGGGTGGCAAACACGAGCGGAGTGAGCTCGGCAACATCCAGCCCGATGAGCCGCGCATACTCTGGCGCCGCCGGCAGGCCGTTGATCTCGAATACGCGCCGGCTCGCGGGATCGGCACGGGTCACCACCATGCGCATGTCCGAATGCACGAAGTGTTGGGTGCGAAATACCTTGAACGGGTGGCCGGTTCGAACAAGCACCAGTGCCGCCATTTCGCGCTGGAACTCGCCTTGCCAGTAAACCCAGGTCTTGCCAAATTCAGTGTCATCGCCGGCAGAGCCCCCCACCAGCTCTATGCCGTGAAGATGGCTGTGGGTCACACTGACCAGCGCCTCCTCCTGCATTGACATGCCGTCCGCGAGAACATAGGCAAAGGTGTCAGTGCCGTTCGGTGGCAGCCCGTGGCGGAGCCCCATGCCGCGGACCAGCGCATCCACCGCGTCGCCTGCGGCCAGACTGTCAATCGGGTTGAGCGCGATGGCAGTGGCCGCCACATCCAGCTCATGACCGGCGAAGCTGACACCGGTGAGTGTGCCGCCCAAATAGCCTTCAGGCGTGATCTCGCCCGCGGTGGTACAGCCGATGACGCAGACATCCGGGAACGCTTGCTTCATGCACGACGCAAGGACCTCGCGATCGAAGCTGCGAGCGCAGTAGAAGATCACGAGTCGGGTCTCCGGCTGCTCAATGGCCGAACGCAGCTCGGCCACTGCCATCCGCGCATCGGCGTGCCGGGACACACCTTTCCTGACTGACATCGTATCGGGCACTAAGCCTCCTCGCGCACAGTGATCTTCCTGAAAGGCAAGCACGGGGGCCATGCCAACCGCGCTCACGCGCCAGGCGCTCCCATGATTCCTTCTTGGATATCGGCAGACTCGCGCGGGACTTTAGCCCGGGGGCAGGGAAGTTAGGTTGCCGGGCTACTCAAAGAGCGCGCCGGTATGCCACGCCGTGCGCCCCCAACGCCTGCGCCTGCACGAGATGCTGCGGCCCGAGACCACCCAGCGCATAGACCGCGAGCGGCGGGTCGGCGATGCAAGCGGCAAATCCCTCCCAGCCCATGGGATTGGCAGCAGGATGCGACGCGGTGGTCAGTACCGGCCCACAGACAACACCATCGAGCTCAAGCTGCGCTGCGCGCTCAAGCTCCGTCCGCGAATGCGTCGAGGCCAACACCAGCGCATGCGCAGGCCGAATACTGCAGGCAGTCAATGCTGCACTCGTGAGATGCAGCCCATCGGCCGCAATCTCCGCGGCAATGTCGTGGTCGCTGTTGACGACCACGCGCGCACCGTGTTCACGGGCCAGGTCGACCAACGCGCGCCCGACGCGAACGAGTTCAGCCCGCGCCAGCGATTTTTCACGCAACTGAATCAAACGGAGGCCATTGTCGAGCGCCCTTTCAAGACGCTGCGAATATTCGCTCCATCCCATCGCGGCAATGTCCGTGATGGCGTATTGCGCAGGCAAGGAGAGTGCACGAAAGACCGGGGTGTTGGCAGGCAGCATGGGCGACACATCGAGGGCATGAATGTTCTGCCAGATGTGCGCCTGTCCCTCCAAACCACGAAACTCGCCTGTCCACGCAGTCACGCGAAAGAAGTGAAGCCGCACTGTGGCATGGGTGTACACATGCACGCGCGTGATCCATGGCGTGGCCTTGGTGATGGTGACATCGAGCTCCTCCTTCAGCTCGCGCACCAGGCAGTCATGCGGTGTCTCGCCCGCCTCCAACTTGCCACCGGGAAATTCCCAGTAGCCGGGATAGGGCTTGCCCTCGGGACGTTGCGCCAGCAGAAACGTGCCGTCCGGCCGCAGAAAGACTGCGGCGGCGACGTGGGTAATCTTCATGTCTGGCGTGATTTCGGTGCGGACATGTGCTCGGCCGCCCAGTGGCGCGCGAACTGCCATGCGACGCGACCCGAACGCGAGCCCCGTTCCAGTGCCCAGAGCAATGCCTCACTGCGAATATTCGCAACTTCGACGTCTTTACCCGACAGCTCGCCCGCCCAGTGGGCGGCGATGCGCAGGTACTGATCCTGATCGAACGGGTAGAACGACATCCACAATCCGAAGCGCTCGGACAGCGACACCTTCTCCTCCGTCGTTTCCTCGGGATGGATTTCGCCTTCGCTGGTGTGCTTGGCCGCAAGATTCTCGGCCATGTGCTCGGGCATGAGATGGCGGCGATTGCTGGTGGCGTAAATCAGCACGTTCTCGGTGATGGCCGACACGCCGCCATCAAGGACGGACTTCAATGCCTTGTAGCCGGGATCGCTCGCCTCAAACGACAAGTCATCGCTGAAGATGACGAATCGCTCCGGACGCCCGGCGACGAGATCCACGATCTCGGGCAGATCGACGAGATCGACACGATCCACTTCCACGAGACGCAAGCCCTGCTTCGCATACTTCTGCAACGCGGCCTTCACCAGCGAGGACTTGCCCGTCCCGCGCGCGCCCGTGAGCAGCACGTTGTTGGCCGGCAGACCCTTCACGAAGTGCCGGGTGTTGGCATCCAGCCGCGCCTTCTGGTCGTCGATGTCATGCAGGTCATCAAACCGAATCACATGCGGATGACGGATGGGATGCAGCGCACCCACGCCGTTGCGCCGCTTCCAGCGGAAGGCGTGCGCCTTCCAGTCGATGTCCGCAGGTGGCGGTGGGAGGCGCGCTTCGACGCGTTCGAGCACGGCTTCGGCGCGAGTCAGCAACCGCTCCAGCGATTTCAGATCAACGCTCACGATCTGTAATCAGCGTTGATCTTCACGTAGTCATAGGAGAAGTCGCAGGTCCACACGGTCCCGGCCTCGCGGCCCCGGCCCAGCGCCACGCGCACGGTGATCTCCGACTGCTTCATGACAGCCTGGCCCTGCGCCTCGGTATAGCTCGCGGCGCGTCCGCCCAGCTCGCTCACCAACACCTCGCCCAGCCACAGCTTCACTTTTGTCGTATCGAGATCCTTCACGCCGGCGTTGCCGATGGCAGCCAGGATGCGGCCCAGGTTGGGATCACTCGCAAAGAAGGCCGTCTTCACCAGCGGGGAATGCGCGATCGACTTGCCGACGCGCACACACTCCTCACGCGTTTCGCCGCCTTCGACGGCAATGGCCATGAATTTGGTCGCGCCCTCGCCGTCTCGCACGATGGCTTGTGCGAGCAGGATGGCAACTTCGGTGATCGCATCACGCAGCTTGGCGAACTCGGCGGTGCCTTCGCCATTGATCGGCGGATTGCCGGCCTGGTTGGTGGCAGCGATGACAAACGAATCATTGGTGGACGTATCGCCGTCCACGGTGATGACGTTGAATGACTGATCCGCGGCATATTTCGTGATGTCCTGCAGCACGTCCTCACCCACCACCGCGTCGGTGGCGATGAAGCCCAGCATGGTTGCCATGTTGGGCTGGATCATGCCGGCGCCCTTGGAGATGCCGGTGATGGTCACGGTGGCGCCATCAATGTCGATCTGCTTCGACACCGCCTTGGGCACCGTGTCCGTGGTCATGATGGCCTGCGCGGCGGCGAACCAGTTGGCCGGTTCCAGCTTGGTGGCCGCAGCAGCCACGCCGGCCGCGATGCGATCCATGGGCAGGTGCTCCATGATCACGCCCGTCGAGAAGGGCAGCACTTCCTCCGGCTTGCAGCCCAGCGCCACCGCGACATGACCGCACGTCTGGCGTGCCGCGGCGAGCCCCTGTTCGCCCGTTCCGGCATTCGCAATGCCGGTATTGACCACAATGGCGCGCATGGCCGATGAATGGTCGAGATGCTCGCGACAGACCAGCACCGGCGCAGCGCAGAACCGGTTCTGGGTGAACACGCCCGCGACGTGCGAGCCGGCGTCCAGCCGGATGACCAGCACGTCCTTGCGATTGGGCTTGCGAATATTCGCTTCGGTGGTACCCAGCGTGACACCGGGTACGGTAAGGAGCGAGTCGGACGTGGGAGGGGTGTAGTTTACGGGCATGGCGAGGGCCTGGTGACGGGTGACGGGTGACGGGTGACGGGTGACGGGTGACTGCTAATGATGTCGCGACAAGCGCGCGACGTGCAATAGGGCGATTCAGATCAGACGTGGAAATGACACGGGGCTGCGGTCGGTGTCATCCCCCAACCCACAGCCCCGGATGCCCGCTTCTCGGGTATCAGCTCAGCTTGCCGTGGCAGTGCTTGAACTTCTTGCCGCTGCCGCACCAGCAAGGATCGTTGCGACCGACCTTGTCCGACGCGCGAACAAAAGGCTGCGCTGCCGTATCGGCCTGGGGCGCTTCCTCTCCGCCTTCCGGCTCATCAGGGTTGGCATGGTGGTACTGGACGTTGCGCACGGCCTGCGCAGCCTCCTCTGCGGCGCGTTCCGCCGCTTCAACCTCTTCACGCGACGCGACCTGCACGCTCATTAGGATTTGCGTCACCTGGCGCTTGACCTGGTCGAGCAGGCTGCTGAACAGCTCAAAGGCTTCACGCTTGTATTCCTGCTTTGGCTGCTTGGCCGCGTAGCCACGCAGGTGAATGCCCTGGCGCAGATAATCCAGCGCCGCGAGATGCTCGCGCCAATGGCTGTCGATGCTTTGGAGCATGACTGCGCGCTCGTACTGGTGCAGCAAGCTGGCCTCGACCTGCGAGAACTTGGCCTGGTAGGCCTCGTCGGCGAGCTTCACCACCTGGTCAGCGATTTTCTCGGAATCGAGTTCGCTATCATTCTTCATCCACTCCGCAATCGGCACCGAGAGTGAAAACTCGCTTTCGAGCGTGGCTTTCAGGCCCTCGACATCCCACTGATCTTCCAGACTTTCTGGCGGAACGAACTGGGAGACTGTGGCACGCAGCACCCCGCCACGCATGGCGGCGATAGTGGCGCTGATGTCCTGCGATTCCAGCAGCTCGGCCCGCTGGTGATAGATCACCTTGCGCTGGTCATTGGCGACATCGTCGTACTCGAGCAACTGCTTGCGAATGTCGAAGTTGCGCTGTTCCACCTTGTGCTGCGCGTTCTCGATGGAACGCGTGACCATGCGCGCCTCGATGGCCTCGCCCTCGGGCAGCTTGAGCCGTTGCATGATGCCCTTGATGCGCTCTGCGGCGAAAATCTTGAGCAAAGGATCCTCGAACGACAGGTAGAACACCGATGATCCCGGATCACCCTGGCGCGCGGCTCGACCGCGCAGCTGGTTGTCGATGCGACGCGATTCGTGGCGCTCGGAGCCGACAATGTGGAGGCCGCCAGCCGCAACGACCTGATCGTGAACCACCTGCCACTCGCTGCGAATATTCGCGATCCGCGCTGCCTTGGTGGCCTCGTCCAGATTCGGATCTTCCTCGACCGCCTTGATCGCGCTTTCCGGATTGCCCCCGAGGACGATGTCCGTGCCGCGACCGGCCATGTTGGTGGCGATGGTGATCTGCTTCGGGCGACCCGCCTGGGCGACAATCTCGGCTTCACGCGCATGCTGCTTGGCATTGAGCACGTTGTGCGGCAGCCCTTCCTTCTTCAGCATCTCGGAGAGGAACTCCGAGTTTTCCACCGACGTCGTACCGAGCAGGACGGGTTGGCCGCGGTCGTGGCAGTCCTTCACGTCGGCGATCATGGCCTTGTATTTCTCGGCTGCGGTCAGGAACACCTGGTCATTGCGGTCCTTGCGCACCACTGGCCGGTTGGGCGGGATAAGCACCGTCTCCAGGCTGTAGATGTGCTGAAATTCGAACGCCTCGGTATCGGCCGTGCCAGTCATGCCGGCCAGTTTGCTGTAGAGGCGGAAATAGTTCTGGAAAGTGATCGAGGCGAGCGTCTGCGACTCGGACTGGATGCGCACGCCTTCCTTGGCCTCGACCGCCTGGTGCAGGCCATCCGACCAGCGCCGACCCTGCATCATGCGTCCGGTGAATTCGTCGACGATGACGATCTCTCCACCGTTGACCACGTAGTGCTGGTCGCGATGGTAGAGCGCATGCGCCCGCACTGCGGCCATCAGGTGATGCATGAGCATGATGTTGGCTGGGTCATAGAGGCTGGAATTTGCCGGCAGCAGGCCCGCTTCGGTCATCAGGCGCTCGGCGTGTTCGTGACCTTCCTCTGACAGCAGCACCGTGTTCTGCTTGAGGTCGACCCAGAAGTCGCCTGGGCCATCTTCCTTTTCCTGCTTGGTCAGGTTGGGCACCAGCAGATTGATCTTCTGATACATCTCGGCCGAATCCTCGGCCTGGCCGGAAATGATCAGCGGCGTGCGTGCCTCATCGATCAGGATCGAGTCCACTTCGTCCACGATGGCGAAGTTGAGCCCGCGCATCACCCTCTCCGAAGCCTGCGTGACCATGTTGTCGCGCAGATAGTCGAAGCCGAATTCATTGTTGGTGCCATAGGTGATGTCTGCAGCGAAGGCTTGCTGCTTGGCGTCATGCTGCATCTGCGAGAGATTGCAGCCCACGGTCAGTCCGAGGAACTCGTGCAGTCGGCCCATCCAGGCCGCGTCGCGGGACGCCAGGTAGTCATTCACCGTCACCACGTGCACGCCCTTGCCGGTCAGTGCATTCAGATAGGACGGCAGCGTGGCCACCAGGGTCTTACCCTCGCCCGTACGCATTTCGGCAATCTTGCCTTCGTGCAGTGCCATGCCGCCGATGAGCTGGACATCGAAGTGGCGCATGTTGAGCACGCGCTTTCCGGCCTCGCGCACGACGGCAAACGCCTCAGGGAGGATGTCATCCAGCTTTTCCCCCTTGGCGAGACGCGACTTGAACTCGTCGGTCTTGGCGCGCAGCTCCGCATCCGTAAGCTTCTGCATGTCCGGTTCCAGCGCGTTGATGCGGACGACCCGCTGGCGATACTGCTTCAGAAGGCGGTCGTTGCGGCTGCCGAAGATGGCTTTGAGGAAGGTATTGAACATGAAGGTCCGGCTGGAGGGTTCTGGGGAAAATGGAAAGACCGACGCGGGCTCTGGCGGGGGCGGTGGCCCCGGCCGGGGCGCCGGTCAAATCGCGGAATTATAAAGGATTGTGCCCCGCCTCCCGAATCCCGGGACCGTCTTGGCCGGGAAACCCGGCGGGGCCGGATACCACGATAAATGCCACGAAGGCGGACGTGGGGACGATCCGCCGAGTTGCAAGTAGGCCGGGCGGCCCGTCTAGGGCTGTCGGGTTGCGGCGGCCTTGGCCTCCTCGCGCAGCGTGGCGGCAACACTGGCTGCGGTCGGTGCGCCCGGCGGCGGCGTGGGCACCATGGTCACGGTGGCGGGCACTCGGGTGGTGGCAAGGAAGCGATTGGGATTCAGCGGCACGCCTTTTTCGCGCACCTCAAAATGCAAATGCGGGCCCGTGGCACGGCCAGTCGCCCCAACGTCGCCGATATATTGCCCCTTCAGGACCACGTCACCGACCTTGGCCTTGTACTTGGACAGGTGGGCGTAACGCGTGGTCAGTCCGTTGTCATGATCGATGTCGACCATGTGGCCATACTCCGGGTGAAACTCGGCGGCAGACACCACGCCGCCCGCCGCGGCGGCCACCTTGGTGCCAGGGGGCGCCACGAAGTCGACGCCGGTGTGAAACACGTTGCGGCCATTGAAGGGGTCGATGCGATAGCCGAAATTCGAGGAGAAGTAGCCCGTCTCGACCGGCAGCACGGTGGGAATGGCCTTTTGCGCCACGCGGCCTTCCATGAGAATGGAATCGAGGATGCCGAGCTTGTCGCTGCGGTCATCCAGCAGACGGGTGAGCTCTTCGATACGGGTCTTCAGTTCGGCTGCCGAAATCTCCCGCTGCAATTCGGCCGACGGGATCGCGCCGCCCTGCGCCGGCGGCTCGCCGAAACGGAATTCGGTCGGCTTGATGCCGGCTGCTTTACCCAGGCGCTCGCCAAAGGCATCCAGCCGCATGATGCGTGCCTGGATTTCACCCAGCTTGACTGCCATGGCGTTCAGGTTGTCGCGCATCTCGGTTTCAGCCTGCTGCATTTCCTTCTGGTGCAGCTTGGAAAACAGGGTGCGCAGATAAGGATTCTTGAGATCGACCGCGTAGTTCATTGTGACGAAGTACGTGCCGAGTGCGAGCAGGAAGCCCGCTGCCAGCAATCCGCACGCCACGGCAATGATCTGCCCTTGCGAGATCGTGACGATGCGGCTCTTTGCTAGACTGTCCGAAACCAGAATGATGTTCACAAAACTCTCCTCATTTCCTTGAAAACGCCCCCTGGAACCCGGTCGCTGGGAACGCTTCTTGGCGAGAACGACGCCTTGAGGCCGCTGCTCAAACGGGCGCGGCACATCAACGCGTTGCAACACATTTATCTTGACGCCCTCGGCACCGTGGTGATCGAGGACTTGCCCTTGCGCGAATCCCTCGCGCGGGCCAGCCGGGTGTCGGCTCTGGTGGGATCTACCCTTGTTATCGGAACTTCAAGTGCGGCGGTGGCCACCCGATTGAAACCCTTGGTGCCAACCTTGCTGAAGCAAATTCAAATGCAGGAACAAGAGGTTACAGAAATCCGGGTGGAAATGCAACCCGGGTGGGCGGCGGTGGATGAGAGGCCTGTTACTCGAATGCCAACCCGCGCGCCCATGCCCGGCGAGGTTCTGGACAGGTTGGCAGACAGCCTGACGCCCTCCCCATTGAAGGATGTGGTCGAACGCATCCAGCGGCGGCGCGCCCGTGCTGACCGGACCGGCAGGCCTGCGGGCCGAAAGCCTACAGAACGAGAATGAGGCGCTCGGCCAGATAGATCAACGCGATGGCGGCCAAGAGGGCCGCGATCACCTTGGCTGACTTTAGCGCGAAGTGATAGAAACGCGCGTTCTTGGTGATGAAGTAGGCAAGCAGCGGCACCAGAACGACGAAAATGCCCAGAAGCAGGAGAATCCTGACACCGATCATCATGATCGGCGGACTCAGGCGGCCTGGAGACGGAGATTGGCGAAGGCGGCCGGCACGTCGTCACGGGCCTCGAAGGTCACCATTTCGAATGCGGACTGATCGGCTAGCAGCGCGCGCGCCAGCTGATTGTTGAGCGCGTGGCCCGACTTGTGGCCGATGTAGGCACCGATCAGCGGATGACCCAGCGTGTAAAGATCGCCAACGGCGTCGAGCGCCTTGTGCTTCACGAACTCGTCGTCAAAACGCAGGCCCTCGGCATTCAGCACCCGGAAGTCGTCGATGACGATGGCATTCTCCAGCGAGCCGCCGCGGCCCAGCCCCTTCTCGCGCAGCATCTCGACTTCATGGGTGAAGCCGAAGGTGCGCGCCCGCGACACTTCCTTGACGAACGAGATCTGGGCGAAGTCGAGCTCAACTTCGGACGCCGTCGTCTGGAACACCGGGTGGTTGAATTCGATCGAGAACGTGAGCTTGAAGCCGTCGTGCGGAACCAGCCGCGCGACCTTGTCGCCGGACACGACTTCGACCGGCTTCTTCACCCGGATGTACTGCTTGGATCGCGATTGTTCAACGATGCCTGCAGACTGCAGCAGAAACACGAAGGGTGCCGCGCTGCCGTCCATGATCGGGACTTCCTCGGCCGACAGGTCCACGTAGGCGTTGTCGATGCCGAGCCCGGCAAAGGCGGACAGGAGATGCTCGATCGTGGAAATGCGCGCACCGTTGCCCTCGATGACAGTGGCCATGCGCGTGTCCTTGACGTTCAGCGCGTGCGCACGGACTTCCGGATTATCGGGGAGGTCGGTGCGGCAGAACACGATGCCCGTATCGGCCGGCGCGGGGCGCAGAACCATGACCACCTTGGTGCCGGTGTGAACACCGACGCCAGTGGCGCGGACAACGTTTTTCAGGGTGCGCTGCAGAATCATGGGCTGCGAATATTCGCGATGCTCGCGTTAACTGATTGATTAATTGATTGTTTCAATTTTACCACGGAAGCCTGCCTGCAAACTCAGGGTGAGCAGTCGGAAATCGCTCAAGACCAACGAGGGGCCTGCTTTTTTGAGGGAGCAGGGCCACCCGGTGCGCAGAGGAGGTCGCACCGGGGGCCGGTTACGTCAGACAGGGCGAGGCAAGCCCTGCCGTGCATCTACGTCATCGGACTGAAACCCAGCGTGAAGGCTCAGTCCGCCTGCTTGCGCAAGAACGCCGGGATGTCATACATCTCGACACCCGACTGCTGCATGGCGCTCACCGTGGCATCACGACGACGGCGGGTGACGGCGGGCGTGTCCAGCTCGCTGTAGTTCACCTGCGCGCCGGCCTGCATGCCCGGCATGCTGCCGATGTTGCCGAAAGCGTCGTCCGTGCCGGTACGGGCCATGACCGGGGCGGAGTACACCATCTTGGGCTGGCGCTGGGATGAGCTGCCGCCCAGTCCGGTCGCGACAATGGTCACGCGGAGCTGATCGCCGATGGCGTCATCGAGCACGTTGCCATAGATCACGGTCGCATCCTCGGCGGTGAAGCTGCGGATGGTGTTCATGACCTCGTGCACTTCCTTCAGCTTCAACGACTTGCTGGCCGTGATGTTGACCAGCACACCGCGTGCACCGGTGAGGTTCACATCTTCCAGCAACGGGCTCGCGACCGCACGCTCGGCGGCAACCTGGGCCCGATCCGCGCCCGAGGCCATGGCCGATCCCATCATGGCGACACCGTTCTCGCTCATCACCGTGCGCACGTCGGCAAAGTCGACGTTCACCAGGCCGGGGCAGTTGATCACCTCGGCGATGCCGGCGACGGCGCCATTGAGCACATCATTCGATGCGCGGAAAGCGTCCTCGTAGCTCACGTCATCACCCAGCACCTCCATGAGGCGGTCGTTGGGGATGATGATGAGCGAGTCGACATGCTGCTTCAGTGCCTCGATGCCGGCCTCGGCCACGCGCTGCCGCTTGCCTTCGAACGAGAAGGGCTTGGTGACGACGGCAACAGTGAGGATGCCCATCTCGCGCGCGATCTCGGCCACGATCGGTGCGGCACCCGTGCCCGTCCCGCCACCCATGCCGGCGGTGATGAAGAGCATGTCGGCACCTTCCACCAGTTCCTGGATGCGCTCGCGGTCCTCGATGGCGGCCATGCGGCCCACATCGGGATTGGCACCTGCGCCCAAACCCTTGGTCGTGCCGGTGCCGAGTTGCAGTTGCGTGCGGGCCTGGCTTCGCTTCAGTGCCTGCGCGTCGGTGTTCATGGTGATGAACTCGACACCATTCACGCCGTTCGTGATCATGTGGTCGACCGCGTTGCCTCCGCAGCCTCCCACGCCGATCACCCTGATGACGGCTTCAGGTTGTTGTGATTCCACTAGCTCAATCATGGTTACTCTCCTCTGCTTGGTAAGTACTTCCACTGCGACACTTCATAGATGACCACTCGAAAAAGACAACTCAAAAATTCCCCGTGAACCACTTCTTCATGCGTTCGAATAGATGGTTCACGTTGCCCACCTGCATGCGCACATGCTGGTCGCGCTTCATCTGCTCCAATCCCGAAATCAGCAGGCCCACGCCCGTCGAGTAGCGCGGATTGCGCACCACCTCTGACAAGCCGCCGGTGTAGTTGGGTACGCCGAGACGCACCGGCATGTGAAACACCTCCTCGCCCAGCTCGACCATGCCCGCGAGCGACGAGCTGCCGCCGGTCAGCACGATGCCGGACGACATGAGCTCCTCGAATCCCGACTGCCTCAGCTCGCGCTGGATGAGCGAATACAGTTCCTCGACGCGGGGCTCGATCACCTCGGCCAGCGTCTGGCGTGAAAGCTGGCGGGGTTCGCGGTCGCCCACGCCCGGCACTTCGATCACATCGTTCACGCTTGCCAGCTGGCGCAGCGCGCAGCCGTGGGCGATCTTGATGTCCTCGGCATCCTTGGTCGGCGTGCGCAGCGCCATCGCGATGTCATTGGTGATCTGGTCGCCCGCGATGGGGATCACGGCGGTATGACGAATCGCGCCGCCGGTGAACACGGCGATATCAGTCGTGCCGCCGCCGATGTCGACCAGGCACACACCAAGGTCCTTCTCGTCCTGCGACAGCACGGCCAGCGCGGAGGCGAGCGGTTGCAGCACGAGGTCTCGCGGCTCCAGCCCGCAGCGGCGCACGCACTTCATGATGTTCTGCGCGGCCGACACCGCACCGGTGACGATGTGCACCTTCACCTCCAGCCGCACGCCGCTCATGCCCACCGGCTCGCGCACATCCTCCTGGCCGTCGATGATGAATTCCTGGGTCAGGATGTGGAGGATTTGCTGATCCATCGGGATGTTCACCGCGCGTGCGGTCTCGATCACGCGATCCACGTCGAACTGCGAGACCTCCTTGTCCTTGATCGCCACCATGCCGTGCGAGTTGAAGCTCTTGATGTGCGAGCCGGCGATGCCGGTTATGACATCCCGGATCTTCACGTCGGCCATCAGCTCGGCTTCCTCAAGCGCGCGCTGGATGCCGTTCACCGTGGACTCGATGTTCACCACCACGCCCTTCTTGAGCCCCTTGGACGGATGGCTGCCCATGCCGATGACCTCGAGCGCGCCATCGGGCGTGACCTCGGCCACGATGGCGACGATCTTGGACGTGCCGATGTCGAGGGCAACGAGCAGATTCTTGGTTTCGCGCGGCTTGTTCATGCTTTTTTCTTTCGGCTGGCTTGTTCTTTTTCGTACTGCAGCATCTCGGGGGTCTTCTGGATGGCGAGCCCGGCGGGATAGCGCAGGTCCACGCGCAGCCCGGGCTGCTTTAGCATCACGACATCCTGGCGAACCCGGGCAAAGCGTTCGAGTCGGGCGAGCGTTTCCTCGCGGCCCAGCTCGATGCGGGTGTTGTCGCCAAGGCGCACTGACCACGCCCGTCGGTCAGAGAGTCGGACTTCTGCGGGCACTTCGCCCAGCACTGAGGCAACACGCGCAGCTTCGGCCACGACAATGGGGGCGGTCCCCGGCGGACCGGCGAGCAGTGGCAATTGCAGGTCGTGATCAGCGTTGAACACTTCACTTTTCGTGTTCACGAGCAGCGACCGGTCCTGTTCCTGCCAGATCGCAAGCGGCTGATGCTCCTCGACGGCCAGCTCGATGCGGCCTGGCGGGATGCGCCGCACCTCGACATCCCGAACCCAGGGCAGCGCCTTCACGCGCTCGCGGACCAGATTGAGATCCAGGGTGAGCACATCGGCGTTGTCCGGCAGGGCATTGAGGCGAAGGGCTTCCGCGTCGACGCGATCCAGCTTGCCGTGCACCACGAGCTCGGTCACGGGCATGCGCGGCAGATGGCCGAGCGCATACCAGCCGGCACCAATGAGCCCAAGACCGATGACCACGCCCGCCAGGGCTGGCAAATGTCTTGCAATGGCGGTGCGAATATTCGCATCGCCCTCCTCCGCGCCACGACGCGTGGCCATGGGGCCGCGCGGCTCGGGCTTGCCGCCGCGGTTGCCAAATGAGCGCTTGGCATTCTGTCTGGGCGTCCAGATGATCACGCCCGCGCCTCCGCATCGGTGGTGGCCAGGGCGAGAATTTCCACGCACAGGTCCGGATAGTCGATGCCATCGGCACGCGCAGAGATCGGCACGAGGCTGTGCCCAGTCATGCCGGGCGAGGTATTCAGCTCCAGGAACGAGTAGCTGCCGTCGGCGCGCAGCATCACGTCGGCGCGTCCCCAGCCGCGACAGCCCAGCAGGCGGAACGCCTTCATGGTGTCCGCCTGGATACGGGTCTCGATGGCCGAATCGATACCCGACGGACAGTGGTATTTCGTGTCGTCGGTGAAATATTTGTTCTGGTAGTCGTAGTTGCCCTGCGGGGCCTCGATGCGCACGATGCGCAGCGCCCGCTCACCCAGCACCGATACTGTCAGCTCCTTGCCATCGACAAACTCTTCGGCAATCACCAGCGGATCGAACTTGGCGGCCAGTTCATAGGCGGCGCCCAGCTGCACTGTGCTGGTCAACTTGGTGAGACCGATGGTCGAACCCTCGCGCCCCGGCTTCACGATGAGCGGCAGGCCGAGATCCTGCGCGGTCTGGTGCCAGTCGCTGCTGCCGTTCAGGATGCGGTATTTCGGCGTGGGGATGCCTGCGCTCTGCCAGATCATCTTGGTGCGCCACTTGTCCATCGCGATGGCGCTCGCCATCACGCCCGAGCCGGTGTAGGGCAGCTTCATCACTTCCAGCGCGCCCTGCACAGTGCCGTCCTCACCGAACCGGCCATGCAGCGCAATGAACACGCGCGCAAAACCGTCGCGCTTCAGCTCGAAGAGATCGCGCTCGGCAGGATCGAACGGATGCGCATCCACACCGCGCTCCTTCAATGCCTTCACGATGCCCGTGCCGGACATGAGAGAGACTTCCCTCTCTGCAGAGGGGCCGCCCATGAGTACTGCCACTTTTCCAAAATCCTTAGCCATTCTTTAGCTCACCAATGACCCGCACTTCCTGAACCAGATCGACCCCGGTCTTTTCCAGCACCGTGTCGTGCATTGTTTTCACCACCACTTCGATGTCCGCCGCCGTGGCGCCACCCAGATTCACCACGAAGTTCGCGTGCTTTGGCGACACCTGCGCGCCACCCACCGTGAAGCCTTTCAACCCGCATGCCTCGACCAGACGACCCGCGTGATCGCCTGCCGGATTGCGGAAGGTCGAGCCGGCATTGGGCTGGCCCAGCGGCTGCGTGGCCACGCGGCGCTTCAGCCAGTCGGTGATGCGCGCCTTGGCGACCGCTTCGCTGCCGGGGCGGAACTTGAAGGTCGCGGCGATGAACCACTCTTCGTTGGCCCCTTGACCCACTTCACGCAACGCGACGTGTCGATATCCGATGTCGTAATCCACCGGGTGTCGCTCGCGCACCATGCCTTTCCGATCCACCGTGGTCACGGATTCGACGTATTCCCAGGTTTCCGAGCCGTAGCAGCCCGCGTTCATGGCCAGCGCGCCGCCAACCGTACCGGGCACGCCAGCGAGGAATTCCGCACCCTCCAGGCTGGCGCGTGCCGCATGGCGCGCCACCTTGGGCGAGGCCACGCCGGCTTCTGCGAATATTCGCGTGACACCATCGGCGTTCATACGTTCCTCAATGCCATTCAGCAGACCGTGCGTGAACACCACCGTGCCCGGGACACCGCCGTCGCGAACCAGTAGATTGCTGCCCAGGCCGACGAAGTGGATCGGCTCGTCTGCCGACAGTGATTTGAGGAACGCAATGAGATCCTCGCGATCCGCCGGCCAGTACGCGCGCGCTGCCGCGCCGCCCGCGCGCCAGCTCACGTGCTTTGCCATCGGCTCGTTCAACTTGAGCTCGCCGCGCAGTGGAGTCATATGGAGGATGTCGGACATGTCCATCACGCAGCCTTCTGCACGGCGTTGGACACGCCACTGAACGATCCCGCCGCCGCGGAGCGTTTCACCAACTGGGCGGCAAGCTGGCCGATGGAACCTGCGCCCATCACCAGCACCACGTCGCCGGGACGCGCGACGTGCGCAACGGCGTCGGGCATATCGGCCATGGCGGCGACAAAGTGCGGCGCGCGCTCGCTGATCGCCTTCACCGCGCTGGCAAGATCGCGCCCTTCAGCGCCCGCGATGAGCGGCTCGCCCGCCGCATAGACTTCCGTCAGCACGGCCTCATCCGCACTGGCGATGACCTGCGCGAAGTCTTCCATCAGGTCACGCGTGCGGGTGTAGCGGTGCGGCTGGAAGACGAGCAGCAACCGCTGGCCCGGATAGGCGCCGCGCGCGGCCGCGAGGGTTGCGGCCATTTCCGCCGGATGGTGGCCGTAGTCATCAATGACCAACGCCGAGCCCCCTGCGACCGGCAGGGTGCCTGCGCGCTGGAAGCGCCGCCCGACGCCGCTGAAACTCTCGAGTGCGCGCACGATGGCCGCATCCTCGACTCCACACTCACGCGCGATGGCGATAGCAGCCAGCGCATTCTTCACGTTGTGTTCGCCGGCCAGATTGAGCAGCACGGCAAGCTCGCTACCATCCTTGCGCGACACGGCGCGGAAGGACATCGACGTGCCTTTCGCCACGATATCCACGGCGCGCAGGTCGACGTCCTCTCCCAAGCCGTAGGTCAACACCGGCCGGGTGAGCCTGCGCTGCAGGTTGCGAATATTCGCATCGTCGCCGCACAGCACGGCGAGTCCATAGAACGGCAACTGCTCGATGAAATCGGCGAACGCGGAGAGCAGCCGGCCGAAGTCGTGGCCATACGTCTCCATGTGGTCGCGGTCGATATTGGTCACGACGGCCATGACGGCCTTGAGATGCAGGAACGAGGCATCCGATTCGTCGGCTTCAGCGACCAGGTATTCACCCTGCCCCAGCTTGGCGTTGGCGCCGATGCTGTTCAGCCGACCGCCGATGACCACCGTGGGGTCCATGCCGGCGTCGGTCAGCACGTGGGCAATGAGACTGGTTGTCGTGGTCTTGCCGTGCGTGCCGGCGACCGCGATGCCCTGGCGGAAGCGCATCAGCTCGGCCAGCATGACGGCGCGCGGGATTACGGGAATCTTCTGCTCGCGCGCGGCCTGGACCTCGGGGTTGTCTTGGGCCACAGCCGAGGAAACGACTACAACATCCGCATTGCGAATATTCGCAGCGTCATGACCGACGCTTACCGTGGCCCCAGCGTCACGCAGACGACGCACACCCTCGCCTTCGCTGAGGTCGGAGCCGGACACGACATGGCCGAGCTGCAGCAGCACCTCGGCGATGCCGGACATGCCGGAGCCACCGATGCCAATAAAGTGAACGTGGCGGACCTTGTGTTTCATCTCGCCACTCCCGAACACTCGGCCGCACACTGCATCGTTGCATGCGCCTTGCCCAACGCGCGCGCCTTTTCCGCCATGGCCTGAAGCGTTTCGCGGGTCAGCGATTTCAACATGTCGGCCAGCTGCTGCGGCGACGTGTCCTTTTGCTGCGCAATACGGGCCGCACCTTGATCGGCGAGGAACGCAGCGTTGTGCGATTGCTCGTCCTCCACCGCATAAGGCAGCGGAATGAAGATTGCGGCAACACCCGCGGCCGCCACTTCAGCCACCGTCATGGCGCCAGCGCGGCACACGATCACGTCACACCAGGTGTAACGCGCTGCCATGTCGTCGATGTAAGGCAACACTGTCGCCGTCACACCGGTTGCGGCGTAAAGCGCCTGCAATTCATCGAACAGCTTCGCGCCGGATTGATGCACGACCTCCGGCCGCTCGTGCGCCGCCATCGCGGCCAGCGCCTCGACCACCAGCTTGTTCATGCCTTGCGCGCCGAGGCTGCCGCCCACCACGAGCAGGCGCAGCGGACCCGTACGGCCGGCATAGCGTGCTGCCGGCGCAGGCACCGCGGCGATCTCAGAGCGCACCGGATTACCCAACCACTGCGGATGGCTCGGCTTCGGCAGGAGCTTGGGCAGCGCGTTCTTGATCGGCTTGTCGTAGGCGTTCGGGAATCCGACCAGCACGCGATCCGCAATGACCGCCAGCACACGATTGGCGAGCCCCGCCACCGCGTTGGATTCATGGATCACCAGCGGCGCGCCGTACAGGACGGCCATCATGCCGCCCGGGAAGGTGACGTAACCGCCCATGCCCAGCGCCACATCCGGCTTCACGCGCAGCATGACGCGCCAGCACTGCCAGAAAGCACGCAGCAGATTCAGCGGCAGCAGCAGCCAGCGCAGCAAGCCCTTGCCGCGCAGACCGGAAAAGGTGATGCGCTCCAGCGGGTAGCCCGCTTTGGCAACCAGCGTGTTCTCGATACCTTCCGGCGTGCCGAGCCATACGATGCGCCAGCCCTGGGATGCGAGTTCGCCGGCAATGCTGAGCCCCGGATAGACGTGGCCGCCCGTGCCAGCTGCCATGACCAAGAGCGTGCGACTCATTTCCGCCTCCCGCTCATCAAGGCCCTATTTTCAAAATCGATGCGCAGTAGCACAGCGACCGCCACACAATTGATCACGATGCCCGTTCCGCCATAGGACAGGAACGGCAGCGTGAGCCCCTTGGTGGGCAGGAGGCCCATGTTCACGCCCATGTTGATGAAGGCCTGCACCGACACCCAGAGCGCGATGCCCTGCGCGACGAGTGCTGCAAAGTAGCGCTCCAGCGATGCCGACTGGCGACCAATGAGGAAGGCTCGCCAGACCAGCCAGACGAAGAGACCAATGACGGCGAGAACGCCGAGCAATCCCAATTCCTCGGCGATCACCGCCATGAGGAAATCGGTATGGGCCTCGGGCAGGTAGAACAATTTCTCCACGCTGGCACCGAGCCCGACGCCGAACCATTCGCCGCGGCCGAAGGCGATGAGCGAGTGCGACAGCTGATAACCCTTGCCAAACGCATCGGCCCAGGGGTCCATGAAACCGAGTACGCGTTGCAGGCGATAGGGCGAGAGCAGGATGAGGGCCACGAACGCACAAAGCAACAGCACGATCAGGCCGGCGAAGAGGCGCCAGTTCAACCCGCCGAGGAAGAGGATACCCATGGCGATGGTGGTGATGACCACGAACGCGCCAAAGTCCGGCTGCATGAGGAGCAGGCCACCGGCCAGGAACATCACGCCGAACATGGGCAGGAAGCCGCGCTTGAAGTCCTGCATGAACGCAGCCTTGCGCACGGTGTAATCGGCGGCGTAGAGCACCACCGCAAGCTTCATGAGTTCGGACGGCTGGAAGTTGGTGATCCCGAGCGGCAGCCAGCGGCGCGAACCATTCACCGTCACACCGATGCCGGGGATGAGCACCAGCAGGAGCATGAGAATGCAGAAGAGGAATAGGAACGGCGCGCCGCGTTGCAGCCACGCGACCGGGATCTGGAAGGCGATCACCGCTGCCATCACGCCGATCGTGATGAACATGCCCTGGCGCATCAGGTAGTAGTGCGAGCGGTAGCCCGTCAGCCGGGACATCTCGGCGGTGGCAATCGACGCCGAATAGACCATCACGAATCCAATGGCGAGCAGGGCCACCGCGCTCCAGAGGAGCGACAGGTCGACTTCGGACATCGGACGGTTCGGGGCGTAGAGCATCAGTGCGCCACCTCTTGCGCGCCCAGCGCTGCCACGCAGGCTGCGAATATTCGCCCGCGCTGCTTGTAGTTCTCGAACATGTCGAAGCTGGCGCAGGCGGGTGACAGCAACACGGCATCGCCCGGTTGCGCGAGTTGCGCGGATCGGCGCACCGCGTCTTCCATGCTGCTTGCATGCACCAGCGCCACGCCCTGTCCGGCCAGCACGGCCTCGATCTTCGGCGCGTCCCGCCCGATCAGCACGACCGCGCGCGCATGTGCCAACACTGGGTCGCGCAGCGGCGAGAAGTCCTGATCCTTTCCCACGCCGCCGGCGATGAGCACGACGGGCTGCGTCATGCCATTCAGTGCGGCGACGGTGGCACCGACATTGGTGCCCTTGGAATCGTCATACCAACGCACGCCCCCTACCTCGCCGACCCGCTCGGTGCGATGCGGCAACCCCTTGAAGTCGCGCAGGCCCCCAGCGAGCTCGCGCAGCGGCAGATCCAGCGCGCGACAGAGCGCCACCGCAGCCATTGCATTGGCGGCGTTGTGCAGCCCGGGCAAGGGCAGATCCTCCATGCCGATGAACGCGTCGTGGTCCGCGCACAACGCCTGCTTGCCCGTGCACAGGCCAAATTCGTCGGCGCCGCGCGGATGATCCAGGCCGAATGTCAGCACGCGCTTGCCCGCCGCCCGCATGGCCATGCTGGCCGGGTCTTCGCGGTTCAACACCTGCGCCGCCGCATTCGCGAATATTCGCTGCTTGGCCGCGGCGTAATCTGCCATCGTCGCGTAGCGGTCCAGGTGATCCTGCGACAGGTTGAGCATCGCGGCGGCGTCCAGCTTCAGGGTGGACATGGTCTCCAGCTGGAAGCTCGACAGCTCCAGCACCCACGCGTCCGGAAGGCCGTTCGTCTCGGCGTCATGCAGCGCATCCAGCACCGGCGTTCCGATGTTGCCTGCGACCACCGTGCGCAGTCCGGCCGCGCGACACATGGCGCCCGCCATCGCGGTGACAGTGGATTTGCCGTTGGAGCCGGTGATGCCGATCACTTTGTTCCGCCTCCCCGAGCTCTGGAGGAGGCGGCCGAAAAGCTCGACATCCCCAATGATTTCCTGCCCCGCTGCTTTTGCGCGCGCGATGGCCGGGTCACACGCGGGCCCTGCAACGGCCACCCCTGGGCTCGCGATGGTGAGTTCGGCGTCGCCAAATAAGGCGTCGGTGAAGGGACCCAGATGGGCGTCAACGCCGGCATGGTCGCGAGCAAGTTCTGCCAGTCCCGGAGGAGCGCTTCGGGAATCGGCAACGCGAACACGAGCACCCGCGCGGGCGGCCCACCTGATGACCGACAGTCCGGTGTCACCAAGGCCAAGAACCAGAATTTTCTTGCCATGCCAGTCCACCTCTCTATCTCAGCTTCAACGTGGACAAACCGAACAGCACCAGCATCATCGTGATGATCCAAAACCTGACAACGACCTGGTTTTCTTTCCAGCCCTTCAATTCAAAGTGGTGATGCAGCGGCGCCATTCGGAACACGCGCTTGCCGGTCAACTTGAAACTGGCCACCTGGATCATCACGGAGAGCGTCTCCACCACGAACACGCCGGCCATGATGAAGAGCACGATTTCCTGGCGGACGATGAGCGCCACGATGCCGAGCGCCGCACCCAGGGCCAGCGCCCCCACGTCGCCCATGAACACTTCCGCGGGATAGGCGTTGAACCACAGGAAGGCCAGCCCCGCACCCGCGATGGCGCCCATCACGATGCAGAGCTCGCCCGAGCCTGCGATGTAGGGGAAGTTGAGGTACTTGGCGAACACGACGTTGCCGGACACGTAGGCGAACACCGCGAGCGCACTCGCAATCATCACGGTCGGCATGATGGCAAGGCCGTCCAGGCCGTCAGTCAGGTTCACCGCATTCGACGTGCCCACCACGACGAAGAAACCGAGGATGATGAAGCCGGTCACTCCGAGCGGAATCGCCACCGTCTTGAAGAACGGCACGATGAGCTCTGTCTGCTGCGGCAGATTGGCCTGATAGGCGAGATAGGACACGGCAATCAAGGCAATGACCGACTGCCAGAAGAACTTGGCGCGCGCCGACAGCCCTTTCGGGTTCTTGTAGACCACCTTGCGATAGTCATCCACCCAACCCACCGCGCCGAAGCCGACCGTGGTGAGAAGCACCGTCCACATGTACTTGTTGGAGAGATCGCCCCAAAGCAGCGTCGTCACCACAACCGAGGTGAGAATCAGCGCGCCGCCCATGGTCGGCGTGCCGGCCTTGACCAGATGCGTCTGCGGGCCGTCGTCGCGCACCGACTGGCCGATCTTCATCTCCGTCAGCTTGCGAATCATCCACGGCCCGATCACGAACGAGATCACGAGCGAGGTCATCGCCGCCAGTACCGTGCGCAGCGTGATGTAGGTGAAGACATTGAACGTCCGGATGTCGCGGGCCAGCCATTCCGCCAGTTCGAGCAGCATCAGTGAGCCTCCGCGCGTTTGTCAGCATCGAATCCGATTGCGATCTGCTCCACCACGCGCTCCATCTTCATGAAGCGCGATCCCTTGACCAGCACCGTCGTGTCGGCGTCCATGTGCTTGCGCAACTCCTCGGCCAGTTCTGTCGCGTCGTCGAAATGCCACGCATTGGCGGCCAGTTGCAGCACCGTGTGCTCGGTGAGCTTGCCCAGCGCGAAGAGCCCGTCGAGACCCGCGCCCTTGATGTAGTCGCCGATCTCGGCATGCATGCGCTCGGCATCGGCACCCAGCTCGCCCATGTCGCCCAGCACAAGAATTCGACGCCCAGGGCGCTGGGCCAGCACGTCGATGGCGGCGCGCACCGAATCAGGATTGGCGTTGTAGGCGTCGTGGATGACCCGCGCGCCGTTGTCGCCGGGCAGCATCTGCATGCGCCCCGACACACCACGAAAGCGCAGCAACCCCTCGCGAATATTCGCAAGCGGCACACCGAGCGCCACGGCACCCGCAGCGGCGGCGAGCGCGTTGCGCAGGTTGTGATCGCCCGGCACGGCGAGTGTGACGTCGACTTGTTCGCCGGCATGATGAATGGTGAGCACGTCGCCGTTGAACTCGCCCCAGACGTCATCCTCCGGCAGCACACCAAAGGTCAGCGGCTTCACGCCGGGCATGTCGGCTACCAGACCCTGCCAGTAGCTGCCGAAGCGATCATGCAGATTGATGACGGCAATGCCGCCCGCCTTGAGCCCCGCGTAGATCTCGCCCTTGGCCTGCGCGATGGCCTCGCGCGAACCCAATTCGCCGATGTGCGCCGTGCCCGCGTTGATGACCAGGGCCACGTCCGGCTCGGCAAGTCGGGTGAGGTAGTCGATCTCCAGCAGATGGTTCATGCCCATCTCGATGACCGCATAGCGGTGATGCGCCCGCAGCCTGAGCAAAGTCAGTGGCATGCCGATGTCGTTGTTGAGGTTGCCTTCGGTGGCCAGCACACTTTCCCCGTCGCCACCTTGTGCACCGCTGTGCACGGCGAGGATGCTGCGCAACATTTCCTTGGTGCTCGTCTTGCCATTGCTGCCGGTGAGCGCAATCATCGGCAGCGCAAAGCGACGCCGCCACCACCGGGCCAGCCGGCCCAGTGCCAGTCGCGTATCCGGAACAACAATCTGCGGCACCATGGTTTGCGCGCCCACATTGGCAGCCAATGCGCGCGACACCAGCACCGCTGTGGCGCCGGATTGCGCCGCCTTCATGGCGAAATCGTGACCGTCGAACGTGGGGCCGACCAGCGCCACGAAGAGATCACCCGGCTGCACGCTGCGGCTGTCCGTGGTCACGCGGCTGATGTTGGCCCGCTCGCCGGCATCGCCACCGATGAGTTCCGCGCCCAGCGCCTTGGCCACATCGGACGCCTGCATCATGAACAGTGAATCCATCGCGTTCATGCGCGGCCTCCGCCAGACTTCGCGAGGCCTTCAGCCGCGACGGCGAGATCGCTGAACGGATGCTTCACGCCCGCGATGTCCTGATACGGTTCATGGCCCTTGCCGGCGATCAGCACGACGTCACCTGGCGTCGCCTCGCGCAGCGCCGCGAAAATGGCGGCTCGGCGGTCTTCGATGACCAACCTGTCGGCGCCGCCTGCGCCACCCATGCCGGCAATGATGTCGTCGAGAATCTGATGCGCGGGCTCGGTGCGCGGGTTGTCGCTGGTGACGATGACGCGATGCGCCAGCCGCGACGCGATTTCGCCCATCACCGGACGCTTGCCGCGATCGCGATCGCCACCGCAGCCGAAGACACAGAACAGGCGATGCCCGGCGGCGACCGTGGGCTTCAGCGCCGAGAGCGCCTTCTCCAACGCGTCCGGCGTGTGCGCGTAGTCGATGACGACCGTGGGCTTGCGCTCGGCCGGACCACCGACAACCTGCATGCGCCCGGCGACCGGACGGCGCGCGGCGACCACCTCCGCCGCGCGGGCCAGCGGCATGCCGGTTGCCAGCAGCACGCCCAGCACGCCTAGCAGATTCAGCACGTTGAACTGACCCACCAGGCCACTGCGAATATTCGCTTCACCTTTCGGCGTCTTCACCCGCAGATCGAAGCCCGAGCCGTCCATGCGCTGGATGTCGGCGGAGATATCGCCAGCGCCGATGCCATAACCCAGCGTGCGCAATCCACGCTTCTCGCACTCCAGCGCGAGCTTCTGGCCAAAGGCATCGTCGATGTTGATGACGGCATGCTTGAGACCCGGCATCGCAAAGAGCTTGGCCTTGGCCGCACCGTACGCTTCCATGCTGCCGTGGTAGTCGAGATGATCTCGGGTGAGATTGGTGAAGAGTGCGACCTCAAACCTCACCCCGTCCACGCGATGCTGATCGAGACCGTGGCTGGAAACCTCCATCGCACACGCCTCGGCGCCGGCCGCGCGCAGATGGGCCAGCGCGCGCTGAACCACAATCGCGTCCGGTGTGGTGTTGCCGCTCTCGCTGAGCGCGCCGGGGAAGCCCGTGCCAAGCGTACCGATCACGGCGGCCTTTCTGCCACACTCGGCGAGCGACTCGGCAATCCAGGTGCTGGTGGAGGTCTTGCCGTTGGTACCGGTCACGCCGACCATCAAGAGATCGTCTGACGGACGGCCGAAGAGATCGCCGGCGATGCGGCTGACATGCCGCTTCAAATCCGGCACGGCAAGGTTGGGCACAGTACAGTCCGCGGGCGTGAAGCCACCTTCCGGGTCCCACAGCACGGCAGCGGCACCGCGCTTCACCGCGTCGGCGATGAACTGGCGACCGTCACTGGCCGCGCCGCGATAGGCGACGAATGCGCGCGTCGCATCCACAGCGCGGCTGTCTGCCGTGAGGTCGCGAATATTCGCACTCGCCAGCCACTGCGCGGCCGGGTGCGCGGAGGCCGGATCGAAGGCGGGATGGAACGCACTCATCATCCGCGCTCCTTGGCCGCCACGCTGGTGGCGCCTGCGGGCTCCACCGGCTTTTCGATCGTGGCGCGACGCAGAATGCCGCTCGTCTCCGCATCGGGCGGCACGTTGGCGTGACGCAAGGCGCCGGCCATGATGCCGGCGAACACCGGCGCCGCGACATCGCCGCCGTAGTATTTGCCCGCACCCGGCTCGTCGATGGACACGGCGATGATGAAACGCGGATCGGATACTGGCCCGTAGCCGCAGAAGAATGCGACGTGCTGATCATCAACGTAGCGACCGTTCACGAGCTTTCGCGCCGTGCCGGTCTTGCCGGCCAGCCTATAGCCGGGCACCTGCGCCTTGGTCGCCGTGCCGCCGGGCTGGACCACGGTCTCCAGCATGGCCGACATCAATTCGGCCGTGCCCGGCTTCATGATCTGCTTGCCGATCGGACTCGCGTCGCGCTTCTGGAAAGTCACCGGCAGCAGCTGGCCGTTGTTGGTGAACAATGTGTAGGCGCGCGCCAGCTGCAGCAGGCTCACGTTGAGTCCGTAACCATACGACATGGTGGCCTGCTCAATGGGCTTCCAGGTTTTCCAGGCGCGCAGCTTGCCGCTCGCTTCGCCGGGAAAACCGGTGCGCGGCGGCGTGCCAAAGCCCAGTTCGCTGTACAGCGCCCAGAGTTGCTCGGCCGGCAATTGCAGCGCCATCTTGGCCGTGCCGATGTTGGAGGACTTCTGAATGATTTCCGCCACCGTCATGGCATCACGCGGATGCGCGTCGGTAATCGTGTTGGGCCCCAACTGCCAGGTGTTGCCGGTCTGGAACACGGTGTCTCGCTTGACCGTGCCGGCCTCGATCGCTGCGGCCACGGCAAACGGCTTGAACGTCGAACCCGGCTCAAATACGTCGGTGACGCTGCGATTGCGCGTCTGGCCACCCTTCATGGTGGCGCGGTTGTTGGGGTTGTAGTCGGGCTGGTTCACCAACGCCAGCACTTCACCGGTGTGCGCATCGAGCACCACGGCAGCACCGCCTTTGGCGCGATTGGCGGCGACGGCATCCTTCAATTCCTTGTGCGCGAGGTACTGCAGCTTGTGATCGATGGACAGCGTGAGCGGCGAGCCATCGCGCGGTGCCCGCAGATGCTGGATGTCCTCGACGATGCGGCCGCGACGATCCTTGATCACGCGGCGACTACCGGGCTGGCCGGCCAGCTGGTCTTGCTGCGCCAGCTCGATGCCCTCCTGGCCATTGTCATCCAGCCCGGTGAAGCCGATGACGTGCGCCATCACCTCGCCTTGCGGATAGAAGCGGCGAAACTCGCGTTGCTGGAACACGCCCGGGATCTTGAGCGCCATGGCCTTCGCCGCCTGCTCCGGCGAGAGCTGGCGCTTCAGCCAGACAAAGGTCTTGTCTTCATCGGCGAGCTTGGCCTCGATGTCCTTCACCGACAGATCCAGCGCACTGGCGAGCTTCTTCTTTTGCTCGGCCGTGAACTCTGCTTCGGACGGGCTGATCCAGATGGACTCGACCGGCGTGCTGATGGCGAGCGGCACGCCATTGCGATCCAGGATCGGGCCACGCGACGCCGGCATTTCCACCACGCGGGTAAAGCGTGCCTCGCCCTTGGCCTGCAGGAATTCCGTGTTCAGGCCCTGCAGGTAGAAGGCCCGCACCGCGAGCGTGGCGAAGCCTGCGAGCAGCAGGATGATGAGCAGTCGCGCCCGCCATCCCTGCAGCTTCAGCTCCAGCGCCGGATTGACCCGCTTGTGGGCACTCTGGAAGGCGTGGCTCATTGCTTTGGCTCCAGCACCACGACCGCAGTCTTGCCCGGCTCCGGCGTGCGCATGTTGAGCTCGCTCATCGCCTTCTGCTCGATGCGCTTGGGCTTGGCCAGGGTCTGGCTTTCCAGCTGCAGCTCGCGCCATTCCTGGTCGAGCTTGCGTGCCGACTCCTGCTCCTTCTCCAGATCGATGAAGAGCTTCCGCGCCTGGTGCTGCGAGGTGATGACCGACAGCGCGCAGCCGATCAGCACCAGCAGCAACACGACATTGAGGCGCGGCCAGATGTTCATGCGCGCACCTCGTGGCCCACGGTCGTGCGCTCGGCGACACGCATGATGGCGCTGCGCGAGCGGGGATTGGCGGCGACTTCCTCGTCAGAGGGCTTGATGGCCTTGCCGACGAGATTTAACCGCGCGACGTTGACTTCACCTGCGCGCACCGGCAGGCGCTCCGGCAGGTGATCCGCCTTCGCCTCGTGCGCCATGAAGCGCTTCACGATGCGATCCTCCAGCGAGTGGAAGCTGATGACCACGAGGCGGCCCTCGGGCTTCAGCAGCTTCACGCACTGCGGCAGGACTATCTGGAGCTCTTCAAGCTCTTGATTGATGAAAATCCGAATAGCCTGAAAGCTGCGGGTCGCGGGGTGCTGCCCCGGCTCGCGCGTGCGGACCGCTTCGCCCACGAGCGAGGCAAGTTCGCCGGTCCGCCGAATACGTCCGCGCTGCCTTGCCGCAACAATCGCTCTTGCAATCTGTTTAGCAAACCGTTCTTCACCGTACTCACGGATGACCTCCCTGATTTCTTCTTCGGGCGCCGTGGCCAACCACTCCTCGGCGCTGATGCCGCGCGTGGTGTCCATGCGCATGTCCAATGGCCCGTCATGGCGGAACGAGAATCCGCGGTCGGGGTCATCGAGCTGGGGGGACGAGACCCCCAGGTCCAGCAGAACCCCATCCACGTGGGCGACGTTGCGTCGCTCGAGCGCTTCGGCCATGCCGCCGAAGGATTCATGGATGAGTTCAAAGCGCGCGTCATCTGCGGGGACAGATGCTTGCGCAGCGGGGTCGCGATCAAACGCGAACAGGCGTCCCGTGGGGCCGAGACGCGAAAGAATCAGCCGGCTGTGTCCGCCCCGGCCGAAGGTGCCATCGACATAGACGCCGTTTTCTTTGGGGGCAAGGGCGGCGACGGCTTCATTCTTGAGGACGGTGACATGCTGGAGAGTGGTGCCGCTCACAGCGAGAAGCTCTCCATGCCGGGTGGCAGTGAGGGGCTGCCGCCGTTGACCAGTTTTTCGAGCTGCGCCTTCCAGCTCTCCACGCTCCAGATCTCGAAGTGCGTGCCCTGGCCCACGAACATGACCTGCTTGTCGATGTGGGCAAAGTCGCGGAGCTCCGGCGACACCAGGATTCGCCCGGCGTTGTCCAGCGCGAATTCCTCGGCAAAGCCCACGAGGATGCGCTTCCACACGCTGGCGGTCGGATCGGTTGAAGGGAATGCCAGCACCTTCTGGCGGATGGGTTCCCAGGCGGGCGCGGGGTAGAGCAAGAGGCAGCCGTGCGGATGCGCGGTCAGCGTGAGACGCCCGCCGCCCGGCATGGCCAATGGCTCGCGGTGCTTCGTCGGCACCGCCAGTCGGCCTTTTGCATCCAGATTGAGCTGAGACGCCCCTTGAAACACCCTGCTCCCCCATGCCTTTGTTGGCGTTCGAAATGCACGTCGCACCCCGCAACGCAATCCACCACGGAAAAACCGGACGGCCGGACCTTTCCCCTCAGGAAACGCCCTTCCACCCATTTCTCCCACTTTTCCCCACTTGTGGACACTATAGGCAGAAAAAAACCCGCGGTCAAGCGGGCTTCAGGGATTTTTTTGTTATATGACAAGGACTTACGCGCAATTCTTGAGACGATTTCCCTGTGCAAAAAACTGTGGAAAATTAATGAAATAGCGTTTGAAGTGAATGTAACGCTTTAGCATTGGCCCGGGTTTGGCCTGATTGTGTGCACGCTTTCTCTCAATCTCGCCCAATCCACCTCGATCCGCACGGCGCACGTGTTGTGTATACACATTTTTATACATACACTGACCCAGTGTGCCTCACCAACGTGCATCGTTACAACGCGGAAGCGAGCAAGCATGAGCAGGAAATCAGCCTCGAAAGTCTCTGACGACGCCCCCGTTCGCGCGAAAGACATCGGCGCAGGCAAGCTGGTACTGCGCAAACGCGCCACGAATGGCGCCACACCAGCTGCGAAACAGCGTGTGAACATCTATCTCGATGCCGCCGTTGTCGAGCACTTCAAGGCAGCTGCGGGTGCGCGCGGCTATCAGACTCTGATCAACGAGGCGCTGAAGGATTCGATTCGCTCGGACACCCTCGAGCAAACACTGCGACGCGTGTTGCAGCAGGAGTTGCGGGAGTACAAGAATTGAGCGAAACCCAAGTTCCCGCAGAAATCATCGCCGAGCGGATTTTCATCGCGCGCGGACAGAAGGTGATTCTGGATGCCGATCTTGCTGCGCTGTACGAAGTGTCCACCAAGCAGTTCAATCAGGCTGTGAAACGCAACCTGGCCAAGTTTCCCGCCGACTTCATGTTCACGCTCACCACCGTGGAGTGGGATTCTTTAAGGTCACAATCTGTGACCTTAAAGGGCGGGCGCGGGCAGCACCGCAAATATCTGCCGCAAGTATTCACCGAGCACGGCGCGATCATGGCCGCATCGCTGCTGAACAGCCCGCGCGCCATCGAGGTCAGCGTCTATGTCGTGCGAGCCTTCGTGCAGCAGCGGGAGTTCCTGGCCTCGAACAAGGATCTCGCACGGCAGTTGAGGAACCTGGAGCAACGCATCGAGCGCAAACTTGACCGCCATGATCAGGCGATCACGAGCATCATCGAGACATTGCGCACACTGATGACGCCGCCCGACCCGCCCAAGCGGCCCATCGGCTTCGTAACGGCTGATGACAGCAAAACCGCGAGGAAAAGCCGCGCAAAGTAGCGCGCGAACACAACCAGCGCCACGGTATTGCAAAAAAGTAGAAGCAGACCTGCAAGCCGGATTCTGTTATGGCCCAAGCGATCCTGGGATATGGCGCTCTTTCCTGCGCACCCTGATTGCAACTACACCATCTGGCTAGCAAGCTACTCACCTTCCGAGCCCGGTTGACCTTTTTTGCTGCTTACCACTCTTCGAGTAGATCTCACTGAACCGACAAACAAAAGCCACGCCAGCAATTCCGAGGCCCAGCAATCCCAGCAAGATTGCGAACGCCACAAATCCACTTTCAGCCAGGACAAACGCAACCCCTCCAAGGCCAAATACAAGCAACCAAGACTTCGCGTATGCACTCAGCTTCATTGCGCACTTCAACTCTTCAGACAGAAATGGGGCAAACCGCAGGCAAATCACGGCCACGATGCAGACAACGGCGATTATGAATCACAGCACGCGCAGCAGTCTGGTAATTGAAATGGAAGCAGACCTGTAAGCCGGATTCTGTTACGGCACTTGCGTGCTATGACGGTCATTCCTCTGGGACGCACGTTGCCGTGCGCCTCAAGCTACCTACCCGCAGGCTCCGCGAGCCGCCTCAACGCCTGCCTACTTGGTATTGCTCCGGATAGAGATTGCCCGTTTCACCCAGCGCCCTTCCTTGCGGTCAAGCACTGACTCGTCTCTGTTGCTCTGATCCTCACCTCACGGTGGATGGGTGTTACCCACTATCCTGCTCTGTGGAGTCCGGACTTTCCTCTGCATGGCAAGCATGCAGCGACCGTCCGGTCTGCTTCCGCTTCGCATTCTACGCGTCGGAAGTGGCGGCACCCTTCAAATCGCGCATGCGACCCGGGCGAAAGTAGTCGGTGTTGGCGTAGAAATCGGGCGATTCGTTGCGTGCATCCCAACCAGGAATGCCGAGGACAGGCAGGGGTTGCAGCTGGCGGCTGGTGCGAATATTTGCAGGATCCATGAAGTGTGCGGACAACACAGAATCAGCCAGGCTGCGGAGTTCTGTAACCGACAGTCCATTGATTGGGCGATCAATCAGCACGCACTTGGCCGTGACACCGACATGCGGATCCAGCATCTTCTCCATGAGCGCATGGCCGAAGAGCAACACTGTGGTCGTGACACCCCACTCGGCGCGCCGCTCGACAAACACTTCCTTCCAGCGGAATCCGCGAATCGCCTCCAGCATGGCCGGTGACTCGCTCAGGATGATGGCACCGCTCTCGTCAAACAGTGTGAGGACATCGCGCGCCGGGCTGCGCTGACGGCGCTCCGCCTCGCTTTGCGCTTCGATGATGCGCGCATGCATCTCGGAAATGGCGCACTTGGTCTTGGTCCAGCTGATCCAGGCCAGGGCGTTGAAGAGGTCGTGCCAATTCGCGCGGGTGGGAATTTCGCCGCGCAACGCGATGCCGAGTTCGTAGGCGGCTGCGGAGGTGTCTAGCTGTTCCTCGGCGGCGATGAAGCGGAGCGGGGCGTTGCGAATATTCGCTTCACCCCCAATGAAGCCATTCAACGCATCCAGAGATGGCCAGGCTGGATCGGGCAATGCGCTCCAGACATGCCGGACAGACGCGAATGCCGGGTGATCGATCAGCGTCCGCGCGTCAGCCCAATTCGGCGTCTCGGTCACGAACAACTCAACGCGCCAACCGCCATCCAATCTCCTCCCCCGCGCGCAGCGGCGTGAGCGGATCGTTGTCGAGGAAGGGCAATTTGTCGGGCACCTTCCACGACTCGGCGACCAGCGTCACGCGCGTATCGTTGACCGGCAATCCGTAGAACGTTGGGCCATTGCGGCTGGCGAAGCCCTCCAGCTTGTCCAGCGCGTTTTCGGCGGCAAAGAGTTCGGCATAGAGCTCGATGCCCGCATGCGCGGTGTAGATGCCGGCGCCGCAGCAATGCGATTCCTTGTTGCTCTTCGGATGCGGCGCGCTGTCGGTGCCGAGGAAAAACTTGCTGTTGCCACTGACCGCCGCCTTGACCAGTGCCAGGCGATGCGTCTCGCGCTTCAGCACCGGCAGGCAATAGTGATGCGGCCGCAGTCCGCCCTTGAAAATGGCGTTGCGGTTCATCAGCAGGTGATGCGCGGTGATGGTGGCGCCCACGTTGGGGCCGGCGACCGTCACGAAGTCTGCGGCCTGCGACGTGGTGATGTGCTCCAGCACCACGCGCAGTGCGGGGAAGCGCTCGACCAGCGGTCGGAGATGGCGCTCGATGAACACGGCCTCGCGATCAAACACATCCACATCGCCATCGATGACTTCGCCATGGAGCAGAAGCGGCATGCCGACCGCCTGCATGGCCTCGAACACGGCGTCGCACTTGCGAATATTCGTGACACCGGCGTCCGAGTTGGTGGTGGCGCCGGCAGGGTAGTACTTCACGGCATACACGAAGCCCGATGCCTTGGCCTTGCGGATTTCTTCGGGTGTCGTGTTGTCGGTGAGATAGAGCGTCATCAGCGGCTCAAACCGGCTGCCACGCGGCAAGGCCGCAAGGATGCGCTCGCGATACTCGGAAGCCGCTGCAACCGTGGTGATTGGCGGCTTGAGGTTGGGCATGACGATGGCGCGACCAAAGCGCAGCGCCGTATCCGGCAGCACGGCGGCCATCGCCTGGCCATCGCGCAGATGCAGGTGCCAATCGTCGGGTTGGATCAGGGTGAGTTCTTGCATGGCGAGGATGAGCTCAATCAGATGAAAATAGGTGTGGCTGGGCATGGCTGGGTTTGGCGTCAGCCCTTCAGCTTGAGCGCCAGATCGTACAACTCGTTCTTCTTGCGCCCGGTGATCTCCGCGGCCAGTGCGGCAGCCTGTTTCGTCGGCAGTTCCGCCGCGAGGATACCGAGCACGCGCTGTGCCTCGATCAGGTCGGCGGCGGCATCGCTTTGTGGCGCTGCATGGATGACGAGCACGAACTCGCCGCGCTGCTGATCCTCGTCTTCTCGGACCTGCTCCAGCAACTCTGCGGCGCTACGCGCCAGCACCGTTTCGAAACGCTTGGTGAGCTCGCGGCAGATGACGAGGCGGCGATCCGGCCCCAGCACGTCGTGGATGTCGGCGAGCGATTCCAGGATGCGATGCGGCGATTCGTAGCACACTGTTGCAGCGGGCGTGTCTTGCAGCGTTGCCAGCCAATCCCGGCGCTGACCGCCTTTCACCGGCAGAAAGCCGGCAAACGTGACCGCGCCCGCCTCGATGCCCGCGACGCTCATTGCCGCCGTCAGCGCGCTGGCACCCGGAATAGGCACCACGGCATGGCCGGCGGCACGGACGGCATTGACCACCTTCGCACCCGGATCGCTCACTGCCGGCGTGCCGGCATCGGTGATGAGTGCGATGGCCTGGCCCTTGTCCAACAGCTTCACGATGCCTTCCGCACCGGCCCGCTCGTTGTGTTCATGCACGGCGAAGAGTCGCGTGCCGATGCCGAAGTGATCGAGGAGTGAGCGGCTGTGGCGCGTGTCCTCCGCCGCGATGGCATCGACACCACGCAGGACATCGAGCGCGCGCAGCGTGATGTCGCCCAAGTTACCGATGGGTGTCGCGACCACATATAATGCGGGCGACTTCACTTTGGGATGGTCAGGATGCGCTGCTGCGATGTTGGACGTGGATTGCGACATGGTTTGCTGATCGGTCTGGCGGCGCTATTGTGCGCCTGCGCCACGCCGCCTGCACAGCCGCCGGCCAGCGTGATCGACGCGAAGCCCGCGCAAACGACGCCAACGCCGGTCACGCCGACACCGCAAGAAACAACGGCCACGCCAGCCGCGCCCGCAACTCCGCCACCCGCACCGCGCGAGCACATCGCGCTCCTCCTGCCGACCGCGTCGCCCGCTTTCGCATCCGTCGCCGAAAGCGTGCAGCAGGGCTTCCTCGCCGGCGCGGCGGCCGAACCCAAGGGCACGCTGCCCGTGCGCGTGTACAGCGCGGACAACGAGGCCGCTGCACTCGCTGCGAATATTCGCACCGCGCTCAATGCCGGCGCCGTGCTCATCGTGGGCGGCCTGACCCGCGATGGCGCCACGATCATGGCCCGCCACAGCCTCACCCAGCAGGATCTGCCCATGCTGGCGCTGAACACGCCGGATGCATCCGTTTCTCCCCGATTCCATTTCATCTCCCTCGGCCTGGACCAGGAAGCGCGCAGCATCGCGCAGCTTGCGTTCAACGAAGGTGCCAAGATCGCGACCGTGATTCACGGCACAGGGGGGCTGGCCAAGCGCATCCAGGATGCGTTCGAGAAGGAATGGCAGCGGCTCGGCGGGCAGATCGTGCTGCGCATTCCCTTCAGCGGCGACATGAATGAAGCGCAAGCCATCCGGCCCAAACTGGAAAACCTGCGCAACGACATGGTGTTCATCGCCACCGACATCACGGGGGCCCGCACGGTGCGGCCCTATGTGCCGATCTGGATGACCACCTACGCGACTTCGATGTCGGTCGACCCGCGCGCCGAGGCCGTGGCCAACGTGGATCTGGACGGCATGCGCTTTCTCGACATGCCCTGGTTCGTGCAGCCGGACCACACCGCCGTGATGGTGTATCCGCGCCCGCCCGCCGGCACCGGCATCGAGCAGGAGCGGCTCTACGCGCTGGGCATCGATGCGTGGCGTCTCGCGCTGATGCAGACGCGCGAGATGCAGAAGGTGCCGCCTGATGGCGTGACCGGCATGCTCCGGCTTGATCCTGGCGGACAGGTGCTGCGCAGTCTCACACCGACCGAAATCCGCGATGGCCGCGCGACGCCCTACGCCAAAGTCGAATGACGACTCCCCCAAGCCCGGCGCGCAGGCCGAAGCGCTGGCGGAACGTTTCCTGATCCGCAAGGGTCTCAAGCTCATCCAGCGCAACTTTCGCTGCCGTGGCGGCGAGATCGATCTCATCATGCAGGATGCGTCCGGCCTGGTCTTTGTCGAAGTGCGACTGCGCACGAACAGGACGTTCGCCGGCGCAGCGGAAAGCGTCGCGGCACGCAAGCAGCAACGCGTGATCCTCGCGGCGCAGCATTACCTCGCCACGCTGGGCGCGATCCCGCGCTGCCGTTTCGATGTCATTGCCATGGATGCGCTGGATGCGGCGCGCATCGAGTGGATTCGCGATGCCTTCCAGACCTGAATCCGGTGGCGCCGCTCGTCTCGTCCAAGTCAACGCCATGCCGGCTCCGCCGTTTCCCGTAGTGGATGCATCGTAGAATGCCGACCAATCGCAAACATTCAATGGAGTCCGCCATGCGTTTCAGTGCCAAGCGTCTCATGCTTCTCGCACTCGTCACCCTCGCAACCCCGCTGCTCTCTGGCTGCTTCACGCTCGCCGCAACCGGCATCGTCGCCACGGCCGTGTCGGTCGATGACCGCCGCTCGACTGGATTCCAGGTGGAGGACGAAAGCATCGAATGGAAGGCCGCGGCCCGCATCCGCGAGCAGTTCAAGGACACGCACATCATCGCGGTGAGCTACAACCTGTCTGTTCTGTTGGTGGGCCAGGTACCGACCGAAGACGTGAAGAAGCAGGCAGAAATGGCGATTCGCGGCATTCCGAATGTGAAGAACGTTGTCAACGAACTGACCGTCGCCGGCAATACCTCGATCGCCGCGCGCGCCAACGACGGCCTCATTACCACCAACGTGAAGGCTCGAATGGTCGGCAACGGCCGAGTGTCGCCCAACCACGTGAAAGTCGTGACCGAGAACAGCGTCGTCTACCTGCTGGGCATCGTGACCGAAGCCGAGGGCAATGCCGCCACCGATATCGCGCGCACCACCAGCGGTGTGTCCCGTGTGGTCAAGGTCTTCGAGTACATTGCCGCGGCACCTGCGGCACCTGCAGCACCGGCCTCGCCTGCATCAGCCACCCCGCCGGCCACACCGGCTCCGGCAACACCCGCACCGACCACCACGCCAGCGCCTGCCACCAAAGCACCGGTAGCGACACCGCTGAAGCCCTGAGCGCATGTCGGTCGCCCTGCCGCGGGAAGCGGCCCAAGCCCTGCGGCAGGCGGTGCAGATGCTGAACAGCGGCCAGGCCGCTGAAGCCGATGCGTTCATCCAGTCGCTGATCCGCCAGTTCCCGCAGAACGCCGACGTGCACTACGCCGCCGGCATGAGTGCCGCCATGCGCGGCGACGGCAATGCCGCACTCGCTGCCATGCAGCAGGCGCTGGAGCGGGATCGAGGCAACGCGATGATCCATTTCCAGCTGGGCATCCTGCTGGACCAGGCGGGACGATTCAGCGAGTCGCCCAAGCGCTATCGCGATGCGCTCCGGCTCAATCCGCAGTTTCCCGAGGCGCACTACAACCTGGGCCTTGCGCTCGCGCAGACGGGCGACATCGATGGCGCCATCCGCAGCTATCGCCAGGCGCTGGCGCAACGGCCGACGTTTCTGGAAGCGCTCAATAATCTCGGCAATCTCCTGCAGGCGCAGGGTCGCAACGACGAGGCCATCACGCTGTTCCAGCAGGCCATCCGCGTGCGCCCCGATTTCGCGGTGCCGTACAACAACCTCGGCAATTCGCTGGTCCGACTGAGTCGGCGTGAGGATGCCGTGCGCGCGTTCGAGAAGGCGCTGGAGCTGGCGCCGCGCTTTGCCGAAGCCCTGCAGAATCTGGCCGAGAATTTGCAGGCATTGGGACGGCGTGACGATGCCGCGCGCCGCTTTGAAGAATTGCTCGCGACACAGCCTGACAACGAGAACGCCCGCTTCGCGCTGGCCGCCTTGCGCGGCGAAAACCCGGCCACGGCGCCCGATGCCTTTGTCGCCAAGGTGTTTGACGATTTGGCGCCGCGCTTCGAATCGCATCTCGTGGGCACGCTGGGTTATCGCATTCCGGAAGAGCTGATCGCGCTCCTGAAGCCTTGGCTGGCTGGCCGCGATCCGGTCGACGTGATCGACTTGGGCTGCGGCACCGGCCTGTTCGGCCGTGAGATCAAGCCCTGGGCGCGCACACTGGCCGGCTGCGACCTCTCCAGTGCCATGGTGGCGCAATGCCGGGGCACCGGGCTCTATGACCGCGTCGAGCAGCTCGAGCTGGTGCCATTCCTGGGTGGTATGGGTGCTGCAAGCACCGATGTGGTCGCCGCCACCGACGTGTTTGTCTACGTGGGCGATCTCTCGCGAATATTCGCGGAGACGGCGCGCGTGCTGCGACCGGGCGGACGCTTCGGCTTCTCGATCGAACTCGCCGATAGCGGTGACTTCACGCTACGCGCGACCAGCCGCTTCGCGCAGTCAAAGGCCTACATCGAGCGCCTGGCCAAGGAACACGGCTTCACAATTACCGATGCCGTCGATACACCAATCCGCAAGGAAGCCGGCGTGCCGATTCCGGGTTGGCTGGTGGTGCTGGAGAAGCGCGCGTAAGGACCCTGCCGGGCGTCAGCCCATGCGATGCTTCAACCACCGCATCAACGCGCCCACGACCGGCAGCTTTTCGTAGAGCTCCCCTGCCGCATCCCAGTAGTCGCGATGCCAGCGCACGCGTCCATCGGCGGCCAGCTTGAGGAACGAGAGGCCATGGATGAGCCGCGTTTCGGCAGGTTTGAGCTTGCTGATGCGGAACGTGAAATCCCAGGTCAGCACCACGCTGTCCCCCTGGATGACACGCTCCTTGATGACAAAGCGCGGATCGATGAGCGGGCCCCACATGTCAGCGAATATTCGCTGCACCTTGGGGAGCCCGGTGACCTCGTTGAACGGATCGCGGAAGTAGGCGTCATCGGTGTAGAACTCGCCCATTCGCGCCACCGACTCCGGCGTGAGCGATTCGAAGTAGGCGACCAGCTCGTCAACGGTTCTCATGGCGTCCCCTGCTAACCCTTCACAGCCTTGCGCACGGCGGAGAAATAGAACCGGTACGGCAGGTGACGCAGGAACTTGAGCTGGCGGGTGAAGGCTTTTGGAAAGTGAATCTCGAAGTCACCATCCTCGAAGCCGTCGATGATGCTCTTCGCGGCTTCCTCCGGCGTGATGAGGTGCGGCATGGTGAAGTCGTTCTGCGCCGTGAGCGGTGTCTTCACGAAGCCTGGGTTGATGACGTACACATCCAGCCCGCGCGGCTGCAAATCGAGATACAGCGTCTCCGCAAGATTGATGAGCGCCGCCTTGGTCGGGCCGTAGACGAGACTCTTGGGCAGGCCGCGATAGCCGGCCACGCTGGACACCAGCGCCACGCCACCCTTGCCCTGCTTCATGAGTTGCGGCACCACGAGCGAAAGCCCGTTGTAGAAGCCATTCAGGTTGATGTCGATCATGTTCTTCGCGACAGCGAGATCGATCTCCCACGCGCGCATGGCCTTGTAGTCGCCCGCCATGAAGATGGCGAGGTCGTAGCCGCCCCACGCCGTCACCAGCTTGTCATGCGCGGCGGTGAAGGTGTCCAGCTTCACGATATCCAGGGGCAGGGCAATGCTGCGATCGGTGCCGTAGCGCTTGACCATGTCTTCCAGCGGCTCGGCCCGCCGGGCGGAAACCGCCACCTTCGCGCCCTGCGCGATCAGGGCATCGGCGAGTGAAGCGCCGATGCCGGTCGAGGCACCGATGATCCAGACGCGGCGGTCTTTCCATTGGGTGATCGGTGTGTTGAGTGCCATGTTTGTTCCCCTGTTTGATGTGACGCGTGACGAGTGACATGTGACGGGCTCTTAAGCCCCCGCACGTTGAGTCACCCGTCACCAGTCACTCGTCACCTGTCACCGTTTCCTGAAGAAAATCGTGATCTCGGCCAGATGCACACCGAACTTGGACATGCGCGTCTTGTTGCCCAACGTGTCCTTGTCGATGAGATACATCCAGTCGTCCATGTCGACGTGATAGGTCTTGTCGTCCACCGGCAGCGCCAGCACGTAGTTCCAGCGGAGCGCATTGCCCACCGCTTCGCCTGACGCCGTGCCGACCACGTCACCTGCGGTGCCGGTGTAGCGGTCGCCATCCTTCCTGATGGTCCAGATGCGTTTCTCGGTCTTGCCGTCAGACCATTTGAAGCTCTCATCGAGCACACCTGTTTCGCCTTCCCACTTGGCAATGATCTCGACATAGAACCGGCGGGTCACCTTGCCCGAGCGGTCCTGCACCATGCCCCAGCCATCAATGGTGCCGTTGAAGTATTGCTTCAGATCGAGCTTGGGTTGCTCGGCGGCGTAGTCCTTGATGTCGACGCTGGCGCAGCCAGAGAGCAGTGCTGTCAGCAGCATGAGTGAGAGTGCGACTAACGAAAGTCCAGTGGACTTTCGTTGGACGCCGGAGGCGGTCCCGAAGGGATTCGCCCATCTCCCAAAGAGAGGGGGGAACAATATTCGCTTCATGATGGGTCCTTCTGCGGTGAATCAAAGAATGGAGAGCGCCACAGCAGCAGGGCTGCGACGGCCTTCAGCATGCAGGGCAGCAGCGCATAGACCGCGGCCAATGCGGTGAGCACTTCGGTGGAGTGGCTGCCCTTGGGCGCATACCCCAGCCAGCCCAGGAGCGGCAGCGCGACACCGGCAGCCAATGCCAGGTTGCCCTTGGTGACGAGGTTCCACAGGCCGAAATACGCGCCTTCATTGCGCCCCTTGCCGGCCCGCTCGTCGATGTCGATCACGTCGGCCAGAATCGATGGTGGCAACGCCAGGTCGGCGCCCAGACCCAAACCGGACATGATGCAGATGATGAAGAATGCCGTCGCATCACCCGGCCCCAGCAGGAAGGCCCAGACGAATGCAGCGATGGAGAGGATCATGCCGCAGAACCAGGCGCGGCCCTTGCCGATGCGCGAAGAGAGCTTGACCCAGAGCGGCATGCCGGCCGCACCTGCGGCGAAATAGGCGATGAGGAATTGGGCGGTGAGATCGGGACGCTGGATGGCATCCTCGATGAAGAACAGCACCAGCGTGGCGGGAATGGATGCGGCGATCCCGTTCATCACGAAAATCCACAGCAATGGGCGGAAGCTCGCGTTGCCAAACGGCTTCAGCATCACTGCGAATATTCGCTTCTCGTCGCTGACATGCGTGGTGACCGCGGGCGGCGACGACCGCATCATCACCAGCGCCAGGATGACGATGAGCGGACCGAACAGGTAGCTGAACTGGGCGAAGCCTGCGCGCGCTCCACTCAGCTTGGAGAGAATTTCCGGCAACGCTGCAGCGAGGAACACGCCGATCAGTCCCAGGCCTTCGCGGAACGACACGATGCGGGTGCGCTCGTTGGGATCGGCACTCATTTCCGCGCCATGCGCCTGATAGCTGATGGTGATCATGCTGTAGGCGGTGTAGACCACCAGCAGCATCGCGACCAGCCAGATCGAGAGTCCGGTGGTGGAGAGTTCCGGCGGCACGAAGAGTCCGATCATCCCCAGCGCCAGCAACGGCGCGCCGACACCAATCCACACCCCGCGGCCGCGCCCGGTCTGGCGGGTGCGATCACTCCAGTAGCCCAGTAGCGGGTCCTGGATCGCGTCGAACGCGCGGGCGAGCAACAGAAGGAAGCCGATGCTGGCGAGCGACAGGCCCAGCGTATCGGCGTAGAACTTGGGCACGTGCACATAGATCGGCAGCGCCGCCATGGCGAGCGGCAGGCCGAGGCCGCCATAAGCCAGGAGACGCCATGCGGAATGACGCGCCGGGGCTGGCAGCGGCGCGGCGTCCGCCGCAGGCTGGGTCATTTGTTCCCCAGGAGACGCTTGCGCAGGCCGGGCTGGCTGGTTTTCTCCGAAAGCCAGATGTCGAAGAACGCGCGCGAAAACTCAGGGTCGGCCACGGCCGCGATGAACTTCGAGCGGGTGTAGAAGCGCGCTTCCTTGCCCGGCACGTGGATGCCGATCAGCGTGTCGCCCGGCTTGATGTCGGGGAAGATCTTGGCCATCTCGGCGTACCAGCGGTTGAGTTTCTCTTCCGGCCCGTAGCCCTGGCCGCGCTTCTCGTCGATGCTGCGCTTGGCAATGTCGGTGCCCTTGAAATTCATGTCGTACACCAGCTCCAGCGCGAACGGCTTGTCCGGCGCATAGCGGCCCTCCGGCGCCCACAGACGGATGTCGTAGACCTTCATGCCGATGAAGCGGAAATTGGTGTCGCCCACCAGGGTGAGGCCAGGCAGATCCTTCTGCACAGGCTCGGGCAGCACGGGATTGGCCAGCGCATTCAGCGCGAGCAGGGAAAGGAGCAGTGCGGCGAACTTGTTCATGCGGGCCTCGTCAGTTGAATCTGCATCACGTCCGTCCGCCCGGTGCGGAAACCGGCTTCACAGTAACAGAGATAGAAGCGCCAGATGCGCAGGAACTTCTCGTCGAAGCCCAGCGCCTTCACCTCCGCCTCGACAGCGTTGATGCGGTCACGCCAGAAGGCAAGCGTGTCGGCATAGTCGATGCCGAACATGAACGGCGCCTCCGACCTGAGACCGGCGCGCTCGGCATCGGCGCGGAAGCGCGGCACCGGCGCCAGCATGCCGCCGGGGAAGATGTACTCGCGGATGAAATCGCTGGTCTCGCGATAGCGCGGGAAGGCATCCTCGGCAATGGTGATGGCCTGGATGACTGCCGAGGCGCCGGGCTTGAGGCATTCATGCACCTTCGAGAAATAGGTCTGCCAGTACTGCTCGCCTACCGCCTCGAACATTTCGATGGACGCGATGTGGTCGAACTGCTCTTTCACATCGCGATAGTCGACCAACTTCAGGGTGACAAGATGATCCAGACCCTCGCGCTTCATGCGCGCCTGCGCGAACGCGAGCTGCGCTTCGGAGAGCGTAATGCCGGTCACCTTTACGCCGCGTGTCTTCGCGGCACGCTCGGCGAAACCACCCCAGCCGCAGCCGATCTCCAGGATGTGCTCACCCGGTTTCGGATCGAGAAGGTGCAGGATGCGGTCGTACTTGGCCTGCTGTGCCGCCTCCATGTCCTTACCTGAGACGCCAACGCCGCTGGAGTAGGTCATGGTCGGATCAAGCCACAGTTTGTAGAAGTCATTCGACAGATCGTAGTGCGCCGAGATGTTTTTCCTGGCCTGGCGCTTCGAGTTGGAGCGCAGCCAGTGCAGCAGGCGGTAGTACAGCACCGCGAGCTTGTTCCCATAGAACACGTCCTCGAGCGGCTGGGCGTTCTCCACGAAGAAGATCAGCAACGCGGTCCAGTCACTGCTTTTCAGCCGACCGTCGCGATAGCACTCGCCCATGGCGATGTCGGCCGAGCGCATCAGCTCGCTGGCCACTTTCCAGTCCAGCATCTGCAGATCGGCGCGCGTGCCCGGCTCGGGGCCGGTGAAGAGATGGGTCTCGCCATCCGGCGTGGTCAGCGCGAGGCTGCCATGGCGGATGCGCTTCAAGATGGCGAAGACAGCGCGGGCGGTGAGCGGCGCGCGGGATGCGGTGTCGGCGGAGAGTCCGGAGGCACTCATCGTGTGGTTTCCGTTAGGGGCGGTTCAGGTTTGGAGAAGAACGGCACGCGCTTCAGCCAGAGCTTCAGCGCCTGCCAGTGGATGCGGAAGACGACGCCGAAGGTGAGCAGCGGATAACCCAGCAGCGCCTTCAGGAAGCTGGCCCGGCTCACGGGCACGCCGTCGCCATGCACGGTCGTGACCAGCAGTTTGTCGGCACCAAGTTCACCGTCGTGATAGTCGATCTGGGCGAAGATGCGCGTCCCGGCGAGATCGAAGCGGAAGCGGTAATGCCCCTTCACCTCGCAGAACGGCGAGACGTGGAACACCTTCGTCGCGGTAAGCCAGTCGCCCGACTCGATGGGCCGGCCGTCCGGATGCATGACCAGATAGTTGTGGTGCTCGCCAAAGGTGTTGCTCACCTCGGCCAGCACGGCGATGAGCTGGCCGGCGCGGTCGTGGCAATACCAGACGGCGATTGGATTGAACACATAGCCCAGTACGCGCGGAAAGCACTGCAGGATGATCTCGCCATCCGCCTTCACGCCTTCCTTCGCGAGCAGCCCGCGAATCCAGGGCTCCAGCGGGCTGCCGTCGCGCGGGCCGTGGTCGCGCGTGCGGAAGCTGATGAGGCCGAAGCGGTCACGTGCGATGCCGCCCTCCTCCAGCGCATCCAGCTTCGACAGCGGCACCGAGAGGAAGAACACGCCATAGACAAAGCGGTGCCCCACCGGCTTCAGCCGCTGGTGCATGACCTTGCCAAAGTGCAGGCGCGGAATCATTTCTTCCATGGTGCTTTCACGCCCAGTCCCTCGGCGACCGCGATGCCGGACATCAGGCCATCTTCATGGAACCCGTAGCGCGTCCAGGCGCCGGCAAACCAGGTCCTGCGCTTGCCCTGGAGGTCTTTCACGCGCTGCTGCGCGACATCGCTGCCCTCGGCGAACACCGGGTGCTCGTAGTCGAAGGACTGGATGACCGTGCCCGGGGCGAATTCCTTGTCAGGATTGAGAGTCACGATCACGGGTGTCTTGAAAGGCAGGGGCTGCAACTGATTGATGAGGTACGACAGCGCCACCGGACGGGTGCGTGCTTCCGGTGCGTCAGGCGCATGAAAGTTCCATGCCGCCCAGGCCATGCGCCGCTCCGGGAGGAAGCCGGTGTCGGTGTGCAGGACGGCGCGATTGGACTGATACGGAATCGCGGCCAGCACGGCGCGCTCGGCTTCATCGGCGTCCGCCAGCAGTGCCAGCGTCTGGTCGCTATGTCCGGCGCACACCACATGGTCGAACCGGTGGGTCTCGCCGCCAGCGAATATTCGCACTGCGTCCGCGTCCCGTTCAATGCGTTCGACGACCGTGTTCAGGCGAATGTCCGGGATCGCGGTGGCCATGCGCCGCACGTAATCCCGTCCCCCACCAATGACCGTTTTCCACTGCGGCCGGTTGCTCACCGCGAGCAGGCCATGGTTGTGACAAAAATGAATGAAATTGGCCAGCGGGAAGCGGTCGATGGTGAGCGTGGGCGTGGACCAGATGCAGCCCGCCATGGGCCGCAGGTACCAGTCACGGAACGCTTCGCCGTAGCCGTTGTCATCCAGGAACTGGCCCAGCGTGCCAGGGAGGGGCCGGCCGGACAGTGCCAACTGTGTGGTCTGCTTGTTGAAGCGCAACAAGTCCCGCAGCATGCCGAGGAAGCGGGGAGAGAACAGATTCGAAGTCTGCGCAAAAACGGTGCGCAGGTTGGTGCCAGACCACTCCAGCGTGCTCCGTCCCTGTGCATTGGTGAGCTTCACGCTGAATGACATGTCCGACGGCGCCGCCTCCACCCCGAGATGGGCGAAGAGCTGGATCATTTCCGGATAGGTGCGATCGTTGAAAACCAGAAAGCCGGTGTCGACCGGATGGGTCACCCCGTCCAGCGTGACGTCCACGGTATTCGTGTGGCCGCCGAGATACGCATTCTTTTCGAACAGCGTGACGTGGTGGCCGCCCACCTTGGCCAGCAGCCATGCGGCGGACAGGCCCGAAATCCCCGAGCCGATCACGGCGATATGCATCAAGTGCGCTCCTGTCTGTGCGTCAAAAAATCACCTTCGCGCCACGCAAAGCCGGTCCATGCCGGATATTGTCTGGCGCATCGGTCTTGCAGGAATCGGTGGGGTGTTGTCGGCCCGTCATGTGGCGGTCATGTCCACGTCCCAGGATTCGGCGCCATCCAGGACGCGGCATGGCGCGTATGCAGGCCATGTCGTCGTGAAGAATTCAAGCCTGCTACGCGCCACCCGCCAAGGCGGATGCGGCCGGCAGGACGGCGACTTCGCGGGTCGCCCCACCATGGTCCGGCTTGATTCTTGCTGCTATTCTACCCATAGATTTACGTGAGATCCCGACATGAAACCCATGATTTATCCCGAGCTCTTCCGCGACCTCGAAAAAGCCCGCTGGAACATGGCGGATGACATTCCCTGGGACCAGTTCGACGCCGGCATGCTGTCGGATGAACAGGCGCTCACCATCAAGATGAATGCCATCACCGAATGGTCGGCCCTGCCGGCCACGGAAATGTTCCTGCGCGACAACCAGCACGACAGCGACTTCTCCGCGTTCATGTCGGTGTGGTTCTACGAGGAACAGAAGCACTCGCTGGTGCTGATCGAGTATCTGCGCCGCTTCCGCCCCGACCTGGTGCCGACCGAAGAAGAGCTGCATGCGGTGCGCTTCCCGTTCGACCCCGCGCCGCCGCTGGAAACGTTGATGCTGCATTTCTGCGGCGAAATCCGGCTCACCCAGTGGTATCGCCGCGCGTCCGAATGGCATACCGAGCCGGTGATCAAGAAAATCTACGAGACCATTTCCCGCGACGAGGCCCGCCATGCCGGCGCGTATCTGCGCTATATGCGCCGCGCAGTGGAAAAGGAAGGTCTGCATGCCCTGGCCGCATTCAGCAAGATCGGCCTCCTCATGGCAAGCTCCGGCCGCTCCGGCAAGCCGTTGCATCCCACCAATCTGCATGTGAACAAGGACCTCTTCCCGTCGGACACCGTGCAAAGCCGCCTGCCCGATCCCGAGTGGCTGGAGCGCTGGCTCGACATGCAGATCCGCTTCGACAAGATCTGGGAAGGCAAAGTGGTGAAGGGCATTCTGGCGCAGCTCTCCAAGCTGTCTGAGCGCACGTTCGAGACGACGGCGGATTTGAATCGGTTCAGGAAGGAATTGGCGGCGACGTTGGCGGGGGCGCAGCCGCAATCGCAGGTCTAGGCAGGAACGCCGCATTCCTGCGAATATTCGCAGGATGCGCCCCTCATTCGAATCCAAGTTCTGCCCGCCTGCCGAGCTCGCCGCCCGCGCCAAGGCGCTGGCCCATCCGCTGGTCTTCACCAACGGCGTCTTTGACATCCTGCACCGCGGCCATGTCACCTATCTGGCCGAAGCCCGTGCGCTCGGCGCGGCCATGGTCGTGGCACTCAACTCCGACGCCTCGGTGAAGCGCCTCGGCAAGGGCGACGACCGGCCCATCAATACGCTGGAAGACCGCATGGCGGTCATCGCCGCGCTGGAATGCGTGGACCTCGTCACCTGGTTCGAGGAAGACACACCGCACAACCGCATTCTTGAAGCCCGGCCAGAGGTATTGGTGAAGGGGGGCGACTGGAGCATCGACAAGATTGTCGGCGCCGCTGAAGTGAAGAGCTGGGGTGGGAGCGTGCATTCCATCGTGTTCCAGCATGAACGATCGACGACGGCGACGCTGGCAAAGATCCGGGCGCAGCAAGATCAGAGTTAGCCCGATGGACGAGCTGATTGAAAAAATCAGGCAGACGTTTGCCTGGCGTCCGTACCCTGGTGACGACAATATCGTTCGCTGCACCTACGAGAAGCGGCATGGCGGAACGATGGATGGGCCATGCTGGGAATGTGCCGAGATGCAGGAGTACTTTTGCGGCAAGTCTTGGCGCAACTTGAAGTCCGATGAGCTTTTCTACTATGGACAAACTGACTTCCTGCTCTCCATCAGGGGCTATTGCTATTTTCTTCCGGGCTACCTGATTGCTTCGATCAAAGAGCCTGAGAAACTGGACGCATGTGTCGAATATCTGAGTTTTCGCTTTGGCGCGAAGGAAGATGACGCTACGGGATCCAAGCGACTTTCGGAAATCTTGGCTGAGCTGACGATTGAGGAGTGCGCTGCGTGCCTCGATTACTTCAAGTTCGATCTGTCGAGATGGGGAGAGGACTTCGGCGGTTGGCAACAGCGTGCGATTGCGAATCTAACCGAAGCGCAAGAAGCAAAAGCGACTTCAGCCAGGACATCCAATCGGAGGCGTAGCAAATGAGTCATCGCGGCGGCCTCGCGAAATCCTTGATGGACTTGCTCGGTCCCAAAGGCTGGCTGACCGCAGCGGCTGACACCGCTCCCTACCTCACCGACTGGCGCGGCAACTACACCGGCAAGGCCCTGGGTGTGGCACGCACCGCCACCACGGAAGAAGTCGCGGCAGTGGTGAAACTCTGCAGCGAATATTCGCAACCCATCGTGCCCCAAGGGGGCAACACCGGCCTGGTGGGCGGCGGCATACCCGATGCATCGGGACGAGCAGTGGTGCTGTCGACGCAACGCCTGAACCGCATCCGCACCATCGACCCGGCCGGCAACACGATCATTGCCGAAGCGGGCTGCATACTCTCCACCTTGCAAGCGGCCGCACTGGACCAGGATCGGCTCTTCCCGCTCTCGCTCGCGGCCGAAGGGAGCTGCACCGTGGGCGGCAATCTCTCCACCAACGCCGGCGGCACGCAGGTCGTGCGCTACGGCAACATGCGCGACCAGGTGCTGGGGCTGGAGGTAGTGCTGCCTTCGGGTGAAATCTGGTCCAGCCTGAAGGGGCTGCGCAAGGACAACACCGGCTACGACCTGAAGCATCTTTTCATCGGCGCCGAGGGCACGCTGGGCATCATCACGGCTGCGATCCTCAAGTTGCAGCCACTGCCGAAGACGCGGGTGACGGCGCTGGTGGCCGTGGAATCGCCTGCCGCTGCCGTTGCGCTCTTTGCGAATATTCGCAATGTCTTCGGCGACCGGTTGGAGGGGTTCGAGATCTTCTCGGCGCTGTGCATGCAACTGGTGCTGAAGCACATCCCCGGCACGCGCGATCCCTTCGCAACGCCTGCGCCGTGGCAGGTATTGATCGAACTCGCTGACACACAGGCTGATGCGCCGCTTGGCGAGTCACTGGAAGCCGCTTTGGGCGCGGCCGCAGAGCGCGGCGAGATTCTCGATGCCGTCATCGCGACCAGCGAGGCGCAGGCAGCAGAGCTCTGGAAGCTGCGCGAGGAAATCTCGGAAGCGCAGAAACGCGAAGGCAAGAGCATCAAGCACGATATTTCCGTGCCCATCGCCCGTCTGCCCGAATTCATCGACAAGGCCGACGCCGCGTTGCAGCGCGCCTTCCCCGGCATTCGCATCGTCAACTTTGGCCACATCGGCGACGGCAACCTGCACTACAACTGCTCCATGCCGGAAGGCGAGGACAACCTGCGAGTATTGTCTTCGGCTCGCTCGGGGCGAGCCTCGATCCCTTCGGGACCGCCTGCGGCGTCGAGCGGCATTTCTCAAGTGTCGCTACTCGCAAGGTCCGATGAAGTCAACCGTGTCGTCTACGACATCGTCAACGAAGTCGGCGGCTCGATCTCGGCGGAACACGGGCTCGGCATCCTGAAGCGCGAGGAAATCCTGCGCCACAAGTCGCTGGTGGAAATGCAGTTGATGCGCGCGGTGAAGCAGGCGCTGGATCCGAAGAATCTGATGAATCCGGGCAAGGTGCTCTGAGCGCCGGCCTGCCGGGTTGTTCTCGCCGAGTTGACGCTCTTGCATCAGGAGGATTACCATCCAACCCATACTTTGAATATGGGTGACCCATATGAAAACCACAGTGGAGATTTCCGATGACCTGCTGGCGAAAGCCAAGGCAGTGGCGCACCGCGAAGGGGCCACGTTGAAGCTGCTCATCGAAGAGGGTCTGCGCCACGCGATTGACGCGCGCAAGAAGAAGGCAGTCAAGCCGTTTCGCGTGACGCCTTTCAAGGGCGACGGCCTCACACCGGAATTCGCCAATGCCGGCTGGGACAAGATTCGCGACGAAATCTACCGTGATCGCGCTTGACACGAACTTGCTGGTCTACGCGTTTCGCGCTGACATGCCCTTCCATCGCGAAGCGGCGGATGTGATTGCCGAGCTGGCCGAAGCACCCGCGAAATGGGCGATCCCGTGGCCCTGCGCGCATGAACTGTATGCAGTCGTTACCAACCCTCGAATCTTCAAGACGCCCACGCCAGCCGCCAAGGCAGCGGAACAGCTGCGCGCTCTGGACAGCATCCATAACCAGGTCTGGCTGGCGGAAGAAGATGGCTATCTCGATTCACTTGAGGCGATTCTGCTGAATGCCAGAATCCAAGGCGGCCAGGTTCACGACGCCCGCATTGCGGCGATCTGCCTGAACCATGGTGTGAAGACGCTGTGGTCTGCTGATCGCGACTTCAGCAGGTTCGCGGGCATCGAAGTTCGCAACCCACTGCTGAGTCGGTAGCGGCACGAGGCCAGGTTCGGCGATCGGCGCGGACTAGCCAGCGTGCGTCGCCACGACATCCAGCAGGTCGGCGCCAAAGCGCTGCAGCTTGGTGGCGCCGATACCGGAAATGCCGCCCAGCTCGCCCAATGTCGTCGGCCGTGCAGCCGCGATCTCGCGCAGCGTCGCGTCATGCAGGATGACGTAGGCGGGCACGTTCTGCGTGTCGGCCACACCCTTCCGCCAGACCCGCAGCGCGTCGAACAAATTGCCTGCACGCGCATCGAGCTGCGCCGCCGCACCGCCGGGCTTGCGGGCGCGGTCCTTCTTCGTCTTGGTCTTCGGCGCCACGCGGCGCAATGACAATGACTGCTCGCCCTTCAGCACCGGCCGGGCCGCATCGGTGAGCCCCAGCGCGCCATAGCGTGACGAGTCCACGGCCATGAAGCCCTGCGCGACCAGCTGGCGAATGACGCTGCGCCAGGTGTTGTCGTCAATGTCCTCACCCACGCCGAACGTCGGCAGGCGGTCGTGGCCGAAGTTCTGCACCTTGTCGGTAGCCTTGCCGCGCAGCACGTCGATGAGATGCTGCGCACCGAAGCGTTGACCGGTACGCAGGCACGCAGAGAACAGTTTGCGTGCGGCCTCCGTGGCATCCCATGTCTCAGGCGGATCGAGACACAGATCGCAGTTGCCGCAGGGACCACTTTCCTCGCCGAAATAGTTGAGCAGCACGACGCGGCGACAACCTGAGGCCTCGCAATAGCCCAACATGGCGTCGAGCTTGATGGACTCCACGCGCTTCTGCGCCTCAGGCGCCTCCGACTGGTCGATCCACTGGCGTTGCAGCAGGACATCGGCCAGTCCATACGCCATCCACGCTTCGGCGGGCTCGCCATCGCGGCCGGCACGGCCCGTCTCCTGGTAATAGCCTTCAAGACTCTTGGGCAGATCAAGGTGCGCCACGAAACGCACATCGGGTTTGTCGATGCCCATGCCGAAAGCGATGGTGGCCACAACCACGATGCCGTCCTCGCGGATGAAGCGGCGCTGGTGTTCCCGGCGCGTGTCGGCATCCATGCCGGCGTGATAGGCGATAGCCTCGATGCCTTCCTCGCGCAGCCAGTCCGCCGTCTCTTCGACTTTCTTTCGCGACACGCAGTAGACGATCCCGGCTTCGCCACGGTAGTCCTGAAGAAAGCGTAGCAACTGCTGGCGCGGCTGGTCCTTCTCCACCACGCGATAACGAATATTCGGACGGTCGAAACTGGATACGAATATTCGCGCATCGGCGAGGCCCAGCCGGTTGACGATTTCATCGCGCGTGACCGCATCGGCGGTCGCTGTCAACGCGATGCGCGGCACATTCGGAAAGCGCTCGTGCAACACTGAAAGCTGGATGTACTCCGGCCGGAAGTCATGGCCCCATTGCGAAACGCAGTGCGCCTCGTCAATGGCGAAGAGCGCAATGCCGTGCCGCGCCTGCACCTCATCCAGCGAGCCGAGGAACCCGTCCAGCAACAACCGCTCGGGTGCCACGTAGAGCAGGTCCAGCTCACCGTTGTAGAGCTTGCGCAGCACGGCGCGCGCGGTGTCGGCATCGAGACTGGAGTTGAGGAACTCGGCCGCCACACCCAGCTGCTTCAGCGCATCGACCTGATCCTGCATGAGCGCGATGAGCGGCGACACCACGATCGCCGTGCCCTCGCGAAGCAACGCGGGGAGCTGATAGCAGAGCGACTTGCCACCGCCCGTGGGCATGAGCACCAAGGCATCACCACCGCCAGCGACGTGGTCGATGATGTCAGCCTGCCGGCCGCGGAAACGGGTGTAACCCCAGATGTCGCGCAGCAGGTCCTGCGCCTGCCGGGGTGAGCGGGTCACGCTGCGCTACTTGGTGGCGTTGGTCGCGGTGGCGGATGTCGGCGCTGCGCAGGCGGTCGCCTTGAGCGTCGACTCCGGCATGTCCGCCGACAGGAGCGTGAAGCGCGCCACCAGCTGGGTATCCGGCTCGCGCACGGTGAAGACCTGGCCGGTCACCAGGCTGGAGCGCGGCGCCTTCTGCACGTTCTTGGCACCCTTCGCCTGCACGTCGGCCAGCACTTTCGCCGCCGCTTCTTCGGAGCTGAACACGCCGAGCGAGATACCGTTGTCGGCCTGCAACGAAATGTCCTTCACGCCCTGGCGCTTGAGGCTGGTGATTTGGCTGTCTGCCGCCGCGCGCGTACTGGCGGGCGGGATGAACACCCACCAGCGATTCACTTCCTCCAGCTTGCGCTCGCTGAGTCGATCGCCCAGATTGAGCTCCGCCAGCGACTTCTGCACCTTCTCCGCATCGGCGGACTTGACGCTGAATTCGATGCAGGCCCCTGCCGCCACGCTCTCGGCCAGTTGCTTCGCCGCGTTGACGCGCGCGGCCGTGCTGGCCGCCACTTTCGGGTCGGCGATGGCGACGATCTTCATTGCATCGGGATTGATCTCACGCTTGCCCGGATCCTCCGTCGCACCCTTTGCGTGCGAAAGCCACAGGTGCGCGCCAAAGGCGGCATTGATGACGAGCAGGAGGAAAAACAGAAAGCGCATGGACGGTGGCCTACAGGAGAAGCCGCATTCTAGCGGAAGGCTTCCCGCGAAATTCGCGCGAGGCCTTCCAGCACCAGATGCTCGCGCCACTCGACTACGCACTCCACCTCGACGTGGGGTTGCAGCACCGGCCCGGCGCCGCCGGAAAGCAGGATGCGAGGCTCGGCACCCGCTGCCTCGCGCAAGACCGCCCGCATGCGATCCATGGCGCCCAGCGTGGCCTGCAGCGCACCGTTGGCGATCGCTTCCGGCGTGCTTGCCGGAAACGGGGTGATGGCGCCCTCGATGTCGGGCAATTGGGCGGTGCCGCGATTGAGCGACTGGCGCATCAGGCTGAGCCCGGGGACGATGAGGCCACCCAGAAAGCGACCATCGGGATGCAGCATGTCGATGGTGGTCGCGGTGCCGGCCACCACCACCAGACAGGGCCCCTCTTGCACTGCGCGCGCAGCGACCAGCGCTGCCCAGCGATCGGTGCCCAACTGACCGGGGTCGCGGTAACCGTTCACCACGCCGCACTGCTCGGGCAGCGAGCGGATCACATGCAGGGCCACGCCATTCAACGCGCATTGCTCCATGATCTGCGCGCCGATATGCGGCCCGGCAACGTTGGACGCAATCACCTGCGGCGGCACCTCGCTTGCGAATATTCGCACCACGTCTTCGGTGCGCCAGGCTTCATGCCGAACGAGTTTGCCGTCAGCAAACCAGCCGCCCTTCGCCCGCGTGTTGCCGACGTCGATGGCCAGGAGGTCGGGTTCGGGTCTCGTGGCTTGGCTCATGTCTTGGCTGATGTGTTGGCCGATGTCTTGGGCAGCCGCAGGCTGATTTCGGCGGAGTTGAGCCGCTGCACGAGGAGGCCGACGCGCACCAGGAGCGCGCCGTCACCGGCAATGCCCTCGACCTCGCCCGCCATTTCCGGTTCACCCGGCCGCTGCACGCGCACCGGACGACCTTGGTAAGCGTGGGCCGCATCCCACTCGGCACGGAACGGAGCGAAGCCTTCGCGCTCGAACTCCTCCAGCACGGCGACCAGCGCCTTCAGCACTTCCGCAAACACGCGATTGCGCGATGCACCCGGCGCCAGCGACACCAGATCCGCGACCGGCTGGTCGATGCGGTCCTTCACCTCATCCGGCAGGCGGAAGTTGAGCCCGATGCCGATGACCGCAGTGGACGGCCCCAACATGTCGCCCTGGGTCTCGATGAGGATGCCACCCACCTTGCGGAAGCCGGAGATGAGATCGTTGGGCCACTTCACCTCGACCCCGGGCACGCGCGCCGCCCTGAGCCCGCGCAGCACCGCCACCGCCACCGCGAGCGACAGGCCGGCCAGGCTGCCCGCACCGCCCGGAAAACGCCAGAGGATGGAAAACGTGAGGCCGCCACCAAGGCAGGATTGCCACGCCCGGCCCAGGCGTCCGCGGCCGGCCGTCTGATGTTCGGCGATGAGCACGGTGCCATTGGCGGCCGTCTCGGCGCGATCCATGAGCAGGGAATTGGTGGACGTCGCTTCCTCACGAAGATCGAGCTTGATGCGCGCCGCCGCCTCGGCACCCAGGTGGCGACCGATCTCGACGGGATCGAGAAACTCGATGGGCTCGGGCAGCTTGTAGCCCTTCTTCTGCACGCGGAAGAGCGCAATCCCGAAGTGGTCCTCGACGTCCTTCAATGCGTCGGAGACTGCACTGCGCGACACGCCGAGCTTTTCCGCGAGTACCGTGCCGGACTGGAAGCCGCCTGTGGCCAATTCCTTCAGCAGGCGGAAGGTCAGGCTGCCGGCCGGAACTGCAGGGCGAATATTCGCGCTCGAGACCGGTGCTGCCGAAGCCGTCTTGCGCGGAGTCCTAGCCGCCATACTCGCGCTTGCAGACGTGGACTTCCTGGGCGCAGGCGATGCCGGCGATGATGGAGTCGAGCAGGAGCTCGACCCGCTTGTAGAGCTTGCCCTTGGCGCCATAGTCGGCGGGGGCAATGAAGTCGACGCGGCCCGCATCCAGCAGCTTGCGGCAGGTGGCCAGCGACTTCTCCTCGCCCTCTTCGAACACGGCGATGGTGTGGCCGCCGTTCTTCTTGGTGAGCGCCATCGACGGCACATCGGTCATGCCGTCGCCGATGTAGATCATGTTCGAAAACGGAATCGGCCTCAGCGCCTCGGCCATGTGCTCGTTGATCGATTCGGTGATGGCCTCGCGCCCCTTGTTGATGCGGAACAGGAACTGGGTCTTCATCGTGTCGGTCACCAGGATCTTGGGGAAGGTGGCGCGCCCGTGATGATCGAAGTGATACTCGCTGGCGTAGATGCGCTTGAAGTGTTTCTTGATCGACACGCCGTCGAGGATTTCCTTCTGCCCGGCGGAGATGAGGTAATGCGCGAGCTTGATGCGCCCGCCACTCTTGGCCTTGACGTAGGCGTTCACCCGCCCGAACCAGCTTTCCACGCCGGGAAAATAGCGGACGGCCTTGGCCATTTTCGCGAAGTCCTCGCGGCGGACATGCACCTTCCGGTCCTCCAGCGCTTCGACGATGTGGCGCATGTAGACCAGCATCTGGTCGGACTCGGTGGCGCGCGCCTCTTCATTCACCCGCTTCCAGAACACGGCGGGCTCGACGCCGATCTTGGGCAGCACGGTGTACTCCTGCATGGGCTGCGGCGAGAGCGTGCCATCGAAGTCATAGACGAGGGCGATGGTGTTCTGGAAAAAGCCGCTGCGCTCCGGCGTGGCGGGGGCGTTGGCAACAGGTTTGCGTGGCATGGCGCTAGTTTAACCGTGGCCCGGAAACAACAACGCCCGGCGAACCGGGCGTTGTCGAAATCCTGCAGCGCTTGCGAATATTCGCTGTCAGTCGGCGCTCAGTCGGCGTACACACCCGCCTTCTGGATGATGGGACGCCACTTCTCGATCTCTGCCTTGAGATGTGCGCGCAGCACTTCCGGACCACGACGGTCAGCCGGTTCCGGCGCCGTGCCCAGGTCGCCGAAGCGCTTGGCGATCTCGGCGTCGTTGAGCGCGGTGTTGAGTGCGGCCGTCAGCTTGTCGATGACCGGCTTCGGCGTGCCTTTCGGTGCCCACATGCCGTGCCAGATGCCCACTTCGAAATCCTTGAAGCCGGCTTCAGCCATGGTCGGCACGTCCGGCAGGGAGGCCACACGAGCCTTGCTGGTCACGCCATACACCTTGACCTTGCCGCCCTTGATCTGGGAGGTGGTGTTGGTGGTCTGGTCGCACATGAAGTCCACCTGGCCGCCCAGGAGGTCGTTCATGGCCGGGCCGGTGCCCTTGTAAGGAACGGTCAACAGGTCCGTCTGGATGGTGGACATGAACAGCATGCCGCAGAGGTGGGACGCCGCGCCCACACCGGCGTTGGCGTAGGACACCTTGGCCTTGTTGGCCTTCACATAGTCCACCAGCTCCTTCATGTTGTTCGGCGGGAAGTCCTTCTTGGCGATCAGCGTCATGGGCACCGTGGTGACGAGGCCGATGGGCTCCAGATCCGTCATCGCGTTGTAGCGCAGGTTGCGATACAGCGTGGCGCTGGTGGAGATGCCGATGTGCATCAGCAGCAAGGTGTAGCCGTCCGGTGCCGCTTTGGCGACCTTCTCGTTGCCGAGGTTGCCGCCAGCGCCGCCGACGTTTTCCACCAGCACGGTCTGGCCTAGGGTCTTGGACATGTTCTGCGCGACCAGACGGGTCACGGTGTCGGTGGGACCGCCGGCCGCGAACGGCACAACAATGGTCACAGGCTTGGTGGGATAGGTTTGCGCAGTCGTGACGGTGGCAAAGGCCAGCGCGGCTGCGGCAACCAGCAGTGCTTTCAATTTCATGGATTCCTCCGGTAATTGTTCTGGGCAATCTGGGCAAATGTCACCCTGTGTCACCCGGCCCGCACGCATCCATGCAAAACAGCACGCGCGCCCGACCCGGATTCGCCAAAGATTCTAGCGCAGGGCTCAAGGAGCGCCTAGGGGAAACCGGAAGAAATTCCGCTGATTTGTCGGGAACTATCTGGCTGCTGCGGGCATCATGGCGCGCGCCTGCTCAGCCGGCAGGCGCAGCCACAGCATGCAACCGGTTTCGCTGACCAGACGATCATGGCGGGAGCCGGCCGGTGCATGGTGATAGTCGCCCGCGCCAAGCGGCTCGCCATCGAGCAGGCAGCTTCCGGAAAGGATGAAGCTCTCCTCGTCGCCATGATCATGCGCGTGGGCAGGCAGGCTGGCACCGGGTGCCAGCCTGAGGAGCCAGGTATGCACCGGGCCGGACTCATTGACCACCATGCGCTCGACGCCGCGCAGGCAAGGCTGCCAGGCGGCATCCGCCATGCGAACGGTATGGGTTGCAGCCCCGGTCTCGGTGGCAATCCGCCGCATGAGCTGCTGCCGGGCTCTCCGCTGTGCGGCACGCGCCTGCAAGTCATCAGTCGACGTGGACGCTGCGAGAAGCTCGGCCACGAGGCGGTCCGGCAGAACGGGCTGCTCTGCGGAGGGCAAGGATGGTTTCCGCGTTGCGCGGGATTTGCTGACTGGCATAGGTGTCTTTCAGTCGTTCAGTCGTTCAGTCGATGTCGCGTGGATCGGCAAGCGTGTCGCGCAGCTGCAGCAGGGCCTTGCGGATGTGGGTCTTGACCGAACCCAGCGGCAGGCGGGTGTGCGCGGCGATTTCGTCATGGGACAGGCCCTTGAAGAACGCCAGCGCGATCAGTTGCCGCTGGGTGGCGGTCAGCGCCGCAAGTGCCGCGTGCAACATGCCGTTGCCGCGCGCCGCGTCCAGCAGGCCCAACGGGTCCCGGTCGCTGTCGACCAGCGCTTCGGGTGCCAGGAGGTCCTCGGGCGAAGGGTGGCTGACTGCGTCATCGGCGCGCCGCAGCGCATCCAGCGCGCGGCTGCGGCCAATGATGAGCAGCCAGGCGATGACTTTGCCGCGCGTCGGATCATAGCGATGACACTCGCGCCACGCCTGGTGATAAACGTCTGCCAACACCTCCTCGGCCAGATCGGCGCGACGAACGATGCGCAGGATCACCCCGTGCACCCGGGCGCAGGTCGCGTCGTAAAGGCTGCCCAGCGCACGCTGATCACGTCCGATCATGGCCGTCACCCAGGCACGCAGACGCACATCCTCTTCTCCGTCGTCCACCGCAGTGGGCGTGGCGTCTTGCCGACGCGTGGCGGCCGCGACCGCCGACAGGCTCGCCGCCGTCCGGCTCGGCGCATCGTCGCTGACCGGGCGATGTTTGCGCGTGCTGGCAGGCTTGGTCGGTTCATTCATGGTGTACAGCCACTCTGCAGTAACGGTTCCCAGCATGCCGGCGTTCTCCTGATGTCCAGGAGGTCATGGCCGGCCCGGTGGCCGGCCTGAACTCCCCGCCACCTTACGCAGCCTGCCGCGCATCGGATGTGGCTTTCGCGCATCGATCCGACGCCGCCAGTCAGATGCCAAGTCGGTGCTGCCCGGACCCGACGCGGCAGAGGGTGAAACACACGTTGCCCGGATCATTGTTCGCCAGAACCAGGTCATAACCGGCAAGCCGGGCCTGTCTGGCAACCTGGAAGAGCCCGATGCCCAGCCCGCCACCGGCCGCCCCACCTGCGCCAAGCGGTGCGATGAAAAGATTGCGCACCACCTCCGCGGGGACCGGGTTGCCGGTATCGGTCACGGATAGCGCCGGGGCTGCCTCTGTCTCGAACATGCGCACGGTGATGCCCACAGCGGGCGCGCCTGATTTGCGCAGCGCGTTCTCGACACAGTTGTCGAGCATGCTGTCGAACAGGCCGGTGGGAATGACATCGGCAATCGGGGCCGAACACTCGAACCGGATGCGCGGATCATCATGCCGCTGGCGAGCGTCCTGCCACCAGTCGGCCGCAGGCATTGGCGGCGCATGCTCTGCCACTTCCGGGTTGTGCAGCTTGTCCAACGTGGTCTGCAGGCGCTTGGTGAGGTGGGGCAGCTGCCGTTCCATCAAGGCCTGATAGGCATCGGGATTGCCGGCCGACTGTTTCATCATGCTGGCCGACGTCAGCGCGAACAATGTCTGCAGCAAATTCTTGATGTCGTGCGTCAGCTTGGCACCGGTTTCATGCACGGCCTGGAGATAGGCGTTCTGCTTCAGCGCCTGCTCGCGCCGCTTGCCCTCGTAGAATTCGCCGATCACCTGTGCCAGCAGCCGCACGTGCAGAAACAGGGCAGGCGACAGCGAGATCTCGGTATGGAACTCGATCTCGAGGTCGTGATACTGGAATTTGGCGGCATTTTCGGTCTTGATGCCAAAGGAGCCTTCGCCGTCCGGCGACACCCAGCGAGCACCCCGCACCCAGGGCATGCGTGAGGTCTCCGCCATAGCCGATGACAGGAAGCCGGATGGGTCGAGATCCGTTTCGGCGAGTTCAGCGATCCGCCGCATCCACAATTCGAACGGCATGCCCACTGTCATCAGGTAGCGGGAGAAGTAGGTACGCAATCCACCAAAACCCGCTCGCGGCCCCCACAGCACCGCCAGCACGAAAAGCGCGACGGAGAAGCCCAGCACCGTCAGCATCAGGGCAGAAAAGTAGTCGTTTCCGGTTAGGCGCATGAGTGCCACGCTGCCCAGTGCCAGTGCACCGACCAGTTGGAAGACGAACATGCTGTAGAAGAAATCGAAGACCTGCTGCCCGCCTTCGTCTTCCACACTCACCGGGAGTACCAACAGTAGAAGCAGAACTGTCGGCACTGCCGCACCAGCCAAAACAGCCAATCCCGCCGGCAGCGTGCCCAAATTAAGCAACAGGACGGGAATCGCCCAGAGGAGCAGCATCGCAAAGAGGTAGAAGGCGCAGACGAGGTAGAAGCGGGAGCGTTCGTTCGCCTTCTGGGTGAACACCTTGCCGCCGAGGATGCCGATCAGGATGGCGAGCCAGGCGGCGATCAGCCAGCCGGGCAGAAAGAACAGCGTCACACCGGTGATGAGGAAGATGAGCAGTACGGCGAAGATCTGCAGCTCCTCGTCCGTGGCAACAAAGGGCTGCCATATGAGAAAGAGGCCGAAATGAACCAGCAACCAGACTCGCTGATAGGCGCTCCCGGGCTCCACGATCAAGGCAGCGTGAAGGGCGAGGAGCATGAGCAAGATGATCCAGCGGCGGTGCCGCTGAAGCGATTGCACACCGGACGGCTGTGCCGACGCTGCGGCAGCGCGTGGCGCAGTTGCGAGGCCGCGCAAGGGATCGGGAGTGGGCATTGGTGCTACCAGGCAGGCAATTCGGACATATTGCCGGATTGTTTTGGCGCTGGGCAGAAGGTCGCTTGATCGAGGCGCTGTCGAAATTTCGAACAAGCTGTTCGGGGCCTCGGACAATCCCCTAGTACAATTCCACCTCGAGGGATCTGAAACCGACTATTTTCCATTACATAACATAGAGTTAAAGAATTTGGCACAGGCATTGCTCAGAGTGTGTCAAGACAATCAGTTGCGGGAGCAGGATATGAAACGGCTCGAGTTGTCATCCGGTTACTACGACATTGCCATCGCGTTTATTTGCATGGGGATGACGTTTGGTATGTTGTTTAAAAGCACCTTATAAAGTCCAGCGGAGAACATCATGAAATCCCAACAGTCAGGCTTCACTCTTGTCGAAATCGCCATCGTGCTGGTCATCATCGGCCTGCTTCTTGGCGGCGTGCTCAAAGGCCAGGAATTGATCAACAGCGCGAAGGTGAAGGCCTTCGCCAACGATTTCCGCAACATTCAGGCGGCCCTTTACGGCTATCAGGACCGCTACAAGGCGATTCCGGGCGATCATGCCGCCGCCGCGACTGCCGTCAGTGGCGCTACCGCAGCCACCACACCCGCCGGCACCATCGGCAACGCCCAGATCAATGGCAACTGGAACTCAACCACAGCCACGGACGAGTCCTGCCTTGTTTGGCAGCACATGCGCCTGGCCGGCTTCTTCCCCGGTCCGACCGCAGCCAACTGCGCGGACGGCGCAGAGTACGTGCCCAAGAACGCCGACGGCGGGCGCATCGGCATCAGCAGCACGACCCAGATCACTGGCATGACAGGAACCTACTTCATCTGCACGACCGGCATCCTGGGCAAGTTCGCCAAGCAGCTAGACACTCAATTGGATGATGGCGTCGGCAATACCGGCTCCGTGCGTTCAGCGCTGGTAAGCGCTCCAACCGCTGCCGTGGCGACTCCGACCGACAGCGACTCCTATGTGGTCTGCATGTCGCTCTGATTCTGCAGCACAGCAATCCGAAAGGCTCGCAATTGCGAGCCTTTTTTATTGCCACCAACAAACGATGAGCGAGCCCCCACCCGCACCGGGCGATCCTTCAGGCGCCCTGCAGCAACGCAATTTCAGCCTTGCCGAGCGCTTCGGGCGTGCCGGCTACGATCAGCACGTCACCGGCTTCAAGCAGGAATTCGCCGGCGGGGTTGACATGGCGGACACCGCGCCGGCGGACTGCGGTGATACGCGCATGCGCCGCATCAAGATCCAGCTTGGCGATAGTCTTGCCCACGGCGGCCGCGCCCTCTTCGAGCATAAATGACTGCAGACGCGGCTGCGAACTGTCGAACTCCGGATCGTCGACATCCGTGGCTCCCGGGAAAAATCCCCGCATGAACTCATAGCGCTCTCCCCGAACCTCGCGCAGGCGGCGCAGCACCCGATTGGGCGGCGAGCCCAGCAGCAGCATGGTCTGCGTGGCGAGCATGAGTGAACCCTCGACCACCTCTGCAACGATCTCCGTGGCGCCCCCTTTGCGGAGGACGTCGATGTCGGTGTCATCAAACGTGCGCACGATCACCGGGATGTCGGGACGCAAGGCATGCACGTGAGACAGGATGCTCAGAGCGCGCGCCGTATCGGCAAAACTGACCACGACCGCGGCTGCCCGGGGCAGGCCGGCTGCGGTCAGGACCTCACGGCGTCCGGCATCCCCAAAGACCACGGATTCACCGGCGGCAGCCGCCTGACGCACCCGCTGCGGGTCGGAATCGAGCGCGATGGAGCGAATGTCTTCCTTTTCCAGGAATCGGGCAAGACTTTGCCCGGATCGACCATACCCACAAATGATGACGTGCCCCCGGGTGGCCATGCTCTTGACCGAGAGATCATGCAGGGCCATGGCCCGCATGTCCCATTCACCGGCGCTGAACTTGAGGACGATGCGCTCGGTGTTGATCAGGATCAGCGGGGTTGCCAGCATGGAAATCAGCATCGCCGCCAGAACGACCTGCAGCGTGTCGGGCGCAAGCAGCCGGACGCCGCCCGCCAGGGACAACAGCACGAACCCGAATTCTCCTGCCGGCGCCAAGGCAAGGGCGCTGCGCATTGCCACAGCGCGATCGCTGCCAAAGAATCTCGACAAGGCGAAGATGATAAAGAATTTCAATGTGACGAGCGCCAGCAGGACCAGCGCCACCAGGATCCAGCGATCAACAATGACCGCCATGTCCAGCAGCATGCCGATGGTGACGAAGAAGAGGCCCAGCAGGACATCGCGGAAGGGCTTGATGTAATCCTCGACCTGATACCGATACTCCGTCTCGGAAATGAGCATGCCGGCCATGAATGCGCCGAGCGCCAGGGACAACCCCGCCAGCTCGGTCACCCAGGCGAGGCCAAGGGTCACCAGCAACACGGCCAGCACGAACAGCTCCGACGATTTCTGCGCCGCGATCACGGTGAACAGCGGCCGCATCACGCGCTGGCCCACGAACAGGATGAGGGTCAGCACCACCGCCGCCTTGAGCAGCGCGAGCGACACGGCCGCCGCCATGGCGTCCGCCGGCAGCGCCAGTGCCGGAATGAGCACCAGCAGCGGCACGACGGCAAGATCCTGGAACAGCAGCACACCCATGATCTGCCGCCCGTGCGCGGAATGGAGCTGGAGGGAATCGGAGAGCACCTTGCTGATGATCGCCGTGGAGGACATTGCCACCACACCCCCGAGAATCAGGCTGGCCTGCCAGTTCAGCCCCGCCGCCATGCCGATCGCCAGCGCAACAATCATGGTGAGACTCACCTGCGCCCCACCCAATCCGAGCACCAGTCTGCGCATGGTCATGAGCTGGGCAAGACTGAATTCGAGGCCGATCGAAAACATGAGAAACACGACGCCGATCTCGGCCAGATAGCGGGTTTCAGCCGTATCGGGCACCCAGCCCAGTGCGTGCGGGCCGATGATGACCCCGACCATCAGGTAACCCAGAATGGCCGGCATGTTGATCCGGCGGAACAACACGACCACCAGGACGGCGGTGGTCAGAAGGATCAGCGTGATGTTCAGTGAGTCATGCATGCCTCGACTGTAATCGAAGTTTGCGCAATCCAGCATGACAAGCATCAGTCCCAGAACGGCAATCCCATTCCTGCCCGGAACAAAAGCCCGATCGTGGCGCGAGTCCAACGTCCGCTCGACTTATAATCAGACCATGGCATCCACCCCTTCACCGGAAAGCGCTAGCGGCGCCGAAGAAACCCTGCGCCTTGCGAGGGAAGTCCTCGGCATTGAAGCCGACGCGGTGAAGACGCTTGCCGAGCGGCTGGATGCGAGTTTCGTGGCGGCGCACGATCTGGTTCTGACCATCACCGAGGACGGCGGTCGCGTGGTCGTGACAGGTATGGGGAAGAGCGGCCACATTGGCAACAAGATCGCCGCCACACTGGCTTCCACCGGCACACCGGCTTTCTTCATGCATCCCGCCGAGGCCAGCCATGGCGACCTTGGCATGATCACCGGCGCTGACGTGGTGATCGCCATTTCGTATTCTGGGGAGTCGGACGAAATTCTGCGCATCTATCCCGCATTGAAGCGTCGCGGAACCCGCATCATCGCCATCACCGGCAAGCCAGCCTCCTCAATGGCACGCGATGCGGATGTGCATCTTGATGCAGCCGTCGAGAAAGAGGCGTGTCCGCTGGAGCTGGCCCCCACATCCAGCAGCACCGCGACGCTGGCCCTGGGGGATGCGCTGGCGATGGCCTTGCTGAATTCGCGCGGCTTCACGTCAGAGGACTTTGCGTCGCACCACCCCGCCGGCGCGCTGGGTCGTCGCCTCTTGGTGCACGTCCGCGACGTCATGCGCCAGGGGGACGAACTCCCCAAAGTTGGCGAGGATGCCTCGCTCACTGACGCCATATTCGAAATGTCGCGCAAGGGCATCGGCATGACCGCCATTGTCAATGCCCGCGGCCACATGCTCGGCGTCTTCACCGATGGCGATCTTCGCCGTACCTGGGAAAAGCATGACAATCTCAAGGCGCTGAAAGTGGCGGAGGTCATGACCCGGTCACCGAGAACCATCGGGCCGGACAAGCTTGCGACCGAGGCCGTGCACATCATGCAGTCCCACCATGTCAGCGGACGTCTGCTGGTGACGCTGCCGGATGGCGAGCTTGTCGGGGCAATCACCTTTGATGACTTGCTAAAGGCGGGGGTGGTATGAACGCTGACAGCATGCGGGACGCAGCGCGGCAGCGTGCCGCGGAGGTCAAACTCGCAGTTTTCGATGTCGATGGCGTGCTGACGGATGGCAGCTTGCTGTTTACAGATTCGGGCGAGGCCATGAAGCGGTTCAACACGCTGGATGGCCATGGACTCAAGATGCTCATGCAGTCCGGAATCGAGGTCGCCATCATCTCCGGTCGCGAGAGCGCGGCAGTAGGCCGGAGGATGAAGGAACTCGGCATTTCGCACGTATTCCAGGGAATCCATGACAAGCGCTCGGCTTATGAGTCCCTGCTGAAGAGCCTGGGGCTTGCATACGAAGCCGTCGGCGCCATCGGAGACGATGTCGTTGACCTGCCCATCCTGTCACGCTGTGGTTTCGCGGCCGCGGTGCCCGCAGCGCCGCTGTTCGTGCGAGAGCACGTCCATCTGGTGACAGCCGCTCACGGAGGATTCGGCGCTGCGCGCGAATTCTGTGACTTCATTCTGACAGCCCAGGGCCGGCTTGACGCGCTGCAGCGGCGCTACCTGGCCTGAGACCGCCCTATGCGCGCCACGCTGCTGCTGCCACTCGCCGCACTCTTGGCACTGGTCGCACTCACATTCTGGCTGGAGCGTCAGGTACGCGCCGAAGCATATCGTCCGAGCACTGCCGCGAGCAACGAGCCAGACGTGATCATCGACAACTTCAATGCGAGCAAGATGGCGCCGGATGGATCAATACGATATCGACTGAACGCCAGAAAGATGACGCATTATCCCACCGGCGACACGTCCCGCCTTGAGCAGGTATCCTTCGAAACGCGATCTGCGGATCAGCCGACCATTCGCGTCACTGCAGATGGTGGAACGGTCACGCAGGAAGGCGAATTGGTGGTAATGGAAGGCAACGTGGTGATGAACGCCGACGCGACGAACACTTCGCCTGCCTGGACACTGACCACGGACAAGCTGACGGCACAGCCGAAAGAGAACCTGGTCCAGTCCGACGCGCCAGTCGTCTTCAGGAGCCGCGACATCGACATGACAGCGTCAGCATTCACGCTCAACACCAAGACGCGAGTGGTCGATCTTCGCAACATTCGCGCTGTCTATGCATCAAGAAGGAGCAATGAAGGCAGATGAATACCAAACAGTCCATCCGATCAAGCTTGCACTGGGTCGCAGTGTTGACGATTGTCTTCATGCCGGCAGCGCACGCTGAGAAGGCTGACCGAAGCAAGGAAATGGTCATCCTGGGCAAGACCGGCAAGCTCGACGGCCAGAACGTGGCCACGATCGAAGGTGACGTATCCATCGAGCAAGGCACACTTCGCATCTCCGCCCAGCGGGGCGAGGTTCGCCAGAACAGCGCCGGGCAGAAATCCGGCTTCGTGACTGGCACGCCGGTCACCGTCCGGCAAAAGCGTGAGGGCTGCGACGCATGGATTGAAGCCCAGGCGGAACGGGTTGAATTCGACGAGTCGAAGGACAGCCTGAAACTGATCACCAAGGCGCGCATCAAGACCGGCGAAAATGAGTTGACCGGCGAGGTCATTCTCTACAACACGGTCACCGAAGCGTTCGAGGTCCAGGGCGGCGGCACCCGAACGGCGGACGGCCGGGTGCGCATGGTGCTGCAGCCGCGCGAATCGGGCAAGGACCCGTGCGCGAAGAAGAGCGCAACCCCTGCGCGTTGATGCGACAACCCTCCGAACGCGCCTGATGAACCAGCGACTCCCCGACACCGCGACAGCCCGTCCGGATTCCCCGGCGCCCTCCACGAGCGTGCTGGAGGCGCGCCATCTGCACAAGCGCTATCGCAAGCGCGAAGTGGTCAAAGACGTTTCACTGAGCGTGAAAAGTGGCGAAGTGGTAGGACTGCTGGGGCCAAACGGCGCGGGCAAGACGACCTGCTTCTACATGATTGTCGGGCTGGTGCCCGCCGATGGAGGCTCGATCCAGCTGGATGGCCGGGATGTGACCCACATGCCGATCTACAAGCGCTCGCGCATGGGGCTGTCCTATCTGCCGCAGGAGGCCTCGATCTTCCGCAAGCTGACGGTGGCGGAGAACATTCAGGCGGTCCTCGAACTGCAGGACCTGTCGCCGGAGGAAGTCGAGTCGAGGCGCGACGCGCTGATGGAAGAGCTGCACATCGACCATCTGCGCAATAATCAGGCGATCAGCTTGTCCGGCGGCGAGCGTCGCCGGGTGGAAATCGCCCGTGCACTGGCAGTCGACCCGCGCTTCATCCTGCTGGATGAGCCGTTTGCCGGCGTGGATCCGATCGCGGTGCTCGATATCCAGCAGATCATCAAGTTCCTCAAGAATCGCGGCATCGGTGTACTGATCACCGACCACAATGTGCGCGAGACGCTGGGCATCTGCGACCACGCCTGGATCATCAATCAGGGCGCCGTTCTCGCCTTCGGGAAGCCGGAGGAAATCATCTATAATGAAACCGTCAGAAAAGTCTATTTGGGGGAGAATTTCCGTCTGTAATGCTTAGACGGGGCATTCACTTTCTTTCGCTCCCGCTCAATGAAACACAGCCTACAGCTCAAGCTGTCCCAGCACCTGACGCTGACGCCACAGCTGCAGCAGTCGATCAAGCTGTTGCAGCTGTCCACGGTCGAGCTGAACCAGGAACTCGAGCGTTATCTCACCGACAATCCCCTGCTGGAACGGATCGACATCCCCGGGGATGATGTGCCCCTCGGGATGAACGGCGCCCCGCCGCAGACATCCGCGTCCGGCAGCACCAGCAGCAGCGCCAGCGAATCCGGGCCCGACCACGACGCCTCCAATCAGGAATCGCCCGATTTCGGCGGCAGCGATGACGGCTTCGGCGTGATGCGCAGTCGCCCAGGTGGTGAGGACGGCGAGGATGGCGAGTTCAACCAGCTCGCCGCAGCAGAGCCGACTCTTCAGGAACATCTGCTGCAGCAGCTTCAATTGATTCCCCTTCCGCAGCGGGATCGGGAGCTGGCCGGTCTGATCATTGCCCACCTCGACGAGGACGGCTATTGCACCCAGGATCTGGCCGAGCTGCATGCAATGGTCATCGAGGAACTGGAAGACGTCGAACCCGATGATCTGTCCATCGCCTTGAAGCATGTGCAGAACCTTGAACCGACCGGCGTGGGCGCCCGCAATCTCGCCGAATGCCTCATTCTTCAGCTGAAGGCCTTGCCGGAAGACCTGCCGGGACGTGACCTTGCACTCAAGCTGGCATCGAGCCATCTGGACGTGCTGGGCGCACGGGACTTCAACAAGCTGAAACGCCTGCTCTCCTGCGATGAAACCGAGCTTAAGCAGGTTCGCGAGCTCATTCTCACCCTCGACCCGAAGCCCGGGCGCAATTTTGGCCAGGGCGATGTGCGCTACGTCGTGCCCGACGTGCTGGTGAAGAAAGTCAACGGCAAATGGACGGCCATGCTGAATCAGGATGCGATGCCGAAGCTCCGCATCAACAAGATGTATGCCGATATTTTGCAGGCCAGCCGCGACACCGCCGGCAAGAACCTCGCAGGCCAGCTGCAGGAAGCCCGCTGGCTGATCAAGAATGTCCAGCAGCGCTTCGACACCATTCTCCGTGTGACCCAGGCAATCGTGGATCGTCAGCGGCACTTCTTCGAGCATGGCGAAGTGGCCATGCGGCCGCTCGTCCTGCGCGAGATTGCTGACCAGGTGGGGCTGCACGAATCCACCATTTCACGCGTGACCACACAGAAGTACATGCTGACCTCGCGCGGACTGTTCGAGTTGAAGTACTTTTTCGGAAGCTCGGTCTCGACCGACACAGGCGGGGCGTGTTCGGCCACGGCCATTCGCGCGCTCATCAAGCAGCTGGTCGGCGCGGAAGACGGCAAGAAACCCCTGTCAGACAACCGCATCGCCGATATCCTGGCGCAACAGGGAATCGTGGTTGCGCGCCGGACCGTGGCAAAGTACCGGGAATCGATGCAGATTCAGCCAGCGAACCTTCGCAAGAGTCTTTGAGTCTCAAATGGAGCCGGACACCACAATGGCGAAAGGGTCATGAACGGGTGACCGGGAACGTCCGGCTTCGGCAGCACCCGGGACCGCATGTGCGGAACCGGCAACGGCGGTAAATCGCAAATAGGAGATTGGCGTATGAACCTTCACATGACGGGCCATCATCTCGAAATCACTCCGGCACTGCGCGACTACGTGACCAGCAAACTGACTCGAATAAACCGACACTTCGATCACGTGATTGACGTGAACATGATCATGTCCGTCGAGAAGCTGAATCAGCGCGTCGAGGCCAATGTGCACCTGTCAGGCAAGGATATCTTCGTCGAGTCCAGCAATTCCGACATGTATGCGGCGATCGACCTGCTCGTCGACAAGCTCGACCGCCAGATCATCAAGCACAAGGAAAAGCTGCACTTGGGCAAGCACGGGACTGGACTGAAGCACGTCGCACCGCAGCAGGATTCGCAGTAGCATCCGGGGCCGGCGCGGCGCGTCTGTCGCCCGCCGGCCTGACTCTGCCCACAGCCCACTGCGCACCCGCCACCTTCCACCCTCAACCGTCCGCCCGACCGAATTCTCAATGTCCTGCGCCCGACCGGAACACGCGAATATTCGCAAGACCCCGCAAGCTGAATGCCCGCCGTCTCGCGCAGGGCTGCAGTCAAACTGTCAAGGCATCTCCTGAAGGCATGAATCTCATCACCAAACTGCTGCCGCCGGCCATGGTGGTCCTGGACATGGAAGTGAGCAGCAAGAAGCGTCTTTTCGAGCAGCTCGGGCTCATGTTCGAGAACGAAAGGCGCGTTGCCATGGCAACCGTCTTTGAAAGCCTGTTTGCCCGCGAGAAACTGGGATCCACGGGACTGGGTTATGCCGTGGCCATCCCGCATGGGCGCATCAAGGGACTGCGGGAAACCTGCTGCGCCTTTGTGCGCACCGCCTCGGGTGTGCCCTTCGAGGCGCCGGATGGCGCGCCGGTCCGGCTGGTGTTCTCCATGCTCGTGCCCGAGCAGGCCACCGAACAGCACCTGGAAATCCTGTCCGAACTCGCCCAGATGTTCAGCGAGCCGGCCTTTCGCGATGCATTGCTGAACGCGCCCGATGCGGCGGCTGCGCACCAGTTGCTTGTCCAGTGGTCTCCCTACGGCGCCGTCAATGCCCCGCCTGTCCGTTCAGCAGCTGTTTAGCGAGCGTCGCGAGAAGCTCGAGCTGACCTGGATCGCAGGTCAAAAGGGCGGCGGGCGCACCTTTCCCAAAGATGCGCTGAACCGACCCGGCGTCGGGCTGGTCGGGCACTTCAACCTGACTCATCCGATCGTGGTGCAGGTGCTGGGCGCCAACGACATCGATTACCTGGAAAATCTCGCGCCAGCCGAGCGCGGCGAGGCGCTCTACACACTTTTCAGCGGTGAAACGCTGTGCGCCATCGTCGCGGACGATCTCGATGTGCCGGGATACATCAGCGACGCGGCAAACCGGCATGAGGTCGCGCTGATCGGCAGCGCGAAGAAGAGCCGCGAGTTCGTGAATCTGCTGCGCGCCTGGCTGCAGCGCGAATTGTCCGAAGTGACCACGCTGCACGGGGTGTTCCTCGACGTGCTGGGCATCGGCGTCCTCATCCGCGGCGATTCGTCGATCGGCAAGAGCGAGCTGGCGCTGGAACTGATCAGCCGGGGTGCCGGCCTGGTTGCCGACGATGTCGTCGAGATTTACCAGATCGGTCCGGAGACCCTGCAGGGTCGCTGCCCGCCCCTGCTGCGCGACTTCCTGGAAGTGCGCGGGCTCGGCGTGCTCAACATCAAGCTGATCTTCGGCGAGACTGCCGTACGGCCGCGGAAGACACTCAAGCTGGTGGTGAACCTCGAACGTCCGGGCGAGGACTACCAGAAGAACCTGAACCGGCTGGCCGCAGCCTCGGGCAAGGAAACCATGCTCGGCGTGGAGATTCCCTCCGTGACCATTGCGCTGGTCGTGGGCCGCAACCTTGCGGTGCTGGTGGAAGCGGCGGTGCGCAACTACATCCTGCAGACCCGCGGCTATGACTCGTCACGCGAGTTTCTGGAAAGGCATGAAGCTGCCATGCGCGCGGAGGCCGATGGTGCCGACCCCAACGCCACAGGCGTGTTCCAGTCATACGAGTCGGACTGAGTCGGGCCATGCAACTCATCCTCATCAGCGGTCTCTCGGGATCCGGCAAGAGTGTCGCGCTGAAGGCGCTGGAAGATGCGGGCTATTTCGCCGTCGACAATCTGCCGGCCACGCTCGTCTCGCAGTTGCTGGAGTGGGTGTCGGCGGACAAGGTCGCCGTGAGCGTGGATGCGCGCTCGGCCTCGACGCTGGAGAGCCTGCCCGCCACGCTGGCCGATCTCACCCAGCGTGGCATCGACTGCCGCGTCGTTTTTCTTGAAGCGGGCAACGCCTCGCTCACCCGGCGCTTTTCCGAGTCGCGCCGCCCGCACCCGCTGGCTGATCGCTTCAACGGCATCGACGCCTGCATCGCCGAGGAGCGCCGCCTGCTGGCCGGGATTGCCGAGTTGGCGCATCGGCTGGACACCAGCGAGGTGGCGCCCAACACGCTGCGTGGCTGGATCAAGGACTGGCTGAAGCTGGATCGGGGCCGCATCACGCTCGCATTCGAGTCCTTCGGCTTCAAGCACGGCATACCGTCGGATGCGGATTTCGTGTTCGACGTGCGCTTCCTGCCCAACCCGTTCTATGACCCGGCACTCAAGGCGCTCACCGGCAACGACGAGCCGGTCGTCCGCTTCCTCCAGGAAGATCTCAACGTGAACCGGCTGATAGACGATGTGGCGTCCTTCATCCTGCGCTGGCTGCCCTCATTCATCCACGACAACCGCAACGCCATCACCATCGCCATCGGCTGCACCGGTGGCCAGCACCGCTCCGTCTATGTCGTGAACCAGCTGGCTGAACGCTTCGGCAGCAACCAGCAGGTGTTGGTGCGTCACCGGGAACTGGGAACACCCTGATGCTGAAAAAAATTCTGGGCGCCGTCGGCGCCATGGGTGGCGCATCCGGGCTGGGTGCGACAGCCGCCGCGCAGCCGTATGAATTGCCGCTGTTCCCGCTGGGCACCGTGCTGTTTCCGGACGGCATCCTGCCCCTGCGAATATTCGAACAGCGCTACATGGACATGGCCAAGGCCTGCCTGAAGAATCAGGCGCCCTTTGGGGTGTGCCTGATCCGCGAAGGCGGCGAAGTGGGCGCGCCAGCCGTGCCCGAGTCAGTCGGCACCCTCGCGCGCATCGAGGACTGGGACATGGAACAGCTCGGCGTGCTGCAGGTTCGCACCTCGGGTGGTGGCCGCTTCCGCGTGCTCGACACACGGGTCCATGACAACGGCCTCATCATCGGCACTGTCGAGAACATCGAGGACGATGCGCCCACCCAGGGCGACGAGTTCCTCGCCTGCCGAAACTTTCTTTCGCTCGTGCTGGCGAAGATCGGCAGCGATCGCCACCATGGCGAGGCCCGCATGGATGACCCGTCCTGGGTCAGCTTTCGCATCACCGAAATCCTGCCCATCAGCCCGCGCATCAAGCAGAAGATGCTGGAACTCACCGACGCCCGCATGCGGCTGGAAGTGGTGCACCGCGTGTTGAAGGATCAGCGGCTGGTCACCTGAACACCTCCGCCCGACCGTCGGGCCCCGAACAGATCAGGCGGGTTTGGCCAGCAGCCGTTCAATCAATGTCTTGACCGGCTTCGGAATCGCGGCCTCGAGGGCGTCCTCGAGCGGCAACCACATGTGCCCCGGCATCGCGACCCGCGCCGGCTTGCGCCGCACATGCACCAGCCGGGGATGAATGGTGAGATGAAAGTGGGTGAACCCGTGCGGCAGTGGATCCAGCGCGGCACCGGGTCGCCCCTGCACGCCGATGCGAATATTCGCAACGGCGACGGGATCGTCGTCAACGCCGGTTTCCGGAAAACTCCAGAGCCCACCCCAGACACCCGTCGGCGGCCGCTTTTCCAGGAGCACATCCGGGCCCGCCATCACGATGAGCATGGCGGTCTCGCGTCGGGGAACGACCTTGGCCGGACGCGGTGTGGGCAATTCGTGGACCCGATCCTTGCGCCGGGCAACGCAGAGGTCTGCCAGCGGGCAGTCCCCGCATCGCGGCTTGCCCCGGGTGCAGAGCGTCGCACCCAGATCCATTTGCGCCTGGATGTAGACCGGCACATCACGCTCTGCCGGTAACAAGGATTCGGCCAGCGTCCACATGGCCGTCTCGACTGCCCGTTCGCCCGGAAAGCCCTCCAACCCGAAGCAGCGCGCCAGCACCCGCTTCACATTGCCATCCAGAATGGCATGGCGCTGGCCAAAGGCGAATGCGGCGATGGCTGATGCCGTGCTCCGGCCGATGCCGGGCAGCGCTTCGATGGCCTCACGGTCAGACGGAAAGCGCCCACGATGGCAGTCTCGCACCTGCTGCGCCGCGCGATGCAGATTGCGGGCGCGGGCGTAGTAGCCCAGACCCGCCCAGTGCGTCAGGACGTCGCTCTCGTCGGCATCAGCCAGCGCCAGCACGTCCGGAAAGCGCGCCATGAAGCGTTCGTAGTAAGGAATAACGGTTGCTACCTGAGTTTGCTGCAGCATGATTTCCGAGACCCAGATGCGGTAGGGGTCCCGGGTATTCTGCCAAGGCAGATCGTGCCGACCATGGGTCTTGTGCCAGGCGATGAGTCGGGGAGCAAACAACTTTTCGGAGGAACGCGCAGCGGGCATCGCTTGGCTGAAGGAAGTGGAGCGGGTGAAGGGAATCGAACCCTCGTATGCAGCTTGGGAAGCTGCCGTTCTGCCATTGAACTACACCCGCCCGGCAGGGCTGCCATCAGAAGTGTCGGAGCAGGATGGCATTGTAAACCGTCGTACTGCTCTACTGCGCGCCTCTGCCGGTCAACGAAACGGAACGGATCGTCGTTCTTCGCACAGGACCGATGCATCGGAATAAACTACGATGGGTAGCAAAGGCAGGCTGCGCAAGATGCAGCTTCAACTCAATCAGAAAAGTCATGGAAATGGGGAGTGTCGCATGAGAATCTTGAAGGTACTGTTGATCGGCGTCGCGTTGAGCGCTGGCAGCGCGGCCGCGCAGAAGTGGGTGCAATGCGCGACGGAAGACGGTTACTGCAACGTCAATGGCACCGCTGTCGTGCAGTACGGCGCGGGACAACAATGGGCAAAGCGCAATGTGACGGGCGGCATTCGCTGCTCCAACCAGGTCTTTGGCGATCCGGCGCCGGGCATGCGCAAATCCTGCTACATCCAGGCCGCCGCCTCGACGGGCATGACCGGCAATCCGCCCAAATGGGTCGCCTGCGCCAAGGATTACAATTTCTGCAGATTCAACGGAACGCGTTCGGTCAGCTACGGCGTTGGCAACAAATGGCTGTATCGTTTGGCAACCGACGGCATCAACTGCGTGCCGGAATCATTCGGGAGCGACCCGGCACCGGGCGTACAGAAGACCTGCTACTACGACTCGGCCAACCTGCGGCGATAAGCTCCCGCAGCACGCGTTGAGGCATCCAAGGTTCCCGCAGCCAGGATCGACCCGCCCGGCTGCGGGACGTCTGCAAGCCGTTCACGCCGTATTTGAGCAATTCGCGCGGCCGAGCTGCCGTTCAGCGCAATCCACGCCAACCGGGCGATCCATCCGGGCACAGTGCATTCCAGTTCAACCCGACCTGGAGTAATCGCCATGCACACCACCCCGTGTTTCCGCCTCCCCCGCCGTGTCGCCCTGCGTACGGCTGTCTCGGCCCTGCTGATCATTGCCGGCCCTGCACTGGCAAACGAACTCACCATCGAAATTCAGGGCATCACCGAAGCCAAGGGCAGCGTCTATGTCGCCCTCTACGACAAGGCCGATACCTGGATGAAGAAAGCGGTCAAGGCGCAGGGCACCGTCGCCACGACAGGCAAAACCGTGATCGTGTTCAAGGACCTGCCTGAAGGTGAGTACGCCTTCAGCGCCTTCCATGACATCGATGGGGACAGGAAGATGGCGCGCAATGCGATGGGCATGCCCACCGAGCCGTGGGGATTCTCCAAGGATGCAATGGGCATGTTCGGCCCGCCCAGCTTTGACGAGGCCAAGGTGAAAGTGCCCGCTGGCGGCACCACCACCGTCATGACACTGAAGAGCTGAGGCGCGCCATGAATCGCCGCCAGTTTCTGCTCAATACAGGCGTCCTGACTGCCGGATTGACCGGTGCCGGCGTGCTGCCCGCCTGGGCGCGCGCCGAGGAGGATGCATACTTTGCCGGCTTCCGCGCCGGCCTGAAGCAGCATCGCTGGCTGGCTGCCTTTGCCGGTGTGGCTGCCGATCTCGACGCCGGGCCGGTCGCCTTTGACGGGAGATTGCCCAGAGACCTGCGCGGTGTCCTTCACCGCAACGGCCCCGCCCTCTTCGAGCGCGCCGGCCAGCGCTATCACCACTGGTTCGATGGCGACGGCATGGTGCAGGCCTATGCCTTCACCGACCGGGGGCTGACACACCGCGGTCGCTTCGTGCGCACGCGCAAGTTCAAGTCTGAGGAGGCGGCAGGCCGCTTCCTGCATCCCGGTTTTGGCACGACCGCCAAGGTCAAGGTGCCCATCACCGGGCCGGACGCGGTCAATCCGGCCAACACCAATGTGCTGGTGCATGCCGGCCGTCTGCTGGCGCTCTGCGAAGCGGGTTCCGCGCATGAAATGAATCTTGAGACCATGGCAACGGTCGGCACGGTCACCTGGCGCGACGACCTGAAGGGCATGCCCTTTTCCGCCCACCCGAAGCTGGAGCCTGACGGCACGCTGTGGAACTTCGGCGCGTTCAACAATCACATCGCGCTCTACCAAATCGGTGCCGACGGCAAGCTGGACAAGGCGGAAGTGATCAAGGCGCCGGACGTGGCGATGTGCCATGACTTCGTGGTGTCGCAACGCCATCTCGTTTTCGTGCTGCCGCCGATGCGCATGAACATCGAGAAGCTGCGTGCCGGGAGCTCGTTTGTCGACGCGATCGACATCCTGAAGGACGCGCCGATGCGGGTGCTGACCGTCGAGAAGGGCGACTTCTCGCGCAGGAAGATGTATGAGCTGCCGCCCGGATTCGTCTTCCACTTCGGCAATGCCTGGGAGGACAAGGACGGACTGATCCGCTTCGACTACGTGCGCTCCGACCCGGGCGCCGATGTGATGACCGCGACCATGCGCGCCCTGATGCGCGGGGACGTGGCCGGCATGGGCGATCCCGGCAACTCCTTGTCCACCCAGGTGGTCATCGACCCGGCACGCGGCACCATCCGCCAGGAGTCCTTCAAGGAGGATGTCGAATTCCCGCGCGTCGATCCGCGATTTGTAGCCCGGCGAAACCGCCAGCTTTTCCACACAGCCGGCATCAGCAACGGCGGCAATGACAGCGACTCCAAGTTCGGCCTCAACGCGGTGTTGCGCTACGACCTCGACAGCGGCAAGAGCGATCGGTACGTCTTTCCCCGCGAATATTCGCTGGAGGAGCACATCCCCATCCCGCGCCCGGGCAGCACCCGGGAAGGCGATGGCTGGCTCGTCGGTTGCGCGTTCAATGCCCGTACCGGCAAAACGGAAGTCAACGTGTTCGACGCCCAGCGCCTGGCCGAGGGCCCGTTGGCGACCGCGAAGCTGCCCTACGCCATTCCGCTGGGATTTCACGGGCATTTCACTGCCGCGTGACGGCCAGGGTCGGCCGGGCGCGTCGCCATTCGCGCCCGCCTACCCCCGTTCACGCCGAAAATGGCCGGGCTGGTCGCACGATGGCCTCGCGCGTCCCCGAATTTTTTGATACTGCAGGCGTTGTCTGACCCCACCCAAGGAGACCTGCCATGAACCCGCTGAAACCCCTCAAAGTTTTCACCGATGCCATCACCTTCCCGTTCACTGCCCTGTTCGTGATTGGCCTGACCGGCTTCATCAACTGGATGACGTCCCCCGGTCACTGGTGGTTCCAGTGGGTCGCCTTCGGCATGGTCATCGCGCTCATCAGCATCTGGGCGCGGGCACTGAAGGCACTGGCGCTCACGCTGGGTGTGGCCGGCGTCGCCGGTCTGGCCTGGTATGCGTGGAAAAAGTGGCAGGCCCGTGACGCCGGGAGCAAGCGCTCCGCCGGCGTCTGACACCCCGGTCCATGCGATTTACACTGAGCGTCCCGCGAAGAAATGAGTGCCTGCGCCACCATGCCAGTCCTGCCCAGTGATGACCTGACGGCCGCGCGCCGAGTCCCCTTCCACCCGCTGGAAATCATTCCGTTCTTCCGGCGCTGGAAGCACTCGCACGTGCGCGACCTGCTCTACACCTTCATCTGGAACGCAATCATCGCCGTAGGGTTCACGTTGGTTGCCATCGGGGCGACCGGACGATTCAGCTGGCGACTGGTCATGCTGCACCAGATCTTTTCGCAGTGCATCGGCTTCACCATCCACGCGATCTATTTCGTTGGCGGCCTGACCATCGAAAACTGGGTGAACCGGCAGAGCAAGATCGTCATCGTGACCTACTACTCCGTCTGCGCATCCCTGGGTGTGTTCATCGGCTGGATCATCGGGAGCTTCCTGCTCAACTTTGACATCCCGAACATTCTGGACAAACCAGGCTGGCTCGCGGGCATCGCCTTCAACAGCGTCGTCATCTCCTTCATCATCCTCGTGATCTACACCAGCCGCGAGAGGAAGATGCTGGCCGAAATGGCGCAGGAACGCGAACGCGCACGCTTCGCCGAGGTCGAGCGCAGTGCCACGCTGGCAAACCTGCGCATGCTGCAGGCGCAGATCGAGCCGCACTTCCTGTTCAACACCCTGGCCAACGTCACCAGCCTCATCCACCCGGCGCCGGACAAAGCCAAGCACATGCTGGAGAGCTTCATCACCTACCTGCGTGGCTCGCTGGCTGCCTCGCGTGAGGAAACGACCACGCTTGAGCGCGAGTTCCGGCTCATGCGGGACTTCCTCGACATCCTCAAGATCCGCATGGGCGAACGGCTCAAGGTCGAGATCGATTTGCCGGATGACCTCGCTGCAGCCGCAGTGCCGCCCATGCTCATCCAGCCGTTGGTGGAGAACGCGATCAAGCACGGACTTGAGCCCAAGGTGGAAGGCGGCGTGCTGAGGCTTCAGGCTGCACGTGACGGCGCGAATATTCGCATCCACGTTATCGACTCTGGTCAGGGCTTCAGCGGAGCCACTTCTAGTGGCGTCGGATTGCGCAATGTGCGTGAACGCATCAAGGCGCTCTTCGGTGACGCGGGCAGGCTATCCATCGAAGAGAACACGGGCGGCGGTACGCGCGTCGTGATCACGCTACCCGCATCGGGGGCTGCAGCATGAAAGCCACAGCGATCATTGCCGATGATACGGCTGCAGGGGTTTCGTCGTTCGTGCCTGCGCACGAAGGGCGCCTGCAGACGCCCAAGCCGCATGCCCGCGGCGCGGGAGCCTACGCCAATTCTGCAACGCATCGAAAGTAAACAATGAAGGCTACAGCAATCATTGCCGATGATGAAATTCATCTCGCCGAGTACCTCAACGACCGCCTGACCCAACTCTGGCCGGAGCTGGACATTGTCGGCATCGCAAAGAACGGTCCGGAGGCGCTGAAGTTGATCGACGATGAATCACCCGGAGTGGCCTTCCTCGATATCCGCATGCCAGGCCTCACCGGGCTGGAAGTCGCGAAGCGCATCGACCAGCGCACTCACGTCGTCTTCGTCACCGCCTATGACCAGTACGCTGTCGATGCCTTCGACAACGAAGCCGCCGACTATTTGCTGAAGCCGGTCGCGGATGAACGGCTGGTGAAGACCATCGAGAAACTGAAGAAGCGCCTGGCCGGCGGCGAGTCGCCCGCAGCCGTGGGAGAACTGCTGACACGCCTTGCCGGCGCCATGCCGAAGACCGCGCAACCCTGGCTGCGCTGGATTCGCGCATCCGTGGGTGAAGTCGTGCGCCAGATTCCGGTGGAGGAGGTGCTGTTCTTCCAGGCCCAGGACAAGTACGTCGTGGTCATGACCCTGGAAGGGGAGTCACTCATCCGTACCGGCATCTCGGAGCTCGCCGCGCAGCTGAATCCGGACGAGTTCTGGCAAATTCACCGCTCGACCATCGTGAACGTCAACGCCATCAGCGCCACGCGCAAGGACTTCAATGGCCACACGGTGGTGAAGCTGAAGCAGCACAAGCAGGAGCTGCCGGTAAGCCGCGCTTATGCCCACCTCTTCAAGCAAATGTAATCCCGAGGCAGTGCGAATATTCGCAGCGGAACTCAAATGCAAATCACACACAAGTTGCTGCTCGCGCTTTGCCTGTCCCAGCCCCTGATGGCCATTGCCCAGTTGCCCGACTTCAAGCGCGACGAGCAGCTCGCTGAAATGAAGAAGCTCGCCTGGATGGTCGGCGAATGGCGCGGCACCGGCAGCATGCAGATGGGGCCTGGCCCTGCCATGACCTCGCAGGTGCATGAGCGCATCGAATCCAAGCTGGATGGACTCGCCATCCACGTCGAAGGCATCGGCATGGCCAAGGACGCTGCCGGCAAGGAAACCAAGGTGCACCATGCGCTGGCCACCATCAGCTGGTCGCCGGAATGCAAGTGCTATCGCTTCCCGGCGCACACCATGCATGGCAGCCATGTGAATGCGGAGATGCGCATTGTCGACAACACGGTGGTGTGGGGCTTCAAAACCGGGCCGATGGAAATCCGCTACACCATCCGCCAGACCGACAAGGGACAGTGGAACGAAGTCGGCGACCGCAGCATGGACGGCAAATCCTGGCAGCGCTTCTTCGAGATGAATCTCGACCGGGTGAAGTGATTCGTTGATGCGGCGCATGGTAATGGCGCGCAGGTATTGGCAGGCTGTTGAAAAACGTAGCGAGCGGGTCGAGTTTCGCTCGAGAAGCGCACCTGTGCTTCTGCACAGCGAGCATCGCAGAGCGAAAATCGGGCCGCGCAGTAGTTTCTCAACAGCCTGCTAGAATTTTCGCATCATGATCGCTATCACCGTCAACGGCGAAAGCCGCCAGTATCCCGCCGCTCCCACTATTGCCCAGCTGGTCGAGTCGCTTGACCTCGTAGGTAAACGCATCGCCATTGAACGCAACGGCGAAATCGTGCCGCGCAGCCGCTATCCGGAGGTCACCGTCAGCGACGGCGATGCGCTGGAAGTCGTCGTCGCGGTCGGTGGAGGCTAGCCATGGCGGACACGCTCACCATCGCCGGCAAGACCTACAACTCGCGCCTCCTGGTCGGCACAGGCAAGTACAAGGATTTCGCGGAGACGCGTGCTGCCATCGACGCATCGGGTGCCGAGATCATCACCGTCGCCATCCGCCGCACCAACATCGGCCAGAACAAGGGCGAGCCCAGCCTGCTGGAAGTGTTGCCACCATCGAGATTCACCATCCTGCCCAACACCGCCGGCTGCTACACCGCCGACGATGCCGTGCGCACACTGCGCCTTGCGCGCGAACTGCTGGATGGTCATGCGCTGGTGAAACTGGAAGTGCTGGGTGACGCCGACTCGCTCTATCCCAACATGGCCGAGACACTGGTCGCCGCCAAGACGCTGGTGGCGGAGGGCTTTCAGGTCATGGTGTATTGCAGCGATGACCCCATCGCCGCCAAGGCGCTGGAAGACATCGGCTGTGTCGCCGTCATGCCGCTGGCGTCGCTCATCGGCTCAGGCATGGGCATCCTGAATCCCTGGAACCTGCAGATCATCCTCGACCGCCTCAAGGTGCCGGTGCTGGTCGATGCGGGTATCGGCACAGCGTCAGACGCCGCCATTGCGATGGAGCTGGGTTGTGACGGCGTGCTCATGAACACCGCCATCGCCAAGGCGCGCGATCCGGTGATGATGGCGGGTGCGATGAAGAAGGCGGTGGAAGCGGGACGCGAAGCCTTCCTCGCCGGCCGCATGGCGAAGAAGATCTATCAGGCGCAGGCGTCGTCGCCCAGCGAAGGCATCATCGCGTCGCGCAAGAGTTGAAGCGCGGTCGGCGTCAGAACCGCCAGAACACGTCAAACCGCACCGCGTCGCCATCGGTGTCCGCAACAGCGCGATCCGAACCCAGATTGCGATAGCGCTCGACTTCCGCGCGGAAGCCCAGGCTGCGCGAGAACTGATACTGCAGCCCCAGCCCCAGCTTGGCCTGATTGATGCTGCCGTTCTGGATGAGTTGGGCCGGATCGCTTTCCAGCGAAAGTCGACGCAAGCCTGCCCGTGCCATCACGGCGAAAGCTGACGACACCTGCAGCGTGCCGGTCGCATCGAGTCCGGAGCTGCTGGCGCCGGCCTGCAGGCGGACGGGCAGCGTCGCCACGTCGCCCTTGCTGTACTGCGCCTGCAGCCCCCAGTTGCGGCTGGCCTGCCAGCCGACGCTGAAGCGGCCGACCGCATGAGGCGCAAGATCGGGGGTCAACACCCGCTCATGGAAACTTGCGGATACGGTGACGGGGTAGAGCAGGTGGGCATGCGGCGCCATGCTGAGCACGCCACGGAAATCGCTGTTTGCCAACGCGGGCTGGGTGAGTACCGCAAGAGCCAGGCCGAAAAGCAGTGTTGTCTTGTTCATCTTCTCCTCCCGAGGACGAAGATCAGACGCGTGCGCGATGGAATGGTTTCCGCCTTTGAACTACCTGAGGGCTACTTTAGGAGCCTGCCGGGCTGCCGTCAATGGATGCCGCTGCAAAGGGGCATCAGCCCGCCCTGCGCAGCATGAGTCCCTTCAGGTAGTCGCCCTCCGGAAAGTGGACCGATACCGGGTGATCGACGCCCGGCCCGAGGCGGCGAAGAATCTGCGCATCCACGCCCGCATCCAGCGCCGCGCCCGCCACCACCTTCTGGAAAAGATCGGCGCTGACCCCGCCGGAGCAGGAGTAAGTCATGAGGAACCCGCCCGGGCGCAGCAACTTGAAGCCCAGCAGGTTGATGTCCTTGTAGGCGCGCGTCGCCTTCTCGGCATGGTGCGCCGTGGGCGCGAACTTGGGCGGGTCGAGCACGATGAGATCGAACTGCCGGCCGCGGTCGCGCAACTGGCGCAGCGCCTGGAACACGTCGGCCTCCATCCACTCGGCGCGGTCGGTCGGCAGCGCGTTCACCCGGACATTTTCCGCTGCGATGGCCAGCGCGGGCGCCGAACTGTCGATGGACAGCACGCTCTTCGCGCCGCCCGCGAGCGCCGCGACGCTCATGCCGCCGGTGTAGCAGAAACAATTGAGCACCTCGGCACCCTGCGAATATTCGCGCGTGAGTTGCCTGTTGTCGCGCTGGTCCAGGTAGAAGCCGGTCTTGTGTCCCCGCCAGAGATCGACACCGAGATGGACGCCGTTTTCCTCGATGAAGACCACCTCATCCTTCACCTCCCCGCGCAGCACACCCACCTTCGCAGGCAAGCCTTCCAGCTCGCGCACGTCCACGTCCGAGCGCTCCAGAATGTCCTTCACTCCCGTGACCTCAATCAGCGCATCGGCGATCGCCTCGCGCCAGAACTCGGCACCCGCCGTGGTGATCTGCACCACCAGCTTGTCGTCGTAGCGATCCACCACCAGCCCCGGGAGACCATCCGACTCGCCATGGACCAGCCGTAGCGAGTCGGTGCCGGACGTAGTGGCGCGTGCGCCAACTGCCTCGCCTATTCGCCGCTTGAAGAACGCCGAATCGATACTGTCGCCCTCGCGAAAGCTCCAGGCGCGCGCCACGATCTGCGAATCCGGGCTGTAACCGGCCCAGGCGAGGAATTCGCCGTCACGGGTGTAGACGGCGACCGTCTCGCCTGCCTGCGGGCTACCTTGCAAACGATCGACCGCGCCGGAAAAGACCCAGGGATGGCGGCGCTTGAGCGATTTCTCGCGGCTCGCCTTGAGAATGAGTTTGTGCATGGCCGTCATTGTACGGAAGGGCGCGGACACGGTCGCCTCGTATAATCGCCGCATGATCGACGAACACACGCACACCGAAGCGCCGACCGACGCCGCCGCCTCGCCACATCCGCACCACCGCCCCATCCGCAGTTTCGTGCTGCGCCAGGGCCGCATGTCGCCCGCGCAGCAACGCGCACATGAAGCGCTGATGCCGCGCTTCGGCTGCGAATATTCGCAGTCGCCCATCGACTTCAAACAACTCTTCGGTCGTGTCGCACCGACCGTGCTGGAGATCGGTTTCGGCATGGGCCACACCACGGCGGAAATTGCCGCGGCGCGACCCGACACCAATTTCCTCGGGATCGAAGTGCATGCGCCGGGCGTGGGCAGTCTGCTGAAGGAAGTGGATGTGCGCGGTCTTGCGAATATTCGCGTGATCCAGCATGACGCGGTGGAAGTGCTGAAGCACATGATCGCGCCGGCGACGTTGGCCGGCGTGCACATCTACTTCCCCGACCCGTGGCACAAGAAGCGCCACCACAAGCGTCGCCTCATCCAACCCGACTTCGTGAAGCTGCTGGTTGAGCGGCTCGCACCCGGCGGCTATCTGCATCTGGCCACCGACTGGGAGGACTACGCGCAGCAAATGCTGGAGGTGCTGTCGGCCGAGCCCGCGCTGGCCAACACCGCACCCGGCTTCGCGCCCCGCCCCGACTGGCGCCCGCTCACCAAGTTCGAGAACCGCGGCCTCAAGCTGGGCCATGGTGTATGGGATCTCGTCTTCACCCGACGCACCTGAATCCGCAGCCTGCCCTCATCCGTAAACCACGGACCCATTGAAAGGACACTCCATGCCCGCTCACAACCCCGCCCGCCGCGCCAACCTGCAACGTATCGCCACGCTTAGCGCGCTCGGCCTGCTGGGTCCTGCCGGGATTTCCGGTGTCATCCAGGAAGCGCTGGCCGCAGGCGACATGCCGGCCATCCCCGGCATCAACCGTGTCGAAGGCAAGGTCATGGTCAACGGCGCACCGGCCAAGGTGGGCACGCCGGTCAAGCCCGGCGATACCGTGACAACGGGCAAGGTCAGCATGGCGGTCGTGGTCATGGCCGGCGATGCGTTCCTGCTGCGCGAGGAATCGAACATCACGTTCAAGGGCAAGGGGGACATCCTCGATGAAGTGATCGTCGCTGCGGGCAAGCTGCTGTCAGTGTTCTCCAAGCGCCGCACTGCCGGATTGAAGGTCTCAACCAAGAACGCCACCATCGGCATTCGCGGCACAGGCATGTATCTCGAGTCCGTCGAGAAGAGTCGTGACTATTTCTGCCTCTGCTACGGGGAGGCCGCCGTGGACGGCAAGGGCATGACTACCAAGATCATCAAGACCACGCACCACGAAACGCCGGTGTGGCTGGATGACGCCAGCGGATCGATGAAAGTCGAGCCCGGCCCGTTCCTCAACCACACCGACGCAGAGCTGATCGTGCTGGAGTCGCTGGTGGGCCGCAAACCTGCGTTCTGGAACTCAAGCTTCGATCCGAAGACCACGCGCTACTAGGGCAGGAACAGTTCAAGCAGATCGTTCTGAAAGCGCCGCCCCAGCTCGGTGGGGCGGATGCGCGCGAGATCGCGCTCGATGAAGCCGCGAAACTCGGCATCCGCAAGCGCGGTGCGAATATTCGCGATCGACAATCCGGTTCGCTCTTCGAAGAGTTGCGTGTCAAATCCCACTGCCAACCTCAGCGCGTTCAGCATGAACTCGAACGGCAGCTCCTTCCTCGCCACGACTTTGTCTTCCTGAATCGCGTTGCCAGCCAACGCGGCATCCATGTACTGCGCCGGCTGCTTGAAGCGCACCTGCCGCGTGATGCGGTCGGGAAATGAAATCTTGGAATGCGCGCCGGCACCGATGCCGAGATAGTCGCCGAACCGCCAGTAGTTGAGGTTGTGCCGCGACTCACGGCCGGGCTGCGAATAGGCAGATGTCTCGTAGTGGCCGTAGCCCGCGCTTGCTGTGCGTTCCGCGATCATCAACTGCATGTCGGCTGCCAGGTCATCGTCAGGCAGTGGCGGCGGAAAGCGATGGAAGAGCGTGTTGGGCTCCAGCGTCAGGTGATAGATCGACAGATGCGGCGGCGCGAAACTGATGGCCGTGGCGATGTCCGCCTCGCATTCCGCCAGCGTCTGCTCGGGCAGTGCGAACATCAGATCGAGGTTGAGGTTGTCGAAGTGCGTGAGCCCGATTTCGACCGCGCGCTTTGCTTCATCCGCATCATGCACACGGCCCAGCGCCTTCAGGTGCGTCGCGTTGAAGCTCTGGATGCCGATGGACAGCCGATTGACACCCGCCTCGCGGAAACCCTTGAACTTCTCGAACTCGAACGTGCCCGGGTTCGCTTCCAGCGTGATCTCTGCATCCGGGTCCAGATTCACTCGCGCGCGAATATTCGCAAGGATGCGGTCGATCCCTTCCGCCGAAAAAAGGCTTGGCGTGCCGCCGCCGAAGAAGATCGAGTACACCTTGCGGCCCCAGATGTTGGGCAGCGCATGATCCAGGTCGCTGGTGAGTGCGTCGATGTAGCGCGCTTCCTGAACGCCACTCTTCTGCTCATGGCTGTTGAAGTCGCAGTAGGGGCACTTGCGAATGCACCACGGAATGTGAACGTAGAGCGACAGCGGTGGCAGCGCCTGCAGCCGCACGCCCGTGAGCTGTTCGATCGGAACCGTCGCCATGACTAGAGCGGGTCCGCGCGCAGGCGCTCGATCAGCGCAGCCAGCGCCTGCCCGCGATGGCTGATGCGGTTCTTTTCTTCCGCCGGGAGCTCGGCCGCGGTGCAGCGATAGTCGGGCAACCAGAAGTATGGGTCGTAACCGAAGCCGCCCGAGCCTTGCGGCGTGTCGATGATCTCGCCATGCCAGGCGGCATCAGCGATGACGGGGCGCGGGTCGTCGGCACTCTGCACCAGCACGAGTGCACAGTAGTAGAACGCCGCACGCGGCTGGCCCTGGAGCGCGGCGACCAGCTTGTCGTTGTTGCGCTGATCCGATTTCGGCTCGCCGGCAAAACGCGCGGAGTACACACCCGGGGCACCACCCAATGCCGGCACGCAGATGCCGGAGTCGTCTGCCAGCGCGGGCAGGCCGGATGCGGCGCTCGCATGCCGCGCCTTGGCGAGCGCATTCTCGACGAACGTGGCATGCGGCTCCTCGGCTTCGCTGATGCCGAGCGCGCTCTGGGTCACGACTTCGATGCCGAGCGGCGCCAGCAGCGCGGAGAATTCCCGCAACTTGCCAGCGTTATTGCTGGCAATGACCAGCTTCTTCATGTTTACCGCACCACTCAGCCCGCCAGGGCAGCCGCCTGGGCTGCGACCAGCTGCTTCACGCCGGCTGCAGCGAGCTCCATCAATTGATCCATCTCCGCCCGTGTGAACGGCACGCCCTCGGCCGTGCCTTGCACCTCAATGAAGGTACCGCTACCCGTCATGACGACATTCATGTCGGTCTCGCAGGCCGAGTCTTCGACGTAGTTGAGATCGAGCAGCGCAACACCATCATGAATGCCCACCGAGATGGCGGCCACGGGTTCGCGCACCGGTGATTCCTTGATGAGCTTTTTCTCCAGCAGCACATTCACCGCATCCATCAGCGCCACATAGGCGCCGGTGATGCTGGCGGTGCGCGTGCCGCCATCGGCTTGGATGACATCGCAGTCCAGCGTGATCTGGCGTTCACCCAGCTTTTTCAAGTCGACGACTGCGCGCAGGCTTCTGCCGATCAGTCGCTGGATTTCCTGCGTGCGCCCGGTCTGCTTGCCGCGTGCGGCCTCGCGGTCAGTTCGCGTGTTCGTGGATCGCGGCAGCATGCCGTACTCGGCCGTCACCCAGCCTTCGCCGGAATTCTTCTTGTGCGGCGGCACGCGCTCCTCCACGCTCGCGGTGCAGAGCACCTTGGTGTCGCCGAACTCGATGAGCACGGAACCCTCCGCATGCTTGGTGTAGCGGCGGGTGATCCTGATGGGGCGAAGCTGGTCTGGCGCGCGGCCGTCGTGACGGGTCATGGTCGTATGCTGAATCGTTGAAATTGAACGGGGCTGCGAATATTCGCAACGCGGGTGCAACAAGCGGCCGTGCCGGCTACTTCGAAACTTTCTTGATGGCCGACTGGATTTCCGAGATGGCGCGCTCGATGTCGGCTTCGGTGATGATGTCGGACGTGACGCCCTCGCCGCCCATGCTGGTGTGGGTGCGGAAGCCTTCCATCGGCACGGTGGAGGTCACGGTCTGCGTGGGAACGTCCGCGATCTCGTCCTGCTTCTCCCAGGTCATGGCGACCACGGAGAGGTTGTCCGCGTCGGCGCCTGCCTTGCGTTCCGCGTCCTGCATGAGTCCCGGCAGCAAATCGACGATGCTGGCCTTGGTGAGCTTGTTGGCGAGGAACGGAATCGGCACGTGCGCCCAGAAGCCGTCGGTCGACATGAGGATGGTGTCACCCACCTGCAGCGGCCACTCCTCGGAGAGCGTCACCTCCGGCGGCAGCACGCCGCCGAGGCAGTTGTAGATTTTGTTCCGGTCCGGATGGGTCTCGGCCTGGGCTTCGGTGATGATGCCGGCATCAATGAGCTGACGCACTCGCGAGTGGTCCAGCGTGGTGGCGCCGAGTTCGCCGCGACGCAGGACATACAGCCTGGAATCGCCGGAGTGCGCCCAATACGCCTTGCCGTCCTGCACGATGCAGCCGACACAAGTGGTGCGGGGACTTTCCAGCATCTCGTGCTGGTCGGCAAACGCGATGATGGCGCGGTGCGCGGCGTTGAACGAGGCGTTGAGGAATTCCAGCGGCCGTTTCAGCGGCGAGCGCGCCTCCTGCTGGAAGCGTGCGGTGATGGTGTTGACGGTGATCTCGGCCGCGATCTCGCCCCGCGCATGGCCGCCCATGCCGTCGGCGATGACCATGAGCAGCACGTCCTTGCCATAGGAATACGCGAGCCGGTCCTGATTGACCTTGCGGCCGCCCTTGTGTGAATCCTGGAAGATGGTGAAGCGCATTAAGGAGCCTCTGGTCGAATGCTCGCGGTCGCGCGCTGACTTGGCGGGATGGTATGCGAGGCGTCGCTGTGAAGCCAAGGGTCGATCCCTTGGCGAGCGGCGCAACAACGCAGACCGCCCGCCAAGACAGCGCCCGAAGGGTTGGCACGAAAACGGCCCATCTTCGGCACGATGCGGCTTGGCTTCGTATCGACGGATACGACCTGCGCCGCCTCCCGCCGCATCTGAGCCGTTTTCGTGCCAACGCGATCCGTGATCATTCGACCAGAGGCTCCTAAAAGATCTTCCGGTTGAGGGTTTGCTTGAGCCGGCCGGCGAAGGACTGCTCGGCTTCGGGCGTTTCAGCGCCGGGTATGCTTTGCGGTTCCTGGGTCAGCGCCTTCTGCAGCTCGAACGCGGTCTGCGGCCGCTTCAGGTGATCGATTTCGAGACACCAGTGCACGATGCTGAGCAGTTCCGGCGAGAAGCCGCTCTTCACGATCTCCTGCAGCGGAGTCAGGTCATCCTTTTTCTCGCGGTCATTGGCCGGCTGCGGGTGCTGGCCGCTGATGCAGGTGTACATCGTTGCGCCGACCGAGTAGATGTCCGTCCAGGGCCCCATGTCGTCGCCGTTGCGATATTGCTCGGGCGCCGCATAACCGGCCGTGTACATCGGCCGCAAGCGCTGATGGTCCGATGACAACGCCTGGCGAGCCGCGCCGAAGTCGAGCAGCACCGGCTTCGACTCCATGGTGATGTAGATGTTGGCCGGTTTGATGTCCAGATGCAGAAGCTTGTTGGCATGCACCTCGCGCAGGCCATTCAGCAGGTGCACGAATATTCGCCGGATGAAGGTGTCGGTGAATTCCTGGCGATGGCGCTGGATGTGGAACTGCAGCGTGCGCCCGCGCACGTACTGCATCACCATGTACACCGTCTCGTTGGCGCGGAAAAAATTCTCCACGCGAATCACATTGGGATGGGAGATGGTCGCAAGCGCCCGACCTTCCTCGAAGAAGCACTTCAGGCCGTGACGGAAGAGCGCCAGGTTTTCCTCGGAATTGACCTGCACTTCCGACCCGCCACTGCGGAGCACGAGCGCGCTAGGCAAGTACTCCTTGATCGCGACCGGATTCTCGTTCTCGTCCTTGGCCAAATACACGATCGAGAACCCGCCGGACGACAGCAGTTTCTCGATCTTGTAGCTGTTGAGCTGGTAGCCCTCGGGCAACGGCTGGTTTTGTTGTGAAGCCATGCGCTGAATCAGCGTCCGTGAGCGGGTTGCGAGTGACGATCCGGTATAATGACATGAATTTTATGGCTTAATCGCCCCGGATCACCCGGAATCAGCCTGATTCACCCCCGCGCGGTAGCGCCTGGTCTCTCGCCACAACGCACCCAAGGCAATCGCAGGCCCTGCGGATCACATCAACCGGCACCGGCCACCACCCAGGAAACCGCCCCATGATCGCCAGCATGACCGGCTTTGCCATCGTCAACCGCGAAGTGCCCGGGGGTCGTCTTGGCCTGGAACTGCGCTCGGTCAACCACCGCTATCTCGAGTTCCAGTGCCGGATGCCCGATGAGCTCCGCCTCCTGGAAACCCAGCTCCGCGAAGGGGTGGCCGCCAAGCTTGCGCGCGGCAAGGTGGACTGCCGCATCAGCTTCAACAAGGTCGCCAGCGCGGCCAGCGTGACCCCGAACGCGGACGCCGTTGCCCGCCTGAAAGAAACCGCCGCGCTGCTGCAGAAGGATTTTCCTGAGGCCCGCGGGCTGTCGCTGTGGGAAGTGCTGCATGCGCCAGGCGTGCTGAATGACGTGACCCTGGAGGCTGACGACCTCAAGGAAGTCGTGATGGGCATGCTCACCGAGGCGCTGGCCGACATGAATGCGTCACGCGTCCGCGAAGGCGAGAAGCTCGCCGCCATGATCGAAGAACGCCTTGCGCGCATCAGCGCCATCGTCACCGAGGCGGCACCGCTGGTGCCCGCAGTGGTGAAGGCCTACGAAGAAAAGCTCGCCGCCAAGCTGGCCGAGGCCATGCTGCCCGGCGCTGACGAGCGGCTGCGCCAGGAAGTCGTCCTGTTCGCCGCGCGTGTCGATGTCGCCGAAGAACTCTCCCGTCTGACCGCGCACGTGGCCGAGGTGCGCCGCATCCTGAAACAGGGCGGCGCCGCCGGCAAGCGGCTCGATTTCCTGATGCAGGAATTGAATCGCGAAGCCAACACGCTCGGCTCGAAATCCGCCACCAACGAGTTGTCGAAAATGTCGGTCGAGCTCAAGGTGCTCATTGAACAGATGCGCGAACAAGTGCAGAACATCGAATGATCACCGGCAACCTCTACGTCATCGTCGCGCCCTCCGGCGCCGGCAAAACCAGCCTGGTGAACGCGCTGTTGCGTGACGATCCGGGCATACAGCTTTCGGTGTCGTGGACCACGCGCCCGCCGCGAGAAGGCGAAGTCAGCGGTCGCGAGTACCACTTCGTCAGCCGCCGCGAGTTCGAGCACATGCTGCGCGAGGACGAGTTCCTCGAGCACGCAGAGGTGTACGGCAATCTGTACGGCACCTCCAAGCGCTGGATCATGGAGGCGCGCGCTGCGGGCCAGGATGTTCTCCTGGAAATCGACTGGCAGGGCGCGCAACAGGTACGGCGAATATTCGCGGATACGACCAGCATTTTCATCCTGCCACCGTCTCTGGAAACACTGGAGAACCGGCTGAAGAGTCGCGGCAAGGACACGCCGGATGTGATCGCGACGCGTCTTGCCAGCGCCCGCGAGGAGATGCGCCACGTGGCCGAAGCCGACTTCATCATCGTGAACGACCAGTTCGATACCGCACTGGCGGATCTTCGAGCCGTGGTTCGCGCCTGCCGCCTCACCCGCAATCAGCAACTTGCGCGCCACAACAAGCTGCTGGGCTAGCCTGCCGCCGGTCCGGCCCGGCCACAAAAAGGGCTGAAAAACAGCCAGTTAGCCCTGTTTTCGGCTATACTGGCAACCAATCTTGCGAATATTCGCTGGCGACTCGGTCTTCGTCGCCCGCGTTCGATTTCACTTTCGCATCCGCTTCGCACCTGCGTTGCACCCGCACTGCACCCGAATTCAAGAACCCAAGGACGCTGCCATGGCCCGCATCACCGTTGATGATTGCACCAAATTCTTCTCCAACCGCTTCGAGCTGACGCTGGCTGCGACCACCCGTGCCCGCCAGCTGGCACTCGGCGCCACGCCGCTCTTGGAGCCGGGCAAGGACAAGCCCACCGTGCTCGCGTTGCGCGAAATTGCGGCTGGCAAGGTCGGCCCGGAAATCCTGGTGCCGGCAAAGCCAGCCGAGTCCGCCGAAACGCTGTAATCCGGCTTCGCCAGGGCACTACCCGTGGCGAGCCTGCAACCTGCATCGGGCAAACTGGTCCGCAAGACTGCGGTCGGTTCCCAGCCGCCCGCCGCTGTCGTGGCGCCCGCCACCGCGCAGCCCGCACACGTTCCTGAAGACGCCAATGCCGCCTTCGCCGAGTTGCGGCAGGCGCTCGCCACCTACCTCAAGCGCGAGGATATTGAGCGCGTCGAGCTTGCCTTCGGCGTGGCGCAGTCTGCACACCAGGGCCAGTTTCGCAAGAGTGGTGAACCCTACGTCACCCACCCGCTGGCAGTGGCGCGCATTCTCGCAGGCTGGCATCTCGACGCCACCGCGCTGATCGCAGCACTCCTGCATGACGTGGTCGAGGACACGCCGACCACCAAATCCGAGATCGCCAAGCAGTTTGGCAAAGCCGTCGCCAACCTGGTCGACGGTGTGTCCAAGATCGACAAACTCCAGTTCGAAACGCTTGAGCAGGCCCAGGCGGAAAACTTCAGGAAGATGCTGCTCGCCATGGCGCGCGATGTGCGCGTCATCCTGATCAAGCTGGCTGATCGCCTGCACAACATGCGCACGCTGGAAGCGGTGCATCAGGAGAAGCAGGAACGCATCGCCAAGGAAACGCTGGAAATCTATTCGCCCATCGCCAATCGCCTGGGCCTGAACGACGTTTACTACGAGCTGGAAGATCTCGGCTTCCGCTATCTCCACCCGCACCGGTTCAAGGTGCTGGAGAAGGCGGTCAAGGCGGCTCGCGGCAATCGTCGGGAAGTGGTCGGCAAGATTCTCGATGCCATCGTGAACCGCCTGAAGGACCAGGGCATCGACGCCGCCGTGAGCGGTCGCGAGAAGCACCTCTCCTCGATCCACAAGAAAATGCAGGAGAAGTCGCTCACATTCTCCGAGGTGCTGGACGTCTACGGCTTTCGCATCATTGTGAAGGACGTGCCGTCCTGCTATCTGGCGCTGGGCGCGATGCACACGCTGTATAAACCGTTCCCGGGCAAGTTCAAGGATTACATCGCCATCCCGAAGCCCAACGGCTACCAGTCGCTGCACACGGCGCTCTTCGGCCCCTATGGCGTGCCCATCGAGCTGCAGATCCGCTCCCACGAGATGCACAAGATCGCGGAAGCCGGTGTGGCGTCGCATTGGCTCTACAAGTCGACCGACGCCGAGATGAACGCGATGCAGCAGAAGACCCACCAGTGGCTACAGTCGCTGCTGGAGATCCAGTCGGAGAGTGGCGATGCGCTCGAATTTCTGGAGCACATCAAGGTCGATCTCTTCCCCGACCAAGTCTATCTCTTCTCGCCGAAGGGCAAGATCTACGCGCTGCCCAAGGGCGCGACACCGATCGACTACGCCTACGCCGTGCACTCCGACATCGGCAACCACGCCGTGGGCGCGCGAGTGAATGATGAAGAAGTCGCGCTCGGCACACGATTGCGCAACGGCGATCGCATCGAGATCATCACCGCGCCCGACGGCCGGCCCAATCCCGCTTGGCTCTCGCTCACGCGCACCGGCCGTGCGCGTTCGCACATTCGCCACTATCTGAAGAACATGCACCTCACCGAGTCGGTGGAGCTGGGCGAGCTCTTGCTCATCCAGGCGGTGCGTTCGCTGTCGCTCGACCCGCACGACATCGGCAAGCTGCACTGGCAGAGCATGTTGAAGGGCGATGCCGCGAAGACCAAGGAAGAAGTGCTGGCCGATATTGGCCTGGGAAAACGTCTCGCGCTGGTGGTCGCGCGCAAACTGTTCTCGGTGAGCGAGGACGGCGGGCATCGCGCACCCGATTCGGTCGAGCCGCTGACCATTCGCGGTTCGGAAGGCATGTCGGTGCAATTTTCGCAATGTTGCCGGCCCATTCCCGGCGATCCCATCATCGCCCAGCTGAACAAGGGCGCGGGGCTCATCGTCCACACCCACGACTGCCCGGCCATCCACCCGTTCCGCTTCGATCCGGAGAAGTGGGTGCACGTGCAATGGGACCCAAGCCTCGATTCACTGTTCGACGTGGCCATCAAGATCACCGTGACCGACAAGCGCGGTGTGCTGGCCAAGCTGGCCGCCGAGATCGCGGCCGCCGAATCCAACATCGAGCACATCCAGATGGTCGACAAGCAGCAGGGTCAGACCGTCTACACCGAACTCCTGCTCACGCTGGAGGTGCGCAATCGCATGCATCTGGCCAGCGTGCTGCGGCAGCTGCGCAGGCTGCCTGAAGTGGTGCGAATCGCACGGGTGAAAGGGTCCGCGGTGCCGCGCGGGGCGCACTAGCGGTCGCGCAGATAGTGCGGCAACGGTCGCGCGCACAACAGGGCGGGCGGGCTGTCCGCCTCCCAGTTGGCACGACTACCCAAATCCTCATCCCAGGGACCGAAGTCGTGACGGGAAGCGTAAAAGCGGTCGCCGCGCAGGAACACTGTCGTGTCGGTATTCACGTGTCTTCGCACCCAGAATGAACCTTCGCGCACCACCGGCCAGGCGGGCGGGTCGAAGCGCAGCGGACAGGCGCGTGCAATCCGGTCAAACAATTCTGTGACAGCGTCACGTTCGGCAGCAAATGTCGCGTCTGGCATTGCGCCGGCCAGGAGCGGGCAGGCAAGCGTGTTCAAGCCACCCACCCCGCTATCCCGGCTCAGCGAGTGGCAACGGCGGCCGGCATCAATCGCGAGCCCCCATTGGCTCAGTTCCTCATGCACAGCGGACGGAAGGCGGCTCACTTCCTCGGCGCGCGCGCTGCTGCGAAAGACGAGCACGAGGCGACCATCGAAATGCCTCAAAAAGCGCCGAACGCGGGCATCCCCCGGCCCACCCGGCTGCAAGGGCAGAATGCCCTGCATGGCCAGAAAACCCGACTGCGGATGGACAAACGGGGCGATGAATGACGCGGTGCTTTGTCCGACAAACACATAGCCATGCGGCACTTCGACTTGGGCGGGCAGCGGCGTCACTTCCAGCCACGCGCCGCCCCAGGGCGCGGTGCCCCAGCGGGGATTGCCCGACATCAGTTGCACCGCCAGTTGAACCGCTACCAAAGTCAGGCAGGCGATGCGGGCGATTCTTGCGTGCCGGAGCAGATTGAACACGATCATGACCAACAGCGGCCCAACGAGCAGCAACTGAGGAATGGCATAGCGCCCGTTGCCGGAAGCACCCAGCCAGAGCACTGCGGACACGACGAAAAAAACCCCCAGCATCATCGCGGGCGTGGCGAGTTGCATCCGGGAGGCACCATCCGGACGCCTGCGCAATCGCGTCAACAGGATGACGAGACTTGCAAGGGCGCACAGGACCAAGACCGCCGGCCGCAGGTCGGGCGCGGAGTTCTCCACATAGACCCAGCTGCTGGACGAGGCCATGCGCAACGGCGCCAGCAGGAACTCCAGCCAGTCGTGCGGGATGAAGCGGTCAGGTCGCAGGGCCACTGCGGGAAAATCGGGTGACCGGAAATGTTCATTGAGCAGCGGGAACACCGGATTGCCGAATTCAGCGTGCAAGCGCCATGCCCACCAGCCATTCGCCAGCATACCGCCGGCAAGCGCGCCTACCGTCATCTGCAATCCAGCATGCGCGCGGCTGCGCAATGTGCCGGGCAGGAGCACGAGGGCACAGCATGCCGCGATGAGGAACGGTGCGTTGCTGAGCTTCAGCCCAATGGCAATGCCCAGGCACGTCCCGGCGAGAAGCGGATGCAGGGGCGAAACCTGCCCGGTGCGCGGCAGCAGCCAGAACACGGCGGCGAGGACAAATACCGACGTGATCGGGTCGGCAAAGCTGCTGCCCAGCGTGCCCAGAAATACAGGGGACAGCGCCGCGAGCAGCACCGCAAGCAGCGACTTGAGATGGCGGTCTGCGGCATCGGGGAACAGCCGTTCGTGTGCAATCAGCCAGGCGAAAAAGAGATTCAGGCTGTGCAGCATCGCCAGTGTGAGGCCGACCGCGATATCCGGCCAGTTCGCGGCGACCATCGCATGGAGCGGCAGATAGGCCAGCGGATTGAGGTAGGACTGCGGTCCCCCGCCCATGAAATCGAGTCGGAGATCACCGTGCAGCAGCAGGTGGGGCGCGTAGACGTGGTAGTTGAAGAGGTCCCAGTTGCGGTCCTTGCCCAGCAGCCAGGCGACCAGCATGGCCGCCAAGGCAATGACAACCGCCATGCCTGCAGCGTGCGCGCGCCGCACCATCAGCTGATCTCGGCCGGCGGGAATGTCCGGCTCGGCAAACTGACGGCGATGACGCGGGTGTCGATCAATGCGCTACTCTATCGGGATGCGTTGGCCGGAATGGCGACGCGGATCCCTGTTTCCGGCGCCGCCGCGCAGCGCATGGTAGCCCAAAGCCCACCCGAATGAGCCTCAAGCGCAAACTCCTCAACGGCATTGCCAACACGATCTACCGCATCGCGGGCGCGCTGGCGCCTGGCGTCTATGCCAAGGACGGCCTGATCAGCGTCCACAACCACGACTTCATGCGCGACCCGGCGTTTTTGCGCGCGTATGAACGCGGCGTCCAGGCCATCGGCGGCAAGGACGAGTACAACTGGCATTGGCGCATCCACATCGGGCTGTGGGCTGCCGATATGGCAAGCCGTATCGCGGGCGATTTCGTCGAATGCGGGGTCAACAAAGGCTTCCTCAGCAGCGCCATCATGCGCCGGCTCGATTGGAATTCCACGGGCCGCAAGTTCTATCTGCTGGACACGTTTTCCGGACTCGACCCGCGTCAGGTCACCGAGGCGGAAATCCGCGCCGGCGCCCTGGAAAAGAATGCCGAATCGCTGCGCAGCAACTTCTACGTGAGCGGCGTCGATGGCGTGCGCGCCAATTTTGCGGAATGGAACAACGTCGTCATCGTGGCGGGCGCCATCCCGGACACGCTGGGCGAGGTGAAGAGCGAGCACATCGCCTATCTGCACATCGACATGAACTGTGCGCCGCCGGAAGTGGCGGCGCTCACGCACTTCTGGGACAGGCTGTCCGATGGCGCAGTGGTGCTGCTGGACGATTACGCCTATCTGGGCTTTGGCGAACAGAAGCGCGCGATGGACGACTTTGCCCGCGCACATGGCGTATCGATCTGCTCGCTGCCGACGGGACAAGGATTGCTCCTGCGACCTCCGCGCTGAGCGGCACCGCATCGTGACCTTCGACCACGCGTTCTGCATCCCGGCCTACGGCAATTCACCCTGGTTGGGCGACTGCATCGCTTCCCTGAAGCGCCAGCAAGCCGGCAACAGCCGCATTGTCGTCATCACCTCTACGCCGTCGGGCGAACTGACCCGAGTGACCCGGGAGGCCGGCGTGCCCCTCATCGAGACCGGACAGCGGCCCGGCATTGACTCGGACTGGAACTTTGCGCTGACCGCCACCGACGCGCGCTACGTCACCATCGCGCATCAGGATGACTTATACATGCCGCACTTTGTCGCGCAGACACGGGACGCATTCATGCGCCACCCGGACGCACTGCTGGTGATGACCGGCTATGCGGAACACACGCCTGCCGGCAATCGTTCCGCCAACCGCAACATGCGGGTCAAGGCGATCCTGTCCGAGTGGGCCTTTCTGGGTCGCGAGGCCATCGCCAGCCGCAGTGCGCGACGCCGTCTGCTCTGCCTTGGCAACCCCGTGTGCTGCCCGTCCGTCACCATTGATCGCGTCAGGATTCCCGATTTCCGCTTCAGCGGCGGCTTTCGCACCAACCTGGATTGGGATGCCTGGATCCGCCTGGCGGATGAACCGGGCAGCTTCGTGTACCTGCGCGAGGCGCTGGTCTCCAAAGGCATCCATGCGGACAGCGAAACCACCGCGACCATTGCCAGCAGTGCCCGCGAGGCGGAGGACCGGCAACTCTTCGGGCGATTCTGGCCGGCGCCCGTGGTTGCCGTCCTGATGAGGTTCTACCGCAAAAGCTACGCAGCCAATCGCGTTTGATCGGCTGCGGCGGCTACATGCTGCTCCAGGAAATGCACACCACGCCGATGGTGAGGAAAACAATGCCGGCCCATTGCACGGGCGTCAGCGTCTCGCCATAGACCATCCAGGCCGAGAACGCCATCAGCAGGTAGAAACCGGCGCCGACGCTGGCCGTCGCAACACCCAGCTTCTCGCGCGACACCAGCACCATCCACAGCACGAATCCGAGCACCTGCAGGGTGACCGCCGCATACACCCACGGCGACTGCGCGGCGGCCAGCACGTATTTCCAGACTGCTGAGACTGAGGCCTGCGGCGTGCCGATCTCGGTGGTGGCGCGCTTCAGCAACAGCTGGCTAAGTACGGCATTGAGCGTGATGAGAACAATCAGGAGCTTGGTAAACACAGTCACCTCTCGAAAACCAGTGCAAAGTTGGGGCTGTCTTCGCGGAAGAGCGCAGTTTCGCGACAGCGGAATCCGGGTAATGCCGGCAGCAACAACTGGCGCAATTCATCGCGCCCGATCGGCCGCACATCCCGATCACCCGTGATGTACAGATCCGCCCAGTAGCCCAGCAGCGCGCGCGGATAGCCCGGCTCGACATCTTTCACGATCAGCTTAAGCTGCGGCACAGCCCCCGCGAGTCGTCCGAGTGCGGCAACGAAGCCTGGACGTGACGGCGGCGGAATGTGATGCATGACATCGCAAAGCAGCACGGCATCGGGCCGCCGTGCGTCCGACTCCAGGAATGCTTCGAGCGTGGTCCCGGGCAGGCGGGTGATGCGCAGGTCGTGCCGTGGCTCGATCCACTGCCCCACCACCGGGGCCGGATCAATCGATACGGCTGTAATGTCGCCACGCAGATTGAGCAGATTGTTCAGCGGCACACCATCGCCGCCGCCGATATCCAGGACATGCGCCCCGCGCGGCACCTCTTCGGCGAGGATGGCCGCCTCGGCCGCCATGTCCGCGAAGATTGCCCGGTACAGCGCGCCCACCTGGCGCGAGCGGCGGTCGCCGAGCAGTGCACGGATGCGCGCGCCTAGCGCCATGCCGGCCCGCGCGCGACGTCTGCCGCATCCGCCGCTTCAGATATCGACGGCAACCACATAACCGAAGCTCAGCAGCGGGCAGAGCCACTCGCCGGCATTGATGCCCGACTCGCCCAATGACACCAGCCAGCCGCGCACGCCCGGGTTGCGCGCCTTCATCTCGGTGAACCGCGAGTAGTAGGGAATGATGTCCCAGCGGGTGAAGCCGGCACGGTGGCAGAGCGTGCACAAGGTCTTGTACGACAGGATGCACAGGTGATCGTGGTGGGTCGACTCGCGGCCAAGCATGCCCACGAGGCCGTTGTGCAGGGCCGAGGCATTGGGCGTGGTCAGCAACAGGCGCTTGCCGTACAGCGCGGGCAGCGCGCGCAAGCTGCGCAGGAATGCGAGCGGATTGTCGAGATGTTCGATGAGCTCGCCCGCCACGATCACCTCGGGATCGAATCCGGTCTCGGCCAGAATGCCGGCCAGCGAAGAAATGTCACCCCGGATGATGCGCGAGCGCGCGCCCGTCACCAGTCCGTCGGCCGGCACTTCCGGCGACGTATCCACACCCAAAACTTCCGCCGCAGCGTGTGACAGCTCCTCGTGCAGCCAAGTGCCCTGGCCGCGCTTGGCCTGATAGGCTGTCTCGTCCATCGCCCCCAGATCTAGGACGCGCTTGCCAGCCACCGTCGCACGCAGATAGGGAATGCGGTCCACCGGCCGGGGGACAGCAAGCTTCTCCGTAGGCGTGTAAGCGGGAAGATGGGCGGCGTCGAGGGACATGTTGGCAGTGGGCGAGCGGAATCTCTCAGGCGGGGCGTTGCAGTGAGTTGCTATCATACAAGCCACCACACAATCCTCCCGCGCTCGGGCCCTCGCCCACCAGCGTTTCGGCCACTCCGCATGGACAAACTCGTCGTCACCGCCCTCATGCCCTGCCTCAACGAGGCGGAGACCATTGCCACCTGCGTGAAGAAGGCCAAGGCCTGCATCGAGCGCATGGGCGTGCCTGGCGAAGTCGTGGTCGCCGACAACGGCTCGACCGATGGGTCCATCGAACTCGCTTTGCGGCACGGCGCAAGGGTGGTGCACCAACCCATGAAGGGCTACGGCGCCGCACTGATGGCAGGTATCGAAGTCGCGCGCGGCGAGATCATCGTCATGGGCGATTCGGACGATTCCTACGACTGGACCGCATTCGACCCGCTGGTGGCCAAGGCGCAGGAAGGCTATGACCTGGTCATGGGCAACCGCTTCAAGGGCGAAATCAAGCCCGGCGCCATGCCCTTCCTGCACAAATACCTTGGCAATCCCGTGCTGAGTTTTCTGGGACGGCTTTTCTTCAAGGCGCCGGTGGGCGATTTCCACTGCGGCATGCGCGCGTTCCGCAAGGATGCCATCCAGCGCATCAAGTTAGAAACGCCGGGCATGGAGTTCGCCAGCGAGATGGTGGTCAAGGCTTCCCTGCATGGCCTGCGCTTCGCCGAAGTGCCGCTGACCCTGTGGCCGGATGGCCGCTCGCGCCCGCCGCATCTGCGCACCTGGCGAGACGGCTGGCGGCATCTCAAATTCCTCCTGCTTTACAGCCCGCGCTGGCTGTTCTTGCTGCCCGGTCTCGCGCTGCTGCTGCTGGGCGCGGTCGGACTTGCCATGATCAGCCAGCAGGGAGTCCTGATCGGCAATATCGGCCTGGATATCCACTCCCTGGCCTATGCGGGTGCGGCCACCGTGCTGGGTGCGCAGATGGCGCTGTTTGCGGTCTTCACCAAATTGCTCGGTATCCGCTCGGGCTGGCTACCGGCCGACCCGGCGTTCGAACGGATCATGCAGAAGGTCAGTCTCGAAGCCGGACTGATCTTCGCGCTGATCCTGCTCACCCTGGGCATCGTGCTCACTGTGCAGGCGGTAAGTGCGTGGTCCGCGACCGAGTTTTCCGCACTGGACCCGCGCATCACCATGCGCAAGGTCGTGCCCGCCGTCACCGCACTTACGCTGTCAGGCGAGCTCTTGCTGGCGTCATTCTTTCTCGAAGTCATCCGTGTGCGCCGCCCGGGCGAAAACCCGCTGCCGCCGCTTCGGATCAGCGATCCCGCCCCGTCCAACTGAAAAGCCGATCGAAAGTCCATCATGTCCCGCACCATCATCACCTCCCCCAACGCCCCCGCCGCCATCGGCACTTACTCGCAAGCCGTGAAGGTCGGCAACACCGTCTATCTCTCCGGCCAAATCCCGCTGGACCCGGCCACCATGCAGCTGGTGGAGGGCATCGAGAACCAGATCAAGCGCGTGTTCGACAACCTTTCCGCCGTGGCCCAGGCCTCTGGCGGCACGCTGAATGACATCGTGAAGCTCAACATCTTCCTCACCGATCTCTCGCACTTCGCCAAGGTGAACGAGATCATGGCGACCTACTTCCAGGCACCCTATCCCGCCCGCGCCGCCATCGGTGTCGCCGCGCTGCCGCGCGGGGCGCAGGTGGAGATGGACGGCATCATGGTCCTGCCGGGCGCGTCGACCGGCGGCTGATCGCACCGCCTTCGTCGGGAAATCCCGGGCACTGGTGATAAATTCGCGCCGTGCCCACCGCGTCCGCCCCCACGTCCCCGTCCAAGAAGCGCAAGGCTGCGCCGCCTGCCGCGCCTGCTGCGGCGGTCTCCTTCGCGCCGCCCGCCATCGCCAACAAGCTGGCCCGCATCGGCATCACCCGCGAGGCCGATCTCATCCTGCATCTGCCGCTCCGCTACGAGGATGAAACCCGCATTGCGAATATTCGCGATGCGCTCCCGGGCATTCCCGGCCAGTTTGAAGTCGAGGTGCAAAGCTGCGACGTGATGTACCGGCCGCGCCGGCAACTGGTGGTGAAATGCACCGAAGTGTCGAGCGGCGAGGACGTGGTGCTGCGCTTCCTCAACTTCTACATGAGCCAGGTGAAGCAGCTGGCCGCGGGCAAGCGACTGCGAATATTCGGAGAGGTGAAGCCGGGCTACTTCGGTGCCGAGCTCGTGCACCCGCGCTACAAGCTGGTCAGCGAAGCCACACCGGTCCCGGATGCGCTGACGCCGGTGTATCCCACGACTGCGGGCCTCGGCCAGTATCAGCTGCGCTCGCTCATCGAGCGAGCCCTGAAGCGGGCGGACACCCACGGCAGCCTCGCCGACACCCTGCCGCCGGACGTGCTGAAGCCGCTCCGTCTCGGTGCCTTCGCCGCCAGCGTGAAGACGCTGCACCATCCGCCGCCCGATGCCGTGCTGATCCAGTTGGCCGAGCGCACGCACCCGGCGTGGACCCGCCTCAAGTTCGATGAACTGCTGGCCCAGCAACTCGCCATGCGCATCGCGCACAACACGCGGCGCGACAAGAAGGCGCCGGTACTGAAGCCGGGCAAATCACTGCAACAGAAGTTGCTGAAGGCACTCCCCTTTGCGTTGACGAAAGCGCAGCATCGCGCACTGGCGGAAATCGCGAATGATCTGGCCCAACCGCACCCCATGCAGCGCCTGCTGCAGGGTGATGTCGGCTCGGGCAAGACCATCGTTGCGGCGCTCGCTGCGTTGCAAGCCATCGAGAACGGCTACCAGGTCGCCCTCATGGCGCCGACGGAAATACTCGCCGAGCAGCACTTCACCAAGATCGCCAAATTGCTGGAGCCGCTGGGCATCACGGTCGCCTGGCTCACCGGCAGCCAGAAGAAGAAGGAACGCGCCGCGTCCGTCGAGGCCGTCGAGTCCGGTGCCGCCCAACTCGCCATCGGCACCCACGCCCTCTTTCAGGACGATGTCACCTTCAAGAAGTTGGGTCTCGCCATCATCGATGAACAACATCGCTTTGGCGTGGGTCAGCGCCTCGCGCTACGCCAGAAGGCCAAGGTCGAGGCGCACCAGCTCATGATGTCGGCCACACCCATCCCACGCACGCTCGCCATGAGCTACTTCGCCGATCTCGACGTCTCGGTCATCGATGAACTGCCGCCAGGCCGCACGCCCATCGTCACCAAGCTGGTCGCCGATGCGCGGCGCGATGAAGTGCTGGAGCGCGTGCGCGCCGCATGCAAGGACGGCGCGCAGGCCTACTGGGTCTGCCCGCTCATCGAGGAAAGCGAGAAGCTGCAGCTGCAGACGGCGTTGCAGACGTTTGAGCAGGTGCAGGCGGATTTCCCCGACCTGAGGGTCGGCCTGGTGCATGGCCGCCTCAAGCCCGCGGAAAAGGCAGCCGTGATGCACGCTTTCCAGTCCGGCGAGGTGCAATTGCTGGTTGCCACCACCGTGATAGAGGTCGGCGTGGACGTGCCCAATGCGTCGCTCATGGTCATCGAGAATGCGGAGCGCATGGGCCTTGCGCAGCTCCATCAGCTGCGCGGCCGAGTCGGGCGTGGCGCGGCCAAGTCGACCTGCATCCTCATGTACCAGGGGCCGCTTTCGGAAACGGCGCGTGCGCGGCTGAAGGTGATTTTCGAGAACACCGACGGCTTCGAGATCGCGCGCGCCGACCTGCAGCTGCGCGGCCCCGGCGAATTCCTCGGCGCCCGCCAGAGCGGGTTGCCCATGCTGCGCTTCGCCGATATCGACAAGGATGCGGCGCTGGTGGAATCCGCACGCGATGTGGCCGCGCGGCTGATCAGCGAAAATAGCCCAGCCGTCGGCGCCCACCTGGATCGCTGGCTGGGCGGCCGCACCCATTTCCTGAAAGCGTAATGCGCACCATCAAGCTCACGAGGATCGACGCCTGGCGCGAGAAACCGCCGTCGTATCCGCATCCGCTGCGTCGCTGGTTGACCGATCGGGGATCGCTGACCGCGCGCATCAAGTCGCACTTCCCGGCGTTCAACCTGCAGCGCCTCGGCCAGTCACTCAAAGCGCCCCATCGCGATGAGCGCCGGCACATGGATTTTCGTCCGGGTGAATTGGCGGTCGTGCGTGAAGTCCTGTTGAAAAGCGGCGACACGCCACTGGTGTTTGCCCACAGCATCGTCGCGCGGCGCGATGTGCGCGGCGTGTGGCGTGGCCTCTCGCGGCTGGGCGCGCGCCCGCTTGCGGAAATGCTTTTCCATGACCCGACGGTCGCGCGGCTGCCAATGGAATATCACCACATTGACGCGCGCCACCCGCTCTTCCGCCGCGCGCAGGCCGTCGCGCCGCATGACGCCAAGTCGCTGTGGGCGCGGCGCAGCGTGTTCATGAAACACGGACGGCCGTTGCTGGTGACGGAAGTCTTCCTGCCCGGCATCCGATCATGACTCTCACCCAACGCCTGCGCGAATATTCGCTGCTGGTCCGCCTCAACAAACCCATCGGCATCCTGCTGCTGCTCTGGCCCACGCTCTGGGGATTGTGGATCGCGAGCGACGGCGTGCCCTCGTGGTCGCTGCTCTTCGTTTTCATCATGGGCACGGTGCTGATGCGTTCGGCCGGCTGCGCCATCAACGACTATGCCGACCGCGATTTCGACGGCGCGGTGAAGCGCACGGCGGAACGCCCGCTCGCGGCAGGCCGCATCCAACCTAAGGAAGCCGTGTGGGTCGCCATCGTGCTGGCCGCCATCGCCTTCGCCATGACCGTGGCGCTCACCAACACACTTACGGTGCAACTCTCCTTCGTCGCCGCCTTCCTCGCAGCCAGCTACCCCTTCACCAAGCGCTTCTTCGCCATGCCGCAGGCCTACCTCGGCATCGCGTTTGGTTTCGGCATCCCGATGGCGTTTGCAGCGGTGCAGAACACCGTGCCGCCGATCGCCTGGCTGCTGCTCGTGGCCAACGTGTTCTGGACATTGGCCTACGACACCGAGTACGCCATGGTGGATCGCGACGATGACGTGAAGATCGGCATCAAGACCACGGCGCTGCTGTTTGGCAAATACGACGTGGCCGCCGTCCTGGTCTGTCACGCCATCTTCCTGGCGATCATGTTGTATGTGGGCATCAGTCTCGGCTTCGGCCTCGCATACTTCTTCGCAGCGGCCTGCGCCGCGGAAGTGGTGTGGTCCCAGTACAAGCTCATCAAGGATCGGGCACGCGAAGGCTGTTTCACCGCCTTCCTGCAGAACAACTGGATGGGCGCCTGGATTTTCTTGGGCGTCGCCGCCCACTTCGCCATGCGCTAGATGACTAGACTTTCTTCCGCAGCCTGAGCTTCGCCAACTCGATGAAGGCCCGTGTCCTGGCGGGCGGCTCCACGCGGTCCGTCCACGCCGCATGCAGATACAACATCGGCTGCTTCGCGTCCGGCAGCAGGCGCACCAGCCGGCCCGCCTCCACATCCGCGCGCACCATGAAGTCCGGCGAGCTGGCGATGCCCGCACCCGCCAGACAGAGCGCCCGCGTGCCTGCCGCCGTGCCCGCCGACACCCGGCCCTGGAAACGCACCACGACTTTGCGCCCGGTGCGGGTGATGAATTCACGCGTCCACGGATTCGGCAGTTGCGAGAACGCGATCCAGTCCAGCTGGGCAAGGTCCTCCGGCTTCTTCGGCAACAGCTTGCCCTTGAGGTAGCCCGGTGACGCCGTCAGCCAGAGCGCCATTTCCGCCAGCTTCACGGCCTTGTGCGTGCCGTCCCCCATCGGGCTCACGCGCAGGCTAAGGTCGATGCGCGTCTTGAGCGGATCCAGCACTTCATCGCTCGGCAGGTATTCCACACGCATGTCCGGATAGGCCGCCAGGTATTCGGCGATCAGCGGCGCCACGAACACGGCGGAATCGGCGGACGACGTGATGCGAAGCACTCCCGAAAGGCGCGCCTTGCCCGCGCGCATGCGTTCGCCCAGCGCGTCGGCGCGGGCGAGCAGGTCCTGCGCCTCGGCCAGCAACTCCTCGCCCGATTCGGTGAGATTCAACGCCCGCGTGGTGCGGCGCATGAGCTGCACGCCCAGTTCCCGCTCCAGCAGGGTCACCGCCTGGCTGACGGCGGACTTGGTGAGCGAAAGACGATCGGCCGCCGCCGTGAAGCTGCCGGCGTCGGCGATGGTGGCGAATATTCGCAGGCGGTCGAGGTTCATGGGGTCGGCGACATGATGGAAGTGCGGCAATCTGACTTCGTCGTTCCCGCGCAGGCGGGAACCCCAGTTCCAGTTGTCCAGTGCTGACGAGCTTAGGTTCCCGCCTGCGCGGGAACGACGGCATCTGAGATCCCCATTATCGTTTGTTCAGATATTCATGACAAACAATTCATGAATAGGCTGTTTTTCTGAACAGCCGGACTGCCCACAATGCGCCCATCGCTTCTCTTCTCTCATCTCACGCCACTCACCCCCGAAAGGAAAGATCATGTTTGTACTCATGGGCGCCAACGGCAATATCACCTCCAAGACCGCACACATTCTGCTGAAGCAGGGCCACAAGGTCCGGGTCATCGGCCGCAAGGCGGAAAGCCTGGCCGCACTGAAGGCCGCCGGCGCCGAACTCGCCATTGGCGATGCCGGCAACGCCGACTTTCTCACGCAAAGCTTCAAGGGTGCCACCGCGATCTACACCATGATCCCGCCCAACTACGCCTCCAACGCCTTTCGCGCCTGGCAGAACCAGATCGGCAGCAGCATCGCCGAGGCGGTGAAGCAAAGCGGCGTGAAACGCGTGGTCAATCTCTCCAGCATCGGCGCCCACCTGCCGGACGGCACCGGCCCCATCGCCGGCCTGCATGACATGGAGCAGAAGCTCAACGCCATCGCTGGCCTCGACCTGCTGCATCTGCGCCCCGGCTACTTCATGGAGAACCACTTCAATGCGCTGGGCACGATCCTGCCGTTTGGTGTGTATGCCGACATGATCGACGGCAGCGTGCCCATCGGCACCATTGCCACGCAGGACATTGCCGCGGTCGTGGCTCGGGAGCTTGCGAATATTCGCGGTGCGGGCTCACGCGTCCTGCACCTGCGCAGCCCGAAGCTCACCACGCAGGACGAGGCCGCGGCCATCCTCGGCGCAGCCATCGGCAAGCCGGATCTGAAACACGTCCGCGCCGATCCCGCACAGGCCAAGGCCGGTATGACCGCGCATGGGCTCTCGCAGAACATGGCGGATCTCTTCGAAGAAATGAGCGTCGCTATCTCCGGCAGCGAGTTCAATCGCGCCTTCGCAGACGGCCCGACCGAAATCACGCCGACCACGCTCGAAGCTTGGGCGCCGACGTTTGCGGCGGTGTACGCGCAGGCGGCAAGTGCCCAGAAGGCAGCCTGATCTCTCAAGCTCACGCAGTGCCCTGCATCGCTCTACGGTGCAGGGCATTTGCTTTCTGCGGCGTAGAATCTTCGCGAATATTCGCGAGGAAGTGATGCACAAGCCTTACGATTGGCTCTGCAAGGTTTGCAGTACAGCCAACGACCATTCGACTGCCATCTGCAAGGAGTGTGGTGCTCCCCAAGTTCTGCGCCCGCTCGAAGTGGACCATCTCAAATCTATGCGTGGCGGCCCGCCGCTGTCACGGGAAGACCAGAAAGAACTGGCCAGACTCAAAAAGGTCGAATCGCTCTCCGACGGTGAGCGGGCCCTGTACTGGGCACTATTTGTTCCGCTGCTGGTGGTGGGTTTCCTGTTCAAGTCTGCCACCTTCTGGCTGATACATACTTACGGCCTTGTGGTCATCATTGCGGGCGCGACAATTGGCGGGCTGATCTCAATAGTTGCAGCCAGCAAACGTGAATCGAGTGACGCCGATCCCCAAGGACGAAACCACACACAGGAATAGCCGCACCCCCAAGGAGTAATCATGAAATCCCCCACCTACCTCATCCCCGGCCTCCGCACCCCCTTCTGTAAAGTCGACGGCCCGCTGAAGTCCCTCGACACCATCCAGATGTCCGTCCCGGTCGCACAGGCGATGGCAACGCAGGTGGATCGCGCGGACCTGATGATCTGGGGCACGGTCATCCCGTCACTGCGCTGGAGCAATCTTGCGCGCGAGGTATTGCTGGATGCAAAGCTCGATGCCACCACGCCTGCCTATTCCACCGTGCAGGCGTGTTCGACCTCGATGGTCGGCGTGTTCGAAGCGGCCGGCATGCTGAATGACCACACTCAGCTCGCCATGGTGGGTGGCGTGGAAGCGATGAGCCGCGTCCAGATCGGCCTCACCCAGGGCATGAGCGACTGGTTGCGCGCGGTGATGCAGGCGAAGACGTTCGGGCAGCGGCTGGATGCGCTCACCGGCATCACGCTGGGCCTCGACATCCCCAGCGTGAAGAACCGCGTCACGGGAAAAAGCATGGGCGAGCACTGCGAGGAGATGGCGCAGCTCTGGCAGATCAAGCGCGATGCGCAAGACAGGATTGCATTCGAGAGCCACAAGCGTGCCGTCGCGGCGATGTCGGCGGGCTTTTTTGATGATCTCGTCATCAGCGTCAACAGCACGAGCAAGGACGGCATTCCGCGTCCGGACACGTCGATGGAGCGGCTTTCCATGCTGAAGCCTGCATTCGACCGGTCCGGCGCCGGCACCATCACCGCAGGCAACGCTTCGCCCCTCACCGACGGCGCCGCCGCCATCTGGGTGGCCAATGAAACCGGCATGAAGCGCATCACCGGCAATGCGAATATTCGCAATACCGTGAAGCTCCTCGACTACGAGATCGCCGGTGTGGACATCTTCAAGGAAGGCCTGCTCATGGCGCCCGCGTATGCGATTCCACGCCTGCTGGCCCGCAACAACCTGCGTCTGGACGGCATCGACCTCTGGGAAATCCACGAGGCCTTCGCGGCACAGGTTCTTTGCAATGTGACCGCGATCGAGAACGATGCATTCGTTCGCGAGAAGGCCGGCGTGAACCACGACCTCGGCAAATTCCCCTGGGAGCGTCTCAACCCGAACGGTGGCAGTGTCGCCATCGGCCATCCGTTCGGCGCAACGGGTGCGCGCATCCTCTCGCAGGCGGCCAAGGAACTGGCGGCGATGGGTCCGGGCAAGCGTGCCGTCGTGAGCATCTGCGCCGATGGCGGGCTGGGCACCGTGGCGCTACTGGAAAGCTGACCTTCAACCGCAGCTGACGGGACCGGGTCACGTGGGACGGATCGGGGTATCCTTGCTGCGAGCAGTCAATCACCGCCCAGAAGATGGCCGCCGCCTCTCCCAATCCCATTCCGCATCTGCCTGACGACAACGCCACGCCCGCCGCGACGCTGCATCATGCATGGGAAGCGCACCTGGTACGGCCCGATGAGGCCTTCCGGCTTGCTGAGAAGGCCCTGATCGCAGGCAGCAATGCGCGGCAAGCCTTCATCGTCGCTTGGGCACGGCTCACCATGGCGCTGGCGCGCTGGCGCTGGATCGGCGCCGACCCGACACTACTGGAGCAGGATTTCGCCGATGCCGAGCGGCTGATGCGCGAGCTGGGCGACGAGCGCGGTATCCGCTTGGCCGAACTGGGCCCTGCCGCTCTTCACTTCAAGCGTGGCGAGTGGACCGAATCGCTCGCCTACTACGAGGCACTGGTCGGGCGCTTCGACGTGAACCAGCTCGACGCGGACAACTTCTATCCGCTGTTCGGCCTCGCCACCAGCTACGTGTACTGCGGCAATCTCGCCGAAGGCCTGCGCTTCGGTTACGCCGGTCTGCACCTCGCCCAGCAACTCAACCTCGCGCCGCACCAGGCATCGATGGCGCTTCCGCTGGGCGTGGCGCTCATGGCCGTGCGCGATCCGGACGAGGCCGCCACGATCCTCGAACGCGCCGAACTGATCTGCGAACAGATCGACAGCACCATGCTGCTCAAGGCTGTGCGCGCCAACCTGTCCATCGTGTTCCGTCGCCTCGGCCGGCTCGCCGAGGCCGAGGAGAGCATTCGCTGGGTGCTCGCGCAGCCGCCTGGCATGATCGGCGGCCAGCAGTTCGCCCATTTCACTGCCGCCGAGCTCTACATCCAACAGGGCCGCATCGACGACGCGGACGCCGAACTGATGCAAGCCATTCCGCTGGCCGGCGCGGTGCCCAGCCCGCTCGATGCGGCCAAGATTCACATTCTCAAGGCCATGATCGCGAGCCGTCGCCAGCAGCAGGACGATGCCATCGCGCAGTTCCAGCAGGCCGTGGCGCTGCTGCCCAGCGTGTCGGCGCTACGCCTCTCGGATCGCGCCACGGTGCACGAGGAATTCGCCGCAGCGCTGGCGGCTGCAGGCAGGTTTGAAGAGGCGTATCACGCCCAGCTCCGCTCCTCGCGCGAATATCTCTCCAACGTCAGCGTGCTCAATCGCGTGCGCCAGTTCTCGATGCAGGTGCGGCACGAAATCAATCGAGTTCGTGCGCAACTGAACGAGGAAGCGCGCGAGCGCCGCGATCTGCAGTCCTCCAACGCGCAGCTGTCGCTCGCCATCGAGCGCACGCTGCAGGAGGCCGAGCGCTTCCGTGACGAGGCCACCCACGATCCGCTCACCGGCCTGTACAACCGTCGCTATCTCGACGACGCGTTGCCGCGCCTGATCAAGCTCGCCCAGCAGAGTGCCACACCGGTCGCCATCGCCTTCATCGACCTCGACAAGTTCAAGCGGGTCAACGACGACTACGGCCACGCGATGGGCGATGTCGTGCTCAAGGGCTTCGCCGATGCCGCACAGGAGCTGCTGCGCGGCTCGGACATCATTGGTCGCTGGGGCGGGGAGGAATTTCTCGCTGCCATCATCGGCTGCGGGCCGGCGGCCGCGGAAAAGCGCCTGGACGATCTGCAGCGCCGGGTGCGCGCGCTCGCGTTCAAGCACGACGATGCGTCGCTGCAGGGCATCACCTTCACCGCCGGCGTCGCCATTTATCCCGAGGACGGCATCGAGCTCGAACAGCTCATGCGCCGCGCCGACGAGCGGCTCTATCGCGCCAAGAACGCCGGTCGCCAGCGCATCATCGCCGACGACACGCTGCGGCTGTACGCACGCTGAAGCGCGCTGTTGAAGGCGGCCCTACGGCGCCAGCCGCAGCGCCGCCGCAATGTCTGCCCACGAAACGTACTTGAAGTTCTGCGGCGCATCCGGCAGGCGCTTGAAGCCGTCTTGCACCACTAGGAGGCCCTGCGGAAAGCGCGGCCCGAGTGCGCGAGCCGTCACGTCCAGCCCATCCGTTTCCGACACCGCGTCAATGCCCGATTCGGCGTTGATGCCAATGCGGAAGGCACCGCGCAAGGCAAACGGCGGCAACGCATCCAGCACGATGAAACTGCTGTTGCCCTGACTCGACACAACGAGATAGCCCGGGGTAGCGGCATCGGCTCGATAGAGGGCCATGCCTTCGACGTCGGCCACCAGCGCCGGACCCACTGCCATCACGCGCTTCAGTGTTGCCGGTGCCGATGCGCGGGCATCCGCCGTCCAGATGCCGCTGCGCTCCTCACCCAGAAAAATCCGCTCTTCGCGATCATCGACCGCGCAGCCTTCCGGCTGGGTCGCCACCTTCAACCGGCGCACTTCGGTTCCGCTGAATTTGTCGTCTTGAAGATGGAGCCGGATCTGGCTGAAGGTGCCATCCTTGTCGTTGGCGAACACCTCCAGCCCGCCTGATTTGGGCTGGTACAGACAGACACCGTAGATGTCCTTCAGCGTGGTGGGCACGCGGCCCTTCTCGCTCACCCTGCCCTCGCCATCGATCGTGTACACGGCCAGCGCAGCTTCATCGCGCTGGGTCGCCACCGCGAGGTCCCAGCGCTTGCCGTTCAGGGTCACGTTCTGGCGCACGTCCACGTTATTGATCCGGCCAGACTCCAGCAACTGCAGCTCACGGCCTTCGAGGTCGTACACCAGGAGCCCCTGCTTCTTGTTGGTTGCCAGCACGCGTGAGCGCTGTGGGTCAGACGGATGGATCCAGATGGCCGGATCATCGGCGGCATCGCCCAGGCGGGCCACCGGCGCCGTCTGGATCCGGGGCAGCACCACGGGCACCGGGGAGGTCGCAACGGCGCGCGCCGTCGACGCTTTCAGCGCGATGTTTCGTGATCGCCACGCAGCGTCATCCTCGCCCCGCAGCCACAACACTCTGCGCTGGGCTGATACGAGCTGGGTCGCAGCAGGCGCCAGCGCCACGCTTTCGGAGAGGCGCCAGGCGCGATCGGCTTTCGTGAAGCGATGCAGGCGCTTCCCCGCGTCGTCCAGCAACAGGACCGAGCCATCGGCCAGCACCTCGGCCGCGCCGACTGGCGCACTCAACAGCCCGTGTGGTCTTGCCAGCGCCACGGGTGCTCGCGTCGGCAGCTCCTCGCTGGCGATCGCATAGGCCCAGAGCCCCAGTTTTTCCTCACTGGCGAACAGCGTGCCCGTCACATCATCAACGCGGCAATGGCTCATGCCCGCGGGCAGTGCCAGCGTGCGCAGCCGCTGTGGCGCGGGGCCGGCGAGCAACCACTGCTCGGCAACGCCGCTCTCCGCGACGAGGAATAGATGGTCGAGCCGCTGCGCGTCGCGATACAGACACAGCGTCTCGACCGGAATCGTCGGCGTGGGCAGGGGCAATGCCACGGGCTCCGCACCCGCGACCAGGCGAAACACTACCGGCACCTGGCGCGCATCATCCAGCGCAGCGACCAGCGCACCGCCGGGCAGGGGGCGCGCGTCGATGCGCTCGCCCTTCAGCGCCACGCCGGTGCGTTCCACGCCGCCGGCATCCACCAGTTTCAAGCGGCGTTTCTCTTGCAGTACCCAGCCGCCCTCGGGCAGCGCGATTGCCTCCCGGGCGTCGGCGGAAGGCGTGCGGGCGGTCGCCGACGTTGCCAAGGTCACACAGAGCAGGACTGCGGCCAGGCCCGCTGGCCCAGCGAATATTCGCATTCTCATCGCACGCTCAGAACAGGTTGATCTTGACGGTGAACTTGTATGTCCGGCCATACTGCTCGTACTGTGCGTTCTGGCCCGTATTGCCCTGGTACACATAGTACTTCTCGTTGTTCAGATTCAGCCCCTCGAAACCCAGTTGAATCTGCTTCGTGAGCCGATAGCGCAGCTGGAAGTCCACCTGCGTCTGGCTGTCCACGGTGAGATCCTTGCCAGCGTCAAGCACATCTCCCACTTCCAGCAGATACGGGGACTTGCGATTGGCCGCAAGACGCACGCTCAATGGCCCGGCCTCATAGCCCAGCGAGACATTGAACACGCGGTCAGACTGGCTGGGCAGCGCGATGCGGCGCTTCACTGTGCGCCCGCCATCGACGCGGGCGATGTCCGCGCGCGAGTCGACGAACGTGGCATTGGCGCCCAGCACCAGACCGTTGAACGGCGAAGGCAGGTTGGTCAGCGCCTGCGTCCAGGACAGCTCCAGGCCATGCAGGCGGGCGGTATCGCCGTTGACGAACGTGACGGCCTCGTCGAAGTTGGTAAAGCCGGGGGAACCCGCCACATCTGTCTGGTAGATGAAGTTCTTGATGCGCTTGGCGAACACGTAGGCCGACACGGCGCCCACCTCGCCCAGACGGCGTTCCACACCGAGGTCAAGGTTGTTCGACTTCAACGCCTTCAGATTCGGGTTGCCGAAGCTGGCCTCGTCGCCATCGATGACAAAGCCGGGCGCCAGCTGTCCGAAGCTCGGCCTCACCACCGATTGGGTCAATGCGGCCCGCACGGCCGTTTCCTTGTCGAGGTCATAACGCAGGTGCAGCGCGGGCATCCAGTCGGACTGGCTGCGGCTGGCGCGCACCGGCGCGAAGTTGCCATCGGTGATGCCGGTGCCATCCGCCTCGAAGCGGGTACGCTCATGGCGCACGCCGGCAGTGACGAACAGCGGCGAGAGATTGAACGTGCCCATGAGATAGGCAGCGTCGATGCGCTCTTTCATGGTGTAGTCGTCGATGGCCGAATCCTCGTCCTCGCGGAAACCCGCACGATTGATGCCGGCAATGCGCGACAGCACACTGCCCGCATCAATGCCGGGGCCGAAAGCACCCAGGCGGTAGTCCGGGCTGCCGGTGGCAAAGCTGGAAAGACTGGACGAGCCCGGCACATCATCGGCCCCGATTTTCCAGATGTCGGTGTCATTGGTTTTGGTGCGGCGCGAGAGCTTGCCACCGAACTTCAGCTCCACATCCGTCAAACCCAGCTGCATGCGGCGCGAGAAGTCCAGCTTCACATGGCGCTCCGTGTCCTTGGCGCTGTTGGCTTCGAGTTCGATCTCATCGAGCTCATATGCAGATGCATTCAGGATGGATGTCGGGCCGATGAGCGAAGGCTGACGTCCATTGGTGAAGCCGGTGTTGGCAAAGTCATCGTCGCCTTCGAACACCGCTCCACCGATGCTCTCCGGCGTCTTCTCGGTCGCTCGGCTGGCGCCCAGCGCCAGATTCACTTTCCAGTCGCCAAATTTCTGCTCGCCGCCCAGCACGAATGAACGGATTTTCTGCGTCTCCACCCGGGCTTTCAGTTCGCGCACCGCCTCGGCATCGCCCAGCTCGCCGCTGGCCTGCGCGTCAGCAAACTCGATGGCATGGGCGTTGCGCACCTCGTCATCGCTGAATTTGCTCTGAAAGGCGCGCAGGAACCATTTGCTGTCGGTTGTCGGGCGAAAATCCAGGTTTACCGAGAAAGCTTCGCGTTCGCGGGTGATTCGGTAGTCGCGACGCTCGAATTCCTCCAGTTTGCCGTCATCCCATGCGCCGCCGGTCTCCACGTTCTCCGACCCGAACTTGCGCTTGTCGTAACTGGCGCCCAAGGCCACACCGAACTTGCCGTCCATCAGGCGGTCCGCGAACAGGGCGGTGGCCTTCGGTCCGTTCTGCCTGGTGTTGTCATCGCGGCTGCCGCCGGCTTCGGCGTTGAACACGCGCCCGGGCAGGTCAAATGCGGAAAGGGTCTTCACTTCGATCGTGCCGCCCAGCGAGTTGGCGTCCTGATCGGGGGTCAGCGTCTTGCTGACCTCCAGCGAGCGAATGAGTCCGGCGGGCAGCACGTCGAGCATCACGCCGCGGCGGCTGGATTCGGGCGCGGGGACCAGCGCGCCATTAATGGTCACACTGTTGAGATCGGCGCCCAGTCCGCGCACGCTCACATAGCGGCCCTCGCCCTGATCACGCTCAACCGAGAGGCCGGGAATGCGCGCCAGCGCTTCGGCAGCGTTGGTGTCAGGCAGCTGGCCGATGTCGTCGCTGGACACCGCGCTCACGATGTTGTCCGCATCTTCCTGGATCTTCAGCGCCTTGCGAATATTCGCACGCTGACCCGTGACGACGATGCGCTCGATGGGTTGCGCTGTCTTCGCCGCAGGTGCGCTGTTGCCGGTCGCCGGTGGCGGGGTCGTGGCCGGCGCGGGCGGGGTTGTCTGCGCGCCGACGCCCATCGCGGTCAATGCACTCAGCGTCGACAAGACACCGACAGCCATGCTGGACAAGCGCGGCCGCAATGCGGCGCGAGGACAACGGGTGGAATTCTCTTTTTGGCGGCGCATGACGGACTCCCTTGATTTCGGAAAGCCCGGACTCTGGCGGCGCGACATTTCAACTCCGTTACGTGTGCTGTCACAGAGCCTCGAAGACACCCCATGCCGCGCGTCGGGAGCCGACATTTGAGCCCATTGCACCCACGCTCCGAGTCACGGAATGATCGTGGGATACCCATCGACGACCAAGCATGAGCCGTTTGCGCCCCCCTCGCGCCGGCTGACTTCGCGCTGTCATCCATTTTTCATAATCTGCCGCATCCCTTTCGATTGCCGCCGCCATGCTTGCCCTGCACCGCACACCGCTCTGTATCACGCTGCTCGCTTTCGTCCTGATCACCGCACTGTTCGCCACGCTGGGCGCGACGAAAGGCGCGGCGGAATGGAAGTTCCTCGACATCGTCGGTGAAGGTGGCATCGCCCTGCTGGCGGGCATCTGCCTGGTGATGATGTGGGCCAGCCGTCCCGCCGGGCCGGTCACCTCGCTGCTCACGATCGGCCTTGCAGGGATCATGCTGGGTGCGTGGACCGACTGCCTTGACGAGTTCTTCAAAGTGGGTGCCAACCAGAGCTGGGACAGCTGGCTGGAGGCGGTGCTCATGCTGGGCGGTGCCATCACGTTGACTGTCGGCCTCTACTTCTACCGCTTCGAACAGTTGAGTCTGAATGCGCATCTGGAGAAGCGCGAGCGCCTGTTCCGCGATCACCGCGCCTTCGACCGTGTCACCCAGGTGGCCAACGCCGACTACCTGCGTCGTCAACTGCGTGCGGAGACGGCGCCAGGGCGCGAGCCGGCCGCATTGGTGCTGCTTGACCTCGACCGCTTCCACCTCGTGAATCGGGCGCACGGTCCGGCCGAAGGCGACCGCGTGCTGCAGGGCGTGACTCAATTGTTGCTGCTCAACGTGCGCACCGGCGACCTCGTGTGCCGCTATGCCGGCGACCGCTTCGCCGTGCTGCTCCCGGCGACGACGCCCCAGCGGGCCATGCGCCTTGCCGAGCATTTGCGGCGCGTCATCGAGCAGTGGCGCCACCATCCCCGAGACGGGACACCACCCCTCGCGCTGTGCGCGCGCCAGGCCAGCTGCCGCGTGGAGGGCGATGTCGATGCACTCCTCTCGAACCTGGACCGAATGCTGGACGAATCAAGCAACACCCGCGTGCCCCATCGGGCCGTGCACTCCGCTCACGCCTGATCTTCGTCGTGGAACCGCGCACCTATCGCCTGGCCGGCGAACGCTTCATCGCCGGCCTGCACCAGCCGGCGCTGGTGTACGAGTTCGGCTTGCGCTCGGAGGCCGACCCGGGACATCTGCTGCGGGATTGCGAGTTTGACCCTGCGGCGCTGCGCGATGCCGAATCCAGAGTGTCGCCGGCGGAATTGCTGAAGATGATCGGCAACACGGCACGCGCAGTCGCTCAGCCGGACACGAGTTTTCTGCTCGGACAGCAATGGCTGCCCGGCCACTACGGGCCGGCGAGTCATGCCCTGGTTCACGCCGGCTCGCTGGGCGATGCACTGGCCATTCTCTGCCGCCACCACGCGACCTTGACGCCACTCTTGCGACCCCGCCTGCTGAACGAAGGCGATCACGCTGTCCTTTACTGGACCGACAGTTTCGGCTCGCCCGCCCTGCGTCCGCTGCTGGTCGAACTGCACATGAGCGCGGTCACGGCCATGTGCCGCTGGCTCGCGGGTGAACGGCTGCCCTGGCGCTTCTGCTTCAATCGCGCCCGGCCGCGACATGCCGAACAGCATGCCGTGCATCTGGGCAGTGCGCTGCGCTTCGACTGCCAGCTTGATGCGCAAATCATTGACGCCGACTGGTTGCGCCGGCCGTGGCCCCGCGCGCAGATCGGTGCCATGCAGGCTTCACTGCATGGCGCCGAGGCTGATGCCGAGGCACGCGACAGCCTGCCCTCATGCCTCTATGACCACCTGTTGGCGAATATTCGCACGCCGCCCACGCTTGAAAGCACGGCAACCGACTTTGGCATCAGTCCGGCAACGTTGAAGCGCCATCTCATGCAGCACGGCACGCACTTCCAGGCGGAGCTGGACCTGGTGCGCGCCCATGTCTCGATCTACCTCATGCAGATCAGGGGGCTCGACAACGAGGCTGTGGCGGATCATCTCGGCTTTCATGACGCCCGCAACTTCCGCCGCTCGTTCATCCGCTGGACCGGGCTCACGCCTCGCGGGATGCGCAACACGCTCTTGCCGGCCTAGGCCCATCGGCCTGCAAAAAAAGTCCGCAAAATCCCCAAAACCCTACCAAGCATGGTGGGGTTTTTTTTCTTGAACCGGTCCAGAATCGGGTCATGATCGATGACACCCCCGTCCGCAGCACCCTGGTCCGCGAGTTGGTGGTCGGCGAAGCGTCCGGCCCCATTCCGGTGCTGGCACTGCTGCACTGGAACCCGTCACGCATCCTCGCGCGGCCGGGCCAGCGCTTCCTCATCGAGGCCGACAACAGGGTCTGGACGGACGCCCACCTGCCTGCCACGGCAGCCGGTACAGGCGACCTCGGCTTGCAGCGGTTGTCCACTGCCATGTGCCGCCACCGGCAGGCCGCGCTCATGGAGTTGATCGGCACGCTCGGGCGCGAACACGATCATCAGTTCCGCATCGGCAAGGGCACGGTGTGGGAGAACCACACTGGCATCGAGGCCGAGATCTTTTTCTACGCCAACGACGTCTACTTCATGTACTACAACAACGCCGGCAGCGTGATGGTGACGGTGACGCGGCTGGCATAGTTGCGTGCGGCATGGATTTGCGTGCGGACGCGTCGCAACGACGCGCCGGGAACGATTTCCGCCACCGCAAATATTGCGAATATTCGCAAGCCATCGGATACTCCGATCCACATAAGAAAGCGGAGAACAACATGGCCCTGTACGTCGATGGATTCCTGCTGCCCATCCCGAAGAAAAATGTGGACGCCTACAAGAAGCTCGCCCGCAAAGCCGGCAAGATCTGGCGCGAGCACGGCGCCCTGCATTACGTCGAGTGTATTGAAGACGACGTGAAGCCCGGCAAGTGGACGTCGTTTCCCCAGGCCGTGAAGCTGAAGAAAGGCGAGACGGTGTGGTTCTCCTGGATCGTCTACAAGTCGCGCAAGCACCGCGACCAGGTCAACGCCAAGGTCATGGCCGACCCGCGCATCAAGGCCATGGGCGGGCCGGAAGACATGCCCTTCGACGGCAAGCGAATGATGTGGGGCGGATTCAAGTCGATGGTCGAGCTGTAGCCCAGCGAGACCACCCTGCCCGTCGCTGCGCATGCCCCATGAACGATCCACTCCATAGCTTGCAGCGCTTCCTGGGCGAGCTGTTGTCCGGATTGCTGGCGGCGATGGGTCAGGTCGTCCTGACGCTGCTCGCGGTTGCGGGCACCATCACACTCATGATTGCAGCGACGATGGCCTTTGGCACAACGGGCCTGATGCTTGTCGCAGCCCCGTTGTGCATTGGCCTCTTCATCTGGGCGGTGATGCGCGCAGGCGGGGAAGGATCTGGCAGCGGCGACGAATAGCGCCTTAGAGCTGCGGCCGTGCCGGCGCAGCGGGCGGCGCGGGCGGTACAGGCGGCAAAGGAAGCGCAGGTGGTGATGGCAGCGGTGGTGGGGATGGTGGCGTTGGCGGCAGCGCATCGGCCACCACCACGGCGACCGCAGCAGGCAGTCTGGGCGGCGGCGGTGCTGCAGGCGGTGCAGGCGCGGTGGTTGCACCCGGGAGCGGTGGCGGTGCCGGCGGCGCCGGTACGACGAGCGCGACATTGCCATCGGCCCATTGCGAATATTCGCCTTCCACACTGCGCGCGGCGAACTGGTTCGAACCTTCGCGCGGACGCTCCATGAGCACCATGCGCTTGCCCGGATAGTCGAACGTGACCACGTAGCGTTTCAACAGCGCGATGCCGATCGCGCCCTGGCGATTGCCCAGGCCGACCGCCTCTTTCTCTTCATACGACACCGCCACCTCGCGCGCCTGCAACACCGCCTCGCCGTGGCCCCGACTTTGACCAAACGCCACATTCACCGGCGCGCCCTTCAGCGTCTTCGACTTGCCGGACACATAGCACGCGGTCTGCGGCTCGCCCTGTTCCGGCATGCGGATTTCCGGCTTGCTGCCGGCGATGAGCGCCAGCGCGCTGTTCTTGCCAGTGTCCACATGAACATGCACTGGCACTGGCTTGTTGGCGAGATTCACGCTGAGATCTGTATAGATGTGCCCGCTGCGAATCGAAAGCGGCAACACGGCGACGCCCGCACGCTCAGCCGGCGCGGTCCAGCGCTTCGGATCGAAGAGGCGCACCCGCCCGCGCTGATGGTCGATCTCCACCACGAACCGCTTGAAGAGATCTGCGCCGATCACGCCCTGGAAGTTGATCTTCTCGAACCGCTCCGGGCAGGGCATGGACTGTCCCGGGATGACGACAGCCGTGAGATCGGAAAACTTCACCCGGCCAAAATCGAATTCGAATCCCGGCGTGATGACGCCGGTCGGCGTTGCCGGGTTGTCGGCCGGCCCCAGCTTCCGCGCCTTCGAGGTATCGAGCTTCAGCGCCTTTGTCGCTGGCCCATCAATGATGACCGACACCGGCGCGCCCGTATCGAGGATGAAGTCGTAACGCCCGCCGCGGTTGACCGCGCCGGTCAGGATCACCAGCCCGCCCGGGCCCTCGCGAAACGCGAGCTCGATCGGCTCGTCGGCGCGGGCCGGATCGAACTGCGCCTGCACCGTCGGCTCGGTGAAGCCCATCAGTGCGTATTGCAGGTTGCAGCCGGCCAGCACCTGCAGGAGCAGGGCGGCGAGCAGCAGCCTCGGAGCCCGCATGCTGCGCTGCATGCAATCAGGTTGGATGGACTTCCTGGACAGCGAATATTCGCGACGAGACATGGCGCACCTCAGCGGGTCGGCAAAGCGACGAGTGTCTGCCGCAGAGGCCAGCCGCTCAAGCGCGATTCGATGAAGCGGTGAAATCGCGGCGTGAAATGCAGGGCGGTCCTGCCGCGCCTGCCGAGCGATACAGAGCGTCACAAATCGGCACATTCGATACCAAATGCCGCTCAATTTTGCGCTGCGCTACGCGCGCGCGGCCATCGCCGCGCATGGCGACAAACCGTTCGTCGCCTGATACAAAATTTCCGGCTTTCCCTATCAAGCATGGTGGGGACAAGCGCCTTCAGCCCTGCTAACGTCGAGAAGTTCCCGCCCAGGATGAAGGAGGCCCCATGCCGTCACGCCAAGTCAACCTCACCCATGCCGGACTTCGCACGCTGGACGCCCGGCCAGACCGCCTCGATCTGCGCGACCGCCCGTATCTGCCCCCGGTGCGATCGCTGCCGCATCGCTACCCCAGCGACGCCAATCTCCGGAAACTCCTTCCCGATTACCTGAAGAAAAAGATGGTGCTCGATCAGGGCCAGGAAGGCGCATGCACCGGCTTTGGTCTCGCGGCCGCCATCAACTTCATGCTCTGGTACAGGCATGTCGAAACCAAAGGTCGCTACCCCTACAAGCGGGTCAGCCCGTACATGCTCTACGACCTCGCGCGCTTCTACGACGAATGGCCGGGCGAGGACTACGACGGCTCCAGCTGCCGCGGCGCCATGAAGGGCTGGCACAAACATGGCGTCTGCGAATATTCGCACTGGACCAGCTCGGTGAAGCCCGGCGGAACCTCGGGAAAATCATCGAAGCCGTACAAACCCAATACCGGTTGGGCATTCGATGCGGCCAACTGTCCGGTCGGCATCTACTACCGGGTCAATCGCGAGTCTGTCACCGACATCCAGGCCGCCATCAACGAAATGGGCGCGGTCTACGTCGCGGCCACCGTCCACGCCGGCTGGGACAGCGTCAAGCTGGCGAATGCCCGCCTGAAAAGCCACGACGACATCCCGGTCATTCCGTGGACGAAGGACTATCAAGCCACTGGCGGTCACGCGTTTGCGCTGATGGGCTTCAACGAATCCGGCTTCGTCGTGCAGAACTCCTGGGGCGACCGATGGGGCAACCAGGGCTTCGCCGTGATCACCTACGCCGACTGGGTTGCCAACGGCTGCGACGCGTGGGTGTGCTCGCTGGGCGTGCCACAGGTCAAGCCCGGGTCGGCTGCCAACGCGGCAACGGTGTCGCGCGTGCGCCAATTGAATTCGTCGGCTGTCACGCCGGCTGCGGCGCTCGCCTCGACAGCGCCTTCTGCCGCCGAGCCGTGGGACGTGGACACCGCCTACGCGCACACGCTGGTCGCCGGCAACAACGGCGTCGTCCGCCACAACACCCCTGATATCGGCAGCGCAGCCGCCCAGGTCGAGAAGATCCTCGTCGATGCGCCGCTGGCCTGGGCCAGGGAAACAAAGCTTGCCAAGTCCGGCAAGCCACTCAAGCTGATGCTCTACGCGCATGGCGGCCTCAATTCGGAAGACAGCTCGGTGAAGCGCATTCGCAAGCTGGGACCGTACTTCCTCGCCAACGGCGTGTACCCCGTGTTCTACACCTGGCGCACCGGGTTCATGGAAGTTGTGAAAAGCGCTCTCGGCGACGCATTTGCCCCGAGTGAAGCGCCCGCGTCGGGCAAGCTGGCCGACGCCAAGGACGCGCTGATTGAGGCGATCTGCCACGGCACGCGCGCCATCTGGAACGAAATGACGGAGAACGCCGCGCGCGGCGCCGACGCCGGACACGCGATCGACCTCGCGGCCGAGGCGATCGTCATGCTCGCCAGCAAAGTCGATCTTGAAGTGCATCTCGTTGGCCACTCCGCCGGATCGTTCGTCCACGGCCACCTCATGGACGCGCTCGCCAAGCGCAAGCTGCCGGTGCACTCGCTGACCCTCTACGCCCCCGCCTGCTCACTCGACTTTGCCAATGAACACTTCGTCCCGGCGGTGCAGAAGAAGCGGCTGGCCAAGGACGCGTTCTGGCTGCACGTCCTTTCCGACAAGCGCGAGCGTGCGGATTTCGTGGGGCCCGGCACGACCCGGGTCTACGGCAAATCCCTGCTCTATCTCGTCAGCCGAGGGTTCGAGAGCACGCGCAAGACGCCACTCGCGGGGCTTGAACACTGCCTCGATACGCGCGCCGACAACCCCGACGATGATCTGTGGACAAAGGCGCTCTACGAGAAGGATGTGCTGGCGTGGCGGAAGTTCGTTGCCACGCTGCCCGCGCAGGCGGATGGCAGGGCGGCGGTGGAGGTCACGGATGCCGATGTCGTCACTGAGAAACTGAACGCCGACGGGACCATGTCGACCACCAAGGCCTCGCACGGCTCGTTCGACAACGATGTCGATGTTGTCACGCGCACGATCAATCGCGTGCTGGGGGTGGCCCCCGGCGCGAAGTTGGCGGTGCCGGTCGTGGATTTGAAGTATTGATCGAGCGCACATGAACCACCCGGACACAACGCCAAAGGAGCGATTGGAAAAGGAAAAGCTCAGGCTTGAGATTGCCCGCCTTTATGGCCTGTCCAGTATCGAAACTGAGAAAGCCAAGACTGATCTGAAAATTGCATCGGACTCATTCAGGCGTCAGATCACGATCGCCGTGGTCGGACTGCTGATTCCGGCGCTTTCACTCGTTTGGTCTGTGCACTCTTACACCGAGTCCCAACGGGCACGATCCAGCGAAGCCGACTCAAGGGCAAAGGCCGAGCGTGAGGCCTCCCTTGAGAAGTCCAAGAGTGAACTGGCCATTCGCGAGCGCCAAATGTTGATCCAAGCGCTGGGCCTACTTTCGAAACCAGATGCGGCAGAAAGAATTGCGGGTGCGGTGGCGCTCTCCGCGGCCGTCACGCCAGGCAGCCCGGAAGCGAAAATTGCCACAGGCGCACTCCTCGCCCGACTTGCGCACGAAACAGACATTCCCGTGATCGAGGCAGTCTCCAGATCAGTGGCAAATTTCGGGGTTTCAGCCGCACCAGAAATTGTCTCGCTGAACCAGCGCTCTGCCTACTCAGTTGCAACAAGCGTCGCAGACTGGTCCGCAGTATCCGATCGGAGATTGACTGAACGGGAACGAAAGGCAATCCACAAGTCGGAGGAGAGCGAAAGGGCTTGGCTTTGGAGTCACGTTGGTGCCGTACTTGAGCGATCAGGACTCCCTATGCAGCCGGATCTCGAAGGCATCAATAAGTCCAGCTCGATCGCGGAGCTCAACATCCTCGGATCGAAGAAGTTCTGGGCTGTCTACACAGACAGAAGAGAGTCACTGCTGAAGCGACAAGGCGCAGGTTCGGCGCCAGAACCTGAAGGAGAGCTGGCGCCGAATCACCGTCGACACATTGCCTTGATCGAATCTCAAATCAGCCGGCATGCTCGAACTCTGGCCGGCACAAGCCTCGCATTGGTTCAAATACTTCGCACATCAAGCCCGGAGGCCATTCAAAAGCTGGACCTGAGTGGCATTTCTCTCACCCGCGGCAACCTCGATGGCACGAACCTCATGCGTGCAAGACTGAAGAGTGCACTCGTCTACGCAAGCCTCAGAAACGCAAATCTCAGCGGGGCCGTGTTGAGCAACGCACACATAGAGGGGCCAATGGGGAGAGCCGACTTCAGAACGGCAAACTTGGAGGGCGCGCAGATCAGAGGCATTGGCCTGCTGCAGGTGCTCTTTTTCGGCCGAAGCTGCAAGGCGAGCGCCGACAGACGGTCACGGTTTCCGATCATGGATGAGAATGGACGCAAATTGCTACTGGATCACATTACCGGGGGCATAAGTGCCGATGGATTCAAACTCCTTGGCAATCAAGAAAAACAAACTGTCACTGCGGATAGCTTCAAGCAGAATGTCGCTCGCTTGCTGGTTGATTGCCTGGCGCCTGAAGTGATCCCATGAAATTCGGGATCAGTCGTTGCCCGAATTGAATTTTCCGGAGCCACATAATCATGCCACCCACCCGCATCGCCTTCACCTCCTGCGCCCGCATCGAGGACTTCCCTTCCCAGCCGCAGTGGAAGGAGATCCAGGATGCCGAACCGCACTACCTCCTCCTGCTGGGCGATCAGATCTACATGGACTACGGATTCAGCAGCGAGCCGAACGGTTCGCCTGCCGACTATCCGCTGGACAAGTTTCGGGACACGATGGCGGCAAAGTACGCGCGCCAGTGGTCGGAGACACATTTCAAGGACCTGCTTGAATACATGCGCGCCGAGGAGTCTCCAGACAAACCGCGAATATTCGGCACCTGGGACGACCATGACTTCGGCTGGAACAATGCCTTCGGCCTGCAGCCGAAAATGACGCCCGACAAATACCAGGCCACGCTCGACCTCTTCCATCAATGGATGAATTGCTCGACCAACCGGCCGCATGTGTACTGTCACGCGGACATCGGCGACTTGGCCCGGCTCATCATCCTCGATCAGCGCAGTCACGCTGAGCCCGCAAGCCCGACCAAGCCGACGGCGTCGTTGCTGGGCGCGGACCAATGGGCGTTTCTGCGGGACAAGCTCAACCACGACAAGCAATACACCCTACTCTGCGGCGGGCTCAGCCTCACCCGCGGCAAGGACAACTGGGAGGAGTACCAAGACGAGTACCAGCAACTGCGCGATCTCATCGAGGATCGCGAAGGCGTGATCTATCTGGGCGGCGACATCCACAGCAACAAATTCATGAAGCCCGGCGATGACCGGCCGTGCTACGAGATCATCTCATCCGGGCTGGCCGTCAACCTGCTCGCGCTGACGTCGCTGGGCATTGACGATCGCCATAACTGGAGCTATCTCGACCTCTCCGAAGAGGGTGTAAAGGTGGTGCAATCCACGTCGGGAAAGCTCAAGCGGCACGCAATCCGATTTGACAATTGGTGGGGCTGACCTCGGCTACACATCAGGGGACTTTGCAGGGGATTGCTTGCAATCCGGAAAGGGGGCGAACGATGAGTACCAAGCGGAAATCACGAGTGGCATCCTCCAGAGCGCCAAAGGAAGAGATTGAGCTGTCGATCTGCGCCTTTGGTGTCGACCCTTTGACGATCACCCTGCCCGATCCGTCTTCGGACATGCAGTCGGTGAACATCAAGCAGCTCATCCTCAACTCGACTGCGGAACTCTGGACATACACGCTTCAGAACCGGATGCGCTGGCAAAGCGAAGATGGCATCTCGTCGAAGCTGACTCGGAAGGCCCGGGGCGCATTCGAAGAACTGGGAATCGCCCCGAGCGAGTGGTCCAAGCTGGCCTCCAGCAAGATCGCCCAGATTTCAATCCCCGTTGATCGGCTTGGCCAGAACGCGCTTCGACTCATGCCGTGGGAGTTCTTCATCGCCTCCGCGCTGGCCGCTGATCCACGAGTGCCCATCGTCCGCAAAGCTGTATTCACTCAGTCCGCAAAGCCTGCAACTCCAGAGCGCACCAACAAGACCATTCTCTTTATCCAGAGCGCGCCAGGCCGGTTGGGCACAGCGTACGACTTTGATTCAGAGAAAAAGCTGGTCAGGTCAACGTTCAGCGACGCCACTGTCAAGATTCTGGAAAACCCTGACATCGCCGAGATCCGCAGGTGCGTTGTAGATCTGGATCCCGAGGTGATTCACTTCGCTGGCTTCGATTATCGGCAGGCGATGGCAGAGCTGTCGGCTGACGCCGCGGGCGAGTACCCCTCCGCGATCCCGCGAGTGGGTGCGTGGCCAGAGGACTCGTTTGACGGCGTCGTTCTTGGTGACCCCGCTCAAGGTGTCGTCGCGCACCATTCCGCCGAGTTTGCCGACGCCCTGTGTGCCGGCAAGCGGGGGCCGGTCATGGTTTGCCTCGCGTGCTGGCATGGCGCGACCGCGCTCGCGCCCGAGCTAGTGCTGGCCGGCGCGCGGAGTTGCTTCTGCTTTCAGGACATTCTGGATGATGAGTTCGCCGAGACGATCCTGTCGTCCTTCTACCGCTTCTGGCGCGACGAGAACTGGAAGCTCGGCCCCGCCTTCACCAACACACTTCGCCACTTGTGGAAGCAGCCCGGCGGCGTGCGCGGCACCGGCATCGTTCTTCTCACCACCGACGAGCTTGTCGCCCGGAACACACCGGAAACCGAGCCGCAGAAAACAGAGGCAGCTCCCCCGCTCAGGGGGAAGAAGTTGGCAGACGCGAACCTCCCGGCGTTGATCGGCTTCGACATTCGCCCGCACAACGAGCTCAACTACGCGATGCTCCATAACGCGCAGCCACTGTTCAAGAGCTTCCGCATCATTCGCCTGTCCGACGCAGAGTTCGAGGACTTGGAAATCACGGTCGACCTTTGCACAGGACCGGAAGGCAAGGCGTTCCGACGCACGACAGCATTGCGCGTTCAAACGCTTGATCTCACGCGTGAGATCGTCATCCCCCTCAATGCGACCCTCTCCCGCCAGATCCGCGAAGCAGTGTCCAGCAGCCTGTTCGTCGAGATCGCCTGTGGCGGCAGAATCCTTCACCGAGAGACCCATCGAGTCCGCCTGCTGCCAGCGGATCAATGGAAAGACAGCGCCAAGGACAGCCGCTGGCTGCCCAGCTTTGTGCTCCCGCGCGACCCGGCCGTCACCCACGTCATCCGGGACGCGCACAAGTACGTCAAAGTCCTGCGCGATGATCCCGACGCCGGATTCGAGGGCTATCAGGTCTACTCCAGCATCGACGACGAGAGTGAGCACAGCGAGGACGAACAGATCGCCCTGGATCTGCAAGTTCAAGCCATCTGGGCCGCGATCGCACACGAATGCCGGTTGGTCTACATCAATCCGCCGCCCACCTACAGCGATGGCTTCGACTCACAGCGGCTGCGCACACCCAGCACGACAGTCAATGGTCAGATGGGCACCTGCATTGACCTCGCGCTCCTGTTTGCCGCCTGCCTGGAGTTCGTGGACATCTACCCCGTCATCTTCCTGCTGGATGGTCACGCACTTCCCGGCTATTGGCGCAGCGAGACCGCACACAGCCGATTCGTCTGCATCGACAACCCCGGCGACGCGGCTGTCCGCCAGAGTCGAAGCAGTGCCCTCGCCGGTGGGTCGAAACTTGGGGACGGCTGGGTCTTTGACGAATCGATTTATGAGGAAATCAGAAAGGAAATCGAAATCGGCAATCTGGTGCCCGTCGAATCGACCCGACTGACCCAGGTCTCGTCATTCGCGCAGGCCGTCGAGCTCGGCACGCGCGCCCTGGCTTCCGCATCGGGCTTTCAATGCATGCTCGACATCCATATCGCGCGGCAATTGAACGTAACGCCGCTGCCCATACAGGAGTAAGGCCATGAGCACGTTTAGCGCAGAAAACCGCAAGGATGTGGGCGAATGCATCAAGTCTTCCATCTCCTCCATGGAGAGCCTTTTTTCGGCGGAGCACATGGAAGCCTCGGAGCGGATGACCGGCCGCCGACGCAGCGGTGCGACGCTGCGACAGCAGCCGCGCCTGCAGCTGGTGGATGTCGACGGCGTGTTGCGCTGGCGATACCGGGATGTCGAGGCCGGACCGAGCGGGAGACGTTCGCTCCGCGCCATCGCTGCCACGGCCATGGGAGATGTCGTGGTCGACCTCCCCTTGAAGCCGTTGAACCGCAATCAAGTGCTGGCTGCGATGCAAAGCCTCGATGATTCCCTCACGCCCTCGCGCGGGCTGCGAGTGATTCACGAGGGTCAACTGGTCAAGGCACCGGAGATCGAGCACCCGGCAAAGGTTCTGCTCTTCATACACGGCACCTTCAGCAAGGGCGAGGCCCTCTACGACGAACTCAAGTCCACCGAGGACGGCCACAAGTTCCTGCATTGGGCGCATGAGCACTATGATCACGTGCTCTTCTTCGATCATCCCACGCTCGCCGTCAGCCCCATACTGAATGCCGTCGAGCTCAGCACACTTCTGGCGGGCCGCTGCAGCAGCATCGACATCATCGCCCACAGCCGCGGCGGCATCGTCGCCGCGTGGGCCGCCAAAGGCATGAAACTGCCCCTCGGCATCGTGTGTACGCTGGGTAGTCCGCTCGATGGCACCAGCCTGGCCAGCCCCTACCGCCTGCGCGACACGCTGGACTACTTCGCCAACGTTGCCGCCGCTTGCAAGCTCGCCACCGGCGCACTCGGCGCTGTACCGTTTGCAGGTCCGCTGTTCGCAGCGACGGCCGGACTCATGTCTGTATTGCAAACCGTCCTCTACGCCTCTGCCAAGACACCGCTCATCGACGCGGGCATTGCGATCGTGCCCGGCCTTGCAGCGCAATCACGTGTCGACAACAATCCGGAGCGGATAGCGTTGCAGGATGACCGTACGGCGGCCCACGTATCCGGGACTTTCATCGGTGTCACCGCAAACTTCAGCCCGCAGCATATCGACGAGCCGATTTGGCAATTCTGGAAGCGGTGGCAGAGGCTGCCGTGGTCAGTGGCCAACAAGGTCACGGATGCCATCTTCGAGTCGGCCAACGATCTTGTCGTCGACTGCGACTCTGCAAAGAAATTCTGCGGCGCACCCGCAGCCGCCACGCAGATCTTCGACTTTGGTGACACCCATCTCGTGCATCACTGCAACTACCTGACGCAAAGCAGAACGCTCGACTTCGTGAAGACGCATTTGACCGACCGGCATGCCGCAGCCGGGAGAACGTAACGCAAGGTCGGCCGCCTCGCCCACTGCCTCGACCCGAAAGCGGACAACCACGACGACGACCTCTGGACACCACGCGAATATTCGCAAGTGGTCGCGTGGCGCGATTTCGTCCGCGCGCTGCCCGCGCAGGCCGACGGCCGCGACGCCGCGGAAGTCGTCACCATCGACGTCGTCCCCGCCAAGCTCGGCGCGGACGGCAGCGTGGTCACCATCGAGTCCACCCACGGCTCGTTCGACAACGACCTCGAAACCATTTCGCGGACGATCAACCGGGTGTTAGGCAAGGTGCCGTCGGCGCCGCTGGAGGTGGGGGTGACGGATTTGAAGTATTGAGTAAGGGGTGGCAGAGAGTGCGAATATTCGCAAGCGCCAGCGCGTCGGCGGCGACGGTTACGTAACGGAATGTCATGATTCTGCAGCGAATATTCGCAATTGGCAGCATCAAACCGCCTCACAGCGCAATTCGCTGCCGGCGTCACAAAAAGCCACCAGAAAACACCAGAACCCTACAAAGGTTGATGGGGTTTCTTCTCGCCAGCTTAGACATACTGTCTCGTAACGTTGCCTTCATCGATGCCCTGCGCAAGAATGACCCGTAAATGATTGACATCGTCCTGGACGACTTTGCCAATGCGCTGGCCGAACTGCTGACGACGAACGAGATGTCGATAACGCCCGATACACAATCAATCGCCGACGACGGCGAGCCGACTTGACCAGCGACGCAATGTGACTCGATCAATCCAAAGCCGAGCAAATGCGCATCACTCTCAGAACGAGGATGAAGAACCAGCTCGTCCAGGCTGTCGTGAAGGGGCGAGGGATGAGATGACAGAGGAAGAGGAGCGGCATGCGGGGCATGAAGACGTTAGGTCAAGAGCGGCGATTGTGATCGCCAAACCATAGTCCTACAAGGCATTTGACGGTATCTTGGCATTGCATAGCCCAATGCCGCGCTCATTGAACCGACCGAAAGAAATCAAGGTCGTTGCAGGAAAGGGGAAATACTTGTTTAACTCGCAGATTGGTCCACTAGACGGCCCTTCCTGGGAGGCGCTGTGCCAAGAGGCCCTCAAGAGACGGCACCATTCCGAGGGATACCAAGAAATGAAAGCGTCCCCCGGCGACTATGGGATTGATGGCTTCACACTGGATTCTGGACTTGCCTTTCAGTGCTATTGCCCGGAAAAACACTACTCTCGGCCAGAGCTGTATGAAAAGCAGAGAGACAAAATCACAGAAGACGTAGGGAAGCTACGGACGCATCAGAAGCCAATTCTCGACAGAGTTGGGAGCAATAAGTTCTCGAAATGGATATTCCTTACCCCTGAGTATGACAAGAATGATCTTCTCGCCCACGCAAGAAGCAAAGAAGTAGAAGTTCGAAGCTGGAACCTACCATTCCTAACTTCGGATTTTCAGATAGTAATAAGGGATGCCTCTGACTACAGAACTGAAATCAATGAGATCCGCGTCCTCAGTCTGGAGCCCCTCTACTTTGAGGATGAAGTCCCGACCCTAAAAACGATTCAGGGCGAGAAGGAAGAGCACGAAAAAAACATCGAGAGGAAGTCCAAGGCCCGACTTGCAGGGGCCGAACAAAGCCCTCGCTATTCAACTCGACTGGAGCAACTGCGTCAGAAGACTCTGGAGAGTTTTTTTGAGTACGAAGATTTCTTTCGAAAAATTAGTGACGACGCGCCGTTGATTTACGTCAGGCTAGTTCGACTAATAAATGAGTATGAAGAGATGGTGGTCGAGTCCTCCACCACATGGTCGGGAACAGCACAGGACCTAACTGAAAAAATTCGTGATGACCTAGCTTCTAGGATTTCTCAAGAGCTTGCGCCACAGATATCAGCGGCCACTGCAATGAAGATAGCCAGAATAATGACTGCGCGATGGATAGCTGTTTGCGAGTTGGACTATGGATAGCCCAATCGTCGAACTTGTATTCCGGCGCCAGCCATCGGCGGTGATTCCAGAACACAGACCACTTTACAAGATCTCTCAGCTTGCGCTGATCCTAAATGTCTCATCCCGCGCTGGACGATCTAAAGTTTCGCGATTGCACTTATTGAACTGGGCGCTAAAGAAGAGATCGCGACAACTGTTGCTAGAACGTGCTGCTGAAAGCGGCACACTTAGGATTCAAGCTTGGGGCTTCGATCCCATTCTTGCATTTGCAATTCGCTTTGCACTCGCTGACGGCATTGTTGCAGATACGTCGACCGGTTATGAGCTCACGGAGAAAGGAAGATCCTTTGCCATGGCCATTCTGAAAGATCCCACTTTGTTGGCGAGCGACAAAGTTTTTCTAGAAAGAATCGGAAAAGGCATTACGGAAACAATGGTGGATGCTGTGGCAAATGACTGGGACATTAGATGAAGATAAATGCGATTCGGGTCAAGATTTCGGCAACCGAAGGTGACTTTGGATTTAATTTCCAGTTTGGTAAGAATCTGACAATCATTAGAGCCAACAACACAAGCGGTAAGAGCACTCTAATCAACTGCTTGCTATACGGCCTGGGCATGGAAGAGCTGATTGGGGGCAAGGGGGAAAGGACGCTCTCGTCCGCGGTCAAAGACGCGTTCGATCACGGCCAAAAGAAGATTCAGGTTCTTAGCTCTGAAGTATGGCTTGAGATTGAAAACTCTCAAGGTGCAATAGTCACACTTCGGAGAGCCATCAAAGATAAATCCCGCGACTCAAAGCTAATCGAGATTTATCCCGTCGCATTTCTGACAGAGGGCGAAACGCCAATCACCTCAACTCCAACATATTTGCACGATCCCGGAAGCGCCAAGAACCAAGGGGGCTTCTATCATTACTTGGAACAGTTCCTCCAACTCTCACTGCCGAGAGTACCCACAGTTTCTGGCTCCGAAACGAAGCTCTACATTCAATGCGTTTACACAGCTTGTGCTGTAGAACAAAAAAGAGGTTGGACTGACTACCTAGCAAACATGCCATTTTTTGGTATCAGAGATGCGAGAACCAGGGTTGTTGAATACATTTTGGGACTCGATGTATTTGAAACAAATTCTGAGAGAAATAGACTCAACCAAGAGTCAATTGAGATCGATAAGGACTGGAGATCATTGGTTGAGCAAATGAATTCGAAGGGGCTTCGAATCGGCGCAAAGTTAGTCAACCTTCCAGCTACGCCGACAGTGTCGTTCGATCCCAATCTCGTGGCGTATGTCTTCCCACAGGGCCAAGCGACCATCACATTGTCAGAGCATCTCTCGGCGCTTCGATCGCGACACGCAAGTCTCGAGGCTCAAAGAGATCGATTCCGCTCGAACGCCAGCCAAGAATCCATACAAGCAGTCGACTCCACAACAGAGGAGTTGAGCCAGCTGAATCTTTTTCACGGCCGCTCTCTTGCTTATGTCGAGCAACTAAAGATTTCACTCTCTCAGTATGGCGAGCAACTGGAGGAGACAAACGAAGATCTGTCTAGGAATAAAACTGCCGGGAAGCTACAAGAGCTAGGTGCAAAATTCGAATTCAGCACCAGCTCCAACATCTGCCCAACTTGCGATCAACCGATCAATGAATCTCTGATACCAAAGGCAATCTCAGGACCGCAAATGGATCTTGCGTCGAACATTCGATATCTCGACAGTCAGAGGAAGATGCTCGAACGGCAGATTCTTGGAATACAACAGAGCTTAGCTGATGCCGAATCGAACACGAAGGCGTTTGAAGCTCAGATTCGGACCAAGACGCAGTTTCTTGCCAACCTAAGGGGAGACATTTCAACTGGAGCTGCAGAGTCTCGGGCTGTTGCCCGAGAGCAAGCCCAAATTGAACTTGAAATAGAAGCATTGGAGAGATTGGTTTCGGATCTCGCCCCGTCCTTAAATCGGATAAACGCACTAGCCCTGAAACTAAGAGAAAACCAAGCATTTCGCAACACTCTTCCTAAGTCGATCTACACGGAATCTGACGAAAGCAAGATTCGAATTTTTGAGAAGCAGTTTCGAGCAAATGCCGGCTCCTTTGGATACGAAAGCGCTCCAATCAATGAGATTGGCATTTCCTTTGAGAAACTTACTCCGAGTTGGGCAGACATCGAATTGCGCGAAGTGATTGACCGAGACATTCAAGCGGAATCAAGTGCCAGCGATTTTATAAGATTGATCTGGAGCTACTTACTAGCACTTCACCAGACTTCGGCGCTGAGCGCGGTTGACGGTCGACATCTCGGCCAGCTAATTCTCGACGAGCCTGGACAGCACTCAATGGCTGCCCCGAGCCAGCACGCCCTACTTAAGCAATTAGCCGCTGAGAAAGAGCTTCAAAGCATTGTGTCAGCCTCGTTTGATGAGACCGAGGAGGTATTCCTGAAGGCAACCGCAGGCATTGCGTTTGAATTAATTCGCTGGGAGGGAAAGCTGATTCAACCACTCGATGCGTAATTGCCTATGCCGGTTTTTCGAGTAATTCTTGCTTCTCAACTCCGCCTCCTAACCTTCCGCGAATTCAAACCCAACCTGCGCGACCACTGGCGCGCGTATCTGGGCTGGGGGATGTTCTGGACGTGGGTGGCGGGCATGGGCCGGTATTGGGACAACCCCAAAGCCGAGTGGTGGCAGGCGCTGGGCCTGGGCTCGATCGCGTACATCTTCACGCTGGCGCTGGTGCTGTGGCTGATCATCCTACCGCTCAAGCCGAAAAACTGGACCTATCGCAACATCCTTATCTTCCTCTCGCTGACCTCGCTGCCGGCGGTGCTGTACGCGATCCCGGTGGAGCGCTTCATGCCGCTCGCCCAAGCGCAGGCGGCGAATGCGTGGTTCCTCGGCATCGTGGCGACGTGGCGGGTGCTGCTCTTGTGGTTCTTCATCCGCCGCGTGGCGCGGCTCTCCTGGCTGGACACGCTGGTGGCGTGCCTGCTGCCGCTCACGCTGATCGTCGTCGCGCTGACGGCGCTGAACCTGGAGCACGTGGTGTTCAACATCATGGCGGGCAACACGCCTGAGCAGCAGTCCGGCAATGATCGGGCCTACGGGATTCTGTTTGTGATCACGTTCTTTTCCATGATGCTCTCGCCGATTTTGGTGCTGGTCTATTTCGCGCGGGCAGGCATTCGGCTGCGGGAGGTGCGGGCGGAGCGGGATGCAGAAGAGGCTGGCCGACGCACGGGACAATAAAGATGCGGTGAATTCATCATTGGTCTGAGAGTCGAAAGGCAGGCCAACCTTCCATGGGGTGACCAGATTGGGATATCAACGATGCAGCTTTGGGCTATTCGCAGGCGGATTGTTGGCCTCACTCTTTGTCGCAGCGCAAGAGTGCAGGCCGATTGAGAACCTGGAGAAGGTGGCTGACAAGAGATTGATCTTTGTTGGCGAGCTTCACGGCACAAAAGAATCCCCGCAATTCGTTTCCGACCTGACGTGCGGTTTGCTGCACATGAAGAAGCAGGTTGTTCTTGCAGTTGAGATGTCGAGTGACTTTCAGCCAGATTTGCAGTCAGCTATCAACGCGCCATCGGAACAGCAAGCTCTTGCCGAACTGGAGAAGCTTCGCTTTTGGGATGCGACGATGCAGGACGGGAAGCGCAGCTTGGCCTACATGAAACTGTTGAGGACGGCTTGGAGCTGGAAGCGGCAATTCCCTGACTTCGATGTTGCGGCAATCGATCTCTCGGGGTCCAGTTTCCCGTCTGCCAGAGCTGAGTTCATGGCAGGTGAGATCAGAAAGATTCTGAATCGCGACAGGCAGGTGGTGGTTGTCGCTTTTACTGGAAACATTCATGCTCGCAGACAGAAGGGAACACCCTGGAACAAGGCGTTTGTCCCAGCCGCCTCTCTGCTCAACGATGTTGAAATGGTCTCGCTGAATATGGACTACACGGCAGGGACAGCTTGGAACTGCGGGGGGCGCGGCTGCGGCATCAATCCAGTTTCCGACTTGCCAGTGACTGGCAAGTCAACGAAGCCAAGCATTCAGATCAGTCAAGCGGACCCCTACTACGACGGCGTTTATCAACTCGGTGAAGTATCCGCCTCACCGCCTGTTCGACAATCCCCAACAGCGAGTAAGTGAGCTTGTCAGTTGGGCGTTTATTCAATTAGGGCGGGCTTAATCGTTTCGGCTGGTTTCGTGCACTCCGAATATTCGCAGTGCACGTTTGAGACGAACTTGGGCCCCGGCCCGTCATTCCCGCGAAGGCGGGAACGGGGCGACGGGGATGCGATTGCCATTGCGACTAAGTGGAGTCCGGGTGACTTCGATTGGACGCTGCAGGCGGTCCCGCAGGGATTCAGCAGTCGCCCCAAGCGACTGGTTAACAATATTCGCACTGCAAGCGGGGCGCTGAATCCCGGCTACGACATCGCAAGATCTTCGGCTCCAAAAAAATCGGCCGGCCCACTCAGTGGCCGGCCGCAATTCCCGTGTATCTGCTGCGGTGCTGCGGTTGCTGCGGTGCTTCCAAGTGATGGGGTGGCGGTGCGGGCGGTCAGGCGAGCACCGGAATGCTGGCGAGCGCGATGCCCGCGACGGCGATGATGACCGCGATGGCGGTCAGGATGATGCGGCGAACCGGGCCGGGGCGCGGTCGCTCGGGTGTGGCGCTGACGACGTACATGAATGCCTTTCCTCGTGGTGACTGCGCTTGTTGCGATGATTACGTAGAGCCGCAACAGGCGCAGGCGAATCCTTGCAGATTTCATACGATTTGAAACCTACCAACCTTGATAGGTTTGGCGGATTTTTTCGATGTTTCGACAGATAACCACGCAAATCCCGCATCGCGGGCGAGGGTTTGCGGAAGAATTGTGCCGGGCGTTGGTTACACTTTCGTTGTTCTGGCATTCGTTCAGCTTGCACGGTGCTTGCACTCGGGCCCGTTCATGCTTCGACACCTCAGCACGAACGGGAAGGGGGTTGGGGTGAATGCCTGGAATGCCTGGTTCGTTTCGCGCCGGCATGCATGCTTTTCTCATCAGCAAAAAATACAGCTGGCGCACTCGCGCCACATCCATACATCATGAGCACGCTGAAATTCCGCCCCGCCACCGCCGCTGATGTTCCCGCCATCACGGCGCTGACCAACCTTGCCTATGCGGGCAACAATTCGGGAAAAGCCTGGACACACGAGGGCACGCTCTTCGACGAGGCGCGGACGAACGACGCGGAAATCGCCGGTCAACTCGCGGCACCGGGCGCGATGTTCCTGCTGGGCTTCGAGGGGGATCGTCTCGTCGCGAGCGCGCTGCTCAAGTTCAGTGACGCAGAGGGCTATCTCGGCATGCTGTCCGTGCACCCCGAGGCGCAGGCGGGCGGTGTGGGCAAGCAGATGCTGGCGGAGGCGGAGCGCATGGCTATCGAGCGTGGCTGCATCAAGATGACGATGATGGTGATCGCCACGCATCGGCCGGAGCTGGTGAGCTATTACCAGCGGCGCGGTTATGTACTCACTGGACGCTACGGACAGTTCTCGCGGCCGGCGGTGAAGGCTTATGCGGAAGAGATCGGGATGCGGCTGGAGTGGATGGAGAAGACATTGAGGTCGTAACGGAGTCGCCCTTTTTTAAGAAAGGGAGAAGTGCACAGGTCATCCTAGTTTGCAAATATTCGCACTGCCTACACAAATTGCTCCGTCGTTCCCGCGCAGGCGGGAACCTAAGTTGGTGGGAACAACTTGCTGAACTTGGGTTCCCGCCTGCGCGGGAACGACGAAGTCGGAGGCGGTTTCGCGGCTGCGAATATTCGCATTGCGAAAGTATTCACATCTCCCAATCCTCGGGGTGTTCCCGCAATCGCCATAGTGGCCGTAGCAATTTCGCTACATCAGCAATGACGATTGATCTGTACCGTTGACAGCCGCACCGGGCGGCTTGAATACTGCGATCACTTTCCCACCGCACGCACCCGACTCATCGGGGCACACAATCATGACCCGCACACGTTCCGTCGCGGCCGCGCTGGCCGCGTTGCTGTTTGTTGCTTCCATTCACTCGCTGGCGCAGGATGCACCGAAAGACGCCGCTAAGCCGACAGGCGCTGACACTATACCGGCAGGCGCCGACACCAAACCGGCCACGCCCGAGAAAAAGAAATGGGACGTGAACAACCCGCCCGGCGAGAAGGCCACCGTGAAGCTGGACACGCGCACGGGCACGTGGATGACCGTGGACGTAAGCCCGGATGGCAAGCGCATCGTGTTCGATCTCCTGGGTGATCTCTATCTCCTGCCCATCGAAGGCGGTGACGCGAAGCCGCTCACCTCCACCATCGCGTGGGAGATGCAGGCGCGGTTCTCTCCGGACGGCAGGCGCATCACCTACATGTCCGACGCGGGTGGCGGGGACAACGTGTGGGTGATGGATGTTGAAGGAAGCGCGGTTGGCAAAAACGCACGTGAAGTGTCGAAAGAACCGTTCCGCCTGATGAACAACCCGGTGTGGCATCCCAACGGCCAGTACATCGCGGCGCGCAAGCACTACACCGGCACGCGCTCGGCGGGCTCGGGCGAGATCTGGCTCTTCCATGTGAGCGGCGCGGCCGATGGCGGCGGCGTGCAGCTGAACGAGAAGCCGAACTGGCAGAAGGATCTGGGCGAGCCGGCGTTCTCGCCGGACGGCCGCTATCTCTACTACTCGCAGGACACGACACCCGGCACGACATTCGAATACAACAAGGATTCGAACAAGCAGATCTATGTCATCCAGCGGCGCGATCTGGAGCGCGGCAAGACGGAGGTGTTCGTGAGCGGCCCCGGCGGCGCGGTGCGGCCCACACCTTCGCCCGACGGCAAGTGGCTGGCGTTTGTGCGCCGCGTGCGCGAGCAGACGACGCTCTTCCTGAAGAACCTCTCCACGGGTGAAGAGAAGCCGGTGTGGAGCGGGCTGGAGCGCGACATGCAGGAGGCGTGGGCCATGCACGGCGTGTATCCCGCGTTTGCGTGGATGCCGGGCTCGAAGGAAATCGTGGTGTGGGCGCAGGGTCGCATCTGGCGGCTGGATCTTTTCAGCGGCGCGGACGGCAAGGCGAAAGCGAAGGAGATTCCCTTCCGCGTGCAGCATGAGCGCGAGGTGCGCGTGCCGGTCCGCTTCGAGCAGACGGTGGCGCCGGACACGTTCAATGTGCATCAGCTGCGCTGGGTGAATGTGAGCCCGGCGGGCGACAAGGTGGTCTACTCCGCGCTGGGGCAGTTGTATGTGAAACCACTCGGCTCGCAAGGCGAAGCCAAGCGACTCACCACGCAGAACGAGCATTTCGAATTCTTCCCGCGCTTCTCGCGCGATGGCAGCAAGGTCGTGTTCGCCACCTGGAATGACCAGGCGCTAGGCAGTGTCCGCGTGCTGGACCTGAAGACCAACAAGGAAACAGTGGTCACGCGTGCGCCGGGCAAGTATCTGCAGCCGGTGTTCTCGCCGGACGGCACGAAGGTGCTGTACGTGAAGCAACGCGGCGGTTTCCTGACGTCACCCTGGCACGGCATCGAGAACGGCGTGTACGTGGTGTCGGCAGATGGCAAGGGAACGCCGAAGCTCTTGACCGAGGATGGCCTCTGGCCGCAATTCGGCAACTCGAATGAGCACTTCTATCTCACCCGCACGCGCATGACCAACGAAGTGGACCGCGAGGCCACCCTGGTGCGGCTGAAGCTGGACATGTCTGAAGAGCCGCAGGTCATCGCCAAGGGCGACCAGACCTCCGACTTCGCCATCGCGCCCAATGGCGAGTGGCTCGGGTTTCGCGAACGCTATCGCACGTATGTGATGCCGCTGCCGCTCGCCGGCCGCGCAGTCACCATCGGACCGAAGGCAAAGACGCTCCCGCTGAAGGGGCTGGACGTGAACGCGGGCGACTGGCTGCACTGGTCGGGCGATTCGTCGGCGGTGCATTTCGCGCTGGGCGATGAACTCTTCACCCGGCCGCTGAAGGACTCGTTCGACTGGCTGCCGGACTCGCCAAAGCCCTCGCCGAAGCTCTCGGAGAACGGCGTGAAGATCGGCTTCACCGCGAAGACCGATGCGCCGACGGCGACGGTGGTGATCTCGGGTGCCCGCATCGTGACCATGAAAGGTGATGAAGTCATCGAGAACGGCCGCATCGTGGTGAAGGGATCGCGAATATTCGCAGTGGGCCGCGCGGCTGACATCGCGGTGCCGCCGGGTGCCACGCTGATCGACGCCACCGGCAAGACCATCATCCCCGGACTCATCGACGCGCACTGGCACGGCGGCATGAGCGAGGCCGGCATCATCCCGCAGCAGAGCTGGATCAACTACGCCTCGCTCGCGTTCGGCGTGACGGCGATGCACGACCCGTCCAACGACACGCCCAGCATCTTCACCCAGGCCGAGCTGCAGCGCGCGGGCAAGGTGGTGGGGCCGCGCATCTACTCGACGGGCCAGGTGATGTATGGCGCGAAGAGCCCGGGCACGGCGGAGATCAACAGTCTCGACGACGCGCTCACACATCTCAAACGCTTGAAGGCGGCCGGCGCCATCTCGGTGAAAAGCTACAACCAGCCGCGCCGCGACCAGCGCCAGCAGGTGCTGGAGGCCGCTCGCCAGACGCGCATGATGGTGACGCCGGAAGGTGGCTCGCTCTTCCAGCACAACATGACCATGCTGATCGACGGCCACACCACGCTGGAACACGCGATCCCGGTGGTGAAGTCGTATGACGACGTGAAGCAGCTCTGGACGCAGGCACGCGTGGCCTACACGCCCACCCTCGGCGTGGCCTACGGCGGGCTGGACGGCGAACACTACTGGTATGCGCGCACCGATGTCTGGCGCCACCCGCTGCTGAGCAAATACGTGCCGAAGACGACGCTGTGGAACCGCGCCGTGCGCCGCCCCACCGCGCCGGAGGAAGATTTCAACGTGCTCAAGGTGGCCGCCAACGCGGTGGACCTGCAGCGCGGCGGCGTGCTGGTGAATATCGGCGCGCACGGCCAGCGCGAGGGCCTCGCCGCGCACTGGGAAATGTGGACGCTGGGCAAGGGCGGCGCAACACCTCTGGAAGCCATCCGCGCCGCGACCCTGAACCCGGCGCGCTCGCTCGGCATGGAGAAGGACATCGGCTCGATCGAGCCGGGCAAGCTAGCCGACCTCGTCATCATCGCGGGTGATGTGCTGAAGGACATCGAGCAATCCGACCGCATCACCCACGTGATGCAGAACGGGCGGGTGTATGACGTGGCGACGATGAATGAAGTGGGTGCCACGCCGAAGACGCGTAAGCCCTTCTTTTTCGAGCAGGCGTTTGCGTCAGCCGGGCGGAGCGCGCAGGGGCATACGCAGCTGCAAGCACAAGTCCACGCGCAGATTCCCGGACTGTCGGTGGATGACGGCTCGACGTTCCACGAGGGGTGCGGCTGCCATTGAGTCTGCCACTGAGGCAGCCACTGGGGCTGCCACTGGGTCTTCCACCGGGTCTTCCACTTAGGCAGCCGCCGCGGCCGCCGCCGCGCGGATCAGGCGCTGAGGTGGGTCACGGTGCGATCGCGCGGCAGGCGGAAGGTCAGCTGCGTTCCCCGGCCCGGGGCGGAATCGATTTCGAAGCTGCCCTCCAGCGCACGCATGCGCTCGCGCATGCCGATGAGGCCGTGCGACAGGGGATGCTGTTGCGTGGCCGGCTCGATGCCGGCGCCGTTGTCGGCGATGACCATCTCGACCCCGAACTCCAGCCGGCGCAGGACCACATCGACTTGCGTGGCCGAGGCATGGCGGGCGACATTGTCGAGCGCGTCCTGCAGCACCCGGTACAACGCCAGCGAGTGCTGCTCGCCCAGGCGGATTTCCCGATCCGGCAGGCTGAGATTGCACACGCAGCCGCTCCGCTCGGTGAACTGGCCGCAGCACTCGCGAAACGCGGCCGCGTAACTGAAGTGGTCGGCCAGCACCGGGCGAAGATTGTCGATGATGTGGCGCTTCACCTTGATCGCCTCATCCAGCGCAGCGTGCGCGCGGGCAAGCCGAGTCTGCGCAGGCTCATCGGCGCGCGCGGCCGCCTCGTTCGCCGCCGCGCTCACGTCGAGCTTGATGGCCGCAAGCGGGCTGCCCAGCTTTTCGCGCAGCTCGCTTGCCAGGCGATGGCGCTCGATCTCCTGCGAATCCTGGAGGTGGATGGCAAATCCGCGGAGCTCGGCGGCGCGCTCGTTGGCCGACTGTTCGAGCGTGCGCCGTTGGGCGTCCCGGTCCGCGGCCTCGCGCTGGCGACGCTGGCGGTCATGCCGCAGCGCATAGGCGCCGGCGCCGACGAGCAGGACGATGAGCGCAAGCAGCAGGAAGACCGCCCCGCGCGCGCGGGCGCCGAGCGCATCGCGCTCTGCCGCCTTGGCCGCGCGCATGGTCTCGAGCTGCGCCTCGATGCGGGTGATGAACGCGTCCAGCGTATTCCCCTCGGTTGATGCGGAGCGGGTGCGGGCGAATTCGGCAGTCAGGTCGGCGGTCTTGAGGTCGGCCAGCGCAAGGATTTTCTCGGCATCCCGCGTCCGCACGCCCGCCTGCGCAGCGATGCCCCGGACGAGATCATCGTAGCCCTCCAGGCTGCGGGCCTGCGTGCGAATATTCGTAACCGCTGCGTCAACAGCCTTGATCGTGCGCGGCAGCGGTTCCAGATAGGCGCGGTCGCGGGTGATCATGAAGCCCCGCTGGGCAATCTCCAATTGCTGCAGCAGCGAGCGCACCTGCTCCACCCCGGCCTGCATGAGTCGGCCCCGCTCGATCGTGGCCAGGTTTTCGGCAATGCCCCGCGCCGAGTGGTGGCTGATCCAGGCAGCAAGCCCGCCCAGCAACAGCGCAGCCGCCAGGCAGACAATGCCGGCCATGAAGAACGGATTGCGCGGTGGCGCGTCTTTATCTGTCCCGGACATGCGGTGCGGAGATGCGGTGCGGAGATGCGGTGCGGAATGGTGGTGGGTGTCGGAAGGTGCCGAGTGCGGCGAGTATGGCACGGCGGCGCTATGATGAGCCATCACGCGAAATTGCACCGGCAGACCCGCCCCGGCAGACCCGACCTACGAACTTGCATCATCACACACCCCTTCGCAACCCATGGAGAACCGGCCGATGACCGCGCTCACCGACACGCTCGCGGGCTCCTGGCGCACCACCTTTGGCCCGCTCACGCTCACGGCGTCCGGACGTCAATTCGGCGGGCACTACGGCGACCACGGAACGTTGCAGGGCACACTGGACGGCACGACGCTCCGCTTCGACTACGAGGAACCGGGTGAGCGCGGCACGGGGCATTTCACCCTGAAGCGCGCGGGCCGGTTCGTGGGGCAATACCTCGCCGACGGCAGCGACACCCCGCGCCCCTGGATCGGCGAACGCGGGTGGGACGGGCTCTACAACACGACGTTCGGGCGGCTGCGCCTGTTGCACACGACGAACGGCGTCGAAGGCTTCTACGAAGCCGCCGGCCCCGCCGCGCTGCAAGGCCGCGCCGAAGGTGACCGTCTGCACTTCCACTACGAGGAAAAGAGCGCCAATGGCGAGGGCTATTTCGTCCTCGCTGAAGACGGTGAATCGTTCACCGGCCAGTGGCGCGCGAGCGGCGACGAGGATTGGAGCGACTGGACCGGCACGCGCATGCACGCGGAGCGGGGCGTGCAGTGGCTGTTCGTCCTGGAGGCGCATTGGCAAAAGAGCCTCGCCGACAACGACTACGCATTCGGGGACATGCTTCGGGAAGTGTTCGCGCGGCTTGCGAATATTCGCGTGCGCCACCGCATCTTTCACGACGCGGACAGCCTGGCGCACTGGTGCCGCGAGCTGATGTATCTGGCCGAGCCATCGGTACTGGTCATCGCCAGTCACGGCACGGAGCGCGGGTTGTCGGTACACGGCGAGATCATCAACACCACGCGCATCATGCAAAGCCTCGCCACGGCCGAGACGCTCAAGTATCTGCACTTCTCCGCCTGCCTCATCGCCAACGATGAGGAACGCACGCTGAAGTCGCCACCCTTCCCCGTCTCCGGCTACACGACAAGCGTGGACTGGGGTGCATCCGCGATGATCGAGTTCACGTTGCTGGACATGGTGTTGAACCGCGGCATGACGCCTGATGCGGCGGCGGCGATGCTGCCGAAGCTGGTGACGTATGCGCTGGATGATGCGCCGAAGGGGTCGCCTTATCCGGCAGCGGGTTTCCGCTTTTTTCCCGCAGCCGCCAAGTAGTTGCGAATATTCGCATGGACATTTCCTTCAGCCTGATATTCGGCGCCGCACAGACCGCGCTCGGTATCGCCTGGGTCATCGGCGCGCGCAATGATCGCCTGCGCCACAAGCAGAAGTTGGCCGCGATGAAACTCGTCGAGGCTGAGGTGACTCGGCACCGCAAGGAAGAATGGTACGACCCGAACAGCGCGATCAGCACGACCACCGAGACGCTGGTGCCGATGGTTGAATATGTGGTCAACAACCATCGCTACACCGCTGCGATGCCGAAGGATCTTCCGCTTGGCGCCAAGCTGACGGTCGCCTACAACCCGGCCATGCCTTCGGACGCCATGCTGGCCGAGCCGCGTGGCAGGCATGCGGAGATCGCGGGCTGCGTCATCACGCTGGGCGGTATCGCGGTCGTGCTGGCAAGCCTGGGCATGTTTCACTGACCCGCTCGCCGGGCTGAATTTCGCCAGCTTCGCGCCAGACCTCCGCCCGCGCCGCGGCCGCGCACGGACATCGCGCCGCATTCCAATGGTTCATCTCCAGCGGATGAACCATGTACAGCAGCTATTCCCGAATCGACAACGACGTCACCATTGTTGGTGCCAGCTTCGCCGGCCTCGCCTGCGCCCGCGCGTTGGCCAAGCGCGGCGCGCAGGTCACGCTGCTCGATCGCAAGTCCGACGTGGGCGAGAAGCTGCACACGACCGGCATCCTGGTGAAGGAAGCGGCGGAGCAGGAAGAAATCCTGCGCGACATGCCGCCCTATCTAGTGCGGCGCGTGGAAGGCGTGCGACTTTACTCGCCCAATCTGCGCCAGATCGACCTCAATGCGCCGGGCTACTACTTTCTCGCCACCGACACACCCAATCTCATGCGCTGGCTGGCCAATCGGGCGCGCAGCGAAGGTGTACGCGTGGTGCTGGGGACAGCATTCCAGAACGCGGTGGAGCGGGACGATGGCTGGAAACTGGATGGCGCGGGCCGCGTGGGACACACGCGCTATCTGGTGGGCGCGGACGGGCCGTCGTCGCGCGTGGCACGCCTGCTCCATCTCGGCGTCAATCGGGAATTCCTGACCGGGGTCGAGTACGAATATTCGCTCTCAGATATCGACTTGGAAGGCCGGCTGCATTGCTTTATCGACAAGCAGCTCGCGCCCGGCTACATCGGCTGGGTGGTGCCGGGTGTGCATCACGTGCAGGTCGGGCTGGCGCGGCGTCAGAGCGCGGGTGGGCTCTCCGCCACGCAGGCGATGACGCAGTTTCTGGAAAAGATCGCACCCATCGCGGACTTCCGCAATGCATCACCGGTGTCGGTGCGCGCAGGGCTCATTCCCTGCGGCGGGCTGGTGTCGCCGCTGGCGCGGTCATGCGCGCTGCTGGTGGGCGACGCGGCCGGCATGGTGTCGCCGGTGACAGCGGGCGGCATTCACACCGCGCTGAAGCATGGCCACGCGGCAGGCCACGCCATCGCGGATTTTCTGCAGGGCAAGGCGGGCGATCCCTGCGGTGAATTCACGCAGAGCTATCCCCGCTTTCGCACCAAGCGGGCGCTCCGCTGGCTGTTCGACCACGCGCAGACCGACTGGGCGTTCAATCTGTTTCTCAACACCCCGCCGCTCCGCTGGGCGGCGGGAAAGGTTTACTTTCACCGAAAGGGCGTGTTCCGAGGGAAGTGATGCTGCACAATGCGGAGATGAACACACCCACCGACGACACCATCATCGCCGAGACCACCGACTGGCTCACTCGCGCCGTGATCGGCCTGAATCTATGTCCCTTCGCCAAAGCCGTCCACGTCAAGAAACAGATCCGCTATGTGGTGTCGCATGCGACCACGCCGGATGACCTCATGCAGGACCTGCTGCGCGAGCTCGACCATCTGGCCGAAGCCCATCCCGAGACGACCGACACCACGCTGCTCATCCATCCTCATGTACTGAATGATTTCCTCGACTACAACGATTTCCTTGAAGTGGCCGATGCCGCCGTGGAGGAGCTCGACCTCGAGGGCATCCTGCAGGTGGCAAGTTTCCATCCGCAGTTCCAGTTTGCCGACACCGAGGCGGACGACATCACCAACTACACCAACCGCTCGCCGTATCCGACGCTGCATCTGTTGCGCGAGGACAGCGTGAGCCGGGCGGTGGAGGCGTTTCCGGAGGCGGAGTCGATTTTCGAGAAGAACATCGCCACGCTGAGGAAGCTGGGGCATGCGGGGTGGAAGAAGGTGATTGCGGGAGAAGCGAGCTGAATACTGTTGCGAATATTCGCAATATCCCGATCAATGGGCAGCCCCCAATCGACCTCTCACAAATCAACCGTTCGCCCTGAGGTATCGAAGGGCGCGTGCTTCGATAAGTCTCACGCAACCTGCCCTGAGTCGGCTGAAGCCTCTTTTGCACTGCATGACTCATGTAGGCATTGCCCATTCGCTAGCTCATTGAGACCGGGAGCCGTTGCACCGTGACCCGTTCATCCTTCGATACCTCAGGACGAACGGGGTTGGTCGTGTGATCAATTCGGGAAGTGTCTGCAGCTCTCTGAAAAAGAAAAGCCCGCCGACTTTCGTCGACGGGCTCAGGTTGAGGTTTATAAACACACTGGCGAAGCCCTAGCGGATCTTTACCAGATCCTTCAGCACGCCATCCAGGCCACCGAACACGGAGATCTTGTCGATCTTCTCGGTTACCTTTTCCAGCGTCTCCAGTTCCTTCAGGCGCAGTGCGGTCGGGTTGTCTTCCATCACCTTGGCGGTGTTCAGCAGGGAACGCGTTGCCGCGGTTTCCTCACGACGACGGATCACGTTGGCTTGCGCCACCTTCTCCGCCTCCACCACGCGCGCCAGGATGGTCTTCATCTCGCCGGGCAGGATGATGTCCTTCACACCCACCGACTCGACTTCCAGACCGAACCCGGCCACACGACGCTGGATGTGCTCGCTCACCACCTGGTCGATGACGTGCTTGTCTTCCAGCAGTTCATCCAGGGTGCGCGTACCCACCGCGGCGCGGAGCCCGAACTGGAGTTCCTTGTACAGGTAGTCCAGCGGCTTGGACTGCTTCGCGAACGCGACCAGCACGTCGGTGATGCGGTAACCCGCCGTCAGGTTTACCCGCAGGGACACCTTGTCCTTGGTGAGGATTTCCTGACCGGCCACCTCCAGCACTTGCAGGCGGAGATCCACCGGCAACGCCGAGAGTTCACGCGTGTACTGCCAGAAGCCATGCACACCAGCCTCCAGCACGCGATCCACCTTGCCATCCACGTACAGCACGGCCACGTGGTACTGCGGCACGTGCATGATGAAGAGGCCTTCCAGACCGGCCACTTTCTTCACCTTGCCGGTGACAGGCGCCAGCTTGGCCAGGAGCTTCTTGTCCACGTCGAACGTGTCGGCAATGGAAAGCTTTTCCAGGCGGATGTCGATGAATCCCTTCCAGTACAGGCGGCGGGTGTTGGGTGCCAGCACTTCCACGAGCACGTTGTCCTCGAAACGCAGGCCGACTTCATCGGCACCGGTCTCCAGCACATGGAACTCGCGCTTGGCGATTTCCGGCTCCCACTTCAGCAGGTACTCGGCCAGCTTGTGATCGAACAGCGGCTTGGCCAGCGGGAACTTCTCGATCGACAGACGAAAGAACGGGTCGAAATGCGAATATTCGCCCGGCTCCAGGACTTGAACGAAATCTCCCTTGTTGAAGAGGAGAGCGCGTTCATCCTTCTTGATGTGAAACTTTTTCAGCATGATGCGTCTTCCTTTCTTGGGTTGAAAAATGGCGGGGGGTTTGTGTCCACTGCCGGGGTGTTCACGCGGGCGCTCGGGAGCGCCCGGGTGAATCGGGTTGCCCCCACGTCTCGCGACGTGAGAACGAAATCGGGTGTGGGGCCACCTCCCGACCGGACGCGGGCTGTCGCGCAAACAGATGTCCCACGCGAAACGCTGCGTGACGACACCCGTGAGCGCGACCCGTGTTGCACCGGCGGGAGACAGGCCGCGCCGCAGACGTGACCACGCATCCCCAGACTGCGGAACACGTCGTCGAATCGTTGGCTGTTGCCTGTTCGCGCCGGCACGCGAGCGGTGCCGTGGCGTCCGGAGCGGTGTGCAATGTTCCGCACATGAGATGGCCCCGGGTACTGCATGAAGTCCTGGTTAAGGACTGCTGATTTCCAGCGGGAGTCGAACCCGCACTGATCGATTACAAGTCGATTGCTCTACCAATAAGCTATGGATTGGCGATGATCGTGGGAGTCGAACCCACGACAGCCGGTGGGTACCGGTGCTCTACCAGACTGAGCTAGATCATCAGGTATTCAACACCGCCCGCATCGCGGCATACGGCGCACCAATTTTCAGGCGTGCCGCACCAGGGAGGCATGCAGAACCTCGCCCGCTGTCGATGCGTTTGGAGAAGAATTGGGTTGGAGCGATGCGAATATTCGCAACACTCCGAAGAGGACCGTCGCTCCGGCGCAGGCGGGAGCCTAAGCTGAACTTGTATGAACTTGGGCTCCGGCCTGCGCCGGAGCGACGGGTTTATCGGTGGCGTGAACTCGCCGGCAGCGCAGCGCGCAGAAACTCCATCTGATCCGCCAACACGCGGCGGCCGGACAGAATCATCCACTCGTTCCGCACCGGTCGATACGGCACGTACAAGAGCGGCATGCGCGCTTCCTCCGGCGTGCGCGCACCCTTGCGCGTGTTGCAGCGACGACACGCGGTGACCAGGTTGGTCCACGAATACTCGCCACCGCGCGACTCGGGCAGGATGTGCTCGGCCGTCGGGTCCTCCGCATGCTTGCCGCAATAGGCGCACAGGCAGTGGTCACGACGGAACAGCGTGGCGCGCGTCGGGCGCGGCGCGAACAGCGGCGCCTTCAGCGCATGGCCGCGCACGAAAATGATGCTGCGCACTTCAATCTGCGAACGCAGACCCGACACGGCGTTCACACCGCCACGCAGCGTGGCGATGCGGGTGCCGGCCGAGTCGTCGATCACATGGCCGCCGGCATAGAAGCCGGCAGCCTCTTCCACCGTCAACCATGAGCGCGCGTGCCCATGGCTGTCGATGGCCAAAGCGTCCGGGTAAGACATTTGTCACCTCCTGTGGGCCTCGTCTGCCGTCAAAGCATCTGAGGAAGTTTGGAAAATGGAACAAGGCATCTCGCCTCATTCCGGAATGGGTGCCCCCGCATCCCGACAAGCGGGACACGGGGACGGGTACTACAGCCTCGGCCCCTTCACAGATTGGGCGTTGGCGATCGGGGTAGGCATGGATCACCTCCTTTCAGTTGCGGGTAGCGCGTGCACCTCATCCCGATGATGAGGCTTGGGACGCTATCCCTTGACACAAAGCACTTGCTTCAACGTATGGACGATTTCCACCAGGTCGGCCTGCGCGGCCATCACGGCGTCGATGTCCTTGTAGGCGGCGGGAATCTCGTCGATCACGCCACCATCCTTGCGGCACTCCACCCCGTCGGTCTGGCGCGCCAGATCCTCAACGGTGAAGTTCTTGCTCGCCGCGGTACGCGACATGCGACGTCCCGCACCGTGCGAACACGAGTTGTACGCCTCCGCATGTCCCTTCCCGCGCACGATGAAGCTCTTCGCCCCCATGCTGCCGGGGATGATGCCGAGCTGATCCTTGCGCGCCGAGACGGCACCCTTGCGGGTGATCCACATCGAACGCCCGAAGTGGGTTTCCTTCTGCACGTAGTTGTGGTGACAGTTCACCGCTTCCTGCGTGATCGAGAACTCCTTCGGGATCACGTGACGCAGGGACTTCATGACCAGATGCATCATGAGATCGCGGTTGGTGGCCGCATAGTCCTGCGCCCACAGTAGCGCCTCGACGTAGGCTTCAAACGGCTCGCTGCCTTCATCCAACCAGGCAAGATCCCGGTCCGGCAGATGCACGTCGCGCTTGGCCGCTTCGGTCTTGGCCATCTCGATGGCCAGCGTACCGATGGTGTTGCCGACGTTGCGCGAACCGGAGTGCAGCATCACCCACACCGACTGCGCCTCGTCGAGACACAGTTCGATGAAGTGGTTGCCGCCACCGAGCGTACCCAGCTGGGTACCGAGACGCGTCTTGTTGAAGCGTCCCAGGCGGTCCAGCAGACGCAGCTTCCAGAAGCGCTCATCAAGTGCGTCGATGCGGCGCTTCAGTGCAATGCCTTCCAGCCCGTCATGCGTGGGGTCCAGCGTTTCCTTGTGCGCATGAACGCCGACAGGGACCGAGCGCTCGATCGCATGGCGAATATTCGCAAGCGAGTCCGGCAGGTCGGACGCCTTCAGCGACAGGCGCACAGCGCACATGCCGCAACCGATATCCACGCCGACGGCGGCGGGAATGATGGCAGCCTCGGTGGGGATGATGGTCCCGACGGTTGCGCCCTTGCCCAGGTGCACGTCCGGCATGATGGCGACGTGCCCAGCGAGAATGGGCAGCGATGCCATGTTGCGAATCTGGGCGAGCGCCGCGTCCTCCACGGGCACACCGCTCACCCACATTCGGGTGTTTTGAACTTCCATGGTTTTTCTCCTTGGTGTGATTGTGAAGCAGATTGCGGGCGCGCTTGTAGACAAGTAGGCCGCGCGCTTCATCGCGGCCCCGCATGTAAGTGGTACCCACCGTCCGATTCGAACGGACATGCCCTTGCGGGCGCCTGCTTCTGAGGCAGGGACGTCTACCTATTCCGCCAGGTGGGTGTTGATGGGTGATGGCAAGGGTGGTGAGATTCGAACTCACGATGACTGGCTTCAAAGGCCAGTGCCTTCGGCCGCTTGGCGACACCCCTGGTTGCAACTTGGTGGACCCGGCAAGACTTGAACTTGCGACCTCGTGGGTAAGAGCCACTTGCTCTGACGACTGAGCTACGAGTCCGATGAATGGCAGGACATAGGGGACTCAAACCCCTGACATCCGGATAGAAAATTTGCAGCCTCATCGCAAATTTCAGTGGAGGCTAACTTGCGAAGCAAGTTAAGCGCCATGGCGCGGCCGAAACTACAATCCGGCGCTCTATCGGCTGAGCTAATGTCCCATGGCCTCGCATGATGGAATCGAACCACCGACCTCCGCGTTCGTAGCGCGGCGCTCTCATATCCACTGAGCTAATGCGAGATGAAAGTTGGTAGTCGGAACGCGCGAGTTTGGCAAAATCGTGAACGCGTGACCTCCCGGTTATCAACCGGGTGCTCTCCCCGCTGAGCTATCCGACACTTGATCGAAAGTCTGGCTCTGCACTCCGACAACCGGATCCAGGCGACGCGAGTCGCGGTAATCCCATGGACGGTGCGCGCCGCCCAAGTGGTCGCCGAAGTGCAGAGTGAGACAGACGAATGAAGTGGGGTGAACGACCGGACTCGAACCGGTATCTGCCTGGGTCACATCCAGGGGCTCTGCCAATTGAGCTACGTCCTCCATTGCGAATATTCGCCGCGCGCCGGGGCCAAACGGCCCCGGGCCCGACTGTTGACCGCTTTCCGCTGCGCGTGCGGAAGAGCGGAGGCATGCCCGCAAATTCGGTGAGGTGCGCCGCGTACAGCGCACGAACATGCCTGCAACGAACCCGCTGTCGCCGCCGGGCAGGCCAACGCCTGCCCGGCACGACATCCGGTGAGGGGTTCCAATCTGACTTCACCGGGTTCTTCCCCGACCGGGGTCTTCTTTCATCGCTGCAACCATCTGCGCAGCAACAATCGCGGCCGGGAGAATGTGGCGTCCCCATGCGGAGTTGAACCGCAGTTGCCGGGCTGAAAACCCGGAGTCCTGACCGCTAGACGATGGAGACAAAAAAGGGGAACACGTGGGTGGAATCGAACCACCAATGCCGGATTTGCAGTCCGGTGCCTTGCCGTTCGGCCACACGTGTGTTGAATAAAACCGGCCTGAGACTACAGCCGGATCACCGAACCCTTCGCGGCATCATCAGCGCGTTGCAACACGCGCCGTTCTCCGCTTGTCCACCTGCCCCGGCTGTGCGCCACGAGCAGGTCGATCGGCATGTCTGCGTTTGTTGACGGAGCCGCATTGCTCCGGTCACGTCCGACTACTCGACGATTCACCTACCGTGAACCTTGCGGGCTCCAAAGGGGGATTACCCCACCGTGCGGCTTGGCATCGACACCGGCAACCTTGCGGGTCGCCCGGCATGCCTGCATTCGTGTTGCCACGTGCAGGATTAAGACATTTGTTCATCGGACGCCGGCAGCGTCTTTGCGTTGTTCATGGTTTCGGAATGATTCTCAGGCCATTCCTCCTGCACGACGTGCGCTGCCAGCGGTTGCCATCACCTTTTGGATGACGGAATGCCGCACGCCGCATGACGTTCCTTGCGGTACTTGTCGGTGTTTCGCGATCCGGGCTCGGCATGACTACCAGTGACGGCGCATGCGCGGCCCGTGCCGCTGACACTGCGGCAAAGCCCTTCCTTGCGGGTCGGACCCTGCCACTACCTTTCACCTTCCACGTTCGCGATCGGGTTTGTGCGGAGGACGGCACCACCCGTTTCCTTCCCGCGCCACCGTTTCCCCGGCAGTTGCCCACCGGAGCGGTTCGACACAGTCACCGCACGATCACTTCACGCTTCGCGCCGGCCGGAATCGGACGACGCACCCTTCAACGAGGGCAGGTTCGGCTTGCCTGGATTGACCACGGGTTACCCCGTGGCGCCGGTGTGCAGTACACCGGCTTTGCGCGTGTCGCCACGCGTTGTCGGCGCCAAGCCGCCATCACCTCTGCCGGCCGAAGCCGGAATCGATGAGTTTCTTCGGTGCGAATGTTTGCACCATGCCCCAGTTTCCTCGTCGTGAAGAAACTCGAACATGGCGCCTCCGCCGGACGAGTCCGGCGAAGGCACCGACACACACATCGGCTGCGCGGCCGATGCGCGTGTTGAACCAGACGAGTGGCAGTCATCGAGAGCCGCGCGCACAGCTGGCGATGATTGCCTGTTCGTCATCAAAAAATCACTTCCCGAATTGTTAAAGAGCAGGCTGTTTCCCGATGGACACAGCGGTGTTGCGGGTGAAACGGTTGAAAAAGACAACAAAAAACCCGGAGTCTTTCGACATCCGGGTTCTTGGTGGTGCTGCTTTGCTGAGAGCTGGCGCTACGCGCTCACACTCTCCCACTCGGAACCCGGATTCTGCGGATCAAGGCCATAGCCCATGCGCTTGCCAAATGCGGACTGTTCAAGACCGAACAGGACGCAAATGGACAGGGCCATGGCCGGGGCTTTTGCCCGTGCCGCGGAGGTCCAGTTATGTGTCGTGTTGAAGGTCATTGAAATCGGGTTCCTGAAAAATTGGTTTGGGTGTTTCTTTTTTTAGGATGCCAAGAAATTTGCGAAGTCGTCAACACCTTTCTCAAAAAATTTTCGCGCGAGGTCTTGTTTTCCTCGCGCGAACGATTGAAAACGCGATGCGTTGACGCCGACTTCCTTGTGTCTCGAAATCACCCGCCCCAGCTCTGCAGATTGAGCAACTCGCGCAGGGTTTTCGGGCCATAGGTGACGAACGATGGATCGGGCCGTTCACGATAATTCTCGCGATCCTTCGCAACCTTGTCGGTACGAAGGTGCTTGTCGAGGATGTCCTTCGGCACCGGATAGATCTTCAGCGCATTGAGCCCGAACACCTTGGCGCGGAGCGCCGGTGTGATTTCGGGATAGCCATGCTTGTCGCGCAGCGCCGCTGAAATCTGGAACGTGCGGAACGCCTGGATCTGGTCCTGTGGCGAGCCGTACCAGATCGAATCGGTGCCCCAGACAACGTTGTCGGGCCCACAGAATTTGAACAGCTTGCCCAGCCCGTGTGCAGCCGAGTCAGGGTTGCGCATCATGATTCGCCAGGTCGAACCCAGCTCTGCGTAGACATTGCTGCCCGGTTTGATGCCATTCGCAACAAGGCTGGTGCAGAGGCTGTCGATGCCGTCGCTGCGCTTTTCGTCATACGGGCCCTCCGCCTTGTCCGCGACCAAGCCGGAGTGGTAGATGAGGAAGTTCATGTCGGGAAAGCGCTTGGCGATTCGACCGACGTCGGCACAGGTCGAGTGTTCGTAGGAACGCGGGCCGAAGGCGAGTCCCTTGTGAATCGCGATGTTCTTCACGCCGAGCTTCTTCGCCTTCTCGACGAACTTGATGCCGATGTCGTCATCCAGCCAGAAGCCTTTGCCGTCCGGCCCCCACTGCGTGTAGGTCTTCCACGCGGCGATGGGATATTTCGCGGCCATCTCGTCCATGGCTTCCAGATCACCCGGCGAATTGGGATTCACCCGGCCGTGGATGTAGAGGCGGTGCGTGCCGTTCAGCTTCTCCACGATGCGGGAGGTCGCAAACGCTTCCTCGATGGTGAGCGGCTCGCGCTCCTTGGTGGACGGAACGAAGGAGAGCACCATCAAGTCCGTGTCCGAATCCATGAACACTTCCTTGATGAATTCGTCCTGGCCGATGCAGTTGAGATAGTCGAGCTGGCCCGGACCCTTGGTGGGTCCGCAGGCCTGCGTCTTCGGCATCTGCAACGGTTTCGCACCCGGCGGCAGCAGCTTGGTCCAGGCACCCGTCGGATTCACGAAGTGGCCCTGCACGTCGAAGATGAACTCGTTGCCCCCAACGGTCTTCTGCGCCAGTGCATTGTCGAGTGCGGCGGTCTTGTCGATGTCGTAGAAGCCGCCCGTCTTGCCGGCTGCGGCATAAGCGGCGTTCATGCCGAGCAGCGTGCTGGCGGCGCCGGCGGCACTCACCAGGAAACTGCGCCGATCCAGGCCGAGGCGTTTCGCGTTGGCGCTCGCAGCGTCATACGCCAGTTGATTGGCGTGATGATGCTCGCGCTCCAGCGGCAGGGGCGAGTATTCGCCATTGCTGGTGGTGTCGAGCTTGATGGGCAGGCGCGTGCCGTGCGGGTCGTGGGCCATTGCGACATCCTCCTGAAACAAAGCGCTTACATTACGCCGATAGGATGCGCACTGCATAAGGTGCCTTCGCACCGGGAAGCCGGGAGACAACATGATTCTGCACACGCTTCATTCACGCTGGATACTCGCTTTCGCGTTGCTGTTCTTTTGTGGCGCCGCGCTTGCGCAAATGCCGGGCGGCGGCGGTGATCGCCGCGGCCGCGGTCCGGGCGGCATGGGCGAGATGCCGCGCCGCGAAGCCGGCCCGCGGCCCGGTCCGCCGGCAGCACCGGTGACCGACCCGCTCTCGGCGTTCGAGCGCGAGCTGCCGTCACTGCGCATGGATCTCCGCCTCGCGCCGGAACAGGTTGCGAACTGGGATGCCCTCGCCCGCGCCATTCGCGATGCGGCTGAAGCCAACCGTGGCGTCGCCCGCATGGCCGCCAGTCTGCGCCTGGGCGAAGAAGTCCCGCCACTGGGCAAGGCGCTGGACGCATTGGGTGCGCTCGCAAACCAGCGCGCCGCCGCTCTCGCAGAAGCCAACCGCGCCCATGCCGCGTTGGACACACAGCTCTCGACCGAACAGAAAAGCAATCTGACCCGACGCTTCCGGCAGGCGCTGATGGAGCCGTTGGGACCCTGATCTTGCCGGCATCAGGGCGGCGCACGCACACACCACCCATCGGAAGTACTGAGCGCCGGTGCCCGTTCGGCAGTACGTGGATTTTCCTCTATGCTTCTGGTGCGACGTTCGCCACCCACCCACTGGAGCACCCATGTTCATCCGCGCCTTTGCCGCTGCCCTGCTGCTGATTCCCGTTCTGGCCCTCGCCCAGCGCCCGCCTTCGGCGCCGCAGCCCGCCAACCCGGCGATTCTCAAGGCCATTGATGCCGACGTGTGGGTGCCGTACAGCAAGGCGTTCGCCGATGGCAGAGCCAATGACTACATCGCCCTGCATTCGAAGTCGCTGCTCAGAGTGATGGGGGATGTGAAGTATGTCGATCCCTATGACGGCTTCGCCCGCAACATGACCGAGATGTTCGACAGCCTGAAGAAACAGAACGTCAAGGTGACGATCCAGTTCCGTTTCACCGAGCGTATCGCCAGCGCCGACACGGCGTCGGAGCGCGGCATCTACGAATTCGTGATGACGGATGCCAAAGGCAAGGTGACCAAAAATTACTCCCGCTTTCACAACTTCCTGAAGAAGGAAGGCGGCAAGTGGAAGATCGTCATGGACTATGACAATGGCGAAAAAGGTGCGGTGACCGAGGCGACCTACAAGGCCGCTTTCGCCCGCGACGACTACGCCAAGTATTGACGCCCCTCAGGCCAGCGGCAGACGATAGCGGGTCACGCGGCGCACCGCGTGGCTCACATCCTTGCCGCGTTGCACCCCTCGCTCGACCTCGGTGACTTCCAGCGTCACCGCATCCTGTTGCACCACCGGCACCGCGATCAGTGCCTCATAAGGATTGATGCCGGCATCCAGCGGCAGCGGTGCGTCAATCCGGCGCAAGGGCTCGCCGCCATGCGAGAACTCGGCCCAGGTGAGCCGCACCGTGCCGGCATCGATGCGCTCCGCGTGGCGCCAGACCAGCAGCAGCGCGAAGCCGCGCGCCGTCGGAAACTTCCAGGGCGGGTGATCGAAGATGGCCCCGGTGCGCATGCCGTCGCTGATCCACGGCTGCGGCACGGCGCGCAGCCCATCGCCCACCGGGAGATTCAACGTCCAATCGCCTTCAATGCTGACGAGGCCGATGCGTGGCAGCGCCTCACTTCGCGCCTGCAGCATCGCGTTCTTCTGGCGCCAGTCGATGCTCCCGCCCGGCGTGGTGCGCGAAACCTGGTCAAGTGTCGCGGCCTTCTCCTCGGGAAACGTCTTCACCGGCTTCACCTTCTGCAAGGCGGACGCCCGCGCCCTTGACGGCTCGGCCGGCTGGATAAAGTCGCTCACCAGTCGCGCAACCTCCTTGCGTCGATTGCAGCCATTCACCGGATTGCCCGACACGGTGACCTGATAGGTGAGCGTGACACTGCGAATATTCGCCAGCTCGTTGCCATGCTCCACGTCTTTCATGATCGCCTGCACCCTCACATCCCGGCGGCCGGTGAGCCCGTCGATCCAGTTGTTGCGCGGCGGCGAGTGATTGACCAACTCGATCCGGTAGCGCGAGGTGGGCGCGGCAATCGGCGTCTCGGCGATGCACTCGCCCGGCTTCAACCCCAGGCCGGCCAGTTGCTGATCAAGCAGCGTCCGTTGCTGCGGATTCATCGCGTCGAGGCGCCGCGTCAGCGCGGCACAGGCCTTTTCATCCGTGGAGAGCTCGTAGCGCCGGAAGCCGCCACCGGCGCGATCGGTTTCCACATAGCGGAAGCCCCGCTTGAGCAGCAGCTCGGCCGGCCAGGGCGCGCCCTGCTGGGGCATCCAGTAGCTGGCCACGAAGAAACCATCGGCCGTGACCGGCGCCTGGGGAAGGCGCGGCGGATGCGCGGCACATTCGCGCTCGATCTCCGCCACCGGGGTGCAGGCGGAGAGCGCAATCAGCAGAAGCAGGGGCAGCGCAGGCTGGGCAAGTCGTGAGCAGTTCAAGTCGTTGGCAGCGATGCGGGAAGATGGGTCGAGCATAGCACCCACCCGCAACCGAACAACCCCCACCCTGAACGCTGAATCAGCGCTTCGGCGCCGGCACCACGGCCCGCGGTGCGGCGAGCGATGCCTTCAGCATCCAGTCCAGCCACGCTTCCTGATTCCTGAGCGCATCCACGCCGAGCGAATCCAGCGCAACCGGCGGAAGCTCCAGCCAGGCATCCGCCTCCCCGGATTCGGTCGTCACCTTCATCCCCGCCTTCCGCGCGATGTGCAGGATGGCGTCGTTCTGCGCGAGGCAATGCATGAACAGACGTGAGAGTCCCAGATTGCGAGCGCGCATCACCGCGCGGGCGAAGAGCAGGCTGCCCACACCCTGGCCGCGCGCGGCCGGCAGCACGGAGAGCCCCAACTCGGCCGGATCGGCACGGGAGGCCAGGTGCGCCACCGCCAGCAGGGTGAGGTCATCGGCATACACGCCGAACAGGGAATCCGAACCGTACGGGATGTCCGCCACATACTTGCGCAAGGAATCATCCGACAGCACCAGGCCGAAACGCAGCCGGCGGTCTTCCGCGTTCAGGGCAAGAAAGTGATCGGTGATCGCCGCCTGTTGGGCGCGACCGAGTTCATGGACGACGAGGCTCATGGCGCTCTCCTGTGTGCGGTATGGCCGCGGGGATCGCCCGCGCCACAGTTGCACTATCGGGTCGCCGCTATCGAAAAGCCAATCACCAATTTGGATGCCTGCCATCACCACCGCTTATGGCTCGCGCGGCGGGGCGGTACACTTTTGCTTCTTGCCGAATCAAGCAGGAGCGCCACCATGTCGCATGCCGAAGTCGATGCCTACATCGCCAAGTCCGCGCCGTTTGCCCAGCCCATCCTCAACGAGCTGCGTGCCCGGGTGCACAAGGCCTGCCCGCAAGTGGAAGAAGCCATCAAGTGGGGCATGCCCTCCTTCCAGTACAACGGAAAGATCCTGTGCGGCATGGCGGCATTCAAGCAGCACGCCACATTCGGCTTCTGGCGGCGCGAGGTGGCAGCCGGCACAGCCGGCAGCGAGCACGACGCCATGGGCCAGTTCGGCAAGCTGACCGACGTGAAGCAGCTGCCGACCAAAACCGAATTCACGCGCATGGTGAAGGCCGCGATGGCGTTGATCGACAGCCACGCGCCCGCCACACCCGCGACGCGCAAACATCCACGCCCGGCGCTGGCCATGCCGGATGATTTTCAGGCGGGCCTGAAACGGAACAAGGCCGCGCTGAAGACATTCGACGCGTTCAGCCCCAGCCACCGGCGCGAGTACATCGAATGGATCGTCGAAGCCAAGCGCGACGAGACACGCGCCAGGCACATCGCCCAGGCCATCGAATGGCTGGCCGAAGGCAAGGCACGCAACTGGAAGTATCAGAACTGCTGAAGATTCAACCGGACGACGACTTGAGCGTGCGCACGGGCTGAAGGTGGCGGCATCGCACCCACGCTGTCGCCCGGTCTCGCCAGCCACTGCAGCAGGGCGAGGCCTGCTATGGGCAGGGGCCCATCGTTGACGATTTCCAGATCCACATGATCGGGCGTGAACGCGTCCGCGCGAGCCAGCCGCTCGCCCATGGCTTCGCGATCCTCGCGACCGCGACTCTCGATACGCCGCGCCAACGCCTCGCGCGGCGCAGTGATATGCACCACCTCCAGCTCCGGATACTTGCGCCGCGCCACGGGAAGATGTTCGCGCGAACCGTTGATGACCACGGTCATGCCAGATTGGCGCAAGGCCAGTGTCTCCTTGCGGATGGCATAGCGGCATTCGTGCGCCGACCACTGGAAGGCGAAGGCATCCCGCGCCTGCAAGCGGGCGAACACCGCTTGCGACACCGACTCATGCTGCTCGCCGCCCGGAACTGCCGGCCGGGTGATGACGCGGCGCGCGAAGACGATGTCGCGCTGCAACGCCAGATGATCGCGCGCCCAGGCAATGACGCTGTCCTTGCCGGCACCCGACGGACCGACCACATACACGAGGCGACCGGGCTTTCCGAACGGCATGCGCGCGATCAGCTCGAAGTCGGCACCGGGCCGCGCCTCCTCGAACACTGACAGGGCATCGAATGGCTGGGGGCGCTCCAGTTCGTCTGCGAATATTCGCAAGGCCTCGGCGCGGACCTGATCGATGAAGCGGGGATGCGCACCCGTGAACGAGTCGGTCAGCGTGAAGTGAAGCCGGAACGCATCCAGCACATGCGGGTAACCCCAGCGCACCAGCATTGCATCCTCAAGCGGCGTGAGCGGCTTGGCCCGACGGCGCGCCAGATCCGCATCCGACAGCGGTCGGCGATGGGCGTCGAAGTGCGTGACGCAGCGCCGCTCCAAATCTGCGAGCCGCTCGCTGCCATGCATCGGCGTGAGCGCGAGAAAGTCGTCCAGCTCGGCCAGCTTGAGCCCCGGCAGGGCGAAGCAGGATTCGCGCGCAGCGAACTGCTCGACATCTTCCAGCAGTTCATCGAGGCCGCCCGGATCGGCCAGATGAAACGGTGCCTTCAGCGTGGCATGAAAACCGTAACGCCGCGGATGCTGGGTGAAGGCGCGCAGCGTATCTTCGCGAATATTCGCAAGTGGCGGCGCCGGCAGCGCGCAATGCCGCCAGGCATCGCGGCCCAGCCAGGCGGAGCCCAGTTGCCACAGTGCCGAGTCTGGTCCGGGCGCGAAGTAGATGGCGTAGCGCGGTTCGCCCGTCATGATTGCTCGGCATCCACGATGAGCTGGACCAGATCGCCTGCGAACCAGGTGCGGCCAAACTCCACCGGCGCACCGGCACTGTCCACGTTGACCCCTTCCACGAGCAGAACCGGACGGCGCGCATCCTGATCGAGATGCTGCGCCACCTCACGGCCGGGCAGTCGCGCGCTCACGGCGCTGCGCCGCCGGATGAAATCCTGGACGCCGAATTCGGCCAGCGCGGCGGAAATGGAGCCGGTGCGGGCAAAGACGGCATCCAATCCCTTGAAGCGGCGTGCGCTGAAATGATGTTCGCCCAGCGTGATCGGCCGGTCGTTGGCTTCGCCCACGGCGAGAACACGCAGCACCGATGCGCCCGGCCTCAAGTCCAGCGCGGCGGCCACACCTTTCGAAGCCTTGATCACCTCTGACGAGACGAAGCGATGCCGCCCGCGCAGTCCTGCAGCGGACAGGTTCTCGGAAAAGCGCGTGCGCCGCCCGAGCACATAGTCGACGGCGAGATCAGTGACAAATGTCCCAAGCCCCTGACGTACCTGCACCAGACCCTTTGCGGCGAGTGCGGCCAGCGCCTGGCGCACCGTATGGCGATTCACGCCGAACCGGCCCGCCAGCGCGTGCTCGCCCGGCAGGCGCACGCCGGCAGCCAGCCGGCCGGCCGCAATGTCGGCAGCGAGTTCGCGTTCGATGAGCGACCACATCGGCTCGGCTTCACTTGCGCTCGCGGTCCAGCCATCTTCCTGAAACGGGGTCAGCGCATCCTCTTCGATGCGGCCGATCTGGCCTGCGCCATCGGCATCGCTTTCAGCGCCATCTTCCAACGTGTTTTGCGGTTCTGCGTTTGTGACAGTCATTGTCATGGGGTCGTCACCGGATGTTCATATTGGCTGCGTAGATTCCCGCCCATTGCCGGGATGTCTAGACAAGCTCTGGACCCGGATTCTCGATGGGAGCTGTGACACGTGCATGACAACCCGACCGCGGAGCGCCAGGACTGGATGCGACTGTTGTCCACCGCGCCGCTGGCCATGCTGGAAGCCTGGGGCGGCACACGCCAGGACGCGCACACCTGGTTGCGCCGGCCGGAGACCGGGCTGGTCATGGTTCGCGGACGCATCGGTGCCACCGGCAATCGCTTCAATCTGGGCGAGATGACGCTGACCCGTTGCACCTTGCGCCTTGTGAGCGGGGAGCACGGTGTAGCCTATGTGCAGGGCCGCTCTTCGCGCAAGGCGGAACTGGCCGCGCTGGCGGACGCGCTGCTGCAAAGCGCTGCGGCGCGTGCCGAAGTGGAACGCGATCTTCTGCAACCGCTGCGCGCGCGCCGCGCAGTCGATGCCGCACGCCGGGCGCAGGCAGCGCGCAATACCAAGGTCGACTTTCTCACCATCGCACGGGGTGACGAATGAGCCTCGTGAACACGGTCGATCTCGCCGACATCGGACCCGGATTCGCCAACCCTGTGCATGCGGCCCAGCAGGTCTTTCGGGTGGTGCTGGATGCACTGGCGCGCCCCGGACGCATCCTCACCGTGGAGGCGGATTCGCCGCCGCCTGCGGGTGTCGGGCACGCCGCCAACGCGGCGCTGCTGGCCCTCCTCGATCAGGACACCACGCTGTACGTATCGCCCAACATCGGCGAGGCCGCCGCGCGGCACTTCCGCTTTCACACCGGCTGCCGTGCGACGCCGCGGATCGAGGATGCGGACTTCATTCTCCTCGCCGCGGGCGACGCGTGGCCCGGCAGCACGGCACTGAAGCTGGGCAGCGAATATTCGCCGGAGCAAGGTGCCACCGTCGTGCGCGAGGTCGGCGGCTTCGACAGCGGATTGCCGCTGGTGCTGACCGGCCCCGGCATCGCGGACACGCAAGCGTTGCAGTCGCCGGCGCTCGACGGCGATTTCGTCGCCGACTGGCAGGCGCTGCGCGGTCAATTTCCGCGTGGCGTCGATCTGATCCTGACCTCTGGCGCGACCCTCGTCGGACTGCCGCGCAGCACCCGCATCCGCGCCGTCACGGAGGTCGCATGTACGTAGCCGTCAAAGGGGGCGAGCGCGCCATTGCCGCATCGCATGACGAGATTGCCCGCGCGCGGCGCGGCGATCCGGCTGTGCCCGAGTTGAGTGTCGAGCAGATTCAGGAGCAGCTCAGGCTCGCCGTCGATCGCGTGATGACCGAAGGCAGCGTGTACGACCGCGAGCTCGCCGCACTCGCCATCAAGCAGGCGGCGGGTGATCTGGTCGAAGCCATCTTTCTCTTGCGCGCCTATCGCGCCACGCTGCCCCGTCTGGGCTACACAGAAGCCATCGACACCACGCGCATGCAGATGACGCGGCGCATCTCGGCCACGTTCAAAGATCTGCCGGGCGGGCAGGTGCTGGGGCCGACGTATGACTACACCCAGCGCCTGCTCGACTTTTCGCTGGCGGCGGGCACGCCTGTGGCTGCGAGCGATGACGCTGCGCATGGCGAATATTCGCAACCGGACGCTGCCGATCATGCCTACGCTTCCGTCGTCGAACTGCTCGGCAACGAAGGCCTGATCGAGCGCCACGAGCCTGACGCCGGTGACCCAGAACCCGCCGACCTCACCCGCGAGCCGCTGTCGTTTCCGGCCGACCGCGCGTTGCGCCTGCAGAACCTGGCACGCGGCGACGAAGGCTATCTGCTGGCCATGGGTTACTCCACCCAGCGCGGCTATGCGCACACCCATCCGTTTGCGGGCGAAATCCGCTTTGGCACGGTGGAGGTGGAAATCGTGCCCGAGGAACTGGGCTTCCCCATCGTCGTGGGCGAGATCGACGTGACCGAGTGCCAGATGGTCAACCAGTTCGCCGGCTCGAAGACTGCGCCGCCTCAGTTCACCCGCGGCTACGGCCTCACCTTTGGTCACGGCGAGCGCAAGGCCATGGCCATGGCGCTGGTGGATCGCGCGCTGCGCGCCGACGAGCTGGGCGAGATCGCCAGTCACACCAGCCGGGCGCCGGCGCAGATGCAGGAGTTTGTGCTCTCGCACTCCGACAACCTGGAAGCGTCGGGCTTCGTTCAACACTTGAAGCTGCCGCATTACGTGGATTTCCAATCCGAACTGGAGCTGGTGCGCAAGATGCGCAAGGCCCACGCCCGCACGGAGGCCGCTGAATGAATGCGCGCAGCGAAATCACCCCAACAGTGGTGGAGGCCGGCTACAACTTCGCCTACCTCGACGAGCGCACCAAACGCATGATCCGCCGTGCATTGCTGAAGGCCGTGGCCATCCCCGGCTACCAGGTGCCGTTCGGTTCGCGCGAGATGCCGCTCCCCTATGGCTGGGGTACCGGCGGCATCCAGGTCACGGCGTCGGTCATCGGCGCGGACGACACGCTCAAGGTCATCGACCAGGGCGCGGACGACACGGTGAACGCGGTGAACATCCGCCGCTTCTTTCAGCGCACCACCGGCGTGGCGACGACGGAACGCACCGTGGAAGCCACGCTCATCCAGACCCGTCACCGCATTCCGGAAACGCCGCTTCGCGAAGACCAGATCATCGTCTACCAGGTGCCGATTCCCGAGCCGCTGGCCCACCTCGAACCGCGCGAGGCGGAAACCAAGGTGCTGCATGGCCTTGCGGAGTACGGGCTCATGCACGTGAAGCTCTACGAGGACATCGCGCGTCATGGCCACATCGCCGACACCTACGACTATCCGGTCATGGTGGACGGCCGCTTCCTGATGTCGCCCTCACCGATCCCCAAATTCGACAACCCGAAGATGCATCGCAATCCCGCCCTGCAACTCTTCGGCGCGGGCCGCGAGAAGCGCATCTACGCCATCCCGCCCCACACCACCGTGGAAAGCCTCGCCTTCGAGGACCATCCGTTCGAAGTGCAGAAGTGGGATCAGGCCTGCGCACTGTGCGGCTCGACGGAAAGCTTCCTCGACGAAATGATCACCGACGACAAGGGCGGACGCATGTTCATCTGTTCCGACACCGACTACTGCGGCGAGCGCCGTGCCGCGGCCGCCGACCGGAAGGAAGCCGCATGACCGAACTCGACCAACCCATCCTGCAGATCACGGGCGTATCCAAGCGCTACGGCGACAGGCTGGCCATCGACGACATTCACTTCGCGCTGTGGCCCGGGGAGGTGCTGGCCGTGGTCGGCGAGTCCGGCTCCGGCAAGACAACGTTGCTCAATTGTGTGTCCGCGCGCCTGAAACCTGACGGTGGCAGCGTGCAGTTCCGCACCCGCCATGAAGGCGTGGTGGACATCTACACGCTCTCCGAAGCATCGCGCCGGCTGCTGGCACGCACCGATTGGGGCTATGTCCACCAGAACCCGGCGGACGGACTGCGCATGGATGTTTCGGCCGGCGCCAACGTGGGCGAGCGGCTCATGGCGCTGGGTGAACGGCACTACGGTCGCATCCGCAGCGAAGCGCTGCAGTGGATGACCCGGGTGGAGATGCAGGAAGACCGTATCGACGATTCGCCCGCCACGTTCTCCGGCGGCATGCGCCAGCGCCTGCAGATCGCGCGCAATCTGGTCACCAAGCCAAGGCTGGTGTTCATGGATGAACCCACATCCGGGCTGGATGTGTCGGTGCAAGCGCGACTGCTCGATCTGTTGCGCACGCTGACCCGGCAGATGCATCTCGCCTCGATCATCGTGACCCACGATCTGGCCGTCGCCCGGTTGCTGGCCCACCGCATGATCGTGATGAAGGACGGCCGCATCGTCGAGCAGGGCCTCACCGATCAGGTGCTGGACGACCCGCAACATCCCTACACCCAATTGCTCGTGAGCTCGGTGCTGCAACCATGACATCTCCCAATTTCTCCAGCACTGTGCCGCGGCAAGCGGTCGTCGAACCCGCCATCCGCATCCGCAATCTGGCGAAGACCTTCACCCTGCACAATCAGGGCGGCGCCGAGCTCGCTGTGCTGCGCAACGTCGACCTCGATGTCGCGCCCGGTGAATGCGTGGCCCTCGACGGCCCCTCCGGCATGGGCAAGAGCACCTTGCTGAAGTGCATCTACGCCAACTACCGCGCCAGCAGCGGGTCGCTCGTCGTGCGCGACGGCAACGAGGCCTTCGATCTCACCACCAGCAATCCGCGCGAGCTGATCCGGCTCAGGCGCGACACGATGGGCTACGTGAGCCAGTTCCTGCGCGCCATTCCGCGCGTGCCGGCGCTGGACATCGTGGCCGAGCCGCTGCTGGACGGCGTCGACGCCACACCCGAGCGGCTGGCCGATGCGCGCCGGCAGGCCGAGGCGTTGCTGCTGCGGCTGCGAATTCCTGTGAGGCTCTGGAGCGTGGCCCCGGCGACGTTTTCCGGTGGCGAGCAGCAGCGCATCAACATCGCCCGCGGCCTCATCCGCCAGCGGCCGGTGCTGCTGCTGGATGAGCCCACCGCCTCGCTGGATGCGGACAACCGCGTCACCGTCATGGCGATGATCAACGAGGCGCGCGAGGCCGGTGCCGCCATCGTCGGCATCTTCCATGACCAGCGCGTGCGGGAAAACGTTGCCACGCGGGTGGTCGACATGCGGGAGTTCATCTGATGGAGCTGATTCTGAGAAATGCCCGCGTGGTGCTGGGTGACGAAGTCGTCACGGGCTCGGTTGCGGTGAAGGACGGCCTGATCGCCGACATCGCCAGCAACGGGTCCGCGCTGTCCACCGGCCAGGATCTGGACGGCGACTACCTCATGCCCGGCTTCATCGAGCTGCACACCGACAATTTCGAGCGCCACCTCATGCCGCGGCCCAAGGTGCGCTGGCCGGAGATGCCCGCGCTGCTCGCCCATGACGCCGAGTGCGCAGCGGCCGGCATCACCACTGTCTACGACGCACTGGGCGTGGGCGACGCCGATCCCGAAGCCATGCGCGGCCAGGACATGGCACCGATCATCACCGCACTACGCCAGGCGCGTGCCGATGGACTCTTGCGGGCGGATCACCTGCTGCACATCCGCTGCGAGCTGCCTGCCCCCAACGCGCTCACCCTGTTCGAGCCCTTCCAGCAGGACCCGCTGGTGCGGCTGATTTCGCTCATGGATCACACGCCGGGTCAGCGCCAGTGGACCAACATCGAACAGGCCCGCGTTTACTACACCGGCAAGAAGGGCTGGTCGGACGAGAAGTTCGCGCGCTCGGTGGCGCAGTCGATGGAAATGCAGGAGAAGTACGCGCTGCCGCATCGCCGCTTCTTCACCGAATATTCGCAGTCCAAAAACATTCCGCTGGCGAGTCACGACGACACGCTGCCCGAGCACGTGCGCGAAGCGCATGCGGAAGGCGTGCGCATCAGCGAATTCCCGACCACGGTCGACGCCGCCCGCGAAGCGAAGACGCTGGGCATGAGTACCGTCATGGGCGCACCCAATGTCATTCGCGGCGGCTCGCATTCGGGCAACGTCGCCGCGGTCGAGCTGGCACGGCTGGGATTGCTGGACACGCTGTCTTCCGACTATGTGCCGGCCAGCCTGATGGGTGCCGCACTGCAGCTCACCCGCGACGTCGGCTTCACCCTGCCGCAGGCAGTCGCGACCATTTCGCGCAACCCGGCCAGGGCATTGGCGCTCGGCGACCGGGGGGAGATCGTGACCGGCAAGCGCGCCGACCTCGTTCAGGTGCGTATCGCCAACGGCCAACCCGTGGTGCGCGCCGTCTGGCGCGAAGGCGTACGGGTCATCTGAGGGCGTCATCTGCCTGTCACCCGCACTTTCTACACTGCGACCCACTTATCTAGACAACCTTGACCGCAACCATGCAACCCGCCATCCGCGTCACCGAACTGACCAAGTCCTTTGGCAGCCATGCCGCGCAGCGCAGCGTGGCGCTGGACAAGGTCACGCTGGAAATCATGCCCGGCGAGATGGTGGCCCTCATCGGCGCCTCGGGCTCCGGCAAATCCACACTGCTGCGCCATCTGGCCGGGCTGATCGTGGCGGATCGCGGCACGTCTGGCGAAATCGTGGTCAACGGCCGCGTGGTGCAGAAGAACGGTGTGCTGGCCGCGAATATTCGCGAAGTGCGCGAAGGCATCGGCTTCGTGTTCCAGCAGTTCAATCTGGTGGGCCGGCTGCCCGTGATCACCAATGTCATGGCCGGCATGCTCACCCGCGTGCCGCTCTGGCGCAGCCTCACCCGCTGGTTCCACACCCGCGAATATTCGCAAGGGCTGGAAGCGCTGGCGCGCGTGGGCATGGCTGAACGTGCGGCCCAGCGCGCGTCGACACTCTCCGGCGGCCAGCAGCAGCGCGCCGCCATCGCCCGCACGCTGGTGCAGCAGGCCAAGGTGGTGCTGGCCGATGAGCCCATCGCATCGCTTGATCCGGAGTCCTCGCGCCGGGTCATGGATATTCTCGCCACCATCAACCGCGAGGACCACTGCACGGTCGTGGTCTCGCTGCACCAGGTCAACGTCGCCATCAAGTATTGCCCGCGCACGATCGCGCTCCGCCGCGGCCAGGTGGTGTACGACGGCCCGTCCGAACGTTTGACGCCGGCCTTGCTGCGCGATCTCTACGGCGCTGAGGCCGACGAGATTCTCGATCTGCCCGACCACATCTCGCTGCTGCAGGACCGTCGCGAGAGCGCCGCGAACGTTGCCGCCCTGCCTTCCATCCAGGCTGCCCAGGCAGGCTGACCCGAATCAACCACCCCATCCGCATCAACCTACCGGAGACCACCATGATCCGCAAACTCGCCATCACCGCCTTGACCGCGCTGGCCGTCGCCAGCGCGAACAGCGCCCTCGCCGACACCACCAAGGAGATCGTGCTCGGCATCATCTCCACCGAAGCCACCCAGAACCTGAAGCAGAACTGGGATCCGGTCGTGGCTGACATGCAGAAGAAGACCGGCCTCAAGGTCACCGCCTTCTTCGCGCCCGACTACGCGGGCATCATCGAAGGCATGCGCTTCAACAAGGTGCATGTCGCCTGGTACGGCAACAAATCGGCCATCGAGGCCGTGGACCGCGCTTCGGGCGAGGTCTTCACCCAGATGGTCAATGCCGATGGCACGCAGGGCTACTACTCGCATCTCATCGTGCACAAGGACAGCCCGATCAATTCGCTGGATGACGTGCTGAAGAATGGCAAGAACTATTCGTTCTCCAACGGCGATCCCAACTCCACCTCCGGTTTCCTCGTGCCGTCCTACTACGTCTTCGCCCAGAACAAGATCGACGCCAAGACCCACTTCAAGATCACCCGCAGCGCCAATCACGAGACCAACGCGCTGGCCGTGGCCAACAAGCAGGTCGACATCGCCACCAACAACAGCGAGAACCTGGACAAGATCAAGGAGCGCTTCCCCGACAAGTTCAAGGACATCAAGATTGTCTGGTCCTCGCCCCTGATTCCGCTGGATCCGCTGGTGATGAGGAAGGACCTGCCGGAAGCCACCAAGACCAAGGTGAAAGACTTCTTCTACACCTACGGCAAGACCGAGAGCGAGAAGAAAGTGCTGTGGAACCTGTCCAAGCTGTCCGGTTTCAAGCCTTCCTCGAACGCGCAGTTGGTCCCCATCCGCCAACTGGAACTCTTCCGTGACAAGACCAAGATCGAGTCCGACACCAAGCTGACCGATGCCGAGAAGAAGGTCAAAGTCGCCGAGATCGACAAGAAGCTGGCCGAGCTGAATCAGCAGCTCGCGATGGCGAAGTAAGGACATCCCATGGCCGCCACCGCCCCCCTACCGCCACTCTCCACCCAGGCCAATCTGCCCAAGACTGAGTGGACCACGCTCATCATGTGGGGCGTGGTGCTCGGGCTGCTGGCATTGTCCTGGCAGGGCGCGGACATGCGGCCGGCGGACCTGGTCCGCGATTCCGGCAACATGGCCAAGTACGCGGCCGACTTTTTTCCGCCCAACTTCGCCAACTGGCAGCTCTATCTGAAAGAGATGCTGGTCACGCTGCAGATCGCGCTGTGGGGCACGGCGCTTGCCGTGCTGTGTTCCATCCCGCTCGGCCTGCTCGCCGCCTCCAACATCACGCCCTGGTGGATTCACCAGCCGGTGCGCCGCCTGATGGATGCCTTCCGTGCCATCAACGAGATGGTGTTCGCGATGCTCTTCGTGGTGGCCGTGGGGCTGGGCCCCTTTGCGGGTGTGCTGGCGCTCTGGGTGCACACCACCGGTACGCTGGCGAAGCTCTTCTCCGAGGCCGTGGAGGCGATCGACCCGCAGCCGGTGGAGGGCATCCGCGCGACCGGCGCGCACAAGCTGGAGGAAATCGCCTACGGCGTGATTCCGCAGGTAATGCCGCTGTGGGTGTCGTACACGCTGTACCGCTTCGAAGCCAACGTGCGCTCGGCCTCGGTCGTCGGCATGGTGGGCGCCGGCGGCATCGGCGTGGTGCTGTGGGAAATCATCCGCGGCTTCTACTACGCGGAGACGGCAGCGGTTCTGCTCATCATCATCGTCACCGTCACCCTGATCGACTTTGCCTCAGGCCGCCTGAGAAGGACGCTCATATGAACACCATCGAGGACATCCTGGCCGTGATTGATGGTCAGGGTTCGCGCCAATACGGCCGCGAAGCGGTGAGCCAGCGTGAGCACGCGCTGCAGTGCGCGCAACTGGCCGAACAGGCGGGCGCGCCGGATACGCTGGTGGTTGCGGCACTGCTTCATGACTTCGGCCATCTGGTGAACAGTACGGCCGACACGGATGGCCCGGATGTGGACGATGTGCATCAGTACATCGCGATTCCTTTTCTCCGTCCGTTCTTCCCGCCGGCGGTGCTCGAACCCATCCGCATGCATGTCGAGGCGAAGCGGTATCTGTGCCGCGTGGACCCGGCATATTGGGCCGGCCTGTCCGATTGCTCCAAGCACACCCTCAAGCTGCAGGGCGGCATCTTCTCCGAGGAGGAGGCGGCGCAGTTCATTCAGCGTCCCTTCGCCGCCGATGCGGTCAAGCTGCGCATTTGGGATGACCGCGCCAAAACCCCGGGGCTCGAGACGCGACCCACGCGCCACTATGCCGCCGTGATGGCGCGCTGCCTGACGGCAGAATCCGTGATCTGATACCCGGTTTCACCAGGGCTTTGCGTGCACGACGGCGCAAACCGGCCGCGCTGGCGTTAACATCGGGCACTCGACTCACGATGGTGCCCCATGACAACACTGACCCCTTTCCACATCGCCTTCCCCGTCAACGATCTCGCCGCCGCCCGCAACTTCTACGGCAGCGTGCTGGGCTGCCCGGAGGGCCGCTCGTCCGATGAGTGGATCGACTTCGATCTTTTCGGCCATCAGATCGTGGCGCATCTGTCGAAAGAGACATCAACGCGCATCCACAATCCCGTGGACGGGCATGACGTGCCGGTGCCGCACTTCGGTGTGGTGCTGAAATGGGACGACTTCCATGCGCTGGCCGATCGCATCCGCGCGGCCGGAATCAAGTTCGCCATCGAGCCCTATATCCGCTTTGCCGGGCTGCCGGGCGAGCAGGCGACCATGTTCTTCTACGACCCGGCCGGCAATGCGCTGGAGTTCAAGTCGTTCAAGGATTTCGGCCAGATCTTCGCCAAGCAGTAAGCGGCGATGACTGTTCCCGCCCTCGCTGTCTGGGCCGGCCCGAAGACGACGGAGTACCGCTCGCTTTTTCGCGCGGCCGCACCCGACATAGCTGTCGCGGCGGCGGACGACATCGCGGATACATCGTCTGTCGAATGGCTGGCCGGCTGGCGACTGCCGCCCGGATACTTCGCCCGCTTTCCCCGACTCAAGGTGTTCTTCGGGCTCGGCGCCGGCGTGGACGCGGTGCTGACGCGCGACGACCTAGCGCCCCATGTGCAGGTGGTGAAGCTGGCCGATGCCGGCATGGCGCCACAAATGGCCGAGTTCGCACTCATGGGTGTGCTCCACTGGCAGCGGCGCATGGGCGAATATTCGCAACAGCAGGCGGCATGCGAATGGAAGCCCCTGCCGCCGCGACTGCGTGCCAATGTGCGCGTGACCGTGCTGGGACTGGGTGCCATTGGCGGTGAAGTGGCGCGCACGCTGGCCGACTTCGGCTATCGCGTGAGCGGGTGGAGCCGTTCGCAGAAATCCATTGCCGGTGTGCGCTGCCTGCACGGGCGCGACGCGTTGCAGGCGCTGCTCGCGGACACCGATGTGCTGGTCAACATGCTGCCCTCGACCCGGGAGACGCGCGGCCTCATCAATCATGCCGTGCTGTCCGCGCTTCCCGCCGGCGCGTATGTCGTCAACGGTTCACGCGGCGATCAGCTGGATGCGGACGCATTGCTCCAGCTGCTGGAGAGCGATCATCTCTCCGGCGCGCTGCTGGATGTGTTCGCCACTGAGCCATTGCCTGCGGACAGCCCGCTCTGGCACCACGCGAATATTCGCATCACGCCGCATGTGGCCGCGGTCACCCTTCCGGGCGAAGCGGTCGAGCAGATCGTGGCGAATATTCGCAGGCTGCAAAGGCACGAACCGATGACCGGCTTGGTGGAACGCGGCAGGGGCTACTAACGCCGCACGCCGCACTGCGCTTGACCGCGACGGTGCTTCATGGTGTCATGCGCGCACTTAATTCATTGGTGCCGCAGGTCGCGGCACTGACCCGCCCTCGAGAGGCGCTGCAGCGGAGCCCCTCCGCCACGCTCGATGCCGGGAATTCTGATTAAGGGCGCCTTCTACCAAGGAGGCTGCCCATGCAGAACCCGCGTTCCCCCGTTTCTTCTCCCATCACCGTTGGCCGTGTCGTCGGACTCTGGCGCTATCCGGTCAAATCCATGGCGGCGGAAGCGCTCACCACAGTTGACGTGAACTGGCACGGTCTGGCTGGCGACCGGCGCTGGGCGTTCATCCGCAATGGCGTCCCCAACAGCGGATTTCCCTGGTTCACGCTGCGGGAGCGCCGAGACTTGAATCACTTCATCCCCCGATTTCTGGATCGTGCAGTGCCGGACAAGTCGCTGGTAGTGGTTCGCGCACCATCAGGCGTCGAGTACGAGGTGGCAGATCCGGCGCTGGGAAGGCTGCTCGATGTGAGCGGACTGCGCGCAATCAAGCAAGATCGCGGCATCTTCGACACGTTCCCGATTTCGCTCGTCACGACTCGGTCGATTGCATCTCTCGTGGCCACGATGGGCAGCCCGTTGGATCCGCTGAGATTCCGGCCCAACATTCTGGTCGAGACGATCGGGCCCGCCCCGTTTCAGGAGGATGAGTGGGTGGGACGAATTCTTCGGATCGGCGAGCTGCACCTGCGCGTGGACAAGCGTGACGGACGTTGCGCTGTCATCACCATCGACCCCGTCACCACGGAAGCCAATCCGGAGATCCTGCGTACGGTTGCGGAGACAAGGGAGGGATGTGTCGGCGTCTACGGTTCGACCGTGGTCCCGGGACGGGTGACTTTGAATGATGCAGTGGTGATCCAAACCACCTGATCATCCTGACGCAGACCGGTCGGGGACTGGACATACAGTCCCCGGACCAGCACAGCCGCGTGCAATGCTCGTGGGCAATGGCGATTGAATCTGGAAGGCATGATCCGCGTGCGGCGCCGCGCAAGATGGTTTCCGCAAGTGTCGCAGTGTCGAGTGCTGCAACTATTCGCAATGTCCATCAAGTGATTCACCGCATTGCCGAATTCTGCCAAACTCCCCCCACCAGTCCGGCGCCCGACTCCGGCCAAACCATTCAGGGAGACAAACCATGAACCTCGAAGACCTGCTGCCGTATCAGACCGATCTCAAGGTTGTGCCCGTGGGCCACACGCTGTTCAGCGAGGGCGACAGCGGCCAGGACATGTATGTCTTGGTGACTGGGCGCATGGACATCCGCATCAAGGACACCATCGTGGAGTCGGCCGCACCGGGGGCCATCATCGGCGAGATGTCGCTGATCGACGGCGCGCCGCGCTCGGCCACGGCGGTTGCGCGCGAGGAATGCACGCTCATCGCCATTGACCGGATGCGCTTTCGCCAGATGACGCGAGAGATTCCGGACTTCGCGCTGGACGTGATGAAGGGCATGGCCGACCGCCTGCGCCGGCTGGGTAAGTTGCTCTGACGATCTCTCGTTGCCGGTGACCCGGCGTCACTCGACGCGGGTCACTTCCTGCAGCATTTCATTGCGGCGCAGGAACCACGGCACCATCGGCGCGTTGTAGCGCGCCATTTCCGGACGGCCGACCGCGCGGAGGCCGGACTGCTTCACCCACGTTGCGAGCTCCGCTTCATATTGCGGCACATCGCCCAGACCCCACGCACCGCTGAAATCGCGCACGGCCACGAGGCGCGCAGGCACTTCGCGCAGGCGCACCGCCGGATCGCGCGGCGCCGGTGCATTGGCCAGCGTGAAGCGCGCAGGGAGCACGAAGGCAACGACATGGCGGCCGGTCGCGCTGGCCTCGCGCTGGGTCACCGGCACGGTCATCTCGATTTTTTCCCCGACCGCTGACTGGGTCACGGGCACGGTCATTTCGATCTTCGTTGCACCCGTGTTCTCGCCCGAGATGTAGCGGAAGAGCGGACGGAATGCGCGGTTGCCGGCTTCGGTGAAGTCGGCTTCGACTTCGATCTCGGCGACGACATAGGGCGAATATTCGCGAAGCTCGTAGCGGCCGTCCTTCTTCACCACCTTGAACACGGGTTCTTCAATGGCCATGGCGGCGAGGCTGGTGAACGTTGCCAGCAGGAACGCGGCAAGGCTTGCGATGAGGGAAATGGCGGCGCGCATTGATGGGTCTCTCCAGGAAAAAAGGCCCGCCCCATGCAGGGCGGGCATTCAAGCACCGATTACTACAAAACAAAATGCTGCGTCCGGGTCGTCTGGAATCAGGGCAGCACGACCGTGTCGATCACGTGGATCACGCCATTCGTGGTCTCGATGTCGGTCTTGACCACTTTGGCGTTGTTCACCGTGACGCCACCGGTGGTGCCGATCTTGAACGTCTTGCCGTTGACGGTCTTCACGTCACCGGCCTTCACATCCTTGGCCATGACCTTGCCCGCGACGACGTGGTACTTCAGCACGGCGGCCAGCTTTTCCTTGTCCTTCAGCAGCGCATCGAGCTGGGCCTTCGGAATCTTGGCGAAGGCTTCATCGGTGGGCGCGAACACAGTGAACGGGCCCGGTCCCTTCAGCGTGTCGACCAGACCCGCGGCCTGCACAGCGGTCACCAGCGTATTGAACATGCCGGCAGATTTGGCCGTGTCGACGATGTCCGACTTGGCAAAGGCAAATGAAGACACGGTAAGTGCGGCGGCAGCGACAGCGGCTTGAAACAGTTTCATCAGGATCTCCATGCAGTCTGAGTGAAGAGGTTGAAATGCAAGCAGGTGGTCGGGAAACAGCGCACCTTCGGACCTGGCCGACCTCACAGACTCATCAGGCGCGACGGACTCGCCACGGGCTTGCACGCCACCGGTTCGGTGGCTGCCGCATCGGTCGCCGACCAGACCGGCCGGCAGAAGCGACCCTCGGCCGTGCTGACGCCACGATGGGCGACAGCCCCTGCAGACGACGACGCAGCCGATGCGACCACGGCACGATCCTGATGAACTGCGGGCGCGGCCAGTGCGCGAGTGCTGCGCTCTCCTGCCAACCCGACGTCGAGACCGATCAGACCTGCGAGCAGAGCCGGTACCCACCCAACCCACACACCCGTTCCCGTTGACTTGCTGTGCATGACCATCCCCTGTTGTCCAGAACTGCGTGGAACCCGGGCAATCCATGCCGGCCCGGCTGCAGGAGACGTCTCGGCACCTCGAAAACGGTGGCGGAAGCCCGTGGACCGGTGGCACAATGCCTGTCACGTAGTCTTCTCAGTCAAAACGTGACTGATTAGTCACGAATTGAACTTCAAAGTTCATTGCAAGTCAATCATTCATGCTCGATATAAAAATTCCCTTTAGAAAACAGCAATTTGAGGCGCGCGAAGAAGCCATCCTCGATGCCGTGAACCGGCTCCTGAGCGAAAAAGGCTTCGACCTCATGACCATGGATGACGTGGCCGAAGCGGTTGGCGTGGCCAAGGGCAGCCTCTATAAACACTTCTCCTCCAAGGAAAAGCTGGCGGCAGCCACGCTGACCCGGCTGCTCAACCAGACCCTGGAAATACTCGACGCCATGCCGGCCGACTGGACGCCGGGACGGCGGCTGGAAGGGATCCTGCGCTGGTCGATCCAGCACCGTCTGCGCGGTGGCGTACCGCATTTGCCGTCCACTCGTGGTGCGCTGCAGCGCGCGCTGATGATGAGCCTTGATTACCTCGCCGTGGCAATCAAGGTGAACAAGCGGTTCTACGGACTGGTGAAGGATGCGAAGGCCGCGGGCGAACTCAACGCCGCCATGCCGGATGACGTCATCGTCTACACCTTGTACTCGCGCTCCTGCGATCCGACGGTGGAATTCCTGCGCCGCGACGGCAAACTGAGCCACGAGGAGATCGTCGAGGCCATGGTCACGGCGACCTTTGCCGGACTGAACGCACGGCCGAAGGCAGACTGAGCGTCCGCGTCGCCCGAGCCGCGCGCACGGGCGACGCAAACCTGCGAATATTCGCAGGTGATCCTGCTCCTCCACGCCCACCCCTATCCCTCACGCTCGCGGGCGTGCAAAGCGCTGCTCCACGCGGCGCGCGAGGTGGCGAATATTCGCATCCACAGCCTGTATGAGCGGTATCCGGACTTCGACATTGATGTGACCGGGGAACAAGCCCTGCTGCGCGAAGCGGCGCGCATCGTGGCGTTGCACCCCATCTACTGGTACGCCCCGCCCGGCCTCTTCAAGCATTGGCTGGACAAGGTGCTGGTGCGCGGCTTCGCCTACGGACCCGGTGGCGACGCGCTGGTCGGCAAGTCCTTCCTGTGGGCTCCCACGACCGGTGGCGATGACCACGCCTATTCGGCGGCCGGCATGCATGAACATCCGTTCACCGCCTTCATGGGACCGATGCAGCAGACCGCGCGCTATTGCCGCATGCACTGGGAAGAGCCCTTCGTGCTGCATGGCGCGCATGTGATGGACGACGCCACGCTGGCCGCGCAGGCGGCAGCGTTCGCGGCACGCCTCGCCCATCCGCCCGGACAGGCCAGCCATGCTGTTTGACGCCTTCATCTATCTCGCCGCCGCAGTGCTGTGTGTCCCGCTGGCCAAGCGCTTCGGCCTGGGCGCCGTGCTGGGCTATCTGATCGCCGGCGCCCTCATTGGTCCGTGGGGGCTCAAGTTCGTGAGCGACGTGGAGAGCATCCTGCACTTCTCCGAGTTTGGCGTGGTGCTGATGCTGTTTGTGATCGGCCTTGAACTGGAGCCGCAACGGCTCACCTCGATGAAGAAGGAAGTGTTCGGCGGCGGCAGCCTGCAGATGGCGCTCTCGGGTGGCGCGCTCATGCTGGCCGGCCTCGCGCTGGGCCTGGACTGGCGCGCGGCATTCGCCGCCGGTTTCGCGCTGGCACTCTCCTCGACCGCCATCGCCATGGCCACCATGGATGAACGCAACTTCACCCAGACACCAACCGGCCGCTCTGCATTCGCCGTGCTGCTCTTCCAGGACATCGCCGCCATTCCGCTGCTGGCGGTGGTGCCGCTCCTCGCTGTGGCGGGCGCCGGTGCTGATGCCGCGAGCGCAACGCCGGTGTGGCAACGCGCGGCGATCGCCTTTGCCGCGATCGCGGGCGTCATCGTCATCGGGCGCTACCTCACCCGCCCGGCGCTCGCCATCATCGCGGGCACCCATCTGCGCGAGGTGTTCACGGCCTTCGCGTTGCTGCTGGTGATCGGCATTGCGCTCCTCATGTCGGCGGCCGGTCTCTCCATGGCGCTGGGTGCCTTCCTCGCCGGTGTACTGCTCGCCGGATCGGAATACCGCCACGCGCTGGAAACCGACATCGAGCCGTTCAAGGGCCTGCTGCTCGGGCTCTTCTTCATCTCGGTCGGCATGAGCATCGACTTTGGTCTTCTCAAGTCGCAGCCGCTCATGGTGGCGGGGCTGGTGGTGGGCCTTCTCGTCCTGAAGCTCGTCACGCTGTGGCTGGTCGCGCGCATTCTCGGCGTCACCACGCGCCAGCGCTGGCTCTTCGCTGTACTGCTCTCGCAAGGTGGCGAGTTCGCGTTTGTTGTGCTGGCAGCAGCCAAGACCAGCGCGGTCATCGCGCCGGAATGGAATGCGCTCCTCACCATTGCCGTGGCACTTTCGATGGCCACGACACCACTGCTGCTCATCGCTCACGACCGCTGGGTGTGCCGCGAGGCGGCCGCGCAGCGCGAGGCGGATGCCATCGATCAGTCCGGCGACGTCATCATCGCGGGCTTCGGCCGCTTCGGCCAGATCATCGGCCGCCTTCTCATCGCAAATGGCATCCGCCCGGTGGTGCTGGACCAGGACCCCGACCAGATCGAGATGCTGCGCCGCTTCGGCTACCAGGTGTTCTATGGCGATGCGACGCGGCTGGATCTGCTCGAAGCCGCCGGGGCTGCGCGAGCCAGACTGCTGGTCAACGCCATCGACGATGTCGACGCCAATCTGGCGCTCACCGATCTCGTGCGCGAGTCCTTTCCGAATATTCGCATCCTGTCCCGCGCACGCAACGTCTCGCACTACGTCGCGTTGCGGACACGCAAAGTCGAGGTCGTCGAACGCGAGACCTTTGAGGCCGCGCTCCGTCTGGGTCGCCATGCACTGGAGGCGCTGGGCCTTGATCGCTATCGCGCCCGCGAGCTGGCCGACCAGTTCCGCCGCCACAACATCGCGACCATGGATGCGCTCATTCCCCACTTCAACGACGAAGCCAAGCTGCTCAGCGCATCCAAGGCGGGGCGACAGGAGCTCGAAGAGCAGTTCGCGCAAGACCGCCAGGCCTTTGACGCGGCACATGGGAGTGAAGATTGGCACGCGAATCGCACTGACAGCGACGCCCGTGCCCACACAGTGCGCGATTCGACGGCGGGACAGGCGTAGGCCCACGCCGGACGCACTGATTTTGTGGCCGGCTTCAGTGGCCGGCTTCAGTTGCCGGCCATCAGCTCCCGGCGCAACCTCTCCAGGAACCCCGCCGCCATCTGCCGTCCGGATTCGAACTGCACCTGCTCGGTAAGCGTGCGTTGCCGCCATCCATCGGCCGCCGCTGCGGCGCCGCGCTCGGCTTCCACGACGGCCAGGGCCGCACACAACTCGGCGATGCGGAAGGTGGGGCGAAGCAACTCGGCCGCCTGCAAGCCGCGCTGCAGGACATCGAACGCTTCGCCCAGGCGACCCCGCTGACGCAGCATTTCGCCCAGCCGCAGCGCCTGCGGCGGCAGACTCGCGTGCTGGCGGCTCTGCGACGCCATCTCCATCGCTTGCGCCGCCTGCACGATGCCGATCTCGGTATCGCCGAGGAGTGCATGCACTTCGCTCATCAAACTGGTGAGCATCATGTCCTGCGAGTGGAGCTGCTGCGCCCGCGTGCGCTCGAGCAAGGTGGCCGCATCCGCCAGCGCCTGCTGTCCCGCGCGACGCAGACCGACCTCATCGCCCTGTGACGCATGCTGCCTCGCTTCCTTGCGCGCGACATTGACCAGATTGCTCTCCACGCGCAGCAGCAACGCCGCGCGGCCATCCTTGCGCGCGGCCGCCACGGCTGCGTTGAGCTGAGTGCGCGCCTCGTCGAAGCGTCCGAGATCGCCCAGCAGCACACCGTAGGACTGACGCGCCCGGCTTTCCAGATCGGCGTCGCCGTGATTCAGCGCCTCATCAATGGCGCGCAGCACGAAAGGCTCGCACTCTGCCAGCAGCTTGAGCGTGAAGGAGGTGTTGGCAATCGCGCACAAGGCATGGCCCAACGCGACGCCATCGCCCAGGATTCGCGCCAGCGCTGCCGCGTCAGTTCCCGCAGCGAGTGAGCTGATCGAGTCATTGCGCAGGCTATGGCAGCGCGCCGCAGCGTTCAATGCGGCGAGCTCCGCCCGCCTGTCCCCGGACGCTCGCGCCCGCGCATTCGCTTCCTGCGCAAGCGCCAGTCCGCGCTTGATGTCTCCACTCAGGGCGATGTCCACCGCCTCACGTGCGAGGCGAACAAGTTCCTCGCGGCCCGGGTCGCTGCCTTGCGCGTCGAATGCCGCGGTGTCTTCAGTCAGGTGGGGTTCGGGCATGCAGTATCAATCGGAGCGTGGGCGCTGATGGGAAACAATCCCGAAAAAATCGTCGCGTGCAAGAATCACGGCGCGTCGCGACACCATAAAAGATTCCGCCACGCCTGACTAGGACTTGACAGAAATCCTTCACATCCTGCGGGATGCGGCGCCGACTGGCGGTTGCCGCAGGAATTGATCGCCATCACTATCGTCTGCCGACATGACGGTGGCATGATCAATGTACGTCCAGGAGGATCTGCGCATCCACGAGGCGGGCAAGGAATCCGCGGGCCCATTCCGGCAGAGTGGGCCGGCTACTGGCGATACGGATCGATCAACAGAGGGCAACACTGCCGGACGCGAGGGACCTGTAATGCTGCTCTACAAACTGCTCGACCGCTTTCCCGGCGCTCGGGAGAATTTCGACCGCAAGCTCGGCGTGACACTTGCCTTGACCGCGCTCATTCCGCCAGTGGTCTATCTCGGCGTGAAGGCCGCCATCGGCTCGCGCATCGATGCGGGCTTTGCGATCACGCTGGTGTGCGTCTGCCTGATGGGCGCGCTGGTGAGCTATCTTGCGATCCGCATGCTCTTGAAACCGCTGGAGGAGGTCGCCGCCGCCTTGCAGCGCCCGCTGGCGATCGGCGAAGCCAGCCTGCCCACCGATTACCGCGACCTGCTCGGCCGCATCATGCGTGACGCGGAGAGCCTCGCACAGCGCAGCGAGCGCGCCGCGCGGCACATCCAGGCGCACGGCACGACCGACGACCTGACCGGCCTCTACACGCGACAGATGGTGAAGCGGCGCATGATCGAAGACTGCGCCCGCACCGACCGCAAGCAGATGACGCTGCACATCGCGCTGGTGGAGCTCGCCGACGCCGAAACCCTTGCCCAGAAGCAGGGCATCGGCGCGCTGGAGTCGCTCATCCATCGCACCGGCCAGCTCCTGGCCATGAACATGCGCAAGACCGACTGGCTCGGCCGCTGGCGCGAAAGCGTGTTCATGGTCGGTTTCTGCGACAACCAGAACATCGACGACACGCTGAACCGCATGATGGGCAAGCTAAAGCAGAGCGCAACCGGATCACAGGCGCGAGAAGACGAACCACTTCCCGCCATCCGCGCATGGTGCGGCGCGGCCCAGTATCTGCCCGGCACGGGCCCGGGCACCGTGCTGGCGAGCGCGGTCGGCGCACTGTCCGCCGCAAAAATTCGCGCGGATGGCGACCAGAGCCTGCATTTGCTCGCGCGCAGCAAACCCGATCTGGTGCTGACCGAAAGCGAGCTGGATTTTTTCGGCGACGACGCGAAGCGCGGCTAGCGCGCCCTTGCCGCCGCGTGCGCGTCAGCGCGTACGGAACTTGTCCGCCAGCGCCTGCGTCGCCCCGCGAAAAACGCCCAGGTCGCTGCCCACGCCGACAAACGTGGCGCCCCACTCCATGTAGCGGCGCGCATCGGCCTCGACCGGCGCGAGAATGCCGGCCGACTTGCCCGCCGCCACCGCGCGGCTGATGAGATGGCGGATGACCTCCTGCACTTCCGGATGGCCGGGATTGCCGATGTGGCCGAGTGCCGCGGAAAGATCACCGGGGCCGACGAAGATGCAATCCACGCCGTCCACGGCCGCGATGGCATCCACCGCCTCGATGCCCGGCCGGCTTTCGATCTGCACCAGCACGGCGATGTTGTCGTTGATGACCTTGAGATAGTCGGGAATGGTGTTGTAGCGGTTGTTGCGCTGAGCGATCGAGAAGCCGCGAATGCCGGCGGGCGGATAGCGTGTCGCGGCCACGGCGTTCCGCGCATCCTCCGCGCTCTCGACAAACGGGAACAGCACGTTGTGAAAGCCCGCATCCAGGAGACGCTTCACGATCACCGGCTCGTTCTGCGGCGGCCGGACCACCGGCGCGCTGGCGCTGTCCTTCAGCGCCATGAGCTGCGGCACCAGCGTGGTGAGGTCATTGGGCGAATGCTCGGCATCGAGCAGCAGCCAGTCAAAGCCGGCGAGACCCAGCACCTCCGCCGTGATCGGGCTGGCCAGCGAGACCCAGCAACCGATGAGCGGCTTTCGGGCGAGCAGCGCCTGGCGGAAGGCATTGGGGACCGGGTGGTAGGGCGTGGCAGGCATGGCGGATTCCTTGGCGGAGTGAATTCAGGGTGAGGCGTCGCGTTCAACCAGCGTACATGAAGATGAGCAGGATGAAGGCGCCGAGCGCGCTGGCGGCGAAGGCCATTGCGATCGTCTCCAGAATCGTGCTGCGGCGACCGGATGCATCAGCGTCCTTTCCGACTCTGCGCAAGCCCCACCGGGCTGCGAACACTCCGGCGACACCCACGGCGAGCACGATGAAGGCCATCGTGTGCAGCCAGTCCTCGTCGACGGTCAGCCACAGGACAAGCGGGACGACCAGGACCAGGATGGCGAGAACGGCGTCGTAGGACTCTCGCGTGGATCGCGTTGACATGGCGGTGCGACCTCTCTACGGCTGTGTGCTGACACCAGCGAATATTCGCAAGGCCCGCCTCACGCCATCTCCGCCGCATCCGGGCTGACATGCACCGGTGGCCCGTCGGCACGCGCAATCTCCTCCGCGCGCATCAATGCGGCATTGAGTGACTTCACCACGTTGCCCTCACCCACGGCCGCGACAAATCCGCCGCGCGCCATGAGCGAGTAGGGCTGCTCCTGGGCGCCGGCAATGATGAGTTCGCCGCCATGTTTCTTCTGCGACTTGAGCAGCGAGGTCAGCGCATCAAGGCCTGTGGTGTCGAGATTGATGACATGGTCCATTTCCAGGATGACGATGTCCGGCAGCTTGCGGCCGGGATCGAGCAGGTTCTCCAGTTTGGTGACGGAGCCGAAGAAAAGAGAGCCGTAGAGCGTCCAGGCACCCACGCGGCGACCGTCGGGCAGCGTCGTGGCCTCGGGCGGCAGCGCCACCTCATCCACCTTGGTGAGCGTGGAGATGCGGTAGATGAAAAACAGACTGGAAAGCACGAGACCGACTTCCACCGCGACCACGAGATCAAAGATCACCGTGAGCAGGAATGTGGACACGAGCGTCACGCGATAGAACATCGAGAACTGTTTCAGGCGCGCGAATTCGCTCCAGTCGGCCATGTTGAATGCGACCCAGAGCAGGATGGCGGCGAGTGCCGCGAGCGGAATGTGCGCGGCCAGTGGCGCCGCCGCCACCAGCACGACGAGCAGGACCAGCGCGTGCACCATGCCGGCAACCGGCGTGCGGCCACCGGTGCGAATATTCGTGACGGTGCGGGCGATGGTGCCGGTGACGGCGATGCCGCCGAACCAGGGCGAGAAGAAATTGGCGATGCCTTGCGCCATGAGCTCCTGGTTGGGATCGTGGCGGTCATCGATCATGCCGTCGGCCATGCGGGCGCAAAGGAGCGACTCGATGGCGGCCAAGAGCGCGATGGCGATGGTGGGGGCGACCAGGTTCTGTGCCGTGGCCCAGTCGAAACTCGGCACCTGCGGCATGGGCAGGCCCTGCGGCAGGGCGCCGAACTTGCTACCGATGGTCTCGACCTTGATGTCGAGGAACCACACGACCACGGCGGGCACGATGAGCACGATGAGCGTCGACGGCAGCTTGGCCACGATGCGGCGCCAGCGGCTGGCGTTCGCCTGGTAGGACACGGGCCACAGCAGGATGAGCAGAAAGGACGACAGCGCGATCATCACCGCTGCGGGGTTGACGGTGTGCAGATTCTTTCCCAGGGTGGACAGCTGGGAGAAAAAGTTGGATGGCATCTTGTCGATGGCAAGTCCGAGGACATCCTTCACCTGCGAGAGCCCGATGATGACGGCGATGCCGGCAGTGAAGCCGATGATGATCGACACCGGAATGAAGCGCACCAGGTTGCCCAGCTTCAATGCGCCCATGGCGAAGAGCAGCACGCCGGCCATGATGGTGGCGATGAGCAGATTGGCGACCCCGTACTTTTCGGCGATGGCATACATGAGCGCGACAAACGCACCGGCCGGCCCCCCGATCTGCACTTTCGACCCGCCCAACGCCGACACGATGAACCCGCCGATGACGGCGGCCATGAGACCTTGTTCAGGGCGGACGCCGGAGGCAATGCCGAAGGCCAGCGCGAGCGGCAGGGCGACGACACCCACGGTGATGCCGGCCGGAATATCGGCGGCGAGGTCGGTGCGCGTGTAGTGCTTGAGGCTCTCGAGGAGACGCGGACGGAAGGAGAACGACGGCAGGTACTTCGTGTTCAAGACGCTCTCTGCATCCTGCGCGCAATGCGCGCGGTTGGCGTGATCAGGACTGGCTGGTCACGTCCGCATCGAAAAAATAACCGGCGCCGCGCTCGGTGCGGATCAGACGCGGCTCGTTGGCATTCTCTTCGATCTTACGCCGCAGGCGCAGGATCTGCACATCGATGGAGCGATCATAGATGTCGGCATGCAGCCGACTGCCCTCCAGCAACTGGTCGCGCGAGAGGATGGCCCGCGGTGTGCGCAGGAACGTGACCAGCAGCGAATATTCGCCATTGGTGAGATCGACCTTGGCGCCATCCGGGGCGGTGAGCTTGCGCGTGCCGGTGGCCAGCGACCAGCCGGCAAACTGGTAGCTGCGCGGCTCCTTGGCCGTGCCGCCGGCATGGGCACCGCCCGCCGAGGCTGCCGCCGCCAGGTCGTGGCGGCGCAACACGGCGCGGACCCGCGCCAGCAGCTCGCGCGGGCTGAAGGGCTTGGTGACATAGTCATCCGCGCCGAGCTCGAGGCCGAGCACGCGATCGACTTCATGGCCCTGGCCGGTGAGCATGATGATGGGCAGCGTGGAACGGGCGCGGAGCATGCGGGCGAGATTGAAGCCGTCCTCACCGGGCATCTTGACGTCCAGCACCACCAGATCCACCGTTTCCTCGGCGAGAAGGCGATCCATTTCGTGACCGCCCGACGCGCACACCACCTCGATCCCATGCTCAGTCATGTACTCGCTGACCAAGCCGCGGATGGCGGGATCATCATCAACAACAAGAATGCGCTTGGACATGTTCTGCGGGTCGCTGCCTTCGGGGTGGACGGATGGAAGTGCGGCACCACTCTGTACAGCAGAAGATAAACCAGAATTCCGCGTCCCGAAAGACCGGGGAATCCCGCATTCGCGTCGATTGAAACGCTACCCGCGCACCCTTGCAGGATTCGATATTCGTGTGCGCAGGCCCTAGAATCGGGGCATGAACGCCTCCACCCCGCCATCGACGGCCCCGATGCCACACAGCCCCCTGGCATTGGCCGCGTTGCTCGCGGCCGGCTATCTCATGCTGGCCTGGTTCGGGGTCACGCTGCCGGGTCGCTCGGGCTTCAGTTCCTATTTCTGGCCGGCCGCCGGGTTTGCGCTTGGTGTGCTGCTGCGCGCACCGGGTCGGCATTGGCCCTGGCTGACCGGGGCCATTTACGCGGCAAGTGTCACCGCCGGGCTGCTCGCCGGTTATGCCCTGGTGCCCACGCTGCTCAATGTTGTGAGCACGCTGATGGTGCTGGGCAATGCCCTTGCACTGCGCGCCATCCTGCGCGGCCATTTCGAGCTCGACACCATGGGACAGGTGCTGCGCTTCGTGATCGCCACCGGGGCGACGGCTGCCGCGATCGCGGCGCTGGGCGGGCTGTATTCCCAGCTCTTGTTCGACAAGCCCTTCCTGCATGAGTGGCGTACCTGGTTCGTGGCCGACTGGCTGGGCATCGTGCTCATCACGCCCTTCACGCTCGCCTGGACGCGCCCGCACCGCGAACAGCTCGCGGATCGGGTGAGCCGGCGCAAATGGGAGGTGGCGCTGCTGTATGCGGGGCTCGTCGGCGTCACCCTGCTCATCTACACCCACGCGTTTGGCGCAGGCAACAGCCTGGGTGCGCCCACCTACCTCTCCATCCCGTTCCTGGTCTGGGCGGCACTGCGCTTCGGCTTGCGCGGCACGACGCTGGCACTGGCCACGTTCGCCTTCATCAGCCTGTGGTACACCGCCCGCGGCTTGGGTCCGTTTGCGGCAGAGGGCGCAAGCGTCGAGCAGGCGGCGCTCAAGGCACAACTGTATCTTGCCGCCATTGCCATCATGGTCATGTTCGGCGCGGCCCTCATGTTCGAGCGCGAGCAGGCGCTGTCGGACAACCGCTCCTGGCGGCGGCGCTATGAAGTGGCCATCGCGGCGTCGCGCAATCTCGTCTTCGAAATCAATCCTGCATCCGGCACCATCCTGTGGGCAGGCGACACGGCCTCGCTGCTGGGTATCCAGCAGTCCAGCATCGCCACCGTGCGCGGCTGGACCGAGCGCGTGCATGACGCCGACCGCCAGCGACTCCTGGGACTGAGAGCCCGGCTGGCATCGGGCGAATTGCCCTCGGTGCTGCTCGAGTATCGCGTGCGGCGTGATGATGGCGTCTTCATCACCATCGAAGTCGATGCCTACTCGGTCGCGGGCGAGGACGCGGACAAGGCGGGCGCCAGTCGCCGCATCATCGGCTTCATCAAGGACATCACCGATGCCAAGCGCGAGGCGGAGGAGCGCGAGGCCGCCGAGGAGCGCGCGCGCCAGTCGCAGAAGATGGAGGCCATCGGCCGCCTGGCCGGCGGCATCGCGCATGACTTCAACAACATCCTGGGTGCCATCCTGGGCTACGGCGAAATGGCGCGGGGCAAGGCCGCGCCCGGCAGTGACGTGCGCCGCCATCTGGACACCATCGTCGCCGCCGGCGAGCGCGGCAAGGCGCTGGTGGCGCAGATACTCACCTTCAGCCGCGCGCGTCCGTCCGAGAAGCAGCCAGTGCTGATGGGCGCGCTGGTCGATGAAGTGGCGGCGCTGCTGCAGGGATCGCTGCCGGCACGCATCAGGCTGGAGGTCCGCGTGATCGACGCCGACGTGACCGTGCTGGGGGACGTGACGCAGTTGCATCAACTCGTCATGAACCTCGCCACCAATGCGGCGCAGTCCATGCCGGGCGATGGCGAACTGGTGATCACGGTACAGGCCACCGACATCACCGACCCGTGGCCGGTACGGCTTGGCACACTGAACCGCGGCCCCCATGCAGTCATCATGGTGCGCGACAACGGCGTCGGCATGGATGCCGCCACGCTGGAGCGCGCCTTCGAGCCATTCTTCACCACCAAGCCGACAGGCAAGGGCACGGGACTCGGCCTTGCCCTGGCCCAGAGCATCGCCGTCACCCACGGTGGCGCGCTGGACGTGAAGAGCTCGACCGGGGCCGGCGACCATGGCACCACCTTCACCCTGTACCTGCCGGCCTATGCGGCAGGCGCTGCACCGCCGGTGCAGGATGAAAGTGCCATGCCCCATGGGTCGGGCCAGACCATCCTGATCGTGGACGACGAGGAAGCGCTGGTGCGGCTGCTCGAAGACCAGCTGGCCGCGCTCGGCTACGAGCCTGTGGGCTTCACCGACAGCAGCGAGGCATTGGCCGCCATCGAGGCGGCACCGCAGCGTTTTGACGCGATCATCTCCGACGAGGTCATGCCCCGCATGACCGGTACCGACCTCACCGCCCGCCTGCGCGCCGCCGGACTGCGACTGCCGGTGGTGCTGGTCAGCGGCTATGGCGGGCCGGGCTTCGAGATCCGTGCCCAGGCCGCCGGCGTGACGCTGCTGTTGAGAAAGCCCTGTGCCGAGCGTGAGCTGGCCGATGCGCTGGCGTCGGTTCTGGCCCCTTCGGCGGCGCGTCCTGCCGCCTGATGCCCTCCCAGTGACCGGCAGGCCCCGACCCGTTTAACACTCGTTTTCATTTCTGCAAGATTTTGTCGCATGCGCCGAAGTGCCTCGCCAAGCCACTGATTTGACGAAGATTAGGCCGTCCCGTTCGGGCCGGATTGAGCGGCTGCAGCGCGCCTTATTGCAGCGCGGATTACAACGGTAACGATTCCGCGCTTGACCGTAATGGATGGGTAACCGCGACTTTCAACAATGCGCACCTCTCTTCGTTGCGGGGTGCGTCATGCAGTGCCAGTTCAGAATTCATCAAGACTCGGGCTTCGGGGCCGGTGCGGCATCGTCGGCCTTGACCGAACCGCGTGTGACGTTGCTGGATCGCGTCGTGCAAAAGGTTCGGCTGGATCTCGGTGCGGCCAGCGTACCCTTTCACATGCTGTCCCTGTCGAGCCAGTTCCAGCCCATCCTGAATGTCGATGAGCGTCGCGTGGAAGGCTATGAAGGCCTCATCCGCGGACACAACATGGCCGGCCAGGCGCTGCCGCCCGACACGATGTTTGCCCTCGCCCGCGACGCCGGCGACAGCCACTATCTCGACCTGCTTGCGCGCGCCCTGCACATCCGCGCGTTCAATTCGCTTGGCGTCGCGGACGCGCCGCTTCTGTTCCTGAATGTCTACCCCGAAGCCGCCGGCGCCGACCTGCATGACGAGTCGGTGTTCGCCGCCCTGATCCAGCACTACCGGCTTGACCCGTCCCGTCTGGTGATGGAGATCCTGGAAACCGGCGTGGATGACGAGGCGCGCTTGAAGGATGCAGTGCAGCTCTATCGCCACCTCGGCTGCCGCGTCGCGCTGGATGACTTTGGCGTGGGCTATTCCAACTTCGACCGGCTCTGGCGACTGGAGCCGGACATCGTCAAGATCGATCGCTCGGTGATGCGTTCCGCCTCCCAGGATCCCAGCGCCCGGCGTGTGCTGCACAACATGGTGCGCATGATCCACGAGTGCGGCGCCGCCGCCGTGATCGAGGGGGTCGAGGAGCGCCGCGATGCGCTGATCGCGCTGGAAACCGACGCCGACTTCCTGCAGGGCTTCTATTTCGCGCGGCCGGCCGCCGCCACGTTCGATGGTGCTGTCGCCGCGAGCATGCTGGACTCGCTGGTCGATGAGCTCGATCAGGGCACACCGCTCAACCGCAGCGCGGCGGCACCCACGCTGCGTGAATACGCCTGGCTGATGGAAAACATGGCCGAGGCCATGGACCGCGGCACGAGCTTCGCGCTGGCCGCCGACGCGCTGCTGAAGGACCCGCTGGCCCTGCGCGCGTCGCTGCACAGCGCGACCGGCGAACGCATCGGCTGCGCGCTCAACCTGAAGCAGGTGAATGCCGCCGACGTGCAGACCCGTGATTGTCCCGGCGTGCGCGGCTGGCAGCTGATGCAACTGGTGCGCGCCACCCTGGCCGAGCCCGGCATCGTCCGCCTCACGCGCGCGTCCCCGTCGGTTTCACTGCATGAAGAGTGCGTGACGCTGTCGTGCAGCGTGATGCAGGACGGCCAGCCCTGCGTGCTGTGCGTCGACGTGCACCAGCCCGGCTCGCGCGGCACTGAATCCATGGCGGCCGGACGGCCGTAAGCAGATTTGGACACTGTTTGAAGCTGCAACCCGCGTTACCTCCTGGCGCGGTTTGTCCTGGGCCCCGCGAAAGCGGGGCCTTTTTATTTGCTCGGAATGTAACGGGTGCGAATATTCGCACCTGATGCGTCAGGACACATTCAGCGCGGCGCGTACCCGCGCCAGCAACAGAATTGCCTGAGGCCCTGCGACAGCCTCGATCGCGCTTTCGGGAAAATCCGCAACCTCGAACTGCTGCCCATGGGGAAACTGCTCCAGCGTGAGATCGACTTCGCTGCCATCAGGGAGGCGGTTCCATGCGTGCCATTGCTGCGGCGTGGCATCGGACAGCACCTTGGCATGCACCACCTCACCGCCCAGCAATGCGCGCACGACAAAGGCCGATGACCAGCACTGTCCCGCGGCGGGGCGATGGACCGACCAACGCGCCGGCGACCATGCGGTGTCTGCGCTCCACGAGGCGCGAAGCGCCGCTTCGATTTCGGCCAATCCGGGCTGCGACATGCGCCTTGCCATCAGGACGGAGCGAGTCCAGCGCGCGCCGCCAACCCAGCCAGATCCATGCTGGCGGGCAGTGTGCCGAACGCCAGCCCGCCCTCACCCGCAATCCGGCAGGCAATGAATGCATCGGCCACGGCTGGCTGCGAATATTCGCAAAGCAGCGCGGCCTGGGCGGCGAGCGCCAGACCTTCCACGACCCGGCGGGCGTTCAACTCCAGCCGCGCGGGATCGGCCAGCAGCTTGCGAATCTTCGCGATGTGCGCGCCGAGCGCTGGATGCGCCTTGGCGGCGACATCGATCTCGTCCAGCAAGGCCTGCACGGCATCCGGCGCCTTCTGCATCGACCGCAGCACATCGAGGCAGATCACATTGCCGGAACCTTCCCAGATGCCATTCAGCGGCGCCTCGCGATAGAGCCGGGCCATGGGATGCTCCTCGACGAAACCGTTGCCGCCAAAGCACTCCATGGCTTCCACCATGTAAGGCGTCATGCGTTTGCAGTGCCAGTACTTGGCGATGGGCGTCAGCACGCGCATGACGCGGCGCTCATGCTCGTCGGACTTGGCAAGATCAAACGCGCGGGCGAGACGAAACGCCATGAGCAGGGCGGCCTCGCTTTCGACGGCGAGATCTGCCACCACGTTCTGCATGAGCACGTGCTCGCCCAGCGCCTTGCCGAAGGCGGCACGGTGGCGGACGTGGTGCGCCACCTGATGCAGCGCCCCTCGCATCATGCCGGCCGTGCCGACAACGATGTCGAAGCGGGTAAGGTGCGCCATCTCGATCAGCGTGGCGATGCCGCGCCCCGGTTCGCCGACCGGCCAGGCGATCGTGTCGCGATACTCGATTTCCGACGACGCGTTGGAGCGGTTGCCGACCTTGTCCTTCAGCCGCTGGATGAGGAATGGATTGCGCGTGCCGTCGGGCAGCGTGCGCGGCACGAAGAAGCAGCCGACACCTTCCCCCGTGCGCGCGAGCGTGAAGAAGGCATCGCTCATGGGTGCAGAGCAGAACCACTTGTGCCCGGTCAGCGCGAACGTGCCGTCGGCGAGCGGCACCGCGCGCGTCTGCACCTCACGCAAATCCGAGCCGCCCTGCTTCTCGGTCATGGCCATGCCGACCGTCACGCCGGATTTCTCTGCCACGGAAAGCGGACGGGGATCGTACTGATGCGCCGTGAGCTTCGGCACCCAGGCCTGCTCAAGTACCGGCACATGGGTGAACATCTGCCGCGCGGCGAAGGTCATGGTCATGGGGCAGGCCGTGCCATGCTCCAGCTGATTCCAGAGGAAGAAGAGCGTCGCACGCGCGCTGAAGGCACCGTCGCGTCCCGCCGACCACGCCAACGCGTGCACACCACGCTCGATGCCGGCCGCCATCAATGCGTGATACGCGGGATGGAAATCGACGCGATCCACGCGGTGACCAAAGCGATCGTGCGTGACCAGTTCCGGCGTGAAGCGGTTGGCGTCGTGCGCGTGCTGCTGCCACACGGCATCGCCCACCCGCGCGCCCAGCTCGGCGGCCTGCTCCGCCACCCACGCGCCGGTGCTTGCCCGCACCGCCGCGGCAAACACGGCATCAGCCGAGAAGGCGTTGTACCCGGTGAGCGCGGGCGGCTGGTTTTCGACCTGATGGGTGGCGTTCATGCGGGCACTTCCTCGAATAGGACTGCGCGGCTGCAAAACTCAGGCTTGCAACATCTGCGGAGGATGTTTGGGCGCTGGCTCACCTTGACTGCACCCGATGAGCAGCCTAGCGATTGAGTTGTGGGGCGGCGAAGCCGTCCCAAACGAACGGATTGTTAGACGCCAATTGCCTCTCCAAATTCACATTGTTGGAGCAGACCCTCCGCCTGTCTTGCCGCTACCCACTGAAGCAACTCGGTGGTGGTTTCTGACTTGAAGCTCAAGAACTTTGCGCGATCGTGCCGGATTTCGTAGCGCCACACACCTTCGGAATGCCGCCTCAACACCTCGGCGGCCAAAAGGAGACGTTGGGAATGCCCCATTGACTCGTTGAATCGAAATGCAATGCCTTCGGCGTACATTTGAATTGACGTCTAACGCTGGCGCTGACCGGAACACAACCAATGCGGCGAAGCCGCGGCTTCTAGTTGCATTTCCGCGTCGAGCAGAACGTAAGATTTATCCTTCGATATTCCTGTTCTTGATCTTCTTTAGGCATTCAGTGCAAACAACCTTAATATCGGCAAAGGTTTCAGATACCTCATTCCAGTCGCCCTCCTGCTGCAGAATTTCGTCGCATGACTGGCATCAGACGTTTTCCACATCTGAACGGGTGTCATCTTCAGGATCCGATTCTCCGCAAAAGAATCTGACCGGCGGATCGCTTTCTCTTTGCCGAGCCAGATGAACGCAAATTAAGGCGTAATCAGATTCCCCATGTGTTGTGCAGTGAAGCTTTTTCATTCTGTGATTCAGCGAAGGTTTAACGTCCCCGATGACGCGCACGAGCAAGCGCCAGCGGCGCTTGCCAAATGTCGCCGTCGATCGCGTTGTTAGGCGTCATGCTCTTGAGCCCTATTGCCTGCGCGATGTAGCACGTAAGTTGGGGTGTATCCACCGCCCTCGTAGTATCCGACCCCCGTTCCTGGGCAGAAAGGAATAGTCTCTATCGAGAAACCCACGACCTCCCGTAGCGCATCCTCTAGCGGAAGAAGACGAGCATCAATTTCGTCTTGCGCCGAAATTGCGTAACACTGACCGGTTGCTCCGTTCTTTCGCATTAGGTCCAGGACATTCGCAGGCTCGCCCATTCGAACGGTGACAGGAATTTTGACTTCCGGGTCCAAGAACTTGGTCGTGTGAAGTGATTCGATAAGCTCCTTGCGGCGCCGTTCGCGGAACAAATGCAGCCGCTCGCGTCGATCCGGAACCATGAACAAGTCGATGATCGCCCGCTAGTACTCAGTATTAGGGATTGCCACCGACGCTCGTTTCATGACGCCTAACGCTGCGGTTCAGCGGCGAGACTCACGCGCAGCGCCCGGATCGTCCGCTGTAACCGCTTGTTGGGCACCATGTCGAGCATTTCTACCAATCCTCTTCTTTGATCTGATCTGGCGTAAGGAACCCGCTGCCATCAGTGCGTTTTACGAATCTCACACTATTCTGAATCCGCTGAGTTTCGGGATCGATTAACACGCCACGAAAAGTGCCGTTGTCACCACTTACCCCAATCCAAGCTAGACCTCCATGCTCCATCTCCGGGTGAGGAGTCGACACTCCCGGGACATACGACACACGGCCCGGCTTCCATCCTCGCCAGAAGAGCAAGGACTTGTAAACGACGTGGTCTCCCACCATCACTTCAATCTCACCGCCGTTGTATAGGATTGCCTTCAAGGTGCCTAACGATCAAGGTAATGGGCGGCGCGCTTCTGCGCCGTCCCAGTGAGGGAAGCGAACGAATTGACCGCCATGTTAGGGAGCATCCGCTCGATACTCCTGAAGATCAAAGAAACCCGTCCCGTATCTTTGCAAGAATGCTGCGGAGTTGGTGCACAGCTCGAAAAGCAGCTTGTTCACGGAAGGTGCGATGCAGATGCTGCTGTCGGAATCATGGTCGTAGAGAAATACTTTCCCGGCATGTTTTCCTTCGGGCGTTAGGTAGAGGCGCTCTGGTGCATAGCCGAATCCCGCGAAGACAACCGCAGACTTCCACCAAGGAGGCGGTCCCAGCAGGCAGGGCCTGCCTTCTTCATCCTTCTCCTCACTGTACTCGTCGGCAGCCTCTGGATGCATGAAGAGCCAATCTTCGAGTTCGCGCTTGGCAGTCTTCATTTCGCCAATGGGAATGAAGTAAAAGCTCTGTTCTATGTCTTTTGCGTCCGCAAAATAGCGACCGCCATCAAAGTGGCGGTACAGCTCCAAGAGCTCTGGAGACGCTCCATCGAGAAGTACTTCGAGCTTCTTCTGGGCTGCGGCGGTCGGCGGCCGTTCGGGCAGGTGCTTCAGTGGTAGGTTGCCACCGGCTGATCGCTTGCGCGTGAATAGCGGGTTTCGTCCCTGTACAAACTTTACGAAGGCATCTACTGGCTTGGACACGATGATCCCTAACTTAATTTAATCCGCGTTTGCGCGGGATAACACCCCGCCACGCGGGTTAACAGCGGATGAGATTCCTTTGCAACCGCTTGAATGCGTTGCGAATATTCTCATACTATGTATTTATATACAGTATTAAACACACCGCCCCCGGCCCTTGCCGCCATTACGTTCATCGCGATTCCTGAATCCGGTGCGTGAGCGTATCCGTTACCTGCATGGCAGTTTAAGCACCCAGCCCGCTGGCGTCCATCGGGCGAAAACCTACTTCTGCGTTGACGGATCGCGCCGCCGACCAAGAGATAGCCCGCCAGCGAGGCGCGCGACGTGCCCCGCTACGGCCGCTCCGACAACCAGTTCAGCAACGCCTCCTGTGCGCCCAACGCGGCGGGCGCGTTGCCGTGCTGGATGTACATCACCACCACCCAGCGCCGGCCCTTGCGGTCGAGCACGAAGCCGGCGGTGGCGCGCACGTCGTTGAGCGTGCCGCTCTTGAGATGCGCGGCCATGCCGTTGGCGAGTTCGCGTTTCTTGAAGGTGCCGTCCTGGCCCACCAGCGACAAGGATGAAATGAGTTCGGGCATCGTGCCGCGCCGCCACAGCGCTTCCAGCAGCGCCGCCGTGCTGCCCGCCGAGATACGGTCGACGCGCGACAGGCCGGAGCCGTTCTCGATAACGAGCTCGGGTGCGTCGATTTCCATGCCGGCCAGCCAGTTGCGGATGATGAGCGCGGAGCGCGCGCCCGTGCCCGGCGCCTGATCGCGCTCGGCGGAGAGCGACAGGAACACCTGGCGCGCCATGACGTTGTTGGAGTACTTGTTGATGTCGCGGATCAGCTCGGCCAGCGCAGGCGATTCGATCTGCAGCACGCGGCGCGCATCGGCCGGCACCTGACCTTCGCGGATCGTGCCAATCAACTTGCCGCCCGCCTCGCTCCACAGGGTGTGCAGCAGCACGCGGGCATAGCGTGGGTGGTCGAACAGGCTGACATGCCACGCACGCTCGCCGCAGCTTTCCGGATAGCGGCCTTCGACATGGATCGTCGCCAGCAGGTCGTCCTCGCGCACGTCGAGTTTTAGCCGCTCCTGCCAGTCGCCGCAGCTGCCGTTCTTCGCGAGCTGCACACGCGACAACACCTCGACACTGGCCAGCGCAGGCTCGGTGACGATGCGCACGCCTTCGCCATCAGGCACAAGGCGCAAGGTCACGATCTTGAAGTTGAGCAGGAGCGCATCCGGCCCGACGTTGTAGGCGCGAAGCGACTTGCCATCGAACTTGGCGGGGTCATGCTCGATGGGGGCGAAGTAGCTGCGGTCGATGACGATGTCGCCACGAATCTCGCGGATGCCGCGCTCGCGTACCTGGCGGAGCGCCGCCCAGACTCGCTCGTAAGTGAGCTTGGGATCGCCGCCCGCCTTGATGAAAAGATCGCCCTCCAGCACGCCATGGGCCACAGTGCCCTTCACCAGAAAATCGGTCTTGTAGGTGAAGGCGGGGCCGAGCAGATCCAGCGCGGCACCGGTGGTCAGCAGCTTCATGGTCGACGCAGGATTGAGGCCGCGCGCAGTGTTGTGCTGCAGCAGCGGGCGCACCGCGCCCAGCTGGCGCACGACCAGCGCGGCGGACGACTCGGGCACGTTGGCGCGCTTCAGGATTTCTGCGACAGGCGGGGGCAGTGTGCCGGCGGGCTCGGCACGCGCGTGCAGGGAGAGTGTGAGTGCGAGCGCGGAAACGAGCGACGTGGGCAATTTCATGGAAGCGCCTCGGTACGAAGGGGGCGGGGCACGTTTGCGCCCAGGTGATCCGCAATATCGACGGCACAGTCGACCAGCAGCCTGAACTCCGCGTCACCGATGATGTAGGGCGGCATGAAGTAGACGGTGTTGCCGATGGGTCGCAGCAACACACCGCGATCCATCGCGCGCTGGAAGGCGCGACGGGAAAAGTCGGCATGCGGCGTGTCGACATCGAAGGCCCAGATCATGCCAGTGCGGCGCAGGTTGCGAATATTCGCGTGGGCGGCCAGTGGCGTCAGGAAGGTATCGAAGCGCTCGGCCTTGGCACGGTTGGATTCGATGACGTCATCCTCCGCGAATATTCGCAGTGTCTCCACCGCCGCGCGGCAGGCCAGCGCGTTGCCAGTGTAGGAGTGGGAATGCAGGAAGCCCCGCGTTGTTGCATCGTCATAGAACGCGGCGTAGATCGTGTCGGTGGTGAGCACGCAGGACAGCGGCAGGTAGCCCGCCGTGATGCCCTTGGACAGACACAGGAAGTCAGGGCGAATATTCGCTTGTTGGTGCGCGAACATCGTGCCGGTGCGGCCGAAGCCGGTCATGATTTCGTCGGCGATGAGATGGACGCCGAAGCGGTCGCAGAGCTCGCGCGCACCGCTGAGCCAGGCCGGGTGATACATGCGCATGCCGGCCGCACCCTGCACCAGCGGCTCGACGATGAGGGCCGCGATCTCCTCGTGCTGGGTTGCGAATATTCGCTCCAGGGCTATGAGCGAGGGCTGCACGCAGTCGGCGCAACACGCCTCGCAGGACAACGCGGAGCGACCTGGCCCCGGGAAGGGCGCGATGATGTTCTCCACCAGCAACGGCCCGTAGGCTTCCCGAAAGATGGCGACATCCGTCACTGACAACGCGCCCAGCGTTTCACCGTGATAGCTCCCTTCAAGCGACACGAACTCGCGCTTGCCCGGCCGGCCGGTGTTCTTCCAGTAGTGGAAGCTCATCTTGAGCGCGATCTCGACGGCACTCGCGCCATCGGAACCATAGAACGCGTGACCCAGCCCGGAGAGCTCGGCGAGCCGCTCGGAGAGCTCGACCACCGGTTCCTGGGTGAAGCCGGCCAGGATGACGTGCGGCAGGCGATCCAGCTGATCCTTGATCGCGGCGTTGATGCGCGGGTTGGCGTGGCCGAACAGGTTGACCCACCAGGAGCTCACGCCATCGAGGTAGCGCTTGCCGTCCGGGTCGATGAGCCACGCGCCTTCGCCGCGCGCGATGGGCACGAGCGGGAACTGCTCGTGATGCTTCATCTGGGTGCATGGGTGCCAGACCGCGCCCAGGCTGCGTGCGACCAGGTCCGCGGATTGGGTCATGCCGGATCAGCCGAGCTTGTTGATCTGCGCCGCCGTGGCGCTGGTGGCCTCGGTGGCCAGGCTGCTCAAGGCGTCTTCAGGCAGTGCCACCTCGCCGACCTCGCTGGCGAGATAGCACACGGCCGTGAACAGCTGGCGCACCTCGACCTGCGCGAGGCAGTTGTCTGCCGCCTTCGGCTCGATCGCCACGCCGCTTGATCGCACCACAAGCGAGACGCCGGGGGTGAGCAGACCCGTTCCACCATTTGCATGATAGTGGGCGCGCAGACACTCGAGCATGAGGCCTTCGAGTTCCGCTTTTTCCTGGGGTCCCAGCAGAGGAGGCATGGTTGATGTGGTGGGCGACAGGGTTGGCGTGGCGTGGGGCAGGTTGAGGCGTTGCGGGGAATGTTTCGATGCAAGCAACCGCATTTTGCCATTGGCGCGGGAATTGCTGTGTCAGCAGGCAAGCCGCGTCCGCCATTGGCAACCAGCGCGAGCGGCTGCTAGCAACACGAACATTTTTGTTTGTGGCGAAATTTTTGCCGCAGCCTGCCGATAGATCATTTGAAAGGAGCGAGCGCCATCATGCACCTCATCGACCTGATCGAGACCCAGCTTGTGTCCAACCGCCTGCCGCTGGTGGCGGTGTCCGTCGCCGCCGTGCCGCACGCGAACACGCCGGTGGTGCTGACGCTGCACTGGCATGGCTTCGTCGAGGTCAAGCTCGCCGAACAGGATGGCGCGGCACCTGTGGCCTACCAGCCCGTGCCGAGCTCCGCGCTGCAGGTCAATGAACGCTGGGACCGCTTCGACGATCTCGACAATGCGCTGCTCGAAGCGGCGTGGGAACTGGGCGCATGGGATTTGGCGCGTCGCGATGCGCGCGCGTTCCAGCGGCCAGGTGCCGATTCGGGCGAGGCGCTGGATTGCCTCAACGCCTTCGGTTCGCTGCCCACCCAGATCGAGGGGTCGGCCCCCTATGTGGCCGAAGTGCCGGACGGCGAGGAGCTGCTCGACTGCGCGGCGCGCGCCGGCTATCACCAGTGGACGTTTCGTCCCGTGCATGGCGGCCTCTGGGCCGACACTGCCGACGACATCACGCTTGAACCCGGCGGGTATCGCAACCCGCCCTGCCCGGTACTCTCTGCGCCGCCAAAGCGCATACGCAATGATCGCGTGGTGTATCAGTTCGGGCGCTGTGCGTCGATCATGATTTGACTGCGGATGCCGGTGCCCGCCGGCGTTCTGCCATGCGCCGGCCGATGTCAGCCAGCACATCCGCGCCCAAGAGATCGCGCGCCAACGGCATCAACCCGCTGTTCTCGCGCGAGACATGTTGGCGGTACATGGCGACGAACGCTTGCGTGCTGGCTGGCGTGAGTTTGGCCTCGCCGCCAGTCACCGCCACCAACTCCGGCCGCAATTGCTCTGCCCATGCATGACGCATGCGTTCGTGTTCCGTGAGCAGCGCCGCCAGGAGGGTCTCGACTTCCAGCAGCCGCGCGCCCGCATGTTCGCGCAACGCCGGGAAGAGATCGATCTCCTCATCCTGATGGTGGTTCTCCCCGGCGGTGTCGAAGTAGCGCAATACGGCAGTCGCAGCATCGCGCGCCTGGCTGTCAGCACCGTGCTGCGCGAGATGCGGGACGAGTCGGAGAAGGGTTTCGCACTGGCCCTCGATGCGGTCGTGGCAGGCCTGCAGCATGTCCACTGGCGCATCAAAGTCCGGACCAGCCTTCAGCAAAGAATCAAGCGGGATGGGCATGTCTGGGCAGCTCCGATGTTGAGATTGGCAGGCCTTGGGATCTCATTTTCCATCAATTGATGGGACGAGGTCGGTCGATGAACGGACGCTAGGTTGCTGACATCTAGACACACCCCGGGGCTTCAGGTCTTAAATAAAATAATAAATACTGTAAGCGTGTACTTGCATTTGTGGCGCAACCTCCCGGCTTCGACATTTTCGGTGGCTTGAATTTCGCGGCAACCATCGCTACTATTAGCACTCGCTGGAACTGAGTGCTAATTTTTCAGTCCACTGCACCGGCTTCCCTGCCGGTCTGCGTGCCGCCAATCCGGTAATCGCTGGCCGGCCCCCTCATCATCAACACAGCAACAAGGAGTGAGCAATGAAACTGCGTCCCCTGCACGATCGCGTGATCGTCAAGCGTCTGGAAGAAGAGCGTAAGACCGCCTCGGGCATCGTCATTCCCGACACCGCCGCCGAGAAGCCCGATCAGGGCGAAGTCCTGGCCGTGGGCCCGGGCAAGAAGAACGAAGAGGGCAAGCTCTCCCCCGTCGACGTCAAGGTCGGCGACAAGATCCTGTTCGGCAAGTACTCCGGCACGACCGTCAAGGTCGATGGTGAAGAACTCCTCGTGATGCGCGAGGACGACATCATGGCCGTCGTCGGCAAGTAATCAGCCACATCATTCAGATACGAGGATACGAACATGGCAGCCAAAGAAGTCAAATTCTCCGAAAACGCGCGCGTGCGCATGGTCAATGGCGTGAACATCCTGGCCAACGCGGTCAAGGTCACGCTGGGCCCGAAGGGCCGCAACGTGGTGCTGGAGCGCTCGTTCGGCGCCCCCACCATCACCAAGGACGGTGTCTCCGTCGCCAAGGAAATCGAACTGAAGGACAAGTTCGAGAACATGGGCGCCCAGATGGTCAAGGAAGTCGCTTCCAAGACCTCCGATGTCGCCGGTGACGGCACCACCACCGCCACCGTGCTGGCCCAGTCGATCGTGCAGGAAGGCATGAAGTTCGTCGCCGCCGGCATGAACCCGATGGACCTGAAGCGCGGCATCGACAAGGCTGTGACCAGCATCGTGGAAGAGCTGAAGAAGATGTCCAAGCCCACCACGACCAGCAAGGAAATCGCCCAGGTCGGCTCCATCTCCGCCAACTCCGACGACAACATCGGCAAGATCATCGCCGATGCCAAGGACAAGGTCGGCAAGGAAGGCTTGATCACGGTTGAAGACGGCAAGTCGCTGGAAAACGAACTGGAAGTCGTGGAAGGCATGCAGTTCGACCGCGGCTACCTGTCGCCCTAGTTCATCAACAACCCGGACAAGCAGGTCGCCCTGCTGGATGACCCGTACATCCTCCTGCACGACAAGAAGGTCTCGAACATTCGTGACCTGCTGCCCGTGCTGGAACAGGTTGCCAAGGCCGGCAAGCCGCTCCTGATCATCGCTGAAGACGTGGATGGCGAAGCGCTGGCCACCCTGGTGGTGAACAACCTGCGCGGCATCCTGAAGACCACCGCCGTGGAGGCCCCGGGCTTCGGTGACCGTCGCAAGGCCATGCTGGAAGATATCGCCATTCTGACTGGCGGCACGGTCATCGCTGAAGAACTCGGCCTGAAGCTCGAGAACGTCACGCTGAAGGACCTGGGTCGCGCCAAGAAGGTGGAAGTGGGCAAGGAAAACACGACCATCATCGACGGTGCTGGCAAGGAAGACGAGATCAAGTCGCGTGTGTCCACCATCCGCGCCCAGATCGAGGAAGCCACCAGCGACTACGACAAGGAAAAGCTGCAGGAGCGCGTGGCCAAGCTGGCCGGCGGTGTTGCCGTGATCCGCGTCGGTGCTGCAACCGAAGTCGAAATGAAGGAAAAGAAGGCCCGCGTGGAAGATGCACTGCACGCGACCCGCGCTGCCGTTGAAGAAGGCATCGTGGCAGGTGGCGGTGTTGCCCTGCTGCGCGCCCGCGCCAACGCTGGCACGATCAAGGGTTCCAACCCGGATCAGGATGCCGGCATCAAGATCGTGCTGCGCGCGATCGAAGAGCCGCTGCGCATGATTGCCCAGAACGCTGGCGACGAGCCCAGCGTGGTGGTGAACAAGGTTGTCGAAGGCAAGGGCAACTTTGGTTACAACGCCGCCAGCGGTGAGTATGGCGACATGGTGGAAATGGGCGTGCTGGACCCGACAAAGGTCACCCGCACCGCGCTGCAGAACGCTGCCTCCGTGGCCGCGCTGATGCTGACGACCGACGCCATGGTGGCCGAACTGCCGAAGGACGATGCCCCGGCAGCAGGCGGTGGCATGGGCGGTATGGGTGGCATGGGCGGCATGGACATGTAAGTCCGTTTCACCCGGCTGTACCCGGAAAGGCCCCGCTCGCGGGGCCTTTCCATTTGGGAAACACGGAATAGCGGTTGATGGAATGGCCGGCTTTCACCACAATAGGCGAATTCCTCAGAGAGCCAGAACAACAACTCATGCTCATTTCGCCAAAACTCAGCGGTCGCACGCGCGTGCTCTCCGTGAGCGGCCGCCTTGACCAGGACAACTGCGAGGCGTTCCGCACAGAGCTTGCACCCTATCTGGAGGCCGCCCTCAGTGAGCCCCACCATATCGTGTTCGACCTGTCCGGACTGGAATACGTCTCCAGCGCCGGGCTGCGCTGTTTCATGCTCGCCGCGCGACAGTCACGCGGCCCGGGCAGCAGGATTGTGGTGGCATCGTTGAAGGCCATGGTCGCGGAAATCTTCCAGATCAGCCGATTTGACATGGTGCTGAAGGTCTACCCCGATGTCGAGACTGCGGTGGCCGCACTGGAGTCGGAAAGCAAAGCTGGCAGCGGCACACGCACGCAGGAGCAGGCATGAGAGTCAGATTCTGGGGTACCCGCGGGTCCATCGGCGTGGCCATGACGTCAGCCGAGTTGCGCAACAAGATTGCCCAGGCACTGTTGCAGGCATCAGGCAAAACATTCGCCAATCTCCAGGAGGCCTACACCTACGCAACCACCGAGCTGGATTTCTCGCTCACCCATACCTTCGGCGGGCACACACCCTGCGTGGAGATACAGACCGGCCTGGACGAGTACTTCGTCTGCGACCTGGGCTCGGGCGCTCGTCCGCTTGGCGTGAATATCCTTGCAAGACAGGCGGGCCGACCCGCGACGATCAACGTGTTCATGTCCCACGTGCACTGGGACCACATCATGGGGTTTCCGTTTTTCGGGCCCGCCTACGTGCCGGGCACGAAGATCCGCATCCACTCCAGCCATGAGATCGTCGAAAGCGCGTTCCACCTGCAGCAATGCGCGCCGTGCTTTCCGGTTCTTTTCGAGCAGCTGGCCGCCAACATCGAGTTCGTCGTGGTGGAACCTGACAAGCCGTTCGAAGTGGGCGGGGTCAAGGTCACGACTCATCTGCAGCTTCACGCCGGCGATTCGTATGGATTGCGCTTCGAACACGACGGCAAAACGCTGATCTACTCCACCGATTCGGAGTACAAGCTCGATGATCACAAGCAGGTGGACGAGATGACGAAGTTTTTCCGCGACGCGGACATGCTCATCTTCGACGCGATGTACACGTTCGCCGATGCCATTTCCGTGAAGGCGGACTGGGGGCATTCAAGCAATATCGTCGGCGTCGAGCTGGCCGAGCAAGCCAAGGTGAAACACCTGGTCCTGTTTCATCACGAACCTGCGAACAACGACACCGCGCTCAACCGTCTGCTCGTGGAAACGCGCCGCTATGAAGAGTTGACGCGTGGCGACCACAAGCTGGAAATCACCGCTGCCTACGACGGTCTGGAGCTGGAAGTCTGAACGCTGACGCGGAACGCGGAGAATCTGCGGCGCCACCGGGCGCATTTTCCCTGGCGCTGTTTGCCGTCGCATTGCTTCTGCCGACGTTCATGCTGACCGCGCCCGCGCCGGTTGCCGGGCTCCGCCACGCCTTGTTCGACCAGTACCAGCGAATCTTCCCGCGCGAGCGGCAGAGCATGCCGGCTGTCATTGTCGGCATTGACGAGAGTGCGCTCGAAATCGCCGGCCAGTGGCCGTGGCCGCGCACCAGGGTGGCCGAACTGCTGGCACGCATCCAGGCCCAGCGTCCGGCAGCAATCGGGCTAGACATCACCTTCAACGAGCCCGACCGGCTTTCCCCCGGCGCAATCGCCAGCAGCGTGCCCGGATTGCCGCAAACCGTGGTTGAACAATTGCGCGCCCTCCCCAGCCACGACACCGTACTGGCCGATCAGATTCGTGCATCGCCGGTGGTCATGGCACTGGTCGGCGAGGCCGACGCCGGCGCAAGCGCCCTCAAGGGCATCGCCCCGCTGCTGGTTGATGATCAGGTGGGTGCTGCCTTGCGCCACTATCCCGGCTATCAGGGAAGCCTTGAGCACATCACCCAAGGCGCTTTCACCCAGGCCGTCATCAACGGTGATTCCCATCAGGGCGTTATCCGCTCGGCGCCAATCCTTGCGAACGTGAGAGATACGCCGGTGCCAGGATTGAGCCTGGCCATGCTGCAGGCGGCCACAGGCTCGGCGGTGCTGGCAACGACCCGGCGCGGTGGACAGGTCGAAGTGGCAGTGGATCAACTGCGCATTCCGGCCTCGCGGGATGGCACGTTCTGGATATGGTTTGGACGGCTCGATCGCTATGACCGAATCGTGTCCGCCGGCGCCGTTTTGCGCGGCGAGATCAAACCGGACACATTCGAGAACAAGCTCGTGCTCATCGGCGCGACTGGCCTTGGACTGCTCGACTACAAGACCACACCCTTGGGTGAGTTCGTGCCAGGCGTGGACATTCACGCCCAGATGATCGAGCAGATGTTCGATGGGACATTTCTGCGGCGGCCTGTCTGGTTTCCCGCCATCGAGATCAGTCTGCTTTTGGCCAGCGTGATGTTGATCCGCCATCTCGCCCAACGGGTCAGCGCGAATCGGCTGGTGCTCATCGCGGTCGGCCTGGCCTTGGCGCAACTGGTGGCCGGATTGATCACGTTCCGGCTCGCTGGCGGGCTGCTGGATGTCGCATGGTCAGCCGTCGGCACGCTGCTCGCAGGGAGCCTGGTGCTGGCGGACAACCTGGCGCAGAGCGAGCGGCAGCGTCGGGCCCTTCGCGAGCAGGCTGCAAGAATTTCCGGTGAGTTGTCGGCTGCGCAACGCATACAGATGGGGCTGCTGCCCAAGCCGCAAGAAGTCTTCGCTGGCGAGCGACGCTTTGCCATCGCGGCCCTTCTCGAACCGGCCCGGACCGTTGGCGGGGACTTCTACGACTGCTTCATGCTGGACAGCAATCAGCTGTTCTTCGTTGTCGCCGACGTCTCCGGCAAGGGCTTGCCCGCCGCACTCTTCATGGCGGCAGTCAAGTCGCACATGAAAAGCGCGGCACTGGCGTCAGATGAACATTTGTCGACGGTGATGCGGCGCGCCCAGGATGACATCGCGCGCGAGAATCCCGAGTCTCTGTTCGTCACGGCGTTTGCGGGCATCCTGGACACGCGCAGCGGCCGCCTTGTTTACACCAATGCCGGCCATGAACCGCCCTTTGCGGGCAAACCTGATGGCACATTGATCCGCCTCGAGCGCGCCGACGGGCCACCGCTGGGCACGCTGGAGAACTTCGAATATTCGCAGGGTGAACGCCAGCTGGTCGCAGGCGAGTGGTTGTGCATTCTTACCGATGGCGTCACTGACGCGACGAACCCGGATGGGGAGTTGTTTGGTATCGCGCGCATCCGCGCGGCGCTCGAGCAGCCCAGCTTGGCCGCCTGGCCGGGAGAGGTCGTGAAGCGCCTGCAGAGCAGCGTCTCGGCATTCGTTGCAGGCGCGGTGCCGGCTGACGATCTGACACTTCTGGTGGTGAGATGGAACGGCCCGGCCCACTGATGCCGGCATGCGAACGCGGCTGACCTAGCGGACGTTGATCTCGACGCGGCGATTCCTGGGGTGGGAAACGCCATCCGCAGTGGGCATGAGCAATTCCCGCTTGCCGCGCCCGGTCGCCTCAATGCGATCCGGCGTGAGGCCCAGCGGCTTGATCAATAGCTCACGTACGCGCTCGGCGCGCTGCAACGACAATCTGTCGTTGGCCGCCTCCCCACCGACCGTGTCGGTATGCCCGATAACCACGATGTCGGGTGCCGGGCGACCTTTCAGCTCATTGAGGATTCGCGCAATTTCCTCGCGTGACTCGGGCGTGAATTCATCCTTGCCCTCGAGGAAATACAGGGTGAATGTCGCCGGCTTGGGCGGCAGTGCCGACAGGGTGGACGCAAACTGGTCGTGGACTTCAGCCTGAGTGAATCGGCGACCCTGGGCGGCACCACCCTGGACCTCGACGCCCGCCCAGGCGCTGTCGAGCACATGCTGCTTGCCATGACTCGTCACCGAGACGCCGCCGACTTGGCCGTCCTTGCCCGGCAGGATGATCACCGCTTCCCTGGGCGCCGGGGGCGGCACGGTGGCACAGCCCGCGATTGCGAGGCTCGCGACCACAAGAAGAAGCGGATGTTTCATCAACGTACGTCGTCGACCTTGATGACAAATTCGGTGCCGCGCACACCCATGATGGAAGACGGCGTGCGGATCTTCATCGACTCGGGACTCTGCTTGACCATCTTGCCCGACACCACCGCGACCGTACCGCGCTTCACGGTCGAGTTGAATTCGCCCACATGAGTCGTCGAGTCGAACCGGAAGTTGTCGATGGACAAGGTGCTGTTGGGACCGGTGGACATCAGGCTGTTGTCAGCGAAGGTGATGCCGACAGCGCCATCCTGGCCGGTCACCACAACATCGGATTGCTGCAGCTTCATGCCCACGGATGCGGGCAACCTCTGACCTTGGCGTTCAACGGACGCCGACCCCTTCAGGATCTTGATTTCACCCACTGCCGAGGCTTCGGCAATGCCCGCTGCCAGCGACGAAGCCAGCAACACAACGAGCAGCAATTTGGTGTTCATTCGGATGACTCCTCTGTAGATAGCCCTTGATCCGGAAATCTTGGACTCGGACCAATGACTCTATAATGCCCCAATGGGTACGCCTGTGAACAGTGTCACAAAAGCCCGACACCAAGCCATGTTCACGTCGCGGATGCGCGACACGGTGGCGGTGCGCGCCTTTCTGGACAAGTTTTGCACCGATGCGGGTATCGCGCATGGCGCATGCCTTCGACTTCACCTGGTGACCGAGGAGTTGTTCACCAATACGGTCAAGCACGGCAATCGAGGCGGCAGCGACGCCCCGGTCGTCATCACCCTATCGGGGCAGCCCGATGGCATTCACCTCGTCTATGAAGACCAGGCCCCACCGTTCAATCCGCTGGCCTACGCCGATCGCGTCATGCCCGCCGAACATGTCGAGGGTGGCAAAGAAGGCGGCCTCGGCGTGGTCCTGGCCCGGGAAATGGCGCTGGATGCGGAGTACCACTACCTGTTCGGCCATAACCGGATCTCTCTCAAGCTTTCGTTGGAGGGATCGGGCTGATTTCCCTTGCCGCCGGTTTACCGTTATAATTTCCGGCTTTGCGACATTCGGTTTCCGGCCTGGTAGCTCAGTCGGTAGAGCAGAGGATTGAAAATCCTTGTGTCGGTGGTTCGATTCCGCCCCAGGCCACCAGAACATAAAGCGCCCCCTCGTGGGGCGCTTTGCATTTGAACTGTCACCATCCGAAGAGTGCTCCGTCTTGCTGGCGACTCCAGCCCGTCGCGCCTTCTGCCTTTGATATAATTTTCGTTGTTCCGGCATGCACCAGAGGCAGCCATCGGCGGGCCACGCACAACAACAACACTGGGCCCTCAGCACCGGGTGTACTCCGAGTCCAGACCTGCCACCCCGCGCAAACTGTCCGCGCACTCACCTCAAGCCCTACAGGAGCCCCGCATGGCCAAGATCAAGGTAAAGAATCCCGTCGTCGAGATGGATGGCGATGAAATGACTCGCATCATCTGGCAGATGATTCGCGAGCGGCTGATCCTCCCCTACCTTGATATCGACCTGAAGTACTACGACCTTGGCATGGAGCACCGCGATGCGACGGACGACAAGGTCACCGTGGATTCCGCCATGGCCACCAAGGAATACGGTGTGGCCGTGAAGTGCGCCACCATCACGCCGGACGAAGCCCGCGTGAAGGAATTCAACCTGAAGCAGATGTGGAAGAGCCCCAACGGCACCATCCGCAACATCCTCGACGGCACCATTTTCCGCGAGCCCATCATCTGCAAGAACGTGCCCCGTCTGGTTTCGCATTGGGACAAACCGGTGGTCGTGGCCCGTCATGGTTTCGGCGACCAGTACCGCGCCACCGATTTCCAGTTCCCGGGTGCCGGCACGCTCAAGATGACGTTCACGCCAGCTGACGGCGGCGCACCCATCGAGCGCGAAGTGTTCAAGGCGCCGGGTGCCGGCATCGCCATGGGCATGTACAACCTCGACGAGTCCATCAAGGGTTTCGCCCGCGCCTGCTTCAACTACGGCCTGGAGCGCAACTACTCGGTGTACCTCTCCTCCAAGAACACCATCCTTAAAATCTACGACGGGCGCTTCAAGAACCTGTTCCAGGAAATCTTCGACGCCGAGTTCAAGGCGAAGTACGACGCGGCCGGCCTGACCTATGAACATCGCCTCATCGACGACATGGTGGCCTCGAACCTCAAGTGGAGCGGCGGCTATCTGTGGGCGTGCAAGAACTATGACGGCGATGTGCAGTCAGATACGGTGGCACAGGGCTATGGCTCGCTGGGCCTGATGACCTCAGTGTTGATGTCGCCGGATGGCAAGACGGTGGAAGCCGAAGCCGCCCACGGCACCGTGACCCGTCACTACCGTCTGCATCAACAGGGCAAGCCCACGTCGACCAACCCGATCGCATCCATCTACGCCTGGACGCGCGGCCTCATCTTCCGCGGCAAGATGGACGGCACGCCGGATCTCGTCAACTTTGCACAACTGGTGGAGAAGGTCTGCGTGGACATGGTGGAATCGGGCAAGATGACCAAGGACCTGGCCATCCTGATTCGTCCGGACCATCCGTATCTGCACACCGAGGACTTCCTGCTGGAAATCGACAAGGAGCTGAAGCGCCGCATGGCGTAAGGCGATTCATCCGATGTTGCGAATATTCGCAATGCATCACGAAGGGGCCGACAGCGGCCCCTTCGTGTTTATGCGGCTCAGCCTCGCAGCCATTGCGGTCGCAATGACGGGTTATTGCGCCCAGGCAGCGGCCCAGAGTGCTGATCCCGAGCACGGCATCCAGATCTTCACCGAAAACGATCTCTTCAGCCGCAGCAGCACCGACCAGTGGTACACAAACGGTCTGCGTATCGTGTACCTGCCGCGCAAGCAAGAATGGCAACAACTGGAAGAGTTTGGGCGACTCGCCAAGCGCTTCTATGATCCCGAGGCTGTGGTCCGTGTTGGATTCACTCTGGGTCAGGACATCTACACGCCGCGTGACATCCGCAATCCGGCGCCACAACCCTGGGATCGTCCGTGGGCAGGCTGGACCTATATCGGCGCGATCGCCCAGGCAGCCGCGCCGGACACCCAGGACACGGTCGAGTTGAACATCGGGGCCGTCGGACCAAAGAGCGGCGCACGCTCGGTGCAAACCCGCTGGCATGAACTGATCGGGGCGCCGCGCCCCGAAGGCTGGGGCAACCAGATCGGCAATGAGCTGGGCGTGAACCTGACCTGGAAACATCAGATACGGCGGCAGTATGTCTGCAACACCTTTGATCTCATCCCGCACTACGGTCTGGCGCTCGGCAATGTCTATTCCTACGCCGCAGCAGGCGCAACGCTGCGGCTGGGCCGAAACCTTTCCGGCTTTGGCGACGACCGCAGCGTGACCAGCCTGCGCCGAGGTGCCAGCATCAGCGGCTTCTGTCTCCCGCCGGAGCGCTCGGCCACGGAGTTCTACCTGTTCGCACGCACAGAAGGTCGGCTGGTCGCACGCAACATCTTCCTGGACGGCAATACGTTCCGCGACAGCGCCAATGTCACCAAGCGCCCGTGGGCGTGGGATGTCTCCGTGGGCGCCTCGCTGCGATTCATGGAGAACTTCCGGCTCACCTTCACCCAGACTTGGCGATCGATGGAATTCAAGCCGGTGGATGAGCGCACGCCCCGCGGCGTGCACCGCTACGGCACGATCGTCGCCGCCTACGAGTTCTGAACTCGCCGCCGGGTCAGGCGGCGAGGGACTGGCCCGAGTTGTCGGACTTGCCGGCTTTGGCGACCTTGCGCGGATCGATGCGCACGACCTTCACCATCTTGTCTTGCGTCTGCATGATCTCGACGGGATAGCCGGACACCTTCACCGCCGTACCGGGTTCGGGAATGTCTTCCAGCTGCTCCAGCAGCAGGCCATTGATGGTCTTGGGACCATCCAGCGGAAAGCTCATGGCGAGCTTGCGGTTGAGCGTGCGCAGCGGGCAGGACCCCTCGACGATCACGGTCCCGTCTTCCTGCTTGTGGATGAGCCCACCCGCAGCCGGGCTCTGGCTGGTGAACTCGCCCACGATCTCTTCCAGTATGTCCTTCATGGTGACCAAACCCTGCATCTCGCCGTATTCGTCCACGACGATGGCCATGTGCCGCTGCGTCTCCTGGAAATTCTGCAACTGCTGCAAGAGACCCGTGCCCTCCGGAATGAAGTAGGGCTCGCGGATGATCTCGCGCAGCGATTCCTTGGTGAGCGGCTCGCGGCGAATGGCGTTCAGCACCTTGCGGACATGCACGATGCCAATGACATTCTCGGGACCCCCGTCATAGACGACGAGTCGCGTGTGATGCGCGGTGGACAAGGTGTTGCGGATGTCCTCGATCTTGTCGGCGATGTCCACCCCCTCGATCTGCGAACGTGGCGTCATGGTGTCGTCCACGGTCATGTCCTCCAACTCGAAGAGGTTGACCATGATCGTCTGGTGTTTCGGCGGAATGAACTTGCCCGCCTCCAGCACCAGCGTGCGCAACTCTTCCATGGACAGCTGGCCGTCGCCATCGGTGTCGCCCTTGGGCTTGATGAAGAGAATCTTCAGCAGCGCTTGCACGAACAGATTCACGAACCACACAACCGGATACGCGATGCGGAGCATCGGCGACAGCACATACGAGGCCGGAAGCGCGATGCGCTCTGGATAGGACGCGCCGATCACCTTGGGCGTAATCTCGGCAAACACCAGGATGAGAAAGGTAATGCCGCCGGTGGCCAGTGCCAGGACAACTTCGTTCTCGCCGAAGAGCCGCTCGGCGATCAGCGCGAACAACACCGCGGATGCGGAATTGACCAGGTTGTTGCCGAGCAGGATGACGCCGAGCAGCTTGTCGGTCCGGTCCAGCAGGTCGGACGTTTTCTTCGCCGAACGGCTGCCCTGCTTCACCATGTGCTTCAGCCGATAGCGGTTCAGCGCCATCATGCTGGTCTCCGAAATGGAGAAGAACGCCGAAATCAGCAGCAGGATGCCCTGGGTGATGTACAACCAGCTTAAGGGAATGCTGTCCATGCCAGGTCAGACGCGGCCGAGCAGTATTTGCAGGACGAATTTGCTGCCGATATAGGCAAGCAACAGGGCGACGAAGCCGATCAGGGTCAGGCGGATGGCCTTGCGGCCGCGCCAACCGAAGCGCCAGTGGCCGAACAGCAGCCACGCGAAGATGGCCCACGAGACGATGGCGAACAGGGTCTTGTGATTGAACTGGAACGCCTTGCCGAACAGGGCTTCACTGAAAAAGACGCCCGAGATCAATGTGGCGGTCAGGAGCACGAATGCGGCCAGCAGGAGACGAAACAGCCATTTCTCCATGCGGATCAAAGGCGGCAATCCTCCAGCCTGGGGCGGCAGATAGCCCTGATGCAGCCAGTTCTCCATCGCCGTCATCAGCAGGGCGTGCAGCGCCGCGATGGTGAAGAGCACATAGGCCAGGATGGCGACGACAAAGTGCAGCTTGAACAGCGGCTGGCTGCCATAGGGGACGACATACTCCGCCGGCAGGAATACCGGCAGCACGACCACGAGCACGGCGACCGGCGCAAGATAGCGGGCAACCAGGTGGCTCAGGCTGATGGAGAACCCGATGACGATGTAGATCGCCAGCGTGCCGAACGTGATGAGGGACAGCGACGTGGCGAAGCTGAGATTGAAACCTGCCGCAGCGAACAGGTCGCGCCACAGGTTGAATCCGTGCCAGGCAATGGCGATGCAGAGCAGGCTGGAAATGCCTGCGAGACGCATGGGCAGCCTGGCCGGAACCGCCGCCGTGCGCGCGGCGGACGACCCCGCCGTGGTGAGGCCCGGCCACCAGGCCAGTGCCGCCGCACCGAGGTAGAAGAGCGCGGTGATAAAATGAAGATCGATCTGCATGAATGAACGCGCCTCGGTCGCGCAGCCAGTCGCTCCGGCCGGACATTCGCGCTGCATGCAGTTTACACGAAGGATTTCCCTCTCCCGATGCTCGACAACCTCACCAATCGCCTGGCCGGCATCGTCAAGACCCTGCGCGGCCAATCGCGCCTGACCGAAGACAACATCCAGGATGCACTTCGCGAAGTGCGCATGGCATTGCTGGAAGCCGATGTCGGCCTGCCAGTGGTCAGGGATTTCATCGCCGCGGTGAAGGAGAAGGCGCTCGGCGCGGAAGTGCTGCAGAGCCTGTCCCCAGGTCAAGCCCTCGTTGGCATCGTTCACCAGGAGCTGGTGAAGCTGATGGGCGGCGAGAACGAAGGACTCAATCTCGCCACCCAGCCGCCCGCGGTCATCCTCATGGCCGGCCTGCAGGGCGCGGGCAAGACCACCAGCGTCGGCAAACTGGCCCGTCTGCTCAAGGAACGGCAGAAGAAGAAGGTACTGGTCGTCAGCGCGGACGTGTATCGTCCCGCCGCCATCGAACAATTGAAGACGCTGGCCGGCCAGCTCGAGGTCGATTTCTTCGCCAGCGATCCCTCGCAGAAGCCGGTGGACATCGCGCTCGCCGCGAAGAACTGGGCAGTGACCCATCTTCACGACGTGCTCATCGTCGACACCGCGGGTCGTCTCGCCATCGACGAGGCGATGATGGCCGAGATCAAGGCACTGCATGCCGCCCTGAGTCCGATTGAAACCCTGTTTGTCACCGATGCCATGCAGGGCCAGGACGCGGTGAATGTCGCCAAGGCCTTCAACGACACCTTGCCGCTCACAGGCGTGGTGTTGACCAAGCTGGACGGTGACTCGCGCGGGGGGGCGGCGCTGTCGGTGCGCCACATCACCCAGAAGCCGATCAAGTTCATCGGCGTCTCGGAGAAGACCGATGGGCTGCAGCCTTTCCATCCGGGACGCATGGCCGAGCGCATCCTCGGCATGGGCGATGTGCTGTCACTCATCGAGGAAGCGCAGCAGAAGGTCGACCAGACCGAGGCCAAGCGCCTGGCGGACAAGTTCCGCAAGGGCAAGGAATTCGATCTCGAGGACTTCAAGCAGCAGCTGATCCAGATGCGCAACATGGGCGGCATGGGTGCCTTGATGGACAAGCTTCCCGCGCAGCTCGCGCAGGCTGCACAAGGCAATCCGCAACTGGCAGAGAAGAAGCTGAAGCGCACCGAGGGCATCATCAATTCCATGACACCGGCTGAGCGCAAGAAGCCGGATCTGCTGAAGGCATCGCGCAAGCGCCGCATCGCCGCAGGTGCCGGCGTTCAGGTGCAGGAAGTGAACATGCTGCTCAAGGAATTCGAGCAGATGCAGAAGATGATGAAAATGATGAAGTCCGGCGCCCTGTCCAAGATGATGCGTGGCATGAAAGGCATGCTGCCCGGCATGCGCTGAGCAGCGCCGGGCGCGAGATCATGCACGCCATTGACGCCGCGCGGCGCATCGAATCCACGCCGCTCACCGCGCGCGTTCTGCTGCGCGAATATTCGCAGCGCATCGAGGAAGTCGAGCCTCACGTCTTGGCATGGGAGACGCTCGATACGGCCCGCGCACTGGACGAGGCGCGGGCATGCGATCTCGGGCCGAGACGCGGCATCCTGCACGGCATTCCCATCGGCGTGAAGGACATTATCGACGTCGCCGGACTGCCCGCCCGATACGGCTCACCCATCTACGCGAACAACATCGCTTCTGGCGACGCGGCCTGCGTGGCACTGGCCAAGGCAGCCGGCGCCATCGTCATGGGAAAAACGGTCACCACGGAATTGGCGTGGTTCCACCCTGGCAAGACGCGCAACCCCCATAACGTCGCCCACACCCCCGGCGGTTCGTCATCCGGTTCGGCCGCCGCAGTTGCCGCCGGCATGGTGCCCATCGCGTTCGGCACGCAGACCGCGGGCTCCGTGATCCGTCCGGCTGCGTATTGCGGCATCGTCGGGTTCAAGCCGAGCTTTGGCCTGGTGCCCCGCGCCGGGGTGAAGTCGCAATCGGAAAGTCTCGACACGCTGGGCTGGATGGCGCAATGCGTGGATGACATCGCGCTCATGGCCGAAGCGCTGACATGGGATCAGAACTTCCGTTTGGGCGAGTCAGCCGATTCTCCCCGCATCGGCGTGCTGGAACTCCCCGAGCACGGCCAGGCCAGCCCGGACATGCTGTCAGTCATCGAGGATGCAGCGCGAATATTCGCCAAGGCCGGTGCGAATGTTCGCCAGGTGTCGCTCCCGCCTGGCTTCGGCAACTCGAACGCTGCGCAGCAGACAGTCCAGCTCTTCGAAGCCGCCCGCAGCTACTTTGCCGAATATTCGCAGCACAGGGATCAACTGTCCGCGAAGCTGATCGGCTTGCTGGAGCAGGGTCGCGCAGTGACCTGGGACGACTATCGGCGCGCGCAGGCACTGGTTGCCGACTGCAAGGCGCTGCTGCCTGATGCCTTTGCCGCGGTGGATGTCATGCTCCTCCCTGCCGCGCCGGGCGCGGCACCCGCCGGCCTCGACGCAACGGGCGACCCGGTCTTCAACCGCGCATCGACCGCCCTGCACCTGCCTGCGCTCACCTTGCCGCACTTCAAAAACGCGGCTGGCCTGCCGCTGGGCATCCAGCTCTGGGCCACCACCGATATCGCGCTCCTGCGCGCGTCAAAGTGGGCAGAAGCCGCGTTGACCAGCCATTCCTGAAAACCGTACACACGTAAGTAAGCACTAGTTGCGCACCGGCTGCCCGAGGCCGCGACCGGCGGCGCAAGCCACAGCTGTACGCACAACTTGCGGCGGAAAGCGAAATTCGATTACAATTCAAGGCTTTCCGCGTGTTGCAGGTCATGATTTGCGGCACCGGACGTTTCCCGTTCGCAACGGGCCCGTTCTCCGTTCACAACGGAGTATTTCGAATCCATTTTCGGATGGGTTCATTTAGACAGGAGTTTTTCATGGTCGTGATCAGAATGTCCCGTGGCGGCGCCAAGAACCGCCCGTACTACAACATCGTCGTCGCCGATTCCAAGAATCCGCGTGACGGCCGCTTCATCGAGCGCATCGGCTTCTACAACCCGATGGCGCCGGAAGGCACCGAACAATTCCGCTTGGCACTTGATCGCGTTGCCCACTGGGAATCCAAGGGCGCGCAGGCCTCCGACGCCGTTCAGAAGCTGATCAAGCGTGGCAAGCAGCAAGCCGTCCCGCAAGCCGCAGCCAAGTAATTCCGCGCCGCCCCCTGACCTGGTGGTCATGGGGCGGTTGCTGGCGCCGCGTGGCATCAAGGGCTGGCTCAAGGTCAAGACTTTCACCGAAGAGGCTGATGCACTGGCCGACTTCGATGTCTGGTGGCTGAAAGAAGGCAATACCTGGGTGCAACGCGAGGTGGAAGACACCGAGCTGGTTCACCTGGGATTCAGCGCCAAGCTGCAAGGCGTGGACGACAGAAATGCCGCCGAGCTGATGCGGGGCATCGATGTGGCCCTGCCGAGAAGTGAATTGCCGCAGTTCGATGACGCGATCTACTGGGTCGATCTCATCGGGCTGGATGTGGTGAATCTGGCGGGCGAGAAACTGGGCACGCTGGACAGCCTGCTGGAGACCGGCGCGAATGACGTGCTGGTGGTGAAAACAGGCAGCAAGGAAATGCTGATCCCCTACACCGAGCGCTCGGTGCACGATGTGGACTTGAAAACCAGGCGCATCGTGGTGGACTGGCAAAAGGATTGGTAGGAAAGAATAGCGAAAGGGAACCTGCGTGTTGCACATCGACGTCATCACGCTGTTCCCGGAAATGTTCGACGCGGTCGCCAAGCACGGCATCACGCGGCGGGCGCTGGAACAGCAGTTGTGGTCGCTGGGAATCTGGAATCCACGCGACTTCGTGCACGACAACTACCGCACGATCGATGATCGGCCGTACGGGGGTGGTCCGGGCATGGTGATGCTGGCCGAACCGTTGAATGCGGCGATCGACGCGGCGTTGCAGAGGCAGCAGGAAGCCGGTGTTGCGGGCAAGGTTGTGTATCTCACCCCGCAAGCGCAACCGCTCACCGATGCCGGGGTGCGCAAGCTGCGCGAAACGCCGGGCCTGGTGTTGCTGGCCGGGCGGTATGAAGGAGTTGACGAGCGCTTGATCGAGGCGCGCGTCGATGAAGAAGTCTCGATCGGGGATTACGTGCTGTCCGGCGGGGAATTGCCGGCCATGGTGTTGATCGATGCGCTGGTGCGATTGCTGCCCGGGGCGTTGAATGATGGTGAATCCGCCAGCCAGGATTCGTACGGTGATGGATTGCTCGATTGGCCGCACTACACGCGACCGGACGAGTGGAAGGGCCGCAAGGTGCCGGCAGTGCTGCAGTCAGGCAATCACGCCGCCATCGAGAAGTGGCGCAGGAAGCAGGCGCTGGGTCGTACCTGGTTGCGGCGCCCCGAGATGATCGCGGCACTGCAGGAGACGGGCCGGCTCACCAAACAGGATTTGAAACTGCTTGAGGAATTCAGGCAGGAGCAAGTGAAAGCGCAGCAAGAGCAGGAACAGCAGCAACAGTAGTTTCAACAACAAAAGCCCGGCATCGACAGTCTGTCGCTCTACCGGCAAGGCCAACGGCCCATCGACATGAAAGGAAGCAACATGAATCTGATTCAGCAACTCGAGCAGGAAGAAATCGCCCGCCTGGGCAAGAAGATCCCGAATTTCGCCCCCGGCGACACGGTGATCGTGAACGTGAACGTGATCGAAGGCGAAAGGAAGCGCGTCCAGGCCTATGAAGGCGTGGTCATCGCCAAGCGCAACCGCGGCCTCAACTCCAGCTTCATCGTCCGCAAGATTTCCTCGGGTGAAGGTGTGGAGCGTACGTTCCAGGTCTACTCCCCGTCGATCGCTTCCATCGAAGTGAAGCGCAAGGGTGACGTGCGCCGCGCCAAGCTCTATTACCTCCGTGATCGTTCGGGCAAGTCCGCACGCATCAAGGAAAAGCTCAACGCCAACGTGCAGGACATGCTGCCGGAAGAGCCGAAGGCTGCCGAAGAGAAGAAGTAATCCGCTTCGATTCGGAACGAAAAGGGCGCCTGCGGGCGCCCTTTTTCATTTCTGCGCTGAAAGCAACGCCACCGCAATGGGCAGCGTGATCATGCCCAGCAGCGTCGACAGCGAAATGATGAGCGCCACACTCTTGCCATCGCCCCCCATGCGCACGGCGAGCACATAGGCAGAGGTGGCCGTGGGAAGTGCGCCGAACATGATGAGCACCTGGTAGTAGACGCCACTCATGCCCAGTGCGCTGGCGATCAGCCACGCGGCCACCGGCAGCGCCAGCATCTTCACCGCGAGGAACCACGCGACGATGGGCGCATTCCTGCCTGCACTCTCCAGCGTCAATGCGGCGCCCACAGCCAGCAAGCCACCCGCAAGGGACGCGGACCCCATGCGCGACAGCGTCACGGCGATGGGCTCAGGAATCGTCCAGCCGGTGAAGCTCCAGCTCACGCCCGCAATGGTCGCCAGCAGCAGCGGATTCTGCGCCAGCTCCTTGAGTACGTTGCTGTCCGAGTGACGCGCAAGCGCCCACACCGAGGCGATGTTGGCCAGCGGGACTGCGACCGCCACGATGATCGCAAACGCCGCCAGCCCGGCATCGCCATACAGGCGGCTGGCCACGGCCAGTCCGATATACGAATTGAAGCGGAATGCGGTCTGCACGCCGGATGCGAATATTCGCGGATCGGGCCGCAGAATCCATTTACCCAACCAGCCCAGCACGATGCCCGTCGACACGACGCCGATGGCACCCAGCATGGCCGGGCCGGCGATGGCGAAGTCGATGCGGTTTTTTGCCAGCGACTGGAACAGCAATGCCGGGAACAGCACGTAGTAGATCAGCCGCTCCAGCCCCTCCCAGAACGGCCGCGTGAACTTTCCCGACCGGTGCAGCAGGAACCCCGCCAGGATCATGGCGAAGTCGGGAAGCAGGAGGAGCGCGGTGGACATGGTGGCAGCGGTTGATCGAACGGCGGCAGGAGGGAGTCGGATGGGATACGAGGCATGAACGACGCGAAACGTCCTGATTCCGACTCTACCCGGATAATAGCGAAGCTGCGCCTCCCAATCCTGCCCACTCTTCCATGCTGAAGTCCGTCTTCCCCGGCGTCCTGATCGCCCTCCTGGTGTCACTCGCCGCCATGTTCCTGTCTGAGCACTATGGCGGGCCGGTGATGCTGTTCGCGCTCCTGCTTGGCATGGCGCTCCACTTCCTGTCGCAAGAAGGCAAGTGCGTGCCGGGCATCCAGTTCGCTTCGTCCATGATCTTGCGCGTCGGCGTGGCGCTGCTCGGCGTGCGCATCACGCTGGCGCAGGTCACCGGACTGGGCTGGGGCACGGTGGCGCTGGTCGTTGTCGCTGTGATCGCGACCATTGCGGCTGGCATTGCGGCCGCGCGCGTGTTGTCCCAACCGCGAATATTCGGCGTCCTGACGGGCGGCGCCGTCGCCATCTGCGGCGCGTCCGCCGCGCTGGCCATCAGCAGCGTGCTGCCACGACATGCGCATACGGATCGCGACCTTTCCTTCGCCGTGATCGGGGTCACCACGCTCTCGACCGTGGCCATGATCGCCTATCCCATCCTCGCCGGTGCATTCGGCCTGGATCACCGCGCCGCCGGCATTTTCCTCGGCGGCACCATCCACGACGTGGCCCAGGTGGTGGGCGCGGGCTATAGCATTTCGAAGGAGGCGGGCGACACCGCCACCATCGTGAAACTGCTGCGCGTGGCCATGCTGTTGCCGGTGGTGTTCGTGATTTCACTCATCACGCATCTCAACAGTCCGGAGAACGTGAAGCGCGCACCTCTGCTGCCCTGGTTCGCGGTGGCGTTCGCCGTGCTGGTCGCGGTGAACAGCCTGGGGTGGATTCCCCCGCTGCTTCAGTCCGGCGCGAGCGAAGTGTCGCGCTGGTGCCTCGTCGCCGCCATCGCCGCCATCGGCATGAAGACCTCGCTGAAGGACATGGCGGTGATGGGGTGGAAGCCGGTGGCGTTGATCGTCGCCGAGACAGCTTTTATTGCAGGAGTGGTGTTGGTGGTCCTGCGATTCGGGTGACTGAAATTATTCGCAACCCCTAAAGAGAAGTGCCCGCACAAGGCGGGCACTTTCACTGCATCAACTCAGACTGACGCTCAGTTGACCTTGAGCCCCTTCTCCTTGAAGTACTTCAATGCACCCGGATGGAACGGAATCGGCGAGCCACCCGTCAACTGGTTGGCCAGATCCAGCGCAGCCGCATCCTTGTGCACGGCCACGATCTCGGCCTTCTTCTCGAACATGGTCTTGACGATGTCGTAGACGACCTTCTCGTTGGCCTTTTCATTCACCACGAGGATGTTCCACACAGCGATGTTCTCGTTGTCCTTGGTCTGGCCGGGATACGAGTTGGCAAGGATCTTGGTCTTCACATACAGCGGACCGTATTTCTCCTTCATCTTCTCCAGCGCCTCGGCGTGATCGATGAGCTTGATCTTGGTGTTGGGCGTGGCGGCGAGGTCGGTCAGGGCCGGCGTGGGCACGCCACCTACCCAGACGAGGGCATCGATCTTGCCGTCTTTCATGGCGTTGACCGACTCGGCGATGGACAGGCGCTCGCGCTTCACGTCCTTGTCCTTGTCGAGGCCAATGGCTTCCAGCAGGCGGAAGGCCATCACTTCGGTGCCACTGCCGGGAGAGCCGGTGGAGATGCGCTTGCCCTTCAGGTCGGAGAGCTTGTCGATGCCGCGGCCTTCAACCGTCACGACCTGCATGTGGTTGGGATAGAACACGGCCAGGGCACGCACGGGCTGGGCGCTGTCCTTGAACTTGTCTAGGCCCTTGTAGGCGTCCCAGGCGGTATCGGCCATGGTGAAGCCGACGTCGGACTTGCCGCCACCGACCAGCTTCATGTTTTCCACCGATGCGCCGGTGACTTCGGCCGTGGCCTGCATGCCGGGCACATGCTTGGACAGCACATTGGCAATGCCGCCACCCAGCGGGTAGTAGACGCCGCCGGTGCCGCCAGTGGCGATGGAAATCTTGGTTTGCGCTGCAGCCGCGAACGGCAGCAGCAGGGCGGTCAGCAGGCCCGCCACCATGTTCAGTTTTTTCATGTTCCCCTCCTAGTGGTTGATGTTCAACTCGACGCGAAAGCGTATAAGAAAGTGCCCGTCGACGCCAGCAAAATACCCGGCCCGACCGGCCCCGGAGATATTGAGCGCCTGAAACCGGCCTGAGTTCCCCGCCAGACCCGGTCTCCCCTTATGATTCGGGTGGAGAACAAGAGGAGGAGTGCCCTTGAGCCCCACAGAACAAAAGCCTGGCGGCGACGCGCCAACGGGCGGGAACGAAATTGCCATCAGCGCGGAGGCGCTGGCCAAGGCCGAGCAATACATCGAGGAAGAGGAAGGTGCCGCCAGCCATCTGAAGGGCTGGCTGGCTGCCTTCGTGACGCTCTTCGCCATCGGTACCACACTCTTCCACCTCTACGCGGCCTACGACATCGTGCCGACCCAGCAGCTCCGGGCCATCCACGTGGGGCTGGTACTGGTGCTGTCGTTCCTGCTCTTCCCGGTGGCCAAGCGCTACCGCGACCGGCTGATGTGGTGGGACCTCATCGCCATCATCATTTCGGTCGCCTGCATCGCCTACATGCTGGTGGGTGGCGACAACTTCACCGACCGCGCGGTCACTCCCAACACCTGGGACAAGGTGCTGGGGGTGGCGCTCATCATCCTGGTGCTGGAAGCCACGCGCCGCACCTCGGGCTGGATCATGCCCATCGTGGTCATGGTATTCCTGCTGTACGCCATGTTCGGCCAGCATCTGCCCGCGCCCTGGACACATCGCGGCTACGACATCGACCGCCTCATCGGCCACATGTACATGACGCTGGAAGGCATTTTCGGCACGGCTGTCGACGTGTCGTCCACGCTCATCATCCTCTTCACCATCTACGGTGCCTTCCTGCAGTACTCGGGGGCGGGCAAGTTCTTCCTCGATTTCAGCTTCGCGGTCATGGGCGGCAAGCCGACTGGCGCGGGCCGTACGGTGGTGCTGTCGTCGTTCCTGCTGGGCGGGCCGTCCGGCTCCGGTGTCGCGACCACGGTTACCATCGGCTCAGTCGCATTCCCCATGCTCTCCAAGGCCGGCTACGAGAAGAACGCCGCCGGCGGACTGCTCGCTGCGGGCGGTCTGGGCGCCATCATCTCGCCACCTGTGCTGGGGGCTGCTGCCTTCCTCATCGCCGAATTCCTGAAGATCTCGTACCTCGAAGTCATCCTGATGGCGACGGTGCCCACACTGCTCTTCTACTTCTCGCTCTTCTTCATGGTCGAGCTCGATGCGCGGAAGTACGGCATGGGCCAGGTGCCCTTCGAACGCGCGGCGACGGCGTGGGAACTGGCCAGGCGCTACTGGTTCCACTTCCTGTCTCTCATGTCCATCGTCATCTTCATGCTGCTGGGCTACTCGCCCACGCTGTCGGTGTTCTACGCGACCGTGGTGGCCATCGTGGTGAGCTTCCTGCGGCGTGACTGCGCGTTGATCCCTTATGACGTGTTCACCGGCAAGATGCCGGTGGTCAAGGGCATCTGGCAATCGGGCCTGGTGAAGGCGCTGGAAGGCGGCACGACCCAGGTGCTGAACGTGGCCGCCACCTGTGCCGCGGCCGGCCTCATCGTCGGCGTGGTGACGCTGACCGGTCTCGGTCTCAAGTTCTCCTCCATCGTCATCGCCTATGCCGGCGGCAGCGTCATGCTGACCGCGCTCTACACGGCGCTCATCGTGTGGATCGTGGGCCTCGCGGTGCCGGTCACTGCGAGCTACATCATCTGCGCGGTCATCACCGCCCCCGCGATGATCCAGCTGGGCATTCCGGATTACGCGGCGCACATGTTCATCTTCTATTACGCCGTGTTGTCAGAAGTATCCCCGCCCACGGCGCTCTCACCCTTCGCTGCGGCAGCCATCACCGGCGGCGATCCGTACAAGACCACGTTGCAGTCCTGGAAGTACACGCTGCCCGCATTCGTGGTTCCGTTCATCTTCGTGATCGATCCATTTGGTGCGGGCATCCTGCTGAAGCTGCCCAAGACGCTGACCTGGGCCGCCAACTGGCAGGACATCGCGCTCGTCATCGGCATGGCATTCGTCGCCATCGGCACGCTGGCCGCAGGCGCACAGGGCTGGCTGCTCACCAAGACCAACACCGTCGAGCGCGTGATGCTGATCGCGGCGGGGACACTCATGGTGATTCCGCGCTCGTGGTTCGACCTGGTCGGCGTTGGCCTGCTGGTCGCCGTGGTCGTGATGCAGTGGTTGCGAAGACGCACAGCAACTTGAGCCCGATCGCTCACGAACGGTTTGATGCCGTGGTGAAAGGCCCCGCCTTCGCCATCGGCGTCACCGCCGATGCGCGCCACATCATCGGCCTCTCGCTGTTGCCCGCCGCCACCCGCGCCAAGGCACCACCCGCTGACACGCTGGCCTATCTCGCGTGCGTGCAGCTCTCCGGCTACCTCGACAATCCGCGCTACCGCTTCGACCTGCCCATCCGCCTAACGGGTTCGCTGCACCAGCTGAAAGTCTGGGAGGCGATGCGCGAGATTCCCGCCGGCGAGACGCGCACCTACGGCGACATCGCGGCAGAGGTGGGCTCCAACGCGCGCGCCGTCGGCACGGCTTGCGGCATGAATCCCGTGCCCATTGTCGTGCCCTGCCATCGCATCGTCGCCGCCAGCGGTCTCGGCGGCTTCATGGGCGGCACCGGCGAGGACACGCTCTCCATCAAGCGCTGGCTGCTGGCGCACGAGGGCTGGCCCGGGTTGCGCGAAGCACAGACGGCATTGTTCTGACGCTGATGAACCCGGATGACGCCGCCCTGATCGACCGCTTCGCCGACAGCCTCTGGCTGTCCGACGGGCTCGCGAAGAATTCCATCGACGCCTACCGCCGGGACATCACCCAGTTCGCGACGTGGCTGGCCAAGCGCTCGGAGGCGCTGCCCGCAGCGCCCAAGCACACGCTGACCGCCTACCTCGCGCATCTGGTGGAAGCACGCAGCGCCAGCCCGCGCACCTCGGCGCGCGTGGTGTCGTCGCTGAAACGCTTCTACGGCTTCCTGCTGCGCGAAAACCTCATCAGCGAAGACCCGAGCCACGATCTCGACACGCCCAAGCTGCCGCGCTCACTGCCCAAGTCGCTCTCCGAGGCGGAAGTGGAAGCACTCCTGGCCGCACCCGACGTCAACACCGATCTCGGGCTGCGCGACCGCGCCATGCTGGAGACGCTCTACGCTTCGGGACTACGCGTGTCCGAACTGGTTGGCCTCAAGATCGCCCAGGTCAGCCTCGACATGGGCGTGGTGCGCATTCTCGGCAAGGGCGCGAAGGAACGGCTCACCCCGCTCGGGCAGGAAGCCATCGAATGGATCACGCGCTACCTGCGCGAGTCGCGGCCCAACATTCTGGCCGGCCAGAAAAGCGATGCACTCTTCGTCACCGGCCGGGGCGGCGCCATGACCCGGCTGAATTTCTGGCTCATCATCAAGCGCCATGCGCGCAGTGCGAATATTCGCACCGAGCTTTCGCCGCACACCTTGCGCCATGCCTTTGCCACGCATCTCATCAATCACGGCGCGGATTTGCGTGTGGTGCAGCTGCTGCTGGGGCACGCGGACATCACGACCACGCAGATCTATACCCACGTGGCGCGGGAGCGGTTAAAGCAGATTCATGCCAAACATCACCCAAGAGGATGAACCCCAATGGAGCTACGCATCTTGAATCCCGCACGATCATTCTTCCTCGCGATCTGGTTGTCGCTTTGCGCAGGTGCCTGCATGTCTGCAAGCGCGCAAGTGGTGTTCGTCGATTACGACGACGCGTCAGCCAAGCTCCACGGCGAGTTTCCTTCACGCGCCCAGCTGGCCGAACTGACCAGCGCGCTCCATGGCGCCGGCGCCAAGGCCGTGGTTCTCAAGTTTTTCCTCGACGGCCCCGGCAAGGAGCCCGACAACACCCAGCTCGCTGCCGCCATCGGCAAGGGGCGCACCGTGCTGCAGGCCACGATCAACCGCGAGCCGCCCACGTCGCGCGAGTTCCCGGCGCGGTTCCGGTTTGCCGGCAAGCCGCCCTTTGATCCGGCAATCCGTGGCGATGAGGGCTGGCTGCCCCTGCCGCGATTCAGCGACAAAGCCGTGCGCGTCTGCTTTGTGGATGTGCGCTCGCCGGATCAGATCCCCATGCTTGAAACGTTTGGCGGCCACCCCGTGCCGAGTCTCTATGCCTGCACCCTCTCCGAGTTGCTCGGCGCGGAGTTGACCTTTTCCGCAGGCGCCGCCGCCTTTGGAACAAGGCGTATCGCGCTGAGCGCTCAGGGTGAGGCTGCAGTCAGCCTGGACCTGCGCAAGCGCGGGACACGCCTGTCTGCATCGCGAATATTCGCAGGCCAGGATTGGCAGCCATCCGTCCGCGGCCAGGTCGCCGTGCTGATGTATACCGGCCCCCGCTCGCCCACGATCAGCATCCAGGGCAAGGCAGACAAGGTGCATGACGTCTTTGCGGCGCAAATTGTCGCGTTGCAGAACCTGCCCGGGAAATAGTGGTCCGCAGGGTGAAGCAAAGACCCGGTACCTGCGAGCGCAAGCTTTTTTTCAGTGGCTGCGCCAATCGGGGATTTGTTTCGAATATGATCCGAATAAATCATGTCGCCGCCCTCCCCACCCACCAAACCCACCGAAGCCCAGCTCGCGTCGCTGGAAATCCGTGACCTGAAGAACACGATTGCTGCACTGCGGGAAGCGCTGGAGAAGGCGCACGCAGACGCGGAGACACGTGTTCACGCCGCGTCGATGGCGGCGAGCCAGGAGTTGAATCAGGTCAAGTCGGCCGCGGCCGCACTGCGAACCGCGCTGGAAGAGGCGCGTGTCGACAAGGACACCGCGCTACGGGAGCTTCAGGCCGTGGCGAACAAGGAACAGGCGCAGCTCAAGTCCACGGCGACGGCGCTGCGCGAGGCGTTGGAAGCAGAGCGCTACGCGCGGGCGAAGGCGGTGCATGACGCCCTGATCGCCGCGAATGGAGAGATCGCCCAGCTAAAATCGACTTCCAGCGCGCTCCGCCTCACCCTGGAGGAAGAGCGCGACGAACGCGGCCGCGCCGTGCGGGCGGCCATCTTCACGGTGAACCACGAGATGAATCAGTTGCGCGAAACCGCGACGGCGCTGCGTGACGAGCTGGAAAAGGAGCGCGAGGCGCGGGCCAAGGCAGTGCGCGAGGCGGTTGGCGCGGCAAACCTGGAGATCACCCAGCTCAAGTCCACCGCGTCCGCGCTGCGCGATTCGCTCGAAGCGGAACGCGCCGAAAAGGAAAAGGCGGTACGCCAGGCGGTGGTCGCCGCCAATCAGGAAATCGCGCAACTGAAAGCCACCTCGGCCGCATTGCGCGAGGAGATGGAGAAGGAACGCGCAGACCGTGAGACCGCGGTGCGCCAAGCGCTGAACCATGCCAATCAGGAACTGGCGCAATTGCGGCTCACTGCGGCGGAACTGCGGGCGGCGGTGGAGGCCGAGACTGTCGACAAGGAGCAGTCCCTGCGACAGGTGGCCATCGAGAATAGCCGCCAGATCAAACAGCTTGAGGCCACGATCGCGGCGCAACGGGAAGCCATCGAGCACCAGCGCCACGCACATGCGCAGGACTTGCAGGATGCGGTACGCAAATCAAAAGGGGAAATTCAACAGCTGGAAGCCACGGTGGTCGCGCTCCGCGATTTGCTGGAGGCCGAAGGCGTGAGGAGCTAGGATGAAAAGCGCGGTGAAAAACAAGTCAGCCAGCAAGAAGAACGACGCGGGCGCACGCATCGGCATTGACGACGCCAGCATGGATACGCTGCTGGAAGGTGTGGGCATGAAGGACCGCCTGCGGGTGCTGGAACTGTTGCTCAGGCTTTCGCAGAAAATGGCCGAGACGGAGTCGCTTGACGAGGCGCTCGCGACCTTCATCGAAGTGGCGATGGCGGAATTGAACGCGGAGCGCGGCACGCTGTTCCTGAACGACCCGACGACCAACGAGTTGTATTCGCGCATCACGCAAGGCGGCTACCACCGGGAAATCCGCATCCTCAACACGACAGGCATCACGGGTCACGTCTTCACCACTGGCGAGAGCATCATCGTCGATGATGCCTACAACAACCCGTATTTCAGCAAATCAGTGGATGACGAATCAGGTTTCACCACCAAGACCATGCTCTGCGTGCCGATTCTCACGGCCAAGAAGGAGGTCATGGGCGTCGTCGATCTGCTCAACAAGCGGGACGGCAAGTTCACCCAGCGAGATCTGGAGTTGCTGGTTGCCATGACCCGGCAAGGGACGCTGGCGCTGCAGAGTGCCCAGTACATCGAGCGCATGAAGCGCATCCGGGCGCAGGAACTGGAGTTCATGGACATCGTGTCGTCCGTCACCTCCGACATCAAGATCGGCTCGCTGCTGAACAAGGTGATGGGCGAGGCCACGCGCATGCTTGATGCGGAGCGCTCGACGCTGTTCCTGAATGACGAGAAGACGGGCGAGCTGTGGTCGGAACTGGGCCAGGGCTTGTCGGCCATGCAGATCCGTCTGCCCAACACCGAGGGGATTGCGGGGGCGGTGTTCACCACGGGCAAGACCATCAACATTCCCTACGCCTATGCCGATCTGCGCTTCAACCCGGCGTTCGACAAGCGCACCGGCTATTTCACGCGCTCCATCCTGTGCGTGCCGATCACCAACCATAGTGGCAAGATCATCGGTTCCACGCAGGTGCTGAACAAACGCGGCGGCCCGTTCACCAGCGAGGACGAGGCCCGCCTCAAGGCGTTCACGGCGCAGATTTCCATCGCCCTGGAAAACGCGAACCTGTTCGCGGATGTCCAGAACATGAAGAACTACAACGAGAGCGTGCTGGAGTCGATGTCCAGCGGCGTGCTCACGCTGGATGAGGCGGAGAAGATCGTCACCTGCAATGGTGCCGGCCTCAGGATTTTCCGCATGTCAGCCGGCGAGGTCATCAACAAGTCTGCCGAGAGCTTTTTCACCGGCCCCAACGCGTGGCTGCTGGAGAAGCTGAAGCGGGTCGGCGAGACGCATGACCAGGAACTCAGCATGGATGCCGAGCTGCAGTTCGGCGGCGAGACGCTGTCGGTCAACACCACAGTCATGCCGCTGGTGAGTGCGGAGCAGAAGCAACTGGGCTCGATGATCATGATCGAGGACATTTCCAGCGAGAAGCGAACCAAGGCGACCATGGCCCGCTACATGGACCCGGCGATCGTGGATCAGCTGCTGGCCGGCGGCGCCGACGCGCTGGGCGGCCAGGCGCTCACGGCCACGGTGCTCTTCTCCGACATCCGCGGCTTCACCACGCTCACCGAGGAGCTCGGCCCGCATGCCACAGTGAGCATGCTGAACGAGTACTTCGAAATCATGATGGAGTGCCTGAAGAAGGAAGACGGCTTCCTCGACAAGTACATCGGCGACGCCATCATGGCGGCCTTCGGCATCCCGTTCGGCCATGACGATGACGAAGACCGTGCCGTGCGTTGCTCGATCAACATGATCCGCAGTCTCGCCGTCTGGAACGTGACGCGTCTATCGGAAGGCAAGAAGCCGATCAACATCGGCATCGGCCTCAACACCGACGAAGTCGTGACCGGCAACATCGGCTCGAAGAAGCACATGGGCTTCACCATGATCGGCGACGGCGTGAACCTGGCCGCTCGCCTGGAATCCGCGTGCAAGCAGTATTCGGCCAGCATCCTCATCAGCGAGTTCACCCACCGCAAGCTGCGCGGCACCTACCGCACCCGCGAGGTGGATCTGGTGGTGGTGAAGGGCAAGACCCAGCCCGTGGCCATTTATGAAGTGCTTGATCACCACACGGAAGCCACGTTTCCCAACCTGATGGATGTGGTGAACCACTTCAAGGATGGCGTCGCCAAGTACCGCCAGGCCAAGTGGGATGCCGCCATCAATGCCTTCAAGGAGGCGCTGGCGGCCAACCCCGGCGACAAGCTGTCGAATACCTACATCGCCCGCTGCGAGAAGCTGAAGAAGCATCCGCCGGAAGGCGAATGGAACGGCGTCTGGGTCATGGACGAGAAGTAGCGTCGGCGTCAGCTTCGCGGCGCCACGCGCGCCAGAGATTCCATGCCGCGACCGCCACCGGTCCGCCGAAGAGGTATAGCGTCGACGGGTCGTACGCAGCGCGGCCCGGCTGCGTCACCCCGCCAACGCCAACGACCCACATGACGGCACCTGCCATGCCCGCAACAAGGCCGATGGTGACCGTGATCCGCCAGGGCGTGCGCCGCAACGTGCGCGTCGTCAGCAGGATGGACAAGAGCAGGAACGGCAGCGCCAGCCCCGACAGCACATAGGTCAGCGCGACGACGAAATGCTCGCGTTCGAGCGTCACGACCGCGGGCAGCGATGTGACCGCAAGCGCGATGGCGAGCGGTGAGGATAGCAGCGCCGGCGCGACCAGGATCAGCTGGGCGAGGATGCGCAAGGCGGATTGCCACATGTCGAACTCCCCGGGGAACGATGGTTCGCATTATGCGTCGCGCCTGTCCGCCGGGTGGGGCCTGGACGCGCTGAGTATGCGTCGGGTCGGCTAGAATTCCGCCATGTCAAAGGTCTCCGAAACCCCCGCCACCGCACTGCTGAAGAAGCTCGGCATCAGTTGGACCGAACACATCTACGAGTATGTGGAACACGGCGGAACCTCCGTCTCCTCCTCGGCACTGGGCGTGGATGAACATCACGTGGTGAAAACGTTGATTTTCGAGAACGACAAGCGCGCACCGCTTTGCGTGCTGATGCACGGCGACCGCAAGGTGAGCACCAAGGAACTGGCGCGCCAGATCGGCGTGAAGCGGGTTGCGCCCTGTACCCAGCCAGATGCGGAGCGCCATTCGGGCTATCAGGTCGGGGGCTGCTCGCCCTTCGGTTTGCGCAAGCCCATGCCGGTGTACATGCAGCAGTCGATTCTCGACATCGAGAAGATCTACATCAACGGCGGGCGGCGGGGCTATCTTCTTGGCTTGTCACCGAAGACCGTGCAGGATGTGGTGAACGCGACACTCGTGGATGTCGCGCTGCTGGACTGATCCGCGCCCGCAGTGGGCTGTGCCGCATTGACGGCGGCACGGGCGCGCCGCATAGTCTCCGCTTGCGAATATTCGGAGGTACGCCATGTCCGACCCCTTCCTGCCCGCCGGCCGCTCGGTTGATTTCGGCCGCGGATTCAACTGGATTTCCGATGCCTTCGGCCTGTTCTCCCGGGCCGCGCTGGGCTGGATCGCGTTTGCCATCATCCTGTTCGTGATCCTGCTCTCGTTCTCGATGGTGCCGCTGATCGGGCAGTTCCTGTTCAATCTGATCTCGCCTATCATCGTGGCGGGTGCATTGGTGGCGGCCCGCAATCTTGAGCGTGCCGAAGCCATGAAGCCCGAAGACTTCATGGCCGGCTTCTCGGGCAAGCCCGTGCCGCTGCTCATTCTCGGCGCGCTGTACATGGCGGGCTCGCTGATCATCACCCTGGTGTTCGTGGCCATCGTCGCAATCACCGTGGGCACGGCGCTGCTCTCCGCCTTCCTCGACCCGCCGCGACTGCTGGAGTTCATCACCCTCGGCACCGTGATCTCGCTGCTGCTCGCAGCACTGATCGCGCTGGCACTCTACGTGCCGCTGCTGATGGCCTATTGGTTCGCGGTGCCGCTCGTGCATTTTCACGACATGGCGCCGATTGACGCGATGAAGACATCATTCATGGGCTGCCTGAAGAACATGCTGCCCTTCCTGCTCTACGGCATCGTGTCGCTGGTGCTGTTGATCCTGGCCGTCATTCCCTTAGGCCTCGGCCTGCTGGTGATGGTGCCAGTGCTTGTGATCACTGTGTACACCAGCTATCAGGATGCGTACCTCGATCGCTGAGCGTGAGGTGCGGAAATCCCGTCAGATGAAGCGCGCGATCAATGTGAGCACGAGCGAGATGAGCACCGTGCTGGTGATGGGGATGTAGTAGTCCTGCCCGTTCTTGGTGAAGCGGAGATCACCCGGGAGCCGGCCGAGGCCGAAGCGTGACAGCTGGCGCGAGAACAGGCCGAGCAGCACAACGCAAACCACGAGAACGATGAGCCATTTCAGCATGGGGATGCTCAGCCCGGCCGAGACGGATCGGCGCCTTCGCCACGGGTGATGACGACGCCGAGCTTTTTCACGCCACGCACATGGTTCAGCTTCGCCACCGAGATGCGCACCCAGGGCGCGCCGAATTCCTTCAGAAGGATCTGCGCAAGATGCTCGGCCAGCGCCTCCAGCAGTTTGAAGCGTTGTTCCTTCAACTCGTCACGCACCCGATTGACCACGGCGCCGTAGTCGATGGTGTCCTTCAGCTTGTCGGAAGCACCCGCCTTTTCGGTGGCGACACCAAACTCGATGTCGAACTCGAGCGTCTGCGGACGCAACTGCTCCCAGTCGTAGACGCCCACCCAGGCGTCGGCACGCATTTCGCGGATGAAAATCTGGTTCATGGTGGATTGGCGGCAGGCGTCGTTTCGGGACCCTGCGAATATTCGCAGTCGCACCTATTGTAGAGTAGCGGCCATGACTTCCCTGTTGATCGCCATCACCCTCGGTTACTTCATCGGCGCCATCCCGTTCGCGGTCGTGGTGAGCCGCGCCATGCGCCTGCCCGACCCGCGCACCTATGGCTCGTCCAATCCCGGCGCCACCAACGTGCTGCGCTCCGGCAGCAAGGTCGCGGCCATCCTCACGTTGCTGGGTGATGCAGTGAAAGGCTGGGTCGCGGTGGTGCTGGCGCAGCATTTCGCGCCCCAGTTTGGCCTCGATGCGCCGGCCATCGCGCTGGTCGGCCTCGCGGCATTTCTCGGCCATCTCTTCCCCGTGTGGCTCGGCTTCAAGGGCGGCAAGGGAGTGGCCACTGCCGCGGGCGTGCTCATCGCCTTCAGCGGCTGGCTGGGGCTCGCCACGATAGGCGTGTGGCTTGCGGTCGTGGTGATCTCGCGCTATTCATCGCTGGGCGCGCTCGTGGCCGCCGTGTTCGCGCCGATCGGCGCGGCCTTCTGGCTGAGCCAGGGGGTGTACCTGCTGGTGGTCATCCTCATGTCGGCGCTGCTCATCTGGCGTCACGCTGCGAATATTCGCAAGCTGGCCAACGGCGAGGAAAGCCGCATCGGCGACAAGAAAAAACCGGCCGTCGAACCCGCCGACGTACCCAAGCAGTGAGTGTCTCCGTCACCGATGCCATCGCCGCCATCGAGCGGCCGGTGGCGAAAGCCACGATCCAGCGCCAGGCCCTGCTCATCGGCAACATCGGCGACTTGGGCGAGAAGCTGCTGAACCATCTCTTGTCCACCAGCGAATATTCGCATGTGCGTGTCGCCGCCCGGGCGCCGCTCCGTTCGGCCCATGCCAAGCTGATCGTCGAGCCGCTGGGCGATGCCGGTCCGGCCGCGTGGCAGTGGTCAGCCGAGGTGCAGGATGTCCTCTGCTGCATCTCCGGCAAGGAGAACTGGCACAAGCGTGACCAGGCGTATGTGCCAGTGCGTGCCGACGACGTCGCCGCCATCGCGCTTGCCGCCCAACGCATGAACACGCAGCGCTTCCTGCTGGTGTCGCCGATGACCGCCTGGCAGCAGCTGTCGGCCGTCGACGCCGCCGCGTTTGGTGAAGTCGAGCTCGCATTGCAGCAGAACAGTCTGCCTGCCACCGTGGTGTTGCGGCCGAGCCGCGACGAAGACGGCCAGGCGGGCGAGAGTTTGCTCAGCCGTTTCGCAGCCGGCTGGCTGTCGGTGCTGAAGGGCTATCTCACGCCGCAGTCGTTCCAGCATCTGCGAAGCGACCTCATCGCCAAGGCGGCGGTGCATTTCCTGACGACGGCCGAGCCCGGCTTCCGCGTTGTCGGCGCCCGCGACATTCACCACTGGGCGCATCCCGAGGCCGGGCCGCGCCGCGGTTTCTGAAAGGATCGTCCATGCTGGAAATGCGCCCCACTTGCGAACACTGCAACCGCGACCTGCCACCCAACTCGGTCGAGGCGTACATCTGCAGCTTCGAATGCACGTTCTGCGCCGAGTGCGTGGAGGACGTGCTGCGCGACGTGTGCCCGAACTGTGGCGGCGGCTTCATGCCGCGCCCGGTGCGGCCGGCGGTGGATCGCAAGGGCGGCAATTTCCTCGGCAACTATCCGGCCAGCACGACGGTGAAGCATCGGCCGGTGGATCTGGCCGCTCAGGCGATTCTGGTGGCGAAGCTGCGCGGCATTCCGCCGGAGAAGCGCTGACTGCGGCTACCGCACCGGTCGCACCGGCCGCACGAGAAACCAGGTCAAGATCATCAAGCCGAACCACGCGACATAGCCCGCCGCGAACACCCAGGGCGGTGCGTTCCAGTAGAGCAGCGCTGCCGCCCAGCGGGCGATGAAGCCGCGCTCATCCGTGGTGCCGCGCAAGGCGTCTTCCCAGAGTGTCAGCGGGCAGATCTGCCCGACCAGCGCCTGAAGGGCGATGTAGCCCATCAGCAAGAGCTGTGCGATGCGGAATGCGAATATTCGCACCCAGTGCCAGCCAAGCGCGGCACCGACCCACACCAGCACGAGGCCCAGCGTGTTGAACAGCACGATCGCCAGATGCAGCAGGAGGATGAGGTCGGCGAGCATGGCGAATATTCGCAAGCCGTCCGCTGCACTATTTCAGCAGCGTCTGCTCGATGAACTTCACCTGCGCATGGAAGCTGAAGTCGGCGTTGGCCTTCTTGGCGAAGCCGTGACCCTCGTCGTTGGCCATGAGGAACCACACCGGCGCCTTGCGCTTCTTGAGCGAATTCACGATCTGCTCGGCCTCGGTGTATGGCACGCGCGGATCGTTCCGCCCCTGGATGACAAAAAGCGGCTTCTTGATCTTGTCCACGCGGGTCAGCGGCGAGATCTCGTCGAGAAACTTGCGCATGTCCGGATCGCGCTCATCGCCATACTCGGCGCGGCGGAGATCACGCCGGTAGCTCTCGGTGTTCTGCAGGAATGACACGAAGTTGGAAATGCCCACCGAGCTGATGGCCCCGGCAATGCGCTCCGGATACAGGGCGGCAACCGCGAGCGCCATATACCCGCCATAGCTGCCGCCGGTGACCAGCACGCGCTGCGCATCGAGATCGGGCTGGGTCTTGATCCAGTCGAGGAGGCCCCCGATGTCCTTCACCGCGTCTTCGCGCTTCTTGCCGTTGTCCAGCTTGAGGAAGGTCTTGCCGAAGCCGGAGGAGCCGCGCACGTTGGGATAGATGAGCGCGATACCGAGCTCGTTCACCAGGTAGTTGTTGCGGCCAATGAAGCCGGGACGGGCCAGCGATTCCGGACCGCCATGGATGTTGATGATGACCGGCCGGCGGCCCTTGAACTTGTCCTTGGACGGTTCATAGAAGAATCCGCTGATCGCGAGGCCGTCAAAGCTCTTCCAGCGCACCACCTTGGGCTCGACAAACTCCCAGGGGTTGGCGCCCGGTGCCGCGCCATTGGTCCAGCGCGTCATGCGGCCTTCCTTCAGGTTCCAGCTGAAGACATCACCCGCCGAGCGTGAAGACGCGTGGGTAAACGCGACCTCCTCACCACTCTTGCTCCAGCGCAGGTTGCTGATGACGCCGGGCACCAGCGGCGGCCGGTTCATCTCGCGCCCGGCTTCCAGATCGAAAAAGCGCAGCACGTGCACGCCGTCTTCGTTGGTGACGTACGCGATGCGGTTCAGCTTGCGCGACAGCGAGAACTCGTCGACGTCCGCCGCCTGGGTGGTGATGGGCTCCTCGCGGCCGGTGGCGAGATCGATGGCGACAATGCGGCGAAACTCGCTGCCCTTGTCCGAGGTTGCGAATATTCGCATGCCGTCATTGGAGAAACGGGCATCGGCGTAGCGCACGTCTTCGTCCTTGCGGTCGGCAGTGAGACGACGGCGGTCACCGTTGTTCACTTCCATGATCCACAGGTGCGCCTCGTTGGCCGAACGCGATTCCTGGAACACCAGCCGCGCATCGTCGGGCGACCAACGAAAGCCATTCCAGCCGCCTCCGTCCAGCGTGGCGATGACGCGCTCGCTTTCGGGCCGCTCGGGATCGACCAGGCGCACCTCGGTTTTCACTTCGCGGCCGGGATTGTTGCGATCGAGCTGGGTGGTGGTGTACACGACGCGCGTGCCGTCGTTGTTCCATGATGGCGCGCTGGCGCGCTGGCCGCCGGGACTGATGGGCGTGACCATTCCGGATTCGAGATCAAGGCGGGAAATCTGGAAGGCTTCATCCCCGCCCGAGCCTTTCTCGAACAGCATGAAGTCGCCGGTGCGCGGCTGGTAACTGGCGCCCTGGACCGGGTCCTTGTAGTCGGTCACCGGCTCGAGCTTGCCGCCGGGTTCCGCGAGGCGGTAGATCTGGTTGCTGTTGTTGAGCCGCGTGCTGATAAGGAGTTCACGCTTCGCCGGATGCCAGGCCGTGACCCGCGAGGCGCGAAAGTCGGTATAGGGCGCCGTCTTCTTGGCCAGCTCCGCGGGAATGGGCGGAATGCCGTGGAGCACCAGCGTCTCCGGCGGACGCAATGTGTCGCTGTTGTGGGCAAGACCGGGCGCGGGTGAGGCCGCGACCAGCAATACCGAAATCAGTCCGAATGCAGGCGCAATACGCATGGAATCGCAGGAGAAGCGAGAGCAGAGGATTTTACGCCTCTATGGCGCAGCGCTCTTTCGCCTACCCCTTGGCGACAGGACGGGCCGGGTCGGCCACCCACTCGCTCCAAGACCCGGGATATAGCCGCGATCCCGCGAGGCCGGCCCACTCCATGGCGAACAGGTTGTGACAGGCGGTCACGCCGGAGCCGCATTGATGCACGATGGCTGATGGCGGGCGCCCCGCCAGCAGTTGCGAATATTCGCGTTGCAGCGCCTCGCGGGTCTTGAACGTGCCATCGGGATTCAGGTTGGCCTGCCAGAAACGATTGACCGCACCGGGGATGTGGCCGGCCACGGGATCGATGGGCTCGACTTCGCCGCGATAGCGCTCGCCCGCGCGCGCATCTAGCACCGTGCGTTGCGCGTCGCCGAGGTGCGCCAGCACATCGGCGGCATCCACGGTGAGACCGGATTGCGGCTTGAACGCATTCGCCTCGGCCACCCGCGGCTGCGGCGTCAACGTCGTAACCGGCCGCTTCTCCGCCAGCCACTTGGCGATGCCGCCATCGAGCAGTGCAACGTCCTGCGCTCCGATCCAGCGCAGCATCCACCACAGCCGCGCGGCATACATGCCGCCGGTGCCGTCATAGATCACGAACTTGAGATCGGGCGATGCGCCGAGGGCTGCCATCCGTGCCGCGAAGGTGTCGGCATCAGGCAGCGGGTGGCGTCCGTTCGTGCCGCTCTTCGCCGCCGAAAGGTCATCGTCGATGGACAGGAAGTGCGCGCCCTCGATATGCCCTTGCGAATATTCGCGCGGGCCCTTGGTGGTGTCGAGTAGGTCATGGCGCGTGTCGAACAACATCCACGCGGGATCATGCAGGTGATTGGCGAGTTCGGCGGTGGTGACGAGCATGGGGTGGCGAGTGGCGATTGGGGGGTGGCGGGTGATGGGGCATTCTGGGGAGCATTGCAATGATTCGCAAGCCTCTCAATCCTCCACCACCACCTTGCCATGCGCCTTGGTCTCCACCTGGGTCGCGAGCACGCCGCCGGCAATGATGACGGCAATGCCCAGCCAGCTCATCAGCGGCAGCACGTCCTGCCAGACGATGAGACCGGCGATGCAGGCGAACACCACGGTTGAGTAGGACAGTGCACCCACGACGAGCGTGTTGCCCAGGCGATAGGCGCGGGTGAGCGCCAGTTGCGCACCCGTGGCGCAAAGCCCCATGCCGATCAGGATCCACGCGTTCTGCAAGGTGATCGGGTTGAAACGCGCCGGGCCCGCCTGCGGCGCGAACACGAGCTGGAACAGCGCGCCACCGATGGTGGAGATGAGCGTGAAGTAGAACACGATGCGCCAATCCGGCTCGCCTGCCCGACCGAGCTTGCGCACGTTGAGATAGGCCCATGCGGCAAAGAAGCCCGAACCCACCGCCAGCAGTGCGGGAAGCAGGTGACCATCGGATGCGCTGGGCCGGAAGATGAGGGCCGTGCCGGTGAAGCCCAGCACGATCGCGGCGATGAGCAGCGGCGGAAACTTCTCCCGAAGCAGCAGCGTGGTCATGGCCGCGAGGAAGAGCGGCGCCGTGTACGACAGCGTCATCGCCGTTGCCAGCGGCATTTGCGTGACCGCATAGAAGTAGGCAATGAGCGACACGAAGCCCACGCCGCCTCTCAGCAGATGGGTGCGCCAATGCACCGTCGCCAACGTCTGACCACGGGCCAGCACCATGCCGCCGATGAGGATGAGGCCGACCGCGGATCGATACATCGCCAGCTCCGCCGCGGAGAAATGTGCGGCGCCCAGCTTGACGAAAACACCCATGCAGGCGAACAGGGCGCCGGCCACGATCATCCACGAGGAGGTCATTTTGAGACTCGCTGGCGCTGCGCCATTGATGCAGCTCGCGACACGGGCCACGCGCAGCCGCGAGTCCAGTCGACTGTCATGGGATACGAACGCGGCCTGCGCGAAGGCGGTTTTTGGTTGGTATTGAGGCAGCACCCTAGCACAACCTCACCGGCAATTTCGTCACTCAATTTACAAGAACCTCCACCTTCAGGCATATTGGCTGCCGACGCTGCACGCGTCTGATCAACAAAGAAAAAAGCACTCAGGGGAAGTGACGACATGCTCAATGGCATCCGCCGGATGGCACGCAATGCGTACTCAAGGCAAGCACGATTCCTGTTGTCCGCTGCGTTGACGGCCTGGTGTGCGACCGCTTCGACGCTGTGGGCGCAAAGCACGGCACCAAGCGTCGCGCACGGCGAATATCACACTTGCGCTGTCAACTCCAGCGGTGCAGTGCTTTGCTGGGGCTTCAATCTTTCCGGTCAACTTGGCAACGGATCCAATGCGAACACCACGGCGCCTGTTGCCGCTGTCGGTCTCACCAGCGGTGCCACGCAGGTAACGGCAGGCACGATTCATTCCTGTGCGCTCACCACGAGCGGCTCGGTGCTGTGCTGGGGATACAACGGTACAGGCCAGCTGGGCATTGGCACAACGGTTGACCGGAACACCCCCACCCTGTTGCCCAATCTGTCCTTTGGCGTCAGCGCCATATCCGCCGGCTGGGTCCACACCTGCGCCTTGCTCTCCAGCGGAGGCGTGCGCTGCTGGGGGAACAACAGCTTCGGTCAGCTTGGCAACGGCAGCAATACCGACAGCACGGTGCCCGTTGATGTGACCGGGCTGGGTGGGACCGCGATTGCGATTTCATCTGGCGGTTACCACTCCTGCGCGCTCATGACGGATCGCACGGTGCGCTGCTGGGGGCGCAACTTCAACGGCCAACTTGGCAACGGCGATTTCAACGACACCAACACCCCGGTCACCGTGACCGGCCTGGGCGGTGTGGCATCGCTCGCGGGCGGCGGATTGCATAGCTGCGCCGTCACCCAGTCCGGTGGCGCCAAGTGCTGGGGCTTCAACAATTTTCTGCAGCTGGGCGACGGCACTGGCAATACTCGCTCACAGGCCGGTGATGTGCTGGGTCTGACGAGCGGCGTGGCACGGATGGCAGCCGGCCGGCACCACACCTGCGCATTGACGACCGGCGGCGCCGTGAAGTGCTGGGGAGACAACGACTTCGGCCAGTTGGGTGACGGCACCTTGATCGACCGCTCGGTGCCCGTTGATGTGATCGGACTTGCCGCTGGCGTCATCGGCATAAGCGCGAGCGACGTGCACACCGGTGCCCTGACCAGTGACGGCGGCGTGACCTCATGGGGCGGCAATCTGGGCGGTCAGCTTGGCGAGGGAACATTTGCGACCCGGCCCCTCCCACAACAGGTGCTGGGCCTGAATGGCGCCGGGTTTCTGGATCTGTCGCCTGAGAACGGTCTGACGCCGCCCGCGTCACGGAAGCCTTCCTTCGGCGCGGTTTCATCGGGACTGATCAACACCGCAACAACTTCGACGGTCACGACAAACATCCAGTTTCGTCCGCAAGACGTCGGCACCTCCGGGAGCATCTACGTCTTCGTGCTTGCACCCGCCAACCGTGTGCAAGGCGCAGCAGCGCCAACGGATGCAAAACACATCGGCGTCAAGACCACCGGCAAGGCCGAACCCCTCGCTTGCGTGCTTGCGCAGATCAGCGCAAACGGTCAACTTACCCCTGCGACGGCAAGCAATCTGCAAGCGTTTTTTACCGGCGTGCTCGGCAGCCAGGGGGCATCCGTGACCGTGCTGAACAACATCAGCTCTGCCATCTTGTCGGGCTCGGTGGTGTTCGTCGGCTATGGCCCGAACGCTGCAGCGGCCCTCAATAATCTCAATCGTCCGGTGGCGACCGTGCCGGGCACGGAGACCTGCCAGCCGCAGTCGCCTCAAACTGGATGGTGGTGGAACCCGAACGAATCGGGACGCGGATTCAGCATCGAAGTAGTTGGATCAACCCTGGTGTTGTCGGGCTACATCTACAACGGATCAGGTCAGCCCACTTGGTTCATTTCCGCCGGCCAGACGTCTCAGGATGGCTCCTTTTACAACGGCACAATGGACACCTATCGCGGCGGTCAGACGCTTGGCGGCAGTTTCCGTGCGAATTCGGCCTCGTCATCGTTGGGCGCCGTGACCTTGGCGTTCACGAATGCGCGCAAGGGCACGCTCATATGGCCCGGGGGCTCGGTGCCCATCGAGCGCCTGGACAGCATCATCCCGGAGCCTGTTGGGGCACCGCCAGTGTTGCCGGAAAGCGGGATCTGGCACAACGCCCAGGAGCCGGGGCGCGGATTCTTCATGGAGTTCAAGAACAACTTTGCCGCAGTCACGGGGTACATGTACGACAACAGCGGCAATCCTGTCTGGTATCTGGCCAACCAAAGTATGGTCAACTCGACATTGTTGCAGACGAACTGGAATGTTTTCTCCAACGGCCAGGGTATTGGGAGCGTGTATCGCGCACCGACGTCAACGGGCGCAGGGTCGATGAGCATTCAGTTCACCAGTCGTTCATCGGCCATCATGACCTTTCCCAACGGCAGCCAGACAACACTCACCCGGTTTCGCTTCTGAGTTTCACACCCTTCGAGACGCCATACCATTCCATGTTGCGAGTTCTGAGCGATGCCCAGCTGGTTCTTCTGCTCTGTCTGATCGTCCACATCACGCCCGCCCACGCCAACACTGTGGCGGAGATCGTGAGCATCGAAGGCACAGGCCAGTACCGCGACCCGCAGCAGGCGGAATGGTCCACCGCCAAGGTGAAGCAATCGCTGAAACCACTGCAGTTCGTGCGCACGGTGGATTTGTCCAAAATGGCGCTCGTGTTTGTCGACCGCACACAGATCCGTCTCGCCCCCAACAGCGTGTTGCAGATCAAGGAGGCTGCCGGGCCGAATGGCGGAAAGACCGTGGTGGACCTCAATCGCGGGCGCACCTGGATGCAATCGAAGACCGCGCCAGGCGGGCTCGCCGTGCAAACTCCCTCCGCACTCGCCTCGATCCGCGGAACTGATTGGGAAATCGAGGTTGGACCCGATGGCCGCTCCACACTGACCGTACTGAGTGGCGAGGTGGAATTCAGCAATGCGCATGGCAGCCTGCGAGTGCTGCGTGACGAGCAGGCGGTCGCGCTGCCTGGCCAGGCGCCTACCAAAATCCGGCTCAATCGTTCACGTAGCCGCGTCCAGTGGGTGGCTGCAACCCGTATCGACGCTTCGCTGTATCGCGATGACGCCCTGACACCAGCTCGACGAGAGGTGCTGGAGCGCGCCATCGGGCTGATCGAAGCAGAAAAGCTGGCCGAGGCGGCCGATACGCTGCGTGCGGCGGTCGCCCAAGTGGATTCAGCGTCACTGTCTGCCACGTTGCTGCAGGCCGAACTTGATTTGTGGTCGGGGCGCGTGGAGGCCGTGGAAGCGATGTTGGCCGCGCTGCCATCAGCGGCGGCGACGGATGTCAGGGTCGCCTTGCTCCGCATCCGGATTGCGCTCCAGTCAGACCGTCTGCCCGACGCCCTGGTGCTGGCGGAGGCGGCGGCGGTGAATCATCCCAATGATGTGGAGACCGTCATCGCCAGGGCTGAACTCCGGCGTCTGGACGGACGCATGACCGAGGCTGCTGCGGATTACCGCCGCGCCCGGATGCTGGCACCCTCGGACCCGCGTGGTCCCGCCGGACTGGGGCTCATCGCGGCTGACCTGGGAGAACTGGAAATTGCCGATCAGCACTTCGCGGAGGCCCTCAGCCACTCCGGCAAAGCATCGATCTCGCGGAGCTTGCTGCAGGCCGAACAGGGTGCCGTCGCCACAGCGCGGCGCGACCTGACCACTGCAGCGGCCCGGTACCGCGAAGCACTCGAAGGCGCAGCCGACAACTATGTTGCGCTGACCGGACTCGGCATCATCGCACTGACGCGCGGCGACAACGGCGCGGCCTTGGATGCGCTTACGCGCGCGACCGTCATCGAGCCCGGCTACGCCCGTGCGTTGCTCTATCAGGCCGTCGCCTACCATCGGATCGGTCGCCGGGACAGGGCGGCAGAAATGCTGGAGAGAGTATCTGAACGCGATCCTCGAGATCCCCTGCCTCATGTGTTCGCCGCGCTGATCGGCCTCGATGCCTTTGCGCCCGGCGCAGCACTGGTCGAGGCGGAAGCCGCACTGGCAAAGCTGCCCAATCTCAAGTCATTCAACTTGGTCGCCAGCAATCAGGCCGGTAGCGCAAACTTGGGCAGCGCTCTGGTGCAATACGGTCTCGAAGGCTGGGCGCGCCATCTTGCCCAGGAATCCGCGTTGCCTTTCTGGGCACCCAGCCATTTGTTCCAGGCGGACCGACAGCCCGGCGCATTTACGCGCCGCTCAGCGCTAATGCAGGGCTTCCTGGTCGATCCATTGGTGTTTGGCGCGGGCAATCGCGCACCCACCCTCGTCGAGCAGTCGGAACGCCATGGCGGCCTGGCCCTGCGACTGGGCCACAGCGATGACCAGTCCCTGTTCGAACCGGTGCTAACCCTGAATGGGCTGGTCCTGCCGAATGGAAGCGGCGGCTGGCCGCTGGCGTGGTTCGCCGAACTCATTGAGACAAGGGTGCAGGGCCGCAATACGCCACTGGACGCAAATGCGCGCACGATTTCGTTGGGCTTGGGGATGAAGCCACGCTGGAATGTCGGCTTCTTTCTCTACGCGAACCAACTCACTGCAGACATCGAAGTCGGCAAGCGCAGTGAATCCGGATTGCAGCAGCGCGTGGACGGCCGCAACAGGCGCATCGATGCCGGCATGCACTGGGCACCCGATGCTTCTAGCCAGTGGTGGCTGAAGGCCGGGCGCAGCCAGGAAACATCGCAAGTCGCGGAACAGGCGAGCATTGTGCTCCCCGGTCTCAACCTTGCTCGCGCCAGCGACTTCAGCACACGTCCCACGGCAGATGAAGTCCAGGCACGCTACACGCGAATATTCGCAAGGCGCTTCGAGTTTCATGCTGGCGCGGAATGGGCGCGCACGCGCGCGGCCAACGCGCTGGCGCAGGAGCCGGGATTGGCCGTGCCGGGCACTGGCGCGCCGCGGAACCGTCTGGATTCCGTGGACGCCGATCACTCCACGTTGGCGCGCGCAGGAATACGCTGGACAGAAGCGACGTGGACGGTCGAAGCCGCCGCAGGCCACATCCGCTACGCGAAAGACCGCGCCTTCATCGCCACCCTTGTCAGCCCCCCCGCCACGCAGAGCATCGATGACGATCTTCCCACGCGGAGGCGTGCCACCTGGAGTGTTGGGATGTCTGGTCGCTTCGCGGGTGGCATCACGTTGCGCACAGCCTGCGAAGACTGGGTGCGGCCCGCATCAAGCGGGAGCCTCTTGCCGCTCGGCACTGCGGGGATCATCTTTGATGATCAGCTCGTGTTCGCTGGCGGGCGCAGCGAGCGCTGCCGGGCCCAGCTCGATTGGCCGGTTTCGCGCTCGACATTCCTCGGCGCCCATCTGCAGCATCAGCGCATTGCCAATCTGTTTTCGCTGCTTGATGGCGTGCTCAACACCCGCGCGGACGTGACCAATCTGGATAGACTGCGCAACCGCAACCTCCCGCTACCCCCCAAGCCCGACGCGCTGGAGGACACGTCGGTGTTTTCACTCGCGACGCAGCGTGGCGGCGGCATCAACGTTGGGCATATCTTCACACCAACGATCGCCGCGCAGATCGACTACCTCCACTCGACCAGCCAGAACACCGGGCCAGCGTTCCCGGGCAGGCAGATTCCATGGTTGCCGCGCCACCGCCTGCAAGTGGGTGGAACGCTCTCTCTGGAGGGGATGGGGCAGTTGGCCGGCTCCGCCATCTATCGATCCAGGCGCTACGCCGACGAAGCCAACCTTCAGCGGATCGATGCGGACTGGGATTTGCAACTGCGCTGGCTGATGGAGTTTGAGCGCAAGCGCTGGAGTGTTGAGGCTTTCGCCGTGAATCTGTTGCGCAAGAGCGCTTCAGACAGTGCAGGCGTGGTCTTCACCTACCGCTTCTGATCCCCGCAATGTCGAACTGGCAGCATAAAGCGTTGGCAAGACGCACCACGATCTCGCCCGCTCTTGTCGCGGTCATCCTGGCTTGGCTCTTTGCGACGCTGGTGTCGCAATCGGGAGGTTGGCAGCGCCTTGAGTTGCGCGTGCATGATCTGCTGGCAGTGCAGACTGCACCGAACCGGTCCCAACTACCCATCACCATCATCGGGATCGACGAAACATCATTCCAGCAGATTGGTCGCCAGTGGCCCTGGCCACGCCGGCTGCACGCTCAACTCATCGATCAGGCGCACAAGGCCGGCGCACTGGTGATCGCGCTCGACTTGATGATGTCCGAGGCGTCTGCCGACCCGGAGGACGACCGGCTCCTGGCGGAGGCCATCGCACGAGCTGGCAACGTGGTTGTCGCTGCCGGCATGCAGTACCAAGAGTCGCAATATGCGCGGCAATGGCTGCGCGTCGATCCACTGGATGTTTTTCGCAATGCCGGGGCAGGTGTCGGCCTGACCAACATCATCCAAGACAGCGATCTCGTGGTGCGACGCATGCCGGAAGGCAAGGATGTGTTCTGGCGTTCGATCATCGACCGCGCCAATCAGCGTGCGCCCGGAATGCTGACCAGCCCGCCGGACCAGACTGGCAGGATGATCGGGTATGCTGGCCCAGACCGCACCTTCCCGTACGTGTCCTACTACCAAGCACTGCGTGCGGAAACCGACCTGCCGCCCAGCGTGTTTCAGGACCAGATCGTGATCATCGGGCTGGATGCGAAAGCCTCCGCGAATGCGCAAGCGGTGCAACCAGATCAGTTCGCAACGCCCTTCACCAGCGTGAGCGAATGGCTGACAGCGGGCGCGGAGCTGCACGCCAACTTTCTGGAAAGCGCACTCACCGGGCGTGGCGTACAGCCGCTCGGCCGGTTGTGGGGCTGGATTCTGGCGATCACCGCAATCCTGGCTGCGGGGATACTGATGCGCGAATGGCGCCCCCTGCTCAGCGGACTGGCTGGGCTGGCACTGATTGGCCTCACCGGGGCGCTGGCCACCGTTCTATTCGTGCACCAGCTCGTATGGATTCCGTGCCTCGGTGCGATGTTTGGGGTGGCACTTGTGTACGCGCAGCTCGGCACCCACGCATACTTCACAGAGCGCCGCCAGCGTCGGGAAACGCGCCGTGCATTCTCGATGTATCTGGCGCCGGAAGTCGTCGACGAGATCATGGCCCATCCCGAGAAGTTGAAGCTTGGCGGCGAACGGCGCGAGGTCACATTGCTCTTCACCGATCTAGCCGGCTTCACCACGCTTTCGGAAATGCTTGGGCCCGAGCAGGTGGCGCAACTACTCAATGAACACTTCTCACGCGCCACCGCCATCATCAAGCAGCGCGGCGGCACGGTGAACCGCTTCATAGGCGACGCCATCATGGCGTTCTGGGGCGCCCCGCTGGCCGATCCTGACCAGGCACTTCATGCGTGTGAATCGGCAATTGAAATGCAGCTCGACATGAGGGCTCTGCGCGACGAGCTGGCTGCACGCGGATTGCCACCACTACACATGCGGGTTGGCATCCACTCCGGACCGGCGATCCTGGGGAACCTGGGCTCGGTGGACCGCTTCGACTATACCGCGATCGGCGACTCGGTGAACCTCGCCGCAAGGCTGGAGGGTGTGAACAAACTCTACGGCACAGAAATTCTGCTTTCGATCGAGACCGCGAAAGCACTCCGCGGCCGGATCGGTCTGCGCCGCGTGGATCGCGTGATCGTGAAAGGCAAGACGGAGGCGGTGGATATCTTCACTGTGTGCGAAGACGCAGAACTGGTGCGGCTGACGGACGTGGCCTGGGAGGCCTACCGGCAAGGCGACTGGTCGACCAGTCTCCAGGGGTGGGACGACGTGCTGGCCCATCGCCCCGGCGACTCGGTGGCACGGTTGTATCAGACGCGCGTCAGCGAGTTGAGCGCCTCAGTCGCCGACCCCGCATGGCAGGGCGCGTTGGCTCTCGAAAAGCTCTGAATGGGCGGTCACTGCTGATGACTCAGCGCCGGCACCTCCAACCGGGGCTGATAAAGCAGACGCGGCCGCACCCAACTCGCGATGCATGAACTCGTGGAAATGCACCATGCCATCTTCCATCGGCGACTGGTACGGCCCGTGTTCCTCCCGGCCTTCGAGCCACAGTGCGCGGCGGCCCTGGGTCATGCGATCGCAGATTTCCTTGTCCTCGACCGCCGTCTCGTCGTAGGCCTTCTGCTCGGCTTCGACAAACTCGCGTTCAAACCAGGCGATCTCTTCCGGGTAGTAGAACTCCACCACGTTGCGGCACTTCTCCGGGCCGTTCGGCAGTAGCGTGGAAATGACCAGCACATGCGGGTACCACTCGACCATCACGTTCGGGTAGTAGGTGAGCCAGATGGCGCCATGGGGCGGCGGCTCACCGCCGCGGAAATTGAGCACCACGTCATGCCATTTCTTGTAGGTCTCGCTGCCAGCGCGCGCGAGTGCATTGTTCACGCCCACGGTCTGCACGCTGTACCAGTCGCCGAATTCCCAGTTGAGCGAATTGCAGTCGACGAATTGGCCCAATCCGGGATGGAAGGGCTCGACGTGGTAATCCTCGAGGTAGACCTCGATGAAAGTCTTCCAGTTGAAGTCGTAGTCGACGATGTCGACCTTGTCGAGAACGTAGCCGTCGAAGGACAGATCCTTGGCGCAGCCCATCTTGCCAAGGTCCGCGAGGATGTCCCGCTTGGAGTGGAACAGCATGCCGTTCCAGTTCTGCAGCGTTTTCTTCGGCAGATTGAGGCAGGGCTCGTGATCGAAATGCGGTGCACCAATCAACTTGCCGTCCAGATCGTAGGTCCAGCGATGCAGCGGGCAGACGATATTGGGGCTGGTGAGCTTGCCCTTGCCTTTCAGCATCACGGCCTGGCGATGGCGGCAGATGTTGGACAGGAGCTCGATGCCCGAATCCTTGCGCACCAGCGCCCAACCTTCGTTGGTGCCGGGCAGGGCGTAATACGAGCCGGGCTCGGGGACCATGAGTTCATGGCCGACGTAGCCGGGGCCGTTGTCGAACAGGAGTTTCTTTTCGAGGTCCGCGATGGCCGGGTCGAAATACCAGGACAGCGGAAGATGGGTGTTGGGGCGCGCAAGCTCGTGCTTGCCCGGCAGCTTGGACATAGTCCTTACCTCCAATCGATGCGCGCGTAGCTTTTAACTCCCGCGCATTAACCAAAGTAAAAACAATCTCCGGGCAAATCGAGTCAGCCAGCTTTGAACTCTGCAGCTCCGTCCCGATACAGGCTCTCCGACGCGGCTGGACTGCAAAAGTTCGCGGCGAAAAGCGGGATGGGGATGATGCCCCAGCCGCCCCCGAAAGGCAAGCTGAAAGTTGTGTCAGACGCGCCAAGCGCGGCCGGAAAGGCGGTGTCCCGGGCGCCCGGGGCAGCGATGACCCGGCCCGGTATAATTGCGCGATTTGCCCCGGCCACCCGACATGCCCGCCAACACCAAAGCTTCCGCCAAGGACCCGCCCAATTTCGAAGCCGCGATGGCCGAACTGGAAGGCCTGGTCGAGCGTATGGATGCGGGCCAACTGCCGCTGGAAGAGTCGCTTCAGGCCTACCAGCGGGGCGTCGTGCTGCTGAAGTATTGCGAGAAGGTGCTGGCGGATGCGGAACAGCGCGTCAAAGTGCTGGACGGGGATCAACTGAAGGATCTGGATGACGACGATCGCTGAGTCCGGCTTCGCGGACTGGTCACGCGGCATCGCGGTGCGCATGGAGGAGACGCTGTCGGGCCTGCTGCCTGCAGCCACGGTCACGCCCGGACGCCTGCATGAAGCCATGCGCTATGCCACGCTGGGCGGCGGCAAGCGGGTGCGCGCGATGTTGGCCCACGCCGCCGGACTGGTCACCGACGCGCCCGATGAGCGGGTCGCCATCGTGGCGTCCGCGGTGGAGATGATTCACGCCTATTCGCTCATCCACGACGATCTTCCCTGCATGGATGACGACGTCTTGCGTCGAGGCAAGCCCACCTGCCACATCGAGTTCGACGAAGCCACGGCTCTCCTCGCGGGAGACGCTCTTCAGGCACTGGCTTTCCAATTGGTGAGCGAGCACAAACTGTGCGATGAACCCGCCGCACAACTTAAGCTGATCGAGACATTTGCCGTGGCCTGCGGCTCCCGCGGCATGGCCGGCGGGCAGGCGGTGGATCTCGGCAACGTGGGCAAGCAGATCACGCTCCCCGAACTCGAATTCATGCACATTCTGAAGACTGGCGCGCTCATCCGTGCATCCGTGCTGATGGGGGCTGCCTGCGGCCGATCAGTCACCCCGGATCAGCATGCAGCACTGGATCGCTACGCCCAGTGCGTCGGATTGGCGTTTCAGGTGGTGGATGATATTCTCGACGAGGAAGCCAGCACCGAGGCGCTGGGCAAGACTGCGGGCAAGGACAAGGAGCAGGGCAAGCCGACCTATGTCAGTCTGCTCGGTCTGCCGGGTGCGAAGAACTTTGCCGCGGAATTGCTGGCCGATGCCGAGCGTGCGGTCGAGCCGTTTGGGACGCGTGCCGCGCGACTCCGGGAATTGGCTGCGTTCATCGTGAAGCGGCACCACTAAAAACAGAGAATCGGCATGGCCGCGAATACACCCTCCTACCCGCTCCTGGAAAAAATTGACGATCCGGCCGCGCTGCGCAAACTCGAGCGCAAGGATCTGCATCGCCTCGCCACCGAACTGCGCGATTTCATCGTGCACAGCGTGGCCTCCACCGGCGGCCATTTCTCGTCAAACCTCGGCACAGTGGAGCTCACGATCGCGCTGCATTACGTGTTCAACACGCCGGACGACCGCATCATCTGGGACGTGGGCCATCAGACCTACGGCCACAAGATTCTCACCGGACGCAGGAAGCAGATGGGCACGCTGCGCCAGAAGGGCGGCATCGCCGGCTTCCCGCGCCGCGAGGAGTCGCCCTACGACGCCTTTGGCACCGCCCACTCGTCGACCTCGATTTCGGCCGCCCTGGGCATGGCCGCTGCCGCGCGCCAGACAAAAAGCCCGCGCACCTGCATCGCCGTGATCGGCGACGGCGCCATGACCGCCGGCATGGCCTTTGAAGCGCTCAACAACGCCAAGCCGGACGACAAGATCATCGTGGTGCTGAACGACAACGAGATGTCGATCTCGGAAAACGTTGGCGCACTGACCAACTATCTCGCCCGTCTCATGTCCGGGCAGTTCTACGCGCGGACAAAAAAGACGGCGGAGAAGATCCTCTCGGCCACGCCCACCTTCAAGGAAATCGCCAAGAAGGTGGAAGAACACGCCAAGGGGATGATCACGCCCTCGACCCTGTTCGAGGAGTTCGGCTTCAACTACACCGGCCCGATCGACGGCCACAATGTTGATGTCCTGGTGGACACGCTCAGCAACGTGAGCAAGCTGGACGGCCCGCAGTTCCTGCACGTGGTCACGCGCAAAGGTCAGGGTTACAAGCTCGCCGAAGACGATCCGATCAACTATCACGGCCCGCCCAAGTTCGACCCCTCTGTCGGCATCGTCCCCAAGCCGGCGGCCAAGCCAACTTACACGCAGATTTTCGGTGACTGGCTTTGCGACATGGCGGCCCTCGATCCGCGCATGGTCGGCATCACGCCGGCGATGCGCGAGGGCTCGGGCCTGGTCAAGTTCTCCCAGCAGTATCCCGACCGCTATTTCGATGTCGCCATCGCCGAGCAGCATGCGGTGACATTCGCCGCGGGCATGGCCTGCGATGGATTGCGCCCCGTGGTCGCGATCTATTCGACTTTCCTGCAGCGAGCCTACGATCAGCTCATCCACGACGTGGCGTTGCAGAACCTGCCGGTGGTGTTCGCGCTGGATCGTGGCGGCCTCGTGGGCGCCGACGGCCCCACCCATCACGGCACGTTTGATCTCTCCTTCCTGCGCTGCATTCCCAACATGACGGTGATGGCCGCATCGGACGAGAACGAATGCCGCCAGATGCTCTTTACCGGCATGCAACTCGATGGCCCCAGCGCGGTGCGCTATCCGCGCGGCGCCGGCCCGGGGGTGGCGGTGCAGCGCGACATGCGTGCGCTCGAAGTCGGCAAGGGCGAGGTTCGCCGCGAAGGCCGCAAGGTGGCCATCCTCGCGTTCGGCGCCATGCTGACCCCGGCCCTGGCAGCGGCCGAGACGCTCAATGCCACCGTGGCCAACATGCGTTTCGTGAAGCCGCTGGATGATGAGCTGGTCTTCAAACTGGCCACGACCCACGACTGTCTGGTGACCGTGGAAGAAAACGTGATCATGGGCGGTGCCGGCAGTGCGGTGCTGGAGTCGCTGCAGGCTCAGGGGCTCGCGGTATCGGTGCTGCAACTTGGCCTGCCTGATCATTTTGTCGAACATGGCGATCCGGCCGTGCTGCTGGCGGACGTCGGTCTGAATGCGGAGGGCATGACCCTGCGCATCCAGAAATGGCTGGACAGTCGTCGCGACCAGCCCCAGCAGAAGGCGGCCGGCTGATCCATCGCCGGGCCGTGTATGCCTCAAGCCGCCGTGGCGCGTTGAATCACCGTTCCCGGACGTGACCGGCTGACAATCCTGCCCCGTGATCCGGCGGCAGTCACAATGCAGAAAGGACTGCGCATGACCCCATTCATCAATCGCTCACTTGCCCCAATCGCCCTGATCGCCGTAGGTTTCGCAGCCGCTGCCATGGCCCAGACGCCCGCCGCCCCGGACATGATTCCGGCACCCGCCTGCGAGAACCCGCACTATCCCGGCCGCACTGCGCGCGAGACCGAGATGGCCAAATTCAACAAGCAGCTGACCGCTTACCAGAAGTGCATGAATGACTACATCGACGGCCAGAAGAAGGCGGCCGAAGCCAACGTCGACGAGCAGAAGAAATATGTCGACGAGCTGAACGCACTCACTGCCAAGCAGACCGAGCTGAAGAACAAGATCACGCTGGCCATCGACAAGCAGAAACGGCACGTCGAGGCGCGCAACCTGGCCGTGAACGAGTTCAACGCGCTCATGACCAAATTGAAGAAGGACGCGGGCCAGTAATTACGGCGCGAACGTCACCCGTCATCACTCCATCCATCACGAGGACTTCATGAAAGCCATTTCCATCCTGACCGCGCTGGCGCTCTCTGCCGGCACTGGCGCCGTGCTTGCGCAAACCACCAACGCAGCACCTGCCGCGCCCGCTGCCGCCGCTGCACCCGTCTTCAAGCACAACTGCGTCAAGGCCGAGTGGCCGGGCCGAGTCGCCACCAATACGGCGAGCAAGCGCTTCGACACCGAGCACAAAGCCTACAGTGACTGCATCCGCGCTTTCGTGGCTGAGCAGAGCAAGCTGAACCAGGAGGCGGTGGCCAAGGCCAATGCGCACGTGGCAGCCGGCAACGCAGCCATCGCCGAGTTCAACGACTACATCAAGGATCTGAACCGCCAGACCGGCAAGGAAGATTCGAAGGACGAGAAGAAGTAAGCCTCTTCTGCGCCCGCAGCACCAACGACAACGCCCGCCAGATTCCTCTGGCGGGCGTTGTGTTTTTTTAGGCGGCACCAATCCGAATATTGTTGCTGTCTCGCTTGATGAGAGACAGAAATCGCTTTGCGACCACCTGCGGTGTCTATCCGAAGTCCCCCGGGCTTCGGATAGTCGCAGTCGCTAATTGTTCATTTCACCGCGCTCTTGTCCTGCCCGAAGAGCACCTTCCGCTGGGCATCGGTGATGGCCTGAGGCGGATTGGGATTCACATCCTTGCTCTTCGCATAGGCCTTGGTCGTGGCCGGGCGGTCCTTGATGCTGGCATGCCAGCGCGCCAGCTCGGGAAAGTCCGCCATGTTCTGGCCCTGACGATCCGGCAGGATCCAGGGATAACAGGCCATGTCCGCGATGGTGTACTGGTCACCGCAGATGAACTTGCGGCCCTTGAGCCGCTTGTTCAGTACGCCATACAAGCGCGACGTTTCCTTCACGTAGCGCTCGATGGCGTAGGGAATTTTTTCCGGCGCGTAGTGATTGAAGTGGTGATTCTGGCCGAGCATCGGCCCCAGCCCGCCCATCTGCCACATCAGCCATTGCAGGCAATCGACCTGGCCGCGCAGGTCCTTGGGAATGAACTTGCCGCTCTTGCCGGCGAGATAAAGCAGGATGGCGCCCGACTCGAATACGGTGATTGGCGCGCCGTCATCGACCGGGTGGTGGTCGACAATGGCCGGCATGCGGTTGTTGGGGGAAATCTTCAGAAAATCCGGCGCGAACTGCTCGCCTTTGCCGATGTTCACCGGGCGCAGGCGGTAGGCCATCTTGGCCTCTTCCAGAAACAGGGTGATCTTGTGGCCGTTGGGCGTGGGCCAGTAGTACAGGTCGATCATGTTGCCCCTCCTTCTTCTCCAGTTGAAGGGGCATTATGCGCCGATCCCTGCTCCCGGGCGCTAGCGTCCCAGCGGCCCCACGCCGGCCCGCTTGTACTGGTCCGGCCATTCGACCGCAACACCCAGTTCCACGGCGGCATGCAGCGGCCAGTACGGGTCGCGCAGCAGCGCGCGGGCCAGGCTCACGCTGTCGGCATGTCCGTGCGCCACGATCTGTTCGGCCTGCACCGCGTCGCTGATGAGACCGACCGTGGTGGTGGCGATGCCGGCTTCCTTGCGGATGGCCGACGAGAACGGCACCTGGTAACCGGGGCCCAGCACGATCTGCTGGTCGATGACATTGCCGCCGGACGACACGTCGATGAGATCGATGCCCAACGCCTTGGCGCGCCTGGCGAATTCGATGGACTGGGCCACGTCCCAGCCGCCGTCTTTCCAGTCCGTGGCCGAGATGCGCACGAACACCGGCAGGTGATCCGGCCAAGCCTTGCGCACTGCGGCGCAGACTTCCAGCGGAAAGCGCATCCGGTTCTCCAGCGAGCCGCCATATTCATCGGTGCGAATATTCGAATGGGGCGAGAGGAACTCGTGCAAGAGATAGCCGTGCGCCGCATGCACCTCCACTACCTCAAACCCCGCTTGCAACGACAACTCTGTGGCAAAGACGAAGTCCTCCACGCATTTGACGAGATCAGCCTTGCTCATTTCGCGCGGCTGCGGATATTTCTCGCTGAACGCCACCGCGCTCGGGCCGACCACCGGCCAGCCGCCGCCCGTCGCGGGTACGGCGCCCTGCCCGCGCCACGGCGCGAAGGTGGAGGCCTTCCGCCCTGCGTGGGCCAGCTGCATGGCCGGCACCGCACCCTGCGCCTTGATGAAGCGGGTGATGGGCGCCCAGGCTTCCGCCTGCTTCTGATTCCAGATGCCGGCGTCCTGCGGCGAGATGCGGCCTTCCGGCGACACCCCCGACGCTTCGCACATGACCAGTCCGGCCCCGCCAACGGCGCGGCTGCCGAGGTGCACGAGATGCCAGTCGTTCACCACGCCGTCTTCGCAGGAGTACTGGCACATGGGGGAGACAAAGATGCGGTTCTTGATGGTGAGATCGCGCAGCTTCAGGGGGGAGAACAGGGTGGCGGTGGCGGACATGGCGGAGGCGAATGGTCGATGAATGGCAAAATGGCGGCAAAACATAACACGGGGCACGCCGCGCACTTGTTCACGCAATTGAAAAGGCCTTGATGCAATGAAACTGGTGCCCCTCACCGATTGGCAGCGCGGCGGTTCCGTCTTTGACTGGAACGGACTGCGAATATTCGCAAGACATGAAGGCCGCGGCGAGCCGCTGCTCCTGCTGCACGGCTTTCCCACGGCAAGCTGGGATTGGTCGGCGCTGTGGGAGCCGCTCGCCAAGCGCTTCCATGTCTACACGCTGGACCTGGTCGGCTATGGCTTCTCCGCCAAACCGGCGGAGTTTGACTATCGCATCGAAAGCCAGGCCGATCTCATCGAAGCGTGGCTCGCGAAGGAGGGCGTGACCGAATACCACATCCTCGCGCATGACTACGGCGACACGGTCGCGCAGGAACTGCTGGCGCGGCACCTGGAACGCAGCGCCAAACAGAAGCTCAAGTCGCTCTGTCTCCTCAACGGCGGGCTGTTTCCGGAAAAGCATCGCGCCCGCTTCGTGCATAAGCTGCTGCTGTCGCCCTTTGGCGCATTCTTCGCCGGCCGCATGACGCAGGAGAAACTGGGCAAGTCGCTGAATGCGGTGCTCAGCAAGCCACTCGCGCCCGAGGAAATCGAAGGTTTCTGGCAATTGCTGGAGCACAACAACGGCCGCGCAGTGCTGCCCCGGCTCATCACCTACATTCCCCAACGCCGCAACAACCGCGACCGCTGGGTGGGTGCGCTGGAAGATCACAACATCCCGATGCGCTTCATCAACGGCGCGGACGATCCGATTTCCGGTGAGCACATGCTGTACCACTATCGCCGCCTGGTGCCGCGTCCCGACACCATCCTGCTCCGCGGCATCGGCCACTATCCGCAGGTGGAGGCGCCTGCAGAAACGCTGCGTCATTTCCTCGAGTTTCACGACATGCTGCCGTCCACGCTGATGCACTTTCTGGACGAGGGCAAACGCTGACGCCAGTGCGGACACTGCGGATTCAAGCCGGCCCCAAAGCCCTTGCGAATATTCGCAAGCATGGCCTCTCGCCCGCCGATGTCGCGGTCATTCCGGGCGCCGCCGGCGGACCGAAGGCGCTGGGCATCCATGGGCTGGACCTGGCTCTGTTCGGCGAATGGTTGCCGAAGTCGCCGCGCGAGCGCGCCCTGATCGGCGCCTCCATCGGCGCATGGCGATTCGCCGCGGTGTGCCGGGGCGACGTGATCAACGCCCTCAAGGACTTTGGCGACATTTACTGTGGCCAAAAGTATCCGCCCAAGCCCAGCCCGCGCATGGTGAGCGAGTCGGCGCACGTGAACATGCGCGCGCTGGTTGGCGGCCGCGAGGACCGTGTGCTGAACGATCCCCACTATCGCCTGCACATCATCGTCATGCGCGGCCAGCGCCTGCTCGCGCGCCAGTCGGGCCTGCGCACACCCGCCGGCTTCGCGGCGGCCGGGCTGGTCAACGCCGTGAGCAGGAAGCACCTGCGAATATTCGCAGAGCGGTTCTGCTTCCACGATCCGCGCGGACTCCCGCCATTCCTCCGCTCTGACCCAACCCGTCCGCAGGATTATCAATTCGACAATGTCCGCACTCAGGTCGTCCCGCTCAGTCCGGACAACCTGCATCAGGCGCTCTGGGCCACGGCCGCCATCCCGATGGTGATGGAAGGCGTGGAGGATATTCCCGGCGCCCCACCCGGCACCTACTGGGACGGCGGCATCGTCGACTATCACCTGCATCTGCCCTACCACCGCGCAGACGGCATCACGCTCTATCCGCACTTCACCGACAAGATCATTCCCGGCTGGCTGGACAAGAGCCTCCCGTGGCGCAAGGCTCGCGGACCGTGGATCGAAAATCTGGTGCTACTGTCACCGACGAAGGAGTACCTGGCGTCGCTGCCCTATGGCAAGTTGCCGGATCGCAAGGACTTCACCCGGTTCGGCCAGGACTACGACAGCCGCCACCGCTACTGGCGGCAGGCCATGGCGGAAAGTGAACGGATGGGGGAGGAGTTCTTGAAGCTGGTGGAGACGGGGGAGATCGGGGCGCGGCTGGAGCCGCTCTGAACCGATCTACTTGAACCACCCCAGCTTGCGAAACACGCTGGTCACGCCGGCAAAGAACGTCACCGCCAGCACCATGCCCACGAACAGCGTGGACAGCGACGCGAGGAGGCCCTCGCCCATCAGCGCTGACACCGCGAGATGGGATAGGAAGATGGCCGGGACGGCGGAGAGGAGGATGGCGACAACGCTGAGCACAATGTTCATGCGGGAACCTGTTTGTTTGACGACATCGACGACGTACATGGTGCAATTCCCCCTGTGAACGGCCCTGACTGCCGGACCTTGTTTGTGGTGTGAATTCTAAGCCAGCTTAAGTCAGATTGGGTGCCAGCCAGCGCTCGGCCTCGGCCACGGTCCAACCCTTGCGCTTCGCATAGTCTTCCAGCTGGTCGCGGCCGATCTTGCCGACAGCGAAATACTTGGCTTCGGGCTGGGCGAAGTAGAAACCGGACACTGCTGCCGTCGGCAGCATGGCGAAGCTCTCGGTGAGCGACATGCCTGCATTCTTCTCCGCATCCAGCAGGCGGAAGAGTTCCGCCTTCTCGGTGTGATCCGGACACGCGGGATAGCCCGGCGCCGGACGGATGCCGCGATACTTCTCCGCGATGAGTTCTTCATTGGGCAGCGACTCATCCGCCGCATAGCCCCACCATTCCTTGCGCACCCGCCAGTGCAGGTGCTCGGCGAACGCCTCGGCGAGGCGATCAGCCAGCGCCTTCAGCATGATGGCGCTGTAGTCGTCCTGCTTGTCTTCGAACGCTTTGACATGCGGCTCAATGCCGATGCCGGCGGTGACGGCGAAGGCGCCGACATAGTCACCTTGTTTGCCAAACTCGTTCGCGCCCCCAGGTGCGACGTAATCCGCAAGGCACAGATTGGGATTGCCCGCCGGCTTCTGGTTCTGCTGGCGCAAGTGATGCAGGGTGGCGATGACTTCCGCGCGCGATTCATCCGCATAGAGCTCGATGTCATCCCCCTTGCCGGCCGCCGGCCAGAAACCGAACACTGCGTTGGCAGAAATCCAGCGGCCGTCGATGATGCGCTTCAGCATGGCCTGGCCATCGCGGTATACATTGCGCGCGGCCTCGCCCACGATTGGGTCATCGAGGATCGCCGGGAACGGGCCGGCCAGGTCCCACGACTGGAAGAACGGGCCCCAGTCGATGAAGGGCACCAGATCGGCCAGCGGATAGTTCTTCAACGCGCGCACGCCGAGGAAGGACGGCGCTTTGGGCGAATATTCGCGCCAGTCGATGACCGCATGGTTGGCGCGCGCGGCCGCGAGCGGCACCAGTGTCTGGCCCTTCTTGTTCGCGTGCTGCTCGCGCACCTTGACGTAGTCTTCGCGCACTTCCCTGAGATAGGGCTCGCGCAGTTCGTCCGACAGCAGGTTGGAGCACACACCCACGGCACGGGACGCGTCCGGCACCCACACCACGGGCCCCTCATAGTTGGGCTCGATCTTGACCGCCGTGTGCGTGCGTGACGTGGTGGCGCCGCCGATGAGGAGCGGCATCTTGAAGCCGAGTCGCTGCATTTCCTTGGCCACATGCGCCATCTCTTCCAACGATGGCGTGATGAGGCCGGAGAGGCCGATCATGTCGGCCTTTTCCTTGATGGCGGTGTCGAGAATCTTCTCGCAGGGAACCATCACGCCGAGATCGATGACCTCGTAGTTGTTGCACTGCATGACCACGCCCACGATGTTCTTGCCGATATCGTGCACGTCGCCCTTCACGGTCGCCATGACGATCTTGCCCTTGGCCTTGGCATCCGCGTTGCCGGAGAGACGCTTCTCTTCCTCGATGTAGGGCACGAGATGGGCCACGGCCTGCTTCATGACGCGTGCGGACTTCACCACCTGCGGCAGGAACATCTTGCCCGCGCCAAACAGATCGCCGACGACATTCATGCCGTCCATGAGCGGGCCTTCGATGACCTGGATGGGTCGCACGAATTTCTGCCGGGCTTCTTCCGTGTCCTCGACGATGTATTGGGTGATGCCTTTCACCAGTGCATGGGTGAGACGTTTCTCCACCGGGTCGCTGCGCCAGGCGGCATCTTCCACCGCATCCTTCTTCTGGCCCTTGTACTGCTCGGCGAACTCGACGAGCCGCTCGGTGGCGTCCGGTCGGCGGTTGAAGATCACGTCTTCTACCTGCTCCAGCAAGGCCGGCGGCACCTCGGCATACACCCCAAGCTGCCCGGCGTTGACGATGCCCATGGTCATGCCCGCCTGGATGGCGTGGTAGAGGAAGGCAGTGTGGATGGCTTCGCGCACCGGGTCGTTGCCACGGAACGAGAACGAGATGTTCGACACCCCGCCACTCACCTTGGCATGTGGCAGATGCTGGCGGATCCAGCGCGTGGCCTCGATGAAATCGATGCCGTAGGTGGCGTGCTCCTCGATGCCGGTGGCGATCGCGAAAATGTTCGGATCGAAGATGATGTCTTCCGGCGGGAAGCCCACTTCCTCGGTGAGAATCTTGTATGAGCGCTGGCAGATTTCGATCTTGCGATGCTGCGTGTCCGCCTGACCCTTCTCGTCGAAGGCCATGACGATGACGGCCGCACCATAGCGACGCACCAGCTTGGCGTGATGGATGAAGGCTGGAATCCCTTCCTTCATCGAGATCGAATTGACCACGCACTTGCCCTGCGCACACTTAAGACCCGCTTCGATGACGCTCCACTTCGAGCTGTCCAGCATGATGGGCACGCGCGCAATGTCGGGCTCGCTGGCGATGAGATTCATGAACTTGACCATGGCCGCCTGCGAATCCAGCATCGCTTCGTCCATGTTGATGTCGATGATCTGCGCCCCATTCTCGACCTGCTGGCGCGCCACCGACAGCGCCTCGGCGTAGTCGCCGTTGAGAATCAGCTTGGCGAATATTCGGGAACCGGTGACGTTGGTACGCTCGCCCACGTTGACGAAGAGCGAGTCGTCGCCGATGTTGAGCGGCTCAAGACCCGAGAGGCGGCAGCGCTTCTCGATCTCCGGCGTCACGCGCGGCGGATACTTGGCCACGATGTCGGCGATGGCCTTGATGTGGGCAGGTGTCGTGCCACAGCAGCCGCCGGTGATGTTGAGCCAGCCCGCCTCCGCCCACTCGCGAATGAAGGCAGCGGTCTCCGCCGGCAGCTCGTCGTACTCCGCCATCGCATTGGGCAGACCCGCATTGGGGTGGGCGGACACGCGCACGTCGGCAATGCGGGCCAGCTCTTCCACGTGCGGACGCAATTCGCGCGCACCCAGCGCGCAGTTGAAGCCGATGGAAATCGGGTTAGCGTGGCGCACCGAGTTGTAGAACGCCTCCACCGTCTGACCGGACAACGTGCGGCCGGACGCATCGGTGATGGTGCCCGAGATCATGATGGGTAGACGGAAGCCGATTTCCTCGAAATGCTCGTCGATGGCGAAGAGCGCCGCCTTGGCGTTCAGCGTGTCGAAAATGGTTTCGACCAAGATGATGTCCGCACCGCCGTCCACCAGTCCGCGCGTCGCTTCGCGGTAGGCATCCTTCACCTGATCGAAGTTCACTGCGCGGAAGCCGGGATCATTCACGTCCGGCGACAGCGAGAGCGTGCGGTTCATGGGGCCCAGCACGCCCGCGACGAAACGCAGTTTGTCTTGCGAATATTCGCGTGCAACCTCCGACGCGAGCTTGGCCGCTTCGAAGTTCAGCTCATACACCAGCGACTCCATGTGGTAATCCGCCATGGAAACCGAGGTGGAGTTGAAGGTGTTGGTTTCGAGGATGTCCGCACCGGCGGCGAGGTACTGGCCGTGAATTTCGCGGATGACGTCAGGTCGCGTCAGCGTGAGCAGATCGTTGTTGCCGCGCACCAGATGCGGATAGTCCTTGAAGCGCTCGCCGCGATACTGCTCCTCGGTCAATTTGTACTGCTGGATCATGGTGCCCATGGCGCCATCCAGCACGAGAATGCGCGTTTTCAGCGCCTCCTCGAAGGCAGCAATGCGAGACGGGCGATCGGAATATCCGTGATCCATGTGCAACTTTCTACTTTGCTTTACTTCGAGGTGGCGGCGATCCAGCGATCGATCTTGGCTTCCAGCACGCCCAGCGGCAGCACGCCATCAGACAGGATCTGTTCGTGGAAGGCGGGATAGCTGAACTTCGGCCCCAGCTTGGCCTGGGCGCGATCACGCAATTCGCGAATCTTCAATGCACCGATCTTGTATGCCAATGCCTGGCCGGGCCAGGCCATGTAGCGCTCGGTGGCACGACGCGACTCCAGCTCGGAATAGCCCTGCGTGTCCATCATGTACTGGATGGTCTGCTCGCGGGTCCAGCCCTTCGCGTGCAGCCCGGTGTCGGTGACCAGACGCACGGCGCGCAGCAGCTCGTCGGAAAGATGACCGAGGTACGAATTGGGATCGTCCTTGTAGAACCCCATCTCATGCCCGAGCGTCTCGGCATAGAGCGCCCAACCTTCGCCGTAGGCGGTGATCCAGTCGTACTTGCGGTACTTGGGCAGCGGCAATTCCTGCTGCAACGCGATGTGGAAATGATGTCCCGGCGCGCCTTCATGGAAGTACAACGTGACCATGCCGGTGGTCGAGTATTCCTTCGGGTCCATGATCACGGTGAAGAACACGCCCGGACGCGAGCCATCGGGGGCCGGCGGATTGTAGTGATCGGACGCGGTAGCCTTGGCGACATCCGGCACGGCGCGGATTTCCAGCGGTGCCTTGGGCACGCGCGAGAAGTACTTCGGCACCTCGGCCATGATCTGCTTGTTGATCTTGCGATACGCCTCGAGCACCTCTTCGTCGGTCTTGAAGGGGCGATTCTCCAGCTTCAACGGATGCTGCTTCAGGAACTCGGTCAGCGTGCCGTCGAACTTGTAGTGCTGGCGGATCTTGTCCATCTCGCCGCGGATGCGCGCCACTTCCTTGAGCCCCAGCTCGTGGATGGCATCCGGCGTCATGGTCGTGGTGGTCTGCACGCGCACCATGTAGGCATACCACTTGTCGCCGCCCGGCAGCGCGCTGATGCCCGCCGTGGTGCGGCCTTTGGGCTCGTACTCGGTCTCGATGAACTTGGCCAGCTTGACGATGCTGGGTTGCAGGCGCTTTTCGATGGCGGTGCGATAAGCCGCATCGATACGTTTGCGATCAGCGGGCTTGACGGTGTCGGGGAAGTTCTTGACCGGCTGGTAATAGGGATGCTTGGACACATCCTTTTCAGTCAGCGGCTTCAGTGTCTCCAGCCCGCGCTCGATGAGCGGCCTGGGCAGCACAATGCCCTGCTTGATGCCCTCGCGAATATTCGCAATGGCCTGGTCATTCCACTGCGGCAGCTTTTCCAGGCGCTTCAGGAAATTGTCGTAATTCTTCGCCGTCTTCAGCGGCTGCACGCTCTGGCCGGTGGCGAGCTGGGCGAGCAGCACGGGAAGGCCGCCGAAATGATCGACGGGCATCAACTCGCCGGGGAAGGCATTGCCCTCCAGCCGGTTCTGCGCCTGGTAGCGCAGGAATTCCAGTGATTGACGATCTGCCTCGGACAGCTTGGTCGCGTCGATTGTTTTCAGCTCCCGCAGCACACGCTCCTGCAGCGCCTTTTCCTTTGTCTGATGGGCCGGGGAGATGGTGATCTCGAGCTTGTCCTCGAACCGTTCCTCGCTGAGCGTGAAGCTGCCTGCAATGGGGTTCAGCTTGAGGCCGTCCTCGAAGTAGCGATCACCGATGCGATGCAGTTTCCTGCCCTCGATCTCGGCAGCGGAAGGTTTGGCGGGCGACTGGGCATTCGCCATCTCTGGCGAGGACAGGAGCATGAACACGACACAAAGCGCAGCGGCGGAGCACGGTCGAAGCATGATGGGCATCCTTGAAAACAAAAAAACCTGTCCGCTCACGCGTGACAGGTTGTCGAAGAATCCGGAACCGTCTCGCTTTAGCGGAATTTAGGTGGCTCGGTCGCCTTGCGAATATTCGCAGGGTTTCGTCGCCACCAGCGCCCGCAAGCTGGAGAGCAAGGTGCTCTCGTTCAAATCGGCGCGAGCTGAATTTTACCGCAGTTCACCCCTGTGCGGCGACCGGCCGGTCTGAAGCGATCTGCCCGTCGACCAGCTCGATGATGCGGTCGCAACGCGCAGCGAGCCGCGGGTCGTGGGTGACGATGAGGAAGGTGGTGCCGCGCTCGCGGTTGAACTGACGCAACAGGACAAAGACATCGTCGGCGCTCTTGGTGTCGAGGTTTCCTGTCGGCTCATCGGCCAGCACCAGTGCCGAACCGCGCGACAGCGCCCGAGCGATGGCCACGCGCTGCTGCATGCCGCCGGACAGCTGACCCGGTTTCTTATGCAGGGCATCGGCCAGTCCCACGCTGGCCAGTAGCTCACGACCGTCACGCAAGGCGGCATCCGACACCTTGCCATCGCGAATGAGATGGGGCATGACCACGTTTTCCAGCGCCGTAAAGGCGGGGACGAGATGGTGGAACTGGAAGACGAAGCCCAGCATGTCGCCGCGCCGCGCGGTGATGTCATCGTCGGCCAGGCCCTTCACGCTGGTTCCACCCAGGCGATAGTCACCCGCCGTCATCGGCTCCAGGAGGCCGATGATGTTGAGCAGGGTGCTCTTGCCCGACCCGGACGGACCGATCAGCGCGGCAAACTCACCTTGCTGCAGGGTGAGATCAATGCCATGCAGCACCTCGGTCTCCACCGGGGTGCCGAGCCCGTAGGATTTGCGAATGCCCTGCAGCTCGATGATTGCGGCCATGCGCGGGCGCCCCGTCTAGATCCGGATGGCCTGCGCCGGGTCCAGCCGCGCGGCGCGCAGCGCCGGCAGCACCGCGGCCAGGATGCCGCAGAGTGTCGCCCCCAGCGCCACGCCCGCGGCGAGATTGAACGACAGGCTGATGACGAACAGCGGCTGCCCGTCACTCCCCTTCACGAAGGTGGAGAAGAGCCAGAGCAGCAGATTGGCCAGCAGCGTGCCGGCGATGGAGCCGATGAGGCCCACGATGGCGCCTTGTGCGAGGAACACCTGGGTCATCTGCCGCCGCGTGGCGCCCATGGCGCGCAGGATGCCGATCTCCTTCCGCTTCTGCACCACCGACACCACGAGCACGCTGGCGATACCGAGCACGACGACGATGCTGGTGAATACACGGATGAGCAGCGTGCTGATGGTTTGCGCGTTCAGCGCGGAGAGGAGCTGGGCATTGGTCTGCATCCAGCTTTCCACCTCCAGGTCGACCTGGCGACGGAGCAGTGCGGCCGTCTTCTCCGCATCAAAGAGTTCCGCCACCTTGAGATCAATGTTGGTGGCGCCGCCCGGCACATTGAGCAGGCTCTGTGCCGAGCGCAGGCTGACGTAGACCTGGCGGCGATTCAGTTCGCGATTGCCCAGATCGACCAGCGCCGTGATCTTGAACACCTCGGTGGCGCCCACCGCGGTCTGCACGCTGAAGCGATCACCAACACCGACGCCAAAGTCACGCGCGAGCTCGGTGCCGATCAGCGCCTCGCCCGGCGCCAGCCGGGCCTCGCCTTTCACCACCTTGGCGGAGAGATCGACGATGCGGTCGTAGCGCTCCAGCTCGACTCCTACCAGCGCGATGGACTTGCTGGCTTCACCACGCAGCGCCAGCGCGGCGCCGGTGGCCATGGGCGAGGCGGCCACCACGTTGGGGGTGCGCTCCAGCAGCGGCAGGATCCCGGACCAGTTGTCGATCGAACGCAGGCGCTGGGCGCGCGGCTGCACGTCGCGGGCGATGTGGACGTTCCCGGGCGCATCGGTCACCGTGAGCGAGGGCCGGGCGACCTCCTCGCGCGGCTTCACCACCACATGGGCCTGGTTGCCGAGCGTTTTCTGGATGGTGTTGCCCTGCAGGCCTTCGACCAGCGCGGAAATGTAGGTGACGACCGCGACACCGGCCGCCACACCGAAAATGATGAGCAGCGACTGGAAGCGGCCTTCGCGCAGGAAGCGCAGGGCGACAGTGAGTTCGAAACGCATGGCAGGCCGCTCAGCGCGCGCTGAAGGTGCGCATGCCGTCGGCCACCTCGTTGGAGACTTTCGGGCCACCCAGTTCACCACGCGCGACGGGACGCACACGCGCTCCCGCCGCCAGGGTGGCATCGATGAGGACGATGTCGCCTTCCTTGAGACCTTCCAGCACTTCGACCGCCGTGAGCGTGCGCAGGCCCGGCTTGATCGGACGACGTTCCACCTTGCCGTCATTGACCACCAGCACGGCGGGCGGCTCGCCGGGCAGCACCAGAGACGCCGGCACCGCCAGCGCGTTCTTGCGCCGCCCGGTTTCGACTTCAATGGACAGTGTCATGTCATTGCGCAAATACGCAGGCGGTTCGGCTACGGCGAACTTCACTTCCACCGAGCCACGCTGCGTGTCCACCGTAGGCGACACGGACAGGACATTGGCGGCGAAGCGTTGGCCCGGATAGGCGTCGGCGCTGACCGACGCGGTCTGGCCGACGGCAAGCTGGGCGAGATACTTCTCATCCACCTGGGCGATGAGTTGCACCGGGCCGGCGATGGAGAGCGTCATGAGCCGCGTGCCGGCCTGCACAATCTGGCCAGGCTCGGCCAGCCGTTCCAGCACCAGCGCATCGGCCGGCGCAACGATCCGGGTCTGGGCCAGCCGCGCACGCGCCAGCTCGGCGGCGGCGCGCGCTTCGGTCACGCGCACTTCCGCCGTGACCCGTTCCGCACCGCGAATATTCGCAGTGGCCTGGGCCTCGGCGGAGCGCAACTGGGCGCGCGCCACGTCGTCGGCGCGGCGGGCTTCATCCAGCTGCGCCTGGCCGATGAAGCCCTGCTTGAACAATGACTCGCGGCGCTCGCGCTCACGCTGCGCAGTGGTGGCATTGGCCCGCGCCTGGGCGAGCTGTTGCTCAGCCATGGGGGTGGCCATTTCTGTCTGACTATTCAACCGGGCCTGCGCCGATTGCAACGCCGCCTCGGCCTGCGCGACGGCCGCGCGCTGCTCGGTGTCTTCCAGCTGAATGAGCAGATCGCCCGCCTTGACCTTGGCGCCCTCGCGCAGCGGCACCGCTCGCACGCGGGCCGTGATGATGGAGCCGACGGTGACCCGCGACTCGCTGGATACACGGCCGGTGACCACCACGCTTTGCACCAGATCGGCGCGCTGCACGGTCACGGATTCGGCCGGCTTGCCGCGCAGTTTTTGCATTGCGACCCAACCTGCCACGAGCACCACCAGCGCAATCAGCGCCAGCAACCGCCCAGAGAGTCGCGTCGGCCAGCTCATACCCGGTCAGCACGCACCGAGGTAATCCAGCACCAATGCCGACAAGGTCCTGGCGCCGAGTTTCAGGCCGCTCTCGTCGACGAAGAATCGCGGCGAATGATTGGGCGCAGCGTAGCGCGGGTCCTTGTCTGTAGGCGTGCAACCCATGAAATAGAAGAAGCCCGGGATGACCTGCTGGTAGCAGGAAAAGTCCTCCGCGCCGCACACCTTGGCCATCAGATTCACGTTGGCGTCGCCGGCGATGCGCTTCAGCGTGGGCACCGACCATTCGGTCAGCTTTTCATCGTTGCTGGTGACGTCATAGCCTTTGTGGATGTGCACGTTGGCCTTGGCGCCGCCGGATTCGGCGATGAGCGTGGAGATCTTTTTGACGAATTCGTGAATCTCGCCACGCTGGGTCTCGTCGTAGCTGCGGATGGTGCCTTCCATTTCCACGCTGTCCGGAATGATGTTCTGGCGGAGCCCGCCCTTGAACATGCCCACGGTCACCACCGACGGTTCCTTGGTGAGGTCCATCTTGCGCGACACGATGGTCTGCAGACCCAGCACGATCTGCGAGCCGACCACGATGGGGTCCACGCCGCGCCAGGGCATGGCGCCGTGGGTTTGCGTGCCTTGCACGAAAATCTTGAACTTGTCGGCGCTCGCCATGGCGGGGCCGGGTCGGAACCCGATCTGTCCCGAATTCATGATGGACGTGATGTGCAGGCCGAAGATGGCGTCGGGCCGCGGGTTGTCGAGGCAGCCTTCCTTGATCATGAGCGCGGCACCGCCTTCCTCTCCGTCGGGCGGCATTTCCTCGGCGGGCTGGAAGATGAAGACAACCGTGCCTGCGATCTCCTTGCGAATATTCGCAAGCACCTCGGCCACGGTCATGAGAATCGCGGTATGCGCATCGTGACCGCAGGCGTGCATCACACCGGTATCGGTGCCGTTCCAGACGGTACGCACCTTGGACGCAAACGGCACATCCACTTCTTCGGTGACCGGCAGCGCGTCCATGTCCGCACGCAGCGCCACGCACGGCCCGGGCTTGCCGCCCTTCAATACGCCCACCACGCCGGTGTAGGCCACCTTGTCGCGGACTTCGTCAAAGCCGAGCTTCCGCAAATGCTCGGCCACGATGGCGCCAGTGCGCGCCTCGCGATTGCCCAGCTCCGGGTTGGCGTGGAAGTCGCGGCGCCAGGCCAGGAGCTTCGCTTCCAGTTGATCGGTCAGCGCGGCAATCTGCGCATCGAAGGCGGTATTGCGACTAGGCGAAGTCCCCAAGGACTTCGACTGGACGCCGGAGGCGGTCCCGAAGGGATTGGGAATCGCTTCAGCCGATTCATCAACAATATTCGCGTCGTGCGGGGCGTTCATGGCGGTCACTCCGAAGGGCTCGATTCATTATTGCATGCAGCCCTCACGCCAAGTGTTGCGGCGGGTCAAACCAAACCAGTATCAAGCGTCGCCCTGCCGGGTCACCGACACCCCGGCGCACCTCGCTATAATCGACCGCATGGACCACCTCAAACCCAAAGAAGCCTACGACTTCCTGCATCAGAATCCGAACGCCGTGTTCGTCGACTGCAGAAGCGAAATGGAATTCCTGTTTGTCGGCCACCCGGTCGGCGCCATCATGATTCCGTGGAACGACGGCCCGGACTGGGACGTCAATCCGCATTTCGTGGGCCAGGTGAAGAAGGCAGCGGGCAACACCACCACGCGTCCCATCGTGCTCATCTGCCGCTCCGGCAATCGCACGCTCGAGGCGGGCGCCGCGCTGGAGAAGGCCGGCTTCACCCACGTGTACAACGTGCTGGAAGGCTTCGAAGGCGATCTGGACGAGAACCACCAGCGCGGCAAGCTGGGCGGGTGGCGCAAGGAAGGATTGCCCTGGGAGCAGTGCTGACAGTCCGGCACGGCCCACATGAAAGCGTTCTACCTCCTCCTCGCCATTGTCGGCGCCATCACCCCCTACGCCGTCTACTTCGGCTATCTCGAATGGGCGCCCGGCAGCAGCAGCGCGTTGAGCCTGGCCTGGGGCAGCCCGATCGCGGCCGCAACGCTCGCTGACTTCACCATCGCCTGCATCGCGTTCTGGCCCTTCCTCATCACCGAGTCACGCCGGCTGGGCATGCGCCATTGGTGGTTCTACATCCTGACCAATATTTTCATCGGCCTCTCTTTCGCGCTGCCGGCGTTCCTGTACATGCGCGAGCGCGCGCTGGAAAACGCCACGGAACGACGTGGCTGACGCGTCGAGCCCGCGCAGCCTGCCGCCGGCCTCGCTCGCCTGGACAATCTGGGGACTGGGTGCGGCGCTGTATTTCATCGCGTTCTACCAGCGGGTGGCGCCCGCGGTCATCGCCAATGAACTCACGTCCGAGTTTGCGCTGACGGCGACATCGCTCGGCAACCTCTCCGCGTTCTACTTTTACAGCTACGTCGGGTTCCAGATTCCCACCGGGCTCTTGGTGGATCGCTGGGGCGCGCGCAAGCTCCTCACGCTGGGCTGCGTCATCGCCGCACTCGGCACACTGGTGTTCGCCATGGCGCCGTCACTCGCCTGGGCCAACACCGGACGGTTTCTCATCGGTGGCTCGGTTGGGGTGGCCTTCGTGTGCATGCTGAAACTCGCGGCGCACTGGATGGCACCGCGGCAGTTCGCGCTGACCAGCGGCATCGCGTTGACGGTCGGCGTCGTGGGCGGGGTGCTGGCCGGGGCGCCTCTGCGCTGGCTAGTCGATGGCTTCGGCTGGCGCGAGGTGATGGTGGCGAGTGCGGCGTTCACCGCGCTCCTGGCGGTGGCCATCTGGTGGATCGTCCGCGACGATCCAATGGACAAGGGCTATGCCTCGCATTTCACCGGCCACGAGGACGACGCGCCGGCGCTGTCGGTCATGCAGTCGCTCAAGGCCGTGTTCAGCTATCGCAACACCGCGCTGCTGTTCTTCGTGCCGGGTGCGTTCTCCGGCATCGTGCTGTCCTTCGCCGGATTGTGGGGGGTGCCCTTCCTCACCACGCACTATGGCCTGACCAAGGCCCACGCGGCCGGGCTGTGCTCGGTGATGCTGGTGGCGTGGGCCATCGGCAGCATGACGTATGGTCCGCTGTCCGAACGGTTGGGACGGCGCAAGCCGCTCTTTGTCATTGGCGTGATCGTGACCATGGCGCTCTGGGCGGTGCTGGTGTTCATCCCGGCGCTGCCCTACGCCGTGCTGGTGACACTGCTGATCGTGACCGGCTTCGTGGGCGCTGGCTTCATCATCGTGTTTGCCTACGCAAAGGAGTCCGTGCCGCCGGCGCTGGCCGGCACGGCATCCGGCATCGTCAACATGGGCGTCATGACCGGCGGCATGGTGATGCAGCCCGTCATCGGCTGGGTGCTGGACTTGCGCTGGACCGGCGCAGTGGCCAACGGCGTTCGGATCTACGACCTTGCAGCCTATCAGTCCGCGTTCTCGCTCATGTTCATCTGGGGTGCGCTGGCGCTGGTGATGTTGTGGCTGGCGCGGGAAACGTATTGCCGCCAGCTCAGCTGAAAGCGACCGACAAGTAATCGCTACGGCTTCTTTTCGCGCAGCTTGCCGACAATCCCTTGCGGGAAGAAATACACCGCCAGCACGAACATCAATCCCAGCCACAGCAGCCAGCGGTCCGGCGACAGCAACGCGGGCAGGAAGGGAATGCCTTTCGCCAGGCCGGAGGCCATGCGCAGCAGATCCTGAAGATAGCCTTGCGCCAGGATGAAGATCACTGTACCGATGATCGAGCCGTACATCGAACCCATGCCGCCGATGACGAGGATGAGCAGGATGTCGAGCATGATTTCAAACGACAGCGAGGTGTCCGGCCCGTTGTAGCGCAGCCACAGCGCCAGCAGCACGCCGGCCGCCGTGGCGAAGAGCGCGGATAGCACGCTGGACAGTGCGCGGAAGTGCACCACGCGATAGCCCAGCGCCTCGGCGCGGAATTCGTTTTCGCGAATGGCTTTCAGCACGCTGCCGAAGGGTGAGTTCACGATGCGCAGCAGCGCAAGGAACAGCAGCAGCACGGCGACGAAGATGAGGTAGTAGGTCAGCATCTTGCCGTTGAAGTTAATCCCGAAGGGATTGCCCTCCCACCACACCGTCGAGGGATTGAGCAGCTCGGGCAGGCGGAAGTTGAGGCCGTCCTCGCCACCGGTGATGTCCGACAGCTGCGAGGCCAGTGTCTGAAACGCCGCCGCCATGGCGAGCGTGATCATGGCAAAGAAGATGGCACGCACCCGCAAGCTAAACAGCGCAATCGCCAACGCCAGCACGGCAGAGAGCCCCAGCGCCGCCAGGGCGCCGGTGATGACCGCACTCCAGCTGGGTCCCCAGGCGTTGGTGGCAATCGCAACACCGTAGGCGCCGATGCCGAAGAACATGGTGTGGGCGAAGCTCACGATGCCGGTGTAGCCCAGCAGCAGGTCGAAGCTCGCCACCAGCAGGATGAAGATCAATACTTTCGCGGCCAGGTTGAGCGCCTTGATGCTGGGCACCCAGAACGGCGCGAAGAGCAGCGCGAGGAACAGTGCACCAAGGATAAAGGCGAGGATGCGGCTGTTGGGCAGATCGTGGGAAAGCAGTCGGCTAATCATGGGTACCCCTCAGCGCTTGGCCACCGGGTACAGGCCACCCGGACGCCAGACGAGAATGATGACCATGAGCGCGATATTGGAAAACAGCGCTGCCTTTGGCGCGAGAAAACCCGCGTAATTGGCCAGGAGGCCCACCAGCAGTGCGCCGATGAGCGCCCCTGAAATGGACCCCAGACCGCCGATGATGATGACGATGAAGATGAGGATGTTCACCTGCGAGCCGATCTGCGGAATCACGTTCTGCTGGTACAGGCCCCACAGCACACCGCCCAGCCCGGCCAGGGCACTCCCGGCCACGAACACCGCCACAAACAGACGGCGGATGCGGTAGCCGAGCGACTCCACCATCTCGCCGTTCTCCACACCCGCGCGGATGAGCAGGCCAATCTTGGTGCGCGACAGCACCCACACCAAGGCTGCAAACACCACCAACCCGATGACGGTTGCGAATATTCGGTAGGTCTCGATGCCGGCCTCGCCAATGCTGAGCGAGCCGCGCAGAATCATGGGCGGCTCCAGCGGTACCTGATGCGCGCCCCAGAACACCTTGATGAGCTCCTCGCCGATGATCATGCCGCCCATGGTGATGAGGATCTGCTTGAGATGCAGGCCATACACGGGACGCACCAGCAGCCGCTCGAACACCAGGCCGATGGCGCCGGCCAGCAGCATGGCGGCCAGCATGGCGGCGAACACCGCAGCCAGTTGCGTGATCGCATCCGGCGACTTCACCCAGCCGCCCAGCAGCGCGAACACCGTGGTGGCCACGAAGGCACCCAGCGCGATGAACACGCCGTGGCCGAAATTGAGCACGTCCATCAGGCCGAACACCAGCGTGAGGCCGGAGGCGATGATGAAAATGATCATGCCCATCGCAAGGCCGGCGAGCGTGAGTGTGAGCCACACCGGCACATCGGCGATGAAGGGCAGCCCCAGCAAGGCCAACGCCGGCACCAGCAGCACGGGAATCCAGTCGCGCTTCGGTGCGGGTGGCACCGCCGGCGTTGCGGGGGTGGGCGCGGTGGTTGAAGTGCTCATAGCGATAGCCCCAGATATCGTTGCTGCGCGGCCTGATCCGCGATGAAGTCCGCCTGCGAGGCGGCATGCACGATGCGGCCGTCCTCCATCACTGCCACGTGATCGCCCAGGCGGCGTGCGAAGCCGAGATTCTGTTCCACCAGCAGGATGGTGGTGCCCTGGCGCTTCACCTCCTGCAGCGCTTCCAGCAGATTGGCCACGATGGCGGGGGCGAGGCCCTTGCTGGGTTCATCAATCACCAGCAGTTCGCGCGGCTCGATCACGGCGCGCGCCACGGCCACCATCTGCTTCTGTCCGCCAGAGAGTTTGCCTGCCGGGTAATGCCAGAAGGTTTCCACCGCCGGAAAGAGTTGCTTGATCCATTGCAACCGCCGGGCATCCACGTCTTCCATGCGCGACGCCTGGTGCGCGGCCAGCAGCAGGTTCTCGGCCACGGTGAGGTCGGCGAAGACCGCCATGGACTCCGGCACGTAACCGATGCCCAGGCGTGCGCGGCTGGCGGTATCGGTGGCGGTGATGTCCTGTCCGGTCCAGCGGATGCTGCCCTGGCTTGCACCCCACAGGCCCATCAGGGTGCGCAGCGTGGTGGTCTTGCCCGCGCCATTGCGGCCCAGCAGCAGGGTGACCTGGCCCTTGGGCACGACAAGATCCACGCCATGCAGGATGTGATACGCGCCGATGTGCGTGTGCACGCCGGCCATTTCAAGTAGCGGTGTGGCAGGTGAACTCATTCCACCCCCGCGTCGGCTGCGCTGCCGAGGTAGGCTTCCTGCACCACGGGCGAGGCCATCACCGTGGCGGGATCGCCATCGGCCACCAGGGCACCCTGATGCAGCACGATGATACGGTCCGCCAGTTCGCGCACCACGTCCATCTTGTGTTCCACCAGCAGCAGCGTGCGGTCGCCCTTCGCGCGCAGTGCGCGGATGAGATCCAGCACCACGGGCGTGTCGTCGGCACTCATGCCGGCAGTGGGTTCATCGAACATGTACACCGCCGGGTCGAGCGCCATCATCAAGGCCACTTCCAGCTTGCGCTGGTTGCCGTGCGAGAGGCTGGCGGCGGCACTCGCGGCCAGCGGCGTCATGGACACCGATTCAAGCAGGCGGTCGGCCTCTTCATTCACCGCTGTATGGTCGCTTGCGATGCTCCACAGATTGAAGCCGCGCCGATGCGGGCCCTTGCGTGCGGCCTGCACGGCGAGGCGAATATTCTCACGCACTGACAATCCGGGAAAAAGATTGGTGAGCTGGAACGCGCGGCCCAGCCCGGCCTGAGCACGGGCCGAGGCGGGCAGGCGGGTGAGGTCCGCACCATCCAGCAGCACGCGACCGGCGGTGGACGGGATCTGCCCGGAGATGAGGTTGAAGTAGGTCGTCTTGCCCGCGCCGTTGGGGCCAACAATGCAGGTGAGCGTGCCGGGTGTGAAGCGGCACGACACCTCGCGCACGGCCTGATGGCCGCCGAAGCTGACCGAGAGGCCTTGCGTTTCCAGATGGCCGCGGTGGTTGGAAACGGGCTGCACGCCTGCTGTCACTTCGCCGTGCCGGATGTCTGCATGGAAAGACGATCCATCATGCCGAGGATGGCCTGCATCTGCGGCGACTTCTTCGTCGCATAGTCAGGGCTGCTGTAGCCCCACCAGTCCCAGCACGCATTGACGGCGGCCTTGCCGGTTTGCGGATACAGCACCACCACACGGTTACTGTCGGCCCAGCGGTTGTAGCCGGCGTCGCGCACGAAACTTTCGCCGACCGTGAGTGCGTTATGGCGACAGCCATGCAGGGCAACATGCAGGCGGCAGGTGGCCCCTTCGGCACACGACTTCGGCACGTACACCCAGGCCTTGCTGTCGAGGCTGGGCAGCTTGTCGTCCGCCTGTTGGATCTCATGCAAGGTGCCCGTTGCCTTGTCGCTGCGCGGTTCGAGTTTCCCGTACAGATGCGAGAGCACCGCGCCCGCCAGATCGAAGCCGCAGTTGTTCAGCCACGGGGCCGCCTTGGCCGTGCATTCGGCGCCGGGGCCATCGGTAATGAAGGCATGCTCGGCCGGGACATCACTTTTCTGCACGATCGCTGCACCGGGCGCAATGGCGGCGTAATACTTGGCCAGCGCTTGCCCGGCCGTCGGCTTGACCACAGAATCCTTGCTGCCATTGAAGACGTAGACGCGCGCCTTGGCCAGATTCTCGATGGGATCGACGAGGCCCTCGGTGGCGCGCTTCCGGGTCAACGCCGCCAGCGCGTCGACCGGGATGTCGGCATTGCCGAGGCAGCGCACGAGTGCATTCATCACGTTGGCTTCGGCGCAGTCGTACGGGCCGGATGCGATGCCGGCCATGCCAACCGGAAAGCGTGAAGAGAAGGCGACATGCAATTGCGTCGCCATGTAGCCGCCGGAGGAAATGCCCGAGACGGAAGTTTGCGTGGAATCGAGCTTGAGTTTGGGCAGTGCGCCAGGTTGTGCCTCTGCAGGGAGCGCGCCCAGCACCGTCGTCGTCAACAGCGCGCATGCTCCAAGTACGAATGTTCGCGTCATGAGTTCTCCGGGTTCAGCGCCTGCCGGGCGCCTTGGTGTTCTGGATGGGAATGGCCAACATCTCGGGGGTGAGTTCGCGCACCAATTCAGGAATGGCCCAGGCGACGTTCGGGTCCACCTTGATGCGGAAGTGATACATGGATTGAAGGGCCTGGTGGTCCTCCGCGCGGAAGATCATGCGCCCCTTCGGTGTGTCGAACGCCATGCCACGCATGGCCGCCACCAGACGGTCGCCCTTGCTGTCGCCGTTCGTGGCCTTCAACGCGGTCACCACGGCAGAGGCGGCGGCCATGCCGCCTGCGGTGAAGAAGTCCGGTGGCGTCTTGAACTGGGCGAAGTGGCGTTTTACCAGCTCGTCATTCATCGCATTCTTCGGCAGCTCGTAGTAATAGTTGGTCGCCCCTTCCATGCCCGGGAATGCCTTGTAGGCGGCCATGGCGGCCAGGATATTGCCGCCGGTGGCGATCTCGATGCCGTGGCGCGCCAGATTCTGGTCGGCAATCTTGAACGGGTTGCCGCCCGCCCAGATGATGAAGAGGACCTTGCGGCCGGGCGCGTTTTTTAACCGGGCAATGATGCGTTGCGCACCCGCAGTGAAGTCGGAGGTCGCCGGTGGCAGGTATTCCTCATGCGCCACTTGCGCGGTTTTCAGCGCCTGCTTGAATGCACGGATGCCGTCGCGGCCGAAGGCGTTGTCCTGCGCAAGCGTGGCGAGGGTGGTGCCGGGCTTGTCCAGAACCATCGCATTGGACACGGCATCCTGGGTACTGGAGCGGGCGGTGCGAAACACATAGCGGTTCCACTTGGCCCCGGTGATGCTGTCGGCCACGGCCGGTTCGACGATCAGGATGCGCTTGTACTCCTCCGCGATGGGGAGCGTCGACAGGGTGACTCCGGATGAGGCCGCGACGATGGCGAGGTCGGCCTTGTCATCCGCATAGGCGCTCTCCAGCTGGGCCTTGCCGATATCCGGCTTGCCATGGCTGTCCTTCTCCACCACGACGATGGGCCGTCCCGCCACGCGCAAGGTGCCGCCGGTAGCGACATCCAGGCCCATCATGAAGCCGGCATGGGTCTGCTTCATGTAGGCCTCGAGCGGACCCGTCTTGTCGTAAATGAAGCCGATGACGAGCGGCTTCGCCGATGGCGCACCCTCGGCATGCACCACGCCGGATTGCATGACGGCGAGCAGCGCGAACAGCATGGCGCGCCGCCAGCGGCGCGGCAGATTCAACATCTCGTCTCCTCGTTGGCGGAATGCGGCGGCGCCAGCATGTCGGCGCGTTGCACCCTCGGCCCGCCCGCGCACGCGTCATCAGACTCGCGCAAATGGGGGGTGGTTGCAGTTCAAAAAGATACTGTGCTACGATAAATTCATCAAGTAGTGAATTATATCGCGAAGACCGGAAACGGCGCGCAAGAACATAGAACGCATGGCCATCGGCAGCACGCGAGGACTGTGCGACGAATTACCGCAAAAACCATCCTGAGGAGAATTCCATGAAAGTCGCGCGACTCTCTGTCGTCATCGCATCCCTGTTCGCGGCCGGCCAGACGCTGGCCCAGCAGCCCGCTCCCTCCGCGCCCGCCGGCGCACCCGCCAAGGCGGAAGAGGACAAGACCGAAAAGATCACCGTCACCGCCCGCCGCCGCGAAGAGACGCTTCAGGACGTGCCGGTCTCGGTGACCGCATTCACCGCGGACACGCTGTCGAAGCTGGGTCTCACCGACATCGCGGCACTGCAAACCACCATTCCCAACGCCACCCTGACCGCGTCGCGCGGCACCAACTCCACGCTGACTTCGTTCATCCGGGGTGTCGGCCAGCAGGACCCGGTGGCGGGTTATGAATCCGGCGTGGGCATCTACCTGGACGACATTTATCTGGCACGCCCGCAGGGCGCCCTCGTGGACATCTATGACGTGGAACGCGTCGAAGTGCTGCGCGGCCCGCAGGGTACGCTGTACGGACGCAACACCATTGGCGGCGCCATCAAATACGTGACGCGCAAGCTCGGCAGCCAGAATGACCTGCGCTTGAAGGCGGCTCTCGGCACGTTCAACCAGATGGATATTGCCCTGACCGGCAGCACCGCCCTGTCCGATGGATTCAAGATCGGCGGGACGGTGGCCAAGTTCACCCGCGATGGCTTTGGCACCAACCGCAGCAATGGCGACGAGAACTACAACAAGGATGTCACCGCCGCACGCCTGAGCCTGGAATTAACGCCATCCAGCGATCTGTTCGTGCGCATTGCCGGAGACTACTCGCAAGACAAGTCCAATCCGCGTCACGGCCATCGCGTGGTGGCCGGTCCGGGCGAGCAGCTGCTATCCAATGAATACGACACCAATGCCAACCTGACCAAGGTGCTGGGACGTGATCAGGAAGTGAAGGCCAACGGCATCTCGGCCACCATCGAGTACAACCTGAGCAATGACCTCTTGTTCAAGTCGGTTACGGCCAAGCGCAAGGACAAGTCGCACGCGCCGATCGATTTTGATTCGCGCAATGCGCCCGATTTCGACGTGCCGGCCATCTATGAGAACGAACAGTTCAGCCAGGAATTCCAGCTGAACTACACCGGCAAGAAGTGGCAGGGCATCGCCGGTGTGTACTACCTCGATGCCAATGCCTACAACAAGTTTGACGTGCGCCTGAACCTGCCTGCGCTGCCGAACACCGCCATGACCGAAGACGACGTGGACACCAAGGCTTGGGCCATCTTCGCTGACGCCAGCTTCGACGTAAGCAACGACCTGAGCGTCTCCATCGGCGGCCGCTACACCGAGGACGAGCGCAAGGCCAGCATTCTGCGCAAGCTCTATCTGGGCAACGCCGGCTCGGTGGAACTGGGCACGCCCGGTGCCGTGCTGCTGGCCACCCAGACCAACCTCAGCAAGAGCGATCTGAATCGCACCGACAAGAAATTCACGCCGCGCATCTCGATCGGCTGGAAGGCAAGCCCCGAGCACAACTTGTACGCCTCCATTTCCCAGGGCTTCAAAGGCGGCAGCTTTGACCCGCGCCTGAACCTCGCCACGCCCGGCCTCACCGTGGCCAAAGCCAAGGAAGGCTTCAAGCCGGAAGAAATCACCACGTATGAACTGGGCTTCAAGTCCCAGTTCAACAATGGCCGCGTGCTGGTCAATGGTGCGGTATTCAAGAGCGATTACAAGGAAGTGCAGATTCCCGGCTCCATCGCGGTGGACACCAACAACGATGGCGTGGATGACAGCTTTGCTGGCGTGACCACCAATGCGGGCAAGGCCAAGATCAACGGCCTGGAACTGGAAATGATGGCGCGCATCACCGACGCCTTCACGATCACCGCCATGTATGGCTACATCGATGCCAAGTTCACCAAGTTCGTGGGTGCCGGCAATGTCGACGTGGCCAGCCAGCGCAAGTTCCAGAACACGCCGGAGAACACTGCGAATATTCGCGCCACCTACGAGTGGCCGATGAGCGCTTTCGCCAAGCGCGGCAAGCTCGCGCTGACCGGCGGCGCCTCGTACCGCGACGACACCCAGCAGTTCGAGTTCGCCCTGCCGACGCTGGACCAGAAGGCCTTCACGCTGGTGGACGCGAGCCTGGTGTGGACTTCGACCGACAGCAAGCTGCGGGTCGGCCTGCACGGCAAGAACCTGTCGGACAAGCGCTACAAGATCGCCGGCTACAACTTCCCGACGCTGCCCACGACGGCATTGCCTAGCGTGCTCGCGTTCTACGGCAATCCGCGCACGGTCACGCTTTCGGTCGACTACAAGTTCTGATCCGCATCAGCGGAAGACGGAACAGCGCCTCTGCGAAGGATGTCCGCGGTCAGCCGACCGCGGACGTTCGACGCGGCTTCGCCAGCGCGCTCGCCGGAACTTTGGCGGTCGGCAGGCAAACATGACGGATGCCGGCAGCGCAGTACTCGACCATGCGCGGCTCGATGGCCGCAAGATCCTCGGATTTGCACAGCCCGCCACTGACGCGATCGAGACGGCCGGTGCGGGACAGTGCCAGGGTGAGCGAACCGGTGAGGAAGTGGAAACACCAGAACAGCTCCTCGCGTTTCGCATTCGGCAGCGCACGGGACAATGCGTCGATCAGGCGATGCACCACCGGATCGAAATACGACATCACGGATTGGGCCACATGGTTGGGATCGTTGTTCACCACGGACAGGAGACGGAAATAATTCTTCCATCCCGGATCGCCGGTCGCGGCACGCGCCAGGAGCGGCTGGATGAAGGCGCGCACCGCTTCCTCCAGCGTGATCCGTCCCCCGACACGATCCAGCTCATCGAAGGCGCGCATACGCTCGGCGAAGACCAACTCGGCGCGCCGTCCCAGCACAGCATCAAACAGCCCCTGCTTGGACGTGAAGTAGTAATGCACCAGCGCTGTGTCCACGTTGGCGAGCTCGGTGACCTCGCGAATGGTGACGCCGTCAAAGCCGCGTTTGGAGAAGAGATCCTCCGCTGCATCGAGGATACGGTCGGCGGCATCGGGCCGCGCGAGGTCCTTGCGTGGCCGGCCAACGGTCGCCTTGGGCCGGCCGCGGGGCTTGCCGGGCTGTGCCTTCGCCGTCGCCTTCACTTTGGCGGCCGTTGTGCGCGGTGTCGTGCTGGCCTTGCGTTTGGCGGAAGTCATGAAGTGTTCGGTCGGAATGTGTCGCGACCGGCACAGCGCGCAGGCGACACGTGGGCCCATTCTAAAGGAAGAGATTCACGCCTATGAACTACGCCGATGTCTTTTTCACCAGCGCCGATGGCCTGCGGCTCTATGCGCGTGACTATGCGGGCCCAGACGCTGCCGCGCCGACCGTGCTTTGTCTGCATGGACTCACCCGCAACAGCAAGGACTTCGACAATCTCGCCCGCCACCTCGCGTCAAGGGCGCGCATCATCGTGCCCGACACCCGGGGCCGCGGCAGGTCAGATCGGGCGACGGATCTGACTACGTATCGTCCCGAAGCCTATGTTTCGGATGTGCTGAAGCTGCTCGATCTGCTGCGCCTGCCGGCAGTGCATCTCATCGGCACGTCCATGGGCGGACTGATGTCGATGATGCTGCTGGCCCGCGCGCCCGAACGCGTGCGCTCGGTGGTCATCAATGACATCGGCCCGCAGGTTGAGGCGGCGGGACTGCAGCGCATCGCCGGTTATGTCGGCCAGGATGGCGGTGAAGCGAAAGCGCAGACCTGGCTGGCCGCGACCGAGACTGTGCGTCGGATCAATGCCGACGCTTTCCCCGATTTCACCCAGCGCGACTGGGAGGACATGACGCGCAATCTGCATGTCCAGATCGATGAGCGCGTGATGCTGGACTACGATCCCGCCATTGCGCGCGGCCTGGCCGATGGCACGGCCGCACCGGACCTATGGCAACTGTTTGAAGGGCTGGCACCGCGGCCGATGCTCGTATTGCGCGGGGAACTCTCCGATCTTCTGTCCGCCGCGACCGTCGATCGCATGTGCGCCCACTCAAAGCTGGTGCAGGCGCGAGTCGTCGCGCGACGCGGGCACGCACCCAGCCTGGATGAGCCGGATGCGCGTGCAGCCATCGATGCATTTCTCGCGGTGCAGCTGAGCGCGTAACTCAGGCAAGCTTGCCGGCGCGCGTGGAGCGAAGATAGGCCGTCCAACAGGCGAGCCCGCCCGCCATGAGTGCCACCATACCGGCGGCGAGCCACTGCGGTGAATGCGACAGCGCGGGCGAGATGAGACCGGCGGTGGTCGCATTGACCATGCCCGACACGAAGCCCTGCAAGGACGCCGACATGCCGCGCCGTGCGGGAAACATGTCCAGCGACATCAATGAAATGCTGGGCATGGCGAGTGCCGAACCGATGGCGTAGAAGTAGACCGGCACGATGGCCCACGGTACCGCGGGTTTGGCCAGATGCACGTACAGCAGGTTGGCGAGCGCGGCGACGATCATGAAGCCATACGCACGCGTGACCGTTTGCTCCTTGCTCCAGCGTCCTGCGACGCGGCCGGAGATAAAGGCGCCGGTCATGATGCCCGCGATGCCCGGCACGAAGAGCCATGAATACTCAGTGGGACCCAGGCCCAGATGTTGCGGCAGGTAGACCGGCGCGGAGACGATGTAGAGAAAGAAGGCGTTGAAGTTGAGCCCGACCGCGAACGACAGGAGCAGGAAGCGAATATTCGCACCCACCTCCCAATAGCCGTGCATGAGCGCGACCGGATGGAAGGACTGGCGCGATTCCACGGGCAGGGTCTCGTGCAGCTCGCGGCTGCAAAGCAGGATCAGGCCGCCCGAGAGAATCGCGAGAAACCAGAAGATCGACGCCCAGCCCAGATGCGCATAGAGGTAGCCGCCAACCATCGGCGCCACCGCGGGGGCCAGCCCGAAGAACAGCGTCACCATGGACATCAGTTTCTGCGCCTCGGCATCGCTGAAGAGGTCGCGGATCATGGCCCGGCCCACCACCATCCCGGCGCCGACCGAGAGGCCTTGCAGGATGCGGAAGAGGATCAAGGTCTGCACGTCGCGTGACAGCGCGCAACCCACCGATGCGATGGTGAACACGACCAGGGCCCACAGGATCACCGGCTTCCGCCCAAAGCTGTCCGACAGCGCACCATGGAACAGGAACATGAAGCCGAACGCGGCCAGGAACAGCGACAGCGTCTGCTGCATGGACAGCATGGACGTGTTCAAGTCCTTCGTCATGGTGTCGAACGCAGGCAGATACGTGTCGATGGCGAAGGGGCCCAGCGTGGCGAGTGCTGCCAGCAGGGCGGCCAGCACCCAGCGCGGTGCCTGGTGATGCGGATGGTCGGTGTCGTGCTTCATGGCGTGAGCATCAGGCGGACGGGCGATCCATGCGCCGGTACTGGATGGCTTCGGCGATATGCGCGGACTGCACGCGCTCGCTGCCGGCCAGATCGGCGATGGTGCGGGCGACCTTGAGGATGCGGTGATAAGCGCGCGCCGACAGGCCCATGCGGGTGATGGCTTGCTTCAGGAGCTCGGCGCCGGTCTCGTCCGGCGCGCACAGCACATCAATGTCTTTCGTTTCCAGCCGCGCATTGGGTTTGCCCTGGCGGTTGTTCTGGCGAAGCGCTGCGGCATCGACGCGTGTCTTGATGTCGGCCGATGCCTCGCCCTTGGCCGCCTTCACCAATTCCAGCTGCGGCACGGCGGCGACTTCGATCTGGATGTCGATGCGATCCAACAGCGGACCGGAAATGCGGCCGCGATAGCGCGCCACCTGATCCGGCGTGCAGCGACATTTGTTGGTGTAGTGCCCGAGGAACCCGCACGGACAGGGATTCATTGCGGCGATCAGCTGGAACGACGCCGGGAAATCCGCCTGGCGCGCGGCGCGGGAGATGGTGATGCGTCCGGATTCCAAAGGCTCCCGCAACACCTCCAGCACACTGCGATCGAACTCGGGAAGTTCGTCGAGGAAGAGCACGCCGTGATGGGCGAGCGAAATCTCGCCGGGACGCGGATTGGAGCCGCCGCCCACGAGTGCTACGCCGGATGCGGTGTGGTGCGGCGCGCGATACGGGCGGCGCTTCCAGTTTTCGATGCGAAAGCCGCCGGAGAGACTCTGCACCGCGGCCGCTTCCAGGGCCTCCGCATCGGTCATCTCGGGCAGTATGCCGGCGAAGCGCGACGCGAGCATGGTCTTGCCGGTGCCGGGTGGGCCCAGCATCAGCACGCTGTGGCCGCCGGCCGCCGCGACTTCCAGCGCGCGCTTGGCCTGGGCCTGACCCTTCACCTCGGCAAAGTCGGCGGCATCACGCCGGGTGGCTGCGGGCGCGCCGGAAAACTGCGGCAACGCTTCGCGTCCGGCGAGATGGGCGCAGACCTCAAGCAGATTGCGCGCACTGCGAATATTCGCATCGGCCACGAGCGCCGCTTCGGGCGCGTTGGCCTCCGGCAGGATGAAGGCACGTCCATCGTGATGCGCCTTCAGCGTCATGGCGAGCGCGCCGCGGATGGGACGCAACTCACCGGTCAGCGCAAGCTCACCGGCGAATTCATGGTCCTTCAACTTGTCGCCCGGGATCTGGCCCGTGGCCGCGAGGATGCCGATGGCGATGGGCAGGTCGAACCGGCCGCTTTCCTTGTCTGGGAAGTTTCGCTTTTTTAGACAAAGGGAAGGATTATTCTGGATAATGTTATTGCCCATCACAAAATTTAGCACTCCCGGAAGCCTATGCCATTCCAGGAATCTCGAAAGCCGATCGACGCATACGACAGGCTGTGGATGCCGGACGAATCGTTCTGGGAGAAGGTCGTGCCTGCCCGCGTGATTCGACCATCGAGGGTGGCGGTACAAGGCTATGCTGCGTCGAGAAAGGGCGGCCTGCCCACAAAGGAAGCCGAAGCGTCGCTGGAACATGACCTTTGTACCCAGCTTGAAGTAGATCCGAGGGTATATCGCTACGCGCTGCAGCCTTTTTCGCTCATCTGGCGGGATGACAGCGGTCGACAGCGTCAGTATACCCCCGACGCCTTCATCGACTTTACGGAGTCGGCTAAGCGGATGGACCCGACCCTATATCCCATGCTCGTTGAGGTTAAGCCCTTCGAAATCATTCGGAGAGATTGGACGCAGCTTCGACCCCGGTTCAAGATGGCATTCCATTGGGCCTACATCAGAGGCTTCCGCTTCAAGGTACTTACGGAGCGTCATCTCAGGGGCCCGCGGCTGGAGAACTCTCGGTTCCTCCTGCGGTTTCGGGATTGCCTTTCTCCCCCTCCACCTGAAGCAGGCGCCAGTCAGAAGCTGGTTTGGAACGCCATCGAAGAACTTGAAGTGACGACACCGAATCAGTTGCTCGACGCAATTGGCGCCATCGATTTTGAGAAGCGCGCGCAGATGATTCCGTACATTTGGCACAGCCTCTTCAGCGGCCTCATTTGTGCGGACTTGGACAAAAAGTTAACGATGAACTCAAAGATCTGGTCCCCGAGGGCGCTATGGCCCTGAAACTACCGACCAAGGTCCCAGCCAAAGGTATTTTTCAACTGAGAGTTGGCTCAGTGGTTTACCTGGGTAAAGAAAAGTTCGCGATCATCCGAATCGAGAGTCCTACCGTGGCTATCGCGCGCAATCTATCAACCATGGTGGACCGCCCAGTAACTGGGGCGGACATCACCAGCATCGCGGGCCTGGAGACGGTCGAGGAGCACGGAGATCTCGCCGAGATTGGAGCTGAGAAGCTTGAGACTGCCTTGGAAAAATTCAAGATTATCCAGCCTGTGCTGGACGGGTCAATTTGCGGCCGCAAAGCAATCCAAGAGCTTGCCGAATCGAGCGGATACAGCGTCGCATCCATATACCAGTGGATCAAGGCCTTCAAGAAGACGGGCGTCGTATCGGGACTAATTCGCAAAACAAGAGCCGATATCAACAAGCCTCGTTTGCCGGATTCCATTGAAGGCATCATCACAAAAGTGCTGAAAGAGGACTTCAATGATCAACTAGCGCCGTCTCCAACTGCGGTACAACGCAAAGTCGCGACTTATTGTCGGCGAAAGAAACTCAGGCCACCCTCCCTCAAGTCCATCCGCCTGCGCATTGCCGAACAGGATCCCGTGCAGACTGCGAAGAGCCGCGGCACCCACAATGATGTCCTGGCCATGCTCCCACGCCGAGGAAGCTTTCCCGGTGCCGATACGCCCTATTCCGTTATTCAGATTGACCACACACCTCTCGACATTGAGGTTGTCGACGAGAAAGACCGAATTGCGATCGGAAAACCCTGGATTACCGTTGCCATCGATGTCCATTCCAGAATGGTTGTTGGCTGGTATGTATCAATCGATCCACCCGGAACACTCAGCACGGGTATCTGCATAGCCAACGCAATACTGCCAAAGCACAATTTGCTCGCCAACCTTGGCTTGGACTACCCATGGCCATGCGCTGGCCGGATGGGTGTAATTCACGCTGACAACGCAAGAGAATTTCGCGGGAATGCCTTGAAGCTTGCATGCCAAGAGCACGGGATCGACATCAAATTCAGGAAGGTAAAGAAGCCGCATTACGGTGGGCACATCGAGCGGCTCTTGGGCACTCTGCTGACCGAACTCCACGCTGTGCCAGGCACCACAAAATCCAATCCCAAGGCAAAGGGCGACTATAGGTCAGATGCCGAGGCCATCTTGACGCTTGATGAACTGGAGTCTTGGTTGGCTCATTTGATCCTGGGGGAATATCACCATCGAGTTCACGGCGGGCTGGGAGTGCCGCCAATTCGCAAGTACATCGCTGGCATTTGCGGCGATGACCAGCAGCCGGGAATAGGCACGATTCCAATCGTCCTTGACGAGGATCGCCTTCGCTTGGACTTCTTGCCATTCGAGGAGCGAGTAGTGAACCCGGGGGGCATCGTCCTCAACTATATCCATTACTACTCTCCCATCCTGAATCCTTGGATTGGCGTTGAAAACCCGGAGAAGGGTAATTCCAAGCAGTTCCGCATCAAATATGATCCGCGGAACATGAGCTTCATTTATTTCTACGATCCGAGAACACGCCTGTATCACCGCGTTCCTTATGCTGACCCTTCACGCCCTGCAATAAGCCTCTGGGAGATCAACGCGATCAGACGATACCTGGATGCTCTCAACATCCATGACATCAATGAGGATGTGCTCTTCAAAGCCAGGGAAGAGATGCTCAAAATTGAAGAGAAGGCCAAGCAGCAGACGAAGAAGGTAGCCCGGGAAAGAGAACGAAAGAGAACTCATGATCGCGCCGCGACGCCTGGCGGCCCGCTGAAACGCGACCGAAGGGTCGAGATGCCACCTGCGGTGACTCCTGCTTTTGACCACACACAAGTGCGGGCATTTGACGAGGTTGAGGAACTGTAGCTTGACCGCACCCGCCTCATCCACCGCTGCCGATTCTGCCCGCATCCACAAAATCCAGCGGGGGTGTTGGATTGGCTACTCTCAAGCCGTAGAGATTCGAGAGGAACTAGAACGACTACTTGCCTACCCTCAGATCAATCGAATGCCGAATATTGCACTTATCGGGGAAAGCAACAGCGGCAAATCAGAACTACTCAACAACTTCTATCGCCGCCACGAAGCGCTTCCGGATCCAAACGCAGATCTGATGCACATTCCCGTTCTCAAGATCCAGGCACCCAACGAATCCAGACTTGAGTCGTTCTATGAGGAGATTTTGGCGGCCATTTTTCTGCCACCCAAACTACATTCCCGGGAGAGCGCAGCTGAGCAAAGAAGACGCATCGTTGCCGCCTTGCGAAGCTTAGGCACCAAAATGCTCGTTGTCGATGAAGCGCACAGCATGATGACCGGAAAGAAGACGCAGCGACTGATTCTTAACGGTATTAAGTACTTGGCCAACGAACTCAAGATTCCAATTGTTCTCGCAGGCACTAGTGATCTTCTTAGCCTCCTAAACTCGGACCGGCAACTCGCGAATCGATTCATTCCGGTAACCCTGAAGGACTGGTCCTTCGGCATGGAGTTGGGCTCCCTTCTTCTGACGCTAGAGAATCACATCAACCTGAAACACAAATCCGACTTGGCATCGGAGCCGATTCAGCGGCAGATACTCGCCATGTCGGAGGGCTTGCTTGGAGAAATCATTGATGTGGTCAAGCTCGCTGCGGAGGTTGCGATCAAATCGGGCAAGGAGAAGATTACTGTTGAGTCTCTGCGGCAACTTAACTTTTCGCCACCAAGCCGTCGTCCGAGGCGTTAATGCGGTGCGAAGGCCTCCTTCCCAACCACCTCAAGCCACTGCCGGATGAGTTGCTAACATCCTGGCTAGTCCGGCTTGCTCATGCAAACGGCGCGAAGCTTCACTCTTTCTGTGCCTACTATTGGCCACGAACGACGTTTAGCTGGATACGGGATGCGGACAGAAATTGTCCGCCTCAAGTGCTCGACAAGCTTTTGCAGCTCACCGCTACGCCGTTGGAGCAGGCATTTGCCACCACGCTTGGAAGTTATGAAGGATGGTTGTCGGAAAGAGTTCCTCCTTCAGGCACCTGCAGGTGGATTCTTCAAATCGGGCGCGAGACTCGAACCAGGAGACTGCCTGGGCAGCAATACTGCCCACGTTGTTTGCGGTCCGGAATTCCCTACTACCGAAGACACTGGCGACTTGCGTTCTCGACCGCCTGCATCCATCACCAAATTCTTTTGTTCGACCGCTGCGCCCGATGTGGCGAGCCGGTGTCATTTCACAAATTCGACTACAGTTCCAATAAGCATCTAAACGAAATCCAGGCGACAGTTTGTTTTGCCTGCAAGTTCGATCTACGAGAGGCAGATCAACTCGGCTCCTTAAGCCTGTCGGCGAAGGAGATAGACTTTCAGCAAACAATTTATGGTGCACTTGAGGCCGGTTGGATTTCCTTTCCGAAGGGTCGCATTACCTACTCTACGCAGTTCTTCGATGGACTCCACCTGATTCTCGGCTTACTCTGTTCAAGGGCGACCGCGGGATACAAGCTTTTCAGCCACATGCTTGGTGAGACAGGGCTGCTTCCATTACCTCTGCCGCTGAGAACGGCTGCAGGCTCCTTCGAAGTTCTTGCTGTCGAAGAGAGATTCCGGCTGCTTTGCATGGCACAGACGCTTCTGGAGAATTGGCCAAAGCGATTCACGGACACGTGCAGGGATGTGGGCATTTCCAGTTCGTACGTGCTTTCAAGCAGAGTTCAAGCGCCGTTCTGGCTAGCGGATCCAGTTCGCGAGTATCTTTATCGCAGGCATTACGAACCCACTCATGAGGAGTGGAAGTCGGCAAAGACTTTTCTTGAGAAAAGCGGCAGTGCCGCGCTTCCCGCAACCGTTGCTGCCCTACTAGGCAAAGCACCCATCACACGAAGAAAATTCGCGGCCCGCACTAGGCCAAGCAATCGCTGAGCGCCCGCTACTTCGTCAACGCGATGCGTTGTCAGGTAGGTTGTACAGAGCGCGGATCACTCATTTCCTGCACCTTGGGGCAAAACTCGGAAGAGCTAGTTCGTCCGCCTCAAATCGCGCGCAGTCCATCCAGGAGGACTCGCATTGCGCGGCAATCGTCCTCGTTATAGTCAAGAATTCTTTGCTTGACTGCGGGATCGTTTGTATCCAGCCACTGCTGAAACCATTCGATGGATGCCGCGCCTGACGGATTCTGATCGCGCCATTCGAATCCGAGGTACTTGGCAAGTGTTTTGACGGACCGATCGTACGTGGGCCATTCGGTGAATGGCCTGACAACTTCAAAAAGAAGGTCAATCGTCTTGGGACCTTCGAAAAGTGCTTCAACAGCTTCGACGGAGCAAACACGCGGATAACGCGTCGCGAGCTTCTTATAGTAGGTCCGTTCATGTGTCGAGTAATAGTAGATCGCGTGCGACTCGGGCAAATTCGAAATCAGATTCCATGCTTGTGCAAATGCCTGTTCCTCGGCGGCCGGATCGGGTTCGTCAGCGTAAAAGTAGGCGAAGGTCTCAGCACTGTTCGTCCTAGTAAGGAACCCATGGAGGTAGCAGAAGTCGCGGAATGGGTCATCTTCTAAGTCGAAGAACACCTCAATCTCCACATTCGGAAACGCAAGCGGCTGCCGTGCAAACGGCTTGGACCCTGGAATCGCAAGCAGGTTCGCTCGGTCACGGAATTTGATCAGACTGTCCGGACCGATGCCATCGAAGATGGTTTTTTTGTTGTCTTTGAAATAGATCGATGGATCAATTTCGCTCAGTGCCTTTACCGTGGGTATAACTGGATACAAGACGTCACGCTTTGGCGGCCCCAATTCGCATATCAGTGTCAAATCGTCGGCATTGATCAGTTCTCTCTTGCACGCTGTTTGCCAGTGACACTCTTTGCAATGGCTGCAGAGTCCACTTCTAGAGGAAATCCTTTGATTTACCAAGCCACGCACAAACTCCAACTTCTCAAGGTAGAGCGTCCAGTAGGATGTTGGCGTCCTGGGACCCTGAGGATCGTCCAATGGATAGAGCACTTCGTTTCCATCCCGATCAATGATAAATGCGTTGCGGGTACCGTCGCCCTTGCCGATCTGATTCAGGATGTTAGTGTAGTGAGCAACTTGAAGTGCGTAGTGCTTCTTGAGCTTGCCATCCCCAACCTCTCCTTCAAGGCCCGCACCTGACTTGATGTCTCCTGCCCGGTAGCCATCACCACTTCTCTTGAGGAGATCGGGCTCGCCTACCAGGTCATCGAAAACGATTCGACCGCTGTAAATGACTTCAGCGCCAGCTTCTATTGCCTCCCTGGTTTTCGCTTCCTTTTCCTCGGGATCGCAATCCGCCACGTTGACCAGCGGGCCCACCATCCCCTCAACAATTTGGCCTTCATGAATACAGCCCTTCTCCCACAACATCTCTATGAAGGCACTGGGCTCATCCCGCAACGCCTGTTCGCCGTGCTTGTCGAGATAGACTCGATGTGGGCACTTCACCACGTCGTAAAGCATGCTGCCTGAGATGAGCCTGGAAGACATTCTCTCCTCCTAAAGTCGGGATGCCTCGTGCAATGGAAATGGGAGCAACGTACTATCTTTGCCAGTAGTTGTCAGGTGCGCATTCATCAGCTTGCGTGCAGCACCAGCAAGCGCCAGTTCCGAGATCCCGTCCCCTCGAACCAGAATGCATATCTCCGTTAGCGAGGGGAATTTCCTATCCTTGTAGCGAATCCGGCCTTTTGCTTCCTCATCAAAACGTGACGTCGTCCGCGCTTGTCTGCCCCTGAGATCCTTATCCAGCGCAACTGGCAACCCTCGACTGATTAGGAACGTGCGCTTTGCGCCAGGCTCGCGGAATACACCTGTGGTCAATCCATGGTCGACATGGTCGACCCAATAGCAGGGGGCCTTTCCAGGATCGTGCGCAAGCCGAACCACGGATATGGCGCTGTTGTCTTGAATGATGCGTGACGGCGCGGTAGCCCCGGCAGCGCCTAAAGCAAGGCGCCCAAGCGACAGTTCTCCGTTTCCCACCCCCGGAACGAACGGTCTCAGATTGGACGAATCCACAAAGAGTATCGTTGGCTGATTGTCTGAAGGCGTGGCATCCGCGAAGAAGCGCTCAATGATTCTCTGGCGACTGTCAGTAGGCTCCTTGCCCACATTGCAAACCTTTTGCATGGCAATCAGGCCAATCGCCTTAGGGTGCGAGACTCGCATGACTTGCAGGGATTCATCAAGCAAGGCAGCCGAAAGGCGGCCTCGGTCGAATTCCATGTAAACGGGAGTGATGAAGTCCGGGTCACTACGATGGATGACCCACCATGCAGCCATTCGGGTCGAGTCCGGCTTGATCGCTGAGGTTCCCAGCATCCGTAGCAGGTCCAGGAAGCACTTGTCAAAGACTGCCTTCAGCGCTTCCGGATCTGCTTCTTCTGCTGACACCAGCCTTGTCTGCACCACCGTTCCCTGTCGAGCAGCAGCCTGATAGTTGAGCTGGTACGGGTCCCGGTCGCCGGCATCCACGAGTTGATCGCTCATTTCGACGAGAATCGCGCGAGTTCCTGCGGTGAGGCCCACTTGAGTACGAAGATATGTTTCTAACTTCGCTGTGTAGCGATCGCGTATGTCCCTCACCTTCTTCTTGCGAATGGCCTCGCGCTTTTTGACATCCACTTTCGGAATTGTGGCCTCATCAACCGCATCCACCACCTCCGCAAAAGGGCCAGCAGGCACAGATTTCAGCTCGATGAGCAATCCATCCGGATAGGTCAGCTGGTCACCCTCGACCTTTAAAGGTTCGCCGAGCCAGCGACCCATGGCCTCACGCATCAATGGCAGCCCATCCGCGCTGGCAGAGAGCAGGCCAAACGAGACGTGCGGCTTGCTTCCGTTCTGCATCGCAGCCTCCACAAGCGCCGCACGTCGGTCCTCAACCGACACCAATTTTTCGGCCTTCCACTCGATCTGAGCACCCGACTTTGGCCGAGCACGGACACGTTCAACCTGAACGCGATTGAAGCCTGCAACTCCAAGCTGTTCATCGAGAAAGTCAAGATAGCTGCGCCGTTCGACAGCTGAGACGCCGGTTCCTGCGAAAAGATTGTCGCTATGTATGCTTCCCAATCGAGGCAGAACATGAACATTGGTTGTAACTAGTGGACTCAATCCCAATGGAAGGTCGCCCAAATCGACAGACTCAAGCTGGAGCATTTGACTCAGCAATGCCGCCTGCTTTCCTTTCCAGGTACGCTTCCCATCGACTCTGTTCAAGTCCGCCCAGGCAATCGGAAACTCAAAGCATCGCACCCGGCCAGATTTTCCGCTCAAAAGCGTACTTGGCCGCAGGAAAATGTCCACATGACGATCTCGACCGGGATCAAAAGACGAGCGCGTGATGTCACCGTAGTGCCTGGTACCGACGTTGACGGCTACCCGCACGGCCTTTTGTTCTGGCGTGGACGTTGCGCTCACAGTGAATACTTCCGTAAACCAGCAAGGTTGTCCCTGTCTTGAGGTGTCCAGCAACGTGGGCTCGAAACGAATCAGCGACTGACCATGGAAAACACTCTTGCGGGGTTCCGTCGAAATCAATCGCCCCTCTCCTGCGTTCTTGTCATTCAGCAACTTTCCTTCCAATTGCTTCGCTGCGTGTAGTGCAATGACATCAAAAGTGAAATAATTGAACGGTACTGCGCAGTCCTTATCAGGCACTAGTTCCAACGAAAGAGGCATGCGCTCATTCCAACCAATGCCTTGTTGAGGTTTGGCAAGCGCATTTCTGAGCGCCTCAATCGTGAGGACACGCTTTTCTGCGGGCAGGGTCAAGGAGATCCAAAGCTCCAGGGCGCGTCCAACACGCAACTTGACACCTTCATTGGCTGGCTCCGCTTCCACAAGAATCAGTCGAAGGGTTCTCACGCCTTCAATAACCTTGACCGAAAAGAGGTCCACTTCCGGCGCCGCCCAACTCAGAATGGGGCCAAGACCCGTCGTTTTCATCGACTTGCTATCCGCAATGTTCTGCGCTTCGCGAATCACGTCATGGATTCTTGGCGGCAACACAAACTCCTGATAGTGAAGCGATTGCCCGGTACTCGCATCCCACTCATAGAGAAATGGATGCGGCAGTCCAGCGCTCTTCTTTTCGCCAGCGTCGCTCATGCAGCCTCCTTGTTTGCAACACGGCTCGCTTCCGCTGCTCGTTTGCCTTCGTCAATCATCTTGGCCAATGCCTCACTGAACGCGCCATACAACTTTTCCGCGACTTGATTTTCAGTACTCTCAATGGCTGCCTGAAGGGTTGCCACACATTGAACGAGGCAACTCGACTTGGCAGTGTCCGCCTGATCGTCAAACAAGCCTGGCGCAAATTGCTTGTCTGCAAATCCGACATAGACCGGCACGCCCGTTCGTATCCCTCGGCCAATCGTCTGCCAGAGACGAGTGATCAAATCCCACGAGTACTGTTCACGCGCCTCCGTCGACATGAGTTGATAGGAAGATCTCAACCCAAAGCCTTCATCGAGCGCAGTTCTGAGTTGCATGCCCGCCCAACGGGCGGTGAGGTTCAGTTCTGCGTGATCATGATCGGGACGAATGTTGCCAGACTCAATTTCCATTGCGGCCCGATTTACCGCGCCCGTGATGCCATCCAAATCGTCGGGTCGGGGATGTGGCCGATGGAGAAAGTAGATGGCGCTGATCGCGGCAACAGGCTGCGGTTGGTTCGTCACGATGTTGTGCCCACGGGAGATTGGCAGTAGGGGTGCGACAAGAACAGCGCCTTCCTCGCTGGCACCGAATTCTTCGACTTGGGAGCGCGGCAGCCAGACGACCTGCTTACTGTATTCGGCGTCTATGCGATGCGAATGCTTTTGCAGCTCCCCCGTCCGGGCCAAGCTGTCTGATATGAGGCAGTAGACGCGATGCAGGGATCCAGCTGACGCCGAGAGCGCGTTCGCAACAATACGTGCGTCGTCGTAGTTGTTGGTCACAATCAGCGCACGACGGCGGGATGCCATCTGAAATGCTTCGTCGTCTGCCAGCTGATCCCATTTCTTGCACAACATGGATTGTCCCGATGCACCAGGCTTGCCTAAGCGCTCAGCCATTCTGGCGAGGAGAATCCTTCTGTCTTTGACAAGACTTCCCGATACTGCGACGGGAGTATCGAGGATGGAAACTAGTTCAAACCTGCTTTTGTGGATTGCCTGAACTTCCGCATCCGGTTGCCGCAAGATGGCGTGGACTGGGACTTGTATGTCATAGGTAGGCGAAGCCGTTGGACTGTTTCCGCCGGCCCAGCTCGTACCTGACACTAGAAGCGTATGCGGTCCCGCAACCGCTGCGTGGCGCAGAAGGCGATCAAAGTGGGTGAGGAGATAACGGCCAACTCCCAGATGATTGATGAGTCGCAGCGTTCCCCCTTGACCACTTTCGGAACTCGATTGGTCGTACATGAGCCCGAATACGGTACCGAGCAATGGACGCGGAAGAATGCTTCCGTAGAGATCGATCAGATGACGGGCGCGCCTGAACGCAGACTCCCCAGAGAGACCAAAGTCCTCTTCCACTGCTCCTTGATGGCGCACCAGATACGCGTAGCTCGACAGACACTCGCTGGTCAACACCGCCAGCAGGACGCAGCGTGCGGTCGAAGCAGTATCAGCGCTGGGTCTCGGCGGGGCGTACGGATTCAGCCTCCTCTTCTTCCTCGCGGATACATCGGCCTCAGTCATTTTGAACAGCGAAAGAACACCCGACTCGACGGCCTTCACAAGCGCGCTCATCGTGCCGTTCTTCGAATCCAGCCCCTCAAGGGCCATTTCGACCGCCTCCAGTCGGAGTTGCTTCAGATACTTGAGTACTCCGGACATGTTGCTGTCAAGGCGTCCGGGTGTTTCCTCTTCCTGTTCCGCACCAGAAGTTGATTGGTACAACGCACTGGAAACGACCGCCAGCTGCTCCAGTATCCGTCTGTCGGAGACGAAGTCTGATTTGTCACTCGAGTTGTTGCGCGCCTGGACATACAGGTCTGCCAGAATGCTTGCTGTGGTGAAAGGCTTCTTGTATGTCAGCCAGGTTAATGAGTCAGGGTAGGCAAGAAGCAAGTGATAGATCGCTGATATGCTGTCTTGCAATCTGTTTAGGGCTCGATGCCATGCGACATTTGAGGGACTCATGTACTGACCACCCGCTCGATCGCTGACCGCCTGCGTCAGCGCCCGGATGCTGGCGGCCACGAAAGATCCCGATTCGGAGGAGAGCAAATCCTGCTTTTGCGTAAACGACTCGTCGAACGTTCTCTGCACACTGTCCGCCTCGTCTACAAGCACCACATCAACCAAGTACTGGAGCAGCTCTGGATAGGACATTTCCTCAGCGACAAGAGACTTGTCGGGCCGCATTTGAAGCAATGCCTGGGGCGTGATGATGATGACCCGCGCCTGACGCAACTTCGCATGCTCTGCGTGTGACGGGCAGTTCGCAATCAGCGGGCAAGTCAGCTTCGTATCAGCCCCCGGCACCTCCAAACTATGACAGGGCTTTTCGGAAAGCGGCAGTGGGTTCTTCGGCAGGTTCAGATTGCTGCTGCCCGCCGTTGGCTGGAATCCCTCCAGGGGGCACGCCAGCCCGAATGGCTCACCTAATGCAGAGCCTGCGGCTGATCGCTGGTCCTGCGGGAACGATTCGCTCGCCCAGTGCACTGCACTGAGATGCTCTTCCCGGCGGCGGAACGAGCTGAGCAGCATCGCATCATTCAAACCGTGGCCTTTGAGCCTTGCCAATAGTGCAGCACCCGATGCGGTGTCCGGAACGACCACGCCAACACGCTTGTCGTAGCCGGGGCTCGTCAGCATGAAGAGCAACGCATACAACAACGTACTCTTTCCGCTGGACAGCATGCCAACCACATGCTGAACACCATCCAACGTCAGGAAATCACCTTGATAGAAGCGGCCTGCGACGTTCTCAATTTCAACCTTCTTCAAGCGAGAGTGAAGATGCAACGGTTTGATCCATGCCGGGAAGTCCGGGGCGGCCTCGCGCTGGTCCACACTCTCCGCCATTCTGAGAAGTGCGTTTCGCGCAATGACGATGGGTGGGTTCACGCTCCGGGATCTGAGCTGCAACCGCTCTGGGCGATTCTCTTCAATCGTGGGCAACCAGAATGTGTACTTGCGGCCTTCCTCCTGGTCATGGGCCTTGAACGAAACGCTGTTGCCGTGTGCAAGACGAAGTTCTCGATGCGAGTAGTCTGAAATGTTCGACATGGTTTCAAACAACAACTCTGCGAGGCCGAGTGGGGCAGAGGGGCGTGGCTCTATGCGACCATCCGCCACCACATAGGCCGTGACTCCCGAAAACTGTAAGTGGGTATCCAGCGCCTTTCGCCAGGCCAGGCGGCTCGCCAGATTCGCCGTGAGTTGCCGGAGGACAAAGAGCTGCGTCTGCTGGACATCAGTCAGCGACGCGGAGAGGTGACCCTGCAGTAGAAATGGCATCGCCTCGACAGACTGACCGGGAAAGTGCCGATGGAGAAAGGCCAGGCAGAGTTCCACCGATGCGACATCTCGAAGCTTGGGATCGCGTGGGGCGCGGTCGAGCATCAAACTTTTCAGCCGGTACTGCTCCAAAAATTTTCTTGCGTCACGCACGGCCGTCTCCCAACTGTTCCACAAACTTACTTGCCGTCACAATCTGCACCGTGGCCTTGAGTTTTGCGGCCCGTACTCGCTTGAATGACTCAAGGTAGTCCGGCGTCCGTGCTTGCTGGTAGTCTGGGATAACGATGTACTGCCGGTGATGTTTGAAACGCGCAAAGCCCGCAAATGACCGCGCAAGCCTCGCCGGGGAGAGATAGTCCTTCACGTCCACCGCGTATCGCTCCTTGCGTACCTTGTGTCGAGCCACCAAGTCGGCGGCATCAAGGTTTGGCCACAACTCGACCTCCCACCCCTTGTTGGTCAGCTCTGCGGCCAGTTCAATCTCATGGATGCCCGGGAACGTCCAGAACATTCGAGCAGCGCGCTTCAGTTCCAGCGCCCCCGAAAGATAGGGGACTTTCAACGGGCCATCTCTTTCAAGCTTTATCCGGGCACGCGGATCACGCATTTCACTTTGCCAGCCCGTGCGTGTCTTGATCACCCGGGTCTTGCTCAGCGGACAGAGATCAAGCTGGTGTCCTGCAACCGAGGCCGCTGGGATCGGCGCGTAGAATTGATCGATCAGCGCATTGGTAGCCTGGATATGGAGGGCTAAGTCCGGGTCTTGCAGAAACTCAGCCTTGGCCGATACAACAGGCCTTTCAATCACCACCTTGCGCCATGCCCGGTACAACCTTTGTGCCTGATCATCCGGCAGCAGATTGCACTGCCCCTGCAAGACCGAGTAAAAGCGCTCTTCTTCGTCTTCGACGGCGAATGCGCTCAACTCCAGGCAATCTTGAGTAATCGCGCCATTGCACAGAAGCTCAGCCGTGTAGTACGACTCATGCTTATCACCACCAAAGGCCTCGCACCATTCATAGATGGGACGATGTCCCGCTGCCAAAAGCTCCGACAGGCTGATGGGATATTGGGTGGCATGGGCGAAGTTGTGGGCGCTGGCGATGTTGAACGCCCGCATCAGCTCCACGGGGTACGGAGCAAACACCCGACCATCACGGTCAACTTGCTCCTGCAGCTTGCTGAGGCCCGCAGCAAACAAGATCACCATTTCGGTTGGCGCGTCCTGCCCCCACTCTTTAATCGGTGCAGGCTGAGGCCGCGCGATACCAAGCGCTTCCCAAATCGACTCCGGAATTTCATGCTCCATCCCGGATTCGGCCAGACTGAGGTAACGGGCAAAGGTCGGTCGCGAGATATTCAAACGAGCGGCCGCTCGACCCCGCCATCCGCGATCCGGGTACCCGCCCAAACGCCTTATTTCATCAACAAACATTCTGACCCTTCCAATTTTACGCGATTATAATAATGTAAACTTGTAAAGGCAATAATATTGACCTCCCGCAACACTGACAATGCGCTCGGAATGAATTAATCTATTAAATACAGCATGTTACTGATCATCGGAATTGTGAGGCAGAAATGGAATCGATCACCATCGTGTCCCTATTGATTGGTCTTGGACTCGGATTTGGCGCCGGTTGGTTCATGCAGCGCAAGCAAACTGAGCTGGCGGTTACCGTGGCCCGGGCCGACCTCCAAGCAGCCCTCGCAACCTTGGAGGCTTCGCAGACAACGCTCAAAGACGCCTTGGCGAAGGAGGAACGGGAACGAAAAGCTGTCGAAGAGCGGCTCGTTGCGCTGGACAAGGAGCGCGATCAACTGGCCGAGAGCAAAGCATCCGCAGAAGCACGGCTACCGCGCATTGATGCGTTGGAGAGAGAAACCCAAGAGCTTCAGGAACGCTTGGAAAGTGCCAACCTGGCGACGGGACAATCGCGGGAGGACATCGCCCGATTGACTCAAGAGAAGGCGGATCTTTCTGCTCGACTCGCGGTGGCCGAATCGCAGCAAGCGCTGACAAGCAATGAAAGAGATGCGCTAAGGCAAGCGCGCGATCAACTTTCAGAAAGCTCAGTGCAAGCCAAGTCCGAACTGGAAGCCGAGCAACGACGAGCCAGCGACCTGGAAAGCCGCTTGAGCATCGCCAACTCCGAGTTGGATCAAATCAGAACCAGCCGAGATTCCCTGGCAACTGCCAAGGTTGAGCTGGAAACCCAGCTTGAGGCTGACAAGAGCAAGTTCGAAGAGAAGCTCGAACTGCTTGAGCAGGCCAAGGAGGCCTTAACGAATCAATTCCAGGTTCTCGCCAATCGCATTCTGGAAGAAAAGTCTGAGCGCTTCACGCAACTCAATCAACAGCAGCTGACCGCGCTGCTCGGTCCGTTAGGTGAAAAGCTGAAGGACTTCGAAACCAAAGTCCAAACCGTCTATGACAACGAGACACAGCAGCGCACCGCGCTCAAAACGGAAATCATCAAGCTGGTCGAAGCCAATGCTCGCATCAGTGAGGACACCACAAATCTGACCCGTGCACTTAAAGGAGAGTCGAAAGCCCAGGGCAATTGGGGTGAAATGGTCTTGGAACGCGCACTTGAAATGGCAGGCTTAACAAGAGATCGGGAGTACCGCGTTCAACAGAGCCTGAAGGACGATGACGGCAATCGCCTGCGGCCAGATGTGATTCTGGACCTGCCCGAACAGCGAAACATGGTCATCGATAGCAAGGTGTCACTCACCAGCTACGAGCGCTATATCGCTGCTGCGAATGATGCGGATCGCCAGTCGGAGCTTACGCAGCATGTCGCGTCGGTTCGTGCGCACATGACGGGCTTGAGTAAACGCGACTATCAGAATATCTACGCGCTCAAAAGCGTTGATTTCGTGATCATGTTTGTGCCCATTGAATCCGCCTACTCAATAGCGATTCAGGCGGACCCCACTTTGACCCAGGATGCGCTCAACAAGAATGTGATCATTGTCTACCCCAGCACGCTCTTGATGGCCCTGCGCACGATCGCGCATGTTTGGCGCTACGAATACCAGAACAAAAACGCCCAGGAAATTGCGCGCCAGGCGGGGAGTCTCTATGACAAATTTGTCGGATTTGCGGAGGACCTGAAAAGCGTTGGGGACCGGCTCGACAAAGCGCAGGCCGCCTTCCAGGCAGCGGAGAGCAAGCTAGTTTCTGGCAGGGGAAATCTTGTGAGGAGCACAGACAAGCTGCGAAAGCTTGGCGTCAGACCAAAATCACCCATCCCGGCAGCGCTACTAGATATGGCCTCGGACGAGGAGGACGAAGAAATTGGCGAGCTGGAGTCTGTTGCAGCTATACCTCATGCGCCCGAAGGATCAGCCTAGCCGCAATCAATGCCCAAGTCATTGCCTACCGTGGGCGCGACCGAGTTCGTCGGCGACCTTGTTACTGTTCTGGCGACGAAAGTCCCAAGGGGGCTGGGGATGGTTGTCACGCCAAAGAGCCGTTCGCGCAGCTCTGGCTGCTACCTCAGCATCCGTGTACTTCTCCCGATCTGTTGGTGATTGTTCGCTCGCGTAGGCCGCCATTCGTTAGATTCCACCGATAGCGCTCAGCGGTTGTTGATGAAGAGTGCTCAGGCCGATCTAACGCAATTCAGGGGCATTCGCAATTTATCCAATGCTGAGTCGAATCAGTTACCAGGTGGTGCGCAAGAAGCTCAGGAATCGAGGTACCTATGCTTGATCACCAACAACCACGCCAATGATGCTGTGACCTTGGCAACTGGGGAACGTTACATCGTGCCAATCGTTGGAGTATAGGAGTGACGATTTGGTGACAGCTCAAAAAGTGAATCCCTCGACCGGCCAGTGCGCCTGAAAGGGCTCGATGGCCGCTAATCGAACATGGGGGATGCCTCCGTTTCATACTGGATGTCTGCCCAGTACGTTGCCGTTTTGTCTATGACGCCAATCCAACTCCCTATCGTATCGCCAGGGGGCGCTCCACAAAAAGCTGAACCGCCTTACCAATTTCTTTGTCGCTTGAGTCATATGCCTTAATGATGACGGGCCGGGTTGAGGATAGATTGCGCACGGAGATCGTCCCGACACCCACTCCAGCAACGCCAATTCCCTTCGCATTGCGGCTCAAGGTAGATGACGGCGCTGTATCGCTAACGTCGGCCCCTTCAATCGCAATATACGCAAGCACTTGAGGCTTCGACTCGCCAATCTGGATAGAAAATACTGCCTTGCCTTCAGAATCTGAGATCAGTGAGCTAACTGCCACCTTGACCGGATTGGACTGTGGCTTCGTGGCTTGCTGCGCGACCCATGCAAACTGATGGTAATGCTCGGTCTTACTTGCGGTTGAGTCGCCCATGACGAGTTTTAGATTCAGAGATCCGGAACCCTCGTCATTAATCGGCGTCCTGAGTCCTTCGAGAAGATTTGCGCCAATTAGGGAGGGGAATGAAAGCTGAATCTCTTCACCTGTTTTTGAAACGCCCAGAGAAACAGGCATTAGGACGCGCGATCGTTGGCAAGGGCAGTTGGGGCTCACCAAAAGCTCTGCCTTTAGGACATTGACGTTGAGGGCACGACCTCCTCGAACCGTCATTGTTGCTGCTGACTCACCATCATCCAAAACAAATATGAGCTGACCCCTGGGTGGGAGCAGAGGATTCCTTGGCGCCTTCAGATCAATGTCTGAAGTCGAGTAACGAGATCCGCTTTGGAGAAGCATGAGATCGGCAAATAATCGCTTGATACGAACCTCCCGTAGCGATGGATATTCAATTCTTGAGTCTCGGCGAGTTTCGATGGATTTTTCAATTTGATACTCACTTTCCTCCATCTCTTCATATCGAATGCAGCTCAAGACCGTGCGATAGTCTTGGCGACCCAAAGCACGAACAAGCGGAAGGTGTGCCTTGACGCTCTCTTCGGCGTTTTCGGCTCCGCTCACCATTTCAAACGCCTTCTGGCATTTGTTGGTCAATCTGTAGCCGTACTTGCTCAGTGAGCCACGTACCTTGTTTGCAAGCTCAGTGGAATTTCGCCGTGTTTCAAGTTCATTCCCGTTTTCGGTATGAACAAAGGTCGACCGGGTAACCATTGAAGCGCGGTTCAGTTTGACGGTATCGTCATGCCTCGCAAACAGCACGACGGAGACGTTGTGCGTTCGCGGGACAAGTGATCGACCGCTGGAGCCTTGAAGCTGGGCGCCCAATCGGATGCGAATCGTGTGCTCACTCACTGAGCCAAGCGAAACCAAGCTGTTCCGATCAGTCCCTGTAACCGAACGCAATTGGTCACTGCCGGAGCTAAGGCCACCAAACAGACCAGCTCTTCCGAGATTTCCGGAAACGGCCAGCGCTAGCTGTCTGATTTCCTCAACACTCTTGGCTACATTTGCAGACTCCAGCGCCTCTGTGATGACGAGTGGCTTGACGATGAAAGGCGGCTTGTCCGAAGCGGTAATCGATTCTGGCGGGCTTGAGCTAATCGAGAGCGCAAGCGTTGATGGCAGAAATGAAACATCTACATAGGCGTCGTAGGGGAGTCCGACTGACCGCGGCTGAACATTAATCTGAAGCGTGACCAGATGTGCAGTGTAGCCCGGCGGGTAGTACGCCTTGCTGATCTGATTGTCTAGCAACTGTGCTGATTGAAATACCGATGTACCAGCGACGAGTTGCGTTTGTGCATCAATGCCGCTCGTGATTGTGCCGATCGAAGGTGCGAGAGCGGTATCGGGTAGCGGCGTGACAGTGGGCGCGGTGGGGATGGCGGCCGAACCGCGAACAGCGGATCCAGTAGTTGTAGTTGTACCATCTGCGAGCTGTGTAGTGGTTTCAGATCGAGTACGAGTTGGTAGCGCCAAGGTTAGCGCTGCAATTTGCTGGGACAGAAATTGCGAAACCAAGCTTTGCGTCGCAATTGAAGCCATACCCCTAGCCGCTTCCGTCGTCAGCGCATGTTTAGGCTCAAGCTTGTCCGCGATGTCCGAAAATGGGATGGCGTGATAAGGCGTGACATATATGTCGGCCACCTCCTCGGCATGGTCCACTTCCCGCTTAATGAAGAGATCTGGTGTAGGTGTCGCACAAGCTGCAAGCAGAGCGCCCATAGTTGCAAGCGTAACCGCAGTAACAAACTTGTTGTCCACGTTCATGCGACCTCCCTCCAAACCATCTGTTCACTTCCGTTGGCACTCGCTGACATGCGAAGCCGATAAGTCCGATTCAATTTTCAGCTTTTTGTAATTGGTGCTGAACGGGCATCAACACCAATCACCTACCGCGTGTAGACCTTCAAGTAGTCACTTCCCACACAAGACTTGTCTGCCTGCCGAAGGCGTTCGCAGCTCACGAACGATGTGGGTGCCGCATTGGTCTTTGGATGTGCAAGGCAGTAACGCACCTCCAGAAGTGGGCGCGCGTCGCCAACGGTCTCGTTCGCACATCGGAACATGACTGCCTCACCTGTTGCGCCGATGTCTCGCTGTGCTGCCTCGCGAACTAGCGACAGGGGAATTTCCTTACCGGCATTCCTCCTGAGCAGATCTGCAAGCTCGCCACCATCAATCTGCCTGGCCAGTGAAAGTGAGGCTGAGAAGTAGTCATCCTTGGTAAGGCCGCTGCAGCTCCCATGCTTACGCCACTCATGGCCATCAAGGCAGTCCAGTGCCCCAGGCCAATACTTCAGAAAGTCGCTGGAAATCCCGGTGGGTACGGTGTCGCCGGCTGCAATGGTGCATTGATCGGGCTCGCTGGTCGCACAGTATTCAGGTCCTTTCTTGCCGTTTCGCTTCTGTGTATATGAGGGCCACAGCCCATGAATGGTCAGCGACGGAGTCTCTGGCTGCACCTTCAATATGCGGCACTGGCGCTTATCCAAATCATCACCCACCAATTCGCAGAAAGCTGGCGCCAAACTCATTGCGAGCAGATAGTAGTCAAAACTTGAGGAGGCCTGAGGCGTTCCCCCTGGTACCCGTGTTAGCGAAAATTGAGCGGACGTAGACCATTGAAAGCTGCCCCGCTCGCCCCGCCTCCAATCCCATGGCGGGATGGGATACTGGTCTTTCCAGAGTCCTATGCGCTTTCGCCGCGCCTCTTCCTCTGCTGCGGCGTACGCCGCGCGCTCCTCGACAGGCTGTTCTCGCTCGAAGTGCTTGTAGTGCCAAGCCATTCCTTTCGAAATCTGTTCAAGATTGACGTCCTTGCCATCGACGAGCACGCGTCCGAGGACCCGCCCCCACCGTTCTATCTTGCGGAACTCGATGACGACTGGCTTCCTGAAGATCAGGGCAGAAAGCTGCTGCTTCGCCCGCTGTCCAAATGGCTGTTCTTTTTCAGGTGCGTCAGCACCGGACATGCGAACTTTGTGAATGACCTTGCTTTTGTCCAGAACGCCAATCGTGTCGCCGTCAGAAATTGAGACGACGGTACCTTCAATAATCTTTACCGGATCTGCGGCACCGAGAACTGGCCAGACCGCTGCAAGGACAAAGACTGCTAGGCGTACATGGTTCATGGGATTCTCCGTTGCGTCGACAGCAAGCACCAATGAGAAGTTTGTGTAGCAACATTCTTTTTTGCCCTGCCGCTTGTACGTATAGCAGACTCCAAGGAGAAAAACCCCACCATGCTTTGTAGGGTGCTAGGGCTCACTACGGTCATATTGACAACAGAACGAGCAAGCAACGAAATGTTAGTCCAAGGCGAAATTGCAGCAATTTGGAGCGGTCCGAAAAGTCATGGTCATCAACCTTTGCAGATGGCTAGACAGAAGCCGCTCCAAATAAGATCATGGCGGCGATGAATCAGTTCTGGTCGGGAAATGTCGCGCAATAATTTTTGAGATCTGATCGTGAATTGCCAACGTCAGTGCGTCGTCACTGGCTGACTTGGCGAGATCAGCCGCCGCCGCTTTGGGGTTACTTATTCGATTGCGGCACTCTCAGCAACCTTAGGGAGACAGAATGTTCTTGAAGCAAATTGAGTTGAAGAATCTGCGCTCAATCCAATCAATGCGGATTTCCTTCGCAGGCTCAGAGCCTACCCAGAACAGGCGCTGGACCATATTGCTCGGCGAGAACGGTTGCGGAAAGAGTAGTGCGCTTCGAGCAATTGGCCTTGTGCTTTCCGGCAGTGAGGCGCTGGCATCCATCATCGGAAAGCCTGACAACTGGATCAGGAACGGCGCGAAGCAGTGCACCATCGCAGCGCAGATCGAAACGGCAGACGGGAAGTCGCGCGATATTGCCCTTGAGCTGGCTCGAGGGGATACGATGCGGGACATCTACAAGCGCAACGACAAGTCGCTGGATGCGCTTGACCGAGCATTGCGCCATGCATCTCGAAACTACTTCATCGCAGGGTACGGTGTGGCGCGACGGCCTCCAAGCGAGTCAGAGGCTTTCAGCAAGAGAGAGCCCGACTTCCTCCCACCAAGAGCTCAGTCCATTGCTTCGCTCTATAGCAACGATGCTCCATTGATGTCACTCGAACAGTGGATCATGCAGCGTGACTACACGCACGGCGAGAGCGCCCTTGTCGCACTCAAGGAGGCAGTCAATCAGCTTCTGCCTGGCATGACGTTTTCGCGGATCGACAAGCGTCAGCGTCAAGTCTTTTTCAAGACCGTGGATGGAGAAGTTCCACTCGGTCAACTTTCTGACGGCTATCAAAACATGGCGGCTTGGTGCGGCGATCTGCTCTATCGCATCTTACAGGCGCACCCTGATCACAATAATCCGTTGAACTGCCGAGGCGTACTTCTGATTGATGAACTGGATTTACATCTTCATCCGGTGTGGAGACGGCGCCTCGTGGAGTTTCTTGACAAGACGCTTCCCAACTTTCAGATCATCGCCACGACTCATTCCGCACTCGCCGCTCAACAATGCGGGCCGGATGAACTCTATGTTATTCGCCGTGAGGGCAGGCGGAACCTTCCTACATTGGTTCCGTTCGTTGGAGAGCCGCGCAACATGATGCTGCACCAGCTATTGCTCAGTCCGATGTTCGGCTTGTCCACTTTAGATTCCCTTGCGATCCAAAGGAAGAAGGATGAAGCACGGCTACTGGCGACAAGGAAGGGACCGCTCAGAGCAAGCGAGAAACAGAGGCTGGCTGAGTTGAGAGGTGAACTTGCAGACACCCCGCAATGGAATATCGCACCTAAGCTCCTACAGAAGCAGCTTCAAGTCTTGGAATCAATCAGTGCACATCTAGGTACGCGCGCTTCTACAATTCCAATTGAGAAACAGAAAATCAATCTTGCGCTGAAAGGCTTGCGTCTGCCGAGCAAGGTTGCAAAGAGTAAGGCGACAGCAAGAATCGCGAAGCGCCCGAGTGCCAAAGCGAAGAAGTTGGGGGCCAAGTGATACGCCTCGCACGAATAACCGATCGGAAGAAGTTGAAGGCATTTGCCGGCGATGGCTGCCTGGCACGCAATGCCAAGCTCCTGGAGCACTTCTATGCTGACGCAAATGGATCTGTCGACTTCAATACACCCAGGAGTCGTCAAAACTGGAAGCCTGCTAAGGCAACTCTGAAGCAGGAGTCAAGCGATAAGTGCGCCTACTGCGAGGCGCAGACGGCTGTCGTAGCGCATGGCGACGTCGAGCATTTTCGTCCCAAGTCGCAGTATTGGTGGCTTGCTTATTCCTACTGCAACTACACCTATAGCTGCCAAATCTGCAACCAGAGCTATAAAGGTGATCAATTTCCCGTATCGGGCGACCGCCTGGAAGCTCCGGCACTTCCGAAGAAGCGCCCTGCGAGCGACGCAAAGCTGTTGGAATTAGCCGAGACCTTTTCATTGGACCCCTCGTCACTGACGGCGGACCAAATCGCAACTGTGCTGAACAAGGAAACAAAGCATCTGCCCGATCCCTACCTTGAAGACCCTGAGGAACTGTTTGCTTGGGAGGCGATTCATGAAACGAGCGAAGTCTGGATCCGTCCGAACGGGAGCGGCAAAAAAGCCAAGAATGCATACGAAGCAGCAGAATCAGTCCTAGGACTAAATCGCGTCGAGCTCTTGAATGCGCGATGGATGGAGTTCAACGTCATCTACAGCCTGGCCGTGGTTGTCCAGGAAGCCGGGCTACCGGCTGACGCGAGGCAGAGAATTGTGAATACGATGCTTGCTAGCGCCAGACCGGAATCGCCTTTTGCAGGCATGAAGCGCTTCTACCTCAGAGAATGGGGATTCCTCACCTAGTCGAAATCGGTCCTTGCGGACCGCGCCACAAGGCAATTCAATCTTCAAGGCGGACATGGCACTTTCAGACGGTAGATCAGTTGGCATTGCCTTATCTGGTGGCGGCTTCCGTGCGACGCTGTTCGGCCTGGGAAGTCTTTGGTATCTCAGTGATGCCCGGTTGCTGGGAAGACTTGATC
>JANRIX010000019.1:0-3035 GCA_033764435.1 Burkholderiales bacterium
ATGGGGGTGGGCGTCCTCGATCATTCCAGTACACTCGACCTGCACTTTCCTACAAGAAAGATCAATGTAGCTTTCTCTTGCAATTCGTATCGGATTGGATTCAGACAGTCGAGACATCCAACTTTCGTAAAAGAGATAGTCAATCCACCCGGATACCTGTTTAACTCTAATCGATTCCGAAAAGCGAGCTGGAATAGCCAAGAAAAAAATCGCGCTGTAGGTGAATAACACCCCTAGCAGCAGGCGGGGTACACGGTGTCGAGCGGTCATCACTTGTCGGCCGGAAGTGGCGGGAACGTTCTATCCAGTTCTCGCGTGAAGTTCGAATCGTAGTTGAAGTACTTGTCGAGAACACTTTCGGAATCGACTTCAAAAGGGGGGGTGTCCGAATTTCTGTGTGCGAGGTCGTTGGTTGCGATGCATTGTCACGCAGCGCTGTGCGTAAAGCGATCGCCGTAAGCGATGGCAAACTGGTTCATCGCCTCCCGCCACTCCTTGGCCGAGCGTCCCCAGTCGGCCGTGATGTTGCGCAGCGCCAGCCACAGCAGCTTGCTCGCCGCCTCGTCACTGGGAAAGTGCCCGCGGGTCTTGATGATCTTGCGCAGCCGGCTGTGCACGCTCTCGATCGCGTTGGTCGTGTAGATCACCCGCCGCACCGCCGGCGGAAACGCGAAGAACGGGATCACCCGGTCCCAGGCCCGGCGCCACGCCGCCACCACCGTCGGCAGTCGCCGGCCCCAGGCCCCTTGCTCGAACGCCTCAAGGGCCTGCGCCGCCGCCTCGGCGCTGACAGCGGTGTAGATCGGCCGCAGTGCCGCCGCCAGTGCCTTGCGGTCCTTCCAACTCGCGTAGTCCAGGCTCGCCCGCAACAGGTGCACGATGCAGGTCTGCAGCGTGGTCGCCGGAAACACGGCCTCCAGCGCTTCACCAATGCCTTTCAGACCATCGGTGACCGCGATCAGGATGTCGTTCACCCCGCGCGTCTTCAGATCGTTGAACACCTTCAGCCAGAACTTCGCCCCCTCGGTGTTCTCGATCCACAGCCCCAGAAAGTCGCGGCTGCCGTCGGGCAGCACGCCCAGCGCCAGGTAAATCGCCTTGTTGCGAACCACCGCCTCCTCGCGCACCTTCACCCGCAGCGCATCGAAGAACACCACCGGATACATCGGCTCCAGCGGGCGGGACTGCCACGCCGTCACTTCCGACATCACCGCGTCGGTCACCGTGCTGATGAACTCCGGGCTGACCTGGGTGCCGTACTGCTCGGCCAGGAACCCCTGGATCTCGCGCACCGTCATGCCGCGCGCGTACATCGCCACGATCTTGTCGTCGAAGCCGGTGAACCGGCGCTCGTGCTTGGGGATGAGCACCGGCTCGAAGCTGCCGTCGCGGTCGCGGGGCACCTCGATGCGAACCGGGCCGTCCTCGGTGAGCACGGTCTTGGCGCTCACCCCGTTGCGGTGGTTGCCGGAAGGCTCGGGCTTGCTGGCGCCGGGCGGGTAACCCAGGTGATGCGACAGCTCTCCGCCCAGCGCCCGCTCGATCAGCGCCTTCTTGAACGCCAGCGAGGCCGCGTTCACCGCCTCGGCGGTCATCGGCCCTTTGACGAACTGCTCAATCAGCTCGCTGGGGATCTGCGGCAACTGCGCCTCGGCAGCCGCCTTGGTCGTTTTCCTGCTCGGCATACATGCTCCTCCTCGTCATGTTAGCCTCGCACACAAAATTCCTGATAGCCCCATTCGACACTGGATGGGTGTCCCGGACTCGTGCCCGGACATATGATCAGGGTCCTTGGTCAGCCGCCCTGGTCAGCCTAATCAAGTCTCCTGACCAGGCCGCTTCAGGTCGATGCCGGCGGCGACCGATGGCATTGGACCATTGAGGTTGGATGGCCATGAAGAAGCTTGACGAAGCCCTCGGCCGCATCACCTCCAAGCGCGCCTCTACCCGGCGGCGCGGCTACCTGGAACTGCTCGAACTCGGCGAGAAGGAGCGTGTGCTCCATGCGGCGTTAACGAGCAGCGACGCGATTGCCATCGACGTCGCGTGCGATGCGTTCTTCCCCGAGCCGCCGGAACTGCTGCAGGCATTGATCAAGACTCAGCGCGGTCCGGATGCAGGACTGGTGCCGCGTTTCCATCTGCCCATGGGCAATTACCTTTACGCCGAAGCGCTGATCGTTGAACACTACCGCGGCAAAGGCAGGCGCATCCCGGTCGACACCATCGAGGGGCTGGGCCTGGCGTACATGCGCGGCATGGCACCGGCATTTCACAAGCTGCTCGACTTGCCGATCGAAAATGCGGTTGAAGAATTGCGGCCACCCGCGCACCCGGTGTCGTATCCGGAAAAGTACAACGCACCACCCCCTGGCCAGGATCTGCTGTCCGTGAATGGATCGCGAGTTCTGGCGGCGATGATCGCGCTGCATCGCCTCGACCATCCGGTCGAGGATGCGGTGCTCCAACGCTTGCATGATTCCGTGGCCACGGCGCTGTCGGATGCTGAAATCGCACAGCGTGCTTGCTTATGGAAAGTGCAATGGGCCCGTTTCGACGGCGGACACCACGACGACCTTTCGGGCTTGGTGGAAGGCATGCAGGTAGTGCGTGATCTGGGACCCGATCTGGCAACCACGCTCCTCAAGCGTGCGCGTCACAGTGATCTCGATGCACTCCTTGCACTTTATGACCCCGTCTACTTTCAGCCGCGCGGCTTTGTGCATTGGCCCCTGGCCAACCACATGGAGGTGCGCGGGCTGTATCGATTTTCCCTCCCGCCTGCCGGGCAGATACTTGTCGCGCCCGACGACTATGCCCGAGCACGCCACTTGGGGTTAGCCCCTCCGCCATGGTGGACCTGGCAATGAGCATCGGGCGTCTCGTGCCGTGATTCGATGGGCGTGCGGAGTCAAGCTGCAAGCAGCGCTCCTGGACTCTCACCGCAACTCATCGAATTCGACTGCCTCTCGACCTTTCCGTCCTCGGCCGCGTCACTCCAGCCCCCGAAGCATGGGTGTCCCGAAACAACCCTTC
>JANRIX010000048.1:0-136597 GCA_033764435.1 Burkholderiales bacterium
GTTTCAGCGCTCTGTGACGACATCGTCATCGTCTCCAACGGCCGGGTCGTGGCCCAGGGCAACGCCCAGCAATTGCTCGACCGCTCCGGCAAGTCCTCGCTCGAGGAAGCATTCGTTCATCTCTCGGGTGAAGGCGACTCGCCGCTCACGCCCACCGCCGCACAAGGAATGGCCCAATGAGCACCTTTCTCACCGTACTCAAGAAGGAACTCGTCGACAGCGTGCGCGACCGGCGCACCATCGCGATGATCCTCGTGGCCAGCATCCTCACCGGCCCGCTGGTACTGATGATGCTGAACAGTTTCGTCTCGAAACTGTCCGACAAGGCCGAGGCCAAGAAGGTGCAGGTCCATGGCTTGCAGCACGCGCCGTCGGCCATCAACTTCTTCCAGCGCCAGGGCGCGGAAATCCTCAAGGCCCCCGATGACTTCATGCAGAAGGTGAAGGACGGCAAGCTCGACGCGGTGGTCGTGTTCAAGGCCGGATTCGAGGATGAACTGCGTTCGGGCAAGCAGGCATCGGTCGAGCTGGTCTATGACGACTCACGATCCGAGGCGGGACCCTCCATCGGCCTGGCGCGAAACCTGGTCAACGGCTTTGGCCGTGAGCAGGGCGTCCTTCGCCTCATCGCGCGTGGCGTGAGCCCGGAGGTGATCAACGCGGTGAAGCTGGACAACATCAACGTGTCCACGCCGAAGCAGCGTGCCGCGATGTTGCTTTTCTTCATCCCGATGACGACCCTCATCCTCTGCATCACCGGCGGCATGGCGGTGGCCATCGACTCCACGGCCGGCGAGCGCGAGCGCGGGTCGCTGGAGCCGCTGCTCTTGAACCCGGTGAAGCTCTCCGAGCTCATCCTCGGCAAATGGAGTGCGGTGTCGTTGTACGCCAGCGTGGTCGTGTTGCTTGCGATTCTCGGCTATGTGCTCACGCTGCTTTACATGCCGATGAAGTTCGATCTGCCACTCAGCTTCGGCTGGCGCGAGTTCGGCCTGTTCTCGCTGATCGCGGTGCCGCTGGCCGCAATGCTGGGCTCCATCCTGATGCTCATCGCCACGTTTGGCCGCAGCTTCAAGGAAGCGCAGACCTACGCAAGCTACGTCATCACCGTCGTGTCATTCGTGCCGGCGATCGCCATCTTCAGTTCGGTGAAGGATGCCTTCTGGCAACTGCTGGTGCCGGTGATGGGTGCCAACATGGTGTTCATGCGCATCCTGCGCGGCGACCTGGTGGGCATCGAGCACTTCGCCGTGCCGCTCGCGGTCAGTGTGATCGTGACTGTGGCATGCCTCACGCTGATGGGCCGCCTGCTGCGGCGCGAAGAGATCGTGTTCGGGCGGAGCTGAAGCCGGTCGCCAGGGCCGGCTGGCAAAACGGGCGCGCTGATCAGACCACGATCAGCGCGATGCCCAGCGCCACCACCAGCACTGCAAGTCCGCCGAGGAGCAGCAGCGGACCGGTCGGCAGAGTTTCTCGCGGTGTGTTCGCGCCGCGCGTGGAAATGAGCGTGCCATCCAGTGAAATGCCTGGCCGCTGGGTCGGTTGGGGAGGCAGTTCAACAATCGGTGCTGCGGGCGCCGGGTCAGTCTTCGCGGCGGACGCGCCCAAGGCAAGTCGCTCGGATTCCTGACGCTGCTGGATGTACTGGGCGAGACGCAGCCTGGCCAGCGTCGAGTCCGGAGCCTGATCGGCAGCAGGCGCATTGGCTGACGGTGCGTCGCCTGCCGGTGCCGCGGCAGCGGCAGCTTTCGCTGCGGCCGCATTCGCAATGCTCGTGTCGGTCTTGACCCGAATGGTCGCGGCTTCTGGCTTGGTCGTCGGTGCCGGCTTTGGCGGCAGCTTTACGCGCCGAAATTCTGGCACGGGCGGCCAGTCACCGATCCCGATGTGCTTGACCGCCTCGTGCATCGCACGCGCGAAGTCGCGCATGGTCGCGAATCGCGCTGCGGGTTCCTTGGCGAGCGCCTGCAGCACCAGCGCATCCAGGTTTTCCGGCACCAGCGGATTGTGGGCGGACGGCGGTGGCGGCGGCGTGTTGACCGTGGCGTACATGATGGCGCTGATGTTGGGACCATCGAACGGGCAGTAGCCGGTCAGCATTTCATACAGCACCACGCCGAGTGAAAACACGTCGGTGGCGGCGGTGACCTCGGTGCCGATGACCTGCTCCGGCGACATGTAGCGCGGTGAGCCCAGGATCATCCCGGTGAGCGTCTTCACCTTGGACGCGGGCATGCGCGCGATGCCGAAATCCATGATCTTCGCCACCAGTCCGTCCTGGCCCTCGGCCTCGGAGACCATGATGTTCGACGGCTTCACATCGCGATGGATGATCTCGCGCGAGTGCGCAAAGGCGAGACCATCGGCCACTTGCGCGGCAATTGAAGTGGCAATGGCGATGGGCAGGGGCTTGTCCGGCGCAACCAGCGCCTTCAGTTCCTCGCCTTCGATGAACTCCATCGCCATGTAGGCGAAGCGGTCGGTCTTGCCCACATCGAAAATGGTGACGATGTTGGGATGGTTGAGCTTGCCCGCCGCCTTGATCTCCTGCGCGAAGCGGGCCTCGTACTCCGCGATGTCGCTCTGGTTGATCTGGAAGTTGACCGTCTTGATGGCGACCACGCGTTCGATGACCGGATCGACGGCCTGGTACACGACGCCCATGGCGCCGCTGCCCAGCACCTTGAGCACCTTGTAGCGGCCGATGATATCGATATCCAGCGGTTTGTCCGATGCGGTGGTCATGGCTCTGCGGTGTTCCGGTTAGCGCTTGAATTCAACATCGACTTCATAGCTCCGCCGATCCGCGCCCGGCGGAAATTTCCATTGCGAAATGGAGTCGATGACCGCGCGGTCAAACAGACGCTGCGGGTAGGCGTTCAATATTTCGACGGCGATGACATTGCCGCCTGCATCAATCGTGGCGCGGGCCTTTACCTTGCCCTCCGAAACGCCCTGGCGCACGGCGGCGATAGGAAAGCGGAGCGGCACGCGGGAGATGGGTTCCAGCGTCCGTGCTGCAGCGGAGCTTGGCTGTTCGACCTTTGGGGCAGCGACAGGAGGCAAGGTCGGCTGCGCCGGTTGCACCACGGGTGGTTCAACGGGTTTCGGCGCGGCCGCAGGTTCGGCTTTGCGCGGCGGGCGCTTTGGTTCGGTCGACGGCTCGGACGGCTTGCGCTGTTCGGGACGTTTCTCCGGGGCCTTGTCCTCCTTGCCCGGTTTGGCGGTGCCGGCTGCCGGTGGCGGAGATTGAGGCTGGGCCTTGGGTGCCGGCGCGGGTTCGCGCAACGCGGGGGCTGAGGCGGTTTTGGCCGGTGCCACGGGTTTGTCGGCAACCGGAGGCGAGGGCTTGGCGGCAGCGGACGGCGCCGTAGTTGGTGCGGGAGTCGGTGCAGCTGCCGGTGCGGACGGTGCAGGCAAAGTCGTCGGCGGAGCAACGGGCACCGATGTCGGCGCGACCGTGACTGGCCCGGCTGGAGCGCGGTCGCGAAGCTTGTTCCATAGCAGCCAGCCCTCCAGCGCGGCGACGCTTGCGAGTAGCAGGGCGGCAAACCCGACCTTGGCCGGATCGTTCAGGAAGCGGGCGGCGGCACCCTGTGGTGCATGGCCACCGTCATGCCGCGGCCCCTGCGTTGCCTGCTTCATGGCCATGCCGTTGCGTCTCCCTGTTGCGTGAGGTGTTCTGTCCGGATGGTGCGTGTTCTGTGGTCAGTTCCGTGCGAATCGACTGACTCTGGGCTTAGTTTACTGAAATGTGTCTCCGCTCCATAGAGCAGGGGCTGTTTCATCACCCGTAGCCGGTATGCCCGGCTAAGTGTCCAATGCGCCCACCCGGTGCGACCAGCGGGATCGCGCCGGGTGTTTGCGAGAGTGCGGGCCGGATTTCCGCAGTCCGCAAGGCATAATCCCGCCCGATGACTCCTCTGCAGCGAATATTCGCACCGGACGGCCCGCTGGCCCAGGCCATTCCCGGCTTCCGTTTCCGTGAACAACAGGTCCAGATGGCCGAGGCCATCGAATCGGCCATCGACAACTACCGCGTACTGGTCGCCGAGGCCGGCACCGGCACGGGGAAGACCGTCGCCTATCTGGTGCCGGCGCTGCGGTCCGGCGGCAAGGTCATCATCTCCACCGGCACCAAGACGCTGCAGGACCAGCTGTTCCATCGTGATCTGCCCATGGTGCGCGATGCGTTGGGCGTGCCGGTCACGGTGGCGCTGCTGAAGGGCCGGGCCAACTACGTCTGCCTGCATCACCTCGACACTGCGGTGGCCGAAGGCCGCTTCATGTCGCGCGAGGATGCGAAGCACATCCACGCCATCAAACGCTTCGCCGATCAGGGGCTGGCCGGCGGCAACACGGGCGACAAGGCCGAGTGCGGCAGCGTGCCGGAGAGCGCCAGCGTCTGGGCGCAGGCCACCTCCACGCGCGAGAACTGTCTCGGCACCCAATGCAGCCGCCACGGCGAATGCTTTCTCATGAACGCGCGCAAGAAGGCGCTGGAAGCTGACGTGCTGGTGGTGAACCACCATCTTTTCTTTGCCGACCTCGTGCTGTCCGACGAAGGCGCGACCGAGCTGCTGCCGGCGTGCAACACCGTCATCTTCGACGAGGCGCACCAGTTGCCGGAGACGGCGTCGATGTTCTTCGGCGAGAGCGTCTCCACCACCCAGTTGATTGAACTGGCGCGGGACACGCGCATGGCCGCCATCGAGCACGCGAAGGATTTCGCGGCGCTGCCCGACGCCTGCGTGGAGCTGGACCGCGCGATACGCGACGTGCGCATCGCCGTGCCCGGTGAGAATCTCAAGTTGCCCGAAAGCGCAATCAGCCGCTTTCCCGAGTTCTATCCCGCGCTCACGGCGCTGCAGGAAAAACTGACCGAGTTCCGCGAGCTTCTCGAAAGCCAGGCCGAGCGCGCGCCGGAAATCCAGAACTGCCTCAACCGCGCGGATGACTTTGCCCAGCGCATTACCGCCTGGCGCGACACGTCGTACCAGGGCTTCGTGCGCTGGCTGGATGTGTTCCATCAGGGCCTGGTGCTGCAGCTCACGCCGCTTTCAGTGGCCGATCCCTTCCAGAAACAGATCGAAGGCCGCAAACAGGCGTGGATCATGACCAGCGCCACGCTGGCGGTGAAGACGGATTTCTCGCTCTACCAGCGCGAGCTGGGCCTGACCGACGAGGAGCGCGTGCAGACGCGCGGCTGGGCCTCGCCGTTCAAGTACGAAGAGCAGGCACTGCTCTATGTGCCGGAGCAGATGCCCGAGCCCAACAGCAGCGAGTATTCGCTGGCGGTGGTGGAGAAGGCGCTGCCACTCATCGAGGCCAGCGGGGGCGGGGCATTCCTGCTCTTCACCAGCCTGCGCGCCATGGACCGCGCGACCGATCTCCTGCGTGCAGAGTGGGAGAAGCGTGGCTGGGACTATCCGCTTCTGAAGCAGGGCGAAGGCTCGCGCAGCGAATTGCTGGAGCGCTTCCGCGCCGCCGGCAATGCCGTGCTCATCGGCAGCCAGTCGTTCTGGGAAGGCGTGGACGTGAAAGGCGAGGCGTTGTCACTGGTGGTGATCGACAAGCTCCCCTTCGCGCCGCCCGACGACCCCGTCATGGCCGCGCGTATCGACGCCATCAATCAGGCGGGCGGCAACGCGTTCATGGATTTCCAGCTGCCCCACGCCATCATCAGTCTGAAGCAGGGGGCGGGGCGGTTGATCCGGGACGAGGAGGATCGCGGGGTGCTGATGATCTGTGACCCGCGGTTGATTTCGAAGCCGTATGGGAAGAGGATTTGGCAGAGTTTGCCGGGGATGAAGAGGACCAGGGTTGAGGCGGAGGCTTTGGCATTCCTATCCAACGATTCCATGAACGAGTCAAAGGTCACTTCTACCGTTAGCAATGGCTGAGATGCTCTATAAATACGCCTCTGTGTGGGCACTTGAAGGCGGAGTCAATCTGAACCTTGAAGATGCAGAAGTGGAGATCGCCAAGGTGCCGAGCGGACGATTCGTTGTGTCGCGCAATTCAGAATTGTTGTTTGAGCATGCGGAATTAGGGACAGCTGTGGCGCACGTAATGCTGCGGGGGCTGATCGGTAATTCGGAGGCAGCATCTGTTTTGCCCCGCGTTCAATCTGCGCTGCTAGAAGTGCAATCGGCAAGACGGAAGAAATTGGGCAACAAGGTATTTCTAGCCTTCGAGGCATTTGGGCAGCTAGAAGTTGATACAGATTCGCAAATCAAAGAGCTGGAGTCTTTCTCAGTCGGGTTTGGGCTCTATGACCGGGGGGCAGTTAAGTTACAGCACAGAGCGTTAATTGAATCGATGCAAACAGCGCTGGCAGTTCTTAGTCCGTACCCGCCAAAGTTCTCCAATGTTCTAGACAGCGTTATTGCGTTTAGAAACGATGGCAGGCCAATTTTCAGCGTGGAGCTCAGGGCAAGTGCGGAACTATCTGTTTCACAGCCATTTAATGAACGTCAGGCCCAGGAGATTGCATCTGCATTTCAAGAAGTACTAGGCGCGATTGAGTTCGAGTCGGTAGTTCGTCTGACCGCACAGCTACTCAGCAACAAGCAAGATCGTCTACTGTCATTCCTCTCAGGTTGGGCTGGCTTGGAGCGGCTGATTGCGAAGTTGTTCAACACGATTGAGCCAGAACTCGACACACTTGATGCAGCAAAGAATCATCCAAAGCTACATGAAGAGCTAGTGAAACTCCGTTCTAACGGGAGACCTGACAAGTTCAGCATTGCTCAAAAATGTCTTGTGGTAAGCATGAGATTGTTTGAGGCTAAGTCTTCTGTTCTGGCAATCGAATCCTTCAAGCTGTTCAGTGACGTCAAGAAATCTCGAGATGCGATCTATCACGGAGACGACTTCGATGTGGCTGACCTTCCGGAAACCGAAGTTTTGGAGCTGATCCGCACATACATCAAGGCGTGGCTCAAGTTTCAGAGCCGCAGAAAATGCAATGATTCCATGGAGTTCAAATGAGCACCGTCCTCTGGTCCAACCTCCTCATCGACGGCAAGGTCGAATCCGACGAATCGGATCACTATGCCCTCTACAAGCATGCCGACAAGCTGGAGCAGCTCACGCAGAAGCTCGGCCTGCCGTCATTCCAGTCCGCCTGCGACACGACCGACCTGCAGTTCAACATGAACGATGACGCGGAGCTGCCGGCCGGCATGACGTCCACCAACGAGGTCATGGCGCAGAAGGGGCAGTGGCTCACGCTCGCGGACGGCATACGCATGCTGGAAGGTCTGCTTGCGAATATTCGCAAGGATAAAGTGCGCTTCGGTTTGCTCTCCAATCAGCATGACGAGGTGGTGGAGGAGCTGGAAGAAGTGCTGGCCTTCGCGCGCAAGGGTGAGGGCAAGGCGCAGAAGTTCAACTTTGGCGTGATTCAATGAGGCTGTTGAGGGTTACAGCAGATCTCACGCAAGCAGCAATGAAGCTTCTGAAGTTCCTGTTCGAGCCCAATACCTCACTCTTTCGCTACTGTGCTGCTGCGGTGCCGATGGCAATGATTCCTTCTGCCATTTTGGTCGGGTTGGCCTGGATTGCGGCAGAGCTCCTCGGCATCGACATGCGGTCCGTCCCAAAGCCAGTACTTGAACCAACACTGACAGAGTTGGCCGGTGCAGTATTCATTGGTCCGTTAGTAGAAACAGCAATCCTGGCAATCGTTGTCTATGTCCTTTCCCGATGGATCAACACTGCCATGCTTGTTGCGACGTGCTCTGCGTTGATTTGGGGAGGATTGCACGCGATGGCCGCTCCCTTCTGGTTTTTTGGCACTGTATGGAGCTTTTTCGTATTTTCCGCTGCGTTCATTGCTTGGGAAAGGAAGTCCTTTTCGCAAGGATTCATCGCGGCATCTGTTCCGCACGCAGCAATCAATCTGCTTGTGATGGCAGTGCTGTTTATGGGGAAGTAGTCTCTATGCTGCTGTGAGCGCCCAATATAGGGGGCGGCTAGCTCACTTGGTGATTGTCAATCGTTCGAGCAGTGGTTTCACCGCCGGATGCAATCGCGCGGCATCCGCCTCACGCAAGGTGTTCGCCGCCGTGGCGAACGCCGCCTGCGGCAAGCGCTTCGCCAACTCCGTTTCCGCGCCACGCAATGCCGTGACGAGCTTGGTCACTTCGGCATCGGGCGTGTCCCGCCGCACCATGATGACCGACCAGAGCCCCACGGATTTCACTGCCTCGGTCTGCCCCTTGTAGCTGCCCGCCGGAATCTCCATCGCGCGGAGTGCCAGTTTGGCCCGGCGGATGCTTGCAATGTCTTCCGTTGAAGGCGCGATGAAACGTGCGCCGCCAGGACTGTTGGCCAGCGTCTCGAAGCCCGGCCAGCCGATGCCGCCGCCCCACAGCGCGTCGGCTTCGCCGTTCAGCACCAGCTTCGGGCCGTCGGCGGCGCGCTCAAGGATGATGGAGACGAAGTCTTTTTCGGTATCGAGGCCGATGCCCTGCATCACGTCGCGCGCGAGGAGGCGAAGCCCGGTGGCCCGCGTGCCCCACGCGATGCGCTTGCCTTTCAGGTCGGCGATGGTGCGGTAAGGCGAATCCGCCTTGACCATGAAGGCGCCGGGGCCGGGATAGGTGACCCACAGGACTGCCAGATCGCGCGCGACTTCAGGCCGCTCGGCGAACGCTTGATACGCGGCGTCGCCCTGGATGAGCGCCAGTTCCACCTTGCGTTCGAGCAGCAGGCCGAAGTTCTCGGCGCTGCCGGCGGTGGCTTGCGGGGCGATGCGAACATTCGTGTTGGTGGCAGCGACCGCCTCCGCCAACGCGTTCCCGAACACTTGGAATCCGCCGCCTGGCGTGGCGGTGGCAAGGCGATAGGTGGACAGTGTCTGGGCCTGCGCGGACGCAGCCAGCAACGTGAGGGCAAGCAGCAGGGCTTTCATGGCGGATCAGGTTCCTCGAAGGATCATGCGAATATTCGCATGTCATGAACACAGCACACCTGACCGCCGAAGTCCACGTCCGGTTCCCCGTCTCCATCAAGGCCGTGCTGTTTGCCGGCACGGGTGAAGTCGTGCTGCTGAAAAACGATCGCGACGAGTGGGAGTTGCCCGGCGGACGGTTGGAGGCGAACGAAGCGCCTGAGCATTGCCTGGTTCGCGAGATCCGGGAGGAACTCGGCATCGAGGCAACCGTGGGCCCCATCCTGGACAGCTATCTGTTCGAAGTCCTGCCCGGGCGCCACGTGTTCATCGTCACCTATGCATGCCATGCTCCCGGCGCGTTTCGTCCCAGGGTGAGTGACGAACATCTGGCGTGGGCGCTCTTCCGGAGGGATGCGCTGCCGGACACTCTGCCGGCCGGTTACCGCGCATCGATCCTGCGCGCAATCCCTGAACACGCTCCCAAGTCATGAACCACGGCATTCCGTTTTCCGAAGCGCTCCGCTTCTGGTGGAAACTCGGCTGGATCAGCTTCGGCGGCCCGGCAGGACAGATCGCGATCATGCATCGCGAGTTGGTCGAGCAGAAGAAGTGGATCTCGGAGCGGCGGTTCCTGCATGCGTTGAACTACTGCATGGTGCTGCCCGGGCCGGAGGCGCAGCAGCTCGCCACCTATCTGGGCTGGCTGATGCACGGCACCTGGGGTGGCATCGTCGCAGGGGCGTTGTTCGTGCTGCCGTCCCTCGGCATCCTGATCGGTCTCTCATGGCTCTACATGGCCTATGCCACGCTGCCCGTCGTGGCGGCGGTGCTGTACGGCGTGAAGGCGGCCGTGACGGCGCTAGTGCTGGCGGCTGCGTGGCGCATCGGCACGCGGACCCTCAAGCATCCGCTGCTGTGGGGTATCGCCATCGCGGCGTTTGTCGCGCTCTTTGCATTCAGCCTCCCGTTTCCGTTGATCCTGCTCGCGGCGGCGGTGGTCGGGTTCGTCACCGTGCGCGTGCGCCCCGGATTCTTCGCAGCGGGCGGAGGTGGCCACGGTGGTGGCGCAACGCTCGTCGACTCGACCGATGCCGTCATCCACAGCGGCACGCCCACGCCCAAGCATTGCGAATATTCGCATCGCAAACTTGCCTTCATCACCACCGTCTCGCTGGCATTGGCCCTGGGTGCCGTGCTGCTGGTCGCGCTGGGCTTTGGCTGGCGGTCGGTGCCGATGGACATGGCATGGTTCTTCACCAAGGCCGCCTTCCTCACCTTTGGCGGCGCCTATGCCGTGCTGCCCTACGTGTTCGAGGCGGCCGTGCAGCAGCATCAGTGGGTCACTGCAGGGCAGATGCTGGACGGTCTGGCGCTCGGCGAATCGACGCCTGGGCCGCTCATCATGATCGTCACCTACATCGGTTTCGTCGGCGGCTGGACGGAAGCCGCCCGCGCCGCATCCGGTGCGTTCCTGTCCGGACCGGTCATCGTCGGCACGGCCATCGCGTGCGCACTGGTCGCAACCTTTTTCACCTTCCTGCCGTCGTTCTTCTTCATCCTCGCCGGCGGCCCGCTGGTCGAGACGAGCCACGACGAGGTTCGGCTCACCGGCCCGCTCACGTGCATCACGGCGGCGGTGGTGGGCGTGATCGTGAACCTTGCGGTGTTCCTCGGCTGGAAGGTGTTCTGGCCTGCGGGCACTGCGGCGGCCCCATTTGCGGGCGGCGTGGACGTGCTGGCCGCGTTGATCGGTGCCGCAGCATTCGTCGCACTGGTGCGCTGGCAGGCAAACGTGGTTGCAGTGATCGCGGCGGCGGCGCTAGGCGGCTGGATGGTGAAAATCCTGATCTGACGGGCCAGCTCAGTCTCTCTCCCGCGCGAAGGTCATGACCCAGTTGACCTCCCAGTTCAAGCCATTGTCCGTCGAGAATGCCTGTTCCCACCGCGCGCTGGTCGACGTAATGTCCGACCAGATGAATCGCACCAGAATGGGCGTGCCGTTCAACAAGTCGTTGGCAAAGAATTCGCCGCGACCGCTCTGAAACCGACCGCGCATAGGCGCGTCGATCACCCCCGGGTTTCGTCCGTCCAGCCACCAGATGCTCCACAAGTCCGTGAGCGGGTCATACGTGCGCAGGGTCACGGCACGATAGCTGCCCGCAGGCAGGTGCAGGATGTTGTCGTCGATGTTGCCCTGGCCGTTCAGGATCGCGCGCGTTTCAGCGCGCCCGGCAAACTCTTCCCAGTCGGTGCAGCCAACAAGCCGCTCCTTCAGTCGTCGGTGGTGGACGGCCCATTTGCCAAGGAAAAAATCGAAGTCACGGGCACCGCTTGCGGCAATCGGCAGGGCGCTCATGCGCGCACCCAGTCCATGAACCAGTTTTCCTCCCAGGTCTTGCCGCCGTCCCGCGACACGGCCTGCGTCCAGCGGCACGACTTGGGCGTGATGCGATCCCAGAGGCCGCGCACCTTGATGGGCTTGTCGCCGTCCATGTCGTCGGCTTCGAAGATGCCGTCACCGTTATGGAAGTAGCCAGGCATGCCGGGTGGGGTGAGGACGCCGAACTTGGCGTTGACCCAGAAGTCGCGCCACACCTTTTCCTTCATGTCCAACAGGCGCAGGCCCATGCCGCTGAAGTCGCGCGCGGGGATGCGCAGTTCTTCCACGCTCCCTACGCCGCCGAGAATGGTCCAGCAGGTGGCTTCGCCCTTGAACTCGTCCCAGGTTTTGGTCTCGGGTTTGAAGCGGCGATGGTTGATCTTCCACTCTCCAGCAAGGAAATTGAACTCTCCGGGTTTGCCCGGCTGTCTGGTCGGTGCCGGCATGCTGCCTGCGCCGCTGGCGGCAAGTCCTTCGGTGCTCACCAGCGCGCTCTGAGCGAGCGCGATGCCGGCGAAGGATTGGAGTAGGCGGCGACGGTTCATCTCTTCGTGATTCATTCAGGTCTCCAGTCGTGGTTGGAACGTGTTGGGCATGGCAGCCGCATGGTGACCTTCCATACTTGACAACCCGTGTCAGGAATTCCTGATACGGTGTGTGGATGCGTGCCAGCCGACTTCTGTCGATCCTGATCCTTCTCCAGCTTCGCACCCGCCTCACGGCGGACGCGCTGGCGGAAGAATTCGGCGTATCAGTGCGCACCATCTACCGGGACATCGACGAACTCTCCGCCTCCGGTGTGCCCGTCTTCGCGGATCGTGGACCGGGTGGCGGCTTTCAGCTGGTGGAGGGCTACCGCACCAAGCTGACGGGTCTCGCGCGGGACGAGGCGGACGCGGTGCTGATGATCGGGCTGCCCAAGCTCGCGCATGATCTCGGCATGGGCCAGGCGGCCAGCCGTGCGCGGAACAAGCTGCTCGCGGCGCTGCCGCAGGAAATGACCACGGGCGCCGGGCGTCTCGGCGCGCGGTTTCATCTCGATCCGGTGGACTGGTATCGGGAAGCCGAGGCCACACCGTTCCTGCCCGCGTTGGCCGAAGCGGTGCTCGATGATCGTCGTGTGCAATTGACCTATGAAAGCTGGACAGGATTGCGTGAATGGCGCGTGGCGCCACTCGGGCTGGTGTTGAAATCGGGAACCTGGTACGTGGTGGTGCAGGGCCGCGGGCGGGCGGGTGACGAACGGCTGATGACTTTTCGCGTTGCGAATATTCGCGACTTCGCTCTCATGGATGAGGGCTTCAAGCGACCGAAAGGCTTCGACCTGACGAAGCATTGGGCACAATCACTTGCGCGCTTCGAGGATTCGCTGCGTCCGCACCGCGCGCAGTTGCTGCTCCGTGCGGAAGGATGCAAGCGTCTCGGCGAGGCGGGCGCCTATGCCGCCATCGCCGTGCGTGCGGCCGGCGAGCCGGACGCGGACGGCTGGTGCCGGGTCAGCCTGCCGTACGAGAACCTGGACCAGGCAGCGCGACTGTTGTTGAGTCTTGGGCCGAGTTTCCGGATCCTGGCGCCTACAGCGCTGAAGACATTGATTGCAACCATGAGCCAATCGATCCTGTCGATCCACCAGGACAAGAATATTCGTTTATCCGGCTCTCCGGCTCGTGCTACTGTGCCGCGACTGGCGGACGCCGCACAAGAGCGCCCGACTGGCCGGCCCCGTGCGCAGCGCATGCACGGAGCAGGACCCAAAACACTGCGCAAGGGAGATGTTCAATGACTCGCATGAAGTTGTTTCGCAGCCTGCTGGCGTTTGCCAGCGCATTCTTTCTCAGCAGCGCATTCGCCGTGGGGGCAATCGCTGTGGATGACGAAGAGGGTGAAGAAGAGCCTGGCTATGGCTTTTCCTCGGGACATGACGACAAGGCGGAGGCCAGCAAGGCCGCGATGAAGGAATGCAGGAAAGCTGGCAACACAAGCTGCAAGGTCGTCGTCTGGTTCGAGACTTGCGGCGCGTACGCCGCATCCAAGAAGTACTACGGCGTGGGCTGGGGCAGCAACGCCGCCAAGGCTTCGCAGATGGCGTTGGACAAGTGCGGCAACAAGAACTGCAAAATCAAGATTGCTGAATGTGAGTGATGCCGGGCGCGTGGCCTGAGCGCCACGCAATCGGTTTCACTGTTCATGCAGAAAGCCGCGGGCGCAAGCCTCGCGGCTTTTATCATTTTCAGGGCGGCTTGACAGTTGCAGCGGCGGCGAGTATAAAACCAAAAGGTTAATTAACCGAACAGTTATTCAAGAGAAAACCCGAGCCATGATTCATGCGGACACGAGGCAGTACAACGAGCGCCAGCTCGCCGGCGACCGGGATATCTGCGACCTCCTTGCGACGGAGATCTCGCGGACAATGCCTGAAGCCGAGAACAAGGTTTGGCACGCGCATCCGGTCTGGTTCCTCGACGGCAATCCCATTGTCGGCTACAGCAAGCTCAAGCACTGCGTCCGACTCCTCTTCTGGAGCGGCCAGTCCTTTGCCACGCCCGGGTTGGGGAAGGAAGGGTCGTTCAAGGCGGCCGAGGCGCGCTACACCGGTGCAAACCAGGTGGACAAGGCACTGCTGGGCCGATGGCTGGCCGAATCCCGCAACATCCAGTGGGATTACCAGAATCTGATCAAGCGCAAGGGAAAGTTGGTGCGATTGAAGTGAAGCGACGTGATCGCCTGTGCAAACTGGCGAAGTACCACGTGAATTGGAATCGTAGAAAGGTCTGCAATGAAAATCACCGTTGAAACCACCATTGCCGCACCGCTTCAGAAAGTGTGGTCTGCCTGGATCACGCCGGCCGACATCGTCCAATGGAATGCTGCATCGGATGATTGGCACACCCCGAGCGCCCGGGTCGACCTTCGGGTCGGTGGCGATTTCTCCTGGCGCATGGAAGCGCGCGACGGAAGCATGGGATTCGACTTCGAAGGCGTGTACACGGCAGTCGAGCCGGAGAAGCTGATTGCCTATCGCATGGCCGATGGCCGGGAGGTGACAGTGGAGTTCATTCCCTCCGGCAGCGACGCGCGGGTGCGAGAGACATTCGATGCCGAGACCATGCATTCTCCCGAGCAGCAGCGCGAGGGTTGGCAGGCGATCCTGGATCGCTTCGCGCGACATGTGAGCGGCGGCTGAACGCAATGGACGCTCTCAGCACCACGTTTTCCGCACTCGCTGACCCGACACGACGTGCAATCCTGGCGCGACTGGCGCAGGGTGAAACCACGGTTACCGAACTCGCTGAACCTTTCGCGATGAGCATGCCGGCGGTATCGAAGCACCTCAAGGTGCTGGAGCGCGCCGGCCTCATCGAGCGCGGTCGCGAGGCCCAGTGGCGTCCCTGCAAGCTGACGCCGCAGCCGTTGGCCGAGGTGTCGGACTGGGTGGAGCAATACCGGCAGCTCTGGGAGCAACGGCTGGATCGGCTGGAGGCCTATTTGCAGACACTGCAAGCCGAAGAAGCGCTCAAGCCGCGCCGTGCCGCAAAGACCGGGTCGAAGACTTCGACATCCCATCGCAACAAGGAGGCAGCACATGGCAAGCATGTTCGAGGAAAAAAGTAGCGCACGCGCCGAAGGCGATTGCGACATCGTCATCAGCCGCTTCCTGGCCGCACCTCGGGAACTGGTGTGGCGCGCGTTCGCCGACGCGGAAGGCATCGTGCAATGGTGGGGCCCCAACGGCTTCACCACGACCACACATGCCCGGGATTTTCGGGTGGGCGGTGTGTGGCGCTACACCATGCACGGGCCGGACGGCGTCGACTGGCCCAACTGGATCCGCTACTCGCTCATTCAGCCGCCTGTACGCATGGAATACGAGCACGGCGGCGCCGACCCGGCGCAACGCGAATTCGTCGCGGTGATCACGCTGGATGCGGTGACCGAGGAAGGAACTGCCGGGACACGCGTGACCCTGCGCCTTACGCTGCCCAATCGCGCGTCGCGGGATGCCAAGGTCGACTTCGGCGTCCTGCAGGGTGGCCAGCAGACACTGGCGCGCCTGGATGCCTATGTCGCCGAACGACTGCCAGCCGGAGAGCCGTCATGAGCGCATCGAACAAGGCCTGCTACGTGCCGCCGTCCGACCGCGCGCAGCGCGGCGTGACCACGACGCGTCCGACGCCCACGGAAATCGTGATCGCCCGCTGGCTGGATGCGCCACGCGATCTGGTCTTCGAGGTGTGGACCGATCCGAAACACATCCGCGAATGGTGGGGCCCGGAGGGTTTCACCAACACGCTGTGCGAGGCCGACTTCCGCGTGGGCGGCGAGTTTCGCACCCATCTGCTGGGGCCCGACGGCGTCACCTATCCCTGCCGCGGCATTTATCGCGAGATCACCCGGCCATCGCGCATCGTCTACGAAGGCATCCCGGAAGACGGCCACCCGTGCGGCAGCGGCATCCCGCCTCGCGCCACGGTCACCGTGACGTTCGAGGAAGTCGACGGGCAGACCCTGCTCACGCTGCACACGCGCCTCGCCAGCGCCGCTGCGGCCGAGGCGGCGGTGCAGGGCGGCTTCAGCGCGGGCTGGACCACGAGCTTCGAGCGCATTGCGCTCTGCATTGAGCATCTCGCGTCGTAGAAGGGGCGACGCAATGGTCATCTCACTGGCGCTTCGACGCATGCTCAGAAAGGGCGCCCGCACGCAGGCGCCGGACACGGCGAGCGCTTGGCGAGGCGCTTGGCAGATGCGCCTCACGCGACTCGACAATCATCTTCGATTGCTACGCCGCCAACGTGCGGTGTCATCCTCGACCCAACGACCAGACTGCAACCCACCATGACACTTTCCACACCACGCATCAGCCCCTGCCTCTGGTTCAATGAGGAGGCCGAAGACGCAGCCCGGTTCTACACCGGCATATTCCCCAACGGCCGTATCGGCCGCATCGCGCGCTTTGGTCACGCGGGCTTCGAACATCATGGGCGTCCCGCTGGCTCGGTGATGACGGTTGAGTTCTTTCTGGATGGTCAGTGCTTTACCGCGCTCAACGGTGGGCCGCTGTTCAAGTTCACCGAGGCGGTCTCGTTCATGGTGTCTTGCAAGGATCAGGCCGAGATCGACTACTACTGGGATGCGCTCTCACGAGGCGGGCCACCCGATGCGCAGCAGTGCGGCTGGCTGAAGGACCGCTTTGGCTTGTCCTGGCAGATCGTGCCGGAGAACCTGGCCGGGATCATGGCGGGCAGCGACAGTGCGCGCATGGATCGCGCCATGACCGCGCTGCTCACGATGCAGAAACTGGATATCGCAGCGATTGACCGGGCCATGCAGGGCTGAATCTGCGCCGGACGCACCGGACGAGCGCGCTCAGCGGGTGATGCGATCGCCCGGCGGGTTCAGTGGCAGCGTCACGCGTGCCTCCAGTCCGCCGCCGTCCGCATCGCGCGGCAGCAGATCCAGCCGGCCGCCATGCAGCCGGGCCACCCGCTCCACGATGGCAAGACCCAATCCCGCGCCGGATGCGCCTGTGCGCGCTTCGTCTAGACGGGTGAAGGGCTGCTTGAGCCGCTCGACTTGATCCGCTGGAATGCCGGGGCCGCGGTCTTTCACGCAGAGCAGGACTGCATTGCCCGCGACGGACGTTTCCACGTCGATCTGCGCGCCACCATACTTCGCAGCGTTCTCCAGGAGGTTGGCGATCATTCGACGCACGGCCACCACGCGTAGCGGCAGATCGGGAAGGTTGCCCAGTATCTTGCGAATATTCGCATCGGCCAATGCGCCCATTCCACCCCCACTTCCACCGCCACCATTCGAACCATTGCCGATGCGTCGTGCGATGACGTCCTCAACCAGCGCATTGAGCGATGACAGGACCGGTGTTTCACCCGATTCCTCGCGCGCGAAATCGAGGAACTGGCCGATGATGGCGTCCATGTCGTCAATGTCGGCGGCCATGTCCGTGCGCGTCCCGTCGTCCACTTTCTGTCCGAGCATTTCGATGTTGAGCCGCATTCGGGCCAATGGTGTGCGCAAGTCATGCGAGACCCCGGCAAGAAAGGTGGCGCGCTCCTGCGCCTGCCGTTGCAGATCGGCCTGCATCTGGTTGAAGGCCGCAGCCACGGCGCGGACTTCCGAGGGGCCTTCCAGCCCGACCGGCCGCGGCGTGCCACCCTTGCCCAGCAGGCGCGCAGCCTGGGCCAGCTCCCGAAGCGGCTGACTCACCTTGCGCATGAGCAGGAAAGCGCCGAGCAGCGCAATGCTCGCACCAAAGACAGCCCAGCCCAGCCAGGCCATTCCGGTATCGCGCTCGATGCGATTGCGCGGAAAAGCGACCCAGTACTCGCGCACACCCACCGGCAGCTTGATCAGGAACAGATTGGGGTTGCGTGGGCGCACCCAGATGTCGGCACTCTCCCCGTACTCGCGTTTCAGCCGGGCGCGCACGTTGCGTAGGCCCGGCACGTCGGGTGCCAGCTCGACTTCGCTTTCGGTCTCGCCCTGATCCGCCTTCACCCGGCTGATGCGCACGCCTTCACGTTCCTGCAGCCGGCCGATGAACTCCAGATGACGCTCGGGCGGAATGGTTTCCAGCGCTGCGCTGATGGACTTCAGGTGGCTGGCGAAGCCCGCCGCGGCAATCTGCTGGCGCGGCTGGGAATACAGGCGATTGAACAGCCAGAACGACACCGCCTGCGTCGCGGCCAGTGCGAGCAGGATGATGAGCACGGTTCGCGTGAGCAGCGAACGAGGAAGTAGATTCATCGTGGGGCGCGCATCAGCACGCGTCGCATCGGTAAGCGCCGCATCTGCACATGCTATTTCCCGCCCGCATGCTTGGTGCCGTCCGGCACGAAGACATAGCCGAAGCCCCATACCGTCTGCAGATAGCGCGGATTGGATGTGTCCTCGCCCAGCAGCTTGCGCAGGCGCGAAACCTGCACGTCAATGGCGCGGTCGAAGGTCTCATGTTCGCGCCCGCGGCCCAACTCCATCAGCTTGTCGCGCGACAGCGGCATCTTGGGATGCATGGCGAAGACTTTCAGCAGGCTGAATTCGCCTGTGGTCATGGAGACTTCCTCACCGTCGCGGGTGAGCATGCGCGTGCCGAGATCGAGCTTGAAAGGACCGAACTCGACCGCACCCGCGTCCTCATCCGGCGCGCCCGGCATCGGCAGGGCGGGGCGGCGGCGCAACACCGCCTGGATGCGCGCCACCAGCTCGCGCGGATTGAAGGGTTTGGGCAGATAGTCGTCGGCCCCCATTTCCAGACCCACGATCCGATCCACGTCATCGCCCTTGGCGGTGAGCATGATGATGGGGATATCCGAATATTCGCCCGCTGCATTGCCTTGTCCCGCCCGGATACGGCGGCAGATGGCAAAGCCGTCCTCGCCGGGAAGCATCACGTCGAGCACGATGAGGTCATAGCGATTTCGCGTGAGCGCCCGGTCGAGCGCCGTGCCATCGGGCACGGTGTCGACATTGAAGCCCTGCTCGGTGAGATAGCGCTTCAGCAGATCGCGCAGACGGAGGTCGTCATCGACGACGAGGATTCGGTTGCGGAGCGTTGAGTTCATGGAAAGCATGGTAACGGCGAAGGTTGGAAATGTAACCGCCACCTGTAACCAGATGTAATGACTGCTGGGGAGAGGGGTTACTGACGTTACAGGCGGTTACCACGCGGCAGGCAACCGGCAAAGACTTGCCGCGTTCTATTGCGTAGGCTTCACTCATCAGCAAGATCGGTGGGAAGCCGCACTTCCTCGTCAATCCCTCAAGGAGAACAGAAATGACTTCACGCAACCTCCGTACCACCATCGCCGCCATGTTCGCGGTGTCTGCCATCGCCCTGGGTTTGGGCGTCCATGCCGCCGAAGGCAAAGGCGAGCACGGCAAGCATGGCGCTGATCGTCTCAAGCAAGTCGACAAGGACGGTGACGGCAAGCTGTCCAGGGATGAAGCCGCCGCCATGCCGCGCCTGGCCAAGCAGTTCGATCAGGTCGACACCGACAAAGATGGCTTCCTGTCCAAGGACGAGCTGCACGCCATGCGCGCCAAGCAAGGCGAGAATCGCCAGGCGCGCCCCGACACTGACCGAGACGGCAACATCACCCGGGCAGAAGCCGAGCGCTTTCCGAAACTGAAGGATAACTTCGACAAGATCGACGCCAACAAGGACGGCGTCATCTCGAAGGATGAGATGAAAGCTGCCCACGAGCGCAAGAAGCAGGGCTGATCGGCGTTTCCGCCTTTGCCCGATAGGCCATGGCCATGACCAGTGTTCTCAGATATCTCGCCGTCGTCGCGCTGACGTGCCTGCTGTTGCTCATTCTCGTTTACAGCGACGCGTTTGCCAGCGGCGGCGGGATGGCTGCGGACGCTCGGCCCGCCATCCGCGACGAGGTGTGGCGCGATACCGCGCGCAAACGCGATGTACCGGTGCGCATTACCCAGCCTGCGAATGTGGAAGCGGAAGCCGGAAAGAAATGGCCGATCATCCTGTTCTCGCACGGCCTGGGTGGCAATCTGGAAGCCGGCAGGCTGTGGGCTGCCGAGTGGGTGGCGAACGGTTATGTCGTGGTGACGGTCCAGCATCCGGGCAGCGATGACAGCATCTGGAAAGCCAAGCCACCGGCTGAACGACTGGCGAGCGTGAAGTCGGCCGCCAGTGCGCGCAATCTGATCGCGCGGCTGGACGACATTCGCTTCGTACTTGACGAGATCACCCGCCGCCATGAAACGGACGCAGCCTGGAAGCAGGTCGATCTGAACCGCATCGGCATGTCCGGCCATTCCTTCGGTGCCCGCACGACCATGGGCATCGCGGGTCAGAACCTGGGTCCGATCACGGGCAAGCCAGATCCCCGCATCAAGGCCGCAATCGCCTTCAGTCCGCTGGGTGCGGCCAGGATGGGCAGCCTTGAGAAGCAGTTTGCGAATATTCGCATGCCGTTCTTCTCGGTCACCGGGGATCAGGATGGCGAGGTGCTGGGCGATGGCACCCGGCCGGAAGATCGCACACTGCCGTACCAGCACATGCCGGCGCCGGACAAGTACTTGGCCGTGTTCAAGGGCGGTGATCACATGGTGTTTGGCGGGCACAATTCGCGGAATGACACCGACCGCCGAATTCAGAAGGACGTCCGGACGTTGACGCTGGCGTTCTGGAACGCGTATCTCAAGGACGAGAAGGCAGCCCGCGAGTGGTTGAAGACCGGCGCGGAGAAGACCCTGCAAGCCGGCGACCGATATGCATACAAGTGACGCGCATTCGAAGAAATGAAGGAAATGGGGACCATGATTAAACTGCATTCCATCCTGCTCGGCATCGTCCTGCTGGGCGCGGGCGCCGCGCTGGCCCAGGCGCAAAATCGGGAGATCGGCGCGGATGGCGCGCGCCATCTGCTCAACCGGACGGGCTTCGCGGCATCGCCTGCTGACATCGACCAGTTCGCGAAGCTCACGCGCGCAGAAGCGGCCGACAGGCTGTTGCGCTCGGCGCGCCGCGAGCCGGTCACGCCGCCGCCCGCCTGGGTGGACGAGGCGATCCTGCCGCCGTACAAGCTGCGCGACCTCAGCCCCGAGGAGCGCATGAAGGAGAACCGCCTCAACATCGAGCGCGGCATCGAGCTGCGCGAATGGTGGTTCCGCGAATTGCTGGACACGCCGTCGCCCCTCACCGAAAAGATGACGATCTTCTGGCACAACCACTTCGCCACCAGCCAGCAGAAGGTGCGCTACGGCCAGCTGATGTATCGCCAGAACCTGACGCTGCGCAAGCACGCGCTGGGCAACTTCGGCCAGTTGCTGAAGGACATTGCGCGTGACCCGGCCATGGTCGTTTATCTGGACAGCGCGCAGAACCGGCGCGGCCAGCCCAACGAGAATTTCGCGCGAGAAGTGATGGAGCTCTTCACGCTTGGCGAAGGCCAGTACAGTGAGAACGACATCAAGGAAGTCGCCCGCGCCTTTACCGGCTGGAGCATTGATCGCGACAACGGTGAATTCATGTTCCGCCGCATGGCCCATGATGGCGGGGTCAAGACCGTGTTCGGTCGCACGGGTCGCTTCGATGGCAATGACGTCCTGGACATCCTGCTCGATCGGCCGCAGACGGCGGAATTCATCACCACCAAGCTGTGGAAGGAGTTTGTCTCGCCCACCCCGGACATGGAGGAAGTGCACCGTCTCGCCCGCATCTTCCGCAACAGCCGCTATGACATCAGTGTGCTGATGCGCGCCATGCTGACTTCCGACGCCTTCTACGCCAGGGAGAATCGCGCCACATTGGTGAAATCGCCGGTCGAGTTCGTGGTCGGCACGCTGAAGCAGTTCGACATTCAGACTCAGTATCTGCGCCCGTTCGTGTTTGCAGCGGCAGGTCTCGGCCAGAACCTGATGTCGCCCCCGAACGTGAAGGGTTGGCCGGGTGGAGACACGTGGATCAATTCATCCTCGCTCTTGGGACGCAAACAGTTTCTGGACCGCGTCTTCCGCGCGAACGACATGCCGTTGCCGCCTGTGCCAGGCGACATGGTCGCCATGATGCGGGGCGCCGCAGGTGACATCGAACGCGGCGAGCAGCCGCGCCGCCCGCCTCCTGGCAGGGGCGACTCAGGGAGACAGGAGCGCCGCGAGCAGTTGATGCAGCGCGCGCTGGAAAACGATCGCGGCCGTGCAGGTTTGCGCATGGACCTGCCGCGCTGGACCGGTCAGTTCAAGACTCGTGACGGGGACGCGCTGACCGCCATGGCCAGCGTGGTGTTGCCCATGACCCCGCAGAACCCGATTCAGCCGGTGATGATGGCCGACCGCAGCCAGGAGGCGCTGGCGCAGGTGCGGCAGCTCGTGTCCGATCCGACCTATCAGCTCAAGTGAGAACCGCATGAACTCAACCATTGATCGTCGGCGCTTCCTGCAGTGGTCCAGCGCGCTGGCTGCCGCAGCGCAGTTGCCGGGCGTCTCGTTCGCTGCAAGCCCCGAATTCGACAACCTGCTCATCCTCGTCGAGCTGAAGGGTGCCAATGACGGGCTGAACACTGTGATTCCCTTCGAGGATCGTGCCTATCGCGAGTTGCGCCCGCGCATCGCGATCGCGCGTGACCAGGTGCTGCAACTGAATCCCGGCACCGGCCTGCATCCGTCGCTGAAGCCGATGCTGGACATGTGGGAGAGCAAGGAACTCGCGGTGGTGCAGGGAATCGGTTATCCCTCGCCCAACCTGTCGCATTTCCGCTCCATCGAGATCTGGGACACCGCATCGAAGAGCGACGAATATCTGGACGATGGCTGGCTGACCCGTGCCTTCAAGAGCCAGCCCGTGCCGCGCAACTTTGCCGCCGACGGCGTGGTGGTCGGCGCCACGGAAATGGGTCCACTGCAGGGGCTGGGCACGCGCGCCATAGCGGTCAGCAATACCGAGAATTTTCTGCGCCAGGCCAGACTGGCCCGCCCGGTGGAGGATCAGCGCAACAGCGCGCTGCGCCACATCCTCGCGGTGGAGCGCGACATCGTGCAGGCGGCGGGCAAGCTCAATGCGAACCACAGCTTCAAGACCGTGTTCCCGCAAGGCGGCTTCGGCAATCAGGTGAAGACGGCGGCGCAGCTGGTTGCCAGCAATGCCGGCATCGCCGTGATCCGCCTCAGCCTGGGTGGATTCGACACCCACGTGAACCAGCCCGGCACGCATGCCAATCTCTTGAAACAGCTTGCCGAGGGCATGGAAGCGCTCAGGGCAGCGCTGGTGGAACTGAATCGCTGGAACGGCACGCTGGTCATGACCTATGCCGAATTTGGTCGCCGGCCCAAGGAGAACCAGAGCAACGGCACCGATCACGGCACCGCCAATGCCCACTTCCTGATGGGCGGGCGGGTGAAGGGCGGCCTGTACGGTCAGGCGCCGCAACTGGAACGACTGGATGGCAACGGCAACCTGCCGTTCGGGGTCGATTTCCGCAGCGTCTATGCGACCGTGCTTGACCGCTGGTGGAATGTGGACAGCAAGGCCGTTTTCGGCCAGAAGTTCGCGCCCCTGGATCTGATTCGAACCTGATCGCGTAACAGAGGGGTGCCCGCCATTCGGGCTTAAGGTCTGCGGGTTCTGAAGCGTTTGAAGTGAGTGTTGAGGTTAGGGTGACTCCCTGGGTCCCCCGCCCGGTCCGCCGGGCGGGGATTTTTTGCCCGGAAACCCGGACTGTGGGCACCCCGCCGGCCGCAACGCGTTCGGGCACCTGCTGCGGCATCCGGCGCCGATGCCGGGGCATACCGGCGGGTATACTTCGCGCCATGAAACTGCTGGCTGTCGAAACCTCCACTGAACGCTGCTCGGTCGCACTCGCGCTGGGTGCTGACGTGCATGTCGACGAGATCGATGCCGGCCAGCGGCATTCGACGTTGTTGAACGGCATGATTGTCGACGTCCTGGGCCGTCAGGGACTGACGGTGCGTGATATCGAGGGGCTCGCGTTTGGCAGCGGGCCGGGCTCCTTCACGGGCCTTCGCATCGGTTGCAGCGTGGTGCAGGGCATGGCCTTCGCCCTGGGCCTTGAGGTGGCGCCGGTCGGCACGCTCGATGCACTGGCCGAGCAGGCGGGCGCGGATTGTCCGGATGCGGGCCGGATCATCACCGCACTGGATGCGCGCATGGGTGAGACCTATTTTGCGGCCTGGGCCCGCGATGCCGATCGTTGGCATCCCGTCGTGTCCCCATGCCTGCTGCGCGCCGACGCATTGCCATCGCTGCCGGGATCGGACTGGGTCGCAATCGGCAGCGCCTTTGACCGCCATGAATACGTGGCTGCGCATTTTGCGCCACAGGTTGCCCGCACGTTGCACGACAGGTTGCCCTCCGCGCGCGACGTTGCCGCCCTGGCCCTGCGAATATTCGCACGGGGCGAAGCCGTGTCGCCCGAAGACGCGCTGCCGCTCTACATCCGCGACAAGGTCGCGATGACCATCGATGAGCGGCGCGCACTCAAGGCCGGACCGACTGAACACGCTGCCATGGCGGTGAAGCCATGAGCGCGCTGCCGCGACCGCCGGCCGAGACGCAGACGGGGACGTTGGCCTTCCGTCGAATCCGCGAGAACGACCTTGAAGCCGTCGCCAACATCGAGCGCCGCGTGTATGAGTTTCCGTGGACCGTCGGCAACTTCCGCGACGCCATGCTCTCCGGCTACCGCTTCTGGGGTTGCTGGCGCGAGGCGCCCGATGGTGACCAGCTCGTGGGCTACGCCATCCTCATGCTGGCCGTGGATGAGGCACATCTACTCAACATCGCCGTCGATGCGCGCTTCCAGGGCCAGGGCATCGGCCGTCGAGTACTGCGCTTCATCATCGATGATGCGCGTAGCAAGGAATGCGTGATGCTGTTCCTGGAGGTGCGTCCGTCCAATCATGTCGCGCAGGCACTGTACCGCGACGTCGGATTCACCCAGCACGGCCTGCGCAAGGCCTACTATCCCGCCCGCAACGGCCGCGAGGACGCGCTGTTTCTGGGATTGGAGCTCTGATGGCGGTCAACTGGTCTGCCTACACCGAAGAGCAGTTGCACGAGCTGGAGTTGTTGCCGCTTGCCCGCTGGTCGGGTGGCGTACCAGAAGCAGATGCCGCGCCGGCCCCTGCCGCCCCGAAGGGCTCCACGCAGTTGGAGTCAGCACGGCAGCGTATCGAGGTTGCTGCGCCGCCGGTCGTGCGCCGCGAGGTGCCGCCCCCCCGACCGACAGCGCCTGCGTCCCGTCCGCCGGCAACGCCGCAGGTGGTTGCACCCGCTGCACCCTTGGTGCGTCGCGCGCCGGCGCCGGGACTTGGCCAGGCCGATTGGACGTCGCTTCGAGCACAGGTGGCCGCATGCACAGCATGTGGTCTCTGCCAGCAGCGCACCCAGACGGTGTTCGGCACCGGCGCCGAAAGCGGACCGTGGATGTTTGTGGGCGAAGGGCCGGGCATGGAAGAGGACCAGCAGGGCGAACCCTTTGTCGGACAGGCCGGCAAGCTGCTGGACGCCATGCTGGCATCCATCCAGTTGTCTCGCGAGACCAATGTCTACATTGCCAACGTGGTGAAGTGCCGCCCGCCCGGCAACCGAACGCCAACGCCGGATGAAGCCAATGCCTGCGCCGACTATCTGGATCGCCAGATCGATTTGGTGAGTCCGAAACTGATCATCGCGCTGGGCAAGACGGCGGCCACCCGGCTCACCGGGCAGGAAGCGAGTCTCGCGAGTCAGCGTGGCAAGGACTTCAGCTATCGCGGCTATCCGGTGCTGGTGACTTATCATCCGGCCTATCTGCTGCGCAATCTGCCGGACAAGGCGAAGGCCTGGGAGGATCTGCTCCGTGCCCGGCGACTGTTCGCAGCGAAGGGCTGATCATCGCAGCTTTGGCCGCATTCGTCGCAGACCTCTTGTATTCGTCCCGCCAGAACCCATCATCCGCACCGTCACTGTCTCAACACCCAAAAGGAGTCACTCATGCGCAAATTTCTGCTGGCCCTTGGTCTGGCCGCCCTGTTGTCCGGCTGCGGATACAACGACTTTCAGTCGCGGGACGAGGAGGTCAAGAAGGCCTGGGCCGAGGTGCTGAACCAGTACAAGCGCCGTGCTGACCTGATTCCGAATCTGGTTTCGACGGTGCAGGGCTTCGCCGAGCAGGAGAAGGATGTCCTGCTGGGCGTGACCAATGCCCGTTCCAAGGTGGGTTCCATCCAGGCAACCCCTGAACTCATCAACAACCCTCAGGCCTTTGCCCAGTTCCAGAAGGCGCAGGGCGAGCTGTCGGGCGCGCTGTCGCGATTGCTGGTCGTGGCGGAGAACTATCCGCAGCTGAAGTCGGATGCCAATTTCCGCGACCTGCAGGCGCAGCTCGAGGGAACGGAGAATCGCATCACCGTGGCCCGCAAGCGTTATATCGACGAAGTCGGTGAGTACAACAAGCTGGCGCGCCAGTTCCCCACCAACCTGACGGCCATGCTGTTCAGCTACGAGCAGAAGCCGCAGTTCACGGTGGAGGACGAGAAAGCCATCGCCGCGCCGCCGAAGGTGGACTTCAAGCCGACCCCAGCCGCGGCGCCCGCAGCCGCACCTGCTGCAGCGCCCGCTGCACCGGCAGGCAAGTAAGTTGATGCCGGGATCCCGGTCCGTGACTTAAGGACCGGGATCGGCACAGCGCGCCATCGCGATGCGAACTCTTGCCTCCCTGTCGGCAGTCCTGCTGACTCTACTTGCGCTGGCAGTCCAAGCCGCCACGGGCGACTTCGCCGACATTCCCGCGCTCAAAGCGCGGGTGACCGACACCACCGGCACACTCTCGCCAACCGATGTCGCGCGCATCGAGGGCAAGCTCAAGGCGTTTGAACAGCAGAAGGGCAGCCAGATGGTGGTGCTGATGGTGCCCACCACCCAGCCCGAGGCCATCGAGCAGTACAGCATCCGCGTGGCCGAATCGTGGAAGATCGGACGCAAGAAAGTCGATGATGGTCTCATCCTGCTGGTGGCCAAGAACGACCGCAAGATGCGCATCGAGGTGGGCTACGGGCTGGAAGGCGCAGTACCGGACGCCATCGCCAAGCGTGTGATCAGCGAAGTCATCGCGCCGCGATTCCGTGCCAACGATTACGTGGGCGGCATCGAGGCCGGTGTGGACCGGTTGATTGCCGTTGCGTCCGGCGAGGCCCTGCCGGCACCCGATCAGAAAAAATGGTCGGGTGGCTCGAAGGGGTCCGACAACGGCATCAACATCGAGTGGTACATGATCGCCTTCTTTGTCGCCATCGGGGTCGGGAGCTTTCTGCGCGCCGTGTTCGGGCGCTTCTTTGGCGCGATGCTCACCGGCGGCGGATTGGGTGCAATCGCCTGGTTGCTCACGGGCATTGTGGGCACCGGCGTCATGATCGGATTTGTCGCGTTCGTGATCGTGCTGCTGTTCGCCGGTGGCGCAGGCGGCGGTGGGGGCGGCATCAGTTCCGGCAGCTGGTCGTCCGGTTCGAGCGACTGGAGCAGCGGCGGCAGCGACAGCTTCAGCGGCGGAGGCGGTGACTTCGGTGGCGGCGGCGCCTCCGGGGACTGGTAAGGGATTGGCAATGAATTTCGCACGAATCTGGCGTCATATCCTCATGAACCGCTGGTCACTGAACCGCGCGTTTCCGCCCACCGTGCTCGAGGCCATCCAGCAGGCGACAGCGCGGAACGAGAAACGCCATCGCGGGGAAATCCGCTTCGTGGTCGAGGCCGAGCTGGACTGGGGACCGCTGCTGGCGAATCTGTCGCCAAGGCGGCGCGCCATTGAAGTGTTCGGCGGTTTGCGCGTCTGGGACACCGAGGAAAACAACGGCGTGCTCCTCTATGTCTTGCTGGCAGACCATGACATCGAGATCGTGGCCGATCGCGGCATACACCGGCAGGTGGGCGACGAAACGTGGCGGCGCATCTGTGACGCCATGCGGGCCGAGTTCAAGGCGGGGCGCTTCGAGCAGGGCGCGGTGCAGGCCATCGAGTCCATTTCCGACCTGCTCGCGCAGCATTTTCCGCCTCGCGGCGATGACCAGAACGAACTGTCTGATCAGCCGGTCGTGATCTAGTGCGGTGCCGCTTGAGCGCGGTCACGCAGCGCGGATGCGCTTGATGAGAAGGTAACTCGCGCCACGATCACTGGGCGAGCGGTAGACGCCAGGTGCATCGAGAAGATGCGCAGCTGTCGCGGCCATCTCCCAGCCATCGATGTCATCGCCCCGCCATAGGGGCGTGGTGAGCTTGCGGAAGTCCAGGAGCTCTCCCAGTTCCAGCACCGTCGTGGCAGCCTTGCGCATCCGGGGGAGGTGGGAAGTGTTGGCCCATGACCAGAGCCAAGTGCCGCTGGCCTTTGCGGTGGAACCGATGAATTCGAAATCGGCGATGACCGCCGGTTTGCCTGCGTTGGAGAACACCAGCTTGCCTGTACTCTGATCCCAGTCGAAGCGCTCGTGCCGCGACAGGTCGTATTCACGCGAGAGCTTGGACTGCTTGGCCTTCAGTTCGAAGATTGCTGCCCCGACAAAGCTGGCCCAGTTATCGAGTGCGCGGCCTGTGAGCGAATGCGCCGACTTGTCACGCCCCGCGATGTAGCAGTGATGGCAGATGACCGAAATGGGCGGCGTCTCTCCCTCATCCGGCCAGCCGCCCTGCCGCTCGTACAGTGCGTCACAGCGATGGCACCAGGCATCGGGAAAGGGGTGACGCTTGTCCGGTTTGAACGAGAACCAGCGCTGGCCCGGCTTGCGCGCCAGATGGGTACAGACAAACGTGGCGCGTGCGGCCCCGTGTTCCTGGCAGGAGACGGTGTCGCCCGCCATCAATGCTTGGCTTCGCCGATCCGCGCCTCGACATCCTCGAAGCGCTTGTTGTGCAGATGGCGCATGCGGACCAGGAACATGGTGACCATCACGAAGCAGCCGAACATGACGATGATGGTATTGATATGGAACCCGCCGGAAAGCAGCGCGGCGTACACCGCAAGCATCACCAGGATGCACAGGTTCTCGTTGAAGTTCTGGACCGCAATCGAGTGACCGGCGGACAGCAGCACATGGCCGCGATGTTGCAACAGCGCATTCATCGGCACGACAAAGAAGCCTGCCATCATGCCGATGATGACCATGAGTGCGTAGACCATCGGCATGGCAGTGACGAGTGTCATGGTCATGACGAGGGCACCCATGGCGATGCCAAAGGGAATGACGATCAGTGCCTTCTTGAGCGGTATGAAGCGCGCTGCGGCGACTGACCCGAAGGCGATGCCGACCGCGAACACGCCCTGCAGGACAGCCGCCTTGGAGAGCGGCATGTTCAAGTGCTGATCAGCCCAACGCAGCACGATGAACTGCAGTGTCGCGCCCGCACCCCAGAACAATGTGGTGACGGCCAGCGTGATCTGGCCCAGCTTGTCCGCCCACAGCGTGCGGAAGCAGTGACCGAAATCGACGACGAGGCGAATCGGATGTGTCTCCTGCTTGGCATAGCGGCTGCCCGTATCCGGAATGTAGAGATTGAATGCGGCAGCGATGAGGTAGAACACGACGATCACGGCGATGGCTGTCTCGGCCGGTGTGTCGATGCCGGTGTTCATGAACGGGATATCGACGCCGCTCAACCAGCCGGATACCCGGGGCCCGATGAGAATGCCGCCCAGCACGGTGCCCACGATGATCGAACCAACAGTAAGGCCCTCGATCCAGCCATTGGCGACCACCAGTTTTTCCGGTGGCAGGAGTTCGGTCAGGATGCCGTACTTGGCAGGTGAATACGCGGCGGCGCCCAAGCCAACGATGCCGTAGGCGAGCAGCACGACAATGTATGGTGTGATGCCCGCTGCCGCGATCCACTCGTAGAACAACATGGTGAGACAACCCGCGATCTTGATCGTGTTGGTCACGAACATGACCTTGCCCTTGGGCAGCGAGTCGGCGAACGGGCCGACAAAGGGCGCCAGGACGACATAGGACACGGTGAAGAAGAACTTGAGCAGCGGCGTCATCCACGCCGGTCCATCCAGCTGCATCAGCAGGGCGATGGACGCGATCAGCAACGCGTTGTCGGCCAGCGAGCTGAAGAACTGCGCCGACATGATGGTATAGAAGCCGCGCTTCATGAATGCGGGTGTCGAGTGCGGTGGGGTGCTGTTATGGAATGACAGCGCCGCGCGGATTGCGCGGTCACTGAAGGGTTCCGCGGGGATTGGCGAGCATTGTGCCACCACTTTTGACCCGGTCGCGCGTGCGCTCCTCGATCGGCGGCTCCTTCTCCGGCGGCGGGCCGCCCAGGAAAAAGCCCAGAACCATCTGCGTCAACTGCGCCGGCGTCAGTTTTCGATCCGCTTCAAGCCGGTCGGCAAAGCGTTGCAACGCCGGCTTTTCCGGTCCGGACAACTCCTCGATGGAACTGGCGTAGACGTCGATGCGTTCCATCTTGATGTCGCTGGCAGTCTTTGGAGCCTCGGCCGGCCGTACTGATTTCTCGGGTACAGGCGCTTCGCCCTTGCGCACCGCCTCCGCCTGCTTTACCCGCTCGACTTGGCGAGCGTTGACGCCCAGATTGCGATTGGCAACCTCGCTTTCAACCGCCAGGGCTGCGGCCGGGCAGATGAAGGCCAGCGCTGCCAACATGTGCAGCCGCACTACAACACCTCGGCCGCGTGATCCGCGAGACGGGAACGCTCGCCGCGCTGCAGCGTGACGTGACCGGAATGTGCCCAGCCCTTGAAATGGTCCACCACATAAGTGAGGCCGGACGAGCCTTCGGTGAGGTAGGGCGTGTCGATCTGGGCGATGTTGCCGAGACACACCACCTTGGTCCCGGGACCGGCGCGGGTAATGAGCGTCTTCATCTGCTTGGGTGTCAGGTTTTGCGCCTCGTCGATGATGAGGAACTTGTTCAGGAAGGTGCGGCCGCGCATGAAGTTGAGCGACTTCACCTTGATGCGGCTGCGGATCAGGTCAGCCGTTGCGGCGCGGCCCCAGTCGCCGGCCTCGTCGTCGGTTTTCATCAGCACGTCAAGGTTGTCCTCCAGTGCGCCCATCCACGGTGTCATCTTTTCCTCTTCCGTACCGGGCAGGAAGCCAATGTCCTCGCCCACTGGCACGGTGACGCGGGTCATGATGATTTCCGAGTAGAGCTTGTGCTCCAAGGTCTGCATGAGCCCGGCGGCCAGGGTCAGCAGCGTCTTGCCGGTGCCTGCCTGCCCGAGCAGTGTCACGAAGTCGATGTCCGGGTCCATGAGCACGTTGAGCGCGAAATTCTGTTCGCGGTTGCGCGCCGTGATGCCCCAGACGTTGTTCTTCTGGTGCGTGTAGTCACGCAACGTCTTCAGCGTCGCGGTTTTTGCCTCCTGGCCCACCACGATGGCGTAGAAGGGCTTCTCGGTTTCCTTGCCCGGCTCCTGATAAACGAATTCGTTGGTCAGAAAGCTGGGGCAGAGCGGGCCCTTGATCTTGTAGAAGGTGCGGTTGTGGTCCTGCCAGCTCTCCACATCCTTGCCGTGCTTGGCCCAGAAATCTTCCGGCAGCTCGCGCATGCCCGTGTAGAGAAGATCGGTGTCTTCCAGCACCTTGTCGTTGAAGTAGTCCTCGGCCGCCACACCAATGGCACGCGCCTTGATGCGCATGTTGATGTCTTTCGACACCAGCACGACCTGGCGGCCGGGATACTCATGCTGCAGGTCCAGCGCAACTGCAAGAATCTGGTTGTCCGCCTTGGCGCTGGCCAGCGAATGCGGAATGTCGCGATTGATCGGGTGGGTCTGGAGGAAGAGCCGGCCGCTGGCGTCCTTGGAACCGAAACTCTCGAGATGGATGCCTTTTTCGATGTTGCCCTCGTCTGCGCTGACGATTTCGTCGAGAAAGCGACTGGCCTGGCGCGCGTTCCGGGCAACCTCGGTCATCCCCTTCTTGTGGTCGTCCAGTTCTTCCAGCGTGATCATCGGCAGGTAGATGTCATGCTCTTCAAACCGGAACAGACTGGTCGGGTCATGCATCAGCACATTGGTGTCGAGCACGAACAGCTTGATGTCGATGTCCTTCGCGGGCTTGGGTTCGGAACGGCGGGCGCGGGTGGCGTTCATTGCGTGCGGGTGTCCTCGGTTGTGGTCATCAGGGGCTGAAAAAAGGGAAAAGCCCCCGACGGCGACCAAACCGAGGGGGGCTTTCCGTGGATGCGAATCCTGTGATCAATCAGAGTCAATGCGCGGATGCGTGCGATGGTGCGAACTCGTTGGGGCAAGCTTAGCCCAGCGCCTTGACTGCGTCCAGCACTTCCTGTGCGTGGTTCGGCACCTTGACCCCGCGCCATTCCTTCACCACCTTGCCGTCGCGGCCGAAGATGAAGGTGGAGCGTTCGATGCCGCGAACCTTCTTGCCGTACATGTTCTTTTCCTTCATGACGCCGAAGAGGTTGCACACCGTCTCATCCGGGTCGGCTAGCAGTTCGAAGGGGAAGCCCATCTTCTTCTTGAATTTCTCGTGCGACGCAACCGTGTCGCGCGAGATGCCGAAAATGGTGTAGCCGGCTTTCCTGAACTCGTCGTTGAGCGCCATGAACTGCAGGCCCTCGTCGGTGCAGCCCGGCGTGTCATCGCGTGGATAGAAGTACAGCACAAAGGGATGTCCGGCAAAGGCGGACAGCTTGAAGCGCTGGTTGCCGGTTGCAGGCAGTTCGAAATCGGGCACGGTAGTGGTCATGGGTGGACTGTTCGGGAAGGTCATCGGTAGTTGGGGGGATGATGAAGAATGTCAGCAGCGTCTGCAACCGACGCCCTTCATCAAGATGTCACATGATGCGAGGCCACGCTCAGGCGGCCTCGCGCGTGATGGTGCCGGCGGGCCAATCGGGGCCTTGCACGAGCAACGTACCGCTCCGTCCCGGCACGGTGCCCAGCTCTGCGACCGAATAGGGCAATGACCCGGGCACGATGCTGTCATGGATCGCGCGCGTGGACACGAGTTCAAATCCCTGCGATGTCCAGCCGGCAATGAGACGCTCCAGCACAGGCAGCAGACGCATGCCCTCCAGCTCCGCATGCAGGGTGAATATCTGATCGCCGTCTGCCGAGGCAGTCGTGGCGAGCAGCGCCTGGTCGACGTTCGCCTCGGTCACGCCGTTGAGACCGATGAGTTCATCCAGTGTGGGCAGGGTGCTGGGATACTGCGGGCAGCCGATGACTTCACCGCGCCAGACCGGAAAGTGCGGAGAGCGCCCGCGACCGTCGGAGCAGTAGTCGAAGCCCAGTCGTTGCGTGGCCCGCAGCGCGTGCAGGCTCATCTGCCAGCCCGCGGCGCCGTGGGTGCGGGGCGATTCCTTGAACACGTCCGCATAGCGGTTGCAGGCGCGCTGCATTTCGCGCTCGGCCCAGGCCTGCGGCGCGTCCTGCACACCGTCCTGCCAGCGCACATGATCCCAGGTGTGGATCCCGGTCTCGAAGCCTTCGTCGCGCGCGCGGCGAAGGATGTCGGCGCACCGCACGCCGATATCCGGGCCCGGCAGCAGCGTGCCGTAGAGCAGGGTGGGGAAGCCGTAATGCTGCACAACCGACGTTCGCGAAACCTTGTTCAGGAATCCCGGACGAAAGACACGCTTGATCGCCCGGCCGGTGTGGTCGGGCCCCAGGCTGAACAGGAAGGTTGCGCCAACGCCGTGGCGCTTGAACAGGTCGATGAGGCGCGGCACACCTTCGCGGGTGCCACGGTAGGTATCCACATCCACCTTGAGTGCGAGCTTCTTTGTCATTGTTATGGTCAAACCTTGGGTTGCGGCGGACTATAGCAAAGGCGGCAGGCGGTCGCTCGGCAGCGTTCGTGGGAAAATTGGCGCATGAGCACAGATCTCCAACAGCCCCAACCCAACCCTGACGTTCCGCCCTATCAACTCATCGGCGGCGAGGAGAAGGTCCGCGCCCTGGTCGATCGCTTTTACGACCTCATGGACGAGGACCCGGACTACTTCGGCATCCGCAAGCTGCATCCGGCATCGCTGGACGGTTCGCGCGACAAGCTCTTCATGTTCCTGTCCGGATGGCTGGGGGGGCCGCCGCTCTACGTGAACGAATTCGGCCATCCGCGCCTGCGGGCACGACACTTGCCGTTTCCGATTGCCACCAGCGAACGAGATCAGTGGCTGGCCTGCATGAATCGCGCGATGGAGGACACGGGCATCGAGCTGCGTCTGCGCCAGGCGCTGGCCCGGTCGTTCTTTGGCACAGCTGACTGGATGCGCAATCAGGAAGGCTGAAATGAAAAAACCCGGCGGAAGCCGGGTTTTTCCTTGGCGCCTGAGGGCACGCGATCAGAAATTCGCGGCTTTCTTCCAGCCGCCGCCCTGACCAGAATTTGCGCCGGCAAAAGAAGGCTTGCGAACGTCACCGGCAGGCTTGCGGCTGTCATTGCTGAACGAACGCTTCTGCGACGGCGCGCCGAATCCGGGTTTGCGCGGGCCGCTCCACTTCTTGCCTGAGGGTTTGCGATCGGACGGGAAGGATTTCACCTTCGGCTCCAGGCCCTCGACGACATGCACCGGGATGCGAATATTCGCAAAGCGCTGGATGCGCTGGAGCAGGTGATTGTCGCGATGTGACACCAGCGACAGTGCCACACCGCTGGCGCCGGCACGGCCGGTGCGGCCAATGCGATGCACATAGTCTTCGGGCACTTTGGGCAGGTCGAAGTTGATGACGTGGCTGATGCCGGAGACATCGATGCCGCGGGCGGCCACGTCGGTGGCGACCAGCACCTGCACGTCGCCGCGGCGCAGGCCTTGCAGCGTGCGATTGCGTTGACCCTGCTTCATGTCGCCATGCAGCGCGGCGACGGCATGACCGTCCTGCTGCAATTCTGCGGCCAGCTGGTCGGCGGCGAGCTTGGTGGCGGTGAAGACGATGGCCTGGTTGACCGACTCCTCGCCGAGAAGGTGGCGGAGCAGCTTGTTCTTGTGCGACAGGTCATCGACGAAATGCAGACGCTGCTCGATGTTCTCGTGGCGCGCGGCCTGGCTCGCGATGGCGATGCGTGCCGGGTTCTTCAGGATGCGCTGGGCCAGGCGGGCGATGTCGCCTTCCATGGTGGCCGAGAACAGCAGTGTCTGGCGCGTGGCCGGCGTGGCGGCGACGATGCGCTCCACGTCGTCGATGAAGCCCATGTCGAGCATGCGGTCGGCTTCGTCGAGGATCAGCATTTCGAGGCGCGAGAAGTCGATGCGGCCACGTTCCATGTGGTCGATCAGGCGACCCGGCGTGGCCACCAGGATGTCGACCCAGCCCGACAGCATGCGATTCTGCACGGGGTAGGGCATGCCACCGAGGATGCTGACGGTCTTCAGGCGCTGGCCCGTGCCGTACTTGCGCGTGGCTTCGTTGACCTGGGTGGCGAGTTCCCGCGTCGGGGTCAGGACCAGAACGCGTGGGCCCTTGCCGGGACCGATGGGCTTGCCAGCCAGCTTGTGGATGGCAGGCAGCATGAAGGCTGCCGTCTTGCCCGTGCCGGTCTGGGCGGAGGCGATGAGATCCTGGCCGTTCAGTACGACAGGAATGGCCTGGGCCTGAATGGGAGTGGGGGTGGTGTAACCCGACTTCTCGATGGCCGAGAGGAGGTTCGGGGAGAGATTCAGTTCTGCAAACGTCATGTTCAACTTTCAAAGGGATGCGAACAGCAAGGCATGCCTTCGAAAGGAAGGAGGCCGGTATTGCCGTCAGCGCGACCTCGTTCTTGAGGTCAAAACATCGTCGCTAACCGGGCAACTACCAGAGTCCAGACTGCAGAAACTTGGGAAGGGAAGGTCAGGGAACGACACGAAGGACCGATCAAACTGCCGACCGATCCGGATTGCTGCATTGCAGCAGGCGCGAACTATACAGTAAATACTTAAGAAAGCAAGAAATTTTTCCAGAAGAAGGGGGTTGGCATGTTAAAATCTTTGGCTGTGCAGCATCAATCCACGCCCTCTTTTCAAGGTTGCCCGCATGTCCCGCCCGCTTCGAAACATCGCCATCATCGCCCACGTTGACCACGGCAAAACTACCCTGGTCGACAAGCTCCTGCACCAGGCCGGCACTTTTGCCGCCCACCAGCACGTCGCCGAGCGCGTGATGGACTCCAATGACCTGGAAAAGGAGCGCGGGATCACGATTCTGGCCAAGAACACGGCCGTGGATTACGAAGGCGTGCACATCAACATCGTGGACACTCCCGGCCACGCCGATTTCGGCGGTGAAGTCGAGCGCGTGCTGTCCATGGTCGACGGCGTGCTGCTGCTGGTGGATGCCGTGGAGGGCCCCATGCCGCAGACCCGCTTCGTGACCAAGAAGGCGCTGGCCCAGGGTTTGAAGCCCATCGTCGTCATCAACAAGGTGGATCGTGACGGCGCGCGTCCGGACTGGGTCATCAACCAGACCTTCGATCTGATGGACAAGCTCGGAGCGAATGACGAGCAGCTCGACTTTCCCATCGTCTACGCCTCCGGGCTGAACGGCTGGGCCAGTCTGGAGAATGTGAAGTCGGGCGAGAACATGCGGCCGCTCTTCGACACCATCCTGAAACACGTGCCGGTACCCTCAGGCGATGCCGAAGGCGGCCTGCAGTTGCAGATTTCCGCGCTCGACTATTCGAATTTCGTGGGCCGTATTGCCATCGGCCGCATCAAGCGTGGCGTGCTGAAGCGCAACACCGATGTCATGGTGATTGCCGGTCCTGACGCGACGCCCAAGAAGGCCCGCGTGGGCATCATCCAGAGCTTCCAGGGTCTGGACAAGGTGGAAATGCAGGAAGCGCATGCCGGCGAAATCGTGGCCATCACCGGCATCGACGAGGTCAGCATCGGCTGCACGATCACCACCCCGGACAAGCCCGAGGCCCTGCCGCTCCTGGGTGTGGATGAGCCCACGCTCAACATGACGTTCTGCGTGAATACCTCGCCCTATGCCGGCCAGGAAGGCAAGTACGTCACCAGCCGTCAGATCCGTGAGCGCCTGGACAAGGAACTCCTGGTCAACGTAGCCCTGAAGGTGGAAGACACCGAGGACGCCGACATCTTCCGCGTCTCCGGCCGGGGCGAACTGCATCTCACCATCCTCATCGAGAACATGCGCCGCGAAGGCTATGAACTCGCCGTGGGCAAGCCGCGCGTGGTGGTCAAGATGATCGACGGCGTGCGTTGCGAGCCGTGGGAAAACCTCACCGTCGACATCGACGAAGCCAACCAGGGCAAGATCATGGAGGAGCTGGGTCGCCGTGGCGGCGAGCTGCAGGACATGGTGCCGGACGGCAAGGGGCGGGTGCGTCTTGACTACCGTATTCCGTCGCGTGGCCTGATCGGCTTCCACATGGAGTTCATGACGCTGACCCGCGGCACGGGCCTGAAGAGCCACGTGTTCGATGTCTATGCGCCGGTGAACAACGAGCTGCCGGGCCGCCGCAATGGCGTGCTGATCTCGGGCGAGCAGGGTGAGGCCGTGGCCTACGCGCTGTGGAACCTGGAAGATCGCGGCCGCATGTTCGTGTCTCCCGGCGAGCGCCTGTATGAAGGCATGATCATCGGCGTGCACAGCCGCGATAATGACCTGGTCGTGAACCCGATCAAGGGCAAGAAGCTCACCAACGTGCGCGCGGCCGGCAAGGACGAGAACGTCAACCTGACGCCGCCCATCCAGATCACGCTGGAGTCGGCCATCGAGTTCATCGAGGATGACGAGCTGGTCGAGGTCACGCCCAAGACCATCCGGCTCCGCAAGCGTTACCTGCTGGAGCATGAGCGCAAGCGTGCGTCGCGGGAAACCGTCGCGGCCTGATTTCTTGCAGTCTGCGGCATACTTCGCGGCATGTCCGCAGACACCCTGACGCTTCTCGTCGCCCTGCTGGCCGCCGTTCTGGCGGCCGCTGCCGCCTGGCTCGCCTGGGCGGCCCGCCAGGACATTGCGAATATTCGCAGTGAAGTTACCGCCGGTGATGCCGAGCGCCACCGCGCCGTGCTCACCGATTTGCACGACGGCCTCAACAAGCAGGGCGATCGCCTGACCGGCAAGCAGAGCGAGGAAGCCGATCGCCTGCGCCGCGCAATCTCGGAAGAACTGGCCCGCAACCGGGATCAGATGCAGGCCCTGGAACGTTCCCTGGCCTCCGTGGTGGAGAAGCGCCTGGACGACATCTCCGGGAAGGTCAACGAACGTCTCGACGAGGGCTTCAAGAAGACCAATGAGACCTTCGTCAGCGTCATGACGCGCCTGCAGACCATTGACGATGCGCAGAAGAAGATCGAGACCCTCACTACCAGCGTGGTCAGCCTGCAGGAAGTCCTGGGTGACAAACGCTCGCGCGGCGCGTTCGGCGAAATGCAGCTCGAGCAGATCGTGCGCAACATGCTTCCCGAGAACGTCTTCGAATTCCAGTACTCATTCCCCAACGGCGTGCGCGCCGACTGCGTGCTCAAGTTTCCGGAGCCTACCGGGCTGGTCTGCGTGGACTCCAAGTTTCCCCTGGAAAACTACGAACGCATGTTCGCCGAAGGGCCGGAGCGTCTGACGCCCGCGGCATTCAAGGCGGACGTGAAGAAGCACATCAACGACATCTCCTCCAAGTACATCATCGCCGGCCAGACCGGGGACGGCGCGGTGATGTTTGTCCCGGCCGAGGCCGTGTTCGCGGAGATCCACGCCCACCATCGCGACCTGGTCGAGTTCGCGCAAGGCAAGCGCGTGTGGATCGCCTCGCCCACGACGCTCATGGCCATCCTCACCACGGCCATGGCGGTCATCAAGGATGTCGAGACGCGCAAGCAGGTCCACATCATCAAGGATGAATTGTCCAAGCTGGGCGCGGACTTCGGCCGCTTCCAGTCGCGAATGGACAAGCTCGCCACCCACATCGACCAGGCCAAGCGCGATGTGGACGAGGTCCAGATCAGCAGCAAGAAGATTTCCGACCGTTTTGCCAAAATTGAACGCGTCGAGATTGAAGCACCCCATCCCGCAAACCCCACCCAGCCGGCGTTGCCGGATACGGACTAAGGAGATGCGTTTCCCATGTTGCGAATATTCGCTTTCGGCGCCAGGTTTCTCACCATGAGCGCCGCACTCGTTGGTGCCACCGCGGTGGCCGCCCAGAGCCTGAGCTACCCGGTCACCCGCAAGTCGGACCAGGTCGACGTCCTGCACGGTGTCTCCGTGCCGGATCCCTATCGCTGGCTGGAGGACGACAACAGCGCCGAGACCAAGGCCTGGGTCGACGCACAGAACAAGGTCACGTTTGGCTATCTGGAGACGCTGCCCAAGCGCGAGCAGATCAAGCAGCGCCTGACTGAACTGTGGAACTACGAACGCTTCGGGCTGCCGTTCAAGCAAGGCGGCAAGTACTTCTGGAGTCGCAATGACGGCCTGCAGGCACAGGATGTCCTGAATGTGGCGGACAAGGTCGAAGGACCGGGTCGGTTGCTGATCGATCCCAACACATTTGAGAAGGACGGCACCAGCTCATTGGCCACGTACTCGGTCAGCCCGGATGGAAAGTATGTGGCCTATGCCAAGTCCGGCGGTGGTTCCGACTGGCGCGAATGGCGCATTCGGGAAGTGGACACCGGCAAGGATCTGCCGGAAGTCATCAAGTGGTCGAAGTTTTCCTCGGCCAGCTGGAGCGGCGACAGCAAGGGTTTTTTCTACAACCGCTATGACGCGCCAAAGGAAGGCGACGCGCTGAAGGGCGTCAATGTGTTCCCGAAGATCTTCTATCACCGCATCGGCACCGCGCAGGATCAGGATGTGCTGGTCCATGAGCGTCCCGACGACAAGGAGCTCTTCCTTGGCGCCAAGGCGAGCACTGACGGCAAGTATCTGGTGATCACCCTCACCCGAGGCACGGATCGCAACACCGAAGTCTATTGGATGCCGCTGGGCGAAGGTGGTGGCTACGAGGCTGGCAAGGTCACCCCGCTTGTGCAGGGTTTCAATGCCATTTATGCCTATGTGGGCAACATCGGCAGCCAGTTCTACTTTCGAACTGACGACAGCGCACCACGTGGACGGGTGATTGCGATCGATGTGAACAAGCCGGATCGCAAGCATTGGAAAGAAGTTGTACCGCAGCAGCAGGAAGTCATCGACGATGACGACCAGGCCAATCTGCTGGATGTCGAATCGGTCAACCTGCTCAACAACCAGGTTGCAGTGACCTACCTCAAGGATGCCCGCAACGTGGTGCGGATTTTCACGTTGGAGGGGAAGGCCGTGCGCGAGGTGAAGCTGCCCGGGCTGGGTACGACCAAGGGCTTTCTCGGCAAGCCTCAGGACGGCGAAACGTTTTTCAGCTTCACCAGTTTCACGCATCCCACTTCCAGCTATCGATTGGACCTGAAGACCGGCGACGTCAAGCTGGTGCGCCAGCCCAAGGTGGCCTTCAAGCCGGATGACTTTGAGGTCAAGCAAGAGTTCTTCGCCAGCAAGGACGGAACGCGTGTGCCGATGTTCATCGTCCACAAGAAGGGCTTGAAGTACGACGGCAACAATCCCGTCTGGCTCTATGGCTACGGCGGCTTCAAGATCCCGCTGCAGCCGGGCTTCAACGCCTCACGCATCCCGTGGCTGGAAATGGGGGGCGTCTACGTCATGGCGAATATTCGCGGCGGCGGCGAATACGGCAAGGCATGGCACGAAGCGGCCATCAAGCTCAATCGCCAGAAAGCCTTTGATGACTTTGCAGCGGCGGCGGACTGGCTGATTGCCAACAAGGTGACCTCAAAGGGCCGCATCGCCATCCACGGCGGCTCCAATGGCGGGTTACTGGTCGGCGCGGTCATGAACCAGCGGCCGGAACTGTTCGGCGCGGCGGTGCCTGAAGTGGGCGTGATGGACATGTTGCGCTTCCACAAATTCACCATCGGCTGGGCGTGGGCCAGTGACTTCGGCTCGGCCGAGAATCCGGATGAATTCAAGGCGCTTCTTGCCTATTCGCCGCTGCACAACCTGAAAGCCGGGGTGAAGTATCCGGCAACCCTGGTGATGACGGCCGACCATGACGACCGCGTGGTCCCTGCGCACAGCTTCAAGTACGCTGCCCAGCTGCAAGCATCCGTGGCGGGGCAGGCGGACGCGGCGCCCGCGCTGATTCGCATCTCGACCAAGACGGGCCATGGCGCCGGGAAGCCGGTGCAGAAAGTGATCGAAGAGCGGGCGGACTTCACGGCATTCATCCTGAAGCACACCGCTGCGTCGCGTTGACCGAAAACATGTTCTCGCACCGAGGCACTGGCTAGAATCACTTTCATGAAAACCATCGCCATTTCCGGCTACTCGGGTTCGGGCAAGACCACGCTCATCGAGAAGGTCATCCCGGCGCTCGTCATGGAGGGGCTCAAGGTCTCGCTGATCAAGCATGCACACCACGAGTTCGATCTTGACCATCCCGGAAAGGATTCATGGCGCCACCGCGAGGCCGGTGCCAGCGAGGTCATGGTCGCCTCAAGTCGGCGCTGGGCACTGATGCATGAACTGCGCGGCGAGCCGGAGCCGTCGCTGGATGAGCTCCTGCAGCACCTCGCCCCCTGCGACCTGGTGATCATCGAAGGCTGGAAGTTCAACACCCTGCCCAAGGTGGAAGTGCATCGCAAGCTCGCCGACAAGCCGCTGCTTTTTCCGCAGGACCGCAATGTGGTGGCCGTGGCGACCGACGAGACCCTGGCCACCGATCTTCCCCAGTTCGCACTGGATGATGGCGACGGGGTGGCGCAATTCATCATGCGTTTCCTTGGACTGCGGAGAAATGCGTTGCATGTGGTGAAGGGCGGATGAAGATTCTGTATCTCGCGCGCCTCCGCGAAGCGCTGGGGCAGGCGGAAGAGCAGGTGGCGCCGCCGGCTTCGGTCACGACTGTCGCCCAGTTGCTCGACTGGCTGCGGCAGCGGGGCGGGGCGTATGCGGAGGAACTTGCGGAGAACAAGCGCTTTCGCGTGGCAGTCAATCACACCGTTGCCCAGCCGGACACCATCGTGTCGGCGCAGGATGAAGTGGCCATTTTCCCGCCGGTCACGGGCGGCTAGCCCCGCCTGCTGTTCGCACACCATCGCCTGGACCGCCTGAACCCATGACCACGATCCGGATCCAGACCGCCGATTTCGATCTGTCCACGGAACTCGCGAATATTCGCAAGGACAATCCGCGCATTGGCGCGGTGGCTTCGTTTGTCGGTGTGGTGCGCGACCTCAACGACGGTAGCAGCGTGTCCGGCATGACGCTGGAACACTATCCCGGCATGACGGAGAAGGCACTGGCCGATATCGCCACCGAAGCTTCGTCCCGCTGGGAGGTGCTGGGTTGCACCATCATTCACCGTGTCGGACCGCTGAAACCGCTCGACCAGATTGTGCTTGTCATTGTCGCCAGCGGCCATCGCGGGGATGCCTTCGCCGCATGCGAATTCATCATGGATTTCCTGAAGACGCAGGCCCCGTTCTGGAAGAAGGAAGCGACGCCCGATGGCGATCGCTGGGTCGAGGCGCGGGACAGCGACGATGCTGCCGCGGCGCGCTGGACCCGTTAGAAGATTCGCGCGTTCGAAACCCGCGTCAGATCGAGCAGAAGATGTCGCGCGTCAGCGTGATCATCTTCAGCACCCGCGCATCCTCGATCTTGTAGAGCACCTGGCGGCCCTCGCCGCGCGATGTGATCAGTCCCCGGTCGCGCAGGATGCCAAGGTGTTGCGACACGTTGCCCTGGGTCGTGCCGACCCCTTCCACGATTTCGCCAACGGCCAGCTCGCCGCTGCCCAGCATGCACAGGATCTTCAGCCGCAGCGGATGCGCCATCGCCTGCATGGCGGCAGCAGCTTCCTCGATGTTTTCGCTCTTGCCAATCAGCGCGAAGATGTCCTGCTCCGACAACTTCGACTTGGCGGCTGGTGACTTTGGGGTGCGGCGCTTGATATCGGTCATGCGGCAAATCTTACTTGACGCCGGAGATTCGGCGCATTAGCATGGGCTAATATTAGCGTTGGCTAATGTATTGAACTATACATGTCCCGCATTGAACGGGATGACTGGAGGAGCAAGCGTGGCAAATCAGCCTCCCGGCGCCATTCGCCGGGCCCCAGAGCATTTCCTCGGACCCGAGCAGATTGCCGATGTGGCGGCCGGGCGCCGCGGCTTCCTGCGCAGCGCATTCCTGGCCGCCAGCGCAGCGACCGCTGGCTTGGCCTCGGGCGCTGTCCGCGCAGCCGACGGCGATCCGGCCATTCTCAACCTCCCGATGCATACCAAAGGACTCGGCCAACCCGTGGCGGCACGTCCCTACGGCTTGCCATCCAGGCACGAAGAGAATCTCCAGCGCCGGGAAAGCCCGGGACTGACCCGGGTCGGCGCAGCATCGGTGTCCTTCGCACCCCTGCAGGGACTTTTCGGAATCATCACCCCCAACGGCCTGCACTTTGAACGCCACCACCAAGGCTGGTGGGATATCGACCCCGCCCAGCATCGCCTGATGATCAATGGCCTGGTGAAGGAAGCGCGCGTCTACACCATGGACGACCTGATGCGCCTGCCCTCGGTGTCACGCATGCACTTCATTGAATGCGGCGCCAACACCGGGATGGAATGGGGCAATGTGGCCGTCCCGACGGTGCAGTACACCCACGGGATGCTGTCCTGTTGCGAATTCACAGGCGTGCCGCTGTCGGTGCTGCTGGAGGAATGCGGCTTCGACAAGAAGCGCGGCAAGTTCGTCCTGGCCGAAGGTGCCGATGGCTCCAGCATGACCCGGACCATCCCCATGGATCGCGCACTCGATGATGTGATCGTGGCCTGGGCCATGAATGGCGAGATGCTGCGTCCGGAAAACGGCTACCCGCTGCGCCTCGTGGTGCCCGGCATTCAGGGTGTGTCCTGGGTGAAATGGTTGCGCCGCATCGAGGTGGGTGATCAGCCCTGGGGCAGCAAGGACGAGGTGCTGCACTATGTCGATCTCATGCCTGATGGCACGCATCGCCAGTACACCTCCATCCAGGAGTGCAAATCTGTCATCACCACACCATCCGGCGGACAGCAGTTGCTGAAGCCGGGCTTCTACAACGTGAGCGGTGTTGCGTGGTCGGGTCGCGGCAAGATCAAGCGTGTCGATGTGTCCTTTGATGGCGGCAAGAACTGGCAGACCGCGCGACTCGAGTCACCGGTGCTCACCAAATGTCTCTCGCGATTCAACATCGGTTGGCACTGGAAGGGGGGGCCAGCGATCCTGCAGAGTCGCGCCATCGACGAAACGGGCTATGTGCAGCCCAAGATTCGCCAGCTGCGCGAGGTGCGTGGCAATCGTTCCATCTATCACAACAACGCCATCCAGTCGTGGAAGGTGTCAGAGTCGGGCGAGGTGTGGAATGTCCAAGTCTGAGTGTCGGACGTTGCGTGCCCGGGCGCTTGGCCTGCTCGCTGCCTGTCTCTTGCTGAGCGGTGCCGCCGCCGCCCAATCCAAGTTTCCTGGCATAGGCCGGCCCGCCACCCCGGCCGAGGTCAAGGCTTGGGATATCGATGTGCGGCCGGATTTCACCGGCCTGCCCAAAGGATCGGGCAGTGTCGCCAAGGGCCAAAAAGTCTGGGACGAAAAGTGTGCGAGCTGCCATGGCACGTTCGGCGAGAGCAATGAAGTGTTCACGCCCATCGTCGGCGGCACCACGGCCCAGGACATCAAGACCGGGCGGGTGCGGGCGCTGATTTCCGGCGACTATCCGCAGCGCACCACGCTGATGAAGCTGTCGTCGCTCTCCAGCCTCTGGGACTACATCAATCGCGCCATGCCGTGGAATGCGCCCAAGAGCCTGACAGTCGAAGAGGTCTATGCGGTGACTGCCTACATCCTGCACCTGGGAGATATCCTGCCTGCGGACTTCACGCTGTCCGAGGCGAATATTCGCGAGGTGCAGAACCGGCTGCCCAACCGCAACGGCAAATCCCAGCTCCACGGTCTGTGGGATGTGCGCGGCAAGGGTGACGTGCAGAACACCGCCTGCATGAAGGATTGCGAGAAGTCGGTCACGGTGACATCGTCGCTGCCCGACTATGCGCGCAACGCCCATGGCAACCTGGCTGACCAGAACCGCCTCATTGGCGCCGTGCGCGGCATCAACACCGCGGCGTCAGCCCCGAAGTCGGCCGTGGCCACGCATCCGGGCCGGCTGGTGGCGGACAAGAATGCCTGCATGGCGTGCCATGCCGTGGATCACAAGGTCGTCGGCCCGTCGTACAAGGACGTTCAGGCCAAGTACGCGGGCAAGGTGGACGCAGTCACCCTGGCCGCGCGCATACGTTCCGGCAGCTCGGGTGTCTGGGGTTCCATTCCCATGCCTGCGCCGCCTGGCCTGAGCGAGGCCGATGCCAAGACCCTGGCTGAATGGGTCCTGGCCGGCGCGCCCTGACTTGCAGCAAGACAATACGCCCCAACTTGAAGCAGAATAAAGTCACACTCAGTTTTCATTCTGAAACGCAGTCGAACCCGCATCCTTGGAGGACAGCATGAGCATGAATCGCAGACATTTCCTGAAAGGCTCCAGCGGCGCCACCGTCATGGCCCTGGCGGCGTCCGCCGGCTTGTTGAAGTTGGACCCGGCGCTCGCCAGCACGTGGAACGAAAACGCCTTCAAGGCCAAGAACCTGAACGAAACGGTCAAGGCACTTGGCGGGCAGACGGCAACCGAATCGAAGGACATCACGATCACCTCGCCCGACATCGCTGAAAACGGCGCCGTGGTGCCGGTGTCGGTATCGAGCAAGCTGCCCAACGTCGAGTCGGTATCCATTCTGGTCGAGAAGAATCCGAATGCCCTCGCGGCCAGCTTCAACATCCCGCAGGGCACGGAAGCCTTCGTGTCGACGCGCGTGAAGATGGGCCAGACGTCCAACGTGCACGCCGTGGTCAAGGCGGGTGGTCAGTACTACTACACCACCAAGGAAGTCAAAGTGACCCTCGGTGGCTGCGGCGGGTGAGCTTCAACTGAAGCGACCTTTCATCACCCAATCAAATTCAGGAGAGCAACATGGCAGACCCGATGCGCATCCGCGCCAACATGGTGGACGGAAAAGTTGAAGTGAAGGTGCTGATGGCCCACGAAATGGAGACCGGTCAGCGCAAGGATTCCAAGGGCGCGAACATTCCCGCCTGGTTCATCCAGAGCGTGACCGCGACCCACAACGGCAAGACCGTGCTGGACGCCCAGTGGGGCCCGGCGGTGTCGAAGAACCCCTTCCTGTCGTTCCGTTTCTCGGGCGGCAAGCCGGGTGAAAAAGTGCAGGTTACGTGGACTGACAACAAGGGCGAGAAGCGCACCGACGAAGCGACGATTTCCTGATCACGCCCGATCCAACCAAAGCCGTCAGAGGAGAGAACGATGAACCGACTGATGCGAATATTCGCAGTGATGCTGGCGCTGTTTTCGTTCCCTGCCCTGGCGCAGGAGCCGATCAAGGTGATCTACCACTTCGATTCGGGGCTGGAGCAGGCGACCAAGGGGCTGCGCAACATCAAGAATCACCTTGATGTCGATCCCAAGGTCAAGATTGTGGTGGTCGCGCATGCGCAAGGCGTGAATTTCCTGCTCGACGGCGCGCAGAATCAGGCCGGCAATCCGTACAACATCCCGGTCGAGGAACTGGCCGGTCGAGGTGTGGAATTCCGCGTCTGTGAGATCACCCTGAAGTCCAACAAGATCGATCCCAAGAAGCTGTTGCCCGAGACCAAGCTGGTGCCCTCCGGCGTTGCCGAGGTGGCGCGGTTGCAGGCCCGGGAAAATTTCGTCTACATCAAGCCCTGAGAGGCCAGAGAGCCTCGATCCGCACGGCAGTCCCAAACAACAATTTTCTGAGGAGGAGAACAACCGTGTTGAAGTCGCGAATATTCGCAGTGGCGGGCTGGCTGGCGCTGGCCTTTGCACCGCTCACCGTCGGCGCCCAGCAGGACGCCGTCAAGGAAATCGAGAAATACCGCGCTGCGCTCGGCGACGGCAACCCTGCCGAGCTGTGGGAGATGCGCGGTGAAGACTTGTGGAAGAAGAAGCGCGGCCCGAAGAATGCATCGCTTGAGCAGTGCGATCTGGGCAAGGGCCCTGGCGTCGTCAAGGGTGTGTACACGGTGCTGCCCAAGTACTTCGAGGACACCGACAAGGTCGAGGATCTCGAATCCCGACTCGTGACCTGCATGGTGATGCTGCAAGGCTTCACCTACGATCAGGCCAAGAAGGACCCCTTCGGCGGGCCGGGCAAGAAGGCCGACATGGAGGCGCTGGTCGCCTACATCACTGCGGCGTCACGCGGCATGAAGATGAATGTCGGGCTCTCCCATCCGCAGGAAAAGGAGATGTACGAGATCGGCAAGAAGATGTTCTTCCATCGCGGCGGGCCACATGACTTTTCCTGCGCCACCTGCCACGCGGCCGACAACATCCGCATCCGCCTGCAGGATCTGCCCAACCTGACCAAGAAGGAGGCCGCGCAAAAGGCCTACACCGCTTGGCCCGCCTACCGCGTATCGCAGGGTGAGGTGCGCTCATTCCAGTGGCGGCTCTTCGACTGCTTCCGCCAGCAACGTTTCCCGGAACTGGAGTTCACCTCCAAAGGTTCCGTGGCGCTGACGCTCTATCTGGCTCGCAACAGCAACGGCGGCACGTTCAACGCCCCGTCCATCAAGCGCTAGGAGATGACCATGAAAAACTTCGCATGGATGGCCGCCGCACTCTCTCTCGCGTTTGCTGGCTCCACCCTGGCTCAGGCCAAGAAGGACGATCCCGCGCTGGCGGTGATGAAGTCGTCATTCAAGGAACGCGGCCAGGCCAAGCTGGATCGCCTGAACCAGGACCCGACCATGGAAACGTGTTCAAAGTATCCGGCCGGTGCGCCTGCGAATATTCGCAAGCAGGTGGAAGCCGCGGAAATGAAGAACGTGAAGTTTCCGGCCGACGGCAAATTGCTGGGCGATTGGAAGCAGGGTGAGCGCATTGCCCAAACCGGTGTGGGCAAGCAGTTCTCCGACGATCCGAAGACACCGTCTGGCGGCAATTGCTATGCCTGCCATCAGCTGACCAAGGAAGAGATCTCCTACGGCACGATCGGCCCGAGCCTCTACAACTTCGGCAAGCTGCGCGGCTACACGGACGAGATCCGCAAGTACGCCTGGGGCAAGGTGTGGAATCCGCAAGCGTATTCGGCCTGTTCCAACATGCCGCGCTTCGGCCACAACAGCATCCTGACTGAAGAGCAGATCAAGCACGTGGTGGCGTTGCTGATGGACCCCGAGTCACCGGTCAACAAGTAATGCATCCCCAAGGCCCGGGGCCGGTGCCCCGGGCTTTTTTTCGCCCTGATGTCCATCCAAGGAGCTGCCATGCGCGAATATTCGCACTATGCCCAAGCACTTTCCGCTGCTGTCGTTGCACTCGGTCTCGGCGGCGCCGCATTCGCGCAGAACGCGCCTGCCACGTTTACCACGCGCAGCCTCACGCCGGAGACCGCGCTGAAAGCCGCTCAAGCCGCGCTGGCCCACTGCCGCAAGGAAGGCTTTCAGGCGGCTGTCGCGGTGGTGGACCGCGCAGGCGTGCCGCAGGTGATGCTGCGTGATCGTCTCGCTGGCGCGCATACGCCAGAGACCGCCATTGCCAAAGGCTGGACAGCGGTGAGCTTCCGCACCAACACCACGGCGCTGGCCGAGGAAACCCAGGCGGGCAAGTCGATGAGCGGCATCCGCCATCTGCCGCGCGTGGCCATGATCGGCGGCGGCATGCTCATCGAGGCGGGCGGAACCACGCTGGGCGGCATCGGCGTATCTGGCGGGCCGGGTGCAGCGGCGGATGACGCCTGCGCCAAGGCCGGCATCAAGGCCATCGCCGACGACATCGAATTCTGAATCTGAACACGCAAGGACATCCAGCATGTCGCACATTAATCGCAGGGAGTTCCTCCATCTGGTCGCCGCCGCCAGTGCGGCCGGACTGGCCGTGGACAGCAAGACCGCGCTCGCCCAGGCTGGCAAAGGCTTCTACGATCTGCCGCGCTTTGGCAACGTGCACTTTTTGCACTTCACCGACTGCCACGCGCAGCTCATGCCGATCTACTTCCGCGAGCCCAACGTCAACCTTGGGCTGGGCGAGGCTTCCGGCCGCGCGCCGCATCTGGTGGGCGAGCATCTGCTGAAGCAGTTCGGCATCCGACCCGGCACGCGCGAGGCCCATGCCTTCACGTTTCTCGATTTCGAGAAGGCGGCCAAGACCTACGGCAAGGTCGGCGGTTTCGCCCATCTCGCGACGTTGGTAAAGCAGCTCCGCGCGGAGCGCCCCAATGCGCTGCTGCTGGACGGTGGCGACACCTGGCAGGGTTCGGCAACGGCGCTGTGGAGCAAGGGGCAGGACATGGTCGATGCCTGCGTCCAGCTAGGCGTGAATGTCATGGCGCCGCATTGGGAATTCACCCTTGGCGCCGCGCGGGTGAAGGAGATCATCGAGAAGGATTTCAAGGGGAAAATCGATTTCGTCGCGCAAAACGTGCACACCACGGACTTCAACGACCCGGTGTTCGCGCCGTATACGCTGAAGGAAATGAACGGTGTGCCGGTCGCCGTGATCGGCCAGGCCTTCCCGTATACCCCCATCGCCAATCCGCGCCATTTTGTTCCGGAGTGGAGTTTCGGCATCAAGGAACCGGAGCTGCAGAAGACCATTGATGACGCCCGCGCCAAGGGCGCGCAAGTCGTGGTGCTGCTCTCCCACAACGGCATGGACGTGGATATCAAGCTGGCATCGCGGGTGCGCGGGCTGGATGCCATTCTCGGTGGCCACACCCATGACGGCGTGCCGCAACCAGTCATCATCAAGAACGCAGGCGGTCAAACGCTTGTCACCAATGCGGGCAGCAATGGCAAGTTTCTTGGCGTGCTGGACTTCGATGTGAGCGGCGGCAAGGTGCAGCGCTTCCAGTACAAGCTGCTGCCCGTGTTCTCCAACCTGCTCAAGGCGGATGCCGACATGCAGGCGGTCATCCAGAAGCATCGCGCGCCGCATGAAGCGAAGCTCGCGGAAAAGCTCGCGACCACCGAAGGCCTGCTCTATCGCCGTGGCAATTTCAACGGCACATTCGATCAGCTCATCCTGGATGCACTCATGGAAGTGAAGGGCGCTGACATCGCCTTCTCGCCAGGCTTCCGCTGGGGTACGTCGCTCCTGCCGGGGCAGGCCATCACCTTCGAGCACGTGATGGACCAGACTGCGATCACGTATCCGTTCACCACCGTGAACGAGTTCACCGGCGAAATGATCAAGACCATCCTCGAGGATGTCTGCGACAACCTGTTCAATCCCGATCCCTACTATCAGCAAGGCGGCGACATGGTCCGCGTGGGCGGGCTGCAGTACACCTGCGATCCCAACGCGAAAATGGGTTCGCGCATCAGCAACATGATGCTGAAGGGCAAGCCCATCGCCGCCGACAAGAAATACAAGGTCGCCGGCTGGGCGCCGGTTGCGGAAGGCGCGACAGGCGAGCCCATCTGGGACGTGCTCTCTGGCTACCTGCGCGCCAAGAAAGTGATCAAGCCGCGCAAGCTCAATCTCCCCAAGCTGGTGGGTGTGGCCAAAAATCCGGGCATGGTCTGAGCGGGCAATGGTTACCCGCTTGCGAATATTCGCACTGTGGGTCGTGGCGCTCGGTTTTGCAGCGGCCGCCCACGCAGGGACGGATGGCCAGCTCACGCTGGCCGCAGACCTTCGTGCCGACGCGGAGACATCACGGAAGCAAGGCATTCCCATCCTGCTGTTCTACAGCCTGAAGGGCTGCCCTTATTGCGAAGTCATCCGCGCGAGTCATCTGCTGCCCATGCAGCGCGACGCCGCAACGACGAAGCTGCGCGTGATCATTCGTCAGGTCAATTTGCAGGACAGCGCTGCGCTGCGAGACTTCGCCGGGCGCATGACCACGCATCGCGAATATTCGCAGGCACAGCAGATCAGTTTCGCCCCAGTCGTGACGCTGGTCGATGGGGAAGGCAGGGCGCTGGTCGAGCCAATGAAGGGCGCGATGCTGCCGGACTTCTACGGTGCGCATCTCGACGATGCAATCGCCGCGGCCACCGCGCGCCTCGCCGCATCCGCAAAAGAAAAGGCCCGCTGAATCGCTGCGGGCCTTTGGAGTGCGCAGACCTAGGAGGCGGTCTGCGAAATGGTGGGCAAAGTCTGTGGCGGGTGTTCGGTCGCGCGGGGCCAGGTTACGGCCGCACGCGCGATCCTTTCTTCAGGACTTTGCGGGTGCCTTTGCCGCGGTCTTGACCGACGCAGCCGGTGCTGCAGCCGGCTCAGGCGCCGGTGCCGGATGGGCAGCAAGCTCTGGATGATCCTTGAGCATGGCGGCACCCAGCAGCGGCTTGTTGGCGCCCTGGTGACAGGTGGCGCAATTCGCCTTGGGCGCATCACCCGTCGGGCCCAGGCGTTCGGCCGGATAGACCGGTTTCAGCGGATCCAGATAGGTGTTGTTCAGCGTGCGCACCATGCGGATGCCGTGCCAGGCGGTGACGCGTGGCGTGCTGCTCTCGGCCCAACTGGAGAAGGCGCGGGTGTTGTGGCAGTAGGTGCAATTCACGCCGAGCGAGTCGGAGAAATGCATCATCAGACCGTAGGTCCACTCGGTGTGCTGGATGGAGGCGCCGGTCTGGCCCTTCACCGGCAATGCCTTGTCGCTGGCCACGCCGATGATGCCCGCCTGGGTGAAGTAGGGCGTGAACGGATCATTGGGCAGCGAGGCACGCGCGACGGAATGCGCCGGCGCATTCTGCCCGTAGCGCCATCCGGCAAAGGCGCTCTTGTCCTTGCCATCGGCGGTGAACCAGATCTTCTGCGGCACCGGCTTGCCACGGTGGCAGGTGTAGCAGGTGACACCCGTGTCGCCGACGTGGGACTTGTAGTCGGCGTTGATGGTGCGGGTCATCTGCAGCATGCGTCGCGCAACCGTCTTGGTATAGACGTTGTCGGCTTCAAAGTTGCCGTCGGCATGGCAGTAGTTGCAGCCCTGTTCGGGAGCGACCCAGTTGGTCATCGCGACCATGAGGCGGGTGAACTCGCCGACACTGAGATCCCCCAGCACCTGCACGTTCTTGTAGATGTCCTTCGCCTTGGGACCGTCGGCCGGAACCGCGGGTGCCGCCTCGGGGGCGACATTGGCGGCGGCGACCGCAGCCACCGTCTTCGGGTTGGCGACATGAACCATCCCCGTGCCGCGGTAGCCGCGCTGCACGCTTTCCGGGGGCGGCATTTCGCATCCCGATGCGGCGAGGATGATGACACCGGCGAGCCCTGTGGCCAGCCATTTCGGCGCAATCGATTTCATCGTTGCTTCTCCTGAGTATCGGTGCGGTCGGACGTCCGTGGATTCGGCACTGTCCGGTTCACTTCGGCATGACCACATCTGGGAACACGGCCGGGTAGGTGGGCGCAACACCATGCTTCACCGCCCAGAGGTACCAGTTGTCGACCACGGTGCCGGTGAGCAGGATGCCGATGCCGCCACACAGCGGGCAGAGCACGGCGAACCACCAGGCCCAGCGGTGAATCGATTCCATCGTCGCGTTGAAGCCCATGGTCCAGCGCCAGAAGAGGGCTGCGCGCTCCGAGGCCGTGCCGCGATCGGTGATCTGCTCCAGTTCGCGTTCACCACCGAAGCGGCTCACGGCGAGGATGGTGGCGCCGTGCATCGCGAAGAGCAGGGCGGAACCGTAGAGGAACGCGATCGACAGCATGTGGAACGGGTTGTAGAACAGGTTGCCGTAGCGGATCGAGAAGGCTGCGGTCCAGTCCAGGTGCGGGAAGATGCCGAAGGGCACCGCCTCGCTCCAGCTGCCCATCATCAGCGGGCGGATGAAGCCCAGCACGAGGTAGAGCCAGATGGCGGCGGCGAACGCCCAGCAGACATGCGTGCCCATGCCGAGTGCACGCGCACGGCGGTAGGAACGCACCCACCAGAGCAGGATGGACGCGGTGAGGAAGAAGCCGGCCATCAGCCACCAGCCGCCTTCGTTCAGCGGCGGGATGGACAAGCCGTATTCGGGTTTGGGCGGTTCGAGCGCGAGCCAGAAGAGCTGGCGCACGAACTGCACCGGATCCCAGCCCACCGAGGCCCACATGTTGAGGCCGATGATCTCGATGGCGATGAAGCCACACAGCAGCGAGGCGATGCCCAGCCAGCCGAGATAGATCGGGCCGATCTGGGCGTTGCCGAACTTGCCCGCCCAGTAGTTGAAGAAAGCCGGTCCCTCGCGTACGAACACGCCGGAAGGCAGGGGCACGCCCGGATAGGCGGGTGCCCTGACTTGCACGCGGGTGAAGATGTTTTGATATTCAGCCATGGTGGTCCCCTCGTTGTTCGTGCAGGTCAGCGCCAGATCGGCAGGTCAAGCCACCAGCCCCACCATTCGGGCCAGCCGCGCGTCCACAGCGGTCCGCTGATGACGATGCAGACAGCGCTCCAGAACACGGCAGACAGGGCGAGGAACAGGCCGAGCCGGTGAATGCCCAACGGCCCGATGGAGTAGCCGATGAAGTCACGGAAGTACGTGTCCTCATGTTCCGGCGTCTTCATCACTTCGCCGTCGGGCGGATTGCTTGCCGCGAGAATCAGCGAGCCGTGCAACGCGAGTGCGAGGCAGGTGGTGAAGAAGAAGGTGATGGCGATCATGTGCGCCGGGTTGTAGTGGAAGTGCAGGTACTGGTACCCGACGTTCGACACCCAATCCAGGTGGCTCATGATGCCGTAGGGGAAGCCATGCCCCCAGGCGCCCATCAAGAGCGGCCGCACCACGACCAGCGTGACGTAGGCCAGGATGGCGAAGGCAAAGGCGAAGGGCACGTGGAATCCCATGCCCAGTTTTCGGCAGATTTCCACTTCCCTGAGCGCCCAGGACACGAAGGCCCCGATCGCGCAGATGGTGATGATCTGCCACAGCCCGCCGTCATTGAGCGGTGCCAGGCCGAGGCCATAGCTCAGGTCCGGCGGCGCGATGTTGATCTGCCAGAGGTTCCAGGTCGGACCCATGGCCGCGCCGTAGACGATGAGCGCGGTGCCCAGCGTGGCGAAGAAGATGGTGGTGACGCCGAAGAAGCCGACGTAGAAGGGGCCGACCCAGAAGTCGAACAGGTCTCCTCCAAGCAGCGTGCCGCCGCGGACGCGGTATTTTCGTTCAAAGCTCAGCAATGCCATGGTCGTGTCCCTCTCATGGACGCATGTCCAATTTCATTGAGCGGCCCGTGCCTGAGTCGCGGCATCAATGCGGCGACGCATGCCAGGTTGTCCCTGCCGGTTGTCGCGCGCTGTCCCAGCCGCGCGGTCCCGGTACTGCCCTGTTGTCTGGTGATGCGATGGCGGATCGGATCAGACCCCGGTCGGGACCGGTATCCGGTCCGTTCCGCCACCTTGCTGCGGGTACAGCTACTTCGGTGCTGCGGGCACCGGAGCCATGGAGCTGGCCACCGGCTTTGCTTGCTTGCCCTCGATCCAGTTGTACTTGTTGGTGCTGAGCAGGATGAAATGAATCAGCAGCGCCAAGACAAACAGGAATGTGAACAAGGCGACCAGCGTTCTGCGCGGGTCGAACAACTGCCATAAACGCCACATTTCGCGTCTCCTATGTGAGAGTGGACATGAAGGTGTAAACCGCAGACCTCACGCCACCGATGACGGACTTGCCGCTTTCAGCCCCGGGAAACCACGACCGCCAATCCATCGCCAACAAACTGGCCGTCAGCGCCACCGTGAGGATCACGATGAAGCTGGCGACGAAGATCAGTCGGAAAGACGTCACCGGTTCTCTGGTGACTCGGGATGCATCTGCGACGAAATTGCCTTGAGCCATGAGCGGCCTCCTATGCGTGTTGCGACTCTAGAACCAGGGACGCCAGCTCCACACGAGTACGTGTGCAACGATGGCAATCACTGTGAAGCCAATGAAACTGCTCACGAACATTCCGTGAAACTCCTTGGCCTCGTTCTCGTTGAGCCCTGACAATGAGCCTTGTCCATCAGCCATGGTCATCTCCTCGATGTGCCGGTCAGCTTGCGCTTCCCGACGGTTACCGCGGAACCCCCGCGGCGCGGATCATCGCGATCTGACTTCTCGCGACAACAGGTTGTCCCTTGCGAATATTCGCAAGGGCGATGTTCGTGAAAGCGTTGGCGGCTCATGCCGTCCGGCTTCCTGTCTTGAGCCGATCGGGCGTCACTTCCGCGGCGCCTGCGTTGCGGGCGCGTTTCTCCGCCTCGTCGCGCAATTGCTTGGCGGCCGAGATGCGCACCAGCACCGGCTGCGCTTCGATCAATCGGTCGAACAAGGCCTTGGCCTCGTCGGTCCAGGGAAGCTCCTCATGCAGCCGTGAAGGCGTCGCCTCCACCTTGTCCAACTCGCTTCCCAGCGGCAGGATGTGGAATAGCGCGTCGAACAGCGCGTTGCACACTTCCTGGATGAGATAGGTGGCCCCCGCATACCCCATGAAGGGCGTGCCGGTATGGCGGCGGATGATCGCGCCCGGGAATGAGGCCGGGATGTAGGCCGCACGTGCGCCGGTCTCGGCCGCATACATGCGTTCGTTGTAGCTGCCGAACAGGATCAGCGGCGTGCGCTTCTGCACGTCATCGCGAATGGTGTCGTTGTCGGTCTTGGCACCGGGCTTCCGCGCATGGGCGAAGTTGCAGGTGAGACCCATGTCCGCTTCGAGGAAGTTGCGGATGCCGCGGGTGTAGGTTTCGTTGGCCACGATGCCGAAGCTCGCGGTGGCGAAGAAATCCTGCGTCACCGAGCGCCAGAGATCCCACAGCGGCTTGATGGTGGTGTGCTTCTCGCGTTCGATGAACGGCTCCGGATCCAGCCCGGTCAGCTCGCCCAGCGTGCGCAGGAACTGGGTCGTCGAGTGCAGTCCGATCGGTGCCTGCAGATACGGACGCTCCAGTGTCTCGCAGAGGCCACGGCCGAACTCGCGGTACATGCAGACGTTCACGTCCGCATCCTGCAGTTTCTGCACATCAGCCAGATGGCTGCCCAGCGGAAATACCATGTTGATGTCGGCGCCGATGCCCTCGACCAGGCGACGGATTTCCGCGAGGTCGGACGGCATGTTGAACGTGCCGTAGGCCGGGCCGATGAGATTGACGCGCGGCTTCTCGCCGGGCTTGCGTTCGCGTGCCGTGATGCGCCGCGTGCCGTACTCGCGCCAGAGCCAGGTCAACGCGCGATCGGCGCTCTGCCACTGGTCTTCGTCAATGGTGCGCGGCAGGAAGCGCTGGATGTTGGTGCCTTCCGGCGTGACGCCGCCGCCGATCATTTCGGCGATCGAGCCGGTCACCACCACGGCGGGCAGGGTGGGATCGAGGACTCGGTGCGCGCGCTTCATGGCACCCTCGGTGCCATGCTGACCGAGTTCTTCCTCGCCAAGTCCCGTCACCACGATGGGCAATTCATGCGGGGGCAGGGCGTCGGTGTAATGCAGCACGGAGGTCACGGGCAGGTTTTCGCAACCCACCGGGCCATCGATGATGACCTGCAGACCCTTGACCGCCGTGAACACATACACGGCGCCCCAGTAGCCTCCTGCGCGGTCATGATCGAGGACGAGCACTAGATCATCTCCGTCGATTTGTTGGCCTTGGCCTTCTTATCCAGCTGACGCTGGTAGAAGGCGCGGAATTCCGGGCGGTCCTTCGGCACGTTCTCCCAGACACCGGCGGCATGACCTTCGCCGACGCCGTCGAAGAATTCGCGCATGCGGTCGAAGCGTCCCTGGTTGCCCATCGCGGCGTTGACCACTTGCGCCAGGGAACCGGCACCTGCGATGCCCATCAGCGGACGGGCGGAAATCAGATTGGTGAAGTAGAGCGCCGGCGTGGCACGCGCCTTGGCGTGTTGCACGACCGGGGTGGTGCCGATGGCGAGATCGGGGCGGAATTCCTCGAACGCGGCGAGATCCTGCTCGAGGGACGCGCGGAACTGCACATGCACGCCACGCGCTTCCAGCCAGTCACGGTCCGCTTCCGACCACACGGTGCGCGGGCAGGCGGTGCCGACGTAATGCACGGTGGCGCCGCTTTCAATGAGCAGGCGCGCGACCAGCAGTTCTGAACCTTCATAACCCGACAGCGTGATGCGGCCCTTGATTGGCGTGCGCTCCAGCGCAGCGCGAATATTCGCAAGCCACTTCTGCTTGGCCAGGCCGATGCGCTCGGCCGGCACATTGCAGGCCTTGCCGATGGCGTCCAGCCAGGCTTCGGTACCGTCATGACCGACCGGTGCGGAGCCCACCACGGTGCGGCCGGCGGCATGGAATTCGCGCACGGACGCGGTGTAGAACGGGTGAATGGCGGCGACGGCGGCACAGTCCAGCGCGGCATACAGTTCGCGCCATTCGCGGGTGGGCACGACCGGGCCGGCGGCGAGGCCGAGCGGCTCCAGCAGCATGCCGATGCCGACAGGGTCAGCGGGGAACATTTCGCCCAGCAGCGTCACCGTGGGCTTCTGCGCGCGACCGGTGCGCGGTGCAGCGACAGGACCTGCTTCGGCTTCGCTGCGCGCATAACGCAGCATCGCGCCGGCCAGCACATCCTTGGCTTCCGCATGGGTGGGCACGCCGAATCCCGGCACGTCGATGCCGATGATGCGGACACCGTTGATTTCCTTCGGCAGCAGCTGCAGCGGCACGCCCGATGCAGTGGGCACGCAGAGATTGGTGATGACCACGGTGTCGTACTTCTCCGGGTCGGCGAGCAGATAGACCGCTTCGCGAATGTCTTCGAAGAGCTTGCCGGTCACCAGCGTTTCGGAGTTGAACGGCACATAGCCCACGCTGCGGCGTGCGCCGTAGAAATGCGAGGTGAAGGTGAGGCCGTAGACGCAGCACGCCGAGCCGGACAGGATGGTCGCGGTCCGACGCATGCGCAGTCCCACACGCAGGCTGCCGAATGCCGGACACATGCTTTGCGGCTGATCATGCGGGCCGGCCGGATAGTCGCGGGCGTATTGCGCGAGCACTTCGCTCTTTCCCGCCGCTGCGGCGGCTTCCTGCAGGGTCTGCCGTCCGGCGTGGCAACCCTTGCCGTCGCCTGGTTGGGCGCCGACCTGTTGGATGGGAATGGTGCGGTGCGCGCTCATGGGCTCAGACCGTGTCGTAGATCACTTCGAGGGACTTCTTCTCGACCACTTCGCGGCCCAGCATGTCCGCGGCGCTGGCGGGCTGAAGCACAACATTTCGGCCGACGGTGTCCGCAGCGAACAGACCCAGCAGACCGTCCTGGGTCATCGGTGTCGGATGGCGTGGCGGGGCGTCGGCAACATTCGTTGCCAGCTCCTCGAAGAGGGGCGCCCATTCGCTGCCAGGACGACCGATGATTTCGTAGTTGGCGCTTTTCTTTCTGATGTCGTCGTTGGCCGGAATGGCAGCCAGCACCGGAATGCCGACGGCCTTGGCAAAGGCCTGCGCCTCGCCGGTATGGTCGTCCTTGTTGATGACCAGCCCTGCGACGCCGACATTGCCTCCCAGCTTGCGGAAGTATTCGACCGCCGAGCAGACGTTGTTGGCGACATAGAGCGATTGCAGGTCGTTGGACCCGACCACGATCACCTTCTGGCACATGTCGCGCGCGATGGGCAGGCCGAAGCCGCCGCAGACCACGTCGCCCAGGAAATCCAGCAGCACGTAGTCGAAGCCCCAGTCGTGGAAGCCGAGTTTTTCCAGCGTCTCGAAGCCGTGGATGATGCCGCGTCCACCGCAGCCACGGCCGACTTCAGGACCACCGAGCTCCATGGCATAGACACCGTCACGCTTGAAGCAGACATCGCCGACGGCGACCGCTTCGCCGGAGAGCTGTTTCTTCGACGAGGTTTCGATGATGGTGGGACAGGCCTTGCCGCCGAAGAGCAGGGAGGTGGTGTCGCTTTTCGGGTCGCAGCCGATGAGCAGCACGCGCTTGCCCTGCTGCGCCATCATGTAGGACAGGTTGGCGAGTGTGAAACTCTTGCCGATGCCGCCCTTGCCGTAGATCGCGATGATCTGGGTGGTCTTGGTGGGCGACGCGGTGTGGACGGCAGCCGGTTCAGCAGCGGCTTCCGCGCGCAGCTGGGCGGTCATGTCACGCTGGAACGTGATCGCCGTGGGTGTGGATGTCAGCCCGCTCATTGCATTTCCCTCCAGTCGAGAACCATCTTGAGACAGCCGGGATCGGTGAACGCCTGGCGATAGGCGGCCGCGGCATCGCGCGCCGGCTGGCGGTGCGTGACGAGACCGTCGAGTGAGAGCGCGCCTTCGCTGATCAGCGCCTGCACGGCGATGAGATCGGCGGGTTTCCATTCGGCCGACACGGCAAGCCGTGCCTCGCGCATGAACGCCGGGGCGAAATCGAATTTGAGCGGCTGGTGATAGAAGCCGGCCAGCACTACTTCGCCACCTGGCGCAAGACGGCTGATCAGCAGATTGAGGACATCGTCGGCGCCGCTGGCGTCGACAATGCTGCGATAGTCGCGGCGGGCATCGTCCTGCGGCGCGCAGACGTTGTAGCCGGTGGCCCCGTGCTGTCGGGCGGGATTGCTTTCCCAGACGAGCGGGGCGGCCTGCCCCATGGCAATCGTGATGCGTGCGAGCAGGCGGCCCAGCACACCGTGGCCGACAATCAATTGAGGGGCGGCGCGGTTGGCCAGTGCATGGCGTGCGGTTGCGGCCAGTGCGAGTAATACGGCGTCGGCACCCAGCGCAGCAGGCACCTTGGCCACGCGATTCACGGGAGTCACCAATGTCTGCGCAGCGCCACCAAAGAGGCCGCGGATGGCGCCGAAGCAGCGGGCGCCCGGCACAAACACGGTCTCGCCTTCGCGAATATTGACGTTGCGGCCGGCGGCAATCACGCGCCCCACGGACTCGTAGCCCGGAATCAGCGGATACCCCATGCCGGGGAAGGGTGGCATGCTGCCGTCGTAGAGGAGCCGTTCGGTGCCGGTGCTGATGCCGCTCCAGTCGACCTCGACGACCACATCGTCGGAACCTGGCGCATCGAGGATGACGTCCTGGAGACCGAGGGCTGCCGGCCCGTCAAGTACCACCGCCTTCGCATGAAGAACAGTGGTGTCACTTTGAAGTGCCCCGGCATTCAACATCTAGGCCCTCTCTCCTCGTGTGCGTGCTGGCTTTTTTATGCAATCCGGCGGTTGTCGGACTACAGTGCCCGCGACATTTAGAGTCACTATACGCTGACATTGCATAGTGTCAAGCAAAGTGTACATTTATATTTCTACCCGGGTGGGGTCCGTTCCCGCCTCGGCGACCAGGACCTGAACCTGCAGGGGCACCGCCGTGGGGCGGACGCGAATGGCCCGAAATCCGGCCTTTTGAAGCAAGTCCTTGTTTTCCTGCACTGTTCTGGGGCGTCCACTGCCCATGGCATGCAGATAGATGCCGAAATAGGCGTGGCCCATGCGCGCGGCATCGGGTGCGGCAGCCATGGGTTCGGCCAGGATCAGCCAGCCGCCCGGCGACAGACTGGCCCGGATGCGGGTCAGCAGGGCCAGCGCCGCGGCGTCGTCATGGTCATGCAGTACCCGCACCAGGCTGACCGTGTCGGCACCATCGGGCAGGGCATCGTCATGGAAAGAGCCGCCGACGAGCCTCACCCGATCCGCCACGCCGGCGTCCTCAAGGTTCCGGGCAGCGAGCGCCACCACCCCCGGCAGGTCGAACAGCATCAGCTCGAGATGCGGATGGCGCTTCGCCACGGCGGCCAGAAAGGTGCCGTTTCCGCCGCCCACATCGAGCAGGGTCCGGCGCCCGGCCAGGGGCACGGCGCCGAGGATTTGCTGGGTGACCAGCGGCTGGGTGGCGGCCATGAGTTCGGTATAGGCGCGGACCACGTCGGGCGGTGCCTTGGCAGCGGTCGCCGGCTGGCCGGCATAGCGCCAGAACGCCGCCAGGCGGGTATCGCGCCCATCGCCCTTCATGAGGGATACCGGGTCGGTGAGGTCCTCGTACAGCACGGCGTGATGCCGGATCAACGCAAGAAGCGCCGCGTTGTCCTGCAGGGCTGCGCCCAGCGCACCCAGCTGCCACCGGCCATCGGCGCGTCGATGCAGGAGATCCAGCGCCGCCGCGGCGGCGAGCAGACACTCGGCGTTCTCTTCCGGCAGTTGGGCGTGGGCGGCGATCGCGCTCGTGGTGGCGGGACCCGCCGAGAGAAAGGCGATCAGCTCAAGGCGAACGATGGCCAGCAGAACCTGGCTGTAAATGAATCCGGCGCAGAGATCGAACAGACGGGCGGCTTCGCGGCGGGCCATGGGGCGGGTCAGCCAGAAGCGGCCGGCCCAGTCACGGAAGCTGGCGCGCCCGACCCAACGGTTGCGCCAGGCGCCGATCTGATCTTCCAGCCAGCCCAGCATACGGCGCCGCGGCGGAGTCTCTGCAAGCGGTCCGCCTGACGGCTGGGCCGCCATGCTGCTGTCGGTCAAGCCGCGCGCCGGGAGAGTTCGCGGGCCATTTCAGGCGGCACCAGACGGAGCGCCTCCATCCGGATCAGCAGGCGCAGATGCTCGGCGCCGTTGCAATCGGGAATGGCGTCGGTCGCGGCCTGGACCAGGGATTCGAAATGCGCCAGCGCGCGCCGCGGGCCCATCTCGGCCGCGGCACTCGGCCGGCCCAATGCCGCATCCTGCCCGGCAGGCTTGCCCATGGCGGAGGCATCCTGGGCCACATCGCGCAGATCATCGGCCACCTGATAGGCCTCGCCGAGCCGCTCACCCAGGCCACCCCAGCGGGTGGCGCTGGCGCCGGCAGTCAGGGCGCCTGCAACCGTTGCAGCGACGAACAGCGCCGCCGTCTTGGCGCGGTGATATTCGGAAAGCGCGACCAGCTTTTCCGATTCCCACGCCTGGCCGGCGATGATGCCGTGGGGCATGCCGGTGGCGGCACAGATGGTGGCAAGCACGCTGGGCAGACGGTGCGGAACCTGCGCTGTCCCACGGACCAAGGTTTCCATGGCCAGCACGATGAGCGCATCGCCGGCCAGCACGGCCAGCGGTTCGCCATGGGCGACGTGCACCGTCGGCTTGCCACGTCGCAGCGCGGCGTTGTCGAAGCAGGGGAGGTCATCGTGGACCAGCGAGCCACAATGCAGCAGCTCGATGGCAACGGCTGCGGCAGTACTGGCCCGCGGACAGTCGTCGCCGCAGGCCGCTGCGACCGCAAGGCAGAGTCTCGCGCGCACCCGGGCGCCGCCCGGAAAGACGGCATCCCGCAGGGCTGCGCCCAGTCTGGGTGGTGCGGACAAGGCCGCGCCACTGACTGCAGCTTCCAGCGCCGCCTCGATCTGGCGGGACTGAGCCCGCAATTGATCCTGTCGCAAGGTTTTCATGCTGGACCTGCCTTTCTGCGCCGGTGGGCGGCTGGAAGCGAATCGGGACGGACGGGAGCACAGCCAAGGTTGAACAACTGCAATATTGTGTAAGGCAGACTAGACAGTAAATATTGTCAAGTCAAGCGGATTCTCCGGGATTGGCTTAACCTAGCCGCATGACCGACGCCGCGACCCCGCCCGCCCGAACTGCCCGCCACGCGGTCGTGATCGGCGCCGGCATGGGCGGGCTTGCCGCCGCCATCAGCTTGAGGGCTGCGGGCTGGGCGGTGACGGTGGTCGAGCGACAGGGCAACCCGGGCGGCAAATTGCGTGCAATCGATGTCGGCGGCCAGGCGCTGGATGCCGGCCCGACGGTGCTGACCTTGCTGCCGGTGATCGAGCGGCTTTTCTCGCTGGCCGGTACCCGTGCCGGAAGTCATATCGATCTGGAACGTCTCACGACACTGGCCCGGCATTACTGGCCGGACGGTTCCTGTCTCGATCTCTTTGCCGATGCGGCGGCCAACGAGGCTGCGATCGAACAGTTCTCCGGCCCGGGCGAGGTGGACCGGTTCCGCCGGTTCCATACGCACGCTCGGCAGGTTCACGACACCTTGCGCACGAGTTTCATGGAAGCGTCCCGGCCCAATCCGATTTTGCTGGCCTGGCGCATCGGCTTGCACCGGCCTGGCGCGCTGCTGGGCATTTCGCCCTTTGAGCGCTATTGGCAGGCGCTGGCCAAGCGATTCAACGATCCGCGCTTGCGCCAGCTCTATGGCCGCTATGCCACCTACGTCGGCGCATCGCCCTTTGCCAGTCCGGCCACGCTGATGCTGATTGCGCACGTCGAGCAGCTGGGCGTCTGGCGCATTCCGGGCGGCCTGCATGCGCTCGCGCGAGTCCTGGCGGACTTGAGCGAGCGGCAGGGGGCCCGCTGGCACCTCAATGAGCGGGTGGTGGGACTGGACCCGGTCGCCGATGGCTGGCGGGTGCGGGCAGCATCCGGTCGTCGCTGGGTGGCGCAGGCAGTGGTCTCAAACGCCGACGTGTCCGCGTTTGCCGCTGGCGAGTTCGGGGACGCTGCACGCGCTGCCGTGCCGCCCACGCCGCGCGCGTCACGATCGCTTTCAGCCATCACCGTGAACGGCTTGTTCAGCGCGCGCGGCGTACCGCTGATTCATCACAACGTCTTCTTTTCGGCCGACTACGCCGCTGAGTTTGATGATCTATTCGCCCGGCGCGCGGTGCCCGCAGACCCGACGGTCTATGTGTGCGCGCAGCAGCGCGGCAACGCCACGGATGCATCAGCCGCTGCGGCGCCGGAAGGCATGCTGCTGCTCATGAATGCACCGGCGGATGGCGGGGAAGCGGACGCCATGCCGCTGCCCGCCGATGCGCTCGCGCATGCGCAACGCCGTATCGCTGCCTCGGGTCTTGAGCTCACCTCGGGCGCGACACCTGCGGTTGTCACGCGCCCGGCCGATTTTGCCGAGCGCTTTCCCGGTAGCGGCGGTGCGCTCTATGGCGCGGCAGGTCATGGCTGGCGCGCTGCATTCAGCCGCGCGGGCGCCCGCAGCACGCTCCCCGGCGTCTATCTCGCCGGCGGCTCGGTGCATCCGGGGGCTGGCGTGCCCATGGCGGCACTGTCGGGTTTGCAGGCGGCTGACGCCATCCTGCGCGACCATGGCCGGGGCTGAGCAGTTGGACACGTTGTTCGATACGCGTCGCCCGGTGCCGGACGGCGGCTACCGCTGGTGGTATCTGGATGCGCTCTCCGACGACGGGTCACGTGGCATCACGGTGATCGTGTTCATCGGCAGCGTGTTCTCGCCGTACTACGCCTGGCGGCTCGCGCGCGGCCCGGTCGCAGCGCTGGATCACTGTGCGGTCAACGTCGCGCTGTATCAGCCGGGCATGAACCGCTGGACCATGACCGAACGCAGCGCCAGTGCCGTGCGCGCCGCGCCAGACAGGCTCGCCATCGGGCCCAGCACGATGCAGTGGACGCGGGATGCCAGCGGCAAAGGAGTGCTCACGTTGGAGATCGACGAGGTGTGCGCGCCCGTGCCGCGACGCGTGCGCGGGCGAATCCGGGTGACGGCGGATACGGTTCACACCCGCGAATATTCGCTGGATGTCGCCGGCCGGCATCACTGGCGGCCCATCGCGCCGCAGGCAAGGGTTGACGTCGAGCTGGACGCACCGCAACTGAGTTGGCACGGTGCGGGCTATCTCGATTCGAACCGTGGCGATGAGCCCATTACCGAGGCTTTCCGCCATTGGCATTGGAGTCGCTGCCGACTGGCAGATGGGCGAGCGGCCATCGTGTATGACATCGAGCGTCGCGAAGGCGGACGGCTCAAGCTGGGTCTGGACTTTGACGCAGGCAGAGCACCGCGGGACTTTTTTCCGCCGTTGTCACAGCCGTTGCCACACGGACTCTGGGGTGTGCGCTCCGCCATCGCCTGTGCAGAAGGTGCGCCGCAACTTGCACACCGGCTGGAAGACGGACCGTTCTATCTGCGCAGCGTGGTGGAAACGCGGCTACTGGGCGAGCCGGTGATCGCGATGCATGAAAGCCTGGATCTTGACCGGCTGTGTCGCAATTGGGTGCGGGTGTTGCTGCCGTTCCGCATGCCGCGGCGCGGTTAGTTTCTCGGTTTCTGCTCGGACTCCGCGTCTCGTTCACGCCGGATGCGATCGCGGCGCAGCAACCAGAGTTCTCGCGCGCCCCAGCCGAACACCAGGCCGAACACCAGCGTGAGCTCGATGAGCCCGAACGTGTGCGAATCCATCAGCCCGCCTTGCCGCCCAGCATGGCCTGCTCCTCACGTTCCAGCCGGGTGAAGAGATCGACCAGCCAATGCAGCCGGTTCTCGAATTCAGCGGCCGGAATGCTATCCGGCAGGCCGCGCATGGCTGCCTCGACCAGATGGCGGGTCGCTTCCAGCGGCGCGCGGGCATCAGCGGGCACACCATCCCAGGCGTCCATGAGCGCATTGCCGAGCAGGCGCAACTTGCGTGCGGTGGGCACCACCGCGCGACCCGACACGCTGTCCAGTCCGCGACGCTCCACCTCCCGGCCGATTTCGGCATACAACAGGCGCGCAGCATGCATGGCCGGCCGCACCGTGCGCGGCAGCAGCGCGATGCCCGGCGTGGCACGGATGTAGAGCGCCTCCGCATCCGCCAGCAGACGGGCCACGACGCGGCCCAGCGCGGGTGAAAACGTCGGCGCGCGCAGCCAGGCTTCCGCATCAATGCCTTCAGCTTCACACCAATCAAGCGGCAGGTACAGCCGGCCCATGCGCGCATCCTCGCCGACATCGCGGGCGATGTTGGTGAGCTGCATGGCGACGCCGAGATCGCAGGCACGTGCCAGTGCTTCCGCATCGCGCGCACCCATGACCAGCGACATCATGGCGCCTACCGAACCTGCGACCCGCGCGCCATAGGCGTGCAAGGCCTGAATGTCCGGGTAACGCCGCACTTCCGCATCCCACACGAAGCCCTCGATGAGTGCATGGGGCAGGTCCTGCGGGATCGAATGCGCGCGCACCGCCCAGGCGAAGGCGCGCTCGGCGGGCGTGTCGAGCACATCCCCGGCATAGAGCGCTTCCAGGCGACGCAACAGCAAGTCGACCGCGCGTGAACGCTGTTCGGCGGGTGCGAGATCGATGGCGTCATCGGCCTGGCGGCACCAGGCATACAAGGCAATTGCTGCCGGACGCATCGCTGCAGGCAGCAGCATCGACGCCGCGTGGAAGCTGCGCGACCCGTTGGCGAGCATGCTGCGGCAGCGGTCGATGTCGGCGGCGGGCGGAGCGAGATAGCGGTTGCGATTGGGCATGGCGACGCGTCCGGGTCAGACTGGCGGGGTGCGAATATTCGCAACGGCAGCGGGCACTGTCCACATCAGTCCGTCACCTTCGAGCGGCGTGGCACGCACCAGCTTGTCGGGGTCGGGCACCACGCGATCCAGCACGCGCGCTGTAGACAGCACGCCGGGCAGTCCTGCGCCGGGATGGGTGCCCGCACCGACGAGATAAAGGTGCTCAACTTCCTCGCTGGCGTTGTGCGGGCGGAACCATGCGCTCTGGGTGAGCACGGGCTCAAGCCCGAACGCCGCACCTTTCACCGACAGCAGCCGGTCCTTGAAATCCTGCGGCGTCATCATGCGTGACGACATCACGTGCTTGCCCAATCCCGGCAGCAGCGTGCTGGCGAGATGGCGTTCAATGCATTGGCGATAGGGTTCGGCGGCCGTCGACCAGTCGATGCCGGCATCCAGATGGGGCACCGGTGACAGCACGTAGAACGCATCGCAGCCCGCTGGTGCCAGCGATGGGTCGGTCGCAGTGGGCCGGTGCAGATAGAGGCTGAAATCATCGGCCAGGACCTTGCGCTTGAAGATGTCGGCCAGCAGCTCGCGATAGCGCGGGCCCAGCATGATGGTGTGATGCTGTACGTCATCAAAGCGGCGATCTGTGCCGAAGTACCAGACGAAAAGACTCATCGAATAGTGCGAGCGCGCCAGCTTGCGGTCGGTCCAGCGGCGGCGGGTCACATCGGGCAGCAGCTTCGAATACGTCCAGGCGGCGTCGGCATTGGACACGACCACATCGGCCGCGATCTCCTCGCCGTTGGCAAGGCGCACGCCGCGCGCACGCTGGCGGCCGCTGCCGTTCGACTTGTTCACGAGGATGCGCTCGACTTCGGTATTCAGGCGCACCACGCCACCCTGGCCGGCGATGAGGTCGACCAGCCCGCGCACCAATGCGTGCGTGCCACCCATGACGAAATGCACCCCCCAATGCCGTTCGAGGAACGAGATGAGGCAGTAAACAGACGTCACCGAGAACGGATTGCCGCCCACCAGCAGCGGATGAAAACTGAACACGGTGCGCAGGCGCTCGTCCTTGAAATGCTTGGCCGCCAGCCCATACACGCTGCGCCAGCTTTGCAGGCGGGCGAGATGCGGCAGCACCTTGAGCATGTCGGCCCAGCTGCCGAACGGAACATGGCCCAGCTCCTCGAAGCCGATGCGGAAAATGGTTTCCGAATCGCGCATGAAGGCTTCATGGCCCGCCACGTCGCCTGGCGAGAACTTCGCGACCTCGGCGCGCATGCGCTGTGGATCGCCGGAATAGTCGAACACAGCGCCGTCATCGAAGCGGATGCGATAGAACGGATCGGTGGCGGCGAGCGTGACGTGATCGGCCATGCGCTTTCCGCATAGCGTCCACAGCTCCTCGAAGAGATGCGGCGCGGTGATGATGGTCGGGCCGGCATCAAACGTGAACCCGTCCTGTGCAAAGACACTGGCGCGGCCGCCGGGCTGGTCCAGCCGCTCCAGCACGGTGACCCGGTAGCCACGGGCCAGCAGGCGGATCGCGGCGGCAAGACCGCCGAAGCCGGAGCCGATGATGACGGCGTGCGGTGCGCGATTCATGATGCCGCCGCGCGGGCGGGTTGGCGCACATCGTGTGCGGCGCCGCGACGATATTGGGATTCGATGATGCGCACGGTTTCCTCCGGATGTTCTTCATGCAGCAGATGGCCCGCGCGTGCCATGCGCAGCACGCGGGCATGACGAATCAGCTTCGCCGCACGCACCGCCTCATCGGGCGGCACGGTGCGATCCTGCTCGCCGATCACGAGCAGCGTCGACACATCCAGGCCGGGCAGGTCGCGCTCCAGCGTTTTCAGGTCCCAGCCGGCCAGCATGTTGAGCACGGCACGCACGTGGCCGGGGCTGCGCACCAGTCGTGCATAGAGCGCCGTGCCCGTTTCATCCAGCGTGGAGCCCGTGCCGGCGATGAGACGACCGACCGCGCTCGGGTCCATTGCCCGCCAGGCGACGAGTCGCGGCGCGAAGGGATTGACCGCCAGCAGTTTGGCCATGGGCGAAAAGAAGTGGCCGACCAGCCCGGGCAGCGGCAGCAACGCGCCGTTCAGGCTGATGAGCGACCTGGGCGTGATGCGGCGATCGATGGCCATGCGTGCAAGCAGCGCCGCGCCGGCGGAATGACCGACGGCGAGTGCAGGTGCCAGGCCCAGTCGGGTGAGCAGCGCGGAAAGCGCTGCGGCCAGACCGTTCAGCGTCATGTCGCGCGGCGGCAGCGGCTCGCTGAAGGCATGGCCAGGCAGATCGGGCGCGATCACCCGAAAGGTGCGCGCGAGCAGCGGGAGCATGCCGCGCCAGGTGTGACTGGCAGCGCCGGTGCCATGGACCAGCAGCAGCGGCGGGGCATCCGCAGCGCCCGCCAGCTGGACGTGAAACGTGATCCCGCCCGCTTCCACGAACTGCGAATATTCGCGATGCGGCCAGTCGGCGCCATCGCGTTCCCAGTCCAGTGCGGTATTCATGATCGTGTCCGCCCGTCCTGCGCCGTGGCGCGCACGGCCTGGTTGAGCAGCCGCGCATCGGCATGCGGCAGCGGCAGGTAGAGGCCGTCGATCTCGGCTGCCAGCGCCAGCGCAAAGGGCTGCGGGCGAGGTGACGTGTCCACCAGCAGGGTCGGAATGCCGGCCGCGCGCAGGTTCCGTGCGCTGGCCCGCGCATCGGCTTCGGCGCGTTCGCGGCCCGGCGCGCCGTCGCGTGCGATGTTGGCGCGGCCGTCGGTGAGCAGCACGATGGCGCTGCGGTCGCCGGCGCGCTGCACGCGTTCGCACACGTCCAGCGCCGCATCCAGCCCGGCTGCAAGGGGCGTGCCGCCGCCGCCGGGCAGCCCTGCCAGGGAGCGGCGTGCGCGGGCCAGGGCGCGGGTGGGCGGCAGCAGCATTTCTGCGCCGCTGCCGCGAAAGGCGATGAGTGCGACGCGATCGCGGCGCACATAGCAATCGGCGAGCAGCAGCTCCACCGCACCCTTCGCCTCGGCCAGACGATGCAGGGCGGATGAGCCGGAGGCATCGACCACGAACACGGTGACCAGCGCGCGCCGCGATTCAAAGCGATGCACCCGCAAGTCGTCACGGGTGATGCGGATCTTGCCGGCTGTTGCCTGCGTGCTGCGGCGCAATGCCTGGCGCGGTGCCGCCTCGCGCAGCGTGGCCAGCACATGCACCCGGCCGCCACGTCCGGTCATGCGCGTGGCACCCAGGCTGCGGCCGTGCGTCGGTGATCGTTGGCGGGTGCCGGCGCGACCTTCCGCGCCGCGCTGGCGCGAGCGCAGGTTGCCAGCGGCGAGTGCGGCCAGCAGCCCGGGCGGCAATGCCGCGCGCACGGCTTCCAGCAGGCGCTCGGTTTCGTCGGCGGTGGGCTCGGCCTGGTTGTCTTCTGTTGCCTCTGTGTCGCTGGCGGATTCGGGCGGCGGCGCGGGCGGTTCGGCTGCATCATCCGGCGGCTCTGCTTCTGCGACGGCGGGCATGCGCGTGGCACGATGGCTGAAGACCAGGGCCGCGGCCTGCGCGATGTGGCTCTCGTCCACCGTGTCCGCTTCTTCCAGCGCAGCCAGCGCGCGCGCCGTCCACACGGCCATGAGCGGTGCGCGCAAGGAATCGATGCCGTAGGCGAGTGCGGCTTCGTTGAGGGCCACGAGATGCGATACCGGCACGCGAATATTCGCAAGACGTGTGCGTGCCCGGCCCAGGCTGTGCGCATCGAGGGGCTCGGGCCATTTATCTTGTGGCGCCAGCGCGTCCATGTTGATACAGAAGGCGAGACGCTCGGTCAGTGCTGGCGCCAGGCCGGCTTCGTCATCACGGGCTTCATCGAGCGCAATCAGCGCAACGCGTGCGGGCAGCGTGGTACTCACGCCATCGCGTTCCAGCCGCAGGCTGCCGCTGTCCAAGGCAGCAGCAAGACGCGACACGATGAGTGTTGGCATGCGCTCGGCCATGGGCACGATGATCACGCCGCCGTGCGTGGCACCGAGGACGCCGGTTTCCAGCACAGGACGCCCGGCTGCGAGTGTGGCCGCCAGATCGAGCCCGCCCAGCAGGCGGTCGTCGGTCGTGGTGACGGGCAGGCGCCGCCTGGGCGCGCTCTCAGGCCAAGCCGCGAGCAGATGCTCGATGCAGGCATCGCGCAGGTGACTGTAGGGACCGGCGATGACGACGCCACCCAGCCGCGCCGGATCCAGTGCCAGCAGCGCCGCGATCAACGCGGGCGACTGGTCGGGAGTGGCGCTGGGGGCGGCGGGCGCGTTCATGTGCCGAGCAATTCCTGAATGGCGCGTTCGACACGGGAACTGGCCGACGCCTCATCGAGCGGATCGCGCCGCAGACGGTGGCGCAATGCGGCCGGTGCCAGCTGGCGCAGATGTGAGAGCTCGACTTTCTTGGCGCCGGCATAGGCTGCCACGGCGCGTGCGACCCGCAGCAGGGTGAGCTCGGCACGCAAGCCGTCTGTTCCGAGCTGCTGGCAGAGCTTCGCCGCGGTTTCGAGCAATGCGTCGTCGCTCGCCACGTCGTGCACGCGCTCCTGCGCCTTGGCGATGCGCGTGCGGAGCTTCGCGGTTTCTTTCTCCCAATGCGCGGTGAAGCCGGCCGGATCGCGTTCATACGCGTCGCGGCGCTTCACCACTTCGATGCGCGTGGGCAGGTCGGTCGGTGTGCGCACCTCGACCGACAGGCCGAAGCGATCCAGCAGCTGCGGACGCAGTTCGCCTTCCTCCGGATTGCCACTGCCGATCAGCACGAAGCGCGCGGGATGGCGCACCGACAGGCCTTCGCGCTCGACCACGTTTTCACCGGAAGCTGCGACATCCAGCAGCAGGTCAACAAGGTGATCCTCCAGCAGATTCACTTCATCGATGTAGAGAAAGCCCCGGTTGGCGCGCGCCAGCAGGCCCGGTTCAAAGGTCTTGATGCCCTGGGTCAGGGCGCGTTCCAGGTCGAGTGCGCCGACGATGCGGTCTTCGGTGGCGCCGAGCGGCAGATCGACCACGGGCACGGGAATCTTGATGGCGCGGGGTGGCGTGCCGACAGCGGACTTTGCGTTGGCTTTTGCGGTGGCCTTCGTGGAGGCCTTGGCTCCCGACTTCGCCTGGCCACCGGCGGGTGCAGGCGGCAGGTTGTAGGGATCGCCTGCCACCACATCTATGGGCGGCAAGAGCGCGGCGAGGCTGCGCACGATGGTGGATTTGCCGGTGCCACGATCACCGAAGGCCAACACACCACCGATGCTGGGATCGATGGCGCACGCAATCAGCGCGAGCTTCAGTTCTTCCTGTCCGACGACTGCAGTGAAGGGAAACACGTTCAGTACTCCGTCATGGATTCGATGGCGGGCAGATGGCCACGCCGGGTTGCAGACTTGCGAATATTCGCGCAGTAACTGGCCTGCGCGGCACAGCGCCTGCCCTGATCAATTCGTCGCGCCTGGAGAGTGGCGGACGGCCGGATTTGCCGCGCCGTCCGGCGATGGAGGCAGGGCAACTCGCCAGAGCGCCTCACCAGTCCACGGCAGCACCATGAGCCAGTGCTCGAAGAGCGCCAGCGCGAGCAGCGTGCCCAGCAGGAGCGGCGCACTGGCATCGGCGCCGGCCAGCATTCGCGCCTGCGCGTCCAACAGCAGAACGACCAGTGCGACGGTGCCCGCGGTGATGGACACCGGGAAGAGCAGATTCATGCCGCGGCGCGCGAAGTAGTTTCTGAGGTGGGCGAGGTGAGCAGGCAGCAGCTCGACGCCGGTGTTGCGCACGCCAAAGAAAAGATTGAGCTTGGCCGAAAGACGCATGACCCAGAGCAGCGCGAACACCTGCCACGCGACTGGGTTGGCCGCGTTCAGCGTGAGGACCCAGAGCAAGGCGACGAGGGCCAGCAGGAAGAGCTCGTGATACAGCAGGCTCGCCACGGCATGACGAAAGTGGCGCGCGCTGCCCGGTGTGGCGAGCGAAGGTTGCACCCGCGGGCCCGTCACGTGCCCGGTGAGAAACGCCGTCTCCTGCCAGGCCCAGACCGCAATGGCGCAGGCGAATGCAGCGCAATGCCCGAAGACGGACGCATCGTTGCGCAACAGCAGCACGCCAACGATGCCGGCCAAACCACACAGCGTCGCCCCCGCAACCAGCCGGCCATGCGTGTCGCGCGGACGGCGGACCAGGGCAAGCAGGATGGCCGTGCTCGCCCACCACAGGGCGATCGCGTAGAGAACGGGCAGGAAGTCGCTCATGGGACGGATGCGAATATTCGCGTCAGCGAATCAGCATCGGGGCGGTGGTCAACCCGATCACCAGGCCGGTTCCGCCCGCACATCCGCCGGCAATTCGTTGGGCACCACCGGCAGGAAGTAAAGCCGCGCAAAGGTCACGAAGGCCGACGCAGCCAGGCCGACACGGCGCAGCCGATTGATGACGCCGCCTTCCGCCGCCGCCTTGGCGCTGGCACGCGAAATGGCGAGCAACTTCCTGAGGCCATCGCGGAACGCCGGGTTGTCGATGTCGAGCGTGATCGGGAACACCTGCTTGGAGATTTCCGAGGTGATGCGGAACACGGTGAAGTCGTACTCCTCAGGGTTCAACCCCATCGCGGCATGCAGCGCCGGGCGCGCATGGTCGCGCACGAACATGGTCGCGTAGACGGCGAGCACGAAGAAGCGCACCCACAGCTTGTTCATGCCGGTCAGCAGATGCGGATTGGCGCGCATGATGAGCGCGAACGCCTCGCCATGGCGGAATTCATCGTTGCACCAGCGTTCGAACCAGTTGAAGATCGGATGGAACTTGAGCTCGGGATGACGCTCCAGCTGGCGATAGATGGTGATGTAGCGCGCATAGCCGATCTTCTCCGACAGGTAGGTGGCGTAGAAGATGTACTTGGGCTTGAAGTAGGTGTACTTCTTGGCCTTGGTGAGGAAACCGAGATCGACACCCAGGCCGAAATCCTTGAGCGACTTGTTGATGAAGCCGGCGTGGCGACTCTCATCGCGCGCCATGGCGGCCATGAGTTCCTTGATGTCCGGGTTTTTGACCTTCTTCTTGATCTCGCTGTAGAGCACGCAGCCGGAGAATTCGGCAGTGACCGAGCTGATCAGAAAGTCGAGAAACTCGCGGCGCAGTTCCGGCGGATAGTCATCGACCTTCACGTTGAACGCATCCTCGCGCTCGAAATGATGACGGTTCACGTCGTCACGGAACTCCTGCATCATCGCGTCCCATTCACGGCGCACCGGGGTGATGTCGATCTTGTCCATGGCGGCGAAATCGGTGGTGTAGAAGCGCGGCGAGAGCAGGGTGTTGGCCTCCGCGAGCTTGGTGGCTTCTTCCGGACTGGTGATGCTGGCGATGTCGTCCATGGTCACTCCTTCAGGGTAAGTTGGGTCGCTGCTGCCGGTGGATCGCGCAGCAGGCGGCCGAAATCGATGGCATTGATGTGGCCGAAGGCACCCAGCTCGACCATGCGCCCGGTGGCGAGGTCGTGCAGGGTGAGCTGGCCGTTGCTCCAGTAGGCGAGCCGGAATGCCGGACCGGCGCCCTGGTTGTGCTGGCGCCGTTCACGGGCAAGGCCGCGCAGCGTGGCGCGCACAAAGCCGTTGGTGCCGGGGGCAAGACGCGCGAACTGGGTGCCCGACGGTGCATCGATGACGGCCACACTGCCATCGGCGCGGTCTTCAAATCGCAGGTCGCGGCTCTGTTCCAGTACGACGGGCTTCAGCGGCTCGCGGTCGGGTGCGAATATTCGCACCCCGGCCACCATCAGGATGGTGAAGAGCACCAGCGCCACCGCGGCCAGCAGAATGCCGCGCGGCAATCCCCGATCCGGGGCAGGCGTCATGCGGGGGCGGGCAGGTGCGCTCATGTTGGCGATGGGCTCTCTGTCTCAGAGCGCTGCGGTGGCGGGCTGCATAGAGCCCTGGTCAGCGTGTGCGGTGGCGTTGACCGATGCGGCACCCGTCGTCTCGCCGTTGAGCGCCGCGTCGGCGCGCAGCGCGTCAGCCAGGATCGTGCTCGCGGCATTCACGTTCTCCAGCGCGCGCAGCATGGGACGCGGATTGCGCCACTGCATGGGCTGGGCATGGGGCCAGAGGTGCAGATAGGCCAGATGCGCCTGTCCGCCCAGGTCTAACGTGATGTCGCCGCCGCCATCGGCATGCGTGCGCACGGCGGCAGCCTGGATGCGCTTCAGCGGAATGTTCACCGTGAGCTCGAGCGCGATGCCGATGCGCAGGATCACCCGCCGCGAGGTGATGGCGTAAATCGTGGTGCGGCAGGTGAGCCAGGCGACCAGTGCCAGCAGCGCCATGCCGACCAGGGCGATGGGGGCGAGACTCAGCGTGCCGGCGATGGCGGGGCCGGCGGCTGCGCCGGCGCTGAGCGCTTCCACCACGCGCCAGGCAAACAGCACCACAAACCAGGCAGCGACCCAGCGCCAGTGGAAGACATCGCGAAACACCGAACCAAAGGTCGGCCGACCCTGCCACAGGACGGTTTCGCCCGATGGTAGATCCTCGCCGATGCCTTCGATGCGCGCGGATTGACGCTTGCTGAGTCGGATCATCGTGGACTCCCGATCAGAACAGCGGCTCGGCGCGTGACGGATCGGCGTAAAGCGTGCCGGCGCCGTAGTAGGCCACGATCTTCTCCTCTTCGAGGAACGTCACCTGGTCGGGCGACTTTGTGCCCGGAACCTGCGCGAAGTGGGCACCGAAGATCGACTGCACCCGGATCTCGCCGCGATCGCCATGCACCTTGGCGAAGTTGTGGGGCAGCAGCACGCGACGCTTGCCGGTATCGACTTCGAAGTAGCGGATCAGCACTTCCGAGCGGTCGACCCAGACGTCGCTGACGGTGCCACCCTGCGCGCCATCGGCACCGATGACGGCCATGCCGCGCGGATCGGGATCACCTTCGGCAATGGTGAAGTCGGTGGCGACGCGCATCGGCACGATCTTGGCCGCACCTTCCAGCGTGAGGTCCGGCGTGTCGGCGCGCTCGGCCCAGGAGCCCGGGCCGATGCCGGCGGTCATGGGATCGCCGTTCGGCTCAAGCGGGGCGCCGGGATAGCCGCCGACCGACGTGCCATTCACTGGGCGCGTGTCCCGTTTGTCGTTGGGCGCGCTGAACTCGCCACCGTGGGCCAGCTTGTAGGTCTTCGGATCCGGCACCCGCGGAAAGCCCTCGAAATAGGTGGGCGACGGCGGATCGGTCTCCAGCGGATAGCCTTCCCGCTTGTTCTCGCGATGCAGGTAATAGATGAGCGCCGCGAAGAATATCCAGAACGCGTACAGCACGAGCTGGGCGACGTCGATGTATTCGGTGATGGAGCCTGCGTACATGGTTCTCTCCTTCTTTGATGATCCGGTCAGCCGGGAAATTCGGCCAAACCGAATCGTGTGGACCCTGCCGCATCAGAACGCTGTTCGGCGCGCTTGCGCATGCCGACAAGGGGTCCCAGCACGATGAGGGTGACAAACAACACGCCAATTTCAAGGTGATACACAACGCTGTAGGGCACGTCGGCGCCTTGCATCGCGGCGCCAAGATGCGGAGTGAGGCCTGCCACGACATCGCGCAGCACACCGCCCAATGCGATGGCCACGCCGGCCGCGGTGGCTTGCACGGCGCCCCAGGCGCCCAGGGCGAGACCATTGAGACGCTGGTCGGCAGGTCCGGCATCGATGGACATGGCGATGATCAGGGTGGCAACGGCAAACATTCCACCGCCGGTACCGATCGCAAAGGTGCCGACGCGGAAGAGCCAGGGCGCCCCCATCGGAGCGGAGAACACGACAGCCGCGAACGCAGCGATGCCGATGAGCACGCCGAGCGCGGCCAGCCGAAATGGATCTGCGCCGTGGGTCAGCCGGCGCGCGGCAAAGGCGAAAGCACACAGCGTACCGCCCGCCAGAAAAGCGGTGAGCTGCGTGGTCTCGCTGACACTGAGTCCCAGGATTTCAGCCCCATAGGGCTCCAGCAGGATATCCTGCATCGTAAAGCCCGCAGTGCCAAGCGCCACGACCAGCAGAAAGCGCGCCGTGCGGCCATCACGGCTGACTTGCTGCCAGGCGTCCTTCAGATCCAGTTCGGCGATGCCTTCACCCCGAGCGCGGCCGGGATTGCGCGACTCCTGCTTCCACAAGGCGATTCCATTGAGCACCATCGTGACCAGTGCGGCGCCCTGGACGACCTGGATCAGGCGCAGCGGGCTGAACTCGGCCAGCAGCAGGCCGAAAGTGAAAGCGCTGGCGAGCATGCCAAGCAGCAGCATGACGTAGAGCAGGGCGACGACGCGCGGACGCTTGTCCTCGCTGGCGATGTCGGCGGCGAGCGCCAGGCCGGCGGTTTGTGTGGTGTGGAGTCCCGCGCCGACCAGCAGGAATGCCAGGGCTGCAGCGGCATGACCAAGCCACGCCGGCCCTTGGGTATCGCCAGACAGAAGAATCAGCGCGAAGGGCATGATTGCGAGGCCACCAAACTGGGTCAGCGAACCGAACCAGATGAATGGAACGCGGCGCCAGCCGAAGGCCGAACGGTGCACGTCGGACCGGAACCCGATCAGGGCGCGCATTGGCGCAAACAGCACCGGCAACGCCACCATCAGCGCGACAAGCCAGGCGGAGACACCCATCTCGACGATCAACACCCGGTTGAGCACGCCAGTGAGCAGCACCATCGCCATGCCGACGGACACCTGGAACAGGCCCAGACGCAGGATGCGCGACAGCGGCAGGTCCGCCGACGCGGCATCGGCGAATGGCAGCCAGCGCGGCGACAGCCGCATCCAGCCAGCCATGATGGCCTTGCGCGTCCGGGTGATGTCAGTCGAGGGCATCAATGTCCTTGCGAATATTCGCAAGCCAGTTCCAGCGCATGCGAAATGTAGAAGCCGGTGCCGACCCGATAGTCCCGGGCCAGTTTCCAATGGGCGAGGTCGGGATGGTTGCCGATCAGCCGTTCAAGGCGGGTCAGCGCCACCGGCTCGATGGCCGGTGCACGATCACCGCGCGGGAAGGCCCGACCGATCCAGTGCATGGCGGTCAGCGCCGGCGTGCGCGGCGCAAACGTGAAGAGCAGCGAATGCCGGGCGCGGGCGGCGAGTCGGGCCACAGCGGCGACCATGTCGTCAGCCTCGTAATGAATGAGCGAGTCCATGGCAACCACGTGGTCAAACTGGCCGAGCTCTTCGCCGGCCATGTCGCCGACGCGAAAGTCCAGCGTGCCCGTCAGGGCCAGCGTGGCGGCGCGTTCTGCGGCCAGCTTCACCAGTGTCGGGGAGAGATCGATGGCGACGACTTCGGCACCGCGCCTTGCGGCCTCCACCGCCAGCGCACCCGTGCCGCAGCCCGCATCAAGGACGCGGCGGCCATGAAGATCATCCGGCAGCCAGCCCAGCAGGTTGGCGCGCATGCTGTCGCGTCCGGCGCGAACGGTGGCGCGGATGCGGCTCACCGGCGCATCGGACGTGAGCCGTGCCCACGCCTCGACGGCGGTGCGATCGAAGTAGGTTTTCAGCTCGCCGCGGCGCGACTGCCAGGTCTGGCTTTGCATCAATCGAATCCCAGGAGGTCGAAAATGTCGCGGTCCTTCATCGGTTGCGCGACGAGGGGCTCGCTGCCGGCCCAGAGGTTGGCAGCGAGGCGCATGTACTCCATCTGCACCGCTTCCAGTTCGGGCGATGCTTCCATTTCAAACAGCGTGGCCTTCTTCAATCGGCTGCGTCGGATCACATCGAGATCCGGGAAGCGCGCGGCGGTGGTGAGACCCACCCGGTCGTTGAAGCGATCAATCTGGTCGGTGGCGGCACTGCGGTTGGCAACCACGCCGCCCAGCCGCACCTTGTAGTTCTTGCTCTTGGCCTGGATGGCCGCAATGATGCGGTTCATCGCGAAGATGGAATCGAAGTCGTTGGCGGTTACGACCAGTGCTCGGTCGGCGTGCTGCAAGGGCGCGGCGAAACCGCCGCAGACCACATCGCCCAGTACGTCGAAGATGACCACGTCGGTGTCTTCCAGCAGGTGATGTTCCTTCAGGAGCTTCACTGTCTGGCCGACCACGTAGCCGCCACAGCCGGTGCCGGCTGGTGGGCCGCCCGCCTCGACACACATGACGCCGTTATAGCCCTCGTACACGAAGTCCTCGGGCCGCAGCTCCTCGGAGTGGAAGTCCACGGTTTCAAGAATGTCGATCACCGTGGGGACGAGGCACTTGGTCAGGGTGAACGTGGAGTCGTGCTTTGGGTCGCAGCCGATCTGGAGCACGCGCTTGCCCAGCTTGGAGAAGGCGACCGAGAGGTTGGAGGACGTGGTGCTCTTGCCGATGCCCCCCTTGCCGTAGACGGCGAACACCTTGGCGGTGCCGATCTGCACGGTCGGGTCCATCTCGACCTGTACGCTGCCGGCGCCATCGGGCCGGGAGGCACCACTTCGTTTGATGCTGGAGACAGGTACGGTTGCAACTTCCATGGAATATCCGATCAGTGGGTGAGGTCAGGCTGCGGCTTGCTGGTAGACGCCTTCGAGGCGGTCTTCCAGTTCTTCTCCGGCACGGCGCAAGGCATCGAGCGTCTCGGCGTCCGGAGTCCAGAACTTGCGGTCATGGGCTTCCAGCAGGCGGTTGGCAACGCGCGCCGAAGCGGTGGGATTGAGGCGGGCCATGCGGTCGCGCATGGCGGGGTCCAGCATGAAAGTCTTGGAGAGCTCCTGGTACACCCAGGGCTGCACCTGGCCCGTGGTCGCGGACCAGCCCATGGTGTTCGACACCGCTTCCTCGATCTGGCGCACGCCTTCAAAGCCATGGCGCAGCATCGCTTCATGCCATTTCGGATTAAGCGCGCGGGTGCGGGCCTCGATGGCGATCTGCTCGGACAGGGTGCGGATGGCGCCTTCGCCCTGTGTCTGGTCGCTGATGTAAACGGGCATCTCGGCATCGGTCCTGCCTGCGGCGCGCCGAGCGCGCTGTGCCGCGCGCGAGATGCCACCCAGCGTGTCGAAGTAGACATCGACCGTGGTCACGCCGACTTCGACGGACTCCAGGTTCTGGTAGGCGAGATCCACGCCGGACAGGATGGACTTCAGGAGCGCCGGCTGTGCGACCGGCTTGCCCGAGCGTCCGTAGGCGAAGCTCTTTCTGCGCGAGTAGGTTTCAGCCAGTTCATCCTCGTCATCCCAGCGCGAGGAATTGACCAGCATGCCGACATTGGCACCATAGGCGCCGTCGGCGTTGCTGAAAACGCGGAGCGCGGCAGTCTCCAGATCCACGCAATGTTCGCTGGCGTGGGCCAGGGCGTTGCGGCGCACGAAGTTCTGGTCGACCGGTTCATCGGCAGACGCGGCCAGCCAGGCGGCTTCGGCCAACAGCCGGGTCTGCAGCGGCAGCAAGTCACGGAAAATCCCGGAGAGCGTCATGACCACGTCAATGCGCGGCCGGCCCAGTTCCGCCAGCGGCACCAGTTCGGCGCCGCACAAGCGGCCATAGTGATCGAAGCGCGGCCGGGCACCCATGAGGGCCAGGGCCTGCGCAATCGGCGCGCCTTCGGATTTCAGGTTGTCGGTTCCCCAGAGCACCAGCGCAACACTTTCTGGCAGGGCGTGGCCGGATTCGACGTGGCGCTGCAATAGCCGCTCCGCCTGACGCGTCCCGTCCTTCATGGCAAATGCGCTGGGCAGCTTGAACGGGTCGAAACCATGCAGATTGCGACCGCTGGGCAGCACATCGGGCGTGCGCAACAGATCACCCCCCGGTGCAGGCGGAATGAACTTGCCATCCAGTGCACGCAGCAGGGCGGGCAACTCGTGGTCGCGTTGCAGCAGTGCGTCGGTCTTCAGGAGTTCGGTGAGCTGGGATTGCACGCTGGCATCCGTGCTGAGCGATTCGGGTGCGGCGCCTTCCACCAGCTTGCGAATATTCGCAATCGGCACCGGCGCGCCCTGCGAGCTGGCCATGCTGCTGAGGATGTCAACGCGCGCATCGGTGTCCGCCGACTCGCCGACCACGTGCAGGCCATGCGGAATCAGCGTCTGTTCCAAATCGACCAACTGTCTGCGCAGGACCTCGATGCGGACGGCGTCGTCCTGACCGGCGTCGCCAGCTGCGAGGTCTAGCGCATGGGCCTGCTCCAGGATCTGCTTGGCGAGTTCGCTGCGTTCCGCTTGCGCCATGTCCGGTGACTGGCGCCAGCGTTCCAATGAAGTCTTCAGCGCCTGCAGATCACGATACAGGCCGGCTTCCGCAATCGGCGGACTGGTGTAGGAGAGCAGGGTGGCATTGCCGCGGCGTTTGGCCAGCGTGCCTTCGGACGGATTGTTCGAAGCGTAGAGGTAGAAGTTGGGAAGGCTGCCGATGAGGCGATCCGGCCAGCAGGCTGAAGACAGGCCCACCTGCTTGCCGGGCATGAATTCCAGCGCACCATGCGTGCCGAAGTGCAGCACGGCATCCGCGCCGAAGTCTTCACGCACCCAGCGGTAGAACGCGGAGAAGGCATGCGTGGGCGCAAAGCCCCTTTCAAACAACATGCGCATCGGATCGCCTTCATGGCCGAAGGCCGGCTGAATGCCGACGAAGACGTTTCCGAAGCGCGCACCGAGCACGAAGAGGCCCGAGCCATCGCTTTGCTGCTTGCCGGGTGCAGGGCCCCACTGGGCTTCGATTTCGGCGAGCCAGGGTTCGCGGCGCACGTGATCGTCTGCCGTGATGCGGGCCGCGACATTGGCCGTCGTGCCGTGGCGCGAGGCGTTGCCGGCGATGATCTGGTCGCGCAGCGCATCGACCGAATCCGGCACGTCCACAGAGTAGCCGCCGGCCTTCATCGCCTTCAGCGTATTGAACAGCGACTCGAACACTGCCAGGTGCATGGCGGTGCCTGCGTTACCGCCGTTGGGCGGGAAGTTGAACAGCACGATGGCGACCTTGCGGAGCGCCCGTTCCTGTCGGGCGAGTGCAACCTGTTTGGCGACCCGGGAGGCCAGCATGGCCGCGCGTTCAGCCTGCGCCACCATGTCCCGCGCGCCCATGTCGGCGCCGGCCGGACCGGCCGTGCTGCGGCCACCGAAGACCATGGAACCGGTTGCGCCATCCAGCTCCGGAATGGCGACCATCATGGTGGCTTCCACCGGCAACAGGCCGCGTTCCGATTGCTGCCACTGTTCCAGCGTCTGGAATTCGAGCGGCTGTGCGGCGATGTAGGGCACGTCAAGCTGCTGCAGGATGGCGGCTGCCGCTTCGGCATCGTTGTAAGCCGGTCCGCCGACCAGCGAGAAGCCGGTCAGCGACACGAAGCAATCAATGGCGGGCTTGCCAGAACGCATCAGGAAGGATTCGATGGCGGGGCGGGCGTCCAGGCCACTGGCAAAAACCGGCAGGACACGCAGGTCGCGCGCTTCCAGTGCGGCGATCACGCCGTCATAGTGGGCCGTGTTGCCAGCCAGAACATAGGCACGCATGACCAGCAGCCCGACGGTGCCACGCGCGCCGGGCGATGGCGGCAGATCTGCCAGGCGGTCGGTGACGCGGCCTGCGGTGCCAAGGCGCGGGTGATACAGGCCAGTCTCGGGATACTCGCGCGGCTCGGCGATCTTCATGCCGCGCCGGGGCCGCACACTTTCCTGGGCATAGCGGTCGGCCAGGGAACGCACCAGGTTCGCGACGTTCTCCTCCGAACCGGCCAGCCAATACTGCAGGCAGAGAAAATAGGCGCGCACGTCCTGGGCGGTACCCGGAATGAAGCGCAGAATCTGCGGCAAGCGACGCAGCATTTTCATTTGCTGGGCACCGGCGCGTTCGGGTTTGCCCGACTCCGACTTGCCCGAACCGCGCAGCTTCTTCAACAGGCCGACAATGCCGCCCGGCGTCGCCGACATGTCGAACTTGCCCATGCGGGTGAGCTTCACGACTTCGGGCGTGCTCATGCAGCACACCATGGCGTCACAGTGGTCGCGACGGGCAATCAGCGTGTCGAGGATGGGCCGGACATGGTCTTCCATGAACAGCATGGTGACCACCACGATGTGGGCCTGGCCGATGTCGTTGCGGCAGCGTTCCAGGCTTTGCGGGCTGTCCGCCCAGTCGCTCGCGGCATGCAGCGTCAGGCTGAGGCCGGGCATGTCTTTCTGGCAGGTGCGACGGGCACGCTCGACCGTGCTGGCGAGATGGTTGTCCAGGGTGACGATGGTCACCCTGAGCGCGGAGGTCGCGTCAGCGGCCAAAGTGGGCTTTGGCATCGTAGAGCGTCTCCAGTGAGATCGTGGCGAGTCCGCGTTCGCGGGCAAACGCTTCAGTATTGCGGCGCGCCTTGCCACGGACGAAGAACGGGATCTTCTTCAGCTCCGCTTCGGCTTCACCGTTCCAGACCGGCTCGCCCGGCTGCGGGGCAGGGGCTTCGACCACGGCCACCGGCTCGGCGGCGACCACAGGTCGGCCATGGCCAAGGTGCGAGGCTGTTGCGTCGCCGTGAAATTCAAAGTCCTCGCGGAACATGGCAAGCAGATGTTCTTCCAGACCCATCATCAGCGGATGGATCCAGCTGTCGAACAGGACGTTGGCGCCTTCAAAGCCCATCACCGGGCTGAACCGCGCCGGCACGTCCTGCACATGGATGGGGGAGGAGATGACGGCGCAAGGCACGCCGAGGCGCTTGGCGATGTGCCGTTCCATTTGCGTGCCGAGCACGAGGTCCGGTGCGGCGGCGCGGATGGCGTCTTCCACTTCGAGATGGTCATCGCTGATGAGCGCTTCGAGGCCCATTTTCTGCGCGGCGTCGCGCACATCGCGGGCCATTTCGCGGGCATAGGTGCCAAGACCGACAACCTCGAAGCCGAGCTCTTCACGTGCCACACGGGCTGCGGCAACCGCGTGGGTGCCATCGGCGAAGATGAACACGCGCTTGCCGGTGAGATAGGTCGAGTCGACCGAACGCGAGTACCAGGCGAGTCGTGATGCCGAGGCACCCATGCCGGAACGTCCCGGTTGTTCGCGGTCGAGCAGCGCGGTCGCATCGAGACCGGCCAGCAGCGCCACTTCCTCGATGAAGTCGCGGGTCGCGCCGATGCCGATCGGCACGACCGACGTCATGGGCATGCCGTGGGCGCGCTTCAGCCACGAACAGGTGGTGCGCGAAATTTCCGGATAGAGATCGATATTGAAATCGGCGTCCAGCAGGGTGCGAATATTCGCAGGCGTCGCATCAAGCGGGGCCACGACATTCACATCCACGCCAAGACGGTCCAGCAGGCGACGAATTTCGGTCACGTCATCGCGACAGCGGAAACCCAGCAGCGTGGGGCCGAGGATGTTGGCGCGCGGGCGGCGGACGGGCTGTGCGGCCCGATGCGTGGCGTTGGGTTCGCGAGTCGAAGTGGCCGGGAGCAGCGCGCGGACCAGGTGATAGAACGTCTCCGACGCGCCCCAGTTTTCCTTCTTCGAATACGAGGGTAGCTCAAGCGGCACGACCGGAATCGGCAGGTTCATGCTCGCCGCCAATGCGCCGGCCTGGTCCTGGATCAGTTCCGCCGTGCAGGATTCACCGACCAGCAGCACTTCCGGCTGGTGACGCGCAAAGGCTTCCGCGACGGCGGTCTTCAGCAATTCGGCAGTGTCGCCGCCGAGATCGCGTGCCTGGAAGGTGGTGTAGGTCACGGGCGGCCGCTGGTCGCGGCGCTCGATCATGGTGAACAGCAAGTCGGCATAAGTGTCGCCTTGCGGCGCGTGCAGCACGTAGTGGACACCGCGCATGGAGGTGGCGATGCGCATGGCGCCGACATGGGGTGGTCCTTCATAGGTCCACAGGGACAGTTGCACGGATCAGACCTTCAGCCTTTCTCGCCGGTCGAAGGGCCGGGCGAAGAGTTCGGCGAGGTCGCCCGCCTGATCGAAACCGTGAATCGGGGAGAACAGCAATTCGATGGACCACTTGGTGACGAAGCCTTCCGACTCCAGCGGGTTGGCCAGGCCGAGTCCGCAAACCACCAGATCCGGCTTCGCTGCACGCAGGCGATCCAGCTGGCGATCCAGATGCTGGCCTTCGCTGATCAGTGCCGTCGACGGCAGCTGGTCGAGATCGGACTGGCAGGTCTGACGGTCCAGATAGGGCGTGCCGACTTCAACCAGCTCCGCGCCACACTCCTGATGGAGAAAGCGGGCCAGGGGAATTTCCAGTTGAGAATCCGGCAGAAAGGTGACGCGCTTGGCGCTGAGCCTCGGCAGATACTTGCTCACGCTGCGGCGGGCGCGGTCGACCAGCGGGTCGATCACGCTGCGGAAGTGCGCGCGCTCCACGCCCCAGGCTTCGGCCGCCGCGGCAAACCACGCCGTGCTGCCGGTGGCGCCCAGCGGGTAGGGCGCTTCAATAAGTTGCGCACCGCGGGCGATGAGCGCGCGAGTCGTCTCGCCATTGAAGGGCTGGGCCAGCAAGAGCTGTGTATTGGGTCCGACGCCAGGCAGGTGTCGGGCGGTGCGGGCCGGCAGCCAGGTGACCGGGCCAATGCCCAGCGCTGCGAATATTCGCTTGAACTGGTCTTCGACCACATCTGGCAGGCAACCGAGGATCAGCAATTGCTTTTCTGTCGTGGTCGGCATGAAGGCAGTGAGCGACTTGAGCGCCAGATCTTCGCCTTGCGTGAACGTGGTCTCGATGCCGGAGCCGGAGTAATTCAGCACGCGCACGCGCGGCATGACGCGGGTGTTGAGCCGCTCGGCCGCCTTGGCCAGATCCAGCTTGATGACTTCCGACGGGCAGGAGCCCACGAGGAACAGCGTGGTGATTTCCGGGCGACGTTCCAGCAGCGTGGTGCAGATGCGATCCAGCTCGTCGTTCGCGTCGGACATCCCGGCCAGATCGCGGTCGGTGAGGATCGCGGTGGCAAAGCGGGGCTCGGCAAAGATCATGACGCCCGCCGCGGACTGCAAGAGATGCGCGCAGGTGCGGGAGCCGACCACCAGGAAGAACGCATCCTGCAGGCGACGATGCAGCCAGATGATGCTGGTGAGGCCGCAGAACACTTCGCGCTGGCCGCGTTCCCGCAGCGGCTTCAACGCGATGGTGGCGCGGTTCAAGGCAGCAGCTGGCGGCGCGCTGAGATCATTCATGGCGTTGCAATCCCGTGCATGCTGCGCTGGTCAAGTTCTGGCGTATCACGCGCCTGCAAGCGTGCGGCACGCAGCTTCCACAGAAACTGGCCGGCGTTGATGACGTAGGCAAAGTAGGCGAACAGGGCCAGGATCATCTGGCCGCGGCCATCGAGTCCGCCAAACGTGAATGCGAATACATATGCGGTATGCAGCGCAATCACGACCATGCTCACCCAGTCTTCCCAATAGAACGCCGGGGCAAAGAGGTATTGTCCAAAGACATCCTTCTCCCAGAGGGAGCCGGTGACCATGATGGTGTAGAGAAGCAGGGTCTTGACCAGCACTGACCATGCGGCGATTTCAAATCCCTGGCCGCTCATGAGGAAGCGCAGGACCAGCCCAAGGCTGATGAGGAACACGACGAACTGAACAGGGGCGAGGATGCCCTGTACCAGCGTCCAGCGCGATTCGTTCCTGCGCTGCCGCTGCGCCTCCGTGTACAGCGGTGGCTTTGCTCCCGCTTCCATCGGTTCTCCTCTTTGCAGATGACTGCATCTATTTCAGGGCAGTCTAGGCGCTTCGGAAGCCAACTGTCAACTTATCTAGACATTATTTATTTGTCACGAATATCGGACAGTTTCGGGCAGGCCGTCGTTTCGGGTTTCAGGCTGCCCACATCATCGGCTGGATGCCATTTAGGTCATAACACCATGATAAGTAATAACAATGTTCTAGACCGCCCAGGCGCCACCCAACTTTGGGGAAATCAGCCAGCGCGAAATAGATTGACAAGTAGTGTCATGCGGCAGAGGATGTGCCAGCGTCAGATGATCCTTCGCCTCTCCCGGTTTCCGATGGGCGGGACAGAGAACACCATGCCGCGTTGAGCCGGTCCCAGAACCGGGCAACATCTGAGGAGGCATCATGTTTGAGTGGCGCAGGCATGTGACGTTAAAGGGCTGGGCTCGAGGCAAGCGCAGTGCCGGGAACGGTGATGCGGTGAATCAGGGCGCGGCAAGAGACCAGGCGTCGCCGGTCGGCCGGGCATTCGCCGAAAACGCAACGCCGGATATGGTGAGGGTGCATCTGGCCTCGACCATCGAGGGCGAGATCATTCCCCGGCTGCTGTTGACCCATCAGGCTCCCTGGGGCAGGGTGGGCCCGCCGGGCAACCTGCGAAAACCCGACTCTGAAGACATCATCGATTTCTGCGCCAGCGTCCTTCGTGACGATGGCTCGGCCAGCATGTACCTGGAGTCCTGGGTACTTGACGGAGCCACCTTTGAATACATCTGCACCGAGCTTCTCGCGCCGGCCGCACGCCACTTTGGAGACCTGTGGTTGAACGATTTGCTGGATTTCACCGATGTGACGATCGGGACGTGGCGCCTCCAGCAATTGATGCGGGATATGTCGATCGCCATACCGGCCGAGGCCGGCCTGGAAGATCCCCGCAAGCGCATCCTGCTGTCGACCACGCCTGGCGAGCAGCATTCGTTCGGTCTGTCGATGGTCGCTGAGTTTTTCCGCCGCGATGCCTGGGAAGTGACCCTGCTTGCCAAAGCCGACGAGGAATCGCTGGTACATGCCATGCGTGACGAATGGTACGCCGTGGTGGGACTCTCCCTCAGCGCGGAGCAGCGCATCCCGGAACTGCGCAAGGCGATTGCATCCATGCGCGCAGGCGCACGTAATCGTGACATGCCAATATTCGTGGGCGGACGTGTATTCACCGAAACGCCGGCGCTTGCCTTCGAGCTCGGGGCCGACGCGGTGGCGGTGGATGCCGAGGATGCGGTGCGCAAGGCGCGCGGCTTCCTGCGGCGGGCGAACTGGCTGAGCTGAATGCGAAACGTCAGGCACACTCCTCTCTCAACCCTTATCCAATACCATCAACATTGAGCGGCATGGAGCTCGTACAACAATTCAAGGCACCGCGGAAGTCTCTCGGTGACATCGACGCAGAAGCCACTGCAACGCTGATCGCGGCGGCGGCCGACGTCGCACTGGTCATCGACCGGGAAGGCATCATTCGCGACGTTGCCTTCGGCAGCAATGATCTGGCGCTGGAGGGCTACAGCGAATGGCTGGGCCAGTCATGGCTCGAAACCGTGACCGTCGAGAGCCGTACCAAGATCGACATGCTCTTGCGCGAGGCTGGCAAGCAGGCCATCTCCAAGCCGAGGCAGCTGAATCATCCGTCCACGCGCGGCACGGCCGATGTGCCGGTGTTGTATTCCGTGGTCCAGATTGGCCAGGAAGGCCGGGTGGTCGCGCTGGGACGAGACCTGCGCAAGATGGCAGCGCTGCAGCAGCGCCTGCTGGATGCGCAGCAGTCCATCGAGCGCGAGTATCAGCGCCTCCGCCAGGCCGAGACGCGCTACCGGTTGCTCTTCCATATGGCGTCGGAGGCAGTTCTCATCCTCGACGCGGATTCGCAGAAGGTGATGGAAGCCAACCCGGCCGCCGGCAAGCTCATGGGTGCGGCGGCGCGTCAGCTCATTGGCCGCATCTTCCCGGAAGGACTCGACAAGGGCAGCGCCCAGCAGGTGCAGGGGATGCTGAACACTGTGCGGGCCGCAGGCCGTGCCGACGACATGCCGGTGCTGTCCGCGGACGGCACGCGCGAGTACCTGATCTCGGCTTCGCTCTTCCGTCAGGACAACGCGAGCTATTTCCTGGTACGGCTGTCGGCGCTCCGCGGGGAGCCCGGTGCCGCCACCGTGCCCAAGCTGAAGTCGAAACTGCTTGAAGTGGTCGAAATGCTGCCTGACGGCTTTGTGGTGGTGAATCCTGCCGGCGAAATTCTCACGGCGAATCGGGCATTTTTGGATTTTGTCCAGCTCACCTCCGAGGAGCAGGTGCGTGGAGAGCACCTCGAACGCTGGTTCGGCCGGGCCAATGTCGAACTGGACGTCGTCATGAACAACCTCCGTGCGAACGGCTCCTTGCGCATGTTCCCGACGGTGTTGCGCGGAGAATTCGAATCGGTGGTCGAGGTGGAAGTTGCGGCCGTGTCCGTTCCCTCCGGCGATACACCGTGCTTTGGCTTCACGTTCCGCCCCGCCAGCAACAGCGAGTCGGCCAAGCCTGCTGGTGCACCCCACCTGCCGAAGTCGATTGCCCAGCTTTCCGAGCTGGTCGGCAGGGTGCCGCTCAAGGATCTGGTGCAGGAAACCACGGATGTCATCGAGCGCATGTGCATCGAAGCGGCGCTTGAGCTCACGGGCGACAACCGCGCATCGGCAGCCGAGATGCTCGGGCTGAGTCGACAGAGCCTGTACGTGAAGCTTCGCCGCCACGGTCTTGGCGACCTGAATTCCGAAGGTGACACGCCCGAATCCTGAGGGAATTCAGCGGCTTCAAGCTCGCCGCAATTCTAATCCGGGATTGTTGCGCCGCAGCATCGAAAAGCAAGCGGCACAAAGATGTAAATTAAAATTGACAGTAGTAGATGTCAGGCATATTGTCAGCGCATGCCTGCCTCTCTACCGCCCGCCATAACGCAATCTGATACGCCCGCTGCTGCCAGCGCTGCGCATCAAAGACCTCAGCTCTCCGCCGTCCTCGAGCTGCTGAAGCCGATCACCTGGTTTCCGCCCATGTGGGCATTCCTGTGTGGTGCCATTTCATCGGGTCAGTCGCTGACCCGGGACTGGTTGCTGGTCATTGCGGGCATCATCCTCGCCGGGCCGCTGGTGTGCGCCATGAGTCAGGCGGTGAACGACTGGTTTGACCGCGACGTCGATGCCATCAATGAGCCGCATCGACCGATTCCGTCCGGACGCATGCCCGGGCAGTGGGGACTGTATGTCGCCTGGGCCTGGACCGTGCTTTCGCTGCTCTGGGCGGCGGCGCTGGGCCAGTGGGTGCTCGGTGCAACCGTCGTCGGACTGGCTTTTGCGTGGGCCTACAGCGCGCCGCCGCTCCGACTCAAATTGAACGGCTGGTGGGGCAACACCGCCGTCGCCGTCTGTTATGAAGGTCTGCCATGGATCACCGGGGCGGCCGTCCTTGCAGCGGGCGAGTTCCCGGCCTGGCCGCTGATCGCCGCCGCCAGCCTCTACAGCTTGGGCGCGCACGGCATCATGACCCTGAACGACTTCAAGGCCATTGAAGGTGACCGGCGAATGGGTGTTCGCTCTCTGCCGGTGCAACTGGGCGTCATGGGCGCGGCCCGGACGGCTTGGGGCGTGATGGCCGTTGCCCAATTTGCGGTGGTTGGTCTCCTGCTCTGGCTGGATCGTCCGATCCAGGCTGCGGTGGTGATGGGCCTCATCATCGGTCAGGCCGTGCTCGCGAGGCGCTTTCTTGCAGATCCGGTTGCGAAGGCGACGTGGTTCAGCGCGCTGGCCGTCGCGTTGTATGTGTCGGGAATGATGGTGACCGCGTTCGCGCTGGCGTCGCTCAATCGTGGAGGTGCGCTATGAACAACACGCTTGGCTGGGGCGGCATCGTGCGTCTGGGCTTGGTGCAGACGTCTCTCGGCGCGATTGTGGTGCTGACCACGTCGACCATGAACCGGGTGATGGTGGTGGAACTCGCGTTGCCGGCGATGCTGCCGGGTGCGCTGGTGGCGCTGCACTATGCCGTGCAGATCCTGCGACCGCGCCTGGGTCACGGCTCGGATGTGGGTGGGCGGCGTACGCCGTGGATCATCGGTGGCATGCTGGTGCTGGCGCTGGGCGGTATCGGTGCTGCCATGGCCACTTCGGTCATGGCGACCGACGCGATCCTGGGCACGGCGCTCGCTGTTATTGCGTTCTGTGCCATTGGTCTGGGCGTCGGCGCGGCCGGTACCTCATTGCTGGTGTTGCTGGCCAAGCGGGTGGAACCGACTCGGCGAGCGGCGGCGGCCACGATTGTCTGGGTGATGATGATCATGGGTTTCATTATCACGGCCGGCGTCGGCGGCCATTTTCTCGATCCATTCACCCCTGCACGCCTGATCCTTGTGACGAGCGTGGTGGGCGCCATCGCCGTCGTGGTGACCCTGCTTGCTGTATGGGGCGTCGAATCAGGACCGCAGACCGTTACGCAGAAACCTGATTCCGCTCCCGCCAAAACCGACTTCCGGGCCGCACTGGCAGAAGTCTGGGCCGAGCCGGAAGCTCGCCGCTTCACTGTATTCGTTTTCCTTTCGATGCTGGCGTACAGCATGCAGGACCTGATTCTTGAGCCTTATGCCGGCGCAGTCTTCGGTTTCACGCCGGGACAATCCACGCAACTTGCCGGGGTGCAGCATGGCGGTGTGCTGGCCGGCATGATCAGCGTGGCCGTGATCGCCACCTCTGCAGGCAAGCACTGGCTGGGTTCGCTGCGCTATTGGATCGTGGCGGGCTGCATAGGCTCCGCAATGTCACTGCTGTTGCTGGCCATGGCCGGCCAGGTTGGCGCCGGCTGGCCGCTCAAGGCCACGGTGTTCGCGCTCGGCTTCACCAATGGCGCATTCGCTGCCGCCGCCATCGCCTCGATGATGGCGCTCGCGGGTGCGGGCACGCCGGGGCGCGAGGGCGTGCGCATGGGGCTCTGGGGCGCGGCGCAGGCCATCGCCTTCGGCGCAGGCGGTTTCGTCGGCACGGTGGGATGTGATGTCGCGCGGGTCTGGATACAGCGCGAGGCCGATGCCTACGGCTTGGTTTTCACCATCGAAGCGGCCATGTTCGTGGCCGCCGCGCTACTGGCAATGCGCATGGCCCAGGGGCACATGCGCATGCCTTCATTTACGCGAATATTCGCTGCGCAGCAGCTGGGCGCAGGACACAGCCAGGGAGACTGAGATGACGACGCCGACCTACGATGTGGTGGTGGTAGGCGGCGGACCCGCCGGTGCCACGGCCGCCCATGATCTTGTCCGCCGCGGACGCAGCGTTCTGCTGCTCGATCGTGCTGGCCGGGTGAAGCCTTGCGGCGGTGCCGTGCCCCCGAAGCTGCTGCAGGAATTCGAAGTGGATGAGTCCATCCTGGTCGCACGGGTTCGTGCGGCACGCATTGTTTCGCCGACACAGCGTCAGGTGGACATGCCCATCGACGGCGGCTACGTGGGCATGGTGGACCGCGAAGTCTTCGACGAGTGGTTGCGGGTGCGCGCCGCCGATGCCGGCTGCGAGCGCGCTGCGGGCAGTTTCATTCGTCTCGATCGGGACCGGGATGGCGTGAGCCGTCTGCATTACAAAACGGGCAGCGGCGACAAGGCCGTCACCAGCAGCGTCCGCGCTCGCGCGGTGATTGGCGCGGATGGCGCGGCGTCCGAGGTGGCCAAGCAGTGCCTGCCGGATTGCGAACCGACTTACGTCTACGCCTATCACGAGATCATTCGTTCGCCGCAGCCGGCGGCAGCGAATGCGGATGGCGCGTTCGACGCGCATCGCTGTGACATTTACTACCAGAGCCCACTCTCACCAGACTTCTACGGCTGGGTCTTCCCGCATGGCGATACCACCAGCGTGGGCACGGGCACCGCATCACGGGGTTTTTCGATCCGTCGCGCGGTCGGACTGCTGCGCGAACGCGCCGGACTCACCGGCGCCGAGACCTTGAGGCGCGAAGGCGCACCCATTCCAATGAAGCCGTTGGCCCGATGGGATAACGGTCGGGACGTGGTTCTCGCCGGCGATGCCGCAGGCGTGGTGGCGCCGGCCTCCGGTGAAGGCATTTACTACGCGATGACCGGTGGCCGTCTGGCGGCCGATGCCGTCGAGGCGTTCCTGGCGACGGGCAAGGCGTCGGCACTGGCCCAGGCCCGTGTCCGGTTCATGAAGGCGCATGGCAAGGTGTTCTGGATTCTCGGCATCATGCAGCGCTTCTGGTACAGCAGCGACAATCGCCGCGAGCGTTTCGTGACCATGTGCGGCGACAAGGACGTGCAGCGCCTGACCTGGGAAGCTTATCTGCACAAGCGGCTGGTGCGCGCAGCGCCCATGGCGCACTTGCGAATATTCGCGAAGGACATGGCCCATCTGCTTGGGCTGGTACGTGCCTGAGTTCCGGGTCAGATCGCTGAGCCGGCCATGACGGTCGACGCCGTCATCGTCGGCTGGCTGCTGAATGCGATCCTGATCCTGGTGGTGGTGGAAGCGGCAGCCCTGATCATCTGGCACAGGCGGACAGGTGCCGGTCTGCCGCCAAGCAAGCTCATCCCGAATCTCGCCGCAGGCTTTCTGCTGATGCTGTCGGCGCGACTTGCGGTGTGCGAGGCATACCTTGCGATGCTGGCCACGCTGGCGCTATCCCTGGTGGCGCATCTCTGGGACCTGCGTATCCGTTGGCACCGATAGCCAGCAGCAAAGCCTCCGACCCACCGGCCGTCCGCGCCAATGAAAAAGGCCCAGTCGAAACTGGGCCTTATCGAATTTGGCTCCCCGACCTGGGCTCGAACCAGGGACCTGCGGATTAACAGTCCGTCGCTCTACCGACTGAGCTATCGGGGAATGGAGCAGCAAAGCCCGAGATTATAGCGGCAGTCGAAATTCCGGTCAATTTGCCCACCTAGAAAACTTCTTCAGCGTTGCAGGTCCAGCCGACTTCCTGACGCGGTGTCTTCGCCGGTTGGCCTGAGTAGCGCATTCTGAATCTTCGCCCGTGCCTGCATGAATGGTGTGGTGGTGGCAGCCTGCCCGAGATACGCATCCAGGTCCACATGCTCCGAACGAAGCCGGGTCACAAGGGCAATAAAAAGTTCTGCTAATTGCGGATCGAACTGTGTGCCGCTCTGGCGGGCGATTTCAGCAACGGCCTGTTCGAAAGGCCAAGCCTCCTTGTAGGGACGTTTATGGGTCAACGCGTCGAACACATCGGCGAGGGAGGTGATACGTGCCGAAATCGGAATCGCCGCGCCAGAAAGACTGGCGGGATAACCCGTTCCATTCCACCACTCATGGTGATTGCGCGCAATTTCCTCGGCCATCTGGACGTGTGGGGTGTCGCTCTTGGACAGCAGCTCCGCTCCGATGACCGGATGGGCGCGCATAACCTGAAGTTCGGCATCATTGAGCTTGCCTGGCTTGAGCAGCACGGCATCCGGAACACCAATTTTGCCAATATCATGCAGACGCGCAGCAAGATCGATCATGAAACAGGTTTCTTCGTCGCAACCGAACTCATGCGCCAGCAATGAAGCGAGCTTGCCCACGCGATAGGAATGTTCACCCGTGGAGTCGTCACGCAACTCAGCCGTGACGGCCATGCGTTCGAGCATTTCGATCCGCGAGCGAAACAGATCCCGGCGGGCCTTGTCTTTTTCAGCAATCGCCAGTTCTGTTTCCGCTTCCTTCTTGATCAACTCCTTTTGCGTGACCTGCTCGCGAAGTTGCGCCTCGCGCTTTGCAAATGTCCTGGAACCAACAGGGTCATCGACGAGCCCGCGCTCCAGGCGCTTCAGATAAATGGAGTTGTGGCGGAGGGCGTTGTCCTGCTGCACCGTACGCGTGTGATTCATAAGCTCGCGCAAATACGAGAGCGCTTTCTCGGGCTGGCCAATCATCTCGTAGGCTTTGACCATGGCGATCAGCGCATCGCGCAGCATTGCACGCAACAGTCGGGCCTTTTCAAGGGTAGCCGACAGGCGAGACAAACCAACGTCTATCCTGCCGGACTGCACTTCGGTCAGTCCCTCGACAATCGATGTGACGATCTCGGCCCGCTCTGACTTTGACCTGGTCGCATAGCTGCGCGCGATCTCGCAGCGCTCACGTGCCTTATCAACACTGTCGACTTCAAGCAGCAGGCGCGCATAGTGGTTTTCGCAAAGCACTCTGGAAAGCAACTCACTTGAGTTCCGCGGCTCCGGGCTTTCTGCGATAGATTTTTCAGCCGCATCCAGGCCGCGTTTGAAATCCTCGAGATGCAACGAGCACAGCGCAATGTTCGACAGCGCGGTAGGGCGGTGGCGTTTGAGGGCCGAATTAGCTTCAGTCATCTTTAAGGCACGCTCATTGCACGCCATCGCATCCTGGTACTGCGCTGCGTAGAAAAGAGCCACGCCCAGGTTATTCCAGGTTGCGCATTCTGCATCCTCATCCCGAAGCGATCTGGAGAGGTCCAGCGCCTCCGCGTAGCACTCGATAGCGCGTGCGATGCTGCCGCTGTCGGCACTCAAAATACCTAATACATTCAACGCCCTACGAAGCAAGCCCCGGTCTGCTGTCAAGCGCGCCAAGCGAACTGCGTCCGAGGCGGGATCAATCGCACTGAATGGTTGCCCGGTGATGTAGAAAAACTGGCACGCCACGAGAAGGCACTTGCAGCGTTCTTCCGCAAACTGCTCGGAATCCACCTCCCCCAATTCGCGGATGAGCTGGGTGAAGAACTCGGTGTTGGCGACGTTTCCAGCCGCAAGTTTTTCGTTTGCCTCAGCCAGAAGCGCTGCGTAAACCTGGTCCGTCTCCGTTCTCCCTGCAGGCTGGACGGAGCGCATAAGTAGGTGGAAGCGGCTAAGTGCAGTCATGAATTCTACTTATTGACTAAGAAGGTCTACTACTTTAGTTTCTGCTTGCCTGTGAACTATTTCACAGTTTTTCTTCATATTCAACTTTAAGTCCACTTTTGGGAGAAAGCCATGAACGAGACTCACATCGATGCCGACCTGACCACCAATGAGCTGCCCGCCGAAGCTATTGAAGCTGGCACTGAAATGTCCCTGAAGACGCTGACTGATCTTGAGCTGGCTTTCGTTGGTGGCGGAACAGGCAACGTTATTTTTTGATAGTCGAGTTCGATCAGACATTTCCAATCCATCCAATCCATCCGAAAGGCTCACGCAATGAATATCGATCAATTTCAGATCAGCGACATCGAATTGGCGGCAACCGAATCGAACGCCCAAGACGCAGATAGTCTCAACCGCGAACTGCAGGACGCGGAACTGCTTCTCGTTGGCGGTGGCACTGGCAACGTCATTTTCTAACGTTGTCAAGCGCCCAGACACTTCCTATCCAACACCTAACAAATACTGGAGAACACCATGGAAAATCAAATCGTTGACTTTGCGCTTGTCACGACCGAAGAAACCCAGACTGTAGAGACCTCCGAGATCGTCCGCGAGCTTGCAGAGAGCGACCTACTCGTCGTGGGTGGCGGCACCGGCAACGTCATATTCTGAATGTCCTGATTTCACTGAACCGTCAGTTCAATCTTTCACTGGAGAACATCATGGAAAACCAAATCCTCGACCGCGCACCTGTTGCAACCGAAGAAGCTCAGCCCGTTGAAACGCCGCAGATCCTGCGCGAGCTTGTTGAGAGCGAACTCCTCGCCATTGGCGGCGGTACCGGTAACGTCATTTTTTAACTCTGAGTCTCGTTACCTAGATAGAGGGTATTGGTCGCGCCGGTCACAGTCTCCGGGCGATGGCTCACAATCACGAGTCCGATACCAAGCGCTACGAGCTGATCCTTGACCCGATTCTCGTTGTCGAGATCAAGCTGATCGAAGGCTTCGTCCAGAAAAAGCACCTTCGGCCGCCGATACAGCGCACGCGCTAGCAGCACGCGTTGCTTCTGGCCGCTTGAAAGTGTCATGCCCAGGCTGCCGACGATGGTGTTATAGCCCATCGGGGCGGCCTGGATATCGGTGTCGACACAGGCCATGCGGGCGCATTCGCGCACCCATGCCGGATCATGCTCGACATCGAAGAAGCTGATGTTGTCCTCGATCGTTCCGGCGAAGAGCTGGTCCTCCTGCATCACCGCCGCAACCTGGCGGCGGTAGTGACCGAGGTTGCCGTCCTTGAGGTCGCGACCATTCACCAGCACCTGCCCCTCGGTGGGCGGGAGCAATCCCAGCAACACCTTGATGAGCGTGGTCTTGCCGCAACCTGACGGGCCGACCACCGCCAGGGTTTCGCCCTTGCGAATATTCGCGTTGACGCCCTTGAACACCAGGCCTTCCGGGCCGTAGGCAAAGCCGAGGTTGCGCACTTCGATTTCCAGCGATTCCGGTTCGCCCGTGGGCAGCCCGGCATTTCGGTTGCTTTCCGGCTCCGCCAGCGCAATGTCGGCCACACGTTCGGCGTGCAGATCGAGCATGCGGAACTCGTTCCACTTGTCGATCAGGTTGTTGATGCGGGTGAGGAAGACCAGCTTGAAACCGAGGAAGGCATACAGCATGCCGACGGAAAACACGCCGTCCATGACCAGCAGTGCACCCAGCCAGATGACGATGACGCTTTCCAGACCGAAGATCAGGCCGTTGGCTGCGCGCTGGGCGATGCCCACGTTCTGCACTTTCACGCCGGCGTTGATCTGATCGACGATCAGGTTCTGGTACGCGGACCGGCGCTCGGCCTCGCGCAGATTGAGCTTGATGGCCAGCATGCCGCGCAGGGTTTCGATGAAATGCGTGCTGGACTTGGCCTCGTGCGCGAGCTGTTCATCGGTCGCGTAGCGCTGCGGGTAGTAGAAGACCCAGCGCAGGGCCGCATAGAGCAGGGCGGCGCCTGTCACGACCAGTGTGAGTTTGAGGCTGTAAAAGGCCATGACGGCGAGCGTCACCAGCACCATTACCCCGTCGATAAAAGTCTCGACAAAGTTGGTGGTCAGGGTTTTCTGGATCGCGTCCACGCTGCGGAACTTGGAAACGATGTCGCCGATATGCCGTTTTTCGAACCATGCCAGCGGCAGGCGCAGCAGGTGGTTGAACAAGGCCGTGAGCAGCCGCAGATTGAACTGGGTGCTGAGATAGACACCGACCCAGGCGCGCACGGCGGTGACGGCTACCTGGATCAACACCAGTGCGGCAAAGCCCAGCCCCAGCACTGTAAGGAACTCCCGATCACGTCCCACCACGACCCGGTCCACCACGAGCTGCAGAAAGAACGGCATGGCGATGGCGAACACCTCCAGCGCCAGCGACAGCACGACCAGTTGAAGCAGAGCGCCCTTCAGGCTGCCCGCGACCCCGAGCAATTGCCAGGCGCTGACCTTCTCCCGTTCATCCGTCTTGCGGAATCCGGTGCCGGGCGTGAACTCCATGGCCACACCAGTGAAGTGGCGTGATGCCTCGGCATAGGTGAGCTTGCGGCGCCCGCGCGCCGGATCGTGAACAAGGATGTGCTTGGCCGTGGCTTCCACCAGGACCACGAAATGGTTCATGTCCCAATGGAGCAGGGCAGGCCGCTGCAACTTGGCGAGCCCTTCCAGCGGCACCTGCACGCCGCGCGCCGTGAGACCCATGGTCTCGGCGATCTGGGCAATGTGCTTCAGCGTCACGCCCTTCAACGACGGCGACAGACGCAGCCGCATCGCGGACAGATCGGTGAGATGCCCGTGATAGGACGAAATCATCGCCAGACAGGCAATGCCGCATTCCGGCGCCTCGCTCTGGAGGATGATCGGCACACCGCGTGAGAAGAGCGCGTTCATAGCCGTCCCTTGATCTTCAACACGGGTTCGAACATCCACTCCAGCAGGCTGCGCTTTTCCAGCAGCAAATCCGCGTTGACCAGCATGCCGGAACGCAAGGGGATCTCCTGCCCCAGTGCGGACACGGTCTGCCGCTCCAGTTGCACCGTGACGCGATAAACGGGCTCGCGGATTGCCGACGGGCCAAGTTTTTCACCGGGAGACCATACGGTGCGGCTGATGTCCTTCACCGTTCCCCGATACTGGCCAAATCGTTCGAATGGAAAGGCTTCGTAGCGCAGCATGACCTCCTGCCCCTTGGCGACAAAGCCAATGGCCCGGGTGGGCACCAGCAATTCCGCATGGAGGCCGCCGCCCTTCGGCATGACGGTCGCTAGGAGCGCGTCATCCGCCACGGACTGGCCGGCATTCACCGCAATGTTGGTGACCGTGCCCGCAATGGGTGCGCGAATCAGGTTCTCGCGACGCGACGCTTCCTGCGTTTCGGTCTGGCTGAGCTCGGAGAGCTGGCGGGACAGTTGATCGACCTGGGAGCGGGACTTCAGTGCCACGGCCGGCTCGTCAAGGCGGGCGGCAGAGAGATCGCGGTCAAGCGTGGCCCGCTGGCGCTTCAGTGCCTGCAGACGAATTTCCTGATCGGTCGCATCGTCGGCCTTCTGCCGGGCGACAAGATCGGAGACGAATTTCTCGGCCGCGAGTTTCTGGAAGCGCTGGGCCTGTTCCTTGGCCGATGCCAGGCGCTGTTCCTGCAACTTCACTTCGCGGTCCAGCTGAGTGATCTCATTCTGCAGATCGGCGACCCGCTTGCGCACCTGGGCCACCTGCTGTTCGCCCAGTTCCTTGAGCTGCGCCTGCTCGCGCTCCAGCAGCGCGCGGCGTTGCTTCAGTTCGTCTGCGATGGCAGCGCTGGTCGACGAGCCAGTCGCGGTTGCCTTGTCATAGGAGATGACCGCCATCGGCGCACCGGCGGCGACCTCATCGCCTTCCTTGATGCGCAGCTCGCTGACGCGGCCGGCGGAAGGGATGAGCACGCGCGCGGCGCCGGCATCGATCTCCAGGAAGCCCTCGACCCGCTCGCGCCGCTGATACTGGCCCCACACCGCGATCACCAGCAGCAGCGCCGCAGCGCCTGCAGCCAGCAGGGTGAACACCCAGAGCGGCACGGGACGCGCAAGCGAGGCATCGCCGAGAAACCGCTCGCGCTGGGCGTCGATCGCTTCCTGACGGAAGAGTTTATTGCTCATTCTCCAGTTCGGCCTTGTGTTTTAGAGTTGGTGGCGCGCGGGGAATTGTAATGCCTGTGGCAATGGAAAAGGGCCTCCGCGGAGGCCCTTTCTTTGAGTTGCGAATATTCGCTCTCGTTCGCTTCAGCTCATCGCCTTTGTCATCCGCGCGATGGCCTTCTCCAGGTTCTGCATCGAGGTGGCGAAGGAGATGCGCAGGTAGCCCTCCAGGCCGAATGCCGAACCCGGCACCGCCGCCACGGCCTCGTCCTGCGCCATGAGGTAATCACACAGGGCGAGATCGGTCGGCGCGGAGAGCTTGCCAGCAGCATGAAGCCGCTTGATCGCTTCCCCGCAGTCTGGAAACACGTAGAACGCGCCTTGCGGCTGCATGCACTTCACGCCGGGAATTGCGTTCAGTCCCTTGGCCACGAAGGTACCGCGCTCCTTGAAGGCAGCGAGCATCGGCACGATGCAGGTTTGGTCGCCGTTGAGCGCCGCTTCGGCGGCGTACTGCGAGATGGAGCAGGGATTGGAAGTGCTGTGCGATTGCACGTTGTCCATGGCCTGGATGATGGCCTCGGGCCCGCCGCAGTAGCCGATGCGCCAGCCGGTCATGGAATAGGCCTTCGACACGCCGTTCAGCACCACGGTGCGATCGAACAGCGACGGATCGGCATCGAGAATGTTCACGAACTTCGAGCCATCCAGCAGGATGTGCTCGTACATGTCATCGGTCGCGATGATGATGTTGGGATGCTTCTTCAGCACCGCTGCCAATCCTTTCAGATCTTCCAACGTGTAGATGGCGCCGGACGGATTGGAGGGGCTGTTCAGGAAGATCATCTTGGTGCGCGGCGTGATCGCGGCTTCGAGTTGCTGAGGGGTGATCTTGAACCCCTGATCCACGCCGGCGGAAACGAAGACCGGCGTCGCATTCGCCATCATCACCATGTCGGGATAGGACACCCAGTACGGCGCCGGGATGATGCACTCATCCCCCTTGTCCAGGACGGCCAGGCAGAGATTGAAGCAGCTCTGCTTGCCGCCGCACGACACCAGAATCTGCTTCTCGGTGTAGGTGAGATTGTTGTCGCGCTTGAACTTGGCAATGATCGCCTTCTTCAAGGATGGCGTGCCGCCGCCGGCGGTGTACTTGGTCATGCCCTTGTTGATGGCCTCGATGCCGGCATCCTTTATGAACTGCGGCGTATCGAAGTCCGGTTCGCCGGCGCCCAGTCCGATGATGTCCTTGCCCTCTGCCTTCAAGCGGGCGGCCTTGGCAGACACGGCCAGTGTGGGGGAGGGCTTGATGGGTGCCAGGCGGGGTGCGACAACAGACATGATTTCTCCTGAGGGGCGGCGGATGGTTGCGAATATTCGCTGGCTTGGTACCAGCTGTTTCAGTCACATTCTAGCGAATGTTGCGACGCAGCAACCGGCGCCAGTCATGCACATTTGGTATGACCGCATGCCGAGGGCACAGACGCAATCCAGCCTTCCAGCGGGTCGATTTCGGTCGGCAGACCAAATCCGGGTTGGCGTGCAGCACTGGCAGCCTGCAGCGCACAGAGCAGGGCGTCGAGGTGATCCCCGCTCGCATCGTCAATGATGGCGCGGCGCCATGCCGGCGAAACCACCGCGGTCAGTCCCGCGGGCGAATCCGCACCGGTGATGGCTGCGAATATTCGCAATCGGGCTGCCCGTCTCGCGGCAGTCTGCTTGGCCGCGGTGTCGCTCTTGTAGCTGTCACCGGTGACGAGCCGGGCGAGATAGCCGGGATAGGCCTCCAGCGCGATGCGGGTTGCATCGCCCAGCACGCCATGCGCAGGCAGATGAACACCGGCCGCCAGCAACGCAGGCGCAGCCGCTTGCAGCATGATCACCACGGGCGGGTTGACCCATTTCATCGATGGCGAGGAGCCCGCCGGAAGATCCGTGGCCCGGTGTGCAAATTTCTGCCCGGCCGGTCGCGCGTCGCAATACGCCTTGCAGCGCGCGCGCAATTCGTCTCGGGTGAGTGCCGCCACCTTGCGCGTGACGGCGGCCCAGCTGCCACGCCAGCCTTGCTCCCGGATGAAGTCGCGCGGCAGTCCGAAAGGAAAATCAAAGCCCCCGATCCAGGGGCCCGGACGCTGCAACAATTCTCCGAACGCTTCGAGGCTGCCCAGCGTTTCGATGCGCTCAAGCTGAAAGGTACTTCCGCAGATGCGGCCTGCGGCAACCGTGATGGGCTTGGAGACCCTCGGCGCGGCCGTGAAGTCGACACCGAGGATGGTCGTCGACGCGTCCACTGCGAATATTCGCTGCCCGCCTGTCGATCAGGCGTGGGACAACCGCTGCCCGTGCTCGCGCGTCGCATGAAAGCCCACGCCTTTGGGCTCCCAGCGCTCCTGGGTCAGTTGCAGGTTGTACTTGTTGCCGGACAGGAAGACCGGATTCTCGTCCACGTCCTTGCCCATGTTGGCCGACTGCTCGCGTTCGAATTCCTTGCGCAGGTTGTCATTGGGGAAGGTGAGCCAGCGGGCGGTATAGATGCCGCTGGATTCATAGACGGCATCGACCTTGTATTCGGTCTGCAGGCGATGCGCCACGATTTCGAATTGCAGCTGGCCCACGGCACCCAGCAGCATGGTGTTGCCGAAGTTGGCTTCCAGCACCTGGATGGCGCCTTCCTCGCCCAGCTCCTGCAACCCTTTCTGCAGTTGCTTGGCCTTGATCGGGTCGCGGGCGCGCACCGAGCGGAACATTTCCGGCGCGAAGTAGGGGATGCCCTTGAAGCCGAGGATCTCGCCCTCGGTCAACGTGTCGCCGATCTGCAGTTGGCCATGGTTGTGGATGCCGATGATGTCGCCGGCGACGGCGTCCTCGCTTTTCACGCGCTCGTTGGCCATGAAGGTGAGGGCATTGCCGAGCTTCATCTCGCGCTTTTCGCGGATGTGCTGGACCTTCATGCCCGGTGTGTAACGGCCGGAGCAGACGCGGAAGAATGCGATGCGGTCGCGGTGCTTAGGGTCCATGTTCGCCTGGATCTTGAACACGAAGCCGGAGAACTTGGGCTCGGTGGGCTGGACTTCACGAACGCCGGCATGGTCAACGCCGGCAACCCTGGGCTTGGGCGGCGGCGCCCAGTCGATGAGCGCCTGCAGCACTTCCTGCACGCCAAAGTTGTTGATACCGGAACCGAAGAACACCGGCGTCTGCTTGCCCGACAAGAATTCCTGCAGGTCGAATGGTGAGCTCGCTGAACGGATCAGATCGACTTCGCTCCGCGCGGCCTCGATTTCCTGGGGGTACAGCTCGGTCAGCTTGGCGTTGTCCAGGCCTTCGATGATCTCTTCCGCATCGGTCTTGCGCTCCTCGCCCGCCGTGAAGCGCATCAGGCGATCATTCAGCAGGTGAAACACACCCCGGAACGTCTTGCCCATGCCAATGGGCCAGGTGATGGGCGCGCACTGGATTTTCAGGACCGATTCGATCTCCTCCAGCGTCTCGATGGGGTTCCGCACCTCGCGGTCCATCTTGTTGACGAAGGTGATGATGGGCGTGTTGCGGAGCCGGCAGACTTCCAAGAGCTTGATGGTCTGGGCCTCCACGCCCTTGGCCGCGTCGATGACCATCACCGCCGCATCCACCGCGGTCAGCACTCGGTACGTGTCCTCGGAAAAATCCGAGTGGCCGGGTGTATCCAGCAGGTTCACCGTATGGTCGGCGTATTCAAACTGCATGACCGAGCTGGTCACCGAGATGCCGCGCTGCTTTTCCACCTCCATCCAGTCCGACGTGGCGTGGCGGGAGCTCTTGCGCGCCTTTACCGTCCCCGCCATCTGGATGGCGCCGCCGAAGAGCAGCAGCTTCTCGGTCAACGTGGTCTTGCCCGCGTCGGGGTGGGAGATGATGGCAAAGGTCCGCCGGCGCAGAACATCTCGGGCGAGAGGGGAATTGGGATCGATTACGGCGCTCATGGCAAAAACAAAAGCCGCCCGATCGGCGGCTTGGTGGATCAACGTGCGAGAATTATACAGGCACACGCGTTGCGAATATTCGCAACGCATGACTCATCCGGGGTGGGCGGGAAAGCGTCGCGAGCAGCCCCAAGTGGCGGTCGAGAAGCACAGCCGTACTTGTGTACGGCGAGCATCGCAGGCCGGCAATTGGGGCGCGCAGCAGCTTTACCACCCACCCCGAAGCCCGGATGGTGAAATTGGTAGACACAAGGGACTTAAAATCCCTCGACCCTCACAGGTCATACCGGTTCGATTCCGGTTCCGGGCACCACAAAATAAAACGGCCGTCGGTTCCCCGACGGCCGTTTGCCTTTCAGCAGGTTCAACTGCTGGGAATCAGCTCTTGAACGCTTCGACCTGGATCAGGAGTTTGACGTCATCGCCAACACCCGGCACGCCATACTTCATGCCGAACTCGGAACGCTTGATCGTGCCCGTCACTTCGGCGCCGCAGAGGGGCTTCTTGTTGAAGGGGTGAACGCCGCACTTGAAGTTGTTGATGGCCAGGGTGATCGGCTTGGTCACGCCCAGCATGGTGAAGTCGCCTTCGATCGCCACCGGCTTGTCGCCGTCAAACTTCATCTTGCTGCCCTTGAAGGTCAGGGTCGGAAACTTGGCGACGTTGAAGAAATCTTCGTTGCGCAGATGACCGTCCAGCTTGTCGCCGCCCGTGTCGATGGAGTTGGCATCGATGGTCACTTCCACGCTGCCGGTCTTGGCGGCGGTGTCGAGCACCACTTTGCCTTCGGTCTTGTTGAAGCGGCCGCGGTGGATGGAGAAGCCGAGGTGGCTCACTTCAAAGCTGGGGAAGGTGTGGCCGGCGTCGATGTTGTAGGTCTCCGGAGCAGCCGCAGCGGGCAAGGCGGAGAGCAGGGCGCCGACGGCGACGGTGAGGGTGGCAGCGATTTTCTTCATGTTGACTCCTGTAAGGGTTGGGGTTGCAGAACAGAACAGATGAGATCAGAACGGATGCGGGTTACTTCTTGCTGGAAAACGTGAAGCGGTAGCGGACTTCGACTTCGTCAGCCACGGTGTCGGTGTCGGCCCACTGGCCCTCGCCGATCTTGTAGGCCAGCCGCTTCAGGGGAAACTTGCCTTCGGCCACGCTGACGCCCGCAGCATCGGTCTTGACCGTGGCCACGGTGGTGATGTTGATCGAAGCGCCCTTGATGGTGAGCGGGCCGGTGACTTCAATGCGGTCGCCGCCCAGAGACTTGACCGATGCCGACACGAACTTGGCCTTGGGAAAGGCGTCGGTGTTGAACCAGGGCTTGCGCTTGACCTCGGTTTCGGCCTCGGGGCTGCCCAGATCCACGCTGCCCAGTTCAACCTCGAACTCGGCCTTGCTGGCTTCCGGCTTTTTCGCGTCGTAGCTCAGATTGGCGCTGAACTTCTTGAATCGGCCCTCGACGGGAACGTTCATCTGCTTGGACACAAAGCGGATAAAGCTCTTGTCCATCTGGACGGTGGCGGGGGCCTGGGCGTTGGCAGCCAGCGGAAGCAGGGCAACGAGCAGGGCGGGTACAAGCAGTCGCATCAGGATTCTCCTTGTTGGATGTGCGGTCAGGTCCGGGACTTCAACCACGGCACCATGCGGCCCAGGATGTCGTCGCGGTCGATGAAGTGGTGCTTCAGCGCGGCAGCGATGTGCGTCAGGACCAGCGCGGCCAGCAGATAGTTCATGAACTTGTGGAAGAGCCGGATCAATTCGGCCACGGTGAAGGGCTTTTCCGCGTCCGCTGCGGCCAGAACGATGTCTCCCATGTCCTTGGTCAGGAGGTCAGGCAGGGGTACCAGTCCCAGGTAGACCGTCTGGATGCCTTTGGCCGAACTGAACAGCCAGCCTGAGAGCGGGATGGCGAAGAACAGCACGTACATCAACAGATGGGAGACGTGTGCAGCCTTCTGCTGCCAGGCGGGCATGGACTCAGGCATCGCGGGCGCGGGATGGGTGAGCCGCCAGACCAGGCGGAAGGCAACCAGCGCGAAAATCGTGAGCCCGATCCACTTGTGCCAGGAATAGAACTTGAGCTTCTGCGGGCTGAAGCTCATGTCGACCATGGTGAAGCCAAGGCCGAAGCCAGCAAAGATGAGCAGGGCGACGAGCCAGTGCAACGTGATGGCTGTCCCGGTGTAGCGCGAAGCGGTCATGTCGCCTCCGTGGGCAATGATCGGGCCTGCCTGCTGGCCTCGAATGCCAATCGCAGGGCTTCCAGGTCTTCCTTCAGGACAGCCTGGCGTTCAGCGGGTAGCCGGCGAAAGGCATCGGCCAGATAGTCAATATGGGGCTGAAACACGCGCCGGAATTCCTGCTCGCCGGCCGGGGTCAGGACAACCTTGGTGCAGCGGGCGTCGTCAGGATGGTCCTCGCGCCTGACCAGGCCCTTGTCGGTCAGTCTGTCGACGATGCCGGTCAGGGTGCCCTTGGTGATGAGCGTCTTTTCGCCCAGTTCGCGAAACGTCATGCCGCACGTGTTCCCCAACGTCGCAATGACATCGAACTGCGGCGGCGTTAGACCCGAGGCGCGAATATCCACCAACGAGTAGCTCTCGAAGGCCTGGTAGCAGCGGACCAGCTCGCGCATGAGGTGCATGAAGGGTGGTTTGTCGGACATGGGAAGAACAGGGAATTAGTTCTAACTGAAACCATAATAGTTCCCGTTAGAACTAATTGCAAGCCCCCTGAACAGCCAAACTGAACGACACATATATATAAACATAATATAAATTATACGCCCTATATAGATACCATTCAGGAGAGAAATAATCCATTTATACGTTTCTTTTTATGTAGTTATATGCCTTTCTTAAACTGTTTTATTGGTACTTGGAGGTCCCCGTTCGCTCAAAGTTCGCGTACCTAAAGATCCATACGATTCCTACCTAATAATCAAGAACCGGCTGGCATTCGCCAGATTGCCGCCTTTGTAGGCAGCGTTACGTCCAACTTGCGACGCCCATTCAAGAATCTGAGAATTTGGCAAATGGGTGCCAATCTCAATTGCCAACCTACTAGCCCTTGTAGGTGAAATAGCAATGACTCGGTGCTAGATTGAGCTGATCGTGGCCCGGCCAATCCGTGACTATGAGACGCTCGTATCCCTGTCGGTCCAAAGCAACCTGCCATTGCGTAGCTTCGGCGGGCTGCACATTTTCTCGACAGTTGAACTGCTGACGATGCCACCACCAGGCGGTCCGGCGGCCATTAACGGCTTCCTTTACCAGTTCCTCCAACACATCGCCACGCTGACCGACGCTCAATTCACCATTGCAAACGGCTCTGACGATGATAAGGATGATTGGTCAGTCACTTTTGAGCCCACCCAGGGTGGCGACACCCAAATCGAGGGACAGGCGTTCATCGTCGAGCAGTACAAGGTGCGCGACGGCACCTGGTCAATTGCAGACCTCACGGAGGTCCTCCTTGGTCTCAGGAAGGCGGTACCGGCAGATTTGCCCGATAGCGCATCCTATCGATTTGTGACCAGCGGCCGGCCCGGGGTCGATGTCATGAACCTGGTTGAGTTCGCTCTCCGTATGAAGGCGGTCGTCAATGTCGACGCAATCAATGCGCTCGACGTCTACAAATACGGCGAAATGCTCCTGACAGACGCCGAAATGTTTGCGCACTTGCGTGAAGCAACGCGTGCAAAAGGCTCGACCGTACCTGCCGACGAGGACCTTCGGGTATTGCATTTGCTAGCGTGTTTTGACGTGACATGGGAATACACGCTGGACGACCTTCGTGAGGCGGTTGATTTGATGCTGGACCGCTATTTCTACGGCAAACACAACGCCACGAAAGCCCGCCTCCTTCTCCTGGGCCGGCTGCAAGAGGATTTGGCCAACGGCCAGTTGCGCCTCACGCGCAGCGACATAGACAAGCTATTTGTCGATCTCAACCTTGATCCCGAGCTGCCCAAGCGAATGGCGAGCCTGGACGAATCCATGGCTATCGCCTCCAAAAGGAATCTGGGCAAGGCGGCCTATGCCGGCCACCGTGACATTCGGAGGTCGCCAATTTGGCCCGAAGATAGCCCTATCCTGATCCTCGTTGGCGAGAGCGGGAGTGGAAAGACCTGGCAACTTGCCCGTCTTGTATCGACGCTCGCGGATAACAAGGAAGTTGTAGCCTGGATATCGGCAGCCGGATCGGCGGAGGCGATGATTCGGACGGTCGCCAATGACATTTGGGGGGAATTGCAACAGGTCGGAGAGCTGACCTTGAAGGGCCTCGAAATCACGTATCGCAAGATGACGAATCGGGACGGCCGATGGCTGACGATTGCGATCGACAATGTCCAAACCCCGGCCCTAGCTGAGCAGCTCATTTCGAACGCTGACTGGGCGACCGATGGCGTCCGGCTCGCCATGAGCGCTTCAAAGTTGGTGGGACATGCTATGCAATCCAGGTTTGGGAACCTGGTCCACGTCATTGAGGTCCCCGACTTTGGCGTGCAGGAGCTCACTGCGTTTCTGGCGAGCCATGGCAAATCTTGGGCTGAGTTGCCATGGGACCTAAAACAACTGCTCAAGCGACCGGTCTTGGCCGGCACCTACGTGCAACTCCCCTACTCTTCTTTTCAGGGGGCGCCGCGCACCGAGTATGAAATTTTCGATGCATTCTGGAAGCGGATCGCCTTGAAAGCTGCCCCGGGAGATGAGGGCGTGCTACTTGCCTTGGCCGCTCGGGTGATCAACCCTTCAGGCTATCCGGTTGCCCGCCCTGATTGGGGGCAGATTGGATTGGATGAGAACAGCGCAGCACGCCTGGTGAGTACAGGGTGGCTGCGCATCGGGAGCTTTGCCGAGGCGAGCTTCGCTCACGAGCGGCTCTTAAACTGGGTGCTCGCCAAAGATTTGAACCGTCGCGTCGTCGCAAATCAGCTTTCGCCAAAGGTGCTCGCGGCCTTCATCATCGATTGCTGGCCCTGGGCAGGCGGGAGCCTCAAAGGACTTGGCTACGCCCCGATGGACCTCATTTGGATGCTGGCGTCAGTACCCGTCGCGAATTTCAATTTGAATGAGCTCCTGGAGACGCTGGAGGAACCGCATCCCGTTGGGGGTGACCTTTACGCGGAGCTTCTTCCAAGCATTGGGCCTCTCGCCATCCCACTGTTGCTGAATCGCTTGGATGCACACGCAAGCACGTGGGACTACTTCACCATCAAGATTAAGCGCGGCTTGATGACGCTTGCGACCCAGGAAGGCGTGAAGATTGTAGACACCATTGAACAGCTTCTTGCCGCCCAGAGCATCTCGGCAATTAGGGTTGGAATGGAACTCGCCCTCGCCTGCCCAAGCGCATCCCACCTTGAACAGCTGTGGTGTCTTCGGGAGTGGCACAAAACTGATCCCACCAATGCAAGGGAATTTACCGATGGCAAGCTCTGGTGCGATGCGACCCGGGCCTGCGCCGCAAGGGATCCCGAGTGGATCGTTTCAAAAGTCCATGACCCCGATTCATCGCAAGAAGATCAGGTGGACTTGGCGTTTGTCCTTGTGGGAATGAATTCTGTCGAGGCCCGTCGAGTTTGGGAGGCCTGCAAAGCGAAATTGGCTGCCAATTTCGACCCAAGTCGATTGCGGGCTCTGTTGTGCTGCATTCGTCGCTTTTGCGATGCTTCTTTCACGGAATTCACCAAGGCGCAGTCGGCAAATCCTGAGGGTTTTCATGAGGCGACGGCAATCTCTACATTGGCGCAATTGTCGCCCGAGGGCGCCCTGGAATATGTGGCCATCGAAGGCAAGGGCATTCGCTGGAGTTCGGCATCGAGCTGGTTGCCGACTTTGCACTATCGTGGGGCAAAGGCACTCGACGATCGGATCCGCGAGCTCGTCAAACACGAGGATCGACCAAGCCGGACGCTGGCACTGACATTCTCAAACCGGGAAGAGATGATGTCGCCCGCCTTGTTCGGAGAATTCCTGGACTACTTTGGCGAGGCGCTTACTGCGAATGGACAGCCAACTGACGCGGTAGGCGCCGACAAAGAAAGCGATCGAAATTTCGGCCCCGAACTTTCGACGCTTGCCAACATCGCCGATGCGCAACAGCTGGCCATTCTTCGTGCTCAGCAGAACTCGCCCTTGGAGGCCGGGTTACTGGCGCTCGCCAAACGAAGGATCGTGTTGCCTGGGGGTATGCACGACAGCTTGCTGGAGGACGCCAAGGCCGCATTGCTGCATATTGCTGGAGACGGTATCCGTGAATTGATCCTGGCCGAAATGGGTCCCGATAGCGGCGGTCTCCGCGGGGCGATTGCGTGGGGTATGGTCGCCGGCGAGGGCGCAGCAAAGAGACTCACGGAGGTTGCCAATCAGTCGGTGAGCTCGGACCCCGCAGCACGCCACAACAATGAGCTCTATCTGGCGATCAAGAGTTTGGCCTCCTTGGGTGCATCGGCAGAGTTGATCAGTGTGCTTGAGGCAACGGGCGCTGAGTCCATTACACGAGACCTCGAGATGATTTGGGGCAACCGCCCGATTGAACCCGCGTTTTTGAACTTGGCCTTGGAGGAATTGAGCGCGCCGTCCGGCAATGCCGGCAAGCTGAGAACTGCCATCGTGCTCACCTGGCTCAGCAACGCCGCATCGCTGAGGACTGCGTTGGAGACCCAGCTGGCCAATCTGCACTTTCCGTCGCCTGAAGCTGCCCTTGCCTATGAGGCGCTGATGATGGGAAAGACCGACTCAGCGGAGGCCATGGCCTTTGCATCCCGCGCACTTCAGGATGAAGACTCACGCTGGATGGGGGTCAATCTGCTGATTCGGGCAGGACCTCCGGGAATTGGCGCACTTAGAACTCATTTGCAAAGCCGACCCAAAGGCGGGCGAAACCACATTGACTACAGCATTGTTCAAGCGCTGCATGCCCATCCGGCACATAGTGACTTTGCCGAGGGTGTGGCCATTGAAAGCCTGCGAAGGCACGAGTTCGGCAATGGCGAGATGCTCAAGATCGCTGCAGGCGTAAAGGACCCTGAAGTTCAGGGAATGGTGATTGAGGCGGCATTCCGGAAAAGGAGCAACACCGACGCGCTGAAGGCTATTGCTGGGATGCACGAGCAACTCGCGCTCGAAGCAGCTCTCAAGGAGTTGATCGAACGAGCCGATACCGCAGACCGGGTGTGCAAGGCCATCTTGCGTTTGAACTCAAGTAATTTGCACGTTGAGTGGTTCATTGGTGCCGCCAAGGTGGTACCCAAAGACAGGCATGGTGCGATTGGGCGCGCACTTCGTCTCATGCCGGCGACGCCGGTATTGGCGTCGATCGAAGGCTTGCTAGGAAGCGAGACTCAAGACGACCGAATCCTTGGCTTAACGCTTGCCCGTTGGACAGCCGCGCCGTCTGATGAGCGAATTCTGGAACTCGTTGCGTCTGATCCAGAACACAAGGTCCGAGACGCGGCGATATCTGCACTGCAAATTAGAGGGCGCCTGGCGAACGCATTGACGTTACTTGCCGAATTCCCCATGGCTAAGGATGCAACCAAGCGTTCAATGTTGTACGCATTGGTCAAGACCATTCACCGTGGCGTTCTGACGAACCGCAGTGATTCTCTTTGGCTCGGCACCGTGCTTGACGATTCGGCAGGCACGCTCATTGATTTCGCCGAAAGTATGCTGGAACGCAAAACAATGGGCAAAGGGCCGATGGAGGACTTGGATTAGACACGCGACATGCTGAATCCGATTAAATAGCAAACGAACCAGCGGTTCGTTCTTCCCTTAGAGTCGAGCCCTCGCTAAAGCGTGGATGCGTCAAATGCTTGGCCGAATGTCAGCTCTCCAGTACTCAGCTTTTCCCGAATCTTGATCAGGGGTTGACGTACTTTCCGTGCAGAGAGTGTCGTTAAGGAAGACTATATAAATCAGTGGGTTGCATGCCGCAATCTGAAAATAACCAATAAAAACAAAGACTTCTGACCCCCCTCTATTGGAAGATATTCTACAGATTTCGGCGCGACGGTTGGTGAGTTCGTTGCGCCAAGTGTCGTTAGGCTCCTAGTTTTCCAACTCATTCATGCCATAGATGGCCTACATTCCGCGCATATTAGTAAATTAACGCATAGCTTAGATGATTTATGCGAGACTCGGCCTTTTCATGAGCCCATCAGGAGATGAACATGCCGTTTCGAGCCGACGAAGCCGCACAAGCCGGGTTGGAAGAAGCTATCAAGTACCTCGTCATGCGCCCCCGCCAAGCGGATGAAGCCCAACGTGAGCGAAGCAAGGAAGCGTTGCTGGACCTTGTGGACGAACTAGGACCAGTGGTGGATCGATATCCAACCTGGCACCCGCTTGTGTCGAACCACGATAGTCGTCACGCCGTTTCCACGCCGAGCGAACGATGCGGCTACAAGGGCCTTGATCACACCAAGTATTTCGTCCATGGCTTTATTACCTGTCCGTATGGGGATGGGCAAGACGTAATTGATTCGGTGAAGGCCCTGCCTGCAAATGGCGCGGCCTATGTCATTGCCAAGCGGTTGGATGTGCAGTTCTACGACCAGCAAGCCACGCCCATATTGGTGAAATGCGAGTGGAAAGAAACGTTGCCGATGGACAAGATGATTCCGCTGTCCATCGCCTTGCCTCTCCTCCTTGAGAAAGAAGTCCCTTGCTGGAAGTGGGCAGAAGTCGCCGAGACTTGGGACACCATGCGGACATATTTTCTGGGTGGTCCACATGGCGCAAGGTCGTCCTTGTTCGTGAATCAGGAAACTGGCCAGGCAATCAAGAAGATTTGGGAAGCGCTGATCTATTCGGGAATGTTTGGCCCGATCAAAGTGTGATTTGCTGAACGAGAAGGACGTTGAGCGTTGCTTAGACTGGGGCGTGAGCCACGGTAAGTCCGCAACAAACAGATCTGCAGTATCAAATTAAGAACGCCATAAGTTTGGGGACTCAGTCTATGGGGTGAGCAGGCAATGAAGCCGCTCAGAACCTCTCAAGACTGGAGCAGATCATGAAAAAGCAACTTGCACTTCCTCTGGCGGCGGCGGTCACTGGCCTTGCCGTCCTCGGTTCCATCGCCTATGCCAACCAATCGGGAATCCTGGGCAACGATGCGCAAACCCAATTGGCGGCAACGAAAATTCCTCTGACTGCCGCCATCCAGGCTGCGGAATCCCATGTGGGCGGTCGGGCGACGAAGGCCGAGATCGAAAGTGAGCGCGGCACGGCCTACTTCGAGGTCGAGGTCACCACCCCGGATCAGAAGACCTTTGATGTCAAGGTCGACGCCACCACCGGAAAGGTGATCGACGCGCGCCCTGACGCGGCTGACCGTAAAGACGAGGACTCGGACGATCGGGATTGAATGTCAGCACTCCGCGCGGCGGCATTGCCCGGCCGCGCGGATCGTTCCGCTATCGCCGGTTGTCGCGCCAGATCACCCATGACAGCATGAACATGAGCACGATGGTCCATGCCGCCCCCGAACCAAACGCACTCGATGATCCCCATGTGACCCACAACCAGCCACAGAGGACGCCGCTCGCCAGTTGGAACACGCCCGTGACGAAGTGAAATCCACCGAACGCCGTGGCGCGCCGGTCAGACGGCGCGCAGTCGGCAATAGCCGCTGAGAGAATGCCTTGGGAAAGTCCCATGTGCGCACCCCACAGCGCAACACCCAACCAGAATGCTGTCAGGCTGGGGGACAAGGCCATGAGACCCTCTGAGGCGAGCAAGACTGCAAGCGACATGAGGAGAAGGCGATCACGCCCAAGACGTGTCGCCGCCAGCGCTGCCGGATACGCTATGACCGCATAGGTCACACTCATGACAGTCATGACCAACGGAATCCACAACAGGGTGAACTGCAACTCCTGGGCGCGCAACACCAGAAAGGCCTCCGACATTCGCGCCATGGAAAACAAGGCTGCCAGACCCATCAATACCCAATAGCGGCGTGGCATGCCCCGAAAGGTCAAGACCTCTCGCCAAGCGAGGCTGCGCGCATTTTCGTCACCGCCCGGCGGCGCGTCATGAATGCAGAAGGCCAACAGGCCGACCGCGATGAATGCAGGCACCGTTGCGATCCACATCACAGCGCGAAGGTCCTGGTTCCAAAGCCACAGAAACAGGACGGCCAGCAGCGGGCCTAGAAACGCGCCCGTCGTGTCGAGCGACTGCCTCAGGCCATATGCGGCGTTCAGTTGGGCGGCTGGCGTCACGTCAGCAACCATGGCGTCCCTCGGTGCGCCTCGCAATCCTTTGCCCACTCGATCGAGCAGTCTGGCAGTCGCAACGGATACTGCGGACTCGGCAAGCGGGAACATGGGTTTGACCAACGCCGCAAGTCCATAGCCCACCAACGCCAGCGCCTTGCGTTGGCGAAAGCGGTCAGACACCCATCCTGAGATCACCTTGAGCATGGACGAGGTCGCCTCGGCCAGCCCTTCAACGACGCCGACGACCAGCGCTGACACACCGAGCACGGTGGTCATGTACACCGGCAGCACGGCGTGGATCAGCTCCGACGACATGTCCATGAACAAGCTGACGAAGCCCAGTACCCAAACCGGGCGCGGGATCTGCTTCCAGGCGCTCATTGCTCCGGATCGGTCCGGTTAGCCTTCCACTGGCGGGCCAGGAAGTACAGCAATGCGACTCCAATCACGACAAGCAATGCCCGGAGCTGGTGGTCAGCCAATGATGCGACCTGCGTTGCCATGGCCTGACCAAAGACGTAGCCCAGCCCGGTGAACAGCGCGGCCCAGACGAGCGCACCCAAAGCATTGAACAACACAAACTCCGCTGCCGGAATTTTTGCCATCCCAAGCACGATGGGCCCCACCGTGCGCAAGCCCACCATGAAGCGAACGCCAACAGTGAACCAGCGGCGGTGTCGCTGAATGTGCGGCGTTATCCGCGCCATGGCCGATCGCAGCGTGGTGAAACGGGGTACAAGCTGAGCGCCATAACGCTGGCCTATCATGAAGTAGGTCTGATCCACCACAAAATTGCAAAGCGCAAGGAAGGCCGCGATCGCCGGCCACGATACGTGGGACTGATGGGCGAAGTACCCGGACATTACCGCCGTGACTTCTCCTTCGATTATGCTTCCCAGCACCATGGCCGGATAGGGATGGGCCTGGAGCAGATTCAGAAGATCAAGGGTCATTGCGCAGTCACCAACTATTTTGAGTGGGTTCATCTTAGAACCTTTGCGGCTCGATCAGAAGGGTCCTTCAAGCCATTTAAGTTTCATCTAATTCTCGCTCATTAAGGTGTTCGCATGACTACGCACGCAACCGGGCACTCCCCATTCCGGGAGAATCCACTCCACGACCACGGTCGTCACGACGCCTTCGCGTCGCACGCCTGACAAAGGAGAAGCGCATGCGGATGTTGCTCGTTGAAGACGACAAGATGATCGGCGAAGTGGTCCTCGACCTCCTTCGCAACGAAGGGTATGCGGTCGACTGGGTCAAGGACGGCGAAATGGCGGAAACCGCGCTGCTCGCAGAGCCTTACGACCTTGTATTGCTGGATCTGGGCCTCCCCAAGCGGGATGGCATCGAAGTGCTGCGCGCACTCCGGGCACGCAAACAACGAATGCCTGTCCTCATCGCTACCGCCCGGGATGCGCTAGAAGATCGTGTCCTGGGTCTCGACGCGGGAGCCGATGACTACGTCCTGAAGCCGTATGTGTTCGAAGAACTGTTGGCGAGGATCCGGGCGCTGATCCGTCGCAGCAACGGCCGGGCAGAGTCTCTGTACGAGCACGAGAACGTGACGGTCAATCCGAACACGCGTGAAGTGATGGTCGGCGGTGTATCGGTGATCCTGTCGGCCAGGGAATGGGCCGTGCTCGAAGCCTTGATTTCCCGCCCCGGCATGATTCTGTCCCGCGCGCAGCTTGAACAAAAGCTTTACGCCTGGAAGGACAACGTCACTAGCAATGCGGTGGAAGTCTACATCCATGGACTTCGCAAAAAACTGGGGCCTGCGCTGATCCAGAATGTCAGGGGCCTCGGGTACCTGGTACCCAAGAAATGAAGGTGGCAAGCTCAGCCTACTCGTTGAAGGGCCGGCTGCTCTGGCTGCTGCTGGGTGCGATCACTGTGACGGCGGCGATTCAATCCACCATCGCCTACCGGACCTCGCTGGATGAGGCCAACGAGATTTTTGACTATCACATGCAGCAGGTTGCGCTGTCTCTGCGTGGTGGCTTGCCAGCAAGCTCGATTGTCGAGAAGTTCGTGCATGACGGCGAAGAGGAAAACTTCGACCTCATCATTCAAGTCTGGGCGACAGATGGCACTCCCATCTTCACCTCCACGGCGAGAGCGGAGCTGCCACGTCACGCGACATTCGGGTTCTCCGATCTGCAAATTGGCGATGCGTCCTACCGGGTGTTTGCCTTGCAAATGCCCAACCGGGTCATCCAGATCGCCCAGGAATCCTCAGCCCGCGGAGAACTGGCGCGCTCACTCGCACTGCGAACAGTCCTCCCGGTACTGCTTTTGGCCCCGCTGCTGGCGCTGCTCGTCTGGTGGATAGTGCATCAGGCCTTCCGGCCTGTTGTGGGCGCCCAGCAGGAGCTGTCCGCGCGGCGTGTTGATGACTTGTCTCCGGTTTCCACGACAGGTCTGCCCAACGAAATCCGACCGCTCGTGCTGGAGCTGAATCTTCTTTTCGAGCGGCTGCACAAGGCCTTCGCCGCGCAGCAGCATTTCGTTGCGGACGCCGCGCATGAATTGAGGTCACCCTTGACGGCCCTGCGCCTGCAGGCGGAGGCGATGCTTCGCGTCAAGGAGGCCGCCGACCGCCAAGCCGCGGGGGGAAGACTGATAGCAGGCATAGATCGAGCAACCCGGCTGGTGGAGCAGCTTCTGCTGCTTGCGCGCCAGGAGGCCGGCGGCTTGGCCGCGCTCAGAATGGGTCCCGTCCCGCTGGACTCGGTGGTGAGTCTCGCCGTGGAAGACATCATCGCGCAGGCGCATCTCGCGGAGTTGGATGTCGGATTGGTCCGCAGTGATGCCGCCGAGATCGCGGGCAGCGCGGACAGCTTGCGCGTTCTCATGCGGAATCTGCTTGAAAACGCCATCAAATTCACGCCTAAGGGTGGGCGGATCGATGTCTCGATTGTCGCGGAAGCTTCCCAATGCACGCTCCTGGTGGAGGACAGCGGGCCTGGAATTTCCACGGCGAATCGTGCCCGCGTGTTTGATCGATTCTTCCGGGAAGGCACGGTCGAGGTGAGTGGCAGTGGGCTGGGATTGTCCATCGTGAAGACGATCGCCGATGCCCATCACGCGACCATTTCGTTGTCGAGTTCAGCCCGGCTGGGCGGGTTGATGGTCGCTGTTCACTTTCCAGCGGCAAGTTCGGCGGCTGCCCAACCAATCCCCTCATGAGAAACCTGCTGACTTCCCTCAGACGAGTGCCGCGATGGACGGCGTTGTTTCTGGTGATGTTTGCCATCGGCTGGCTCGCCAGCCTGGAACACCGTGGACTCTTCATCCCTGATGAAGGTCGCTACGCAGAGATCCCGCGCGAAATGGTTGCCACCGGCGATTGGGTGACGCCGCGGTTGAACGATCTCAAGTACTTCGAGAAACCCCCCATGCAGTACTGGCTGACTGCGGCGAGCTTTGTCGCATTCGGTGAGGATGAGTGGACCGCCAGACTGCCGATTGCTCTACTGGGTCTGATCGGTTTGGCTATGCTGCTCCTGACCTGCTTGCGGCTCCATGGTCCCAGGGCGGCGCTGCTGGCCACGGCCATGCTGGGCAGCACTTGGGGGTACTACCTCGCCGGGCAATACCTGACACTGGACATGTCGCTGACGGCTTTCCTCGGCATCGCGATGTGCGCGTTTCTGCTCGCACAATCCGAAACCAGTCACCCGGGTATGCAGCGGCGCTGGATGGCATTGGCCTGGGTGGGCGTGGCTTGCGGACTGCTGAGCAAAGGGCTGATCGCGTTGATTCTGCCGGCTTTGAGCCTGGCTGCTTATTCCGTGGTGGCGCGAGACAAGGCCATTTGGCGCCGTCTGCACCTCATGGATGGGGTGGTGGTGCTCGCTGTGCTGGCTCTCCCATGGTTCGTGCTGGTTCAGCAGAGAAACCCCGAGTTCTTCAGCTTTTTCTTCATCAGGGAGCACTTTGAACGCTTTCTGCAGCCCGGCCACAGTCGGCCAGGCGCATGGTGGTACTACCTGCCCATCCTGATTTTGGCCCTGACACCGTGGGCGCCGGTGGTGTTGGCGCGCGCGAGACAGTTGCTGTCTACTCGCGCATTGTCGCCTGCCCATTCCGGCAGGTCGTTGAATGTGCCGCTGTTCTGCGTCATCTGGACGGCGGTCACCGTCCTGTTTTTCAGTGTGTCGCAGTCAAAGCTGCCGGCCTACATACTTCCGACCTTGCCCGCCTTGGCTATTTTTTGTGCGGGCCTGCCCAGAGCGCACTTGCCGAAAGCGCTTCGTCAGAGCGGGATTTCCCTGCTGCTGCTTGGGCTTGTTCTGCTGGTCGCCCTGCCGGTCATTCCAGCGAGCCAAAAGTTTCAGCGCATTGGGGCGACCGCACTCTTCGCCATGCCTTGGCTCTACCTCGGCGCCGCGGTGCTGATCGGCGGCGGGGCCGTGGCCTGGCAGTGGTCTCGGCACTGCCGCGCAACGATTCTCGGGCTCTCCGTCACCACGTTTCTGTTCTGGGGCCTGATGTTCGGATTCCTGCATCAAACCGACGCCGCTTTCTCATCCGAACGAATGATCGAACGGCTGACCAACGACACCAAGCCTTTTCGGCCGGGCATCGCCTTCTACAGCGTGGGCCAGTTCGACCACTCCTTGCCGTTCTACCTGGGCCGGCCGGTGACGTTGGTCGCCACACGAGGCGAGCTGGGACTGGGCATCGATTCGGAACCGCAGAAAGTCATTGAAAGGATCGAAGACTTTCAGCGCCGATGGCTGCATGAAGCCAATCAGGCCTACGCATCCATGACCCCGGACCAGTACCGCCGATTCCTGGACGACGGTTTGCCCATGGTCAAAGTGCAGGCCGACCGCAGGCTGGTGGTTGTCAGCCGGCACCACGCCCACACGACCGACCTTGCCGCTGCCGACCTCATACCGCCCCTTTGACGTTTACCACGGAGAACCCTTTGAACAAAGACATTACAGCGCAAATGCTGAACAAGGTGCCCGCCGTCACCGTTTCGTTCTGGCTCATCAAGATCATGGCGACGACGGTGGGAGAAACGTCTGCCGATTTGCTCAATTCCACTTTCAACCTCGGACTCACCCGACTCTCCTTGTTGATGGCCGGCGTGCTGGCCGCCTTGTTGGTGGCGCAGTTCAGGAAAGACCGATACGTGCCCTGGATCTACTGGGTGACTGTTGTGCTGGTGAGCGTCGTGGGCACCCTGATCACGGACAATCTCACCGACAATTTCGGGGTGCCCCTCACCATCACTACCCCGATCTTCCTGATTGCCCTGGTGACCACCTTTGCCGTCTGGTACTCGTTCGAGAAAACATTGTCGATCCACACGATCTTCACCACCCGTCGCGAGCTGTTCTACTGGGCGGCCATCCTGCTGACTTTCTCACTCGGCACGGCAGCCGGTGACTTGATGGCGGAGACCCTGAAACTGGGCTACCTACCCTCAGCGATCACCTTCGGAACCGGCATCGCGGTCATCGCGCTCGCCTACTACGTTCTCAAGCTGAATGCGATCTGGTCATTCTGGCTCGCTTACATCCTCACCCGTCCCTTCGGTGCCTCCTTTGGTGATTGGCTGTCACAGCCGGCCGCCAAAGGTGGCCTCGGACTCGGCACCGTCGAAACCAGTGCCTTGTTTCTCACCGTCATCCTCATCTTGATTGGCTACATGACATGGTCAGCCAGGTCATCGCCGGGCCGTCAACCATGAAGTGGCACCGTGCAGCCGGGCCGGGCACCTTGGGCGCCGGCCGGTTGCGCGATCAGCCACATGAAGTGCGCTGACTAACCGGCTTACTCAGCCCAGTTCGCGGGCACCTTGGGGATCAGTGGAGTACGCGTCGAAGATTCCCTTCAGCGCATCCTCCATCTTCACCTTGGGCGCCCAGTCGAGGTCCTTCATCGTGTTCTCGATCTTGGGCACGCGGTTCTGCACGTCCTGGTAACCCTTGCCGTAGTACTCGCTGGACGTGGTTTCGATGACTTGGACCTTGGCGGCGTTCTGCGAATATTCGCCATAGGTCTTGGCAAGGTCCAGCATCATGGTGGCCAGCTCACGCACCGAGAAATTGTTGACCGGGTTGCCCACGTTGTAGATCTGGCCGGACGCGACGCCATCCTTGTTCTCGATCATCTTCATCAGCGCCGAGATGCCGTCGTCGATGTAGGTGAAAGCGCGTTTCTGCGCGCCACCATCCACCAGCTTGATGGGCTCGCCGCGCACGATGTGGCCGAAGAACTGGGTGATGACCCGGCTCGATCCTTCCTTGGCGGTGTGGATGCTGTCCAACCCGGCGCCGATCCAGTTGAAGGGGCGGAACAGGGTGAAGTCGAGGCGACCTTCCGAGCCATAGGCCCAGATCACGCGGTCCATCAATTGCTTGGAGCAGGAGTAGATCCAGCGCTGCTTGTCGATGGGGCCCAGCACCAGGTTGGAGGCATAGGGATCGAACTGCTCGTCCGCGCACATGCCGTACACCTCGGATGTGGAGGGGAACAGGATGCGCTTGCCGTACTTCACGCAGGACCGAATGATGGGCAGGTTGGCTTCGAAGTCCAGTTCAAATACGCGCAAGGGCTGCTTCACGTAGGTGGCCGGCGTGGCGATCGCCACCAGTGGCAACACCACGTCGCATTTGCGGATGTGGTACTCGATCCACTCCTTGTTGATGGTGATGTCACCTTCGAAGAAGTGGAAGCGCGGGTTATCCAGGAAGGGCTTCACACGATCGGTGGACATGTCCATGCCGAACACTTCCCAATCGGTTGTCTCCAGGATGCGTTTGGAGAGATGGTGGCCGATGAAACCGTTGACGCCAAGAATCAGGATCTTCTTCACGATGGGCGATCTGTTTCGGATGCAAAGGAACGTGCGTCATGGATATGCACAACCTTGGATCCCTCAGGGGGTACTGCGCCAGCACGCTCACGGGCCGACTCCAACAGATTCTCGATGATGTAAAGCGGCCGGCCCCTGACTTGCTCGAAGATGCGCCCCACATACTCGCCGACCATCCCCAAGCCAAACAGTAGCGCACCAATGAGAAAGAACTCCAGAATGTCCCGGTCCCACAGCGCCGTCAGTGTCAACGCGCCGGTGAGCGCACGATGTGAGATCGTGCCCACATAGGCGATCACCGATGCAATGGCGACAACCATGCCGAATATGGAAAAGACCTGCAGTGGCACGATGGAATACCCGGTTATCAGGTCGAAGTTCAATCGCGCCAGGCTATATAGGGAGTACTTTGACTCTCCCGCTACACGTGATTCATGGCGCACCACGACTTCAGTGGGGTTTCTCGCGAAGATCACGGCGAGCGCGGGAATGTATGCGCTGGCCTCGCGCGTCTGATTGATGCTGTCAACGATCGTTCGACTGTAGGCGCGGAGCATGCAGCCCTGATCGGTCATTTTGATGTCGGTGATGCGTTCGCGCAGCAGATTCATGGACTTTGACGCCCATCTCCGCCAGGACTTGTCTTGGCGCCTGGCACGAATCGTCCCGACGTAATCATGCCCCTCATCCATGGCTTTCATCAGCTTCTTTATCTCTTCCGGCGGATTCTGGAGATCTGCGTCCATCGTGACCACACGCTGTCCCTGGCTGACCGAGAAGCCGGCCAGCAACGCCCGGTGCTGGCCAAAGTTCGCAGCCAAGGACACCACACGTGTCGTGTCGGGACGTTGGTGCCAGATTGTTCGCAGTATCGACGCGGAGGCATCGATAGAACCGTCATTGACGAAGATGACTTCATATTCAAGACGAAGCGCGTCAAGCGCCGGATACAGTCGCGCGAACAGGAATGGCAGTCCAGCTGCCTCGTTGTAGACGGGTATGACCACTGACAACGTCGGCGTGAGCGAACCTGTGGGACTCATTTGGGATTGGTTTCCTGGATGGTGAATGACTGGGAAGGAATACGTTCTATGTGTTTCGATTCAGTCTCGACTCTGCGGCTTAAACGAGCCTTAAGGCCATCGTCTGCGACCTCGACTTCTTCCTGGCTTTAAGGCCCGGCTAAGGCTCGCAAGCCTCTAATGCCAAGAAACCACTCAATCGCCAAGGCTCATTCAGGCTATGCAAGGCGGCGGTAGGTTTCGCTTCTCAATTCACGGCAGGAAAGGAATGCTCATGAACGCCCGGAAACCGAGGTACAAAATTTCGATCGCGGTGATGGCCGCGCTGGGGTTGGCTGCGGCCGGTGTGTCCGCCTATCAGGCGGTCCGACAACCTGATGGCGCCACGACGCGTGCCACCAGCGCTCTCGTCAGCGAAGCTGGTTCCGCGAGTGGCCGAAGCGTCGCCGCTTGGCCAGACTTCGCGGGAATGGCGGAGCGCGTCGGTCCGGCGGTGGTGAACATCAGCCTGGAAAGCAAGCAGACCAACCCCGATCGGTTCACCGGACGGCAGCAAGGCTCTCCGGACATTCCGCGTGACGCGCTGCCGGACTTTTTTCGATACTTCAGACTTCCCGACGGCGCCCGCGGCGGGAACGGTCTGCCCCTGGATGAGGCACCCCGCCGTGGTCAGGGGTCGGGATTCATCGTGGCCCCCGATGGTATCGTCCTCACCAATGCCCACGTCGTCAAAGATGCCGACAGTGTGCGGGTGAAGTTGACTGATCGCCGGGAATTCCAGGCGAAGGTCCTGGGTGCGGATGAGCGAACTGACGTCGCCGTGCTGAAGATCGACGCCAAGAACCTTCCCATCCTGAGGATGGCCGATCCCGCGAAGTTGCGCGCGGGAGAATGGGTTCTCGCGATCGGTTCGCCCTATGGTTTCGAGAACAGCGTATCGGTTGGCGTGGTAAGTGCGAAGGGCCGCGTGTTGCCAGACGACCGCTATACACCCTTCATTCAGACCGATGTCGCGGTGAACCCGGGCAACTCGGGCGGCCCGCTACTCAACGCCCTGGGCGAAGTCGTTGGCATGAATTCCCAGATTTACAGCAGAACCGGGGGCTATCAGGGCCTGTCCTTCGCCATCCCCGCCGATGTGGTCGAGCGCGTGAAGGGTCAAATCGTCGCAACGGGCAAGGCGACACATGCGCATCTGGGTGTCCGCATCCAGGATGTGAATCAAGACCTTGCTGACGCGTTCAAGCTGGATCATCCCAATGGCGCCCTGGTGGCTTCCGTCGAGAATGGCAGTCCAGCTGAGGCCGCCGGCATCAAGTCAGGGGATATCATCAGCGGAATTGGAGGAAGACCGGTCGGTAGCTCAAGCGAGGTGCCCGCAATTGTCGATCAAACAGCGCCGGGGCAGTCGATTGCCTTGACGGTGATGCGAGCAGGGCAACGGCTTGAGTTGGCTGCCAAAGTGACTGACGCGGAAAAGCCGGTCGCTATAGCCGCGAAGTCAGCCTCCGCTGGTGGCAAGCAGCTCGGCCTGGCATTGCGGCCCCGACAGTCCTCGGAGCCAGGCTCAACACTGGGGCTCATTGTCGAGGAAGTGTCAGGCCGCGCGGCCGCCGCCGGCGTAGAGCCAGGAGACATACTATTGAGCGTCAATGGCACACCGGTCTCCTCGGTGTCGCAAGTCCGGGATATCGTCAGCAAGGCTGGCCGTTCCGTGGCGTTGCTGGTCCAACGTGGTGATGATCGGCTGTTCGTGCCGGTTCGCCTGAGCTAGGCTGGACGGTCGGAAACCGTGGACCTGAGCCGCTTCTTGAAGCAACTGCTGAACGGCAACGCCGAGGGGCTGCCCAATCCCCTCGGCATTGAGCAGGAACGAGAGGCGCTGATGGTCCTTCTGCACGCAGTGGTCAGTGGCAATCAACCGTTCACCCGTCAATTCGTCCCACCCCTGGTGGCGATGTACGTTGAGGAACATGACAGGCGCGAGAGCAGCGGCGACCGCGCTTGGGGTGATAGGGGTTGCTCCATCGAGGTCCTGCGAAGCTGCTCCGAGTCCGTGAAAATCGCGCTGCTCGCGCACGTTTGGCGGCTCGCGCGTCTGGACCGATTGGAAGCACTGTACGGGGCGCTTTATCTTCCCGAGGCGGCGCGGCTGCTCGGCGCAGGGGATGCCTTGATCCAAGAGGCCAAGCGGCGCGCCAGCAAGGCGAATCTTGACCCGCGATGAACAGATGCCAGTCGAAGGATTGATGCTTCATCGACAGGACGCTGTGAGGCAGCCCTTTCTTTCCCGATGGGAGTGCATGTGCTTTGGCTGATACGGTGTTTCTGAAATTCGAGTTCTACCTTCTGATCGCGGTGACGCTCATTCTGCCCATCGGCATCTATGTTCATCTGCTTCGCACGGAAGCGATCTCAAAGTTTTCGGTCCTGCTCTTCGCGGCGCTTCTGATTGTATTGGCAGGTGCCAGCTTCTTCCTGCTTCATCAGTTGTCCGACCTGGCCAGGATTTCTTTGGCGACGTTGGATGATGGTGTTTTCTCATCCGGGCTCACTATCTCCCTGTACTTGTTGCCAGCGACGCTGGTCGGCGTGGGCGTCAACATGATTTCCCACATACTGATCAGCCACCTGAGTGCCGCGGAGAGAAGATTTGATCGCCAACAATCGGAGGGGCGGGCGCGGGAAGAACATCAAACGCTCGGCGGGCCACACCCTTGAACACGCAGGGCAAATGCCCCGATGCGCAGATTCCTGACGCGCGTTCAGGTGCGCTCTGCGTCTGGCGGCAATGGTCGCTCAGCCGTGACAGGCACACGCCTCGCCATGCGCCGCCGCCACCAGCTCCTCCAGGATGCCGCACTTGCCACGCCCGCCTTCGGTGCAGCGCTGGCGCAGAAGGGACAGTTGTTTCTCCAGCGCCTTCAATGATTTCAGCCTGGCGCGCACCACCCGCAACTGCTCATCCACCAGCGCGTTGATGCCACTGCAATCGGCTGGTGGTTTTTCCATGAACCGGGTCAGCTCGCGAATATTCGCAAGCGGAATGTCCAGCGCCCGACAGTGGCGGATGAAGGCCAACCGCTCCAGATGCGCCATGCCGTAGGCGCGATAGCCGTTGGTCTGGCGCGCAGGCGGGGGCAGGAGGCCGGCCTTCTCGTAATAGCGCACCGTCTCGACCTCGACGCCGGTGCGGGTTGCGATTTCTCCGATGCGCATGGCGACGCTCCTAGGATTGGGCGGGTTGCAGCGCGACGATGGCGACACCGGCCAGCATGATGGCGACACCCGTGATGTCCCAACGCGTGGGCGTGATCCCGTCCACCGCCCACAACCACGCCACGGCGATTGCAACATAGATGCCGCCATAGGCCGCATAGGTGCGTCCCGCCGGGAAGGGATGCAGCGTGAGCAGCCACGCGAACAACGCCAAGCTGGCGGCGGCCGGCAGCAGGAGCCACAGCGGACCGGACTTCTTCAGCAGCAGGTAGGGCAGATAGCAGCCCAGGATTTCCGCGAGCGCGGTGATGCCGAACAGGCCGAAGGTCTTCACAATGTCCATCATATCTCCACTTGCGAGGCGCTTGACCCTGGAGCGGCTCCAGGGTTTTGAATGGCACCCATTCTGGCAGAGAATGCCAACGGGAGAGAGTCGATGTCAGGGCATCACCACGATCACCACGGACACGGGCACGACCATCATGGTCACGGTGGCGACGGCTGCGCGCCGCTGCCGCCTTCGTCCAATCCGAAGTACCGCCAGGTGCTGTGGATCGCGCTCATCGTCAACTTCGCCATGTTCGCAGTGGAGATCGGCGCGGGGCTTTCAGCCGCATCGGTCTCGCTACTGGCGGATGCCATCGACTTTCTGGGCGACGGGGCCAACTACGCGGTGTCGCTGATGGTGCTCAACATGGCGCTGGCCTGGCGTGCCCGCGCTGCGCTGCTTAAGGCAGCGTCCATGGCCGCGTTCGGCGCATTCGTGCTGGGCAAGGCGGCATGGCATCTCTGGGCTGGCGTGATGCCGGAGCCCATCACCATGGGTGTCATCGGCCTGCTGGCGCTGGCCGCCAATCTCGGCGTGGCATGGATGCTCTACGCCTGGCGCGACGGCGACGCCAACATGCGCTCGGTCTGGCTCTGCACGAGGAACGACGCCATCGGCAACGTGACGGTGATGGTCGCCGCGCTCGGTGTATTCGGCACAGGCAGCGCGCTGCCCGATCTTGTCGTGGCCATCCTCATGGGTGCGCTGGCACTCACCGGCGCGTTCGCTGTGATGCGGCAGGCACGCGCAGAACTTGCTTCGCAATCTTCGGTCAGTGCGGTATAGTCCTATCGACATGACCCGCATCTTCTCAATCCTTCTGTTGATCCTGATGTCGCTGCAGTTGATGCAGTCGGCACTGGCATTCAATGGTGGCGGCAGCGCGGGCGCCACGACACACTTCGCGCAGCACGATCATCACCATGCGGACGACCACGCCTCGAACGATGGTGGCCAGCATGATGCCGACTCGCATTGCCATCACGGTCATCTGGCAACGGCGATGTGCCCTAGCGACAGTCCGGCTCTGGGACTTGCCGAACTGGGCGAGATGCCGTTCCCATTGCCAGACCACTTTGCCCCCCAGCACGAGCCGGAGCCCTCCGACCGGCCGCCCATCGTCTCCGCTGCCTGAACCGGCGCGCGGGACGCTTCCTATTCAGTCCTGATTTCTTCGTGTTCGCGTTGATGCGCGGACCCGAATGCGCCGGATTCCCCGTTTCAACAATCGGAGGATTCGATGCAACGATGGATGCTGGCTGTCGGCCTATGGGCCGCAGCCTGGGGCGCGCATGCGTCCCCAACACTGAAACAAGCGATTGAAAGTGCCTGGGCGCGCCAGCCTGCGGCGCTGGCGGATGCTGCGCGGCGTGGGCAGTTTTCCGCGAGCCGTGATGCAGCGGGCAGCTGGATAGCGGGCTCGCCGAGTCTCGTGCTGTCGCAACGCACCGACCGCTTCAATCGCGATGCGGGTGCGCGCGAACTCGAGGCGGAGCTGGAGGTCGCGCTGGCGCTGCCCGGCGTTCGTCAGGCCCGCCTGGCGGTTGCGGACTCGGCTCTTTCTCAGTACGAAGCCACTGCACTGACAGAAAAGCTTCGCATCGCCGGTGAAGTGCGCGATGCGTGGTGGGATGCCCGGCTGGCCGCGAACGAACTGACGCTGTCCCAACGCAAAGCCGCTGATGCAGGTCAGCTGGCTGCCGATATCGAGCGGCGCTACAAGGCGGGCGATGTGGCGCGCACCGATCTCAATCAGGCGCAGGGTGCGGCAAGGCAGGCTGAAGCCGCCGCAGCAGAAGCAGAAGGCAAGGCGTTTCGCGCATTGCGCATATTCGCAAGCATCACCGGCCTGAAAGAACTGCCGGAAGCTGCGGAATCGCAAGGCACGCTCCCCGCCAGCATCGATGCACTGGTCCCGCTGGTCGCGAATCAGCGCGATATCGACACCGCCCGCGCCCGACTGAGCGAAGCCGGTGCCGACCGGCGCGACCCGCCCAGCTTGGCATTGGGTACGACGAGAGCGCGCTCGGCCTTTGGCGAGGCATCGGAAGGCAGCATCATCCTGAAGCTCACGATTCCGTTTGCCAATCAGTCGCGCAACCGCCCGAAGCTGGCTGCCGCCAACGCGGACTTGATCGAGGCGGAGGCACGCATGCAGTTGGCCCGAGCCAAAGTTGAAGCCGATATCGCCGCGAGCGCGGAAGAGCTGCGCCAGACTACGCGCCAGATCACGCTGGCCGACGCGCGCGCCACGCTGGCCCGTGATACCCATGACTTGATGAGCAAGGCTTACCGGCTGGGCGAAATCGATCTCGCCACACGGCTCCGCGCGGAGTCGGACCGCTTCGACGCCGAGCTCTCACTCTCACGCGTGCGCCTGGAACAAGGCCGCGCCATCTCCCGATTCAATCAGGCAACAGGACTTCTGCCATGACACGACTATTGCGAATATTCGCGACATCTTTTTTGCTGGTTGCATTCAATGCGATTGCCGGCCCCGGCCACGACCATGGCGACGAAGGGGCCAAAGCACCAACCGGCAACGTCTCGCCGCGCTTCGAGGCGCACTCAGATCTCTTTGAGGTTGTCGGCATTCTCGACGGGAAAGAGTTGGCGATCTTTATCGACCGCTTCGCCGACAACGCACCCGTGCATAAGGCAAAGGTGGAGCTGGAATCAGGGTCCGTTCGCGAAATCGGCCAGTTCCATGCCGATCACGGCGACTACAGCTTCGCCGCCACCGCATTCCAGAAACCTGGCAGCTATCCAATCACGTTGACCATCACAGTCGGTGACGAGGTGGACATTCTGGCCGCCAATCTGGTGGTGCCTGACGCGCATGCGGCTGATACCCACGCCACCGAAGCACCGAAGTGGATGTGGTGGGCAGGTGGCGGGGCCTTGCTGGTCGTCATCGCGTTCATCGCCTTCCTGCGTCGCCAAAGGAGCATTCAATATGCGCAAGTTCATTCTTAGCGGCCTGTGTACCGCCGCATTCTTTTCCTCTTACGCGTTGGCGGGTCCCGGCCATGACCACGGCGATGAGGCACCGGCCAGCGTCGGCGGCAATTCGCCCAAACGCCAGCCCGACGGCAGCGTGTTCCTGCCGAAGCCGGCGCAGCGCCAACTGGAGGTGCGCACGAGGATCGTGAAGGCCGACGACTTGCCACAAGTAGTCGAGCTGACCGGCCGCGTGGTGGCTGACCCCAACGCCGGTGGCAAGGTGCAACCGACTACTGCGGGACGCATCGAGGCGGGGCCTAAGGGTCTGCCTACGCTGGGTCAGCGCGTAACGCGCGGCGAAGTGCTGGCATATGTGCGCGCGGCGGAATCCGCGACACCGGAGCTGACCGTCAATCTGGAGCAGGCCAAACGCAAGCTGGCCCGTCTGGAACAACTGGAAGGTGCTGTGCCGCAGCGCGACATCGAGACCGCACGCATTGAAGTGCAAAGCCTGACCCAGCGGCTGTCACCCGGCGGCGGCAAATTCGTTTCGCGTGAAGCGTTGTTCGCACCGGTGTCCGGCGTGATTGCCGCAGCGCTAGTGGTGGCAGGCCAAGTGGTCGAGCCGCGCGAGGTGTTGTTCGAGGTGCTGGACCCGGCTCGTTTGCAGATTGAGGCTCTGGCATTTGACGCAGCCATCATCACCAACATCGCAGCGGCTTCCGCCAATCCCGGCAACGGCTCGCGCGTCGAGTTGCAATTTGTCGGTGCAGGCACGGTGCTGCGCGACGGCGCGCTGCCGATGTTGTTTCGCATCAGTCCAAACGGCAAACCGGTGGGTCTGGCAGTCGGCCAGCCGGTGAAGGTACTGGCTCAAACGACAAGCAAATCCAAGGGTCATGCTGTCCCAGCCTCGGCCATCGTCAAGAACCCGAGCAATCAGGACATCGTGTGGACCCACGCCAGCGCGGAACGCTTTGAATCCCGCACGGTGCGCTGGACTGCACTGGATGGCGCGAATGTGGCTGTGCTGGATGGCCTCAAGGATGGTGTGCGCGTGGTGACGCAAGGTGCCGCGCTCATCAATCAGGTGCGCTGATGTTCGCCCAACTCCTGCATGCCAGCCTGCGAAACCGGCTGGCCGTCATTGTGCTGGCCATCGTCATGATGGTCTATGGCGCATGGACCTTGACCACCATGCCGGTCGATGTCTTTCCCGATCTCAACAAGCCCACCGTCACGGTGATGGTGGAAGCAGGCGGCATGGCGCCCGAGGAAGTCGAGCAGCTCATCACCTTCCCCATCGAGACCACCATGAACGGCATGCCGGGCGTGGAAAGCGTCCGATCGATCTCCAGCGTGGGTCTCTCCTTCGTCTACATCACGTTTGACTGGAAGACCGACATCTACCGCGCGCGGCAGATGGTGGGGGAACGGTTGGCGCTGGTGCGTGAGCAGTTGCCACAAGGCATCGAGCACGCGGCTATGGGCCCGATCACTTCGATCATGGGCGAAATCATGCTGCTGGCCCTGCCGGTCGACACAACCAAGACCAACCCGATGGCAGTACGCGAATACGCGGACTATGTGCTGCGGCCGCGACTGCTCACCATTCCGGGCATTGCGCAGGTGATTCCCATCGGCGGCGAGGTGCGGCAGTTTCAGGTGCAGCCGGACACCGCGAAGATGGCGCAGCTCAACATCACGGTCGAACAGATCGAGAACGCGCTGCGCGGATTCTCCGCCAACACCAGCGGCGGCTTTCTGGAACTGAATGCGCGCGAGTACCTCATCCGCAACATAGGCCGCACGTCACGGCTGGAGGACTTGCAGCGCTTGCCGGTTGATACGCGAAAGGGTCAGGTCATTCTGCTGAAACAGGTGGCGGAAGTCGGATTTGCTGCGGCCATCAAGCGCGGCGACGCCGGCTTCAACGGCCAGCCCGCCGTGATCCTGGGCATCCAGAAACAGCCGGATGCCGACACGGTAAAGCTGACCCGCAACATCGAGACGGCGCTGAGCGACCTCAAGAAATCGCTGCCGCCCGGCATGCAGTTGCCGCAGGTGACCATGCGCCAGGCCAGCTTCATCGAGGCCAGCATAGATACGCTGAAAGGCAAGCTGCTGGCCGCATCGGCAGTGGTGGCCATCGTGCTTTTCGCCTTCCTCATGAACGTACGTACCACACTGATTTCGCTCACCGCGATTCCGGTCTCGGTGCTCATCACCGTTCTGGTGTTCAAGTACTTCGGTTTCTCCATCAACACCATGACGCTGGGCGGTCTTACCATCGCCATCGGGGGGCTGGTGGACGATGCGGTGGTTGGCGTGGAGAACGTGTTGCGGCGACTGAAGCAGGATCGCCAGTACGGCAAGGATCATCACGTCCATCTGCGCCCGCTGGAAGTCATTGCCAAGGCCACGCTGGAAGTGCGCTCGGCCATCGTGTACGCGACGGTCATCATCGCGCTGGTGCTGACGCCGCTGTTCTTTCTGCCCGGCATCGAGGGCCGGCTGATGCAGCCGCTGGCCATCGCCTACATCGTCTCGCTGCTGGCCAGCATGGTGGTGTCGGTGACACTGACACCAGTCATGGCGTACTACCTGCTGCCGCAGATGAAACAGCTCGATCACGGCGACACCAAACTGGTGGCCTGGGTCAAACGCGGCTATCAACGCTCGCTTGCCTGGGTGCTTGACCGTCCGCGAACACTCATCGCGCTGGGGGCGGCTGCGGTGGTCGCGGCAGGCATCACGGTGCCCTTCTTTGCGACCACCTTTCTGCCGCCGTTCAATGAAGGCTCGGCGCTGGTGGGCCTGCGCCTCAACCCGGGCACCACGCTCTCGGAAACCGTGAAGCTGGCCCAGCAAGCCGAGGCCGCGCTGCTCAAGGTGCCGGAAGTGGAGGCCGTGGGCCGCCGCAGCGGGCGCGCGGAACTGGATGAGCATGCCGAAGGCGTGCATGTTTCCGAACTCGACTTGCGCCTGAAGCGCTCGGCACGTTCGCTGGACCAGATCTACACCGATATCCGCAATCGGCTCACCAACCTGCCCGCCGCCATCGGCATCGGCCAGCCCATCTCGCACCGCATCGACCACATGCTGTCCGGCGTGCGCTCGCAGATCGCCATCAAGATTTACGGTGACGACCTCGACACCTTGCGCGGCCAGGCCGACGCGCTGCGCACCCGCCTTGCGAGTATTCGCGGGGTGGCGGACCTGGAAGTGGAGAAGCAGGTGCTGACGCCGGAGATCAAGGTCCGCATCGACTACGACCGCGCTGAGCAGTACGGCCTGCCGCCGTCGAAGCTTGGGCGCGAGCTGCAAATGCTCATCGACGGCGAACGGATTACCCAGGTCATTGAGGGCAATCGCCGCTTCAACCTGGTGCTGCGTCTGCCGGAGAACGCGCGCTCGCTGGAAGGTCTGCGCAACATCCTCGTAGACACGCCGTCGGGTCGGATTCCCCTGTCACGGCTTGCGACAGTGGAAGAGTCGGACGGCCCCAACCAGATCAGCCGCGACGATGGCCGCCGCCGCATCGTCATCTCGGTCAATTCCCAGGGCCGGGCGCTGTCGGAAGTGGTTGCGAATATTCGCGAGGAAGTGGCGGAGTTCAAGTTGCCCGAGGGCTACTTCATCACGCTGGGCGGGCAGTTTCAGGCGCAGGAGGAATCCAGCCGACTCATCGGTCTGCTCTCCATCGTGTCGCTGGCGCTGATCTTCATGGTGCTGTATTCGCGCTATCGCTCGTCCACGCTGGCGCTCATCATCATGGCCAACATTCCGCTGGCGCTGGTGGGCAGCGTCATTGGTCTTTGGCTCTCCGGTCAGCCGCTTTCCATCGCGGCGCTGGTGGGATTCATCACGCTGGCCGGCATCGCCATTCGCAACGGCATTCTCAAGGTCAGCCACTACGTCAACCTCTGTGCCTTCGAAGGCGAGAAGTTCGACACGCAAATGATCCTGCGTGGCTCACTCGAACGGCTGACGCCGGTGCTGATGACGGCGCTGGTGGCCGCATTCGCGCTGGCGCCACTCTTGTTCGAGGCCGAAATGCCCGGCACCGAAATCCTGCATCCCGTGGCCGTAGTGATCTTTGCCGGCCTCATCAGCTCCACACTGCTGGACACCTTTCTTACACCCGCGATGGTGTGGGTGTTCGGCAAGGATTCGATTGATCGACTGGTCGCCGATTCCGGCGGGGAGGCGTTCTGATGCCCCTATCGCTTTACCTGTTGATGCTGTTCCGCCATTTAAAACGTTGATCCAACCAAGGAGACCCGAATGAAATCCATCCAGAGACTCATCGCCATCACGCTGTCCGCGTTCCCCATGCTGGCTTTCGCAGGCGCCGGCGACTCGCATGGTGATGAACACAAGCCCAAGTACGGCGGCGTGGTGGTTGAAGTAAAGGAAGTGCAGTACGAACTGGTGGCCAAGGCCGATTCCCTCGCCATCTTCATCGAGGATCACGGCAAGAAAGTCGGTACCAAAGGCGCTTCAGCCAAAGTGACGCTCTTGTCGGGCAAGGACAGGACCGAAGCCACGCTGGTAGCAGCCGGGGACAACAAGCTGGAGGCCAATGGCAGCTTCAATGTCGGCAAGGGCACCAAGGTGGTGGCAGTGGTGACGCTGGCCGGCAAGCCCGCCACGAGCGTCCGGTTCACGCTGAAGTAAGCCGGGCTTCATTACTGTAGATGTCGAATGTCACGACCATGACGCTGCCAGCGATAAAGGGGGGAGTACTGGCGTTGGCAGCCGCTGTGTTGTTCGGTCTCAGCACACCCCTGGTGCAAGCTTTCGGCGTTGGTCTGGCACCATTTTTCACCGCCGCCTTGCTTTATGCCGGCGCAGCATTCATCGGTGCCCTGGTTCGCCAACCCGTTCGGGCCGAGGCCGCGCTCACACGAGCTGATCTGCCGCGCCTCGGACTCATCGCTGCGTTCGGCGCGGTATTGGGCCCGGTGGCGTTGGCGTGGGGTTTGCAGAACACCAGCGGAACGAGTGCCTCACTGATGCTCACGCTGGAGGCGCTGTTCACGGCAGCGTTGGCCCGTGCGCTGTACCGCGAGACGATGGACAAGCGGGTATGGACGGCGATGCTGCTTGTCCTCGCGGGCGGCATCGCGCTCATCGCTGATCGCGGGCTCGCCGGCGGAACGCAATTCGTTGGCCTCCTGGCGGTGTTGGCGGCCACCGCGGCGTGGGGCGTGGACAACACGCTCTCCCGTGCATTGGCGGAGCGTGATCCGGGGCAGGTCGTTCTAGCCAAGTCCGCACTAGGTGTGACAGGCACGCTGCTGTTGGCGTTTCTCTTCGGCGAAACCCTGCCTGCGTGGACGCAAGCCTGTGCGCTGATAGTCATCGGCGCCACAGGCTATGGACTCAGTCTTCGCTTCTATCTGCTTGCACAGCGGGCCTTCGGTGCTGCGCGTACCGGGTCGGTGTTCGCCTTCGCGCCCTTCATCGGGGCGGTCGCTGCGCTTGCCCTGGGGGATCGCACGTTCAGTCTGTGGATGAGCGCGGGCGCGCTGCTCATGCTGGCAGGCGTCGTCCTGCATCTGGCCGAGACGCATGAGCACGAGCACTCCCACGAGGCCATGGCGCATGAGCATGCCCATACCCACGATGACGGTCATCACGACCATGCGCACGACCCCATGCCGGTGGGGTCACACAACCATTGGCATGAGCACGCGCCAACCACCCACCGTCACGCGCACACCCCGGACTTACATCATCAACACGATCACAAGGAAGAATCATGAAGCCTGCACTCTTATGTTTGACAGCAGTGACCCTATTGTCTGGATGTGCCGCAGTTGCCAATAGGCCAACCGATGAATCGCGGTGGTGTTACCAGCAGGCCAAGCGGAAGCTCTGCACGAGCGGCCCTGTTCCCTCATTGAAGGCCGATGCCGAGGCGAAAACATTCCAGCCCGCGGCAGAACGTCAACGCGTCTACATCTATCGCGACAATTTCTGGGATGCGGACGGTATCGCTATCGTTTCAATTGGAGACACCGAGTTCCGGTTGCTTCCACATTCCTTTGTTCTAGCCGACCTCCCCAAGGGTGCATATGCCCTGCGTGTGCGCTCCTCGAGCCAACAATCGGCAAGGGTCGTTGATGTCGCTCCGGGTGATCTCGGCTTTGTGGAGGTTCACCAAACCTGGCATCCGTTAGATATCGAGTTCAGCGCCCGGAATGTAGAGCCGAAAACGGCCGTGCAACGCGTATCCCGCTCCCGCCTGATCGGCATGGCCAAGACGGGTGCCAGTAGTCAGACGCCGGCAGCCCCAAGGTAACCCCGGGCCCGCCATGCCGCGGGTTTCAGATTACTAGGACGCGGTCTCTCCGCTTACCAGCAGTCATCCTCCAAGGAACATTTCAGGGAGACTTTGCGAGTGCCGTCTGACTCAATCACCAGAGTGTTGATTCACGCTGAATTCTGGGCCACAGGGGGTGCGGACAAAATCTTGGACTACTTAATGGGGGTAGTCCATGTATTCGTACGAGGATCGTATTCGGGCGGTAAGGCTTTATCTGAAGCTGGGCAAGCGCATTCGCGCGACTATTCGTCAGCTGGGTTATCCAACAAAGGGGGCTCTGACGACCTGGTGCCGGGAATATCGTGAGCGAGGAGACCTGCATTTCGGCTTTGCGCCGCGCCGGCCGAAGTATTCGGACGAGCAGAAACGGGTAGCGGTCGAGCATTACCTGAACCATGGCCGCTGTGTTTCCGTCACGCTCAGGGCATTGAGTTATCCCGCGCGAGCCATGATGACGGCCTGGATTCGTGAGCTGTTTCCGGGTGCCAGGAAATACGCCGTCGGGAAAGCCGGTCGGCCGCCGCACTCTTCGGAGGCCAAGCAATCCGCCGTCTTCGAACTGTGTAGTCGGGAAGAAAGTGCGGTGGCAATCGCCCACAAGCTGGACGTTGACAGGGTGACGCTGTACAACTGGAAGAACCAGTTACTTGGGCGCGATGCCCCTGCATCCATGAAACGTCAAAAGGAACCTCCGGAAGAAACGGACAAGGCGGCGCTGGAACAGCAAGTCGACACGCTTCGACGCGAGATTCGGCGATTGCAGCTTGAGCACGACCTGCTGAAGAAGGCGAATGAACTCATAAAAAAAGACCTGGGCGTCGACCTGCGACTTCTGACCAATCGGGAGAAGACGACGCTGGTTGACGCCCTGAGAGAAGCCTATCCGTTGCCTGAGCTTCTTGAGGCGCTTGGCCTCGCACGGAGCAGCTACTTTTACCACCGGTTGCGACAGCGGGCTGCAGACAAGTATGCCGGGGTGCGGAGCACGGTAACCGACATCTTCGAAAGCAATCATCGTTGCTACGGCTATCGCCGGATCCAGGCGTCGCTGATGCGGCAGCGCGTGTTTGTATCGGAGAAGGTCGTGCGACGTCTGATGAAGCAAGAACGTTTGGCGGTGGCCAGGCCCAAGCCACGTCGGTACCGATCCTACATGGGAGAAATAGAGCCGGCGCCTGAGAACCTGATCAATCGCGATTTCCAGGCCGCAGCACCCAATGAAAAATGGCTGACGGACATCTCTGAGTTTCACATTGCGGCTGGCAAGGTCTACCTCTCGCCGATGATCGATTGCTTCGACGGCCTGGTCGTGAGCTGGGCGATCGGCACGAATCCGGGCGCCGAGCTCGTCAACAGAATGCTGGACGCTGCCATCGAGACGGTGGCCGGCAGCGGCGATCAGCCTGTCGTTCCCTCGGATCGTGGAGCGCATTACCGATGGCCAGGATGGCTCACGAGGATCGGGCAGGCGAACCTGATCCGCTCAATGTCGCGAAAGTCGTGCTCGCCCGACAATGCCGCCTGTGAAGGCTTCTTTGGAAGGCTCAAGACGGAGATGTTCTATCCTCAGGACTGGCGGTCTACCTCCATCGAACAATTCATTGAGCTGCTCGATGGCTACATCCGCTGGTACAACGAGACGCGAATCAAACGGTCTCTAGGTTATCGAAGTCCGATTGAGTACCGCGAAAGCCTAGGGTTTGTTGGGTGAATCAGTCCAAGAAAAGCGCCGCACCCCCAACCCCTCTAAATGGCCCAGTTTTGAGAATGAATCAACACTCGGGCTGGCGCCCAAAACCGCACGCCGCATTGCGGACGATGGTACCGAAGCCGACATTCCCCTGTCGCACGTCCACATCGGTGACCAGCTCAGGGTTCGTCCTGGCGAGAAAGTCCCGACGGATGGGGTCGTGATCGAGGGACGTTCCAGCGTGGATGAGTCGATGATCACAGGCGAGCCCATCCCGGTCGAGAAAACGCCCGGCGCCAAGGTCGTGGGTGCCACGATCAATGGCAACGGCGCCCTGGTCATGCGCGCCGAGCGGGTTGGCTCGGAAACCATGCTGTCCCAGATCGTGCAGATGGTGGCGCAGGCGCAGCGCTCGCGTGCCCCCATGCAGCGCATGGCGGATGTCGTGTCCTACTGGTTTGTGCTGGCTGTCTTGGCGATTGCGGTAACGACGTTGCTGGTGTGGGGATTCGCGGGACCGGAGCCGCGCTGGACCTTTGCGATGTTGAATGCGGTGGCCGTGTTGATCATCGCTTGTCCCTGCGCGCTAGGTCTAGCCACACCCATGTCCATCATGGTGGCCACCGGCAACGCGGCCACGAGCGGCATCCTGTTTCGCGATGCTGAGGCAATCGAGAACCTGCGCCGCATCGATACGCTGATCGTCGACAAGACCGGCACCCTGACCTTGGGCAAACCCGTCTTCCACAGCGTGGTGCCGACCGCAGGGTTTACGGAAGAGGAGGTATTGCGCATTGGCGCGACATTGGACCAAGGTAGTGAGCATCCTTTGGCAGATGCCATCGTGGCTGAAGCCAAAGTGCGCGGCCTGGCGCTGGGCAAGGCCCAGGATTTCCAGTCCGATACCGGCATCGGCGTCAAAGGGAAGTGGATGGGCAGGCCGTTGCGTTGGGCAACACCGCATTGATGTCCGATCTCTCTGTCGAAACCAACGCGTTGACCGAAGCGGCGGAACAGCGGCGCGCGGAAGGCGCGTCGGTCATGTTCCTGGCGGTGGAGGGACAATTGGCGGGACTGATTGCCGTCGCCGACCCGATAAAGGAATCGTCCTTTGAAGCCATCGAGCAGCTGCACGCTGCGGGCATTCGAGTGGTCATGGCCACTGGTGATGGCCTCGCCACCGCGCAGGCCGTCGCAAAGAAGCTTGGCATCGACGAGGTGCATGGCGAGGTGCGGCCGCAAGACAAGGTTGACCTGGTGGCAAAGCTGCAAGCCCAAGGTAGACGTGTCGCGATGGCCGGGGACGGCATCAACGACGCGCCCGCCTTGGCGCGCGCCGACGTCGGCATTGCCATGGGTACAGGTACCGATGTGGCC
>JANRIX010000072.1:0-2035 GCA_033764435.1 Burkholderiales bacterium
TGAAGGCTCTAATTGCGGTATTGAATTCGCATGCCGAAGAGCTTCAGGCTGCCGAACTCCGAGACCTTCAAGTCGCCGCGTAACATCACGACATTGGAGCCGCTGCCGGATTGCCGTTCAACAGGTATTGGGACAACGCCAGCGAGGCCATCGTGGTGGTCTTGCCTGAGCCGGTGGGTCCGGTCACCAGCAGCAACCCGCGTGGCCGCATGGCGAACTGGGCCACCGACGCCGGCAGGCCAATCTCCTCGAATCGGGGCGGGTCGCTGGGCAGCACGCGTACTGACGCCGCGATATTCAGGCCGGCGTTGATGCTGTAGGCCGAGCATCGCAGCCGCACCCCGTCGACCTGGGGGTCTCTTCGAGGGTTTGGTCGTCATCCATGCGATTGACGGCGCTCGGATCGAAGGCGTCGAGGAATGCCTTGATGTCCTCGGCGCTTGTCGATCCCTCGTATCCCGACGGGCGCCAACCCATCGGCGTGCGCAGCATGATGGGCTGGTCCTCTTCGATCTGCGCATCGGAAAACACGATCTTCTGCTCTTGGACGAGCTCGAGCAGGTGACGGATCAATAGCGGTGCGGGGTGGTGAGACATGGTGGTGCGTGGAAATCCAGGCTAGGGCTTGGTGCCGGGGTGAGGCCAGTCGAGGCGCGCCTTGATGGCGCGCACCGACATTGACGGGCGTAGAACATTGCGCGGTCAACGAGTCGACCGCCGTTCTGCCAGAGCGGGTCAACGGCCTGATGCGCCAGGCCGCGCAGCTTGCGAAGTCGCTCGCCGGCCAGAGTTCCCATGGGGTTGTGGGTTCCTTCGTGGCAGCGCACGTAGGAGTCGCAGGTCGGGTAGCGCACGCACAGCCACAGTGGCTCCACTGGGCGCAACGTTGGCCAGACCGCCCTCGTGTCGGCCAATCTGGGCGCGGCCCCGCACCGGCACGCCGCCGGCATGTGACGATCCGCTGGCGCGGCATCGGAGCTTGGCGGCAAGTTGGGAGGTACCGCAGCGGTAGGCGCGTTCACTGACTTTCCAAGGGGCCAAGTAAGGCAGGCTTGAAGTGCGAATGCGCAGAGTCCCCCGTGGCAGTAGGTGCGGAGCGATCCGGGGGGTTTTCAGCGGTCGCCGTTGGACGGCGCTGTGCCTACCGTAGCCAAACATTTGGCTGTGATTCTGGTCAACCAAGCTGCCCGTCTACATCGGGGCATGAAACCGGTTTTTGTTGTTGCGGCACGGGTCGCGCTATGATGAAACCGGTTTTTTATGTGGGCATCGACGGCGACGTGCGTCGATGCAGGACAAGCCCTAAGGCCGAGCGCATGAAGCCATCTGAAGCACTTCAATCACACCGAGCCATGATCCGTGGCGTCGTGGAGGCCCATCGAGCGCGCAACGCGCGGGTGTTCGGCTCGGTGCTTCATGGAACTGACCGAGACGGCAGCGACCTCGATTTGCTAGTGGATGCGCTTCCTGGCGCAACGTTGTTCGACCTTGGCGGGCTGCAGGTAGAACTCGAATCCCTGCTTGGCATCCGCGTTGATGTGCTGACCCCTGCTGACTTGCCGCCGAAGGTCCGGGCCAAGGTACTCGCGGAGGCACATCCCATTTGAACGAGAACCGCCTTCCTGACTACCTCAACCACATCCGACAGGCCGCTACCGACGCTTGCAGTTTCGTGAAGGGCATCGACAAAGCGGATTTCCTGGAGGACAAGCGCACCCAGCAGGCAGTAGTCATGAGCCTCGTCATCATCGGCGAGGCTGCCACGAAGGTGATGGATGGCTACGCGCCGTTCGCCATGGCAAACCCGCACGTGCCCTGGCGCAGCATGCGTGGAATGCGCAACCGCATCACGCATGGCTACTTCGACATCAACCTCGATGTGGTGTGGGACACCGTCCGAACAGCGCTGCCGGAGCTGTTGAAGCAACTTACTGCCGTGCGACAGGACTCGGACGACTAAGGGCTGCGTGACCACCAAGACCAAGAGCCGCATCCCCGAATCCCCACTCACCCCAGCCCCACCACCTCCAGCGCC
>JANRIX010000001.1:0-1500 GCA_033764435.1 Burkholderiales bacterium
GGGAAATAGTTGGTGAGCATTGCGCGTCACGGCTGCGACCGACCTGATGCGGTTGCAGCGGTACTTCACTTCGGACTGCTACTGCCATTTCGATCGGGTCTTCATCGGTGCCCCCTCGACACCGCTCAAGATCCGCCTGTAAATCGTGGTGCCGATGGGGAGACTCGAACTCCCACGGCTTTCGCCACTGCCCCCTCAAGACAGCGTGTCTACCAATTTCACCACATCGGCCTTCTGCAACACCGCGAGGCCGCGAAGCCCCGCGCCTTGATACCTCTGCAACTACTTCGGGATGTCCTTTGTCTTGGAATCCGCGTCGGCCGGCACCGCCGCGGGAACCGCGGCCTTGTCCCCCGCAGGAACGGGAACGTCCTGCTCTACCGGCGGCTTGCCCACGATCACGCCCTGCGACGTCGGCTTGCTCGTCGACAGGTAGGTGAGACCCAGGCTCGTGACAAAGAACACGGCCGTCAGCACGGCGGTGCTGCGGCTCAGGAAATTGGCCGACCCGCTCGAGCCGAACAGGCTGCCCGCAGACCCGCTGCCGAAGGCAGCGCCCATGTCGGCGCCCTTGCCGTGCTGGAGCAGCACCAGTCCGATGACGCCGGCACCGACGAGCACATGGATGATCAGGATGAATGTCTGCATGGGACCCTCAAGACGCCAGCCGCTCGGCCGCGCGCCAGATTGCCAGGAACTCTTCCGCCACCAGGGACGCGCCACCGACCAGGCCGCCGTCCACATCGGGCATTGCGAATAACGACTCGGCGTTGGCACCCTTGACACTGCCGCCGTACAAGATGGGCACCGCTGCCGCCACTTTGCTGTCGCGCCGCGTGAGCAGCGCCCTCAAGAATGCATGGACTTCCTGCGCCTGCTCGGGGGTAGCCGTCTTGCCGGTACCGATGGCCCAGACCGGTTCGTAGGCCACCACCGATTCCGCAATCAATCCGACGCCCGCCAGGTCCAACACTGCTTCCAATTGTCTTTGCACCACTGCTTCCGTCCGGCCCGCTTCGCGTTCTGCAAGGGTTTCGCCCAGGCACACGATCGGGGTCAATCCAGCTTTGCGAGCGGCAAGGGCCTTGCGGGCCACCGTCGCGTCGTCCTCGTGGTACAGCGCCCGGCGTTCCGAATGCCCCACAGTCACGTAGGTACAGCCGAACTCCGCGAGCATCGAACCCGCGACCTCCCCCGTGTAGGCCCCCGACGGATGCTCGCCGAGGTTCTGGGCGCCCCACTCGCAGGCACTGCCCGCAAGCAGCGTCTGCGTCTGCGCCAGGTACGGGAACGGCACCAGGACCGCGCATGCTGCACTGCCGGAACCCACCTTGCCCGTTGTCAGAGATCCCAGCAGCCGGGCGTTCGCCTCGAGGCTGCCGTGCATCTTCCAATTCCCGGCGACCAGCTTGCGGCGCATGCGAAAACCCGAAGTCAAAGCGGGGGGAGTTTACTCGCGAGGCCGGGTGAGGGTCAACGGCGCTGCGGCGCGGAAAAATG
>JANRIX010000014.1:0-46877 GCA_033764435.1 Burkholderiales bacterium
GAGGATGCCTGCGCCTGCAACGACGGTGGTGCCGTCCATCCTGAAGAGGGTGACATCACCGGCGGTGAGGTGCTGGAAGGCAAGATCAGCCTTGCCGTCGCCGTCGAAGTCGCCGGCATGGGTGACTTGGTAGGGGGAGCCGGCGGTGAGGCCAGCACCGGCCAGCACCGCCGTGCCGTTCATGAGCCAGGCGGCGGTGTCACCTACCCCGCCCGGGTTGGTGCGCCAAATGATGTCGCTACGACCGTCGTCGTTGAGGTCGTTGGGGGCCACATTGGCGGTGATCTCGACGTCAAAGGTGGCGGTGACTGTGGTGTTCGATGACAATGTGAACGTGCAGGTCGGTCCACTGTTGCCGCCTGCACAGCTCACGCCCGACCAACCTCCGCTCATCGATCCATCAAAGGCAGTCGCTGTGAGCGTGATCGACGTATTCAACGGGAAGACCACGTTGTTGCAAAACCCTGACTGAATCACCCCGCCTGCCATGTAGCAATTCACAATACCGAAGGGACTGCTGTTGACCGTGCCCTCACCCAATCCAGCCACATTGGCCTCGACGGTCAGCGTGGCCGTGCTCGCAGTCACATTGATGGTCACTGTCCGCGGATCACCCAACAATCCACTGGTGGTGTTCTTGGGTCGGTAGGTGAAGCTGTCCGTTCCGGAGAAGCCACTGTTCGGCGTGTAGGTGATTGACCGTCCCCCTCCGAACCACGCACCAAGCGACCCGCTGGTCGGCGGTGTCACCACTTCGACTGCGTTGAACGCAACGCTGCCCGATAGGGTCACGTGCGATGCAACACTGATTGTCTTGGGGGCGTTCGGTGTTGTGGTCACGACGATGTTGGGCACGTTGTCATTGATGTAGGCGGCGATCAGCGCCAGATCGGCGTTGGAGAGGGCCTGCACTGACGGCGTCACGGCCATCTCGCTTTGCGCCGTGCGGACATGGGCCAGCACTGTTGCGGTCGTACCAGCGCCATTCAGCTGGATGCCGGAGGGCACGGGCGTGTGACATGCCGAGCAAACCGTCGCCCAGAGATCGGCACCCGTGGTGACGAATGGCGTGACATTCACAGTAGCAGACGCGGCACTACTGCCCACTGCGTTGTTGGCCCGCACCGAACAGGTGTACTGCACATTGTTGGTCAAGCCCGTCACTGTGATCGGAGACGCAGCGCCGGTCGCCGTGATGTTCCCGGGGTTGCAGGTAACGGTGTATTCGGTGATCGGGCTTCCGCCATTGTTGGCGGGCGCGATGAACGAAACCTCGGCCGAACCCGCGCCGGGAACCGCACCGTCAATGGTGGGTGCACCGGGCACAGAGGCATTGATCGTGACTGTACGAACCAACGGTGTTGCTGCGCTGTAGTACACGCCATCACCAGGCTGAGCTGCCTGAATCTGGCATGCACCCGGGGCGATCATGGTGACAAGCATCCCGCTGACCGTGCAAATGGACGGCGACTGTGAGCTGTAAGTGATTGGCAGGCCCGAGGAAGCCAATGCCGCCGGACTGATGACGAAACTGCCGTTCGGCACAAAAGGCTCCGTCTGGCCAAACAAGTCAAACACGATCAACTGACTGCCAATACCAATGGTGATCGATCGGCTAATCGGATCTGCAGGCAGGAAATTTTCATTGCCATTCTGTGACGCTTGAATCGTGCAGACCCCGACATCGTTGATGGCAACCGAACCTGCGACGAAGTTACAGACATCGGTGGTCAGCGAGCTGTAGGTGATGTCCAGCCCGGACGATGCGGATGCAGGCGGACTGAGCGCGAAGGTGCCTCCCGACGCATAGCCCACCGTGGATGGCGATTGAGCCGGGAAGGTAATGGTCTGCGGCCCCTGGACAAAATTGAACCCCTGAGTCACATCAGAGGCCGCCGCGTAATCACCATTTCCGGACTGGAACGCGGCGATCTTGCAAAGCCCAATCTGTAGTGGCGTGACCTGATCGACGTTGACCTCGCATTGATCCGGCGTTGTTGAAACGAAGGAAACCGGGAGTCCTGAGCTGGCCGTTGCGGACACGGTGACCGGCGTGAGGCTGAAGGGCTTCTCTCCGATGGGATCAAACGTGATGGTCTGGGGCAACAGCGCGACGGTGAGCGTGAACGGATTGATTTGGCCCGTGCCCGACGCATTGGTCGCGGAAAGCACGAGCGTGTAGTTGCCCGCCGTGCCGCTGGCCGGCGTGCCGGAAAGCACTCCTGTTGAAGTGTTGAAAGTGACGCCTGAAGGGAGGGTCCCGGAAACGGCGTAAGTCGGGGTTGGCACGCCTGTTGTGGACGCACTGTAGCTGCCGAAATTCAGGACCGTGAACGTCGCCGAGGCTGGGCTGGTGAACACCGGCGCCACAGGCGTGGCGGTCGGTGTGACATTGACGGACACCGAAGCTGCGCCAGTGCCGACGGTGTTCGTGGCGGTCACCGAGCATGCGTACTGGACGCCGTTGGTGAGGCTGGTTACCACCCGCGGCGATCCAGCACCCGTACTGGTGCGAGTCGCCTGCCCTCCCGCGGAACAGGTCGCGGTGTAGGACGTGATCGCACTGCCGCCGTCGCTCGCCGGCGCACTGAAGCTGATAGATGCTGTTGTATCTCCGGGCGAAGCGCCAACTCCGGTGGGCGCGCCTGGGACGGTGCGAGGCGTCACCAATGACCCGGTTGAATTGGCGCCATTTCCCGCCGCGTTGGTCGCAAACACTACGCAGGTGTACTGCACACCATTAGTCATGCTGGTCACCGTGATCGGCGTGACACTCGCCACACTCGCCGTTCGGGTGGTCTGGCCGGCCGCAGAACAGGATGCCGTGTACTGGGTGATGGCACTTCCGCCGTTGCTTGCGGGGGCGGCGAAGCTGACGCTGGCCGACGCATTGCCGAAATTCGCCACAACACCGGTTGGCGCGCCCGGCACGGTGTACGGCGTGACGATCGCAGCAGCTGAAATCGCGCCATTGCCGGCTGCGTTGGTGGCCCTCACTGTGCAGGCATACGTCACGCCAGGGACCATCGAGTTGACTGTGATCGCAGTGAATGGTGCCGCCAGATCCGTTGCGGTCTGAGTAACCTGCCCACTGGCCGAACAGCTCGCGGTATAGCCGGTGATGACGCTGCCGCCAGTGCTCGCCGGTGGCGAATAACTGATCGTCGCGCTACTGCTGCCAGCCGTAGCGGACACGCCTGTTGGTGCACCGGGAACCGTGTAGGGGACAACGAATGAGGAAGACGAAACCGTTCCCTGTCCCGCGGCGTTTGTTGCCCTAACGGTGCATCCGTATGTGTTGCCGGGAGTCAAACTTGTCACCACGATCGCGGTGAACGGAGAGGAAGAATCCGTCCCGGTTCTTGGCGTCACACCATCCGTGCAGGTGGCGGTGTAACTCGTGATCGTGGCGCCACCATTGCTCGCAGGCGGGTCATAACTCACCGTGGCACTGCTGCTTCCCGCCGCCGCAGAAACGTTTAGCGGAGCGCCAGGGGTTGTTCTGGGCGTGACCGCCACCGAACTGGCCGAAGCCCCGGCACCGGCGGCATTGGTTGCATAGATGGTGCAGCTATAGGTCACACCATTGGTCAGCGATGACACAACAATGTCGCCAAAAGGTGCAACGGTGTCCGAGCCGAAGCGTGTGGTCTGACCTGTCGCACTGCAAATTGCGTCATATCGGGTGATGGTGCTGCCGCCGGTGCTTGAAGGTGCGGAGTAGGCGATGGTGGCCTGCCCATTGCCCGGTGTAGCGCTCACGCTGGTCGGCGCGCTGGGCGTGGTGATCGTAGTGACGTTCACGCTTGTGGCATGGCGCCAGCCCCCAGCAAATCCGATTCTGGCCGTGGCATAAAGCGTGCGCACTTGCCCGGCTGTCGCACCCGCCGGGTTGGTATAGGAGAAGGAATACGACGCAGTGCCAAGTGAATTGGTGGTGGCAAGCGTTCCGGTATGGGTGATTTCCCCGCCAACCGACTGCAGATTGGCCGCACTCTCCGAAAGCGTGCCAGAGCTTGCCGCCACGTTCAGCCCCATCTTTGCACCTGCGCCTGAGGCTGATCTAGTCGCAGTGACAGTAAACGTAGCGGTTTGACCGGGCTCCATTTGGGTCGGTCCGGACAAGGTAACGGTCATGCCGGATGTCTGCTCCGTCTGGTTGTGGCAGCTGCCGCCGCCGTTGCAACCCTGATTTGCAGCGATTTCCTTCAGCGTCCTACCAGTCATTCCGGAAGACGAAGCAAGTGCCGGTTGTGTAAAGATCACCAGAGCGACGCATAGCAGCGCCCCACAGAATCCATACGCGGAACGGGAGGGGCGACTTGATCTAAAGAGCAATCTCGCCATCTCCGAAAGCAACACGCTGGTCGAAGCCAATCCAGAGACGACTTCGGGACTCGATGTGCGCGCATGCGACTCGACCTTCCCAGAGCCCGCTTGGAAGGAATGCGGCGAATATTCGCCAGGTGATTTTGTCGTGTTGTTCTCAACGCCCATGGCGCCCCCAAATGTTCTTCTCGTGATGGCCGCGCCGTCGATAGCACGCAAGCCAGATTCCATTGCCCGCAGCCTCACGATAAAGCAATATCCATGCTTGCGCTGTGTGAGGATTCGGCAGAGTTTGCCGCTGGCAATGTTGCACCCAAGCCCTCGAATTGCCGAATACCGTCTTTGCGTCACTAGGTAAGCTGTGCCGCATATGCTTTGTTGCCGCGCACGCGGCATGACAATCTTTGTCAGCAACTGACGACATGCTGGACGCGGCGGGCGCATTGCGCCCTTGCCCTGCACGACATCCTGCCAGGGTGCAACTGACAGTGCCACAGAGCTATGCTCTTGCCGCAACATCGGAAAACTCATGTTCAACACAGCACCTGCAAAAACACACACCACATGGACGCGGCTGGCGAAGTGCCCACTACATAGTCGATGGCCAAGAAGGGCCGCCGACGACATTGGTGCAGGCCGATGTTCCAAGCATTGCGGTCCCACGTCTTGCGGTTGACCACCACAGAAGGCATGACTTCAATCCACTGCACTCAGCTTGCAAAGTTCCAGGTCAGCATCCAGGCCTTGGCGCCCCAGGGATGACGAATCAGGGGCCTTTTCCAGCGCAACGGATGAAAGCTGCATCCTGTCCCAGAGCAACCAAGAGGGAATGGTCTGGACATTCTTAAGTCGACAGGAAAGGCAGATTCATGGCCGTGTTCCGGCATGTCCGTGTGCCAGATACGAACTCATTAGTACTGCAACAGAAAAAATCAACCCGCTTCCTGTGACAAAATTCGGGTTCTTTGCAATGTTCTCGGAGAAGCACCAAATTGCGCGTCCTAGTCACCGGCGGTGCGGGCTACATTGGTTCCCACACCGTTCTTGCGCTCCACGAAGCGGGGCACACACCCGTTGTTCTCGACAATCTGAGCAACTCCAAAGCCGCTTCCATTCAACGAGTCGGCGAGCTCTGCGGCAGGGAGTTCGAGTTTGTCAGAGGCGATGTCAGGGATTCGAACGCCGTCCGGAGCACCTTGGAGCAATACGATTGCGCCGCTGTGATCCACTTGGCCGGGCTCAAATCCGTCGCCGAATCCACCACCGATCCGGACGCGTACTTCGATAACAACGTAACTGGCTCGATCGGAGTGCTTCGGGCCATGCGGCAAGCAGGCGTCAAGCGCTTCATATTCAGCTCGTCGGCGACCGTCTACGCAAGCCGCGACACGCCTTGCGCAGAAAGCGATCAAGTGGCCCCATCAAATCCTTACGGCGCTACCAAACTCGCGGTCGAAGTCTTGCTGCAAAGCTTGAGCCAGGCGCAGGGTTTCTGGCACATCACGTCGCTGCGCTACTTCAATCCAGTTGGCGCGCACCAAAGCGGGCGCATTGGAGAGGATCCCTCAGGCGAGCCGGCGAATCTGGTGCCTTATCTCACGCAAGTACTGACAGGGAGAAGAAGGGCCCTGCGAATATTCGGCACCGACTATCCGACGCCGGATGGGACCGGGTTGCGCGACTACATACACGTGATGGACCTCGCCGAGGGCCATGTTGCAGCGCTGAATGCACCGGAGGCGCCGGCCTTTTCCGTCTACAACCTGGGCACGGGAAAGGCGACTTCCGTGCTCGAGATGATTGCGGCTTTTGAGGCCGCGACCGGAAAGCGCATACCTTTGGAGCACTTGCCCCGGCGCCCCGGAGACATCCCTTTCTCCTGCGCACTTGTCGAGAAGGCGTGTAACGACCTGGGCTGGAAGGCCAGACGCTCACTCAAAGAGATGTGCGAAGACGCATGGCGATGGCAACAAGCAAATCCGCTCGGCTATGATTGACCAAGCGTCGACCTTTCTGATCGCGTTCTCGATTTCGTTTTTGGCGACTGGCGCAACGGTCATGCTCGCCCCCAAATTGGGAGGGCTTGCAAACGACACGCTGAGTGGCCCGCAAAAGTTTCATCAGCATTCGGTTGCCAGAATCGGGGGGGTAGGTCTCTTTCTCGGATATTGTGCTGCCGCCATATCAATGGCAGCACTAGGCTTGGGACACTCGTCGCCCGCAATCCTGCTGGCGCTGTCTGCACTACCGGCCTTTGCGATCGGACTTGCCGAAGATTTGACGAAGAACATCGGCGTCATTTTCAGACTGCTCGCCACGATGGCGTCGGCCGCCATCGCAGCGCTCTTGTTGGGCACCCTCCTCAATCGGCTGGATGTGGCAGTTCTTGATTGGGCTCTACGGGATGCATGGATTGCATTCGCCTTCACATGCTTTGCCGTTGGAGGCATCGCCAATGCGATCAACATCGTCGATGGGTACAACGGGCTTTCTGGTGGTGTCTGCCTGATTATCCTGGGCGCCCTGTCAGTCGTCGCTCACGTGGTTGGGGACAGCATGATTGTTATTCTCTCCGTATCGCTCGCCGCCGCCTTGCTTGGGTTCATGCTTTGGAACTATCCGAACGGCCGCATCTTCCTTGGCGACGGCGGAGCCTATGCACTTGGATTCCTCATCGCTGAAATCGCAATCTTGCTGGTGTCCCGCAATCCCTCCGTGTCGCCGTGGTTCCCGCTAATGCTTGTGGCCTACCCCGTCTGGGAAACATTTTTCTCGATCTATCGAAAGAAAATTCTTCGGAACCAGTCACCGGGGCAACCAGATGGATTGCATTTGCATATGATGTTTTACAAGCGATGCGTGCGCATAGGTCAATTCAGCAAGGACCCGGCAGACAAGATACGCCGCAACTCGGCCACATCACCTTATCTGTGGGCGTTGGCCTTGCTCTGTGCGGTCCCCGCAATGTTGTGGTGGAACAATTCTCCCGTACTTGCCGTGTCTGCCTTTGCATTTGCAGGCATCTACAACCTGACTTACGCGAAAATTGTTCGATTCAAAACGCCGAGATGGTTGGTTCGGCGCGGTCGCTCGGCCGAAGGCACATAAATCGCTGCCGCGAACGCCTCGCGCGTATGACCGATAAATGGCCTAAGTCCCTGGCGGCGCTGCACGGGGGACGCATTGAAGTCGTCAAGTGGCGCCTTCACACCTCTCGGCACGAGAAGCACTAAGCACGCGCTCTTTCGGCGCCCAGCGCGGTTGCCTCCTCGACCATTTCCCGCAATCCCTGTTCAATTTCAATCCGTGCTTCCCATCCCGGTAGCAACGCCGGAGTGTCCGGCGGACACATCAGTTCGCGCACGCGATAGGCTCTTGCTCCCCACGCAATATTGAGCGGCCTTCCCGAGATCTGCTCGTACCGGGCTGCCAGTTCGCGCAAGCGCAACTGGCGTGAGCTACCAACCCGAAATCGGGTGTGACCGCCAGCTTGCCGGGAGAGCACGTCCTGACCAGCCACCACAAATGCCCTCGCTACGTCATCAACATGCACCAAGTCGAGCAACTGCTCTCCCGCGGAGAACGCAATGGGATCTTGCGATCCGGCAGCCTTCCGAAGCCAGTAGAACAGTTTCTGACGAGGGTCACCTGAACCGTAGTTGTCGAGCATTACCAGAGAACAGATTCGCATTTCACACGCGTTGGCGTAGTACTCCATCAGGTCCTCCGCCGCCTGCTTTGTTGCGGCGTACAGGCAAACCGGATCGTAGTCGCGTCCCCGGTAGTGCTGCCATCCGGTACTCGCATTCACCATGGCGCGACACCCCTGAAGGCGCATTCCCTCAAGCAGGTGCAGCGCAAATCGAACATTGCCATCCAACAGTCTTTCGATGTCTTCGCGTCCGTGCTCGGGAATCACCTCCGCCGCCAGATGGAAAACGACATCAGGCCTCGAAGCGTGGAGCGCGTCCTCGACGGATTTCTGGCTCTCTGAACTCCCTACCACCCGGACATAAGGGAGTCCTGCAATCGATTCGCCAGTTCTCGTGATAGCACAAACGGTGCAGCCAGCTCCATGCAGTCTGGCCGCAAGGCGAGATCCGACGAATCCTCCGGCGCCCGTCAGCAAGCAAGTTCTCAGCGATTCATTCACGCAATAACCGTCCGTTACGCTGCTCTTGAATTCGCAGGTGCCGATCGGAGGTCAGATGCCAACACCCACGAACTGCTCAATGCACTTCACAGAATAGTCGAGCATCTCCTCCGACAGCCCAGGATACAGACCAATCCAGAATGCATCGCGCATCACTTGGTCCGTGCGCTCGAGCGAACCAGAGACGCGATACTCCTGATTCGCAAAGTACGGCTGCCTTGTCAGGTTACCGGCAAAAAGAAGCCGAGTACCAATCTTGCGCTCATCTAGAAATCGAATCAGGTCTACGCGATCAAACCCCGCGCTCTCGCGAACACTCAACATGAACCCAAACCAGGATGGATCACTCTCGGGCGTGGCTTCCGGGAGGATCAGAAACTCTTCACAGGTTGCGAGGCGTTCACGCAAGAACGCATAGTTGTCACGACGCGATTGTATGAATGTCGACGCACGCTGCAATTGCGCCAATCCACACGCTGCCTGCATGTCGCTGATCTTCAGGTTGTAACCGGCGTGCGAATAGGTGTACTTGTGGTCGTAGCCTTGGGGCAGAGAGCCGAGTTGCCAGCCAAACCGTTTGCCGCAGGTGTTGTCCTTGCCGGGCGCACAGTAGCAGTCTCGACCCCAGTCTCGAAAAGACTCCACAATGCGCTTCAGATTCGAGTCATTCGTGAACACGGCCCCGCCCTCACCCATTGTAATGTGATGCGCGGGATAGAAACTCAATGTGGCCAGATGGCCGAAAGTGCCGACCAATTCACCGCGGTAGCGTGCTCCAAGAGCGTCGCAGCAGTCCTCAATCACCCAGAGATTGTGGCGCCGGGCTATCTCCAGCACTGCAGCAACGTTGAAGGGGTTGCCCAACGTATGGGCGAGCATGATCGCGCGAGTGCGCGGGCCGATCGCCGCTTCGAGTTGCGTCGCGTCAATATTGTAAGTCGGAACATCGACATCCACGAACACCGGAATCAAGCCGTTTTGAAGTATCGGATTGACAGTTGTGGGGAAGCCAGCCGCGACCGTGATCACTTCGTCACCCTTGCGCAGTGCGCGCACGCCCAGACCTTCCGACGTGAGGGCCGAGAACGCAAGCAAGTTGGCTGATGATCCAGAGTTGGTCGTGAGCACGTGCTTGACACCAAGAAACTTGGCGAGCCCCGCCTCAAACGCCTCGTTGAAGCGGCCAGTGGTGAGCCACCCATCCAGTGCGGCGTCCACCATGTTGCATATCTCTTCGCTGCCCAGAACCTTTCCTGACGCAGGGATTGCCGACATACCTGGTACGAACGGCTTCGGTGCCAATGTAGATTGGCAATACTCCTGCACCAACTTGAAAATCTGCTGCTTGAGTTCGGATTGCAAGTTCATTTCCTTAGTTCGTCAGCCTGGACTGATACTCGTCGATCTGCCGGGTCACCAAATCAAGTGCGGGGACGCCGTTATGGAAGGCGTGATACCAGTCGAGAGTCCACTCGATTGTTTCGACGTGATCGAGCAGCGAGTTCCAACCGAGCCTGGCAATTGCTTTGCTGGAATCAAGGCGGAGTACTTTTGCCTCCCTCGGCTGTGAAGACGAGTCATGCACCCAAAGTGCGGTGCCAGACCAACGTTGCGCCGCCTCTGCGCACACCCATTCGACTGATCGATCCAGCGCAGGCGCCGGCCCAAAGTTCCAAGCTTCCGCGAATGCATGCCCCTCTGTATGGAGGCGCTCTGCCAACGTCAGGTAGCCCGCCAGTGGTTCGAGGACATGCTGCCAGGGTCGAATGGCAGAAGGATTGCGGATCCGGGCTGGGATTCCGGAACTGGCCGCCCTGACCAAGTCAGGGACCAGGCGATCTTCGGACCAATCCCCGCCGCCAATCACGTTTCCCGCGCGAACGGTTGCAATAGCTGCCTTGCCCTCATTAAAAAAAGACGCTCTCATTGCCGCGGTAACCAATTCCGTGCAGCCCTTGCTGGCGCTATACGGATCATGCCCCCCCATGTGATCCGATTCAACAAATGCTCGCCCTTCGTCATTGTTCTGGTAACACTTGTCGCTGGTGACAACTACAACAGCGGCGAGATCTGGCAGCGCACGTGCGCTATGCAAAAGGTTTGCCGTACCCATGATGTTCGTGGAGAAGGTCTCCAGAGGATCTGCATAGGAATAACGCACTAGAGGCTGCGCCGCCAGATGGAAGATGATTTCCGGGTTGGCGTCGCGCATCGCGGCATCCAGCCTTGAAAAGTCGCAAACATTGCCGAATTCGGACCGCATGCGCGCAGCAAGATTTGCCTCAACGAACAAATTGGGTTCAGTTTTCGGCGGCAACGCAAAACCGGTCACTGTTGCGCCGAGTTTTTCGAGCCAGACCGCGAGCCATGCTCCCTTGAATCCCGTGTGCCCCGTAAGCAGGACTCTCTTCCCCTGCCAAAAGGCCGCATTCATGACCATGTCTTCCAAGGCGCATTGCCTTTGGCCCACAGCTCCTCCAGGTGATTCTTGTCGCGAAGCGTATCCATGGCCTGCCAGAATCCATTATGACGGTGCACGGCGAGCAGACCTTCCTTCGCTAGACGCTCCATTGGCTCGCGCTCCCATATCGAACTATCTCCATCGATGAACTCCATCACCTTAGGAGACAAGACAAAGAAGCCCCCATTTATCCAGCCGGCTTCTCCATGGGGCTTCTCCTGAAAACCGGCGACTTCGTCACCTTCCAGCATCAGAACTCCAAATCGACCCGGCGGCTGTACTGCCGTCACGGTTGCAAGCTTGCCAGAAGAGCGATGCGTTTCGAGGAGAGCACAAAGGTCAATGTCTGCCACACCATCTCCGTAGGTGAAGCAGAAATCCTCGTTCCCCAGATAGGGGGCGGCACGTAGAAGTCGCCCCCCCGTTTGTGTGCTGTCGCCGGTGTCGACCAAGGTTACCTTCCAAGGTTCGGCCTTCCGCGAATGGACAGTCATCCCGTTGTTGCTCATGTCAATGGTCACATCGGACATGTGAAGGAAGTAATTGGCGAAGTACTCTTTGATCACGTAGCCCTTGTAACCCAGACAAACAATGAATTCATTCAAGCCTTGAGCCGAATATCCTTTCATGATGTGCCAGAGGATTGGCTTGCCGCCGACTTCCACCATGGGCTTCGGACGCATTACAGTTTCCTCAGACAATCTGGAACCCAATCCCCCAGCAAGAATCACAGCCTTCATTGGAGCCTATTCAGACGAAGTTGTAAGCCCAGCATTTTGACGCAATCTCCTGTCTCTCGCCATTCGGCAGTCTCCATCTAGCCCAAAAGCCATGGATTGACACGATCAGACTTACCACCCGCGCTATACAGCCAAGAGCAAAGACTCAAGCTGCCCCCTAATTTGCCAAACCGCGAACTACATCCGCATTGCCCTGAAAAGACAGGGCGAGGCATAAGACGCGGCGGCGGGAACATCAAAGTCTCAGTGCCCTTCCCTAGCCAATCATAGTCAATCTAAAATGCGGACAAGCAACGGGGATACCTGTTTTGGTACGAATCTGCGCCCACTGAAAACGGCGTCTCGCCGGATAAATGTAATTCATGCGATTTGAGTCAATTGTTTGCAACGGAGTGGGCATGCGCACTTGGTCAGTACATTTCTTGGTCGGATGCCTGCTGGCTGTCGGGTCACCTCTATCCGTTGCGCAGTCACAACTTGCCGCCGGGCCAAGAGTGTCTGGGGAACAGGTTTGGGTAAAAGAAAAGCGAGAAGGCGTAAAGAGCATTCTGAAGTCTGGCTTGGACTACGCAGACGCTTCGGTGCTACAACTTCCTTCACTGGCAAGCGACCGGATTGAAGCTGTAAGAGTTCAAAACTCTCTCGGGCGCTCTAAGGCACTTCAGATTGGCATTCATCGAAATATCGCCTCGGAGTCCATGGGACAAAGCCTCCCCCAGTTGAAATGGACTGCGCTTGCAGAAGGAGGTCAGGTTGCCAGGTTTGCCGTGGAATCCCCTGGTGCACGCGCGCTTCGGCTGGGCCTGATCATTGAGGCGCTCCCGCAGAACGCCGAGATTCGATTTCTCGGCAACAGCGGCAACGGCCAAGCGGAAATGATGGAGAGTGATCGGCTGATTGGACAAGCTGGGAAGAATGATCTTATCTGGACGCCGGTGACCGAGGGATCACGTCAGGACATTGAGATTTTGTTGCCAAGAGGTACACCGATAGATCTTGTGCGCTTTTCTGTAGTCGAAGTGGCACACCTCATCGCGACGCCATTTGGCGTCCTTGATGGCGCAAAAGCGGGATCCCAAGCATGTGAAGTCGACACGAAATGCGTGGCGCAGACCACTCCGTTTGTGCAATCAAAGAATGCAGTTGCACGTCTCTTGTTCACCGGCACCTGCGGCGGCGGAATGGTCCCGGCAACTTGTGTCTGTACAGGGACACTGCTCAATGATCAGGACACGACATCGCAGGCACCTTATCTCTTTACCGCCAACCACTGCATCAGCACCCAAAGCTCCGCCAACAGCCTCACGACCCTCTGGTTTTATGAACACAGTAGCTGCAGTTCGGGGGTACCTGAGCCTGGCACACAGGTGGCAGGGGGCGCAGCACTCCTGTTTGGCAATGTTGCGCAGGATGTCTCGCTACTTCGTTTGAATGCCCCTCCCCCTGAAGGGGCCTATTTCAACGGATGGGATGCGTCGCCACTTGTGGCCGGGACCCCTGTTACCGTCATTCATCATCCAGCGGGTGACGTCAAAAAGGTCTCAACAGGAAGCGTGACATCGCTGGACAGCAGTTACTCTCATGTTGGATACCTCACCGGCACAACAGAAGGCGGCAGCAGTGGCAGCGGGTTGCTCACGTTTTCGGACAATCAATACTTCCACCGCGGCGGCCTTTTTGGGGGCTCAGCGTCCTGCTCCAACACCGGCAGCCTTTCCAATCCTGGTAATGATGATATTTTTTCGAGGTTGGATCTTGCCTTCCCATCCATTCGAAACTGGCTTGAGTCCAGACTCCCCGGAGCGCCACAAATTGTGTCTGCGACGCCAGGGAATTCCCATGTCGCCATTTCGTTTTCGAGCCCTGCCTGGACAGGTGGTGCCACCATCGAGAATTACACTGTCACGGCAAGTCCAGGCGGTGCAATTGCAACTGGTACAGGGTCCCCGATTACCGTGGCCAATCTGGTGAACGGTACAACCTATACATTTACAGTTGCAGCCACCAATTCCTATGGAACCGGCATGCCATCCGCCGCCTCCATAGGTGTCACACCTGGCTCAACGCCGGGCGCTCCATTGATTGGCGTTGCGGTGGCAACTTCTTCCGGCGTCCGTGTCGAATTCACACCGCCAGTCAGCGATGGAGGCTCTCCGATAACGGCCTATACGGTGACTTCAAACCCCGGTGGCATCTCATCAACCGGTGCCTCGTCTCCAATCTTTGTGAGCGGCGTCGCAGTTGGTACAACTTACACATTTACCGTAAGCGCAATTAATGCAACTGGAACGGGGCCTTCATCCGCACCTTCCAATAGCGTCACGATGACCTACTTCGCAATGCTGAATCTTGCCAAGGTAGGGACAGGGCGAGGCGTGATCATCAGCTCCCCAGCCGGCATTCAATGCGGCAACATCTGCAGCGGCGAATTTCCAACAGGGACCACGGTCACCCTATCCGCCGAATCAGAGGTCGGCAGCAGCTTTCTCGGTTGGACTGGTTGCGACAGCATCTCCGCAAATCTTTGCACTGTCAGCATGAGTAGTGCCAAGTCCATCGAAGCAAACTTTGAGTCGGCCGTGGTTTCGCCCAGTGATTTCAATGACGATGGAAGGAGTGACATTGTCTGGTATCGCCCGACTGGAAGCACAGGTGACACCGCAATCTGGCTCATAGACGGCGTTACAGTTTCCGCAGGAGCTGCAATCGTCTCCGGGTCTCCTTACCGAGTCACACATACCGGAGACTTCAACGGTGATGGCAAGGCAGATCTTGTCTTTCGAAATGAAACCACCGGCGAGGTATCGCTCTTCATGATGAATGGCACTGCGGTCAGCTCCGGCGCTGGCATTTTGCCACCCAACACAGGCTACCGAATGAGGCACTTGGCCGACTTCAATGGTGATGGGAAGTCAGACATAATTTGGCAGCATTCCGATGGCTCGGTCGCAGTTTGGCAAATGAACGGTGGAACTGCGACAGCCGGTGCAAGCCTTATCGGTGCGGGCAGTGGCTGGTCACCAAAGCACGTAGCCGATTTCAACGGCGACGGTAATGCCGACATCCTCTGGCAGCACCTAGATGGCGGTGTTGCGCTGTGGCTCATGCAAGGCCTCAATGTGCTTCAAGGCGGGGAGATTCTCGCTGCAGGATCGGGCTATGTCGCCGAGCATGTCGGGGACTTGAACGGTGATGGCAAAGCCGACATTGTTTGGAAATCTTCCAATGGGGGCTACTCCGCGTGGCTCATGAATGGGCTATCCGCGCTGCAGGGCGGCGCCCTCGTCGGTGGTGGCACCGGATATGTGATTACCCATGTCGCAGAATTCAACGGGGACGGAAAAAGTGACTTGTTGTTCAGAGGTTCCGATGGCACTGTGATCATGTGGCAAATGAGCGGGCTTTCCGTACTCGTTTCAGCAACGCTGCCAGGCACGAGCACAACGCGCCGGGCCACCAACGCACGGGACTATTCGGGCGATGGAAAGGCTGACATTCTCTGGGCGCTAGATGATGGCAGCTACCAATTGTGGCTCATGGACGGTGCTTCCACGATAGCCTCCACGACGCTGCTCGGCCCTGGCACCGGATTTCAAGAAAATGCCGATGTCAACATACCGGCGAATTGTGTGATCAAAGACAAATTGCTCTATTCAGGGTGGTACCCTGGCAACAATCCATATCTTGTGCCATTTCACAACCAGCCCGCCAACGAAACATGGGCGTTCAAATTTCCGATTTCCGAGTTGTTAGGCACGGGCATCCCCAACGCGGTTGGTTCGGTGACCCGATACGATAGTCTTGTCCCGATGTCAATGTCTATATCAACTTCACCGTGCGACTTCAGTGAGTCACCATCGCCCTTGCAATGCCAAAGGTTTGGCACCTCAGGTTTGAGTGTGCGTTACGTCGCGAATTCACATCCGGCTACGGACAGTGTCGTGGCAGGTGCTGGTTACTGCAGACTTGCACCAACTACTGGACTGAATGAGTTGTATATCAACCTGAAATTCGCCGTCCCGCCGAATATACTCAATCCTGCACAGAGCACATGTACCGAGGCAGGCTGCGGTTATTTCCTCTTCTATGAGCGCTTCTAATGTCTTCAAGACAAGAGGGCCGGATAAAGCGGATGAAGGGGCGATTCAAGAATTCCAAGCAAAAATTCAGTCTGCCCAATACTCAACCCCTCCTCCCTATCTGCCCGCTCCGCAGAGAGGTCTAGTCCAGACTTAACCGCTCCCTATTTTCAAGAGTAGGATCGGCGCCCTACGTCATGCAAAATCAACACGCGGTGCCGCAACTCTCTGCATACATTTCTTCCAGGTGACTTCTCCTTGCGAATTCTCATCACTGGCGCTGCTGGATTCATCGGCCATGCACTCTCCGAGGCCTTGCTATCAAGAAATCAGGAAGTCTTTGGCTGGGACAATCTGGATGACTACTACAGCACTGCCCTGAAGGAGGCGAGGTTGGCCCGGCTTTGCGGCCGGCAGGGGTTTCAATTTGAGAGACTTGATATTGCAAACGGCAATACTGCAATGGTTGCCCTTGCGAATATTCGCCCCGATGCCGTGGTGCATCTCGCCGCCCAGGCCGGCGTGCGCTATTCGATTGAACATCCTGAAGCCTACGTGCAGTCCAATCTCGTCGGGTTCGCCAACATGCTGGAGGCCGTGCGGAAGACGCCCCCCAAGCATTTTGTCTTCGCGTCCACCAGCAGCGTCTACGGTCTCGGCAAGCAGCTGCCATTCGCGGAGGACATGGATACCGATCACCCGATGTCCTTCTACACCGCAACCAAGAAGGCGAACGAAGTCATGGCGCACAGCTATGCGCACCTCTACGGCATCCCCACGACTGGGCTGCGCTTCTTCACCGTCTACGGCCCCTGGGGCCGGCCGGACATGGCGCTCTTCAAATTCACTCGCGCCATCCTTGCCGGCGAGTCGTTGCCCGTGTTCAACCACGGCAAGATGGTGCGCGACTTCACCTACGTCGATGACATCGTGGAAGGCATCGCGCGCGTGATCGATTCACCACCCGCCGCGAACCCGGCGTGGGATGCGCTGCATCCCGACTCCGCCACCAGCTCGGCGCCCTATCGCGTGTTCAACATCGGCAACAATCAGCGCGTGGAACTGATGACCTACATCCGCGCCATCGAAGCCGCCGTTGGCAAATCTGCGAAGCTGGACCTCTTGCCTATGCAGGCGGGCGATGTGGAGGCGACGGAGGCAGATGTGTCACGCCTCGCGGCCGCCGTCGGCTTCCGCCCGGCGACGTCGGTGGAAGACGGCGTGGCGAGGTTTGTGGCGTGGTATCGCGAGTATCACGGGGTGTGACGGCGGGTTGCGTTGCGAGGGTTCGCAACACAATGCAAGACCACCGCCACACCACTTTCGCGGCATCAACACTGTCTGGCCCCTCTGAATCCCGCCTTCGCGGTACCTTTCATACTGGCGCCCCGTTGGGTGCCGCCCTATGATCCCAATCATGCGCAAAGTACTCATCGTCGAGGATGACGCGGCGTTTCGCAGCCGTTTCGCCGAGATCATCAAAACCGATCGCGAGTTTCTCGTCACCGCTGCCGTGGGCTCGGCGGCAGAGGGTATTGACGCCATCAATCGTGCGACACCTGACGTGCTCCTGGTCGATCTCGGTCTGCCGGATCGCAGCGGCATCGACGTCATCCGTCACGCGGCCAAGGTGGCGCCGAATTGCGAGAGCATGGTGGTGACGGTGTTTGGTGATGAGGCGCATGTCCTGGCCAGCATCGAAGCGGGGGCCACCGGCTATCTGCTGAAGGATGCGTCAGCCGACCAGTTCCTCGCCAGCATCCACGAGCTGGTGTCGGGCGGCTCGCCGATCAGCCCGGTGATCGCGCGCGGTCTGTTGCGTCGATTCATGCCGGGCCCGATCGTGCCCAACAACGAATCGAATCTTTCGGACCGCGAGCGCGAAATCCTCAAGCTGGTGGCGAAGGGATTCAACTTCGGCGAGATCGGCGGCATCCTCGGCATCTCGCCGCATACGGTGACCAGTCACATCAAGAAGATCTACAGGAAAATGGCGGTGCATTCCCGAGGGGAAGCAGTTTATGAGGCCCAGCGGATGGGGCTGCTGGACAGCTGGCCCGGCGTGCATGTGAGCCGGCTCTCCACCGCGCCCATTCGCAGCGGGCCGGACAAGAAAGTCTGACACGACGTACGCCCACTGAGGCTGTTCGGTCAGCAGTGCGCTCAATCCCCCTGAACTGACACGCGCTCGAACACCAGTTCCAGCGAGTGGCCCTCTTCGTCCTGATAGCGCTCGATGCGCGCCCCGAGGGAGTGGGCACGGCTCTGCATGTTGGACAGCCCGCGTCCCCGCCGCTGCATGCCGGCAGCCCCCGCCACCATGGGCTGGCTGCGATCACCATTCGTACCGTTGTCGGCGACGATGAGCCGCGCCTCCGCCGCCGATTCTCGCGTCTCGACGCGCACGCGTGTCGCACCGGCGTGCTTCAGCACGTTGGTGAACGCTTCCTGCATGATCCTGAGCACCTGCAGCAGCGCATGCGGGCCCGCGCCGGCCAGCGGCGAGAGCTCGCCCACCTTCCACTCGAGGTCAATGCCGGCCGCCTTCAATCGCGGCTCAAGGCGGTAGCGCAGGTTGCCCAGCAGGCTGGCCAGATCATTGTCCTCCGGCTGCATGGAATCGATGGTGAGGCGCATGTCATCGATGCAGCCGCGCAATGCCTCGACCACTTCCTTCTGGCTCAGCTCGCGGTTTTCCACGAGGGCCAGCGTGGTCATGAGCTGCGAGCCGAGACCATCGTGCATGTCCTGCATCACCCGCTCGCGCTCATCCGCCACAGCCGCCTGGCGCTCAATGGCATTCAGCCGTGCGTAGTTATGCTCCAGTTCGCGATGCTTCTCCTCCACTCGCGCTTCCAGGCTGCGGTTCAGCAATTCGACTTCGCGCACCGAGTCCAGCAACCGCTTCAGGAGCGCCCAGCCCATGGTGAGAAAAAGCGGCAACGCGGCATATTGCAGCAGGTAGATCGCCTCGAAGCCGAACTGGTTGTGCACCGCCAGCACATCGCGGGCGCCGATGACCACCATGGCCGACGCGGCCAGAAACAGCAGCACATGCTCGGTGCGCCGCCCCCGCCAGGCGTGCAGGCCCAGCAGAACGCAGACGCCGACCCCCATGAGGTTGGCGAACTGATAGGTGATGAGGCGCACCCAGCCCTGCAGCGCGGCAGGCAGCAACCACTCCAGGAGGACCGGCAGGGTCAGCAGCGCGATGGCGGCTCCATCGACCCAGCGCGAGCGGGCGTCGATGTAACGCACCGAAAACAGGGCGAGCAGCGCGAACACACCGTTGAAGAGCTGCATCTGCAACAGATCCAGCGCGGCATCGCTCATCGGCGGCGCGTGCCACTGCAGATAGACCAGATTGCGCGCCGACCAGCACACCAGCGCCAGCGCAAAGAAGAGATGCTCGCTCCGCTCCGGTCGCAGGATCCAGTACAGCGTCAGGAACACGATGAGGAAGGCGTTGATGCCGTTCTGGATCCACGGGAAAGTGAGCTGGTGGAAACGGCGCAGCTCGAATTCCGGCCGCAGGTCGGTGTCCGTCCCGAAGTACACGCGCGAGAGCCCATCCTTGCCGACCTCCGAGGTGACCAGCCGGATGTCGAGGATGTTTTCGCCCGGTTTCAACAGGGACTCAGACACGGTGTAGAAATGCGCGCGGTTCCAGTTGCGATAGTGGCGATCCGCGATCGGGCCGCCATTGCCCACGAAGATGCCGTTGATGTAGAACGCGGCGTTGCGGCTGGCGCGCGGCACATAAAGCGCCTGGCCCGTGCCCGGCAGCGCGGCCAGGTTGAAGCGGATGCGATACCAGCCCTCGGGATGGCGGGCGCGACGGTCCACCGACCAGACGTCGGGAAGCGCCACCTCCGTGCCGGCCGGTGCCACGCTGCCCGGCACGAAGCCCGGTGCCGCGCCCAGGAACTCCGCACGCTCAAACGGCACCGTGACATGCGCGGCCCAGGCTTGTGCGCTAGCCAGCAGGAGCACGGCCGCGCAGATCAGCCTCCCCAGGTGGTGGGCGCACCGCAGGCCACGGTCGCGCAGCAGCTCGAGCATGGAGAGCAGGCTCATCCGGTGGCGGGGCAGGCGCGAGATCAGCATTGCGGGTCAGCGTGGCCGGTCAGTGCTGCGTGACCACATAGCCCTTCGCACGCAGGCTTTCGACGATGCCGCGCTTGCCGACCAGGTGCAACGCACCGACCGCCACGAAATGCTCCTTGCCGCTCGCAAGCATGCTTTCGGCCATGTCCTGCATCGGCGCGTTGCGCGAGTGCAGCAGCAGCTCCTCCAGCTCGGCCGTGCGCGCCTGGCCCTGGGTGGCTTCCAGCGCGGCCTTCTCCAGCGCGGCGGCGTCGCCGGAACGCCATGCCTTCACCAGCGCATCCATCTGCAGGCCGGCCTTGCCAGATTCGAGCGAGACGAGGCTGTTTTCGAGAAACGCCTGCTGATCGGCATCGGCCATGCCGGACATGAGCTTCATCTGCTTCTGCACGCCTTCCAGTTCCACGATGGGGAGCTTTCGCGCCAGCGCCTTGTTGATGAGATGGCCATCCACCCCCTGCTGCTGATCGAAGCCCTGACGCGAATATTCGCTGACAGCGAGCAGGCCCGCCAGGATGAAGGGCTTCATCGGCTTCACGGCGTCATAGGGCACGCCAAGGCGCTCCAGCTGCTTCTTCAGCCGCTCGATGGTGGCTGAAGGCAGCTTCGATTCCAGGGTGTCGGGCGGGGTGAGCAGCATCATCGGTGCCGAGGCCTGGATGGCGGCCTGATTGGTGATGTCCGCCTCCACGGCCAGGGCCACCGACGAGGCCAGCGCCTTCTCGACTGCGGCCGGCAGCGGATAGAACTCGGGCTTGCCGACATGCATGGTGCCGAAGAGCCAGAGTCGCTTGCCGGCAAGCGCCATGTCGCCCGCCGGCCCGCGCACTTCCCACAGCATCGCGGTCGGCTTCGCGGGTGCGGTCGCTGCGGCGGCGGCCGTGGCGGCGGGTGCACTTGGCTTTGCTGCGGCAGGCGCCGCGGATTTCGCGGCCGGCGCGGGCTTGGCAGCCGCTGGCTTGGCGGCAGCGGGTTTGGCGGCAGCGGGTTTCGCAGCAACCGGCTCGGGTGCGGTCTGGATCTGGGCATGAACCGGGGCGGCCACGCTCCACAGCAGGCCGCTCAGCAGCGCTGCGATGACCGGGCGTGCGGCGCCAGATTTGGGTTGGGCAATGCTCATGCATCCTCCGTCTTGCGAACTTGTGCGTGGGTGGGGTTCAGGCCGATCGGCGCCACCGGCTGGAAGGCCGGCATGTCGATCTCCTCGTAACGGACTTCAAGAATATCCAGCTCCTCGACGCCGCCCGGCGCATGGAGCAGCACGGTGTCGCCCTCACGCGCCTTGATCAGGCAGCGCGCCAGCGGCGAAATCCAGCTGATGTGGCCGCGCGCGGTGTCGATCTCGTCGATGCCGACGATGCACACCGTCTGCTCGCGGCCATCGGCATGGGCGATGGTGACGGTCGCACCGAAGAAGATCTGCGTCGGGTCCTCCCGCGGAATGCGTGGGTCGACCACCTCGGCTGCATCCAGCCGCTTGTTCAGGAAGCGGATGCGTCGGTCAATCTCGCGCAGCCGCTTCTTGCCGTAAAGGTAGTCACCGTTCTCCGAGCGGTCGCCGTTCTTGGCCGCCCAAGACACGGTCGCGGTGACTTCGGGTCGCTCGGTGTCCAGCAGCCATTTCAATTCGTCCAGGAGCCGGCGCTGCCCACGCGGGGTCATGTAGTTCTTGCTGCCCGAGGGAATGGGCGGCAAGCCGGCATCGAGATCGTCGTCCGGGTCCTGGTCAGTTTCCTTGGTGAATGCCTTGCTCATGGTGGTCGGTTCTGGAGTCTGCGCCGTCCGTCGGCACGGGCCATGCAGATCATTTCAGGCCGGGCTGCATTGGCATAGAATGCCCTCATAACCGCCTGTTTGCGCGGTCCACCGCCCAACGAAAAAGGGGGCCATTGTGGCACGAGACCTCTTCGACATCCTCGACGTTCCTGAAACCGCCCAGCCCGCCTGGATCAAGCGGGCCTACGAGCTGCGCAAGCAGACGGTGGCGGCAGACACCACGCTGTCCCCCGCGGCGCGCGAGCTGGAACTGGGCGCGATCGAGGAAGCCTGGCGCGTGCTTGCCGACGACAACCGGCGCGAGGCCTATCGCGCCAGCCTGCACCCCACGCCGCGCCCGCTGTTGCCGGCATCGGTGGTTGGCACGCTGCTGTCGCCCGGTGTGCTGGCCTTCGCCTTTGTCTGCCTGCTGGCAGGCCTGGTCTACGCCTATCAGGCCAACCAGGAGCGTGCCAGGATCCAGCTCGAGGAAGCGCGCATCGCCGCCGAAGCCAGCCGCGCCGCGAAGGAACTGGCGCAGCGTGCCGAGCTGGAGCGCGAGCGCGTTGCCCGCGCTGCCGAAAACGAGCGCCTGCGCATTGAACAGGCGCAGCGCCAGCAGTTCGAGCGCGACCGCCGCAACCTGGAAGTCTCACAACGCCAGGCCCAATACGTCGCGCGGGCCGAGGAACAGCAGCAGATGTACATGGAACGCCAGCAGCAGGCCATGGCCGAGCAGGCCGAGCGCCACTACCGCATGGAGCGCGAAGCGGAGCGCCGGCGTGCACTGGCGGATCTTGAGCGCCAGAAGCGCTATTTCGCGGAGCAGCAGCGGCGCTGACCTCCGCTAGCGCAATTGCTGGACGAACTTCTGTATCCCGCCCAGCAGCATCTCCACCGCGATCGCGGTGAGGTTCAATCCCATCAGCCGCTCCATGGCCTGAACGCCCCGCTTGCCGACCAGCTTCTCGATGCGATCGGCGAGCGCCAGGATGATGGTGGTCGCAACCATCACCACCGTCAGCGCGGCCACCCAGGTGAACGTCTTCGTCGGTTCGCGCGACACCATGAGCATCACGGTGGCCAGCGCGGACGGCCCGGCGATGAACGGGATCGCGAGGGGCACGATGAACGGCTCGCCCGGCTTGCCGTCCTCCGCCGACTCGCCGAAGGCCCCCTCGGTCGTGCCGAACACCATGCGGATGGCGATCATGAACAGGATCACGCCACCGGCGATCGAGAGCGAAATCTCCGACAGATGCATGAGATCCAGCAACCGCTGGCCGCCGAACATGAACACCAGCAGGATGATGTAGGCGATTGCGCACTCGCGCAGCACCACCTTGCGCCGGCGCGCGGGATCGACCTTGGCGAGCAACGAGGAAACCAGCGGCAGGTTGCCCACCGGGTCGAGCACCAGGATGAGCAGGACGACGGCGGAGAGGAATTCGGGGCTCAGCATGCGATCATTCTAAGCGACCTCTCCCATCCGCCCTGACCATGAACCCCATCGAACGCCCGGCGACACCCCGCCTCGCCCTGCTCACGATCATCGTGATGGTCGCGCTGATTGCCTCGGGGTTGAAGCCCCATGACCGAACCACCTGGGCCATGGAAGTGGCGCCCGTGGTGATCGCGCTGCCGCTGATGTGGGCGACGCGCCATTCCTTTCCGCTGACTGGGCTGCTGACCACGCTGATCGGCCTGCACTGCCTTGTCCTGATCCTTGGCGGCGCCTACAGCTATGCGCGCGTGCCGCTGGGTTTCTGGATGCAGGACATCCTTTCGCTGTCACGCAATCCCTACGACAAGATCGGCCACTTCATGCAGGGCTTCGTGCCCGCGCTGCTGGCGCGTGAAATCCTGCTGCGCGGCGGGCATGTGACCGGGCGCGGCATGGCCGCGTTTCTCAGCATCTGCGTGGCGCTTGCCGTGAGCGCGGTCTACGAGCTCATCGAGTGGTGGGCGGCGCTGGCGCTGGGTCAGGGCGCGGATGAATTTCTCGGCACGCAGGGGGACCCGTGGGATACGCAGTCGGACATGTTCCTGGCGATGCTGGGGGCCATGGCGGCGATGACGCTGCTGGCGCGCTGGCATGACCGGCAAATCACGAAACGCGGCGCCGCCAGTTTCAGCTAATCGCTGCAGCCGCCTGGTGGCCGCCGGCTACTGGGTGTGGTGCGCGTAGATGGCCTTGAGGCCGTCGATGTCCTTGATGCGCACGTACTTCTGGTCGACGTCGATCAGACCGTCGGCCTGGAAGCGGGAGAAGAGCCGGCTCACGGTCTCCAGCTTCATGCCGAGGTAGCTGCCGATTTCCTCGCGGGTCATGCGCAGGTGGAACTCCAGTGCAGCGTAACCCCGCGACTGCATGCGTTGCGACAGATTCAACAGGAACGCCGCCAGGCGCTCCTCGGCGCGCATGGTGCCAAGCAGCATCATGACGCTGTTCTCGCGCACGATTTCCCGGCTCATCACCTTGTGGAAATGGGTGCGCAGGGATGGCATTTCCCCGGAAAGCGTCTCCAGCTTGTCGTACGGAATCATGCACACCTCGCTGTCCTCCAGCGCGACCGCGTCGACGGTGTGGTTCTCGGTCCCGATGCCATCCAGTCCCAGGAGCTCGCCGGCCATGGAGAAGCCGGTCACCTGGTCCCGGCCGTCCTGGAAGGTGAGCCGGGTCTTGAAAAAGCCGGTGCGCACGGCATACAGCGCCTCGAAGGCCTCGCCGGTGCGGTAAAGGGCCTCGCCCCGCTTGACCTTGCGTCGGGTGTAGACCAGCTCGTCCAGCTGATCGATCTCGCTGGTGGAGATGCCGATCGGCATGCACAGCTCCCGGAGGTTGCAGTTGGAACAGGCGACCTTCAGCCGGGAGACGGTGCTGGTGTCGCTGTCGACAGCGGTAATCGGGGTGACGCGGTGCGAGGTGCTCATGGCTTGGGGAACATGACTGTTCAATTTGAGCGCGTTTGATCGACATCAAAAGCCGATTTGCGCGCGGGATCAAGATAGGGCAACCAAACCACATTGTAACCGCAGCCATGAATCCGACCGTTTCCGACCCCACCGACGACCTCGTCGTCGACCCCGAGCTGATCCGGAAGCACGACAAGGCCGGGCCGCGCTACACCTCCTACCCGACTGCGGACCGCTTCGTGGAAGCCTACGGGGCCGCTGAGCATGCCGGCTGGCTGGCCGCCCGCAACGTCGGCCGGCGGAATCCGCCGCTGTCGGTCTATATCCACCTGCCCTTCTGCGCCAACATCTGCTACTACTGCGCCTGCAACAAGGTCATCACCAAGGACCATGGCCGCAGCGCCAAGTACGTGAAGTACCTGAAGAAGGAAATGGACCTGGTGACGCGGCATCTGCAGGCCCGCTCGCCGGTGACCCAGCTGCATTGGGGCGGCGGCACGCCCACCTTCCTGTCGGGCGAGGAAATGAGCGAGTTGATGGCCATCACCCGCGACCATTTCGACCTCGATCCGCAGGGCGAATATTCGCTCGAGATCGACCCGCGCAGCGTGAGCCCCGACACCTTCGGGCTGCTGGCCAGACTGGGGTTCAACCGGGTCAGCATCGGCGTGCAGGACTTCGAGCCGGCGGTCCAGGAGGCGATCCACCGCATCCAGTCGCTGGACGAGACCCGCACCGCCATCGAGGTCGCGCGCGCAGTCGGCATGCAGTCGGTCAACTTCGACCTCATCTACGGCCTGCCGCGGCAAAACACCGAGACCTTCGCCCGGACGCTGGACGAGGTCATCCGGCTTTCCCCCGACCGGATTGCGCTCTACAGCTACGCGCACATTCCGACCCTGTTCAAGCCGCAGCGTCGCATCCTGCCGGCCGACATGCCGACGCCGGAAGCAAAGCTCGCCCTGCTCGTGCAGGCGATCAGCACGCTCACCGAGGCCGGCTACGTCTACATCGGCATGGACCATTTCGCCAAGCCGCAAGACGAGCTCAACATTGCCCGGCGCCAGGGACGGCTGCACCGCAACTTCCAGGGCTACTCGACGCGCGCGGAATGCGATCTGGTGGCCCTCGGCATCTCCGCCATCAGCCAGATCGGGCCGGCATACGCCCAGAACGTGAAGACACTGGACGAGTACTACACCCTGCTCGATGCGGGCCAGCTGCCGATTGCTCGCGGCATCGAACTGTCCGCCGACGACGCGCTTCGCCGCGCGCTCATCCAGGCGCTGATGTGCCACTTCGAGGTCTCCATCGAGTCCATCGAGATTGCCCACCTCATCAACTTCAGGACCTACTTCGCCGCCGAGCTGGAGCTCTTGGATGCGTTCCGCGAGGACGGGCTCGTGACCGTTGACGACCACTGGATCTCCGTCACGCCCAAAGGCCGCCTGCTGGTCCGGTCCATCGCCATGGCGTTCGACAAGTATGTCCGCCAGAGCGCCGAGCGGCAGCGCTTCTCCAAGGTCATCTAGGACAGTCCGATGATCGATGCACTGCCGGCACTCCTCGGCGGCGCCCTCATGGCCGGTGCGCTCTCCGGCGCGCACTGCGCGACCATGTGCGGCGGCATCGCCGGTGCCCTGCAGGGCCAGGCGCCCGTCAACGCCGTGACCCTGCATCGCAGCCGCCGCGCCGCACTCTGGCACGGACTCGCCACGGCACTGCCCCACAACGTGGGCCGCATCCTGAGCTACACGCTGATCGGCGCGCTGGCCGGCGCTGCGGGCTCGGGCTGGATCCACTTCCAGGACAGCGCATGGCTACGACAGGCGCTGTTTGGCGTCGCCAATGTGCTGCTGATCGCGCTCGGTCTGTCACTCATGTTTCGCCGCCAGCTTGCCAACGCTGCCGAGCGCATTGGCGGCCATGTCTGGCAACGCATTCGCCCGCTTGCCGCACGGCTGATGGCGAATGCCACCCCGACGAAACGGCTGGTGCTGGGACTCCTCTGGGGCGCTATGCCCTGCGCACTCATCTACGCGATGCTGCTCTCCGCCCTCGCGTCAGGTTCCGCTGCTCATGGCGCAATGCTCATGCTCGCCTTCGGACTCGGCACCCTGCCCAATCTGCTGGCCATCGCGCTGGCGTGGTCGCTGCCGTCTTCCGGCGTACTGCGAATATTCGCAAGAGACGGCGCGCCCGCGATTCCGTTCAAGGCGCTGGCCGGTGCGCTCATGCTCGCGTTCGGCGTGTTCGGCCTGCTGCGTCTGCCAGCACTGGTGCAATTGCACGGCATGACGGCGCTCTGTCATCCGGGGCTGCAATGACAGAAACATGCTTCCATTGCGGCGAAGTGAATCCTCCCGGCGCAGGATTCAGGTTCACATTCGACGGCGCGACGCGCAACTTCTGCTGCGCCGGTTGCCAGGCGGTGGCCGAAACCATCATCGACGCCGGCATGGCGGACTTCTATCGCAAGCGGGAAAGGCCGGGCGTGCGTCCCGAGAGCCTGGTGCCCGCGGAACTGGCGCAGTACGACGATCCTGCAGCGCAGTCGACGCTGGCCGTGTCGCGTGATCGCGAAACTTCGCAAGCCGATCTCCTCATCGACGGCATGACCTGCGCTGCCTGCGCGTGGCTGGCCGAGCGCACACTGAAGCGCGCACCGGGTGTAAGGGATGTGTCGGTGCAGTACGCTACCGGCCGTGCAAGCGTAACGTGGGACGCGCAATCCACACCGCTGTCGGCGCTGCTCACCGCGCTGCGCCGCGTGGGCCTCGACGCCCGCCCCGCAGACCGCGCGCAGGACCCGGCGCTGGCGCGCCGCGCGGCGCGCCGCGAACTCCTGGAATGGCTTGTGGCCGGGCTCGGGATGATGCAGGTGATGATGTACGCCGTCCCGGTCTACATGGCCGAACCCGGCGAGATCACCGCGGAATTCCACCAGCTGATGCGTTGGGCCAGCTTGGTGCTCACGGTGCCAGTGATCGTGTATTCCGCGCGCCGCTTCTTCGCCAATGCGTGGCGCGATCTGCGCGCAGGGCAGATCGGCATGGATGTGCCGGTCGCCCTGGCGCTCGCCCTCACGTTCGTCGCCAGCACGGCCGCCACGGTCACCGGCGAAGGCCATGTGTACTTCGATTCGATCACCATGTTCGTGTTCCTGCTCCTCGGGGCGCGCTTCCTGGAAAGCCGTGCCCGTCGCCGCGCCGCGCGAGCCATGGAGCGGCTGGCGCCGACGCTGCCTCCGCTGGTGGAGCGTCTCACCGCGTGGCCGGGCAGTGACCAAAGCGAGCGCATTCCCGGAACACGGCTTGCCGTCGGCGACGTCATCCGCATTCCCGCAGGCGGCACGGTGCCTGCCGATGCCGTGGTACTCGCGGGCACGGGCGCCATCGATGAATCCTTGCTGACCGGCGAATCGCGACCCGTAACGCGCGCACCCGGCACGGATTTGCTGGGCGGCAGCCTCAACACCGGCTCGCCGCTCATCGCCCGCGTGACCCGCGCTGGCGAGGCCTCCACCCTGGCCCAGCTCGCGCGGCTGGCGCGACGCGCGTTGTCCGCGCGCCCGCCCGCCGATGCGTTGGCGCGCGGCCTCGCGGGTGGGTTCTCCATCGCGGTACTGGCGCTCGCCGCACTAACACTCTTCATCTGGTGGCCGGGCGACACCGCGTTCGAGAACGCGGTCGCGGTGCTCGTCGTGACCTGTCCTTGCGCGCTGGCGCTGGCGCAGCCGGCGGCGTGGGCCACCGCGTCGGGGCGCCTGTCGCAGTGGGGGCTGCTCACGGTCACGCCGCGCGCCCTCGATGCATTGAACGGCATCACCGACGTGGTGCTGGACAAGACGGGTACGCTGACCGAATCGCGACTCACGCTTGAGGCCGTCTGCGCGATGGGCGCAGCCAGTGCGAGCGAGTGCATGGCGCTCGCCACGCGAATGGAAGCCGGCTCCACGCATCCGATCGCCCAGGCTCTGCTCCGCCATGCGGGTGACATGTCTGGCGAATATTCGCAGTCACCATTGCAGCTCACGCACGTCCCCGGCCAGGGCGTGGAGGCGCTGGTCAAGGGCGAGCGCGTGCGGCTCGGCAGCGAGAGTTTCGTCGCGGACCTCGCTGGCGCCAACCCGGTGGCGTCCGGCGCGGACCGCGCCGCCACCCCTACCACCGCTGCCAGCCGTACCACCCGCATCCACCTCGGCAACGCGCAAGGCTGGCTGGCGAGCTTCGACTTCAGCACGCCGCTTCGTGCCGATGCGGCCGCCACTGTCGCCACGCTGCAGCGCGCCGGCATCGAGGTCCACCTGCTTTCTGGCGATGATCCGCGCACTGCCGAACACGTTGCGAGCCTTGCGAATATTCGCAATGCGCGGGGCGGCGTGCTGCCGGACGACAAGCGTGCGTATATGGCCGCCTTGCAGGCCCAGGGCAAGCGCGTGCTCATGGTCGGTGACGGCTGCAACGACGCACCAGTGCTGGCCCAGGCCGACGCCGCCATCGCGATGGCCGATGGCCGCGATGGTGCCGACCTCGCGCGGGCGCAGGCCGACCTGCTGCTGGTGTCAGGGCGGCTGACGCGCATCGCCGACGCACTGCAACTCGCCCGCGCCACGCGCGGCGTGATGCGCCAGAACCTGGCGTGGGCGCTGGCCTACAACCTCTGCTCGGTGCCGCTCGCCATGGCGGGACTGATCCATCCCTGGGTAGCTGCGCTCGGCATGTCGGCGAGCTCGCTGCTGGTGGTGTTCAACGCCGCCCGACTGCTCCAATTCACGCCGCGCCATGAAGCACCCGCCAACGCATTCGGTGGCGCATCCGGTGGCGCATCCGAAGGCGCAACCGATGGCGCGCCCGATGCAGCGCGCGGCACATCCCTCGCCGTCACCCCGGCCGCCGGCGACGACTGACGGCATCGAGAGAACAGACATGGAATCCCTCTACCTCCTCATTCCCCTGTCGGTGCTTGCCGTGTTCGGCATCGGCTGGCTGCTCTGGCAGGCCGTCGACGGTGGCCAGTTCGACGATCTGGACACGCCGGGCCAGGCCATCCTCATGGATGACGACCGGCCGCCAAAGGCGAATTCTTCCGGCGATCCACCCGCCGTTTGACGCACATCAAATTGTCGCGCCGCCGCACGTTCATCATTCACTCCAATACCCTCCACCACTCCATCCATCCCATGCAAACCGCCAACACCTACAACTACAAGGTCGTCAGGCAATTCGCCGTGATGACCGTGATCTGGGGCATCGTCGGCATGCTGGTCGGCGTCATCATTGCCGCCCAGCTGATCTGGCCTGACCTCACCGCCGGCATTCCGTGGCTGTCCTACGGTCGCCTGCGTCCCCTCCACACCAACGCGGTCATCTTCGCCTTCGGTGGCTCGGCGCTGTTCGCGACGTCGTACTACGTCGTGCAGCGCACCTGCCAGGTGCGATTGCTGTCCGACGGCCTCGCCGCCTTCACGTTCTGGGGCTGGCAGCTGGTGATCGTGCTCGCTGCGGTGACCCTGCCGCTCGGCATCACCAGCGGCAAGGAATACGCCGAGCTGGAGTGGCCGATCGACATCCTGATCACACTGGTGTGGGTGTCCTACGCGATCGTGTTCTTCGGCACCATCGCCAAGCGGAAGACCCCGCACATCTACGTGGCGAACTGGTTCTACGGCGCCTTCATCCTGACGGTCGCCATCCTGCATCTGGTCAACAGTGCAGCGATGCCTGCCAGCTTCTGGAAGTCCTACTCCGCCTATGCCGGCGTGCAGGACGCGATGATCCAGTGGTGGTACGGCCACAACGCCGTGGGCTTCTTCCTCACCGCCGGCTTCCTCGGGATCATGTACTACTTCGTGCCCAAGCAGGCCGACCGTCCGGTGTATTCCTATCGCCTGTCGGTGGTGCACTTCTGGGCGCTGATCTTCACCTACATGTGGGCGGGTCCGCACCACCTGCACTACACGGCGCTGCCTGACTGGACGCAAAGCCTGGGCATGCTGTTCTCGCTCATCCTGCTGGCGCCAAGCTGGGGCGGCATGATCAACGGCATCATGACCCTCTCGGGTGCGTGGCACAAACTGCGCGATGACCCGATCCTGAAGTTCCTCATCGTGTCGCTGTCGTTCTACGGCATGTCGACCTTCGAGGGCCCGATGATGTCCATCAAGACGGTGAACGCGCTATCGCACTACACCGACTGGACCATCGGCCACGTGCACTCGGGTGCGCTGGGCTGGGTGGCGTTCATCTCCATCGGCTCGATCTACTACCTGCTGCCGCGCCTCTTCGGCCGCGAGCAGATGCACTCGGTGAAGGCGATCTCGCTCCACTTCTGGATCGCGACCCTCGGCGTGGTGCTCTACATCGCCGCGATGTGGATCGCGGGCGTGATGCAGGGTCTCATGTGGCGCGCCATCAACGCTGACGGCACGCTGACCTACACGTTTGTCGAAAGCGTGAAGGCCACCTACCCGTACTACATGATCCGGTTGCTCGGCGGCGTGCTGTTCTTCAGCGGCATGTTGATCATGCTCTGGAACATGTTGAAGACCATCGGCGCCGGCAAGGCGTACGACGCACCAATTCCCGAACTTGACGTGCATGGCAGCAGCAATGCACCGGCCGTCCAGGGAGCCTGAGATCATGAAATTCACCCACGAAACCATTGAACGCAATGTCGGCTGGCTGGCCCTGCTGGTCGTGCTGGTCGTGAGTGTCGGCGGTCTGGTCGAGATCGTCCCGCTCTTCTTCCAGAAATCGACCACGCAGCCGGTGGCCGGCCTCAAGCCCTACGGCGCGCTGGAACTCACCGGTCGCGATGTCTACATCCGCGAAGGTTGCTACAACTGCCATTCGCAGATGATCCGTCCGTTCCGCGCCGAAACCGAGCGCTACGGCCACTACTCGGTCGCCGGCGAGTTCGTCTACGACCGTCCGTTCCAGTGGGGCTCCAAGCGCACCGGGCCGGATCTGCATCGCGTTGGCGGCCGCTACTCCGATGAATGGCATCGCCTGCACCTGCGCAATCCGCGCGACCTGGTGCCGGAATCGAACATGCCCGCGTACTCGTGGCTGCAGAACGCGCCGCTGGATCCGGAATCGATCGCGCCCAAGATGCGCACGCTGCAGAAGCTGGGCGTGCCGTACACCGAGGCCGATGTCGCCGGCGCGGCCGCCGTGCTCAAAGGCAAGAACGAGGAAGACGCGCTGGTCGCCTATCTGCAAGTGCTCGGCACCGCGCTCAAGCCCGCCCCCAAACAGCAAGGGACGAACTGATCATGGATGACATCAATTTCCTGCGCACCCTGGTGACGGTGGCGAGCTTCATCGCCTTTGTCGCGATCGTGGCCTGGGCGTGGTCGCCCAAGCAGCGCAACCGCTTCCACGAAGCCGCCCACCTCCCCTTTGCGGATGAAGACAAAGCACACACGGAGAAGCAGTCATGAGCGATTTCACCCACGACTTCTGGGGCCTCTTTGTCGCGGCGGCCACGCTGGTCAGCATCGTGGCCTGCGCGGTCCTGCTGTGGAGTCAGACTTCGAAGCGTCCGCCGCCCGGCGCCAAGGCCGAATTGCACGGCCACACCTGGGACGGCAACCTGCAGGAGTACAACAACCCGCTGCCCAAGTGGTGGATGTGGCTCTTCTACATCACGATCGTGTTCTCGCTGCTCTATCTGGTCCTGTATCCCGGACTGGGCACGTTCGAAGGCACGGGCAAGTGGTCATCGGCCGGCGCGTATGAAGCGGAGATGAAGGCGGCCGAAAGCAAGTTCGGCCCCGTGTTCAACCAGTTCGCGAGCACCGATCTCGCGCAACTGGCAAAGGACCCGAAAGCCAACGCGATGGGTGAGCGCCTGTTCCAGAATCACTGCGCCCAGTGCCACGGCGCGGATGCGGGCGGTGCCATCGGGTTCCCGAGCCTGCGTGACAAGGACTGGCTATATGGTGGCGAACCGGCAGTGATCAAGACCAGCATTGCCGAAGGCCGCAACGGCGTGATGCCGGCGCTGGGCGACGCGGTCGGCGGTGAGCCCGGCATTGCCCAGGTGACGCACTACGTGCGCTCGCTGTCCAACCTGCCCCACGACGCGGCGCAGGCCAAGGAAGGCGCCACCAAGTTCGCGGTGTGCGCGGCCTGTCATGGCGCGGACGCCAAGGGCAACCCGGCCATGGGCGCGCCCAACCTCACCGACGGCGTGTGGCTCTACAGCAGCTCCGAAGCCAGCATCGCAGAGACCATCCGCAAGGGCCGCAACAACCGCATGCCCGGGCAGAAGGAGTTCCTGGGCGAGGCCAAGGTGCATTTGCTGGCCGCATACGTCTACAGCCTGTCGCAGAAGTATTCAATCGCGGCGCTTGCTAATATGCGCAAGCGCCGCGTCATGCATTACTTGTCACCTGTCACCCGTCACACGTCACCCGTCACCCGCCATCGGGAAAACATGTCCATCCCGCCCAACAAAGTCATCCCCTTGATTCAGGCCACGGCAACGCCGACGGGTCCGGATGACGCCGAGCAGTCGCTCTATGAGGTCAGGAAGAAGATCTATCCGCGCGCCGTGCACGGCTGGTTCGCGGGCTGGCGCTGGGCACTGGTGTGGGCGACGCAGCTGGTCTACTACATCACGCCCTGGCTCACCTGGAATGATCGCCAGGCGGTGCTGTTCGATCTCGGCACGCGCAAGTTCTACATTTTCGGCATCGTGTTCTGGCCGCAGGACTTCATCTACCTCACCATCCTGCTGCTGATCTCGGCGTACTCGCTGTTCCTCTTCACCGCCGTGGCCGGACGCCTCTGGTGCGGCTATGCCTGCCCGCAGACGGTGTACACCGAGATCTTCCTCTGGATAGAGCGCAAGATCGAAGGTGGCCGCGTCGCGCGGATGAAGCTGGATGACGGCGCGCTCACCGCACGGAAGTTCGGCCTGAAGGCGGCCAAGCACGGCGCCTGGATCGCGGTCGCGTTATGGACCGGCTTCACGCTGGTGGGCTACTTCACGCCCATCCGCGAGCTCGGCGGGCTGGTAATGAAGCTCGGCACCGGCCCGTGGGAAACGTTCTGGATTCTTTTCTACGCTTTCGCGACCTACGGCAACGCTGGCTGGATGCGCGAGCAGGTGTGCAAGTACATGTGTCCCTACGCCCGCTTCCAGGGCGCGATGTTCGACAAGGACACGCTGGTCATCACCTATGACGAGGAACGCGGCGAGCCTCGCGGCTCGCGAGGCAAGAAGGTGGACTACAAGGCCAAGGGCCTCGGCGCCTGCGTCGACTGCGACATCTGCGTGCAGGTCTGTCCCACCGGCATCGACATCCGGCGCGGCCAGCAGTACGAGTGCATCGGCTGTGCCGCCTGCATCGATGGCTGCAACCAGGTCATGGACAAGATGGGCTACGAGCGCGGGCTGATCCGCTACGCGACGCTCAATTCCATGCGCGACCACTTTGGCTGGCGGACGATGATGAGGCGGGTCTTCCGCCCACGCGTGCTGATCTACACCACCGTGCTTTGGGTCATCATCATCGCCGCGCTGGCATCGCTCTGGAATCGTGTACCGGTCAAGGTGGATGTGATCCGCGACCGCGCCGTTCTGGCACGCGAAGTGGAAGGCCAGATGGAGAACGTCTATCGCCTGCAGGTCATGAACACGGAGGAAGTCGCGCGCCATTTCACTGTCACCGCCAGCGGCATCCAGGGCATCAGCATTGCCGGAATGGATCAGCCCACCGCCATCGGCCCGGCAGCGTCCAAGTGGCTCACGGTTCGCCTGCGCATTCCGCCGGAGGCCGTGCCGAAGGGCACACACCGCATCGAGTTCCACATCACGGCGAGCGACGCTGGCGGACAACCCCGTCCGGACGTATTCTCGCTGCATGAAAAATCCGTCTTCTACCGGCCCTGATTCACCGCCGCCGTCCCTGCCAACGCCACCCAACGCACCAACGCCACCCGCCAAGGAATCCGCCATGAATGCGATCGCCGCTGCCGCACCCACGCCGCGCCCCTGGTACCGCGAGACCTGGCCCTGGCTCCTCATGCTCGGGCCGGCCATCGTCGTCGTCGCGGGCTTCGTCACGCTGTACTACGCCATCACCAGTTTCGACGGCATGGTGGCCGATGATTACTACAAGCGCGGCCTGACGGTGAACCAGGATCTCTCCCGGCTGGAACGCGCGAGGACACTCGGTATCGCGGCCCAGCTCAGCCACGATGCGTCGGCCCGCCGCGTGGTTGCGACCGTGTCGGGCAAGGCCGACTTCCCGGCCACGCTCGCCCTCCGCTTCGTGCATCCCACTCGCGCCGGCAGCGACCAGCGCGTGACCCTGAACCGCGTGGCCCCGGGCCGCTATGAGGCAGCACTGCTGTTGCCGCCACTGTCGAAGTGGAACGTGCAGCTGGATGGTACCGACTGGGCGCTGGCCGGCGAATGGACCGACACGGCGCAGCGCGCGCTGACGCTGGGTGCGCAGCCATGAAACAGCGGCTGATGTGGGTGCTGTGGCCGGCCTTCCTGATGGCGGGTGCCGCCGAGATGCTGCTCTTCGCCTTCATCGATCCGCAGGACATTCACGTGCACGGCGCGCCGCTCGCCTGGAGCCGCGAAGCCATCTACACCGTCGCGTTCTTCGTGCTGTGGGGCATCACCACCGCCTCCAGCGCGCTCACCGTGTTTCTCTCGGCCTCGCCATTCGAAGTGAATCGCTGCCCGCTGCCGGCGGACAATCGTCCCGACGGCTGCCCGAAACAGGCCTGCGCGACGGCGGGCGAGGGCAGCGCCTGAGTGCTGTCGCATGACCCGCGTACTGGTGATCGATGGCCATCCCGACACGGCGGATGGGCATTTCATTCACGCAGCCGCTGAGCGCTATGCCGCAGGGGCTCGCGATGCGGGCCATGAGGTGCGCGTCGTCCGCGTCGCTCAACTCGACTTTCCGTTGCTGCGCGGCAGCCAGGATTGGGAACAGGGCACGCCCTGCCCCGACATCGCGCGGGCGCAAGCCGATCTCGTCTGGTCCGAACACATCGTCATCCTGCATCCGCTGTGGCTCGGCTGCATGCCGGCGCTGCTCAAGGGGTTCCTCGAACAGGTGCTGCGCCCGGGAGTCGCCGTGCCGCGTGAGCGAGCAAGCCCGCTGGGCAAGAAGCCGCTGTCGGGTCGCAGCGCGCGAATCGTTGTCAGCATGGGCATGCCCGTGTTCTTCTATCGCTGGTTCTACGGCGCGCACAGCGTAAAGCTGCTGAAGCGCAACATCCTCGCGTTCTGCGGCATCGGTCCGGTGCGCACATCACTCATCGGCATGATCGAAGGCAAGGCCGAAGCCCGCACCCGCTGGCTGGAGAAACTGGGCCAACTCGGCCGCGCGGCACGCTGAACGCCATTGCGAATATTCGCAATGGTTCGCGGCAGTGATCGCGCCTGCCCGCAGCCACCTCTCAGCCGCCAAGGCGCGGCAGCCCACCCGCCCACAACGTGAAGCCGATGCCCGCGACGTACAGCGTTCCAAACACGTGCTTGTTGTACCGCGCCAGCCAGCGCGGCAGGTAAATGTCGAAGTTGTCCTGCCGGTCATCCGTGTAGCGCGCCGCGACATCCGTCAGCGGGCAGCGCATGCGGTTGGCGAAGAGCACCAGCACTTCGAGCATCACGAACGCGATCAGCGCCCAGGCCACGCCATGGCGTCCGAGCCAAGTGAAGAGCGGGATGGCGACGATGGCGCCCGCGAAAATCGCCCAGACGACGGTGTGAACGATCCGGATCAGAAGCAGCGTGTCCATGACACGTTTCGCATTTCGCTAAGTCAGTGCCGCCAACGCCCCAGCCAGCACGTCGACTGGCTTGAAATTCGGCAACGGCCAGCGTGGGGCGGCCGCGTCCCGCCACCAGTCGCCGCCATAGAAATCGGACGCGACAATGGTGATTTGCGCGGGCTCCCCATCCTTCGCATCGACCGCTGCGACGATCGCATCGGCCCGCGCAAAGCACTCGCGAATATTCGCCCGTGCCGCATCCTGGTCCATGTACACCCCGCCCCAGGCGAGATGAAGAAAGAGTCGCAGGCGCTCGTTCACCAGGAAGTACTGCAGGGCATACGAGTTCGCACCATGGCCCGAATGCGCCAGCACGCAGTATCGCGATGGCGCACTCGCGGTCTCGTCGAGGTAGTGACGAAGGTGATACGGTGACTCGGGCAGCGTGCGGGTGGAGAAGGTTTGCGCATCCAGTCCGTGCAACCCATTCAGCGCCGCCGCGGGAATAACAGGCATCGGCAAGTTCCATGAGGAAAACAGCGCCCGGGCCGACTCGATTGCCCGGTGTGGCCGCGCGTTGTCAGTCGCTCGCTCGTCAGTCGCAGCGCCCGGCCCGATCAGGTCCCACAGATTTCCATAGAGATCGCGGAACACCGCCACCGTGCCGTAGGCTTCATCGCGCGGCTCACGCACGAACTCGACCCCGGCCGCGCGATAGCGGTTGTAGTCGCGCCAGAAATCATCCGTGTGCAGGAACAGGAACACCCGGCCGCCGGTCTGCGCGCCAACGCGGCTCGCCTGCTCGGGCGTCGATGCGCGCGCCAGCAAGAGACGGCTTTCGCTGGCACCGGGCGGCGACACAACCACCCAGCGCTTGTCCTGCTCGGGGATGAAGGTGTCCTCCACGAGCTCAAAACCCAGCGTGTCGATGAAGAAGCGGAGCGCTTCGTCGTAGTCGCGGACCACCAGCGAGACCAGACCGAGGGACTGCTTCATTTCCAGACTTTCGTCAGCAAAGGGACATGGTGACCATGATAAGGCTTGCCCGGGTCACCCAGAGTCATCATGCAGGCGACGCCAAGGGCGGCCGTTAAATTGGCGCGTCGGGGAGAGATACCCACGCATCGCTGGCCCGCTCGTCATCTTTGTTGTCACGCTCGGGACTTCGTGTGAGCATAAGCGGAATAGATAACAGAGAAAGTACACAGCAGCCGGGGAGTGGATATGGATTGGTTGAAGGCAATGGCAGGGCTATTTCTCGCCGGGGTAGTCAGTGCACAGGAAGTGAAGCCCACCGCCCCCCCGGAGCCGGTCGCAACGCCCGAATCCGCGCCAACACCGAGGAAGCCTGACCCGCCGATCGAACGCATCGAGGTCAGGGATCCCGCATCGCCCTACAATGCCCGGCGCGAGGAGACGACAACAAAAATTGTGGTGCCGGCAAGTGAATTCGTGAAGTATGGCGACAGTCAGCTTGCCGAAGTGCTGAAGCGCCAGCCGGGTATCACGGTCCGGGGCAACGAAGTACAGATGCGAGGACTGGGCGGCGGCTATGTCCAGTTTCTGATCGATGGTCAACGCCCGCCTCCCGGCTGGTCGCTGGATCAGTTGCCCCCTTCGCAGGTCGAGCGAATCGAGATCATCCGGGCTGCGACCGCGGACATGAGCACGGCATCCATCGCGGGCACCATCAATTTCGTGCTCAAGCGGCAGACATCGAAGCCGAGCCGCGAATGGCGTGCGGGCTTCCGCCAGGGCTATGGATACCGCGTTGGATCGACCAGCCTGCAGTGGTCTGATCAGGTGGAGGATTTCTCGTACACGATGAACGGTGATCTGTATGACAGCCGGATCGAGTTTCCGGGGACCACTGAACAGTCCAGGACTGATGCGGCGGGCCGACTTACCAGTCTCTATGTAGTCGACGGCACCTACCCGGGCACTGTGCAACGCGCCGTGCTCACCCCACGCCTCAAATGGGAACTGAGGGGAGGCGACAGCCTGGCATGGAACAGTTCGCTATCTGTCGCCAACGGCACCTTTGAACCGAGCTTCACCGGCCAGCAAGTGACTGGCACGCCGCTCACTGTCGTCAGCGGCAACGGGAACGGAACCCGGCATCGAACCATCGTCACCACTGACGCGAACTGGATCACTACGCTGGATCAAGGCACACGATTCGACCTGAAGGCTGCGCTTACGGACGCGCGCCGCCGGCGCGAGGATAGTGAACGCGGGTTCAGCGCCACCGGTGCGCTGACCCAGGATTGGCACACGGCCCTGCGCGAGCACAGCCGCACGTTTTCGACTCAAGGCAAGTTCTCCGCGACCGAGCCGTCGGACCATGCCTGGCAGGCCGGCTGGGATATCGGACTGGATGATCACCGCGACCGCGAGATTCGCCGGGAGTTGCCCACCACCATCAGCTCCCTGGTCGTCAGCGAATTGGAGGCGCACAGCGAAGTCACCCGGATCGCAGCATTCGTCCAGAACGACTGGAAGTTGAGGCCGAACTGGTCTGCCTATGCCGGCGTGCGCTGGGAGAGTGTCGCGACCGATGTTCGGGTCGAGAGTGGCGCCACCACTCGCAACCGGTACGCGGTCTGGAGTCCGCTCTTTCAGACTGTCTGGAAGTTCACCGACAACAGTAACCGCCAGATTCGCCTTGCATTGACGCGCACTTTCAAGGCACCCGACACGTTGGACCTGTCACCGCGCACCACCTCGCGTGCCAACAACAACAGCCCGATCGACCCGGACTATGGTGGCAACCCTGCACTGAAGCCCGAGCTCAGCACGGGCGTCGACCTGGCTTTGGAAAAATACTGGGATCCGGGCGGCAACATCAGCCTCACGCTTTCCTTTCGCCAGATTCGCGACCTGATCAACCGCTCAGTGATCCTGCGGGAGATGCGTTGGATCAACCTGCCGGTTAATGAAGGCGACGCCGACGTGGCATCGCTGGAATTCGATACCAAGTTGCAGCTCAAGGCCCTCTGGAAGGATGCACCGCCGTTGGATCTCCGTGCGAGCCTGGGCGTCAACCGCTCGAAGGTCAAAAGCATCCCCGGCCCCAACAACCGGCTGGCCTCGCAAACACCGCTCAGCGCATCTCTGGGTGCGGACTATCGCCTGAAGGGCGGTCAGCTCGTCGCGGGCGGCAGCATCGCCTACAGGGGTGCAGGCGAAGTACGCAACGCAGTTGATCGATTCAGCACCGGCAAGGCGAGACGGGATGTGGACATCTATGTCATGTGGAAGATCGACCCCAGGACGACACTGCGCCTTACCCTTGCTGACATCCTCAGAGAGAAAAGCATCGAAGAGCTCCGAGTACTGGACGCTGCGGGCACGCTGCGCCAAGTCTCAGTGGCGCCGATACGACTGCAGGCACGGGTGAATCTGGAAATGAAATTCTGACCTCTGTCGCGCTCGGCCAGCACCTCCGACCGACCGTGGTCCACGAGTTTCGCAGGCGAATTCAGTGCGGATCCCGCTACTGATTCAGTAGATCCAGATACGCACCGTTGACCAAGGTGTCCTTGGCAATTCCCAGCGCCGCCATGATGCGCTCTGCCTCCGCCATGCCGGCTGCAAGCGACTCGTCGTCACGCAGCACCACTTCCAACTCCATGAAGTCGCCTAGGCCGTCGACCCGATCGACATGCACGCGCGTCCGGCCGACGAGATAGAGCGTCCGCTGCTTCACCACCCTGCCGAGCTGGCCATGCGCCCGGCTCAGCGCATCACGCAGGGTGTCGGGCTCGCTCGTCTGGGACAGCACATAGAACGATTCCTTCGGCCCCGCTTCGTCCGAACGGTCGTAGAAGACGAGCACGCCGGTGCCGTCGCCGAACTCGCGCAGCTTCAGCCTTCCATTCGTGGAATGGAAGAACGTGTCGTCCTGCGAAATTTCTGTCGGGCCGGAGGTGGCGATGGTCTGAATGCGCGCAATCAGTTGGGCGCGATCCGCCAGCCGGGCCTTGATCTCAACATTGCGTGCCATGTGCGATGTCCGTCACTGTCGCAGGATCTTGTCCATCGCTTTGCCCTTGGCGAGCTCGTCGATCAGCTTGTCGAGCCAGCGGATTTTCTGCATGAGCGGGTCCTCCACGTCTTCAACCCGCACGCCACACACCACGCCGGTGATGAGGTGGCAGTTGGGGTTCAGCTTCGGCGCATTGCCGAAAAACGTTTCGAAGTCAGTCTGATTGTCGATCTGCTTCTCAAGCCCTGCCTGCGTGTAGCCCGTCAGCCAGCAGATGACTTGGTCGACTTCTGCCTTCGTGCGGCCCTTCTTCTCCGCCTTCTGGACATACATCGGATACACCTTGGCGAAGGGCATTGCGAATATTCGGTGTGCGGTCATGCGGATGCTTCCGGTTATTGCGGCAACCCGGGGACGGGCAGATGCAGATCCAGCGCAATCGCGGTCAGGCGCGTGCCGGCGACCACGACGAAGCCTGCGGCGAACGCGGTGCCGGTCGACACTTTCGCAGCGCGCAACGCGAGATAGACCATGATGCCGAGAATGGCCGCCGAGGCGTAGATGTCCTGACGAAAAATGAGCGGCACCTTCGCCGACAACACGTCGCGCACCACCCCGCCACCCGCGCCGGTCATCGTGCCCATGAGAATGACGACCAGCGGCTGGCAGCCCAGCTTCTCCGCCACCTGTGCGCCCGAGATGGCGAACACCGCGAGCCCGATGGCGTCGGCAACAAGGATGGCGTTCACCGGCACCGGCAGGAAGCGCACCCACACGATGGTCAGCACCGTGGCGACGATGATGGTGATGAGCGGCCCGGAGTCCTTCATCCAGAAAATCGGGTGACGGTTCAACAGCACGTCGCGCAGCGTGCCGCCGCCCACCGCAGTGATGGACGCCAGCACCAGCACGCCGAGCAGATCGAAGCGCGCAGCCAGTGCTGCCAGCGCGCCGCTCGCGGCGAAGACGGCCACGCCAAACAGGTCGAGAGTGTAGAGCAGTCGGTCAGGGGTCATGGTCTGCCTGAAGCATTGCGGAACTGCCGCCCGCGGAAAACCCTTATCTTACGTGTCCGACCCGCGACCTCCGCTTCAAGGCACGCCATGCGCACCCGGATCAACATCCTCGAAGACTTCTTCGCCGCCATCAATCGCAACGACCTGCATGCTGTCACGCGCGACTTCCACCCCGACATCACGCGCATCGAGCCGGAAGGCTTCGCGACATTCGGCACCTATCGCGGCATTGACGCGGTGCGGGAACACATCAGGCAGGGGCGCGGGAGCTGGGCGGAAGGCAGCTGCGATCCCGAGGGCTACTTTGAAAACTCGGACAAGGTGGTGGTATTTCTCCACGCCCAGGTGCGGAAACAGGGCGCGACAGAGTGGCTGGGCGGTCGCTTCGCCGACGGCTTCACGTTTCGCGATGGCCGCATCATCGAATACCGGACGTTCTGGGAACGGGATGAGGCGATGAAGTGGGCCGGCATCGAGACCTGAGAGCCCGATATTGGCGTGATACTTGCCCGATGCCGGCCCGACGCCGGCTCAGCCGCGCCGCTTCGTCTGGCTGAACAACCAGCCGGCAAACACGACCTCGACGATGCCCCCGGCGAATGCCGAGACCGGCACCGGCACCCGTGCCAGCGCCAAAGCAGTCCCGAGCGCGCAAAGCACGCCGCCAAGCACCCAATATGAACGCAGACCATAAAGCGTCTGAAAGGTGAGATAGCGGCCGCCAATGAGCAGCAGCATCGCGGGGAAGAACCACTCCAGTCGCAAGACATGCATGCCGTAGGCGATGGCGATGCCCGCGAGCAGCCAGAACGTGCCCTCTGCCGCCAACCCGCCCAGAGGATTACCGCTGGCATGCTGGCCCGGACTGCCCAGCAGCTTCGCAACCACCACGCCGACCGGATGAATCAGCGCGCCGCCGATCAGCAGCGCATAGACGGCTGACTTGTCGGAGACAGCGAGCGCCACGCCGCCTGCCACCAGCCAGACGAGACCCGAGACGAGGACACCGGGCGCGCCCGACAGATAGGCGTCGCGCATGTTGGCCTGCGCCTGGGAAAAAGTGAGGTCTGACATTTTTGATTCCAAATGAGGGGTTAGGATTCACTGCGGTCCGGAGGCAGGCTGCAGCCCGGCCCGCAAGGCGGCGTTCATGTCGCTGGGCAGGCTGTTCACGCCCTTGACTACACCCGGGCCACCATGACGCCAATGAACTTTGAACTCACGCGGCGGGCCGGATGGCTGCAGCTGACGCGACGTGACCTGGAGGACGACTTCGGTGCCGCCCTCGACCAGCGATGCTGAAGACAGCAATTTGACCACAGGCCCGAGTTCGTGGACAGCGATGGAGACCACTGCGTTGAACCGGTCACCTGATGCCGCGAGCTCAGCATCGACAGCCGAGGGGCTGAGGCTGCTGACCCGGCGCAGCTCTGCGCGGGCGAAGCAGCCCGAACTTGCGAAGAAGTGGTCGAGACCGGACGCTGCTGCTTCCTCACGCGCTGAAACATCCTTTTGATTGGGTCGCCACCGTGATGTCCACAGGACCAGCGCAGAGGCAGAACCATTGCAGACCGGTGTCTGCGGTGAAGGCGAAACCGTGACGTTCGTACTCGCGCAAGCTGCAAGCAGCATGATGGACATGCCGGCGGCAATCACGCAGACAGTTCGCGCCAGGGATCCCATGAAACGCGTCCTGTCTGAGCTGAGAGAAAGCAGTGGGCTAGGCCGCACCGGCAGGCCTGTGTTGAGTACCTTCGCCGCGGGTAACGAAGAGCATGCGACTCGGCGCATAGACCTTGGCGGTATGCCATACGCCTCGTGGAACGACCTGTGCGCCTCGGCCGGAGATCCGCGCTGAAACGGTGCCAGAGTGGAGTTCCAGCAGGAGCTCGACGTCTCCGCTCAGCAAGTAGACGAACTCGTCACCGTGTGGATGCATTTCCCAGTTGGCCCAATCTTCGGTACAGACGAACTCGCTGATGAGCCAGCCCTGGTCGAACCTCGCCATGGAATCGGGAGGCAGCGACCAAAACTCGGCGCCGCCAGGCGTTGTCTGGCTCACTCCATCCGCGCTGAGATGGACGTACGTGTCTTCTGGATTCAGTGGCATTGCGATCGCACTCATGGCTGGGAAACGGGGGGCATGTTCGAGCTGCGCCACACAGGGGCCTGGCGCGGGTCGGGCGCAAGCATGAAGGGGCATGACGCCTCGCGTTGGGGACAGTGCGTGTTGGACACGCAACAAAAATGCTCCCTTGGATCGTCGCATTAAGCAGCCACTGATTCAGGAGTAGACGCTTGCCTCGTCGCCGTTATCGCTCCAATACCCGACGCGAAGGCCCGCAGGTGTGCTTACCACCGCGATCCAGACCTCTGCGAGGAAGTCCAAAGCGAGTGTCTCTCGCTGAGCATCCGAAGTCGGCAGCAACATGCGTAGCCAATAGCGGAGATTCTCATCGGACACGCTCTCGTGGACTGGATGGCTCTCGCGCAACTCCGAGACATCTGTGAATCCATTGCCGCCGAGTTCCACCTTCGTGGAATCTGGATAGACCAATCCCGGCGCATCTCGGGCGATGCCTCGGTACTGGCTCTCGAAAAATCTGCGCACGTCATCGACGGTCAAGGCCTCTGCCATCCACGGGGCAAGATGCCCGTGCACTCCTGTCCAGTTCCGCGCCAGTGCGCAGTTGCCGAGAGCATTTCCAAATTCGCGGATGTCATTATCCATGTCCATGATTTTCGTCCTCACGATAGCTGCAAGAATTCTGACGTCGGATGTGAGGCGAGGCAAGAGGCCGCAGCCGGCTTGACATCCTCTCGATGGAATCGCCATTTGTCATTGCGCTGAGGTCATTGCACCAAGCAGCGACAGACTTCCCATCTTTCCAAGCTCGCCATCCGCACTCACTCTGAATTCTTGCGCGTCAGCAAGTAGAGCAAGGGCCCAAACGAACCCGCAACCAGGGTCAATACGAGCCACGGCCAGGCATTCCTGCCACTGTTCTTCGCGTCGCGCCACATCCAGATCATCACCAGCACCAGTGCGATCGCCAAATCAGCAAAGATTTGCATTGATCCATAGCTGCGAGTGATCGAGGAGAAGACGCCAACCACCCCTTCGTTCCACACCGCAATACCAGTCAGGGCTCCAAATCCCAGCAACGTTGCAATCAGAAGAGTTTGCTTCACACGAATGCTCCGGTTCGTTCGATCAAATTAGAGGTGGGGCAGCCAGGGCCAAACGCCGAGCTCATCGGCGCCGAATGAGCGACGCGAACGAAGCAGCCCGGAGACCGCAGGGCGAGGGGCGCCCGAGTGGCGCGCCTTGTTGCTTATCATGTATTCCTCGCTTTCAGAACTGCTTCAATGCACCGAACCAAACCCTCAGGCAAACCGTAGCCTCTTGCTTGCTCCAAGGTGACCCAGGCGAATTCATCGTGCTCGTTCGACATGCGCTCGCACCCCTCGCGCACCCGACAGTGAAAAGTTGCACCAGTTGTTTCGCGCGCTTTGGCGCCACGTTTGAACGTGAAAGTGTCGAGTTGGCGCAATACGTCGACGACAAGACCAGTTTCTTCCAATGCCTCGCGACGCGCCGCTTCGGCGAGCGGCTCGTTTGGTTCAACTCGGCCGGAGATTGCTTCCCATTCGCAGGGTGCGTGCTCCCTGGTCGAACTGCGACGCCCCAACAAAACGGCGCCATCCCGCTCGATTACGAGCGAGACCACGGTTGCGTTGCTTCCTTTCATGATGGCTAAACCCGAGTTCACCGGAAAAACCGCCGCACCGAAGCGGAGGCGGGTTTTTCCGGTGCAACGCCTTGTTAGGCCTGTTTTACAAGCCGAATATCAACCTCGCGCTCAACGTATGCCCACTCTTTTGATGCTCGAAGTTGAACCAACAGTTTGTTGAATGCAGATGTGTGTTCAGGCGCAAACTCAAACCAAGTTAAAAAATCGAATGGCTCGCCTAGATCACGGGAATGGTGAAGTTGCCTTGCAATTTGCGGCAGATAGGCCAGCCCAATTTCAGTGTGGTGCGACTGAGCCTCGAAAATGGACCGCCGCTCCTCTTGCGACATGGCCCACCACTCCTGGCTCTTTCTGATTGGGATGAGCGCGGCACACGATGAGGTGGGACGACCCAAACCTTCTTGCTTTGCTCGGAGTAGGTTGATTTCGTGGCGCTCCGCATAGCGCACGTTGCTGGTGAAGCCTTGAAGCACCCAGTTGCCACGAACGGCTAATTTGCTTAATGGTCCGTTAACCACATTTACCTTCTGTACTGTTTCAAGAGGCGCGCCAATGACGGCTTCGCAGCTTGTAACGCGCCACGGGCCTTCGGTGCCGCCGATGAACGAGTAGTGGTTGTTCATGTGATGGGATGCCGTGAATGCCTAACGTTGGAAGTGGGGGGCGCGTAGCGGGCTTGCCGGCGCAGCGTCCCAGCGGCGAAGCCGCGCCTCGACTGTCGGGTTAGCCATCGGGCAGCTAGTCATCTGGTGCCTCCCAGTCTGTGACGACAACAAATTGCTCTGATTCGGAGGTCTTCTCGAACGTTGCACCAATTGCGGCATCGAGGTGGGGAATGATTGACGGGTCATAGTTAGCTATGGTGTTGACGTCATAGATTTCCATGTTGTCTGGATTTGACATGTAATCATCATCTTCAAACCCGGACATGAATCGCCAACCGCTATCGTGTTCGTTGTCAGGGTCTTCCCGATACATAAATCGAACAGGGAAGCCTTCGACAGTAATCTTGTCTGTTGCAAAACATGCGCCATGCCCAACGGCGATGGGCTCTATGTCGTCTTTGGATAGCTTGAACTGCTTGGACATGCGAGGCTTCTGAGAAGATGGCTAACGACCGAGTTGAGCGGCCGGCCACTGCCGCACTTGCGCCCTAGCGAGGGCGCAGTCCATTGGGAGCACAGGGCACCAGCGATGTTTCACGGTCCGCTCGAACGTGTGGTTAGCTGTCACTTTGCCTCATGCCCATACTCGCGAATGAGCTCTGCCGCCCATTCAACGGGGTCGCGCTTAACAAAATCGCCGTCCCACGCAATTCCATTGCACAGTTTGGCCAAGGCCGCCGCCGCCATCACTCCAGCGGTCAGCTCGCCTGGAGTGTTCGATTGCATGGAAAAGGAGACGCATACATCCCGTTCACCGATGTCTCGCGCTATCTCTGGAACGATGCTCGGAGCAAACATGGTGTCCTCAAGAGGATCGAAGCCATATTCGAATCCGATCTCCTCGGAGTGAAGGCGGCAGGGCAGGAATCCCGAATACGACTCCCGATCAAAGTCTGTATCGATGCTCAGGGGATATCCCAAGTCGGTGATTTGCTTCTGCCATTGCGCCGGGGACCACCTCTGCTCGCGTGAGAGGAAGACTTTCAGATCGGCCGACATTCGCGTGATCTCCCTAGTAACAGCTAACGACCAAGGTGAACGACCGGCAGCTGTTGGCCGTTCAGTTCGACCGCCGTGTTAGCGCTCATTGTTGAGCCAGCCACGGAAACCCGTGCTGGTCAATGGCAGACAACGCTTCTGAGAGACTGCCTTCAGTGAGCGCG
>JANRIX010000018.1:0-21117 GCA_033764435.1 Burkholderiales bacterium
GGGGATGCGACCGCGAATCGGGCGCAGGCATGCCGGATCGAAGCTGCACCACTGACATCATTTCGCCCTCGCCAAGGCCGTGATGTCCGAGTCACCACGAAACCAGGCATGCGGCATCGACTCGGTGCGATGCTGTGCCGCAACGTTGCCCATCGCATCAATGGCGATGAAGCCCACATCGGCGTTGTAGTCACGCACCAGTTCATCCAACATGCGCGACATGGCAGCGTCGAGCTTCATGCCACCGCGCACGTAGTCGGCGATCTGACGCGTGGCCAGCGAGCGCATGACGTATTCGCCCGTACCGGTGGCGGAAGCGCCCACCACCTTGTCCGCATAGTTGCCGGCACCCGGTATCGGCGAGTCGCCCACGCGGCCCGCGAGTTTGAGCGTGTAGCCGCCGGTGGAGGTGGCCGCACATAACACGCCGCGCTCATCCAGCGCGACAACACCAATCGTGCCGCCCGCATATTCCGGATGCTGCTTCAGGAAGCGACGTGTCTTGAAGGCGCGTTCCTGCATGGCCTCGTCCAGTTTGGCTTTCTTGTCTTCCCAATCGCGGCGACGATCCGCGGTGATGGGATCGTGATCGGCGAAGCCCATGGTGCGGGCAAAGCGCAACGCACCTTCGCCCGTCAGCATGCAGTGATCCGTTTCCTCCATCACCTTGCGGGCGACGAGGATGGGGTTCTTCACCCGCTGCAATCCGCTCACTGCGCCGACCTGCGAATATTCGCTCTCCATGAGGCACGCATCCAGCTCGACGAAGCCGTCGAAATTGAGCGTGCCGCCGGTGCCAGCGTTGAAAATGGGATTGTCCTCGAGTACCGCCGCGGTGGCGCAGGCGGCGTCCAGCGCAGCGCCGCCGGCCAGCAGGATCTCGCGGCCCACCTCGACTGCGGCCTTCACGCCCGCGATGGCCTCCTCATCCGAACCCGGACGCCATTTCCCGGCACCGCCATGCACGACCAGAGCAACAGTCATGGCTCAGTCCACTTTCGGCGCGTTGCGCAGCTTGATGTGCAGGTCACGCAACTGCTGCTCGGTAACTGGCGTCGGCGTCTCGACCAACAGATCCTGTCCACGCTGGGTCTTGGGGAAGGCGATGACATCGCGAATCTGCTCCACGCCGGCCATCATGGCCGAGAGGCGATCGAGGCCGAACGCGATACCGCCGTGCGGCGGCGCGCCGAACTTGAGCTGCTTCAGCAAGAAGCCGAACTTGCGCTCCTGATCTGCGGGCGAAATGCCGAGCGCATCGAACACCTTCGCCTGCACCTCCTGGCGATGGATACGCACCGAGCCGCCACCCAGCTCCCAGCCATTCAGCACCATGTCGTAGGCCTTGGCGATCGCGCGGCCCGGATCGGTGGCGAGATATTCTTCGTGGCCGTCCTTCGGCGCGGTGAAGGGATGGTGGCGCGCGGCCCAGGTCTTGGTGTCCTCGTTGAATTCGAACATGGGGAAGTCCACCACCCACAGCGGCTTCCAGCCCTTCTCGGCGAATCCCTTCTCGTGACCCACCTTGGCGCGCAGTGCGCCCAGCGAATCATTGACCACGTTCTCCTTGTCCGCGGCGAAGAAAATCAGATCGCCCGTCAGTGCCCCCGTGCGCTCGATGATCGCCTGCAGCGAATCGGGCTTCAGGAACTTCACGATGGGGCTTTGCAGGCCTTCCTCGTTGAACTTGGTGGCGTCGTTGACCTTGATGTAGGCGAGACCCTTCGCGCCGTAGATGCCGACAAACGTGGTGTAGTCGTCGATCTCCTTGCGCGAGAGCAGGCTGGCGCCACCCGGGATGCGCAATGCGGCCACGCGCCCGTTCGGCAGATCCGCTGCTGCACGGAAGACCTTGAAGTCGACCGTCTTCATGAGGTCGGTAAGCTCAGTGAACTTGAGCGGGACGCGCAGATCGGGCTTGTCCACGCCGTAGTCGCGCATCACTTCCGCATACGTGTAGACGGGCAGCTTGGGAAATTCCACATCCAAGACTTCCTTGAAGACGGTGCGGATGAGGCCTTCGAACACATCGCGGATTTCCTGCTCGGAGAGGAACGAGGTCTCGCAGTCGATCTGGGTGAACTCCGGCTGACGATCCGCCCGGAGATCTTCGTCACGGAAACACTTGGTGATCTGGTAGTAGCGGTCGTAACCCGCGATCATGAGCATCTGCTTGAAGAGCTGCGGGCTCTGGGGCAGCGCGTAGAACTGGCCGTCATGAATGCGTGAAGGCACCAGGAATTCACGCGCGCCTTCCGGCGTGGATTTGTACAGCACCGGCGTTTCCACATCGACGAAGCCGTTGGCATCGAGATAGCGGCGCGTCGCGCTGGCGACGCGATGGCGCAGACGCAGGTTGTGCTGCATGGCGGGGCGGCGCAGGTCCAGCACGCGGTTTTCCAGACGCACGGTTTCGGAGATGTTGTCGTCATCCATGAGGAACGGCGGCGTGGCGCAGGTGTTCAGCACTTCCAGCTCCTGCGCGAGGATTTCGATGCCACCGCTCTTCAGGTTGGGATTGACCATGCCGTCGGGACGGGCGCGGACCAGTCCCGTGACCTTGAGCACGAACTCGTTGCGCACGCTGTCGGCGTGCTTGAAGGTGCCAGCCGGCGTGGGCGCGGGCTTGGCCTCGGTGTCGGCCACGACCTGCACCAGACCTTCGCGGTCACGCAGATCGATGAAGATGACGCCGCCGTGGTCACGTCGTCGGTGGGCCCAGCCCATGACCGTGACGGTCTGGCCGAGATATTGGGTGTCGATGAGGCCGCAGTAGTTGGTACGCATGATGGGTCCTTGCAATGCAATGCATCGCGCCTTGGCGCAATGCGAATATTCGTAGGAGGTGTTGTGTTCCGAAGACGCCGTTGCGATCAGACTGCGATCACAACGGCTTCGGATTGGGGTCGGGACCGGCGCCTTTGAAGTCGGCTGGCTCGGTTCCCTTGCGGCGGGGCGGTTCGGCCACCCCCATGGAGATGATGTACTTCAACGCTTCGTCCACAGACATCTTGAGTTCGACGACTTCACTCTTCGGAAGGATGAGGAAAAACCCCGCCGTGATGTTGGGCGTGGTCGGGACGAAGACGGCGACCTGGTCATGGCCGAGGTGGTCGGTGACCTCATGTTCCGGCTCGCCGGTCATGAGCGCGACCGTCCAGCTGCCGGGATGCGGCCAGCGCACCAGCACGGCCTTGCGAAACGCCTTGCCCTCGGGCGAGAACAGCGTGTCGCTGATCTGCTTCACCCCGCCGTACACGGAGCGCACGATGGGAATGCGGTGCAGGATGCCGTCCCAGATGGCCAGCAGCTTGCGGCCGAAGAAGTTGGCGGCCAGCGCGCCGGTGACGAGAATGATGGCGATGGTGAGAATGACGCCCAGGCCGGGGATGTGCACCCCGGCCCAGGACTCGGTGCGCCAGGCCACCGGAATCAACAACAGCGACTGGTCCATCAGCCCGATGAGTAGCGACAGCACCCAGATGGTGATGCCGAGCGGAATCCAGATCAGCAGGCCCGCTACGAAATAGCGGCGCATGCTGGCCATGAATCCGAGCTGGAACCGGTTGCCGGGCACGAAGTGGTCTCAGTCCGCACAGGCCGGGCAGGCGCCCGCGCCACACGCAGGCGCAGCCGCTGCGGCCGTCTCAGCCGGCTTGTCGGCCTTGGTCTCCGGCTTGCTGTCGGATTTACCATCGGAGGGCTTGCTGCCGCCCTTGAAATCGGTGGCGTACCAGCCGCTGCCCTTCAACTGGAAGCCGGGGGCGGTGAGCTGCTTCTCGAACGTTTCCTTTCCGCACGCGGTGCAGGTGGTGAGCGGCGCATCGGAAATTTTGCGCATGACGTCCTCGGTATGCCCGCAGGACGCGCATTTGTAGGCATAGATCGGCATGATCAAACTCCTGAAAAGTGGTCCGGGAATGATCCCGGCACAGGCACGGTGAAAAATCAATTTTGCATTTTAACAGAACGGGTTAGCGCGTTGTGCAGTGCGCAATGTGTGCCGCCCGCACGCAACGCCTCCGGATTGAATGACAATGCGGTTCACCGCCGCAAATCCAAGTCAGCACGCATGTCCACGCCGCACCCCTTCCGCTTTGGCATTGATCTTGGTGGCACCAAGATCGAACTGGTGGCGCTCGATCTGGCCGGCAACGAATGTTGGCGCCAGCGCGTCGCCACGCCGGCCGGCGACTACGTCGGCACGTTGCGCGCCATCGAGACCCTGGTGCGCGCCGCCGAGGCGACATTGGGTGCCACCGGCAGTGTTGGAATCGCCACACCCGGCGCGCCCTCCCGCAAAAGTGGACTCATCAAGAATGCCAACTCGACCTGCCTCAACGGCCAGCCGCTGGTTCAGGATCTCGAAAGGATGTTGGCGCGGCCGATCCGCATCGCCAACGATGCCAACTGCTTTGCGCTGTCGGAAGCCACCGACGGCGCAGCGGCCGGTGCAGCTGTGGTCTTCGGAGTCATACTCGGCACGGGGGTCGGCGGCGGCATCGTGGTCAACGGTCAGGCACTGGATGGGGCCAATGCCATCGGCGGAGAGTGGGGGCACAACCCGTTGCCCGCGCTGACGGATGCTGAACGACGCGCGAATCTTGCCTGCTACTGTGGGCGCACCCAGTGCGTCGAGACCTGGCTGTCGGGCCCCGGGCTGGCTGCGGATCACCAACGGGTCACCGGCGAGACGCTAACAGCGGCCGACATTGCAGCCCGCGCGGCCGCTGGCAGCGAGCCGGCGCGCGCGACGCTGGCTCGGCATGCCGAGCGTCTGGCGCGTGCGCTCGCGACGGTCATCAACATCCTTGACCCCGACGTCATTGTGCTGGGTGGCGGTCTCGCGAATATTCGCAGTCTGTACGACGATGTGCCAACGCAGTGGGTGAGACACATCTTCTCGGACCACATCGCCACGCGGCTGGTGCCGCCGCAGCACGGCGACTCGAGCGGCGTGCGCGGCGCGGCGCGCCTGTGGCCGGCAGGCTGACAGGACAGCGCTACTTCTTCGCGACCTTCTGCCCGGGGTAGATGCCCGACTTGGGTTCCATGGTGTCCAGATCCCAGTCCGCCTCGACAAACGGGGCAGTCTTCATCGGGTGGTTGGGGAACCCGCCCACTTCCTTCTCGTCATCGATCACCTTGCCGCGGCCTTCGGCGATGAAGAACAGCACGCGCACATCGTGCTCGTCGCGATCCCAGGGACGCGCGCCGACATTGGCCAGGATGTGGGTCTCCAGCTTCGCCGCCGGCAGAATGTCCAGGCCCTCCCACCAGGCGACGGGCTTGTCTTTCTCGATGAGTCTGGCCTTGGTGTTGCCGTAACGGCCGAACAGCGGGAGCGGCTCGCCATGCTGGTCCACCGCGATGTTGTCCTTGCCGTAGTACTCGAGATCGCCGTCACCGCCCAGCATCAGGAAGGGCACGCGCGGCAGTGTGGAAGGCCCGCCGCGATACACGTTGCCCACGGCACTCATCTGGCCCACCTGGTAGGGCTTGTCACCCCACTCCAGCGCCATGAGGTTGTAGTGCACCGCGCGCCGCTGGGGATCGTAGATGAAGTTGTTCACGATGGATCCGCGCACCCCACCCTTGAACAACGGGCTGCGCTCCACGTTGTGCGCGAACACGTTGCGATAGAAGAGGATGTTGGTCACATTGTCATGCACCAGCGAACCCTTGGAGTGCTCGCCCTTGGGATGGCTGGCGTCGGCCAGGCCTTCTGCGGCCAGGTTGTTGGAGAACGTGATGTTGTGGCTGGTGCCCTTCCTCCAGTCATCGGGTGTGGCACCGGTGAAGCGCGGCCCGGAGGCGGACATGTTTTCATCCACCCCCCAGCTGAAGGTGCAGTGGTCAACGATCACATTGCGCGCCGCGACGGTGGAAAAGGAATCCGCCTCCCAGCCGCTGCGCTTGGCCTGGCCATCGACACCGGTGCGCACGCGGATGTGGCGGATGACGACATCATGCGCACGCAGATCCAGCCCGCCGCGGATGATGGTGATGCCCGGCGAAGGTGCCGTCTGCCCCGCGATGGTGAGGTAGGGCTCGGTGATCTTGAGCTCCTTGCGTCCGAAATCGATGATGCCCGCCACCTCGAACACCACGATGCGCGGGCCCTTGGCTTCCACCGCGGCCTTGAAGGAGCCCGGGCCATCGGCATTCAGGTTGGTGACGCGGATGATCTTGCCGCCGCGTCCACCGGGCGTTTGCGCGGCCCAGCCCACGGCGCCGGGGAAAGCCGGCTTGCCGCTGTTGGGCGGCGGCGTCTGCGCAATGGCTGCAATCGGCAGCAGGACGGAAAGTGTTGCGATGCAAAGCAGTCTGCGGGGAATATTCATGATCAGCTCATCAGGAGTCTTGGCAGCCACAGCGAGAACGCGGGCACGTAGGTCACCGCCAGCAATGCGGCCAGCAGGGCGATGTAAAAGGGAAGAATGGTACGCATCACCTGGCTCACCGAAATGCCACCGATGGCGCAGCCGATGAACTGGGTGGTGCCCACGGGCGGCGTGTTCAGGCCCAGCGCGCAGTTGATCAGCAGCACGATGCCGAACTGCACCGGGTCCATGCCGTACTTCACCGCGATGGGCAGGAAGATCGGCGTGCAGATGAGGATGGTCGCCGCCATGTCCATGAACGTGCCCAGCAGGAACAGGATGATGTTGATGAGCAGGAACACCAGCAGCGGGTTGGTGGTGATCCAGGCCATCGCATCGCCTGCCATCTCGGCCACGTTGTAGAGCGCCAGCAGGTACTGGAACATGGTGGACACGCCAATCAGCAGCAGCACCACGCCGGTGGTCTTGACCGCTTTCGACGCCGCCTTGAAGAACTTCTCGCGGGTCATGCTGCGATACACCACGAGGGTGAGGAAGAGCGAATACACCACCGCCACGGCGGCGGATTCGGTGGTGGTGAACACGCCAGACAGAATGCCCGCCAGGATGATGCCAATGATGAGCAGGCCGGGCAGCGAAGCCACTGCAACCTTTGCCACCTGATCCCAACCCGGAAAGACACCCGCCGGATACCCGCGCTTCACCGCCACAAAGTAGGCGGCCGCGAGCATGCAGACCGTCAGTACGAGCGCCGGCACGATGCCCGCCGCGATCAAGGCGCCCATCGACACCGTGCCACCGGCGGCCAGCGAGTAGATGATCATGTTGTGGCTGGTGGGCATGAGCACGCCAACCAGCGAGGCATGGGTGGTCACGTTCACTGCATAGTCGGTGTGATATCCCTCTTTTTTCATCATCGGGATCAGTACCGAACCCATGGCGGACACATCCGCCACCGGCGAGCCGGACACGCCACCGAACAAGGTGCAGGCCACCACGTTGGACATGCCCAGACCGCCGCGGATGTGACCCACCATGCTGCGCGCCAGCGCCACGATGCGTTCCGCGATGCCGCCATGCAGCATCAGCTCACCGCTGAAGATAAAGAAGGGAATGGCGAGGAAGGAGAAAATATTCATTCCCGACATCATCTGCTGGAACAGCACGGCCACCGGCAGGCCCTCCACCAGGATGGCGCAGATGGATGAGAGGCCGATGGCGAAAGCCACCGGCACCCCCATCAACAGGAACAAAACAAAGGTGATCGCAAGAACAGTCAAGGCCATGTGGGTTCCACTTCACGCCCCTGGATCATGGCAACCAAGTGCTCCAGGGAAAACAGGACGATGAGCGCGCCAGACATCACCAGCGGCACATAACGGAAGCCTTCGGACAGGTTCAGGTTGGCCAGCTTGTAGGGCGCCACCGACTGCCCGAGCTCGATGCCATACCAGGCCATGCAGGCGCCGAACCCCGCCACCAGAACATGGATCACCATCTCGACCACTTTGCGAGGACTTTCCGGCACGAGCATCAGCAGTGAATCCATGCCGATATGGCCGGCGTCCCGCACACCGACCGCCGCGCCGAACAACGTGACGTAGAGAATCAGCACCAGGGCGAGATTCTCGGCCCAGGTCGGACTGTCATTGAGCACGTAGCGGCCGAAGACCTGCCAGGCCACGATGCCGATGATGATGAAGAGGCCGACGACGGACACCACCATCGCCCCCCGCGCCAGCCAGCGGTTGGCGGTGTTCCACAATGCGCGGGAGTAAGGCCCGGCGGTCTCGGGCGGGTTCATGTGCCCGCTCCCTGTTGATCGGCTCGAACCGGCATCACTTGGTTTCCTGAATGCGCTTCACGAGACCGGCAAGTTTCGGATTGTTGGCGAACTTGGCATACACGGGCTTCATCGCATCGACAAACTCCTGGCGATTGGCCGGTGTCACCACCTGGCTGCCGGCGCCTTCCACCACCTTGCGCGACTTGGCTTCACGCTCATCCCACAGCTTGCGCATGAACGGTACCGAATCCTTAGCAGCCTTGCGGATGACGGCCTGATCTTCCTTCGGGAGTTTGTCCCACACACGCTTGGAGAACACCAGCACTTCCGGCGCCAGCGAATGCTCGGACAGGTTGTAGAACTTGGCGGCCTCGAAGTGGCGCGAGGACTCATACGACGGCCAGTTGTTCTCGGCCGCATCCACGATGCCGGTCTTCAGTGCGGTGTACACCTCGCCCAGCGGCATGGGTGTCGCATTGCCGCCCAGGGCCTTCACCATTTCCACGAAAACATCGGACTGCGGAACGCGCACCTTCATGCCCTTCATGTCGGCCAGCGACTTGATCGGTTTCTTGGCGGTGTAGAAGCTGCGCGCGCCACTGTCGTAGAACGCCAGGCCGATCAGGCCCTGGGCTTCCATGGCCGCGAGGATTTCATCGCCGATGGGGCCGTCGACCACCTTGCGCATGTGGGCGGTGTCACGGAACACGAAGGGCAGCGACAGCACAAGCGTCTCCGGCACCACGCTGTTGAGCGGGCTCACGTGGATGCGCAGCATGTCCAGCGCGCCAATGCGCAACTGCTCGATGTTGTCACGCTCGGTGCCCAGAGCGCCGCTGGGGTAGACCTTGATGGTGTGCTTGCCGCCCGTGCGTTCCTTGACCAGGCCGGCCATGTGGTTCACCGCCTGCACCGTCGGGTAGTCGGCCGGATGCACATCGGCCGAACGGAAGTTGGCGGCCTGAACCAGGGAAGCGCCCATCAGGGCGGCAGCGGCCGTGATGGCGGCCCACGTGCGACGCAGATTGCGGGGGGTGGATGTCATTCGTATTCTCCTCAACGTTTTTGATGTTCTGCTGGCGGGGACGGCGGTGCTGCGCTATCCCCCGGCAAATTCAGGTTCGGGCAGGCCCTGCACATCGGTGCGCACGGCGAACACGGCACCACCGAGCGCTTCGCGCGCACGCACGGCCGGATCCGGCGCGGGAATGGAGGTGATGAACAGCATGCGCAGGTCATCCCCACCAAACGCGCACATCGCGGGTTTGCTGACCGGCACATCGATGGCGCGGTCCAGACGGCCGGAAGGCGTGAAGCGTTGCACCTGCGCGCCATCATTGGCGCACATCCAGTAGCACCCCTCCGCATCCACCGCAGCCCCGTCCGGGCGGCCCTTCTGGTGGGCCAGATCCAGGAATATTCGCCGGTTAGAAGGTTGGCCCGCATCAATGTCGTAATCGAAGGCCCACACCTTGCGCACCGAGGGGTGCGAATCGGACACATACATGGTGCGCCCGTCAGGCGACCAGGCCAGGCCGTTCTGCACGATCAGCCCGGGCAGCAGGGGCCCGCGCAGTTGGTGCCCGGCCAGGCAGTAAAGCCCGCCCACCGCATGCGCCGCCGGCATGTCGGTATGCATGGTCCCGGCCCAGAAGCGGCCCTGCCGATCACAACGTCCATCATTGAAGCGCATGCCGGACATGGGCAGCGGCGGCTGCGCCAACGGCTCGGCTCTGGCCCGGCCATCACTGCCCAAGGTGAGGTGAAAGAATCCGGTCTGCATGCCGGCCACCAGGCCGCCACGGCGATCAAAGGCGATGCAGGCCACCATTTCCTCGGTGGCCCATTGTTCCAGCCGCCCGGTGGCCGCATGCCAGGCGCGCACGCGGCGTCCCGGGATGTCGACCCAATAGAGCTTGCCTTCGTCAGCGCGCCACACGGGGGACTCGCCCACCCCATCTTCGGCGGCCGTGATGGCTGCAACGTTTTCAGTCATCGAAGGGTCCCGCCACCACGAAGGCGCCGCCCTGATAGACGCGCGAAGGATCTCCCTCGGGGGGCAGCGGCACGCTGGACTCCACCCGTTCACGCTGCTCATCGGCGCTGTCTTTCGGAGACCACCCCAGGTGCGCGGCATGGCGGTTGTCCCACCAGCTGTCCCGATTGTTGGAATTGCCGTACACCACCGTGTGACCGACATCGGGCGTGAACAGTGCGGCCCGCACCAGCTCGACCAGATCGCCATAGCTCAGGAAAGTGGCGAGCATGCGGCGGTCTTTCACCAGCGGAAACGACGAGCCGATGCGCAGACACACGGTTTCGATGCCATAGCGGTCGAAGTAGAAGCGCGACAGGTTTTCGCCAAAACACTTGCTGACGCCATAGAGGCCGTCGGGACGCATCGGTGCGGCGGCATCGATGCGTTCGGTCTGCTTGTAGAAGCCCGTCACATGATTGGAGCTCGCGAACACCACTCGCTTGACCCCATGCTTGCGCGCCGCCTCATAGAGATTGAACACCCCGACGATGTTGGACTGGAGGATGGGATCGAAACGATCCTCCACGGAAATGCCCCCGAAATGAACAATGCCATCCACGCCAGCGATCAGATTCAATACGGCGTCCCGGTCGGCGAGATCACAGGTCACGATCTCCTCACCTTTCTCCGCCGGCCCAAGGTCCACGCGATCGGAAATTCTCAGCGTCCGCGCCATGGGCTTCAAGCCCTTGCGCAATACCTTGCCCAGTCCGCCGCCCGCACCGGTCAGGAGCAAGCGGGCGTATTCTTTGTTGTCAGCCATGAATTCGGATCATCCAGTTTGATGAGTGAGCGGCGCGCCCAGGGCACGTAGTGATTGTGGTGTTCACCCCTGCACGACCGTGGCCGTCCGTTCATCGCCGCGGAACCCGCCAGCGGCCGTCAGGACGAACCTCAGGACGTACAAGGAAGAAAACGTTTTCCTCATTTTGCCGACGCGGCCAAGAACTGTCAAGCCGCCGCCCCAGGCCACTTTTCCCAGAATGAAAATGGGTGTAGGCTTCCGCCCTGCAGCGCCACAACAGGCCCGCCCAGGGCTCGGCGTATCCTAACAAGGCGGAAAACGTTATCCTATGCGCAAGAACCCAACTATCCGCGACGTCGCAGCCAAGGCCGGCGTGTCCATCGCGACCGTATCAAAGTTCATCAACGGCGCCCAGCGCTTCACCCCGAACGTCGAACGCAACATCCAGGCGGCCATTGACGAACTGGGCTACCAGAGCAATCCGCTGGCCCGCAGCATGATCACGGGCAAGACCGGGTCCGTTGGCGTCGCCATCCTCGACATCTGCAACCCGCACTTCACCAACATCGTGAAGGGTGCCAATCGGGTCGCCCTCGAGCAGGGGTACAACCTGCTGTTCGTGGACACGGAGGAAAGCCAGGGACGGGAAGATGAACTGCTGGATGCGCTCAGCCGGCGGGTCGACGGCATGGTGGTGAGCACGCGCATGCCCGAGGATCAACTGCACCGCATTCTGGCCTATGGAAAACCGGTGGTGTTCTCCGGCCGCCCAGGGCCAAGAGGCGTACCCAGCATTGGCATAGACGCCTACGCTGCGGCGTACATGATTGCGGAAATGCTGGTCAAGCAAGGCCATCGCAACATTGCCTATCTCGGCTTCGCGCCGGCACGGCCGGACAAGGAACGCATGCGCGGCCTGACTGATTGCCTCGATGCGTACGACATTCCGCTTACGCGTCACGAGGTGCGCGGCCCCACGATGGCGGAAGGCGAGCGGGTCTGTTCCAGCGTGCTGCTGCGCAAATCCAAACCGGATGCCGTGATCTGCTACAACGACATGGTCGCCATCGGCTTCATGGGCGTGGCCAAGTCACTGGGCGTTTCAATCCCGGGCGATCTCTCCGTCGTGGGCATCGACAACATTCCATTCAGCCGCTACACCAGCCCCGCGCTGACCACCGTCGACACACAAAGTGAGCGGCTGGGCGAAGAAGGCATGCGCCTATTGTTCCGCCATATCGCAGGGGACTTGCCGGCAGATGTGGAACACATGACCCTGGAGCCGCGGCTCGTCATTCGCGAGTCAACCCAACTGCGCGTCACGCTGCCAACCGCCCCGGAGGGCAAGCCGCGACGCGCCAAGCCGACCAGCGCCGCAGCGCTGGCGTCACGCCAGCTCACCTATCGCCGCATCTGAGCCCTCACGGCTGCGAAGAGGATTCAGGAAAACTGTTTCCCAAAAGAGGTAAACGTTTTCTTTCCAACCCAACACATTCGCCGCCACTTCCTCGCCCGGCGGCAATTCCGAAGAATTGAACATAAAAAACATTAATAATCAATTGTTTATAAGTCTTTTCTGATGACGCGCCTGACTGGTGTGCGCAGAGCAGCCCGCAGGACCCGATTGACAATCAAAAGCAACCCCGCTAACTTACGAAAACGTTTCACTAGAAGCATACAAATCAGACCCGCAGCAGGTGGCGAGATCACACAACGATGACGCCAATGCAGACAAGGGCAGAGCGCCACAGAACAGCGCCGACAAAAGAACCAAGTGCCCCACCGCCCGAACACGTCCTGGAGGAAAACGTCGATGAGAATCCGCAACAAATACCTGCTGTCTCCCCTGTATGTCGCTGTCATGGCGGCCCTGCAGCCCGCCTACGCCCAGCAGCCCGCAACCCCGGAGAAGCCGGCGGAGAAGAAGCCAGCACCCGCTCCCGTCGAAAAGATCGAGGTGACCGGCTTTCGCGCCTCGCTGGAAAGCGCGCTCAACAAGAAGCGCGAGGAAACCGCGATCGTCGACGTGATCAAGTCGGAGGACATTGCCAAATTCCCGGACACCAACCTGGCTGAATCGCTGCAACGCGTATCCGGCGTGGTGATCGATCGTGACGCGGGCGAGGGCCGCAACATCACCGTTCGCGGTCTGGGCGGCGACTTCACCCGGGTGCGGGTGAACGGCATCGAGGCACTGGCCACGACAGGTGGCACGGACAGCTCCGGCGGCAACAACCGCAGCCGCGGCTTCGACTTCAACGTGTTTGCAGCGGAACTCTTCAACGCGATCATCGTGCGCAAGAGCACCTCGGCCGACATTGACGAGGGTTCCCTTGGCGCGACGGTTGATCTGGAGACCGCGCGCCCGTTCGACTTCAGCAAGCCCACGGCAAGCGTGTCGGTAAAGAGCCGCTACAACGATCTGATCAAGAAGTGGGATCCCCGACTCGCGGTGCTCGCCACCCGTTCATTCGACCTCCAGGGTGGCGGCAAGCTGGGATTCCTGGTTTCGGGCGCGTTCTCCAAGCGAAATCTGTATGAAGAGGGTTTCAGCACGGTGCGTTGGGATAACGGTCCGTCATCGGGCGGCTGGTGCGCGCCGACCGGCGTGACGGCCAATCCATCCAATTCAACGGCCACGACCTGCGGACCGGCGGCTCAAGGCGTGAATCGCATCACCGGAACGCCGGATAGCATCGCGGCCTACAACAACGCGAGCAGCGCGAACAACTTCCATCCGCGACTGCCACGCTACGGCCGCTTGACCCATGACCAGGATCGGACGGGCATCACCGGCTCCGTCCAATGGCGCCCGGATGTCGACACGCTCGCAACCCTCGACCTGATGTACGCCAAGCTGAAGGCCACTCGCCAGGAAGATTTCCTGCAGGCGATTTCGTTCAGCCGTAGTGCCGCACAGGGCGGCAAGCCTCAGACCAGCGTGGTCGAGGCGCAGTACGGCCCATCCGGCGAGCTGCTCTACGGTGTGTTCAATGGGGTGGACATCCGCTCCGAGTCGCGCTTTGACGAGCTGACGACCAAGTTCACCCAACCCACCCTCACGGTGGAGCATCAGCTCAATGATTCGATTCGCCTGACCGGCAAGATCGGCCGCGCGGACTCGAAATTCCGCAATCCGTTCCAGACCACGACCACGCTGGACGCGCTGAACGTCAATGGCTACACCATCGACTTCCGCAACGACAGCCGTCTGCCAAACATCACTTACCCGTTCAACGTCGCGCAGATCGGCGGGCCGCTGACGCTGGTGAGCGTGCCCCAAGTTACCTCGGGCACTCAGCCGAACACGATCCCCAACACGACGTCCAGCGAGATTCGCATCCGCCCGCAAGGATCGAACAACCGCAACGACGTGGCCCAGGCTGATGTGGTCTGGGAGGCCATCCCTGATGTGCTGACGGTGAAGGCCGGTGCGCAACACAAGAAGTATCTGTTCGACACGTTTGAATTCCGCAGGGTCAACCAGAACGACACGATTTTCGCGCCGCCGGGTAGCGTGTCCATCAACAGTCTGATGACCACGGTGACCAACTTCGGTAGCGGCCTGAATCTTCCTGGCGGTGTGCCGACCACGTGGGTGATCCCGAATCTCAACGCGATCGCTGCGGCCTACAACATCTACTGCAACTGCCTTGCCTTCGGCCCGGCGGGCGGTCCCGGCGACTTCACGCTGTCCTCGACTACCAACGGCAACGCCCGCGGCAACAACCGCAAGGTGACGGAGACGGACACCGGCGCGTTCCTGATGGGTGAGTTCAAGACCAAGCTCTGGGATTTGCCCCTGCGCGGCAACTTTGGTGCCCGCTATGTGAAGACCAAGCAGGTTGCACTGGGCTACCAGGCGGCCGGGGGTGGCACGGAAGTCACCGTGGAGAACACCTACGACGACTGGCTGCCGGCCGTGAACCTGTCGATGAATGTCACGCCTGATTTCGTCGTGCGGCTAGCCGCAGCGAAGGTGATGTCGCGTCCGCAGCTGGGCAACCTGAATCCGGGCGGCACCATCAGCACGACCGGCACATTGAGCATCACCTCGGGCAATCCCAATCTGAAGCCCTTCCGCGCCAAGACCTTCGACAGCAGCTTCGAGTGGTACTTCGACCGGAACGCATTCGCGGGTGTGGGCCTGTTCTACAAGGACATCGATACCTATATCCAGAACCTGCGGGTGACAATTCCGTTCAACGAGACCGGTTTGCCGTTGTCTCTGCTCCCGGCGAACTTTACCGGTACGGAAGTGTTCCAGGTCACCACGCCTGTGAACACGCAAGGCGGCTCGCTGTCCGGGTTCGAGCTCAATTACCAGCAGCCCTTCACGTTCCTGCCTGGCATCGGCAAGAACTTCGGCGTCCTGCTCAACTACACGTTCGTGAAGTCCAAGATCGACTATGTGGTGTCGCCGACATCCAACACCGTGATCCGGGATGACCTGCTCAATCTGTCGCCCAAGTCCTGGAATGCCACGCTGTACTACGAGGACAAGGTATTCAGTGCGCGCACCTCGGCCAGCTACCGGAAGTCATTCCTGACCCGCGTGCCCGGCCAGAACAACAACGACGTTGAGGGGAAGAACAGCTCGCTGAACATCGACTTCTCGATGACCTACAAGTGGAGCAAGGATGTCGAGTTCACGCTCGAAGGCGTCAACCTGACCAATGAAGCGAATGATCAGTTCATCAGCCGCCTGCGCAACAGCCCGGTCGTGTATCACGTGACCGGCCGCGAGTTCCTGGCCGGTGTGCGCGTCAAGTTCTGAGCACGACAACACGCGCGGCAAACCAACGCACTCCATAAACTCGCGCCTCTAATGCAGGCCGGCATCCGCAAGGGTGCCGGCCTTTTTCATTGCCGCTCGGCGCTGTGCGCGCCACTCACGGGGAGTTGAGGGGCGAAAAGGGACGAGAAGGGACGAAAAAAAGCGGGGCAAGCCCCGCTAGAGAGGAGTACCACAGAACCCGGTTATTGCGGCCCGAGCGGGGCCAGCAACGCTTGCAGTGTTTCGACCTCGGCGGTGGTCAGATCCACCAGCGGAGAGCGCACCGGCCCCGCATCGTGGCCAGCCAGTCTGGCGCCAGCCTTCACGATGCTCACGGCGTAGCCGGCCTTGCGGTTGCGCAGCGCCACGTAGGGCAGGAAGAAGCTGTCGATGAGGCGATCCGTGGTCGCTGTGTCGCCAGCCGCATGCGCCTTGTAGAACTCGATCGCCGTTTTCGGGATGAAGTTGAATACGGCCGAGGAGTAGACCGGCACGCCCATCGCCTTGTAGGGTGCCGCATAGAGCTCCGCTGTCGGCAGGCCACCCAGATAGGCGAAACGATCGCCCAGCTTGCGGCGAATCGTCACCATGGGCTCGATCTCGCCCAGGCCATCCTTGAAGCCGATCAGATTGGGACATGCATCCGCCAGCTCCTCGAGCGCCTCCGCGTTGAGGCGGCAGGCTGCCCGGTTGTAGACGATCACGCCGAACCTGACGCTTTTGCAAACGGCTTTCACGTGCGCCACGATGCCGTCCATGGGCGCTTCGGTGAGGTAATGAGGCAGCAGGAGGATGCCCTGCGCACCAAGGCGCTCCGCCTCCTGCGCATACCGGATGGCGAGTGAAGTGCCGCCACCGGCACCCGCGATGATGGGCATTCGGCCGCGGCAGGTTTCCACCGCTGTGCCCACCACTTGCGAATATTCGCCGGGTTCCAGCGAAAAGAACTCGCCGGTACCACCTGCCGAGAACAAGGCGGATGCCCCGTAGGGCATGAGCCACTCAAGGCGCTTGATGTGAGTTGTCTTGTTGAAGCGGCCTTGCTTGTCGAAGTCGGTCAGCGGAAAGGACAGCAGGCCCTCTCCAAGTATTTTTTTCAGTTCATCGTGATGCATGAGAATTCCCTGTGTGGTTCGGTTGTTCGGGATCAGAGTCCGGTGTAGGCCGTCTTCACTGTGGTAAAGAACTCGGCAGCGTAGCGTCCCTGCTCGCGCGGTCCGTAGCTCGAGCCTTTGCGACCGCCGAAGGGCACGTGATAGTCCACGCCTGCGGTCGGCACATTCACCATGACCATGCCGGCCTGGGCGTTGCGCTTGAAGTCGGTGGCGAGCTTGAGCGAGGTCGTGCAGATGCCGGCCGACAGGCCGAAAGGCGAATCATTGGCGAGAGCCAGCGCCTCCTCGTATTTCGCGGCGCGAATGACGGATGCCACAGGACCAAAAATCTCCTCCTGTGAAATGCGCATGCGGTTGTCGCAGTCCGCGAAGACGGCGGGCGTGAAGTAGAAGCCTTCTGTCTTGCCTGTGATGCGCTCACCGCCGCACAGCAGTCTTGCACCCTCGGACTTGCCGATGCCGATGTAGCGCAGGTTCTGTTCAAGCTGGGCCTCGCTTGCGGCCGGACCAATCTGTGTGGCCTTTTCGCGCGCATCCCCGACCACCAACGCCTTGGCTCGCTCGGTGAAGCGCGCGACAAAGGCATCGTGAATCCCGGCAGTGACGATGACGCGGCTTGAGGCCGTGCAGCGCTGGCCGGTGGAGTAGAACGAGCCCTGGATGGCGACTTCGACGGCCTGTTCCAGATTCGCGTCGTCCACCACCACGAGCGGATTCTTGCCACCCATTTCCAGCTGCAGCTTGGCGCGTCGTTCGATGGCGGTGCGGGCGATCCGCTCGCCCGTTGAGACCGAGCCGGTGAAGCTGATCGCATCGATGCCTGCGTGATGGACGATGGCATTGCCCACCCGCGAGCCCGGCCCCATCACGAGATTGAAGACACCCGCCGGGAGGCCGGCGCGGCTGATGATGTCGGCCAGCGCCCAGCTGGACCCCGGCACCAGATCAGCCGGCTTGAAGATAACGCAGTTGCCGTGGCACAAGGCCGGCGCGATTTTCCAGGCGGGAATGGCGATGGGGAAGTTCCATGGCGCGATGAGGCCGACGACACCCACGGCCTCGCGGGTGATCTCGACGTTGATGCCCGGACGCACCGACGGCATGAACTCGCCGTGCGGACGCAACGCTTCACCGGCGAAGAACTTGAAGATATGGCCGGCACGCGTGACTTCGCCAGTAGCCTCGGGCAGGGTCTTGCCCTCCTCGCGTGCCAGGAGATCACCCAGCTCCGCGCGACGGGCCAGGATTTCGCTGCCGATGAAGTCCAGCGCATCCGCCCGCGCCTGGGGACCGGAGCGCGACCAGGCGGGAAACGCAGCGCGCGCCGCCTCTACGGCCTGATCCACCAGCGCGGCATCACCGGAGGCGTACTCGTCGATCACATCCTGCAGATCGGACGGATTGACATTGGGCGCGGCCTGTCCCGCGGCCACCCACGCGCCTCCCACGTAATTCTGTTTCATGCCGGGCATCTCCTTGACTGATGAGCCGGGATGTTAGCGCTATCATTTTATGGGCGTCAAGTCCCGCTCAGGCACCAAACCCTGCCCGTGCGTCGAATGCTGACCAGGATTTCGCTGGAGCCGATCGGGTCAGGCGCTGCCGCGCCCGACGATGGCAAAACCCACGTCCACCACGCGCTTCCTGACGGACTCGCCAGCCACACGCTTCAGGATGAGGTCAGCCGCGACACGCCCCATCTCGTTCGCGTCCACGCGCACGGTGGTGAGCGGTGGATGCAGGTCCGGCGCAAATGCCAGATCGCCAAAGCCCATGACCGCCACATCCTCGGGCACGCGCAGCCCGCGCGCCTGCGCCTCTGCAAGTACGCCCTGGGCGACGACATCGGAACTGCAGAACACGCCGTCCACTCTGGGCAGGCGCTCCAACAACGCGGCGAATCCGCGCCGCCCTACACCCAGGGATGTCAGCGCAGGCAGCCATTCGCAGGAGGCCTCCGCCGTCTTGCCCGCCGCGATGCGAAGCGCATGTGCGGCCGCGGCAAACGACTTCGCCCGACGGACCGCGCGTTCATCATCCGCGCTCAGCACGGCGACCCGCTTGCAGCCGCGCTGGCGAAAGAAGGTTGCCACTTCGGGACCGATGGATTCGTGCGAGAAACCGACCAGCATGTCGATGGGCGTGGGAATGAAATCCCAGGTCTCCACCACCGGAATGCCGGCTGCCGCGAGGCGCACGCGTCCTCTTGCGGAATGCACCACGCCGGTGAGCACGATGCCATCGGGCCGGCGGCCGATGATGGCACTCAAGAGCTCATCCTCGCGCGCGTTGTCGTATCCGCTCTGGCCGATCATCACCTGATAACCCACCTCCGCGAGTCGCTCGGTCAGCGCCTGGATGGTCTCCATGAACATCGGCCCGGTCAGCGTGGGCACCACCACAGCGACCAAGCGCGAGCGGCTGGATGCCAGCCCGCCTGCCAGCAGATTAGGCGTGTAGCCGGTCTTGCGAATGGCGCGCTGCACGCGTTCGCGCGTGTCCTCGGACACGACCTCGGGCTGGTTGATGGCGCGTGACGCTGTGATGGGCGATACCCCAGCGAGGCGGGCGACGTCCTGCAAGGTGACACCGCCATGCGCGCGCCGCGACTTGCGCTGTGGCGCGGGAGGCACTGCGGACTTTCTCTGGACGCGGGAGGCCATGGGATGAGGTTGATGCGGCACATGTTGCATGGAAAATGACAGGGCTATCATCGCGTGACTCACCAAGCTTGGCAAGCCGACATGACCGTTGTCTACAATCGCAGCATCGTCGAACTCGACCTTCACTCAAGGATTCACCCAGCATGACAAGCCTGCCCGACACAATGCGCTACATCGACCTTCCCGCCCACGGTGCGCCAGAGGTCATGGAACTGAAGACCGGTCCGCTGCCGACACCGGGTGAGCATGACGTGCTGATCCGCGTCGCTGCCGCCGGCGTCAATCGGCCTGATGTGGCCCAGCGCCAAGGCACCTACAAGCCGCCGCCCGGCGCATCACCCGTGCTCGGTCTGGAAGTGGCCGGCGAGGTGGTAGCCGTGGGTGCCGCGGTCCGCCAATGGAAGACGGGTGACACCGTGTGCGCGCTGACGCCGGGCGGTGGCTACGCCGAATATTGCGTGGCACCCGCGGCGCACTGCCTCCCCGTGCCTGCAGGTCTGTCGCTCATCGAAGCGGCTTCATTGCCCGAGAACTTCTTCACTGTCTGGGTCAATGTCTTCGACTCCTGCCGACTTCAGGCTGGCGACAAGTTTCTGGTGCATGGCGGCTCGTCAGGGATCGGTCTCACCGCCATTCAGCTTGCCAATGCGTTCGGTGCCGAGGTGTTCACCACTGTGGGCAACGACGAGAAGGCTGCGTTCTGCAAGACAGTGGGCGCGGACCACGTGTTCAACTACAAGACCGAGGACTGGTTCGCTGCCGCGCAAGCCGCAGCGGGCAAAGGCGGTATCAACGTGATCCTCGACATGGTTGGCGGCGACTATGTGGCAAAGAATCTCAAGCTGCTTGCCATCGAGGGCCGCCTCTGCCAGATCGCGTTCCTGCAGGGCAGCAAGGTGGAGCTGGACCTGGTGATGTTGATGCTGAAACGGCAGACACTGACCGGCTCGACGCTGCGCGCGCGGCCGGATCACCAGAAGGCGGCAATCGCCGCCGCACTGCGCGAGAAGGTCTGGCCGCTCATCGACGCGGGCACGATCAAGCCCGTGGTGAAGCGAATATTCGCACTGGAAGAAGTGGGCGAAGCGCACCGACTCATGGAAAGCTCGCAGCACATCGGCAAAATCATGCTGCAAGTCGGAAGCTGAAAGAATGGCGGGCCGCGCGATGCGGCCCGCAGTACAAATACCGGCAAGTCAGAGTCAGTTCAGTCGCGTGATCCGGCCGAGCGGCGCGGCCACGAAAGGGTTCTCCCGCGTGCCCTTGGCCAGCCAGGCCTCCAGCGCGTCCAAATCCTGCGCACCGCCCTCGCGGTCCGTACCACGCGTCAGCGTGCTCACGCCGTCGCCACCGTCGGCCATGAAGCTGTTGGCCGTGACCCGATAGCGCTTCGCGCGATCCAAGAGCTGGCCGTTGAGGCGGATGGAATCAAAAGCCACCTTGGATCCGTGCGGTTTTGCGTTGTCCCAGGTATAGGTGAAGCCGTCGGACGTATGCAGGATGCGGTTGCGCCCGCCCGGCTCACGCGCGAACTGCGCTTCGAGCATTTCGTGGATCTGCTCACCGGTGAGGGTCATGGTGACCAGCGAGTTGCCGAACGGCTGGGTCGTGAAGACGTCGCCGTAGGTGATACCGCCGTCCGCACCACG
>JANRIX010000024.1:0-5687 GCA_033764435.1 Burkholderiales bacterium
CTCTGAGCCCATGAAGCGGTTTCTGCAGCGCGCACGCGAGGAGTTCCTGCCAAAGGGAGATGAACCGGCCTCGTGACGTTGAGTGCTCGGGTGCATTGGTTATTGCTGGCTGTCCATGGCTCGCACTGGACCTGCTCGGAGTGGGCGTTGGCAGAAGAATCAGGTTTCCGTGATGACATTGCCCATGTCGCGAATGTCATAGCCGCCGATGCTTCTAAACTCATTGCGGAACTTTTCTGAGCGAAGTATCCGCAGCATGGCCTTCACTTCCGGCGTGTCAAAACGCTCCTTCTTGACGACGAGATCGTATCGCTCCTTCTTCAGCGGAATGAAATCGACGTTCTCGACCTGCCGGGCAATCTTCTCGCTGCCAACCGCCACGTCCGCGTCGCCACGCCCCACCGCGCTTGCGACAGCAAGGTGGGACTGGTTTTCGTTGCCGTAGCCTCTGATGCTGCTTCCGTAGAGATCGAGCAGCTTCAGGTTTTCGTCCAGCAGCACCCGCGATCCGGCGCCTTTCTCACGATTGATCATCGTGATGTCATCCCGGCCGAAATCCTCCCACGACTGGATGCCTTTGGGATTTCCCTTGGCGACGTAGAGCCCTTGTGTGCGGTACGTGACGTTGACGACCACGCAGCGGATGCCAGGCAGGATGTAGCGGACATACGGCACGTTGTAGTCGTCGGTCAGGCTGTCCCAAAGGTGGGTGGTCGCGACGCTAACCCGGTCTTGATAAAGCGAAACGAGGCTGTCATAGCTGCCGATATAGGCCCGCAGCGCCATGACGCCGTGCAGGCGCAGGAAGTTCGACAGGATGTCCAGGATCAGGTCTTGTCCGCAGATGACAAAGCCGGCCTCGCTCCGGCGTTCCTGCGACAGATCGAAATACTGATCCTCGCGGAGCGCCACGGTTTCAGGGCGCCCGCCATCACGGGCATTGGTCTTTGACTTCTCGATGTAGTCGCGGACATCGCTTTCGGCGAAGCGAATCTTGCGCCCGACTTTGTAGAAGCCGATCTCACCGCTCTTGATCAGCGCGTACACCCCGCTCTTGCTGACATGCAGCCGCTCGGCCACGTCTTCGGCGGTCAAGGCTCTCTCATCGTTCATGGCTTGATCTTCATCCAAGATCGTTCATTTTGGCGCGTTTTCACGCAAATTTTCCGACACTAAAGCAAGTATCAGTCGTTTTCGTTTATTCTGCAATGCGTGTTTCGCGCATATGGAAGCTAATCGCACTAGCTTCCAAATCACATCATCAACTTTCGTCTATTTTCGTTCAATTTCGAGTGGAGCCATGGGGAGCCAAGCATCGCAAACCTTACCCTGGAAGAGCGGCGACATGCGGCTTGCGAGCCTCCTTGCCGTGCTTCTGTGGGCCATCTGCGCGCCAGCGAGCGCGGCCGACGTCAACGTGGCAGTCGCCGCGAACTTCACCGGCCCCATGGAGCAGATCGTGCCCGAGTTCGAGAAGGCCACCGGCCACAAGGCTGTGGTTGCGTATGGAACCGTGGGCAAGTTCTACGCGCAGATCAAGAACGGTGCGCCGTTCGAGGTGCTCATCTCGGCGGACGAACAGACCCCGATCCGGTTGGAGAACGATGGCATGGCGGTTCCCGAGAGCCGCTTCACCTACGCCGTCGGCAAGCTGGTGCTGTGGAGCGCCAAGCCTGGGGTGGTGGACGACAAGGGCGATGTGCTCACGCGCGGGGACTTTCGGTACTTGGCGATCGCCAATCCGAAAGTCGCGGTCTATGGCGCTGCCGCCGTGGAGGCGATGACGAAGCTGGGCATCCACACCGCCCTCGAAAAGAGGCTTGTCGTTGGCGAGAACATCACGCAGGCCTATCAGTTCGCCGCAACCGGCAACGCCGACTTGGGTTTCGTCGCGCTATCGCAAATCTACAAAGACGGCCAGTTCGCAGCCGGCTCCCATTGGATGGTGCCGGCCAATCTCTATTCACCAATTAAGCAAGACGCAGTGTTGCTTAGTCGCGGCAAGGGCAATCCGGCTGCTGATGCCCTGCTGAATTATTTGAAAAGCGACGCGGCCAAGAAGGTGATCCGCGCCTACGGCTACGAATTCTGACCAACCCTATCGAGGACAACCCATGAAGACGATCAAGTCACTCCTGCTTGCATGCGCGCTGCTGTTCGCTGCCTCTGCCCATGCCGAAAAGATCACCATAGCGGCCGCGGCCGATCTGAAGTTTGCGATGGACGAAATCGTCACCGCCTTCAAGCAGGCCAATGCCGCCGACGAGGTGGAAGTCATCTACGGTTCTTCCGGCAAGTTTCATACGCAGATTCAGCAGAACGCGCCCTACGACCTGTACTTCTCGGCGGACATTGGCTTTCCCCGCGAGCTGGCGAAAGCGGGTTTTGCTGCTTCCGATGCGAAGCCTTATGCCTTCGGCCGGATCGTGCTGTGGAGCGCGACCATGGACGCCACCAAGATGACTTTGGCGAGCCTGACTGACCCGAAGATCATTCGCGTTGCCATTGCCAACCCGAAGCACGCGCCCTATGGCAAGCGTGCCGAAGAAGCATTGCGGGCGTCCGGTCTGTGGGAGAAGGTCGAACCCAAGCTGGTCTATGGCGAGAACATCGCCCACACCGCGCAGTTCGTGCAGACCGGCAATGCCCAGGCCGGCATCATCGCGCTGGCCCTCGCCGTCAATCCCGAGCTGGCGAACAAGGGTGGCTACTACCTGATCCCGGACAACCTGCACGAACCGCTGGAACAGGGCTTCATCATCACCAAGCGAGCCGAAGGCAATGCCTTGGCAAAGCGCTTCGCCGACTACATGGGCAGCAAACCGGCCCGCGCCGTGATGGTCAAGTATGGCTTTGTTCTGCCCGGTGAATCTGCCAGCAAGTAGCCCGAGGCCATGGACATGAGCGCGACGACTATGACTGTGCGCATGCGCAACGGCCAGGGATTCTTGGCTGGTTCGCTGATCGGCACGCTGGGCGGTCTGATTGGCCTTGGCGGTGCCGAGTTTCGCCTGCCAGTGCTTGTCGGCATGTTCCGGCTCGGCACGCTGGAGGCCGTCATTCTCAACAAGGCCATGAGCCTGGTGGTGGTGGCGTCCGCTCTGCTGTTCCGGGGCAGCGCGATCTCGCCCACGCTCCTGATGGAGCACCTTGATGTCGTCGTCAACCTGCTCGCCGGCAGCCTGGTCGGCGCCTGGTGGGCCGCAGGCCACGCCATGAAGCTACCTCGGCACTGGCTCAACCGCATCATCATGGTGTTGCTGATGGGCCTGGCGCTGGTGATGCTGGCGGAAGCCTGGGCGGGCAACCATGGAGGCGGCACGCCGCTGTTCGAGGCCGGCCCGCTGCGCATCGTTGCGGGGGTCATTGCCGGCCTGGGGATCGGGATCGTTGCCGCTTTGCTGGGCGTGGCCGGTGGCGAGCTGCTGATCCCGGCCATCGTGCTGCTCTACGGCCTAGACATCAAGATCGCGGGCAGCCTCTCGCTGATGGTGAGCCTGCCCACCATGATCGTCGGCTTTGCCCGCTACACCAGTTCCGACGCCTTCGACGTGCTGCGCAAGGAACGGCCGTTGGGGGTGTGGATGGCGATCGGCTCGATCCTCGGCGCAGCCCTGGGCGGCGTGCTGCTGGGCCTGGTGCCGACCCGGCTGCTGCTGGCCCTGCTGGGCGTGGTTCTGCTTATTTCCGCCATCAAGACGTTCAAGCATGCGCATTGACGGGAGGGTGTTCGCATGCTGACGGACAGTGATCTGCAGGCCATATGGCTGACTGTGCGCCTGGCGAGCATCGTGACCCTGATTCTGCTCGTGGTGGGTACGCCCATCGCCTGGTGGCTGGCGCGCACCAAGGTCTGGTGGAAGGGAACGATCGGCGCGGTGGTCGCACTGCCGTTGGTGTTGCCGCCCTCGGTGCTTGGCTTCTATCTGCTGCTGACGCTGGGGCCGCACGGGCCGATCGGGCAACTGACCCAGGCGCTGGGCATCGGGCCGTTGCCGTTCACCTTCTGGGGCCTGGTTGTTGCCTCGGTGTTCTACTCGTTGCCCTTCATGGTGCAGCCGTTGCAGACCGCCTTCGAGGCGGTGGGCGAGCGGCCCCTGGAAGTGGCCGCCACCTTGCGGGCTTCACCGCTCGATGCGTTCTTCACGGTGGCCGTGCCGCTGGCTGCGCCGGGCTTCCTGACCGCAGCGATCCTGACCTTCGCCCACACGGTAGGCGAATTCGGTGTGGTGCTGATGATCGGCGGCAACCTGCCCGGCATCACGCGCGTGGTGTCCGTACAGATCTACGACCACGTGGAGGCCTTGGAATATGCCAGTGCGCATCGCCTGGCAGCGGTGATGCTGATCTTCTCCTTCCTGGTGCTGCTGATCCTGTACGCCTGGCGTCCGCGCCCGAGAAATGGCGGCTGACGCGATGGGCATTCAGGCGCGCTTCCGGCTCGACTGGCCGGGGTTCTCGCTCGATGTGGATCTGACCCTACCCACTCGGGGCGTTACGGCCCTGTTCGGGCATTCCGGTTCCGGCAAGACGACGCTGCTGCGCTGTATCGCCGGGCTGGAGCGTGCGTCGCAAGGTCGGCTCATCGTCAACGGCGAGGTGTGGCAGGACGAGCAGCGCTGGGTGCCGACGTACAAGCGGCCGATCGGCTACGTGTTCCAGGAGCCCAGCCTGTTTTCGCATCTGTCCGTCATAAGCAATCTGCGCTACGGCCTCAAGCGCATGTCGGACGAGCAGCGGGTCAGTCTGGACCAGGCCATCGAACTGTTGGGCATCGGCCATCTGCTCGACCGTAAGCCGGATCGGCTGTCGGGCGGTGAACGACAGCGGGTCGGCATGGCACGGGCATTGGCCGTCAGCCCGCGCCTGCTGCTGATGGACGAACCGCTCGCCGCGCTGGATTTGAAGCGCAAGCAGGAAATCCTGCCCTACCTCGAACGCCTGCATGACGAGCTGGATATTCCAGTGCTCTACGTCAGCCACTCGCCGGATGAAGTGGCTCGGCTGGCTGACTACCTGGTAGCGATGGAGGACGGTCGGGTACTGGCGAGCGGCCCCTTGGCCGACACGCTGGCGCGGCTCGATCTGCCGATTCGGCTGGGCGAGGATGCCGGTGCCGTTCTTGATGCAACCGTCGCAGAGGTGGACAAGGACTGGCACCTCGTGCGCGTGGACTTTTCGGGAGGCAGCCTGTGGGCGAGAGATTCCGGGCTGGCGGTGGGTCGTCGCGTGCGTGTGCGCGTCTTGGCGCGGGACGTGAGTCTGGCCGAGCAGCCAGGGACCAGCAGCATTCAGAACGTGCTCCGCGGTCGCGTTGATGCGGTGGGTGACGATGTGCATCCTGGAGTTGCGCTTGTGCGCGTCCAGGTAGGCGATACCGTCCTTCTGTCCAGGTTGACGAAGCGGGCCGCTGCATCCCTTGGTGTCAAGCCTGGGCTCGAACTGTGGGTACAGGTGAAGTCGGTGGCGTTGATGGAGTAAGCAGGACCGGGGCGAATCTGCTTCCTAAGCAGAGCCAGAACCTCTTTCCCATCATCGAAGGAGAAAGCGAGGCGCAATCCGCATGAGGTGGACGCAGGCCAGGAACGAGGCAAACAGGAGGCCGCATTGGAACTCAGACTACTGCGCTATTTCGTTGCGGTCGCGGAAGAACTGCATTTCGCGCGAGCGGCCGAGCGCCTTGGCGT
>JANRIX010000038.1:0-1991 GCA_033764435.1 Burkholderiales bacterium
TACACCGGCGCTGCGGCTCCTGCAGGCCTATCTTGACACCCTGCCCGCCGCCCTGCCGGACCCGCAGCTCAACCGCCTTGTCGCGAACCATGTCTACGATCTGATGGCCCTGGCGATCGGTGCCACACGCGACGGGGCAGAAGAGGCGCGCAGGCGCGGGGTGCGCGCGGCGCGCCTCGACGTGATCAAGGCCGATTTGCGACGGGAACCGCTGCTTGCGATCCAGGACGTCGCCCTGCGGCAGGGCGTTTCGCCACGCTATGTGCAGATGCTGTTCGAGGAAGCCGGGACGACATTCACCGAGTTTGTTCTGGACATCCGCCTCGCGGCGGCGCTTCGGATGCTCGGCAGCCCGCGCTACGCCGACTGGTCCGTCCTCGCGATCGCACTGGAAGCCGGTTTCGGCGACCTGTCCTACTTCAACCGCCGGTTCAAGCGACGCTTTGGCCAGACGCCCTCCGATGCCCGGGCCGAAGCCGCGCAGAATTCCGGACCCCTGAAGGCATGATCCGCCCGGCGAGGGGCAATGCGCCAACCGCCGCCCTGGTCCGATACCACGCGACTCGCCGCATGACAGTGACCCGCGCTTAGGCTATTCTGGTTTGGCACTGCCGGAGACTGCCGGGATGCAGATCGTCGAGAACACCGCCGACCGCGTTGTAATCGCCCAGAGCAACCGCTGGAGTGCGGTCGCCGGCGTTGCTTTCTTTACAGTTTGGACGTTGGGCGTAGGGGCGTTCTTCGTCGCTTTTGCCTTGTTCCTCATCGCGCCTGGCTTTTTCGAACTGCATCGCGTGATGGTGCGGGTGAACACGTCTCCCTGGGTCGGCCTCCCCGTCTCGCTCGCGATGCTGGCCTTTGGTGTTTCCTTGTTCCTCCGCCATGTCCGCGAACTTCTGTCCCGCACGGAGCGCAAGCTCGTCTTCAATCTTTCGGCAGGCACCGTCACCCTCGAGGAACGCGGGCTCATGCGCGGCACCGTGCGCAGCTTTCCCCTTGCCGATGTCGCCTTGGGCATCATGACGCCGAACGAAGAGGGCGAGCCCGACCAATGCCTGAGCGTGACCGTTCCGCCAGCGCAACCCGGCGCACCGCGGGAAGAGGTCTGGGCCAACTCTCTGCTGCGCCTTCCCGCCGCGTCCCTCGCGCAGGTGGTGGCCCTCCACGACCTCTTTGAGCTGCTCGTAGCTGGCGGAACGGCCAGGGCCGCCCAGCCCCCCGATGCGGAAGGCGTGCAGCATTCCCTGCTCATTGAAAACGGCAACCGGACGAGCCCGCCATGATCCGGATCGAGGAAAACACGCCCGAACGGCTGGTGCTGGAAAACCGGGTCCTGGGCGCGTCAGTCCTCGGGTTCCTGTTCTTCCTCTGCTGGACCCCGCCGTGGATTGTTCCGGCCGTGCAGACCATTGCGCAGAAGGTTGCACCGGCTTGGGCCGAAAGGAACGGCTGGATCCCCGAGCAACACACGGTTGAGGTCCTGATCTGTACGGTCGTGTTCCTGTTCGGCGCCTACGTGCTTTGGGTCATGCTCACGACGCTGCTCTTCTCCTTCGCGAGGACGCTGACCTTCGATCTGCCCCGCGCTCGGCTGACACTCGTCACGCGCGGCCTGCTTCGACGCCGGCTCACGGAAGTGCCCCTGCAAGAGGTTCGGATCAGCCTCGAAACCGCCGTGTCCGACGGCGAAGAGAGTTGCACGCTCTCCGTCACCATCCCCCGCGCCACCGGCTCGGACCGGCGGGTCGAGGTGTGGAACAGCCCTGGCGCCATCATGGACTCTTTCAGCCCGCCTCAACGCGACGCCCTCGCCGTCTTCATCGCCCGCACGCAAGGCCCGCCCCCCTTGCCGCTTGACGCCGCCCCCCAAACCGCCTAGACGCAGGCCCAATTCCCCGGAGGCGTGCCGCTTCCGGTCCCTTGGCTCATGCCGGGATCGCCACCTGCCAGCGCGTTGCGCCCGCAGGTGCCCTTGCCCATTGCGCCTTGGG
>JANRIX010000039.1:0-27564 GCA_033764435.1 Burkholderiales bacterium
ACACCGAGCGGATGCCAGGTTTCCATCATGCGATGGCCCGGCCGCTCGGACGCAATGGTAAGGCCGTAGAGCTGGCGAGAGAGACCGACGGCAAAGTCGCAGATGTCGATCATCTCCTGCACTTCGCCCAGGCCTTCCTGATAAATCTTGCCGGACTCGATGGACACGAGCTTGCCCAGCGGCTCCTTGGCGGCACGCAGTTCCTCTCCGAATATTCGCACCAGCTCACCACGCTTGGGTGCAGGGATGACACGCCAGGCGAGGAAGGCCTGGTGCGCGGCATCAACTGCCTGCGCGACTTCAGCGGGCGTATTGGCAGCAAGTTCGGCGAACACGGTGCCGTCTACCGGTGTCCGCGCGATGACGCCTTTGCCGGCATGCGCCTTCAGGTCAACGCCGAGTTCGGAAAGGAGGGATTCGATTTGCATGGCCATGTTCAGTCGCCGCGAAAAGTTTCAAGCCGCAGCCAGCAATGCCTTGCCGGCCGGCGCGCCAGTGTACTCGTTGCCGTAGTACTTACCGAAGCGATTGGCGAGGAAGTCATCCAGCGACGCTTGCTCCTGCTTCACGAAACCCGCCTGCGGTAGTTTGCCATTCACCAGCATGTCGACCATCGTGCAAATGCCGGAAGCCGTGGTGAGCTGGATAGCGGAAAGCAACTTGCCCGCCACCTGTTGCGCATAGATCTTGCGCACGAAGGTTTCCTGCATGAGACGACCGCTCTTCATACCGCTGACAGTCACGAACACCAACACGACATCCTGCAGCGTCATCGGAATGGCGGCTTCCATCACGTCCTTCAGCAAATCGCGACGACGGTCCAGGCGCAGGTCACGCACCAGCATCTTCATGATGTCGCGATGGCCGGGATAGCGCACGGTCTTGTAGTTGAGGTTCTCGACCTTGCCATGCAGGGTCTCGGTCAGCGTGCCCAGACCGCCGGAGGTGTTGAACGCCTCATAGTCCACGCCTTCCAGCGAGAAATGCTCCATCTCTTCCAGCGGCAGCGTCTCGATCTGCTGGCCGTCACGGATGGAGAGGCAGGGATTGCAGTATTCGTTGATCAGGCCGTCAGTGGACCAGGTCAGGTTGTACTTCAGCGCATTGGTGGGATAGAGCGGTAGCGCGCCGACCCGCATGTTCACTTCACGCAACTCGTCGAAACGCTTGGCCACGTCGTGTGCCGCGATGGAGATGAAGCCAGGAGCAAGACCGCACTGGGGAATGAACGCGCGATCTGCACCCTGGGACAGTTTCTGCACGGTGCGGGTGCTTTCCACGTCCTCGGTGAGGTCGAGGTAGTGGACCTTGCATTCCTTGGCCGCAGCGGCGATGACGGGCGTCAGGTAGTACGGGCAGGCGGACAGCACCACGTCCTGGCCAGCCAGGATCGACTTCAGCGTGACGGCGTCACGAATGTCGGCCTTGCCACGCTTTGCTGACTTCTCGGGGATGAGGTCCAGGCGGGCTTGATCGCTATCGGCCACCGTGATCTGGTAGTCGCCGGTTTGCGAAAGCAGGTGAACGATGGCATCGCCGATCTTGCCGGCGCCGAGCAGTACGAGTTTGGTCATGATGTGGCCCCCCCAGAGCGTGGATTCAATGGGCGAAAGCATACCCAGCGGGCCTGTCAAATTGCAGCCTGCAATCTGTCTGATTGCAGGTAGATATTGAGCAAAATGGCGGATTGGTTGTACAGTCTGCTCAATATGAGCCCGAAAGACCTCGAACTGATCGCCCTGCTCCAGGCCAACGCCCGGGAAAGCACCTCTTCGCTGGCCCGCAAGCTGGGTGTGGCGCGCAACACGGTGCAGGAGCGAATCCGCCGACTGGAAGCCTCGGGCATCATCGAGGGGTACACGGTGAAGCTGGGCAATCCGGCGCGGCGCCCGTCCATCACGGCGCACGTCCTCATGGCCGTGAACCCGAAGCGGGCAGAGGCGGTGATGCGCGATCTCAAGTCTCTTGCGAATATTCGCGGGGCGTATGCGCTGTCGGGCACCTTCGACTACCTCGCCATGGTCGAAACCGAATCCACCCAGCAAATGGATGAGGTGCTGGACCGCATCGGACGCATCGACGGCGTCGAGCGCACGCAGAGCTCCATTGTCCTGTCCATCAAGTTCGAAAAATAGCCGCAGCGCTAGAATGCAGCTCACCTCCTCATAACAACAACGAACCGGCCATGAACGTTCGCGAACTTCTCATCGGCAGCTTCAAGGCGGCCTTGCATGCGGCGGACCCGCTGCAAATCGTGCCGCCTCATCTGCCCGACCCTGCCACGTTCGCCGGCGGCAGAATTCTGGTGATCGGGGCGGGCAAGGCCGCAGCAAGCATGGCCAAGGCCGTGGAAGACACCTATCCGGAATCCGTCAACCTGTCTGGCGTGGTCATCACCCGCTACGGTCATGGCCTGCCGCTGCGACGCATCCGCGTCGTGGAGGCCGGACATCCAGTGCCCGATACCCAAGGCGAAGCCGCGGCGCGGGAGATCCATGACGCGGTGGCGGCGCTGGGCCCGAACGATGTGGTGCTGGCGCTCATCTCCGGCGGCGGCTCCAGCCTCCTGTCGCTGCCGGTCGACGGCGTGCCCATGGCGGACCTGAAGGAGGTCACGCGCGAGCTGCTACGCTGCGGCGCACCGATCCAGATGATGAACACCGTGCGCAAGCATCTGTCGCGCATCCAGGGCGGACGTCTGGCCGCCCTCACGCAGGCACGGATCATTTCACTGATCATTTCCGACGTGACCGGTGATGACCCGACGCACATCGCATCCGGCCCCACGGCGCCGGATCCGACGACGTTCCAGGACGCCCTGAACATCATCAACTACTACGGCGTGACGCCGCCCTTGTCCGTGGCGCGCTACCTCTCACGAGGCTCCCGTGGCGAGGTGCCCGAGTCGCTGAAGCCGGGCGATCCAGTATTCGATCGCGTCGACAACCGCGTCATCGCGACCGCACACGCCAGCCTTGCCATGGCCGCCGCCTATGTGCAACAGCGCGGGGTCACACCCATGATTCTGGGCGACAGCGTCACCGGCGAATCTGCGGAAGTGGCCAAGGTCTACGCCGCATTGGCACGGCAGATCCAGACTTACCACCATCCGATGAAACCGCCCGTGGCGCTGATTTCCGGCGGAGAAACCACCGTGACCATCCGTTCTGGCGCTGATCGCAACCAGCTTTCCGGACGCGGCGGCCGTTGCAGCGAATTTCTGCTGTCTCTCGGCATTGATCTGGCGGGCCTTCCAAGCGTGCATGCGCTGGCCTGCGACACGGACGGAATCGATGGCTCGGAAGAGAACGCCGGCGCGCTGCTCTACCCGGATTCGCTGCCCCGCGCTGCCGCGAAAGGCCTCGACGGCATGAAGTGTCTTTCTCGCAACGACGCGTTCACATTTTTTCATGCGCTGGACGATCTGATCATCACCGGGCCAACCCGGACCAACGTCAACGACTATCGGATCATCCTGGTGCAGTAGTCCTGCCAGTGCGGATGCGGGCAAAAAAAAGCCCGCGTAGCTGTTGCATGCGGGCTGAAGGGGAAATGGAAATTACTGCAAGTCCATTCTCTGACCGTGAAGGCATTTGGTACATCAGGCGCGGGACGGAAATGGCCGCTCAAAAACCCGAGTTGGAGACAGCCGTTTCCCGGCAGTCCTCTAGGTGATTTACCGAGACGGAACGGCCCCTCCCGTACGAGTCAAAGGGCTGTTATTCTCGACCCATGAGCAGCAACACCGCCACCACCGCGACCCCCGTGCAGAGTGCCGATCTCTCGCGTGCCGACGCCATTGCCGGCAACGGGCAGCAGGATGCTGCGGAGCCGATCGAGTTCGCCGTCGGCTTCTCGAACAGCCGGATGCTGTGGCTGTTCGCCTCGCTGATCATCGTCTGCATCATCGTCTTTGCCTACGGCTTCTATCGCCAGTTCGAGCGCAGCTCACTTCAGGCAATCGAACTGGAACTGGGCAATCTGGCCGCGCTGCTGTCAGATCATCAGGCGGAAGAGGTGCGTGGCGCACGGGGACTGTTGACCGCGGCCGCAGACGAATTGGGCACCAAGCTCGGCACACCTGCCGGGCCGGCCAAAGTCGATGAACAGATTGCCGGCATGCTCAAGGACATCCTGCCCGGAACCAGCCCGCTGCGTTTCGTCGCGCTGCTGGATGGTGACGGTCGCCTGAAGGCATTGCGCCGCAAGGACGCAAAGAGCACCCTGCCGCTGGCCCAGGGAGAACTGGATCGGCTTTACCGCGAATATTCGCAATCCGGTCCCCGGTCGCACGCACCACGAAGAATGGCTGATGATGATCGGCCGGTCCTTCCCCTGAGCACGCCGGTCCGCGACCGCAGCAATCGGGTTGTCGGCGTGCTCATCGCAGGCCTTGCGCTGGATAGGCAGAACTATGGTGATCTGGCGCTCGGCCAGGAAGGTCGGATCTCGGTGTACTCCACCGAGGGCTTCAGCATCATCACCTATCCTCCCGTACCGTCCCTGCCGCGCACGAGCTTTGCTGACCACCCGACATTCGTGAAGATTGCGGATGGCGCGCCGAGCTTCTCGCGCAATCCCTCGATCTTGATGAACCGGGACGTTTACATGGCAGCCCGCGGCGTGCCGGGTACCGCCCTCTTGTTGATCGTGTCACGTAACGCAGGCGAGGCCCGTGCCGGGCTGATGACGCAGGCCGCGTACATCGGCGCAGTCACCCTGGGGCTCTCCATCGCCATTCTGCTCTTCACCGGGATGTTCGCCCGTCAGTTGCATCATCGCGAAGAGGCCGAGGCGCAGCTTGCGGAAAGCAGGCGCAATCTGCTCACCGCACAACGTGTTGCAAGGCTCGGCAGCTGGTCACTGGATATCGGCTCCGGAAAGATCGTGTTCTCAGAACAGGCGCGAGATATCCTGGAACTGCGTGGGCCACTCGAATTGCCAACCGGCACAGCCGCGCTCACGGGACTCATTCATCCGGAAGATCGCGAGCAGGTGAACAGTGCGTTCCGGCGCGTCCTGGAAGGCCAGGTGGTGGAAGGTGAGTATCGGGTTCAGACGGCCTCAGGTCGCATCCGCTGGTTGCGCACACGTACGGAAGCACAGTTGAACGCGGGGCAGCGCGCCGACACGGCGCACGGCACCATCCAGGACATCACGCTCATCAAGGAGGCACAACTGCGCCTCGCGGAGAGCGAGCGCGAATACCGCGTGCTGTCTGACAACATGCGTGACCTGGTCAGCTTGCATGAGCTTGATGGCACACTGCGCTTCGCGTCAAATTCATTCAAGCGCATCACCGGTTACGCACCCATCGACATTGTCGGACTCAATTTCTATCACTGGGTGCATCCGGATGACGTGAGCGCGCTCCAGACGGAGTTTGAACGGCAATTGCGTGTCGGGCGGGTCGAGCTGCATGCGGAATTTCGCTACCGCCACCACGCGGGCCACTATCTCTGGCTGGAGTGCCTCGCAGCATCGGTTCACGACCGGGACGGCCACATTGCGCACATCCAGGCAAGCTCCCGTGACGTCACCGAGCGCCGCCGCGCGTTGACCGCCCTGCGGGAGAGCGAGGAACGATTCCGGCGGATCATCGAATTCACCTCCGACCTGTACTGGGAAACGGACAGCGAGTATCGCTTCACGCAGCTCTCGATGGGCGCACAGAAGTATCTTGGCATCGTGCCGCGCTCCATCGGCACACGACGCTGGGAGAATCCGTTCTATCACGCTCCGGCGGATGTGTGGTCGGCGCATAAGGCCGACATCGCTGCGCGCCGCCCCTTCAAGGATCTGGTCATCACCATGGTCGATCCCGACAAGGGTCGCATGCTGGAGTACACCAGCATCAGCGGCGAGCCCTTCTATGACGACGACGGCAAGTTTCGAGGGTATCGGGGCATCGGGCGATTCATCACCCAACAGAAGAAGTACGAGCTTGATCTGGCCGAGCGCACGCGGCAGCTTTCGGAGGTCAATGCCGAGTTGAGCAAGGAAGCATCACGTCGCCGCGAGCTGGAGCGCCGCCTGCTGCTGGCCATTGAAAAGGAACTCGCACAGGTTGGCCTGGAGTTGCACGATGAATTGGGCCAGAACCTGACGGGCACGGCGCTTCTGGCAAAGACCCTGCAGAAGAAGCTTGCAGAGAAGGGCGTGCCAGAGGCGGCTGATGCCGCACGAGTTCATGCACTGGTGAACGAAACCATTCGCCAGACCCGGTTGATTTCGCACGGTCTCTCTCCCCACATCATGGGGCCGGAAGGTCTGATCGAAGCGCTCCAGCAGTTGGCTGATGACGTGAACAGTCTTGGCATGATTGATTGCCGCTTCGAGTGTGACGGCGAGCCGCGGATTGCGGATACGCTCATCGCGCGCGGCCTGTATCGGATCGCGCAGGAAGCGGTGAACAATGCGTTGAAGCACAGCCATGCCAAGAACATCATGATCGAGCTCACTGCCCTTGGCGGTGAGACGCGGCTGGCGGTGATCGACAACGGCATTGGCATTCGCGCACATGATGCGGAGCCGCTCAGCGACTCCGCTTTGCACAGCATAAAATATCGCAGTGGCGTGATGGGTGCGTCGCTGTCTGTTTCAAGGCGGCCCGGCGGCGGCACCGAAATCGCCGTTGCGCTGCCGGTTGATGCCGACGCGATCGCGCCGGCAAGAACATGGGAGAACGGATGAAAGCCAAAATCATGCTGGTCGACGACCATGCCATCGTGCTGCACGGATTGACTCAGCTGATCAACAGCGAGTCAGACATGGAGGTGGCCTATCTCGCGGAGTCCGCAGAGGCGGCATTGGAACAGATGCAGAATGGCGTCAAGCCTGACCTTCTCATCACCGACATCTCGCTGCCCGGTCTCTCGGGTATCGAGCTCATCAAGACGATGGCGGGACGGCATTCGGATGTCCCAGTGCTCGTGATCAGCATGCACGATGAGCTGATCCACGGTGAGCGCTCATTCCGCGCCGGCGCCAAAGGTTACATCATGAAGCAGGAGGCGACTGACAAGGTCATCAGCGCCATTCGCAAGATCATGGGTGGCGAGGTGTACCTCTCCGACCGGATGCAGGCATTGTTGCTGCAGAAAATGCGCGGCAGCGCGCCGCAGCAACAGGTGTCGGTGCTCTCCAACCTGACTGACCGAGAGTATGAGGTGTTGCGCATGATTGGCCTGGGACTGGGTTCCAGCGAAATCGCGACAAAACTCAATCGCAGCGTGAAGACCATCGAGGCGCATCGCGCCAATCTGAAGCAGAAGCTGGGGTTGAAGAGTGCAAGTGAATTGAACCGCTTCGCCGCGAACTGGGCCGACCGGGAGCGCGTCTGAGCGCACGTTGGCCGCAAGACAGAGCGCCAAAAAAGCGAAAGGCCGGGATAACCCGGCCTTTTGTTTTCCTGCGAATACTCGCCAGATTACTCGGCGCTGTCCTCTGCCGGCTCAGCCACTTGGGGACGGTCCACCAGTTCCACCAGGGCCATGGGGGCATTGTCGCCCACGCGGAAACCCATTTTCAGGATGCGGAGGTAGCCGCCATTGCGCGCCTTGTAGCGCGGACCCAGTTCATTGAACTACTTGCCGACCATGTCGCGATCGCGCAGACGGGCGAATGCGAGACGGCGATTGGCCAGCGTGGCTTCCTTGCCCAGGGTGATGAGGGGCTCGGCGACCTTGCGCAGCTCTTTGGCCTTCGGCAGCGTGGTCTTGATGGCCTCGTGCAGGAAGAGCGAGTTGGTCATGTTGCGCAGCATGGCCAGACGATGGCTGCTGGTGCGATTGAGCTTGCGAAGTCCGTGACGGTGACGCATGGTTGATTCCTTTCAGTCTCTTGGCCTGGTAGCAACCGGCCTTGTTGTTGTTATGGGTTAAAGAACGGCACTGCGAATATTCGCAGTGCCGCGGGATTACTTGGAGAGTCCGGCAACCGGCCAGTTCTCAAGCTTCATGCCGAGGGTCAGGCCCTTGGATGCCAGCACTTCCTTGATTTCGTTGAGCGACTTGCGACCCAGGTTCGGGGTCTTCAGCAGCTCGTTCTCGGTGCGCTGGATGAGGTCACCGATGTAGTAAATGTTCTCGGCCTTGAGGCAGTTGGCGGAACGAACGGTGAGCTCGAGATCGTCCACGGGCTGCAGCAGGATCGGATCGATCTGCGGAGCCTTGGCTTCTTCGAGCTGCATCGGCGTGCCCTGCAGGTCGGCGAATACGGAAAGCTGGTCGACCAGCACGCGGGCCGCATAGCGCACAGCCTCTTCCGGCTCGATCACGCCATTGGTCTCGATGTCCATCACCAAGCGGTCCAGGTCGGTGCGCTGCTCGACGCGGGCGCTTTCGACGGCATAGCTCACGCGACGCACGGGAGAGAAGGACGCATCCAAGAGGATGGAACCGATGGAACGGCCATCATTGTCGGCACGACGGGCGGTGGCAGCCACGTAGCCGCGGCCCTTCTCGACCTTGATTTGCATTTCGATCTTGCCACCAGGCGTCAGGTTGGCGATGACGTGGTCCGGATTGATGATTTCAACATCATGGATCTGCTCGATGTCCGCGCCAGTGATGGGGCCGGGCGTGGATTTCTTCAGCTTCAGCGTCACGTCGTTGCGGTTGTGCAGCTTCAGCACCAGACCCTTGAGGTTCAGCAGAATGTCGACGACATCCTCCTGGACGCCTTCAATGGTCGAGTACTCGTGCAGCACGCCGGAGATCTTCACCTCGGTCGGCGCATAGCCGGGCATGGAGGACAGCAGGATGCGGCGCAGTGCGTTGCCAAGCGTGTGGCCATAGCCGCGCTCGAACGGCTCCATGAACACCTTCGCATGCGAAGGCGAGATGTTCTGGACGTCGATGATGCGCGGCTTGAGGAATGTCGTAGCGTTGCTTTGCATGTATTTGGCCTCGGTCCTGAAAATGGAATGGCCGCCGGCCCGCTCTCAGCGGGCCGGCGGTCAAGCACGATTACTTGGAATAGAGTTCGACCACCAGCTGTTCGTTGATGTCGGCACCGAATTCGGAACGGTCCGGGGCAGCTTTGAACACACCGGACACCTTCTTGACATCAACCTCGACCCAGCTCGGGAAGCCGTTGGATTCAGCCAGCTTCAGCGAGTCCTGGACGCGCAGTTGCTTGGCAGCCTTCTCCTTCAGCGACACGACATCATTGGCGCGCAGCAGATAGGAAGGAATGTTGACGGCCTTGCCATTGACCAGGACAGCGCCATGGCTCACCAGCTGACGGGCCTCAGCGCGCGTCGAGCCAAAGCCCATGCGATAAACGGTGTTGTCCAAGCGCGACTCGAGCAGTTGCAGCAGGTTCTCGCCGGTCGCACCCTTGCGCCGCTCCGCTTCGGCAAAGTAGCCGCGGAACTGACGCTCCAGCACGCCGTAGATGCGGCGAATCTTCTGCTTCTCACGCAACTGTACGCCGTATTCCGACACGCGCGTCTGCTTGGCGCCGTGCTGGCCGGGACGGGATTCGATTTTGCACTTGGTGTCCAAACCACGGCGCGCACTCTTCAGAAAGAGGTCGGTGCCTTCACGGCGGGACAGCTTGCACTTGGGTCCAATATAACGAGCCACAGTTATTCTCCTTGATCCTTACATGCGACGGCGCTTGGGCGGCCGGCATCCGTTGTGCGGGACCGGCGTCACGTCGGCGATGGACACAATCTTCATGCCCAGGGCGTTCAGCGCGCGCACGGCGGATTCACGGCCGGGACCGGGACCCTTGATGCGCACTTCCAGGTTCTTCACGCCGCACTCGAGTGCGGCCTTGCCAGCCTGTTCGGCGGCCATCTGTGCCGCAAAGGGAGTCGACTTGCGTGAGCCCTTGAAGCCGGCGCCGCCGGACGTGGCCCACGACAAGGCATTGCCCTGGCGATCGGTGATGGTGATGATCGTGTTGTTGAAGGACGCGTGCACGTGGGCGATGCCCTCGGACACATTCTTCTTGACCTTCTTGCGGACGCGCGTGGCGGCGGTGGGTTTAGCCATGATGATGAGTTCCTATGCTTACTTCGCCAGTCGGATGGCTTTGCGCGGGCCCTTGCGGGTACGTGCGTTGGTGCGGGTGCGCTGGCCGCGGGCCGGCAGGCCCTTGCGATGGCGCTGGCCGCGATAGCAACCAAGATCCATCAGTCGCTTGATGTTCATGGAAACTTCACGACGCAGGTCGCCTTCGACGGCGTACTTGCCGATCTGCTCGCGCAGCTTGTCCATTTCGGTATCGGACAGATCCTTGATCTTGGCCGACTTGTTCACACCGGCGTCTGCGCAGATTTTCTGCGCGCGAGTGCGACCGATGCCATAGATCGCCTGCAACGCGATCTCGGCGTGTTGATGATTGGGGATGTTTACACCAGCGATACGGGCCATGATCTTCGCCTATCCGGAATGCCTGAAATTAACCTTGGCGCTGCTTGTGACGCGGATCGGTACAGATCACGCGCACGACGCCCTTGCGCCGCACAACCTTGCACTTGCGGCAGATTTTCTTAACGGAAGCTTGCACTCGCATTTTCTTGCTCCTTGTTTCTCTCCGCGCTATTTGGCGCGGAACGTGATTCTTGCCTTGGTCAGGTCGTAGGGCGTCAGCTCCACCGTTACCTTGTCACCCGGCAGGATGCGGATGTAGTGCATGCGCATCTTTCCCGAAATGTGTCCAAGCACTACATGACCGTTTTCCAACTTCACCCGGAACATCGCGTTGGGCAATGTTTCCAGGATTTCTCCCTGCATCTGGATCGTTTCTTCTTTTGCCATTCAGTTCTGCACTTCAGCGGACCGGGAAGCCCGTGCCTTTGAAATTCGCCTTCTTGAGCAGGCTCTCGTACTGATGCGTCATCAGATAAGCCTGCAGTTGCGCCATGAAATCCATGGTCGTCACCACAATGATCAAAAGCGATGTGCCGCCAAAATAGAAGGGCACGTTGTACTGCATGCGCAAGAACTCGGGCAACAGACACACTGCAGTGATGTACGCGGCACCAACCAGAGTGAGGCGCATCAGAATCTTGTCAATGAACTTGGCCGTCTGCTCACCAGGGCGGATACCAGGAACAAATGCACCGCTCTTCTTCAGATTGTCCGCGGTTTCCTTCGAGTTGAAGACCAGAGCGGTGTAGAAGAAGCAGAAGAAGATGATCGCAGCTGCATAGAGCACCGTGTAAAGCGGCTGCCCCGGTGACAGGGCTGCGCCGACATCCTTCAGCCACGTCATGCTGTCCGAACCCGTACCAAACCAGCCTGCTGCAGTTGCCGGAAACAGGATGATCGAGGACGCGAAGATGGGCGGAATGACACCGGCCATGTTGAGCTTCAGCGGCAAGTGCGAGGACTGGCCACCGTACAGCTTGTTGCCCACCTGACGCTTGGCGTAGTTCACCAGAATCTTGCGCTGACCACGCTCGACAAAGACAACGGCGTAGGTCACCGCGATCACCAGCGCCACGATCAACATCACGACTGCGATCGACATGGCGCCTGTCCGGGCCAGCTCAAGCGTGCCGGCGATGGCAGACGGCATGCCTGCGACGATGCCGGCGAAAATCAGGATGGAGATACCGTTGCCGATACCGCGCTCGGTGACCTGCTCACCCAGCCACATCAGGAACATCGTGCCCGTGACCAGCGTGATGGTCGTTGTGAGTCTGAACATGACGCCAGGCTCCAGCACCAGACCTGCCTGCGACTCCAGCGCGATCGCGATGCCAAATGCCTGGAACAGCGCCAGCGCGAGCGTTCCGTAGCGGGTGTACTGCGTGATCTTGCGTCGGCCAGCCTCGCCTTCCTTCTTCAACTGCTCAAGGGAGGGCACCACCACGGTCATCAGCTGCATGATGATAGAGGCAGAAATGTACGGCATGATTCCCAGCGCCAACACGGAAAAGCGCTCAAGCGCGCCACCCGAGAACATGTTGAACATGCCCAGGATATTTCCTGACTGCTGGAAAAGCTTGGTCAGCTCGTTCGCATCAATGCCCGGCACGGGAATGTGCGTGCCGATGCGGAAGACAATGATCGCGCCCACAAGAAACCACAGGCGACGCTTCAGATCTCCGAGCTGGCTGACTGCTGCGATTGGGTTGGAGGACAAATCGTAATCCTTGCGAATATTCGTGCTTCAGCTCAGGCTGCTGGCGCAGCCTCGATGCTGCCGCCTGCGGCTTCAATGGCCGCTTTCGCGCCCTTGGTCACGCCGAGGCCGACGATCTTGACTTTCTTGTCCAGCTTGCCAGCCAGAATGACCTTGGCCTGCAGTGCGCCAGCAGGAACCAGACCAGCCTGCTTCAGCACGGTGAGGTCGATCGCGTCGGCTTTCAACTTGGACAGATCACCAAGGCGCACTTCGGCGGTGTCGTTACGGGTCAGCGAAATGAAGCCGCGCTTCGGCAAACGGCGCTGCAGCGGCATCTGACCGCCCTCAAAGCCCACCTTGTGGAAGCCGCCTGCACGGGACTTCTGACCCTTGTGCCCGCGACCGGCGGTTTTGCCCAAGCCTGAACCAATACCGCGGCCTACTCGGCGGCGCTCTTTCTTTGAACCCTCAGCGGGCTTAATGGTGTTCAATTCCATGTGATGCTCCAGTTGCTCAGGCCACGACTTTTACGAGGTAGCTCACCTTGTTGATCATGCCGCGCACTGCCGGCGTGTCTTCCAGCTCGACGACGTGCTCGCGGCGACGCAGACCCAGGCCGCGCACGCAGGCGCGATGCTGTTCGATCGTGCCGCGAAGTCCCTTGACCAGCGTGACCTTGATGGTTTTCTTGGCTGTCATGGCTTATCCCAGAATGTCTTCAACAGACTTGCCGCGCTTGGCGGCGATTTCGGACGGACGCATCTGCTGCGCCAGGCCATCGAGCGTGGCGCGAACCACGTTGTAAGGATTGGTGGAGCCGTGGCACTTGGCCGAGATGTTGGTGATACCCATCACCTCGAAGACGGCGCGCATTGCGCCACCTGCCTTGATACCGTTGCCTTCCGGCGCCGGCTTCATCATGACGGTCGTGGAACCATGCTTGCCCAGCACTTCGTGATGAATGGTGCCATTCTTGATGGCGACCTTGCGCATGTTGCGGCGCGCGGACTCCATTGCCTTTTGCACAGCAACAGGCACTTCGCGGGACTTGCCCTTGCCCATGCCAACGGCGCCGTCACCGTCACCCACGACGGTCAGGGCGGCGAAACCGAGAATGCGGCCACCCTTTACCACCTTGGTGACACGGTTCACGGAGATCATCTTCTCGCGCAGGCCGTCGCCTTTGTCGTCTTGCATTTCAATCTTTGCCATAGTCGTAATCTCGATGTCGGGTCAGTGGGCGACTAGAACTTGAGTCCGCCTTCACGGGCAGCATCTGCCAGCGCCTTGACGCGGCCGTGATAGCTGTAACCGCTGCGGTCGAACGCAACAGCTTCCACGCCAGCCTTCTTTGCGCGTGCCGCGATCTCTTTGCCGATCAGAATGGCTGCATCCTTGTTGCCGCCATTCTTCAACTGGGCGCGCAGCGCCTTCTCGGCGGTCGATGCGGCGGCAAGCACTTTGCCGCCAGTCGCGTCGATGACCTGAGCGTAAATATGCGAATTGGTGCGGTGCACCGAAAGACGCACGGCCTTGATGCGGGCAATGACTGCCCGGGCTTTGGCTGCGCGACGGATCCGCGCGATGTTTTTGTCTGTCATGGCTGCCTCGCTTACTTCTTCTTGGTCTCTTTGATGACCACTTTCTCGTCGCTGTAGCGAACACCCTTGCCCTTGTAGGGTTCGGGCGCCTTGTAGGCGCGGATTTCCGCTGCGACCTGACCGACTTTCTGCTTGTCGGAGCCCTTGATGACGATTTCCGTCGGCACCGGCGTCTCGCATTTCACGCCTTCAGGCATGTCATGCACGACGGGATGCGAAAAACCAAGCGCCAGGTTCAACTTGCTGCCTTGTGCCTGGGCCTTGTAGCCCACGCCGACCAGCGTCAGCTTCTTCTCAAAGCCCTTGTCGACACCCTGCACCATGTTGGCGACGAGCGCGCGCAGCGTTCCGGACATCGCATTGGCCTGCTTCGATCCATCAGCCGCTTCGAACACCAGCTTGTCGCCGTCTTTCTTGATCATGACCAGCTTGCTGGCCGCCTGCTTGAGCGTACCCAGCGGGCCCTTGACACTGATTTCCTGCGCGCTGATGGCCACTTCAACCTTCGCGGGCAGCGTGATGGGCGCCTTACCAATTCGTGACATGTCTCTCTCCCTTAAACGACGATGCAGAGGACTTCGCCGCCCACACCGGTCTGGCGCGCCTTGCGATCAGTCATCACACCCTTGGAAGTCGAAACGATTGCCACGCCAAGGCCGTTCATCACCTGGGGAATGGCTTCGCTGCCGCGATAAATGCGGAGGCCCGGACGCGATACACGCTCGATTTTCTCGATGACCGGCTTGCCTGCGTAGTATTTCAGCGCAATCTCGAGCTGTGGCTTGCCTTCGGCATCGCGCACCGCGAAATTGTCGATGTAGCCCTCATCCTTCAGCACCTTGGCAATAGCCAGTTTGACCTTGGAGGAGGGAACACTGACCATCGCCTTTTCCGTCGCTTGCGCGTTACGGATGCGGGTCAGCATGTCTGCAATGGGATCACTCATGCTCATATCGGACTCCTTACCAGCTTGCCTTGGTCAGACCGGGAATCTCGCCCTTCATCGCGATATCGCGAAGCTTCAAGCGAGCCAGGCCGAACTTGCGGAACACGCCACGGGGGCGGCCGGTGATGGCGCAGCGATTACGCTGGCGGGTCGGGTTGGCGTTGCGCGGCAGGGCCTGCAACTTGAGGCGGGCGGCATAGCGCTCTTCCTCGGGCAGGCTCTGGTCATTGATGACCTTGGTGAGTTCAGCGCGCTTGGCCGCGAACTTGGCGACCAGCTTGCGACGCTTCTCTTCGCGATTGATCAGTGCGAGTTTGGCCACGTCAACCTCAATTCTTGAAAGGGAACTTGAAAGCGGAGAGAAGCGCCTTGGCTTCTTCATCCGTTTTCGCGGTGGTGGTGATGGAGATGTTCATGCCGCGGATCGCATCGATCTTGTCGTACTCGATCTCCGGGAAAATGATCTGCTCTTTCACACCCATGTTGTAGTTGCCACGGCCATCAAATGACTTGGCCGAAATGCCACGAAAATCGCGAACACGGGGCAGGGAAATCGTCACCAGGCGGTCCAGAAACTCGTACATGCGCCCGGCGCGAAGCGTGACCATGCAACCGATGGGGTAGCCATCACGAATCTTGAAGCCGGCGATCGACTTCTTCGACTTGGTGACCACAGGCTTTTGGCCGGCGATTTTTTGCATGTCACCAACCGCGTGCTCCATGATCTTTTTGTCAGCGACCGCCTCACCCACGCCCATGTTCAGCGTGATTTTGGTGATGCGCGGCACTTCCATGACAGACTTGTAGCCGAACTGCTTGATCAGCTGCGGCACCACAGTCTCTTTGTAATACGTATGCAGGCGAGCCATTTTCAGCGCTCCTTATGCGTCGACGACTTCGCCGTTGGACTTGAAGAAACGCACCTTGCGGGGCTTTTCTTCGCCCTGGGCGGCGAGGAACTTGAAACCGACACGGTCAGGCTTGCCCGTTGCGGCGTTGAAGATCGCGACGTTCGACACGTGGATAGGCATTTCCTTGTCCACGATGCCGCCAGTCAGACCCTTGATCGGATTCGGCTTCTGATGCTTCTTGACCCGATTGATGCCCTCGATGACGAGCTTCTCGGTATCAGGCAGCACGCGCAGTACGGTCCCGCGCTTGCCTTTGTCCTTGCCCGTGGTGACGACCACTTGGTCGCCCTTGCGAATTTTGTTCATGGCCAACGCTCCTTACAACACTTCGGGCGCCAAGGACACGATCTTCATGAAGCGCTCCGTGCGCAGTTCGCGCGTCACGGGTCCGAAGATGCGCGTGCCAATCGGCTCGAGCTTGGGGTTGAGCAACACGGCCGCATTGGAGTCGAACTTGACCAGCGAACCATCGTTGCGGCGCACGCCTTTGGCGGTACGCACCACCACGGCGTTGTAAATCTCGCCCTTCTTAACGCGACCACGGGGAGCAGCGGACTTCACGCTGACCTTGATCACGTCACCAATCCCGGCATAACGGCGCTTTGAGCCGCCCAGGACCTTGATACACATCACCGAACGCGCGCCGGTATTGTCGGCCACGTCGAGAATCGACTGCATCTGGATCATTTTTCTCTCTCCAACTTAACCCGCGTCATGCATGAGCATGGGTGCGGCCCAGTTTTGGATCCGTTCTAGCTTGGCACTTCAGCGAAGCGACAAGCGGGTTTAGGTATTGCTGCAACTGCGTTACTGCTTTGGGGCCCGTTCGCTTAAAGCCTTGTCAACAGCCCAAGGCGGCTTCGGCAGACTCACGGGCCGTCTCCAAGGTTTTCCCAGGGAGCCGGTTGGACTCCCAGCCATCGAAGCCCAGGCCGGGAGCAGCAAAGATTTCGATTATAGAAGAATGCCTGCGTGCTTGACAAGCAGTTTTGTAGATTAATCAGGGGCCTGCGGTGAGATCACGGTCCTCGTGCCGGCCTTGATGTGCCTACCGATTGTCTACAGTCAACCAAGAGTGGGTCGCAACTATATGATATAAAAAGGAAAAATATTTTCGGCCCCGAATGTCGATTCGACTGCGCGGCAATCGTTGTAGATCAGCCCAGGAGCGAGCTCCAAGAGCATTTCAGCCCGCAGCTGGCAGGATGACCCCTACACCATGAAAGGAGCACTTCATGCATTACATGCTTTTGATCTATTCGGACGAGAAGGCCTGGACAGGAATGTCCGAGGCAGAGATTCAGCAGGTCTACAGGGACTACATGGCGTACACCGAGGAGCTCGCCGCGTCGGGTGCAATGCGGGGCGGCTCGGAACTGGCGCCCGTCGCCACGGCAACAACGGTACGGGTGAGGAATGGCAAAGTCCTCACCACTGATGGTCCGTTCGCCGAAACCAAGGAGCAATTGGGCGGCTATTACCTGATTGACGTGCCCAGTCTGGACGAGGCGATCAAGTGGGCTGCAAAGATTCCATCCGCACTGAACGGGTCCATTGAAATCAGACCGCAAACTGACAACCAGGCGGAGAGCTCTGACTGAACACTCGACTCCCCTGGGCGAGCATGTTCTGTGCTTGCCCGGGGCGTTTGCCGCCAGACAGCACACCCCATCATGCTCCATCGAGCAATAGACACACTGCATCGCCGCGAAGGCGCGCGCATTCTTGCAGGACTGATCCGGCGACTTGGCAACATCGATATCGCAGAGGAAGCGCTGCAGGACGCTTATTCGCGGGCGCTACAGTCTTGGCCGGTTGAGGGCATGCCTCAGAATCCCGCTGCGTGGCTCACCCGCGTCGCCCGAAACCGCGGCATCGATCTCCTGCGCCGCAACCGAAGGATCGTGCCTGACGGTGAGGCCTTGCTGTCAGCCATGCTCGTCGAGGAAACTGAAACAGCGGAAGCTTCCGCGCTTGCGGACGACCGCCTGCGCCTGATCTTCACCTGCTGCCATCCTGCCCTCGCACAATCAGCGCAGATGGCGCTGGCTTTGCGCTTGTTGTGCCAACTCAGCACTGCGGAAATCGCGCGAGCATTTGTGGAGCCGGAGGCCACAACCGCGCAGAAGATTGTCCGCGCCAAGCGCAAAATCGCAACCGCCCGAATTCCCTATGTGGTGCCCGCAGAAGTCGATCTGCCGGAACGGCTCGCCGCCGTGCTCTCCGTCATCTATCTGGTATTCAACGAAGGGTACAGCGCCACATCTCATGAGCGCCTGACTCGCCCAGACCTGATTGCCGAGGCGATCCGGTTGGGGAAGCTGCTGGTCATTTTGCTTCCTTCCGAACCTGAGGCGAGCGGTTTGTTGGCATTGATGCTGATGCATGATGCACGACGCTGCACGCGCGAATCGGACGATGGCACGCTCATCCCTCTTGAAGAGCAGGACCGCGCTCACTGGGATCAGCCGCGAATCCGTGACGGCATCGCATTGTTGGACACCGCGCTGTTGGTCAATCGACCCGGACCGTACCAGATTCAGGCGGCAATCGCGGCACTGCACGCCGGCGCCAAGTCAGCCGCAAGTACCGACTGGCCGCAGATTTCCGCGCTCTACGGCGCGCTGTTGCGCCATCTCGATACACCCGTGGTACACCTCAACGCCGCAGTGGCGCTGGCAATGGCTGGGAACCTTGTCGCCGGCTTGGAATGGATTGAGAGAATCGAGGCCCGCGGTTCTCTCGATACCTATCACCTGCTCCATGCCGCCAAAGCCGATCTGCACCGACGTCTTGGCAATGTTGCAGCGGCTCGCGAGTGCTATCTCAGAGCGCTTGCATTGGTTCGCAACACGGGTGAGCGCAAGTATCTGGAGCGGCGCCTGAACGAGCTGGGAGGATCAACTGCCATGGGCAGGTCGGTGGATGGCTGAACGGCCGCACCGAATATTCGCTGCATCCAATGGAAGCAAGATACGGGACGGATGCCACAAACCATGCGAGTACACTCGCGCCTTTGCAACCATCAGTCCACAATGCGCAACCAGGATATTGCCCGCCTCATCATTCTCGCTGCGATTTGGGGCGGCTCGTACGCGCTGATGCGAATCGTCGCGCCGGCACTGAGCGGCATGGGCACAGCGTGGATCAGAATGATCTTGGGCGGCCTCTTGTTGTGTGGCTACGCATTGATACTGGGTACCGACCTCGGAATGCGCAGATGGTGGAAGCAGTATTTGTTCATCGGTGCATTGAGCTCGGCCATCCCCTTCAGCCTGATCGGTTACGCCATGAAGACCCTTCCCGCCACCTATGGCTCGGTGCTGAACGCGCTCTCGCCGCTCTTCGGCGCCCTGTTCTCGGCCGCATTGCTGGGTGAACATCTGTCAGGACGGAAGCTCGCCGGTATCGCGCTCGGCTTCATGGGCGTCGGGATCCTCGTGCGGCTGGGGCCGGTGGACGTCACGACCGATCTACTGCTAGGAGCAGCCGCTTGCGTTCTGGCGACCGCGTCATATGGATACTTCGCCGTGCATACGAAGAAGCATCTCGGCGGCGCGCCCAACATGGGGCTTGCAACTGGAACATTGTTTTTTCCGGCGCTGCCTCTGACCATTTTCGCGGTACCAAGTCTCCCCAGCTCATGGCCATCTACGACAGTTCTGGTGGCCACAGCGGTCCTCGCAGTGGTCTGCAGTGGCGTGGCCTACGTGATCTACTTCAGGTTGATCCGGGATGTCGGTCCCTCCAGGGCCATCTCGGTCACGTTCCTCATTCCGGTGTTCGGATCAATTTGGGGCGTGCTGTTCTTCGGGGAAACCGTAGATCTCACCTCTGTTCTCGGCACCTTGACGATTCTGGCTGGCATGGCGCTGGTGCTCGGCCGGGCACCCGGTCGCAAGGCGGCCGGGGCAGCGTAGAATTACGCACTTTTCCCGCCCACCCCCGCCCAAGCAGCCACAAGCCGCATGGCGCGCGTCCACGGAGAGATCCAACCCATGGCCCGTTACGGAAACATTCTCGACCTGATTGGCAACACACCCCTGGTACGCCTCAAGAACCTCGACACCGGTCCTTGCGAGTTGTACGCAAAACTTGAGTGCAACAATCCCGCTGGCTCCATCAAGGATCGGATCGGCCTGCGCATGATCGAAGCGGCCGAGCAGGCCGAAAAGATTCAGCCCGGCGGTACCATCGTCGAAGCCACGGCCGGAAACACGGGTCTCGGACTCGCCCTTGCAGCAATCCACAAGGGCTACAAACTGCTCCTCGTCATACCGGACAAGATGAGCCAGGAGAAGATCTTCCATCTGCGCGCCATGGGTGTCGAGATCGTGATGACTCGCTCCGACGTGAGCAAGGGTCACCCGGAGTACTACCAGGATATGGCCAAGCGCATCACAGCCGAGATGCTTGCCGCGGGACGAAGCGCACACTGCATCGATCAATTTTCCAATCCCGCGAATCCGGCGACCCATGAGACTTGGACCGCACCGGAACTGTGGGAGCAGATGGATCACCGTCTTGATGCTGTTGTGTGCGGCGTGGGCTCCGGGGGCACGTTGACGGGCATGGGCCGCTTCTTTGCACGAGTCTCACCATCCACAGAGATGATTCTCGCTGATCCCAAGGGGTCGATCCTTGCCGACCTGGTCAATACGGGCACACACAGCCCCAGCGGCTCTTGGCTGGTGGAGGGCATAGGCGGGGACTATGTGCCCGCCAACCTGGACATCAAGCTTGCGCGGTGCGGCTACTATGTCTCGGACGGAGAGGCCATGCTCGCCGCGAGAGAGCTGCTTCAGCGCGAAGGCATCATGGGCGGTTCGTCCTCGGGTACGCTTCTTGCCGCGGCTTTGCGCTACTGCAAGGAACAGACGACGCCCAAGCGGGTCGTCACCATCATCTGCGACGTGGGTGGCAAGTACCTGTCCAAGATGTACAACGACTATTGGCTCACCGACCAGGGAATCATCCAGCGCGAGTACAAGGGTGATTTGTCGGACCTGATTGCGCGGCGTCACAACGATCGCGCCACCATCACAATCCGCCCCGATGACACCCTGCAGACGGCCTATGCGCGAATGAAGCTCTACGACTTTCAGCAGCTGCCGGTATTGGAGAACGACAAGGTCGTCGGGATCCTTGATGAGTCCGACATTCTGCTTTCGGTGTACGGCGACGAACAGCGATTTCGCGCACCGGTGCGCGAGGCCATGACGGCGAAGCTGGACACCCTTCAGGTGGACTCGCCCATCTCACGTCTACTGCCCATCTTCGATCGCGGGCATGTTGCGATCGTTGAGCGGGGGGAACAGTTCCTGGGCCTCATTACCCGCTACGACATGCTGAATTACTTGCGCCGCCGCATACAGTGACGCCGCCAAACATCTCTTGCGAATATTCGCCATGACCAAATCCACTTCGTTTTCCACTCGCGCAATCCATGCTGGTCAGCATCACGATCCCAGCACCGGTGCGGTGATGCAACCCATCTATGCAACATCGACCTACGCGCAGAAGAGTCCTGGCGTCCACCAGGGATTCGAATACGCTCGTACGCAAAATCCGACCCGGATGGCCTTTGAGCGCTGTGTGGCCGATCTGGAAAACGGCGTGCAGGGCTTCGCCTTCGCATCAGGTCTTGCTGCGTCAGCCACGATACTGGACACACTCGACACCGGCAGCCATATCATCGCTCTCGACGATCTTTACGGCGGCACCTATCGGCTATTCGAACGAGTACGCAAGGTTTCTGCAGGTCTGGACTTCACTTTCCTGGACATGTCGGACCCGGCACGCATCGAAGCGGCGATCCGCCCCAACACTCGCATGATCTGGGTGGAGTCCCCCAGCAACCCCCTGCTCAAGCTGGTGGATCTGGCCGCGGTGGCGGCGATTGCACGCAGACACAAGCTCATCACCGTGGCCGACAACACCTTTGCCACGCCGTGGATCCAGCGCCCGCTCGATCATGGCTTTGATCTGGTGGTGCACTCGGTGACCAAGTACCTGAATGGCCACTCGGACATGGTGGGTGGCATGGTGGTTGTGCGGGAGCAAGGCGCTTTGGCGGAGAAGCTTGCATTCCTGCAGAACGCAGTTGGCGGCATTCTGGGTCCATTCGACAGCTTTCTTGCACTTCGTGGTCTCAAAACACTGCCGTTGCGCATGGCACGCCACTGCGACAGTGCTGCAGAGATTGCGGCGTGGCTTCAGACTCTGCGTGGTGTCGAGCGAGTGCACTATCCAGGGCTGGCTTCACATCCGCAGCATGAGCTGGCCAAACGTCAGATGCACGGCTTTGGAGGCATGGTGACGTTTGTGCTGAAGGGTGGGCTGGATGACGCCCGGCGCTTTCTGGAACGACTGCGAATATTCGCATGTGCCGAAAGTCTTGGTGGCGTCGAGAGCCTGGCGGAACATCCCGCCATCATGACCCATGCCTCCATTCCTGCGAGTATTCGCAAGGAACTCGGGATCAGCGACGGGCTTGTCAGACTTTCGGTTGGCATCGAGGATGTCGCGGACCTGAAGGCAGATATCCTGCAAGCCATCGGCTGAAGTCATGCCGCGCAAATGAAAAGGCCCGCATGCGCGGGCCTTTTCAACTAAAGCGCTGTTTGGACGGAATTACTCAGCGCGCGCCTTCTCGACCAGCTTGGAAACTTTCCAGGCCTTGGTCTTGGAGATGGGCTTCGTCTCCTCGATCTGCACCACGTCGCCGGACTTGAACTCGTTGTTCTCGCTGTGAGCGTGGTACTTCTTGGAACGACGCACGACCTTGCCCAGCACGGGATGCATCACGCGACGCTCAACCAGCACCGTGACCGTCTTGTCCATCTTGTCGCTGACGACCTTGCCGGTCAGCGTGCGCTTCAGTTTGCTTTCAGTGGCGGCGGTGGTCATCAGGCGGCCCTCGACTTCTCGTTCAGCACGGTCTTGATGCGCGCGATGTTGCGCTTCATCTTGCCCAGTTCGCTGGTGTTGGTGAGCTGCTGGGTGGCTTGCTGCATGCGCAGGCCGAACTGTGCCTTGCGCAGTTCCAGCAGTTCCTTATTCAGGTCATCGGCGGACTTGGTCCGCATTTCCTTGAGGTTCATGTTCGTAGCTCCTTCTTAACCCAGCAGACGATGCACGAAGGTCGTCTTGATAGGCAGCTTGGCGGCAGCCAGCGCAAATGCCTCGCGCGCCAACTTCTCGTCCACGCCGTCCATCTCGTACAACACCTTGCCCGGCACGATCTCAGCCACGAAGTACTCGGGCGAACCCTTGCCGTTACCCATGCGGACTTCGGCAGGTTTCTTGGAGATCGGCTTGTCGGGGAAGATGCGAATCCACACGCGACCACCCCGCTTGATGTGACGGGTCATGGCGCGGCGCGCAGCTTCGATCTGACGGGCGGTCAGACGACCGCGGCCGATGGCTTTGAGTCCGAACTCGCCGAAGGACACCTTGGCACCGCGTGTGGCGACGCCGGTGTTGCGGCCCTTCTGCTCCTTGCGGTACTTCCTTCTAGCTGGCTGCAGCATTTTTCACTCCTGGTTTTCTGCCACGGCGCGGTTGCTCAGGTTGGGCAACGGGCTCGGGTGCGGCCGGCTGCTCGCCCTTGGCGAGGATCTGGCCCTTGTAGACGAGAACCTTCACACCGATGATGCCGTAAGTAGTGCGGGCTTCGGAGAAGCCGTAATCAATGTCGGCACGCAGTGTATGGAGCGGCACACGACCTTCGCGATACCACTCGGTACGCGCGATTTCGGCGCCGTTCAGACGGCCAGACGAGATGATCTTGATACCCTGGGCACCGAGACGCATGGCGTTTTGCATTGCGCGCTTCATGGCGCGGCGGAACATCACGCGCTTGGCCAATTGACCCGTGATGGAATCAGAGATCAGCTGGGCGTCAACTTCGGGCTTGCGGATTTCTTCGATGTTGACGTGCACCGGCACGCTCATCAGCTTGCCCAGATCGGCGCGCAAGGTTTCGATGTCCTCGCCTTTCTTGCCGATGACCACACCCGGACGCGCCGAGTAAATTGTGATCTTGGCATTCTTGGCAGGACGCTCGATGATGATTCTGCCTACAGACGCGTGGGCGAGTTTTTTCTTCAAATACTCACGAACCTTGATGTCCTCTGCCAGCATCAGCGGGAAATTCTTGCTGTTGGCATACCACTTGGACGTCCAGTTCTTGGTGACCGCAAGACGGAAGCCGGTCGGATGAATCTTTTGTCCCATCGTCGCTCCTTATTGCTTGCCGTCGCCGACCGTCAGAAACACATGACAAGTGGGCTTGATGATTCGGTTGCCGCGACCTTTGGCACGCGCAGTGAAGCGCTTCAGCACAGGGCCCTTTTCAACCATGATGCGAGACACCTTCAACTCGTCGATGTCGGCACCGTTGTTGTGCTCTGCGTTGGCAATAGCCGACTCAAGCACTTTCTTGATGATGGTGGCGCCCTTCTGGGGAGAGAAGGCCAGGATGTTCAGTGCGTGGTCAACCTTCTTGCCGCGGATCATGTCCGCAACCAGGCGACCCTTTTGGGCCGACAAACGCACACCGTAGAGATTGGCTGAGACTTGCATGTCGTCTCTCCTTACTTCTTGCCAGGCGCCGCGACCTTCTTGTCGGCCGGGTGGCCTTTGAAGAGTCGCGTTGCGGCGAATTCGCCAAGCTTGTGGCCAACCATGTTCTCGCTCACATAAACGGGGATGTGCTGCTTCCCGTTGTGAACTGCGATGGTCAAGCCAACGAAGTCCGGCAGTATGGTGGAGCGACGCGACCAGGTTTTGATCGGACGCTTGTCTTTGACCGCTTGCGCGGCTTCGACTTTTTGCATCAAGTGGCCGTCAACAAACGGGCCTTTTTTAATGGAACGTGCCATGGCGACCTCGATTAGGCTTTCTTGTGACGGCTACGCACGATCATCGACTGAGTGCGCTTGTTTGTGCGGGTCTTGAGGCCCTTGGCAGCCTGACCCCACGGGGACACAGGATGATGCCAGCCACCGCCGCCGTTACCGCGACCACCCATCGGGTGATCGACCGGGTTCATGGAGATAGCGCGTACAGTCGGGCGGATACCACGCCAGCGATTTGCACCCGCCTTGCCGATCACGCGCAGGCCATGCTCACCGTTACCGACTTCGCCGATCGTTGCGCGGCAATTGATGTGCACCTTGCGAATCTCGCCGGAGCGAACGCGAAGCTGGGCATATTCACCTTCACGAGCCAGGAGCTGGACAGAGGCGCCAGCCGAACGTGCAATCTGCGCGCCCTTACCGGGCAGCATCTCAACGCAATGCACGGTGGAACCCACCGGGATGTTGCGCAGCGGCAGCGTGTTGCCGACCTTGATCGGCGCCTCGGGGCCGCTCATGAGCTGCTGACCAACCGTCACACCCTTGGGCGCGATGATGTAGCGACGCTCACCGTCGGCGTAGCACACGAGCGCAATGTGAGCGCTGCGATTCGGGTCATGCTCAATGCGCTCGACCCTGGCCACGATGCCGTCCTTGTTGCGACGGAAATCGATGATGCGGTAGTGGTGCTTGTGACCACCACCCTTGTGACGCGTGGTGATGTGGCCCTTGCTGTTGCGACCAGAGCCGCGCTTTTGCGATTCGACCAGCGCTGCAAACGGCGCGCCTTTGTGCAGATCCTTGTTGACCACGCGGACCATCGAACGACGGCCTGGCGAGGTCGGTTTCATTTTGACGAGTGCCATTACGCCACCCCTTCAACGAAGTTCAGGTCGCCATCACCCTTCAGGCAGACATAGGCCTTCTTGATGTTGTTGCGACGGCCCTCGAAACGCCCGTGGCGCTTCGGCTTGCCCTTGAGATTGACGATGTTCACGCTGGAGACTTCCACCTTTTGCTCCTTGAAGAGCAGTTCAACAGCGGCCTTGACCTCCGCCTTGGTGGCGTCTTGCAGCACCTCGAATACGACCTGCTTGTTGCGATCTGCGACGAAGGTAGCCTTCTCCGAGATGATCGGTTTCAGCAGAACCGTCAACAGACGTTCTTGCATCTTGACGTTGCTCATGCCAGCACCTCTTCAAACTGCTTGACCGCACCTTTGGTGAGCAGCACCTTGGAGAAGCGGACAAGATTAACCGGATCGGCGTACTTGGCTTCGAGCACCAGCACATGGGGCAGGTTGCGCGACGACAACAGCAGATTGTCGTCGAGTGCATCGGTAATGATCAGCACACCGGCAGTGCCATTGTCCAACCCCATGCCCTTGAGCTTGGTGGCCAGCAACTTGGTCTTGGGCGCTTCCAGCGTCATGCTTTCAACCACGGACAGACGGTCTTCGCGCACCAGTTGCGAAAGGATCGCAGCAATACCAGCACGGTACATCTTGCGATTGACCTTTTGCGAGAAATTCTCGTCAGGCGAATTCGGGAAAATACGACCACCGCCACGCCAGAGGGGTGAAGAGGTCATACCCGCGCGAGCGCGGCCCGTGCCCTTTTGGCGCCACGGCTTCTTGGTGGAATGCTTGACCTCTGCACGATCTTTCTGCGCACGATTGGCTGAGCGAGCGTTCGCTTGATAGGCCGTGACAACCTGGTGGATCAGCGCCTCGTTGTAATCGCGACCGAAAAGTTCAGGCGACGCGGCAACGGTGCCATTTGCAGCACCCTTGTCGTTGATGAGCTTGAGTTCCATCACTTGGCCCCTTTCTTCAGCGGCGTCTTCACGCTGGGACGGACCACGACGTTTCCGCCCTTGGCACCAGGCACTGCACCCTTGACCAGCAGAAGCTGGCGGGCGGCATCAACACGCGCCACTTCGAGCAGTTGAATGGTTGCCTTTGCGTCACCAAGATGGCCGGACATCCGCTTGCCGGGAAACACGCGACCGGGATCCTGCGCTGCGCCGATCGAGCCGGGCACATTGTGTGAACGTGAGTTACCGTGGGACGCGCGGTTGGACGAAAAATTATGACGCTTGATCACACCAGCGTAGCCCTTGCCGATGCTGGTGCCTGTGACGTCAACTTTCTGGCCAACCTGAAAGATTTCGACAGACAGTGCGCTGCCGACCTTTAGGTCGCCGAGGGCGTCTGCCTTGACAGGAAACTCCTTGAGCAGCGCTGCAGGTGCGACACCCGCTTTGGCCAGATGGCCAGCGACTGCTTTATTGACGCGCGATGCTCTGCGCTTGCCAAATGCGACCTGGACGGCGCTGTAGCCATCGCTTTCGGTCGTCTTGATTTGGGTGACACGGTTGTCCGACATGTCCAGCACTGTTACCGGAACGGCAGTGCCGTCATCGGTAAAGATGCGGGTCATGCCGACCTTCCGGCCGACGAGACCTAGACTCATCTTCATTCCTTTCTAGTTAGCCCGAACATCGGGTGTCGGCTGCAATTGGCCGACCGAACTGCTTGTAACTTAACGCAAATACTTGTACAGCCCAATAGACTGCGCCAAGCGAGCCAAAGATTATATACAGGCCCGCCTGAAAATTCAATACCTTACAGCTTGATCTCTACGTCTACCCCGGCCGGCAGATCCAGTTTCATCAACGCATCCACGGTTTTGTCCGTAGGATCAATGATGTCCATCAGACGCAGGTGGGTGCGAATCTCGAATTGATCGCGCGACGTCTTGTTCACGTGAGGCGAACGCAGAATGTCGAAACGCTCGATACGTGTCGGCAGAGGCACGGGGCCCTTGACCACGGCACCCGTCCGTTTGGCCGTTTCGACGATTTCGAGCGCCGACTGGTCGATCAGCCGATAGTCGAACGCCTTGAGGCGAATCCGGATTTTCTGTTTGGCGAGTTGAGCAGTTGCCATCGCTTTTCCTTTTTAGGGGTGCTTTCGCACCCGCCTTTCAACCTGTTAAAGCCTGCGCTTGTTTTACTCACCCCCTTGCGAATATTCGCAGGGGGTGTCTTGCGTCTTACTCGATGATCTTCGACACCACACCGGCGCCGACGGTACGACCGCCTTCGCGGATGGCGAAACGCAGACCCTCTTCCATCGCGATCGGGGCAATCAACGC
>JANRIX010000043.1:0-2053 GCA_033764435.1 Burkholderiales bacterium
GCTGATACCATATCGCGGGAAGAAGCTGCGGGACTGGCAGAGTGGGTCATCCTGCACAGGGCGGGAAGGTGAAGAAGCAGGGCCCATGAATGATGCACCTGCCCGCATCCACGAAGGAACAGCGGGACGCGCGGCATAGGGATTGATCGTGAAGCTGTGCGGGATCAACTCAAAGTCGCCGTTCAACTCTGGTGAAAACGCATCCACTAGAGCCGGAGGCGGTTCCACTGATTGCTCGAGATCGACCGTCCCGCGCAACTGTGGGGCGAGCACAGCGAAGTCCGGTTTTGCCTCTGGCGAAAACACGTCGAGAATGGCTTCGCGCGCCGACGATGGCGTCGGCGTCAAAGCAACCAGGAAAAATAGAAGATTTTTCATGACCACACCTTTCGGCGTGGTTCGGATATCGCCCTACTTTTCTAAATGAACACGCGCCGCATGGCAATCGCGTACAATCTGGCATCGCACAGACGAAAGGGGCGTTGGCCATCGCGAGCCGTGCAGGAGAAGGTCGGGTCGATCCAAAGGGGAAAGATGGTGAGGCTTAGCTGAGAGGAGCGGGTTTATGTTGATTGCGCTCAAAACCATCTGTGGACGCCCCAGAAGACGCAAGAGTAAAGTTGGGTATTGGCGGTAGTCGGATGCTGCCATCTGTCCGGCCTGTTTGCGCGGTCGTAATGCCGCTGGCCCGTATGGGAGTTCGCGAACCGGATCCACATCACCCAGGCGTGCTCTGAGGCACTGTGGTTTTGACTGGTTTTCCGGTCCCGTCTCGCCGACTGTGGTGCCATACCCTCCTTCGGTCTCTTGCCTCTACCGACGACCTCTGGTCCGCCTCAGCTTACGCTGCTGCCGCGACCGGAGCCCTGTAGTCTTCCTTCTTCATCAGCACCGCCCAGACGATCCGGGCGGTCTTGTTCGCCAGCGCGACCGTGACCAGCATGCGCGGCTTTCTGGCCAACATCTGCTCGAGCCATGAGCCGCGCGGAGCCCCGCGCTTGCTGGCATGAAGCACCACCGCACTGCTGCCGATGATCAATAGCCGTCGCAGCGTGCGCTCGCCCATCCGCGAGATCGCGCCAAGCCGCTCCTTGCCGCCGGTCGAGTGTTGCCGCGGCGTGAGCCCGAGCCAGGCTGCAAAGTCGCGGCCCCTCGCAAAGCCTTCGACTGGCGGTGCCAGCGCCACCAGCGCAGTTGCCGCGATCGGTCCGATGCCAGGGATAGTCATCAGCCGCCGGGCAGCATCATCTTCCCGTGCGCGTCTTGCGATCTCCTTGTCGAGCAGTTTGATCTGCTCGTTCAGTTGCTCGAGCTGCCTCGTCATCACCAGGAGCATCATCCGCGCCGCTTCGGGCAGCGATGCGCCGATCTCCTCATCTTCCTCGAGCATACTTGCCAGCACGCTCACGTGCGACGGCCCCTTGGGCGCCACCCATCCGAACTCGGTCAGGTGCCCGCGGATCGCGTTGATCAGCTGCGTGCGCTGACGCACCAGAAGATCGCGCGTGCGGAACACCATCCCGGCCGCCTGCTGTGCTTCGGTCTTGATCGCGGCATAGCGCATGCTCGGGCGCTGGGCTGCCTCGCAGATCGCCTCGGCATCGACCGCATCGTTCTTGTTCCGTTTCACGAACGGCTTCACGTAAGCCGGCGGGATCAGCTTTACCTCATGCCCAAGCGAGGCGATCTCGCGGGCCCAGTGATGGGCGCCCCCGCAAGCCTCGAGCGCCACCACACAGCGCGGCTGCGCAGCAAAGAACTCCAGCAGCTTCGCCCGGGTCAGCCGCCGGCTGAACACCATCTGCCCGCGCGCATCCGCGCCGTGCGCATGAAAAACAGCCTTCGCAATATCCAACCCGATCGTGCTAACCTCTGCCATGGACGCCTCCTTCTAGTGGTGTTCAACACCTCCACTATGGCACATCGATGCCGTCGGGGGGCGTCCACCCCATCACCCACAATCGGTCATAAACGCGGGCGCTTTGCGAGCCCGAAAGCGGCGTGTCGGCTTTTACCCCGATCGCGAGAAATTCCTGCCCTTCTGCTATCGACC
>JANRIX010000064.1:0-1624 GCA_033764435.1 Burkholderiales bacterium
CCCTCATCCTGAGAGGGTGAGAATCTTTTGGCAATGATCATTTGCCATGGCGGCAGTGCTGTGATTCGCTGGCATTGCGGGCGAAAGAGGGGCTGACGGTGGCTGAGGAGCAATTGTTCGAGGGTTTACCCGAGCAGGAAAGGCCACAGACTGAGGGGCGCGGTGCGCTGCGGCTGCGGGTGCCGGAACGTAGTCAGATCGGCATGCAGGTGGTGGCATTGGACGATCTGATTTCGGAGGATCATCCGGTACGCTCAGTTTGGGCGTTCGTCGAGGGGCTCGATCTGTCGGCGTTGCACGACGTCGTCAAGGCGCGCGAGGGCCAGCCCGGACATCCGCCAGCAGCGCCGGAACTGATGTTGGCACTCTGGTTATGGGCCACGGTCGATGGGGTAGGCAGCGCCCGCCAACTGGATCGGCTGTGCCGCGATCACCTGGTCTATCGCTGGTTATGCGGCGGCGTGTCGATGAACTATCACAGCCTGTCGAACTTCCGGATCGCGCATATGACGGTTCTGGAGCGGCTTCTGGCGCAGGGTGTCGCGGCGATGGTGGAGGCTGGACTGGTGTCGCTCGACACATTGGCGCAGGATGGCTTGCGGGTGCGCGCGGGAGCTGGGGCGAGTTCCTTCCGCCGGCACGGGCGGCTTGATGATTTGCTCACCGCGGCGCAGACGCGGGTGGAACGCCTGCGGGCTGAAGTCGAGACGGATCCGGCGGCTGGCGATCGTCGCCAGCGCGCAGCAAAGGAGCGTGGTGCCCGCGAGCGCGAGGCGCGGATCGCGGCAGCGCAGGAGCGCATGAAGGAACTGGAGGCCGAACGGGAACGGCGAGAGAAGACCAACAAGAAACAGGTGGCCAAGCAGAAAGAGCCGCGCGCTTCGACCACCGATGCCGACGCGCGGGTGATGAAGATGGCCGATGGTGGATGGCGCCCGGCTTATAACATGCAGATTATATCGACGCCGGAACACCAAGTGATCGTTGCGGTCGACATCGATACCAATGGCTCGGATCGCGGCCTGGCACAACCGGGGATCGCGACCGTGCACGCTGAAGGCTACGAGCCATCCAACTATCTGGTCGATGGCGGCTTCACTAAAAACGACGACATCGAGTGGGCCCACGCCAAAGATATCAAGCTGTGGTGCCCGGCGGGGCAAACCAAACACGGCACGGACTCTTATGCACCGAAGAAGGGTGACGGTGTTGGCGTCGCCAATTGGCGTCAACGCATGCAGAGCAAGGACGGCAAGACATTCTATCGACTGCGGGCCGAGCACGAATGCATCAATGCCCATGCACGCCGTATGGGTCTGCGCCAGCTATCCTTGCGCGGCAGACTCAAGGCCCGCATCCATCTGCTATGGTTCGCGGTCGCTCACAACATGATGCGCTTCCTCGCCTTGCACGCCAAGGCGCAGGCAGCGGCGTAACCTGGGAACCTATGCCTGCAGGCGCCCACACAGCGACGCCAGCACCGGCTTGGCATTTGGGAAGGTCCGGTCAGATCGCGGTCATTCGGCGCCGTCCTCCAGCCCATCCATTGCAAATAATCCTGGGCGAGAGCAAAACATTCTCACCCTCTGAGGAGCCCGCTCTTGCGGGCGTCTCGAAGGATGAA
>JANRIX010000065.1:0-16297 GCA_033764435.1 Burkholderiales bacterium
GCATGAAGAACGGCGTGTATGACAAGAACGGCGAGTTCACCCCGGTGAGCTGGGACAAGGCCTTTGACACCATGGCCGAGAAGTTCAAGGCCGCGCTCAAGGACAAGGGGCCGTCTGGCGTGGGCATGTTCGGCTCCGGCCAGTGGACGGTGTGGGAAGGCTATGCCGCCTCCAAGCTGTTCAAGGCGGGCTTCCGTTCCAACAACATCGACCCCAATGCGCGCCACTGCATGGCATCGGCCGTGGCCGGTTTCATGCGCACCTTCGGCATGGACGAGCCCATGGGCTGCTATGACGACATCGAGGCCGCGGATGCCTTCGTGCTGTGGGGGTCGAACATGGCCGAGATGCATCCCATCCTGTGGACGCGTCTCACTGATCGCCGTCTGTCCCACCCCGACGTGAAGGTCGCCGTGCTGTCGGTGTTCGAGCATCGCTGCTATGACCTGGCCGACCTGCCCATCATCTTCAAGCCGCAGACCGATCTGGCGATCCTGAACTTCATTGCCAAGCACATCATCGACACCGGTCGCGTGAATCAGGACTTCGTCAGCAAGCACTGCACGTTCAAGCGCGGCGTGGATGACATCGGCTACGGCCTGCGTCCGACCCACCCGAAGGAGGCCGCCGCCAAGAATGCGGCGAAGGCCAACGACATGCTGCCGTTCACGTTCGACGAGTACAAGGCGTTCCTGAAGCCGTACACCGCCGAATACGTGTCCAAGCTGTCCGGCGTGTCGGTGGACAAGCTGAAGGCGCTGGCCGATCTCTACGCCGACCCGAAGATCAAGGTCATGTCCTTCTGGACCATGGGCTTCAACCAGCACACCCGTGGCGTGTGGGCCAACAACATGGTCTACAACATCCATCTGCTGACCGGAAAAATTTCCACACCCGGCAACTCGCCGTTCTCGCTCACCGGCCAGCCTTCCGCCTGCGGCACCGCGCGCGAGGTCGGCACCTTCGCGCACCGCCTGCCGGCCGACATGGTGGTGACCAATCCCAAGCATCGCAAGACGGCGGAAGAGATCTGGAAGCTGCCGGAAGGCACCATCGTTGACAAGCCCGGGTACCACGCCGTGCTGCAGAACCGCATGCTGAAGGACGGCAAGCTCAACGTGTACTGGGTGCAGGTGAACAACAACATGCAGGCCGCCGCCAACATGATGGGCGAGGGGCTGCCGGGTTATCGCAACCCGGAGAACTTCGTCATCGTCTCCGACGCCTATCCGACGGTCACCACGCAGGCGGCCGATCTCATCCTGCCCACGGCGATGTGGGTGGAGAAGGAAGGCGCCTACGGCAACGCCGAGCGGCGCACGCACTTCTGGCACCAACTTGTGAAGGCGCCGGGTGAATCCCGCTCCGATCTGTGGCAACTGGTCGAATTCTCCAAGCGCTTCAAGATGGAGGAAGTGTGGCCAGAAGAACTGCTGGCGAAGAAGCCGGAGTATCGCGGCAAGACCATGTATCAGGTGCTCTTTGCCAACGGCAGCGTCGACAAGTTTCCCAATTCGCAGATCGAAGCGGGCTACGAGAACGACGAGGCCAAGGCCTTCGGCTTCTACATCCAGAAGGGCCTCTTCGAGGAATACGCCGCGTTCGGTCGTGGTCATGCCCATGACCTCGCGCCGTTTGACACCTATCACAAGGTGCGCGGCCTGCGCTGGCCGGTGGTGGATGGCAAGGAAACACTCTGGCGCTACAAGGAAGGCTTCGACCCGTATGTGAAGGCGGGCAGTGGCTTCGATTTCTACGGCAATGCCGACCATCGCGCCAACATCATCGCGCTGCCCTATGAGCCCGCGCCCGAGGAACCGGACAAGGACTACCCGTATTGGCTGGTGACCGGCCGCGTGCTGGAGCACTGGCATTCCGGCTCCATGACCGGCCGCGTGCCCGAGCTGTACAAGTCGTTCCCCAATGCGGTCGTGTTCATGCATCCCGATGACGCGAAGAAGCTGGGCTTCCGCCGCGGCACCGAGGTGAAGGTGATCTCGCGGCGCGGCGAGATGCGGAGCCGCATCGAGACGCGCGGCCGCAACAAGCCGCCGCAGGGGCTGGTGTTTGTCCCGTGGTTCGACGCCTCGCAACTCATCAACAAGGTGACCATGGATGCGACCGACCCCATCTCGAAACAGACCGACTTCAAGAAATGCGCCGTGCGCATTGTCGCGGCCTAGGAGACCGACATGAGAACACTCTCAGCAATCCTTCTGGCTCTGTGCGTGATGGCCGCACCCGCAAGCTTGGCCCAGACGGGTGATGGCCTGATCCACGGCCTGCGTGGCTCCGCGCCCCTGGACAAGGAGCCGCCCGCGCCGGTCATGCCGAAGATGAACAATGACGACCAGAAGCGCACGCGCGCCTTTGCCATGCAGCCGCCGGTGATTCCGCATCAGATCGAGAATTACCAGGTCGACAAGAACTTCAACAAGTGCATGAGCTGCCACGCGCGTGACCGCGTGGGCGAGAGTCAGGCGCCGATGGTGAGCGTCACGCACTACACCGACCGCGACAACAACTTCCGCGCCGAGATTTCCCCGCGCCGCTACTTCTGCAACCAGTGCCATGTGCCGCAGATGGAAGTGAAGGTGCCGGTGGGCAACACCTACCAGGACGTGAATCAGCTGGCGGCGGCGAAGAAAGGGAAAGCCAAGTGAAGCTGCCCGAGCTCCTGCGGCGCTACTGGCGCACGCTCTCGTCACCCAGCAAGTACTTCAGCCTGGGCTTCCTGACCATTGGCGGCTTTGTGGCTGGGATCATGTTCTGGGGCGGTTTCAACACCGCGCTGGAAGTCACGAACACCGAGGCCTTCTGCACCGGCTGCCACGAAATGCGCGACAACGTGTTCGTGGAATTGCAGCCCACCATCCACTACAGCAACCGCTCCGGCGTGCGCGCCACCTGTCCGGATTGCCACGTCCCGCACAACTGGACCGACAAGATCGCCCGCAAGATGCAGGCGTCCAAGGAAGTCTGGGGCAAGATTTTCGGTACCATCAGCACACGCGAAAAATTTCTCGACAAGCGCCTGGAGCTGGCCCAGCATGAGTGGGCGCGGCTGAAGGCCAACAACTCGCTGGAGTGCCGCAATTGCCACAACTTCGCCTCGATGGATTTCACCCGCCAGAGCAAGCGCGCCATGGAGCAGCATTCCACTGCCTTGGCCAAGGGGGAGAAGACCTGCATCGATTGCCACAAGGGCATCGCGCACCGGCTGCCGGACATGAAGACGGCAGAGGCCAACCCAACCACTTTCACCATCCCGGTGGCGGAGGCACCGCGCAGGATTCCGTAGCGAATATTCGCAATACCTCCGCGCGCATTCGCCAGGAGGCTGCATGAATCTCAAGGCCGTGCAGAACTTCTGCGCATCACTGCCTGCGGCCACGGGAGATGTGAAATGGGGCATCGACTATGTCTATTCGGTCGGCAACAAGATGTTCGCCGTTGCCTGTCCCGACAATGACGGGCGTGCGGCGGTGTCATTCAAGGTGGATGCGGAACGCTTCCTCGAGCTTACCGATCGCGCGGGCTTCATCCCCGCGCCGTACCTGGCCCGCGCGAAGTGGGTTCAGATCATCGATCTCAAGCAGGTGGGTGATGCCGAATTGAAGGCACTCCTGTCCCGCTCGCATGAATTGGTCGCGGCCGGTCTCACGAAGAAGCTGCGCAGCAGTCTCGGCTTGGCCGGGCCCGCTGCTCTGCACTTTGCCGCGCCACCCGCCAAGCCGCCAGTCGTGGCGACACGTAACGCACGGAGGAAAACCTGATGTCTGTACTGGTCACCAGTGGCGCCGATTATGATCACTTCATGCAGGTCGTCGCGCGCATGGGTTATGCGAAGGATGATTTCGAGGTCCGCGAGAGCAGCCAGGGCGATGTCACCCGCAGCATCGCCGTACGTGCCAAGCGTGTTGCGCTGACCGTGACGCGCAAATCCAAGGGCATTACCCGCGAATACCGCAGCGGGCCGGGCAGCAAGTGGTCGACCAATGCGGAGTGGGAGTTGATGCAGGGTCTTTTCGGGCCGGCACGCTAACCCCTGGGGCCGGTGTCGGCGGCAGTGCCGCAACGCGCTTCATTTGATGTCGGTCAAATTCCGGCCCCCGCATCGGCCTAGACTGAGCATGTCAATCAGTCAGTACCCGCCAAAGGAGGCCCACATGTACCAGCACATTCTCGTTCCCACGGATGGTTCCGAGTTGTCCACGCGCGCGGTGCAGGAGGCCATCAAGCTGGCCCGCTGCACGGGCGCGAAGCTCACTGCTTTCCATGCCATGCCGCAGTACATGCCTGTCTACTACGGCGAGGCAGCCATGCTGGCACCGGGCGGCGTCGAGGCGGTGTTCAGCCAGGAATCCTTCGAGAAGCAGACGCAGCAGCAGGCCGACGCAGCACTGGCTGCGGCTTCACGTATCGGGCAGGAGGCGGGGATCACGATCAACGTCGTGTCGGAGCGTCATGAGGGTCCCGCCAGCGCCGTGCTGAAGAAGGTGGCCGAACTGGGTTGTGATGCCATCGTCATGGCGTCTCATGGCCGGCGCGGCCTGCAAGGTCTGTTGCTGGGCAGCGAAACGGTCAAGGTGCTGACCCACTGCAAGACGCCTGTCCTGGTGGTTCGCTGACAGGTGTGAGCGGGCGGTCGATACGGGCTCGGCCTGCGTGGTCTGCGCGTTGCTCAGCGACCCAGCCACCAGCCCAGCCAGCCGCCCGCGAGCAGCAACACCAGCCCGGGCACCAGTTTGCCGAGAAAGACCGGCCCGCCCGCCACGGTGGCGGCGATGGCCTTGCTCACGGTGTTCGTGGTGACACCCAGCATCATCAGCAGGGCAACATCCAGTCCTTGCGCTGCCGCGCCCGGACTCCCCGCTGTCAGGTTGAAGGCCGCAGTGCCTGCGGCATGCGCATCGGCGAAGCCCGCCAGCGCGACCGATACAGTCGCGGCAGTGTTGCCGACGCTTCCTTGAAGCCATGAAACCAATGCCGTCACGCCAGTCATGAGTGCCGCGAATCCGATGGCGTGGAGCGGCTGGAAGGCTGCGGGCCGTGGTCCGCTCTGTTCGGTTACGGTCTCGTGATCCCGCTGCCAGCGCACCAGCGCCGCGAGGCTTGCGCCGGCCGCACCACCGACGAGCGGCCAGGCCAGTTCGCGCAACAGGGCCGGATTCACCATCGCTGCCAGTACGGCGAGTTGAGCCATGGTCGCGACATTGGATAGCAACGCCCCGCTGGCGCAGGCGGGCAGACGTGCCGGATGCATGCGGGAGTGGTGGCCCATGGCCGCCATGGTGGCCGTGCTGGAGACAAACCCGGAGATGAATCCCGAGAGCGCCAGGCCGCTCCTTTCGCCGAATATTCGCAAGGCGATGTGTCCCGCCGCCTGCAGCACCAGCACGACGACGACCAGCCGCCAGACCTGATGCGGATTCAGCGCCGGCGCCCATCCCGGCCCGCGATCAGGCAGGAGCGGCAGCACCACCAGCGCGGCCGCCGCGAGCATGAGCCCATTGCGCAGATCCTCCGCCGACAGCACGTCGCGCGAGAAGCGGTGCAGCGGATGACGCGAGGCAAGAAGCAGTGCCACAACCACGCCTGCGCCCGCCGCGAGGGCCGGCCGGGCCACGGCGGTGACGCCCAGCACGTAGGTGATGAACAGCGCCAGCTCGGTCGTGATGCCGGGATCGCGCGACCGGTCGCGCCAGTAGGCAATGGCGATGAGCGCGCCCACCACCAGCGCGCCTGTGGGCACCAGCAGGCCCACGGCCATCTCCGGGCCGAAGGCACCACCGTCCAGCAACTGGCACAGACATCCGGTCAGGGCCACAATGCTGAACGTGCGAATGCCGGCGAACGCGCGGGTGGGGCCGGTGCCCTTGCTGCGCTCACGCTCGATGCCGATGAGCAGCCCCAGGCCCAGCGACACCAGCAAGGCGAGAATGCGCGGGTCGGATTCGATGAACGTCATGGGGAACGGAAACGGAGCGGCAGGATGAAGTCAGGTCGACGGTGGGAAGACGGACGAATCGCGAACGAGGGTAGCACGTGAGTCGCACCGGCATGAAACGCACCGAACCCCGATCTGCGAGTCCGTCGCTCACCTTCCTGGGCGCGGCCGGCGAGGTCACCGGCTCGTGCCATCTTGTCGAGACCGGCACGCACCGGTTCCTGCTCGATTGCGGGCTGTTCCAGGGTGGACGCGAGGCGGCCACGCGCAATCGCCAGTTCGCCTTCAAGCCGGCCGACATCGACTTCGTCATCCTGTCGCACGCGCATCTGGATCACTCCGGCCTCATCCCCCGGCTGGTCGCGCAGGGTTTTCGCGGGCGGGTCCATGCGACAACGGCGACGGCCGATCTGCTCTCGGTGCTCCTGCCCGACAGCGGCCACCTGCAGGAACGCGAGGCCGAACGCGACAGCCGCGACCGGAAGCGCGCCTTGCCGGCGCTTTACACGGCAATGGAGGCGCAGCAGAGTCTGAAGCGCATCTCGCACCATCGCTATGGCGAGGCCTTTGAGCCCGCACCCGGCGTGACCTGTCTCTTCCGCGACGCCGGCCATATCCTCGGCTCGGCCACGGTGGAGGTGCGGCTGCAATCGGAGAGTGGCGAGCATGTGCTGGTCTTCTCCGGCGATCTCGGCCAGCGCGGTCACCCCATCGTGCGTGATCCGGAGCCGATCGCGCATGCGGACACGCTGCTCGTCGAGTCGACCTATGGCGACCGCCTGCACAAGACGCTCACGCAGACACTGGACGAGCTGGCCTATGCGATCACCGACACGCTGCATTCGAAGCAGGGCAATGTCGTGATTCCCGCTTTCGCGGTCGGGCGCACGCAGGACATCCTGTATTTCATTGCCAAGCTGGCGCGACAGGGGCGCGTGCCGCCACTCACCGTGTATGTCGACTCACCCATGGCCGAAGCCGCGACCCGCCTCGTCATGGCCCATCCCGAATTGCATGATGACGACAGCGGTGCGCTGCGTGACCTGATCGCCGGCAGGATCCACGGCGCGCGAGTGGTGCTGGTGAGCGATGTGGAAGGCTCGCGTCGCATCAACAGCGTGAAGGGAGGCGCGGTCATCCTGTCGGCCAGCGGCATGTGCGAGGGCGGGCGCATCCGCCATCACCTGTTCCACAACCTTCCGCGAAAGGAAAGCGCCGTCGTGTTCGCCGGCTTCCAGGCGGCCGGCACACTGGGACGGCGCATCGTCGATGGCGCGAAGTCGGTGCGAATATTCGCGGAGAACATTCCCGTGCGCGCCCGCGTGTTCACCATCGGTGGACTGTCGGCGCATGCCGATCAGGCGGGGCTGTTGCAGTGGCTGGGTGGCTTCACGTCCCCGCCGCGCAACACCTGGGTGGTGCACGGCGAAGCGCTGTCCGCCATGGCGTTTCGCGATCGCATCGGCGAGAGTCTGGGCTGGAAGGCGGCGGTGGCCATGGCGGGAAAGACCATCACGCTCGACTGAGCCGCACGGCGATTGCGGGCAGCATGCATCGGCGCCGCGCGGTTGACAGGGCCGCGAGCCGCGGCAATGATGCGCCAGCCTGTTCCCTTTCCGGTTGTTGTTCTCGCGAGCGTCCGCCCATGAATTCCCTGTCCAGCGTCGTGGTCAATTTCGGCGACGTCGCCCACGCGATCCAGCTTGCGCTGGCGCCGGTCTTTCTGCTCACCGGCATCGCCGGCCTGCTCAATGTCATGGCGGGCCGTCTTGCCCGAATCATCGATCGCGGCCGCAAGCTCACCGAGCAGCCGCTGCCCCCGCAGTTCCAGGACCCGGCCGTGTTGCGCGGGCAGCTTGAGCTGCTGGAACGTCGCCGCCACTTCGCCAGTGCCGCGATCACCACCTGCACATCCTCCGCGCTGCTGGTCTGCACAGTGGTCGCCGCGCTGTTCCTGGAAGTGTTGCTGAACATCCAGTTCAAGTGGCTCATCGGCGTGATGTTCACCGCCGCCACCCTGACCCTGGTCGTCGGACTTGCCTACTTCCTGCGCGAGGTGCATCTTGCGACGACCACGGTTCGCATCCAGATGGCCGCCGGTGGCGGCTGACCAGAAAGGCATCGCATGAACATCAGCGGAGCGTGCCACTGCGGCGCCATCTCCTTCACAGCAGAAATTGATCCCGGCGCAGTGGTGGCCTGCCATTGCACCGATTGCCAGGTCATGTCCGGATCGCCTTTCCGCGCCATCGTCATGGCGCCGATGGAGACTTTCAAGCTGAACGGTGAGCCGAGTCGCTACGTGAAAGTGGCAGACAGCGGCAACCGCCGCGCGCAGATGTTCTGCGCCGATTGCGGCACGCCGCTCTTTGGCATGGCAGCGGAGAACGCCACCGCCGTCGTGATCCGGCTGGGCTGCGTGGCACAGCGCGCAGCGCTGAAGCCGGTGCGGCAGATCTGGACGCATTCCGCCCTGCCGTGGCTGGCCGAACTGGGCGAGGTCCCGGCATCGCCGCGGCAGTGAGTCCGTTCAGCGATTGCAGCTACAACCATCCCCGCCGCCGACAATCGAAACCAACGACATGCCCATCCTCTACATCGCCAACAAGAACTATTCCTCCTGGTCGCTCCGCCCCTGGTTGCTCATGAAGGAACTCGGCATCCCCTTCGAGGAGAAGCTGGTCCCGTTCGGTCTGGATGTGCCGTACACGACGTTCTCGCCGTCCGGCCGCGTGCCCTGCCTGGTGGATGGCGATCTCACGATCTGGGATTCACTGGCCATCACCGAGTATCTCGCCGAGTCCCATGCGGGCGTGTGGCCCGCGGACAAGCCGGCACGCGCCTGGGCGCGGAGCGCGGCGGCGGAGATGCACGCCGGCTTCCAGCACATCCGCAACATCTGCACCATGAACTGCGGCATCCGCGTGCGCCTGCACGATCAGCCACCTGCCTTCACGGCAGAGTGGAAGCGGATGCAGGCGCTGTGGGCGGATGGATTGCATCGCTTCGGTGGTCCGTTTCTCGCCGGTGATCGCTTCACTGCCGTGGATGCCTTTTTCGCGCCCGTCGCATTTCGCATCCAGACCTACTCCCCGGCGCTGTCCGAAGGCGCCATGGCGTACGCACAGCGGCTGCTGGCGTTGTCGAACATGCGGGCCTGGTACGAAGCCGCGCTGAAGGAGACGTGGCGCGATGAGGCCCACGAAGCGCAGGCGCGCGAAGTCGGCACCTGGCTGCAAGACCTGCGGGCAGTCTGATGCGCCACGATGCGGCCGACGCTGCCTTGCTGATTCGCTGACACGCCGACACGCCGAGCCCGATTCGAAATCGCCATGCGCATCACCGGATACATCCTCCTCGTCCTGCTCTCACTCGGGGTCGCGGGCTACGCCGTCTATGCCTACAGCGCTCTGCCGCTGGGTGCGATGGTGCATCCCGACATGCGGGGCAACTTCAACGCGCATCGGTTCGGCATCCTCGCCCATGTCTTCGGCGCGGCGGTGGCGCTGGCGTTGGGTCCGTTCCAGTTCTCGCCGCGCCTGCGCGCCCGCTACCCGGGCCTGCACCGCTGGTCAGGGCGGTTCTATCTTGGCGTGGGTGTGCTCGTTGGTGGCCTGGCCGGGCTCTACATGGCCCAACACGCGTTCGGCGGCGTGGTATCCCGGCTGGGTTTCGGCGCGCTCGCGCTGGCCTGGCTTGTCACCGGCATCCTCGCCTATCGCGCCATCCGCGCGGGCGACGTTGCGTCGCACCGGCGCTGGATGGTGCGCAACTTCGCGCTCACCTTCGCGGCGGTCACGCTGCGCCTCTATCTGCCGGCGTCGTTCGCCACCGGCTTGGATTTCCCGACGGCCTACGCCGCCATCGCCTGGCTGTGCTGGGTGCCGAACCTGGTCTTTGCAGAGTGGTGGCTCAAGCGATCGCCGACGCCGATACAGATGGCCACGCCTTGACCGCTGCGCCCATGCGAATATTCGCATCCCCGACGAGCGCGTCCATCAGGAGTTCCGCATGAAACCCATCATGAACTTGGCCGATGCCGTCTTCGACGACATCGAAGACAACGGCTACTACACCTCGAAGCGCGCCACGATCAGCGACCACATCGGCGCGAAGAAGCTGGGCTACAACCTCACCGAGTTGCCCCCAGGCAAGGCGCAGTGTCCGTTCCACAGCCACCACGCCGAGGAAGAGATGTTCCTCATCCTCGACGGTGAGGGCGAGCTCCGCTTCGGCGCTCAGCGCTATCCGATCCGCAAGCATGACGTGATCGCCTGTCCCACCGGCGGCGCAGAGGTTGCGCACCAGATCATCAACACCGGTACCGCAACACTGCGCTATCTGGCACTGTCCAATCTGGCCGAGGTGGAGGCGTGCGAGTACCCGGATTCGCAGAAGGTCATGGTCGTGGCCGGCGAGCGTGGCAAGCGGGGGCTGCGACACATGACGCGGCGCGAGGCAGAGGTGATCTACTACGATGGGGAGAAGTTTTGAATGTCGGCGCGCAATGCGAACAGTCGCGCCCCAGTTCGCCGTCGGGGTTCGCCCGCGATCCCGCAACATTGGGTCGGCGTGCCGGCGCAGAGCGGCGGGACGATGCTGCCGCAGCAAGCGCCTGCCGATTCCGACATCCGCTACACCGCCAGTCGCATCGAGGTCCGCGGCAAGGGAGACGGGCCGACCATCGAATCGGTGAGTGCTGCGAATGCGCAGTGCCACGCGCTGGGCTGAACGGCGTCTTCATCGCTCGATGCAAGCTTCCACCATTCGCGCCATCCGGGCCGACATCACCACGTTGCAGGTTGATGCCATCGTCAACGCCGCCAACGCTTCACTCCTGGGCGGTGGCGGTGTGGACGGTGCCATCCATCGCGTGGCGGGACAGGCGCTGCTGCAGGAATGTCGCCAACTGCGTGGCTGCAAGACGGGCCACGCCAAGATCACGCGCGGATATCGCCTGCCTTCAAAGCATGTCATCCACACTGTCGGAACCATCTGGCATGGCGGCGGCCATGGTGAACCGGATTTGCTGGCGTCCTGCTATCGGAGTGCCATCGAGCTTGCGGCGTTGAACGGCGTTGCCACCATCGCCTTCCCAGCGATCAGCACCGGTGTCTACGGCTACCCCATCGATGCTGCAACTGTCATCGCCGTGAGCACAGTCCGGGATGCCGTCCGGGAACATGCGAATATTCGCGAAGTGATTTTCTGCTGCTTTTCGGCAGAGGATCTGGCGATCTACGAACGTGTTCTCTCCGCGAAAGCTTGAATCCGCATGCTCAATCTCCTTGACAACATCGTCTGGCACGCACTGACCGGCGCGCACGCACGCTTTGCCGTCGGTGAGGGCGGCGCGCGCCGCTACGCGCCGGGCTTCTCGCCCATCATCGGGTTCGAAGATCTCGCCCACGGCGACTTCGCTGCCATCGCGCCACATTGCCAGCCGGGCGAGCGCTTCTATACCGACGCGTGGTACGGCCCGGTGCCCGACGGCTGGCAGATTGAGGTCGAATCCACCATGCACAAGATGGTGTGGACGGGCACCTTGCCGGATGAGGATGCGGCGCTTCCCGCTGTCCCACTCGGCACGGGACATGCCGGACAGGCGCTGGAACTCGCCACCCTGACGCGCCCCGGTCCATTCGGCATCCGCACCATCGAGCTGGGCGAATTCTTCGGCATCTTCGAGGGGCAGCGCCTCGTCGCGATGGCGGGCGAGCGCATGCAGGCCGGATCGCTGCATGAAATCAGCGGCGTCTGCACCCATCCGGACTTCCAGGGTCGCGGTCTCGCGCGGCGGCTGATGTTTAAACTGATCCGCAACCAGATGCTGCGCGGGGAGACCACGTTTCTGCATGTCGTCAGCAGCAACACGACCGCGCTCGATCTGTATCGCCGCATGGGCTTCGAGACGTACAAGATTTCGCCGGTGCGGGTCATCACCCCAATTTGAGACCCCTCTGCTCCTGGCGCATCATCGCGCTCAGCGGAACAGTCGGCGTGTTCCGCACCAAGCCCGCCGATTCGCAGAAAATCTGACAGGTCACTCCAGAAAATTTCAAACAAGAGCAGGCGGGTATTGGCGAACATGGCAGGCGTTCCGCTTCCCGATTCCCGCCATGCCGCCGCCCGACCCCTCTCCGCAAGCCGTCGTCCAGCGCCAGCTCGATGCCTACAACGCCCGCGACCTCGACGCGCTGCTCGCCACCTATTCGCCCGACGCGGAACAATACGCGCTGCACGGCGCGCTGCTGGCGAAAGGCCATGACGCACTTCGCCAGCGCTTCGCCGAGCGCTTCCGCGAACCGGACCTGCATGCGCGACTGCTGTCACGCACCCTGATCGGCGATGTGGTCGCGGATCACGAAGTCATCACCCGCAACTTCCCCGAGGGACTCGGCACGCTGGAAATGCTGTGCCTGTACGAAGTGCGCGACGGGTTCATCCGCAAGGCCACCTTCGCCACCGGGGCCAGGACCTTGCTCGCCCGGAATTCCGCAGGACCGATGGCATGATGCCGGCTTTGTTTCGCTGAGAGAACGCCATGCCCGGACCCGCCCAAGCAGGACTCTTCATCTACGCCAAGGACCTTGATCGGCTCGCCGATTTCTATGCCCGGGTCCTCGACATGACATGCGTTGCGCGGTCGTCCGACCTTCGGGTCCTCGACTCGCCAGACATGCAGCTTGTGCTGCACGAGATTCCCCGCTTCATTGCGGACCAGATCGAGATCACCGTCCCACCCTTGAAGCGCGAGGACACGGCCCTCAAGTTCTTCTTCACCGTGTCGTCGCTCGCTGCCGCACAGACGGCCATGAATGCGACGGGCGGCGATCTCTTCGGCGAAACCTTCGACGGCCCGGGCTTCCGCGCGCGCAATGCGTACGACCCCGAGGGCAACATTTTCCAGCTGCGCGAGAAGCGCTGACCCTTCTCTGTTCTTTCTTTACCTGTCATCCATGCCCCGACACCAACTCGCCCAACTCAACATCGCCACGCTGCTGGCGCCCAAGGATTCCCCGCAACTGGCCGACTTTGTCGCCAATCTTGACCGCATCAATGCGCTGGCCGATGCAGCCGATGGGTTCATCTGGCGCATGCTGGGTGACGGTGCGGATGCCAACGGCTGGCGGCCGTGGGGTGACGAGGTGCTGGCCAACATGTCGGTGTGGCGCGACGTGGAATCCCTGAAGGACTATGCATTCCGCACGGCGCATGCCGACATCATGAAGCGGCGCAAGGAATGGTTTCATCGCATGGTGGATGCGTACATGGTGCTGTGGTGGGTGCCGGCGGGCCACATCCCCACGTTGCGCGAGGCCGGCGAGCGGCTTGAGATCCTGCGCACCCGGGGGCCGTGTGCCGAGGCGTTCACCTTCAAGGACACGTTTGACCCGCCCGGCTGATGTAGTACCTGTCGCGCAGACTATCAAACCTTGTAGTGGCGCGCGTCGGCGTTCAGCCGCTACACTGCCCGCATTCGATCGAATGCGAATATTCGCAAGGGCGGGGACATGAATGAACAGCATGCAGCAGCCTGCAGGCGCCCCCGGTGGCCGGGGTTGCTGCCGCTGGCAGGGCAACCGTGCCTGCCCGAATGCGCACCGGCGCAGTGGGTGCGCTGAGCAGCGCATGCGCTACCTCACTGCCCGCCGCCTTGCCCTGTCGCTTCCTGGCGTGATCGAGGCGCCGCACCACGACTACAACTCGTGGCGCGTCGGCAAGGCAAAACGCATCTTCGTCACCATTCCGCCCGGCGAGACGCACCTGCACGTCTTCGTCGACGACGCGGCGCGCGAGCAGGCGTTGGTGCTGCATGCGGCCTTTGCCGAGAAACTGCTTTGGGGCGGCAAGGTGGTCGGCCTGCGAATTTGCCTGGATGCTGCGGACGCTGCCGTCGTCAAGGCACTGATCCGCCAGGCGTGGGCCCAGAAGGGTGGCCAACGAGGCAGCCAGCCGGGAGGCAAATCGTGAAGCTCGGCACAGTGCGAATATTCGTTCACGATCTTGTCGCCGCGCAGGCGTTCTACGAAGACAAGCTGGCCCTGCCGCGCGTGGCAGGCGGTGCCGCGTTCGGCTACTGCGTGTTCGAGCCCGGCCATGTTCAGCTCGTGGTCGAGCTGGTCGGCCCCGATGCGCCGGCCGAGGACCGCGAGCTGGTCGGCCGCTTTACCGGCGTGTCGTTTACGGTGTCCGATGTGCGGGCGCTGCACGGGGCGCTCGCTGAACGCGGCGTCAAGTTCACCGCCCCGCCGGAATTGCAGGACTGGGGCGGTGTGCTGGCGACATTTCTTGACACTTCCGGCAACGAATTGCAGATTGTGCAGATGCCCGGTGCGCCTGCCTGACGCTGCAACCCTCCCGACAGACACCATGGATACCTCGAACACCGCAGCGGACACGATCGCCCTGCGCAGCCTGCGCCCCGATGAAATGGACTGGGCCAATGCGCGCTATGCCGAGATCGGCTTTCTGCCTTCATCGCCGCTGCAGAACATCGTGGTTGCGGAAGTCGATGGCGCGGACGGCACCCGCTTGCGCGCGGGGTTGGGTCGCCTCGTGCCCGTGTCCGGCGACAACGTGAGCGTCGATGACTGCGCCGAGGCGGAACTCTCCGGCATCTACGTCTTGCCCGAATATCGCGGGCGCGGCATCGCCGACCGCATCGTCACCGAGCTGGTGCGCCGCTCGCGCCATTCGCTGCTCTACTGCATTCCCTTCAAGTCGCTGGAATCGTTCTACATGCGATTCGGCTTCGAGCGGCGCGAGCGCGGCGACGACCTGCCGTGTGCCATCCAGAAGAAGTTGGGCTGGTGCGACGCAAGGCGCGAAGAGCCAGTCGGGCTGCTGATTCGTCGGCGGACGTGAACGTGAAGCCCGCTGCGTCGGCGCCACGCATCGTGCTCCGCCCCGGTCGATTGGAAGACAGCGCGCTGCTGCGCCACTGGGACGAGCAGCCGCACGTCATCGAATCCGATCCCGATGACGATTGGGAATGGGAGACCGAGCTGGCGCATGAGCCCGACTGGCGCGAGCAGCTCATGGCCGAGCTGGTCGTGGACGGGCAACCCAACCGCCCCATCGGCTTCGTGCAGATCATCGACCCCGCGCGCGAAGAGACCCACTACTGGGGCGATTGCGAACCCAACCTCCGCGCAATCGATATCTGGATCGGCGAGGCCGACTGCCTCGGCAAGGGTTATGGCGAGACAATGATGCGGCTGGCGCTCGATCGCTGCTTCGCCGATCCGGCCGTGACCGCGGTCATCATCGATCCGCTCGCCAGCAACACGCGGGCGCACAAGTTCTATCAGCGGCTCGGATTTGTGCCGGAGGAGCTACGGATTTTCTTTGACCACGAGTGCCTGGTGCATCGGTTGACGCGGGCGGGGTGGGGGGCGGTGCGGGTGACTGGAGAGCGGGGATAGATGCGCGGCTTGTAATCACTAATACGAGACGGCCCGGATTGCGAATATTCGCAATGGGGTCAATGGGTTGATGGGGAATTCGGTTGGGTTGTTATCACGCGTGGTGGGTGGTTATCATGCGTGTATGCGTGATAAATCTAGTTAAATTTCATATGCGAAGTCTGCTACCCATCATCCTATTCCTTGCATCCACTGCGTTCGCAAATAGCTCTATGCAACCAACCATCCTTCAAATTGTAAAAAGAAACCTTTGGTCAGTTGCTGAAGGTGAGCACAAGAATAAGCCTCTAGTAATTCGCTATCGTGGGGAGTTCCGCAAAAAACCGGATTTGAGTGCCTACCCACGACTTGTTCGAGTTGTTTGGTCATTTGACGCAAATCCATCCGGAATGCCAAGTACATCAACAAGTCAACAAATGAGCGTTTTTGAAGATCGCCTTGTTGCTGCTGTGGAGCCTAGTCAAACCTCAGTGCTTGTAGCTGTCATCACAAATTCTGGGCAACGTGAATGGCTCTTCTACACGTCTGACGTTGCAAAGTTTGGTCAACGCTTGACCGATATGCCACAAGAGAAAGAGCGTTATCCGATTGCAATATCTTCGGAGAGCGATCCGGCGTGGAATGCTCTTTACAACGACATCCTTTCAGGAGTGGGAGAGTGAAACTTAACACGACGCTCGACGCGGAAACTGCGCATGTTGATTCCTCGACGTTCAGCATTTTGTCAACAACCTGCTCTTCGATTTCTGTGTGTCACGCGCAGTTCCGATCAGCTCAGCGTTAGCGCTCATGTCCGAAGTATCTCGCACATTCAGTAAAGCACTTCAGACTGCTGTCGTAAAAAGGCTGCAGGAGCATGAATTCCAATTCGACGGCAAGCGCACTTTTCGTCGCTTCCTGCCAGATGGATCGATTCAGA
>JANRIX010000066.1:0-76189 GCA_033764435.1 Burkholderiales bacterium
TCTGAATCGATCCATCTGGCAGGAAGCGACGAAAAGTGCGCTTGCCGTCGAATTGGAATTCATGCTCCTGCAGCCTTTTTACGACAGCAGTCTGAAGTGCTTTACTGAATGTGCGAGATACTTCGGACATGAGCGCTAACGACCTAGCTGTGCGGACGGACGCCGCAGACGGCCGGTCCGAACGAGCGCGTTGTTAAACATCGTCCTCTTCGAATCGGCATGCATTGCTGGGAGTAAGTACGATCTTGCCGCGGCCACTACGACGCTTATTGCCGTGTGGCGCCGATAATTTCCACTGCAAGGGAAAGATATCATCCAGCGGTAGTCCGAAGACAGTTTCCATTTGCCTCCGCCATTCATCGACTGCGATGACGCGCGGCTCCAGGTCACACAACTCGTTGCGAAGAAAGGTCATCGGAAACCGATATTCGCCGTCGAAGATCTCGACGCAGCCTGGCCGCACGACTCCTGATGTAGTGCGTAACTCCATTCCGAGGTGATAGAGCTCGCCGTTGTTGGGAACCCTCGCCTTGCACACGGGACGGACATACGTTTCGTCAAATTGTGTCTCGTCCATCACGTACTCCCAAATGGGAAACACCGCCATGTCGATCGGGCTCAAATCACTCGCAGGCTTTCGCGTGTCTTTCGTAGGTGTCTCCATGGCGCCTATTGATGGTGTTTAACTAGATTTATCCCGCAAGCACGCGTGATAACAACCCCAAACGCGGGTTATCAACCCAACGGAATCGGAATCCAAGCTGTTGATTGATAGGCAAATTATTTACCCAGTGTTGAGTTTGGTTGACATTAACAAGACGCGTGGCCAAACGAGCCTGCATTGCAGACATTCTAGTCAGTGAATCGAGCCAGAACCGCAGGCTTTGCTTGCTTTGCAGTTTAAGTTCACGACACGTAAAGGCGCAACGGACTGCCAGCGACTTAAGCATCTTCCAGCTCGCTCATATCATCCTGAAGTGATGCAAAAACGTCCTGCTCACCGGCAGCACCTCGGGTCGATGATTGGGGTGAACATCCGCCGTCTCGTTCGCCCCGCGCACGACATGGCGGATGGCATCGAGGTTGACGAGCACGTGGCGGTGCACCTGCAGCAATGCCTCGGGATCAAGCCGCAAGAGCAACTCTTGTCGATCAACCGGCGAGCAGCGCAACCTTCCAGCTGACCACGCCTGTTGTCAGAAGTGTCAGCCACGCCGAACCATGAAATGTCACCGGGTGCATTCAGTCTTACTCCACCACAAACATCGGCTTGACCTGCGTGAGGCAACTGCTGCCGGGCGCCTGCTGCGGCTTCGCAAGGAAGTCGGTGGCGATCTGGATCACACAGCCTGTGGCCGGCATCCCGCCCGGCGGGAAGAACGAGCCATGGCCGAGGCCGGGAAAGGTGTAGACATAGGCGCGCTTCAGGTTTCGGGCCACCGCTTCACCGTACGGCTGGGGCGTGACCGGGTCGTAGCTGCCGTTCAACACCAGGGTGGGGATCTCGGTGTTCTCGTAGGCAAAGGGGGGCTTGCGGTCGGCCTCGAGAATGGAGCAGACCTTTGCCACCGCCTCGCCTTCGCGGGCGCCCCAGGCGGCGAGTTGCGGATACGCTGGTGGCAGGGCCTGGTCGGGCGCCGTTCGCACCGACTTCGCCCGCACGCAGACCACGCTGTGGTACATGCCCTTGGCGCTGCCGTCACTGCTCTCCAGGTCTGAGGACAGGTTCTCCGCAACCCAGTCAAACTTTCCCTGGCTGGCGGCATGGATGAACTTGGGGATGGACGTGCCGCGGGCCGAGTTGCCGGAATAGGGGCGGGCCATGAACGGCACCAGGGCCGAGACGAATGCGTTGCCATCGACTTGGGTGACGAACTTCTGCTTGCTCAGCGGCGAAGTTAACGTCAGGGCAACCGGCTTGCGGTTGAGCTGATCGACAATGGTCAGAAACGTCTGCTCGATATTGGGATAGGCCCGGCTGCACGAAAGGTCCTGCGCACAGGCATGGAACAGGTTGCGCAGCGCGAAGCTCATCGCGTGGCCACCCGCCAGGTTGAAATCAATGTCCGCACGGACGACGCCATCGATGATCACGCTGCGGAGCTTGGCCTTGTGCTTGTTCGCCTGGGCGATGACGTATTGCCCGAGCAACGTGCCGTAGGAGACGCCGTAGTAGTTGAATGTCCGGTAACCCAGGGTCTCCGCGACGAAGTAAACATCCGCCGCGTTCTCGATGGTGTTGAAGGCGCCAAGGTTGATGCCCTGCGCCTTGAAGCGATCCTGGCAGGTCTTGAACCAGCCCGGGTCGGTGTAGGCCATCTCGCCCTTGGCGACGGCGATGTTCCGGGCGTCGTATTCCGGGCAGGACAAGAAAGGCTTGGAAAAGCGCGTGCCCCGCTCCTCGACAAACACCAGGTCGCGGCTCTTCAGCACCGCCTGAAGCTCGGGGAAGATGGGCAAGGCCTTGTCGACGATCACGCCAATCGTGGAATCACCCGGGCCGCCCTGCTCTACAAACAGGGGATCGGCAGCCGGGCTCTTGCCGGTGCTGCGCATGCGCACCACCGCAAGCTGGATGCTGCGCCCCTTGGGCAGTGCGTGCTGCTCCGGAACCGTGACGAATCCGCAATCCGACTTGGCCACGAATTCAGCGGGCAGCTCGAAGCGCTTGCAGTCGACGGTTTGCCAGGCTTTGCCGAATTTGGAATTGGCTGGCACCGCGGCATGAACAGCGCTGCCGCTGGCGATCAACAACCCCGCCATGAGCAGCGTTGTGGTGATCTGCATGCCCAAGCCTGCTTTCCGGCACGAAATGCTTTTCATCTTGATGCGCTCCCGTTGCTGTCAAATTCAGTCATCACTTGCCGACACCGCGCAGTTTGCCTTCGATGTGCTGGGGCGCCTCAATGGTGCGCAACCACTTCACCGAGCCAACCGACCATTTCGGGTCCAGCTTGCGCAATTCCGCCACCAGCCCCGGCAGGTGTGCCGCGCCATAGGTGATGAAAATCTTGTCGTCCGTCGACTGCATGATCCGCTGCGCCAGGGCGCGGTTGCGGAAGTCCAGGATCACCGGCTCCATCTTTCCGGGTGGGCTGTCTTCAGCGGGTTGGTTGAGCGAGAAGAGCCCCCGGCAAGTAATGCCGCCCAGCTGCTTCTGCGAGGCACTCCCGTTCTTCAACCATTCAACCACTTTCAGCATGAACGCATTGTCGTCCGCTGCCGGCTTGGGCTGAAAGTCGGTGGCATGCGCCTTGGCAAAGGCCGGATTCTCGCGCATCAGGCGCTCGTACTCCGCCTTGAGCTCCAGGGCATCGACGTCGGCCACCAGGTGGCGCTTCGGATGCTCGGCCTTGTCGGCTTCCAGCAGGCCGAAATAATCGAGCTGGAACTTCAACCCGCACACTTCGCCGATGGATTTGTAGGTCCCGCTCAGGTCGCTGCCGCCCACGAGTTCATGCGACAGCTTTTCAAAGAAGGCCTTCGACTCAGGCGTGGGGGTCTGCACGCCTTCGTACCAGCTCACGTAGCCCTCCGACAATGCTTTCTCCAGATCGAAAATGACCGCCTGGTAAAAGCGCTCCGAGCCGATGTGCTGCATGCCCTGGAACACGACGCGCTTCGAGCCATTCGTCAGCGACACCTGCGGCACCACGGCCGGCCGGGTGTCGGTGACGACCATCAGGTAGTAGAACGGCGCCGCGACCAAAACCCCGAGGATGAACGTCCAGCCCAGCCAGGCGCGCCACCAGACTGCGGCGAACGGTCGCCCCGCAGCACCGGCAAAGAATCGCCGGATGACCCACGCGCTCGCGGCGGCCAGCACCACCGCGAGGAGCACCAGCCCCGCGAGCAGGCCGTAACCCCACCCAAGAAGGATGGGCAGCCCGAGCACGAACGCGGCCACCAGCACAAACCAGGCAATCGCCTGCAGGCGGATGCGCCAGAGTGGTGGAGGCGAAGTAGTGGAGGTGGTGAGAGAAGGTGATGTGTTCGATGGTGATGTCACGTTTGCGCTCTTTGTTGGTAACTGATCGAGTTGGTTGAACAAATGGCGGTCAGCGATACGGCCTAACAGTTGAGTCAGGCGACATCTTGGACATCATTCCGGAGCGTTTGAGGCGTGGAACGCGATTACACGCCAAGCTGAATTGGCAAGCCTATACACCTTCGTGAAGTACCACTGCTCCTTTGCAGAGCGATTGCCAAAGACCCGAGCGCGATTAATCTTGCCAGTTACAACAGCGATGGTTCCTTCGACTCTCGCACTCACGTCGGTGCTTTCGTAAGCGGTGAACTTCACCGGAACGGACTGCCACATCTTCAGAGCATCCGCTTTGCCAAGTGGCGACATGCCAGGAACGACGATGCTAACGTCGTCCGCCCACAACGCATCGAGCGAAGCCGTATCAGACTGCAAATGAGCCCGGTTCCAGATACTCTCGAAATTTTGGCCGTCAAACGGGACTGATGTCTGCGCTTGCGCAGCTGCGGCAAGAAAGCCACTTATGAAAAGCACCGCGATGGATCGTGCACGTTGGTTCATTGCGCTGGTCTCCTGTAGCCTAACTGGATTGATCCCGCAGACACGCGGCATAACAACCCAGCACACGGGTTATCAGCGCATCGATATTTGCGAGCAACGGGTTGATTGATCGGGACATGATTGCTGTGCTATCGCGCGAAAGCGACACCAACAAGCCGCGCGTTCAAGGCGCAACGCATTCTAGTATTTGCAGTGAGTGAATCCGAGCCAGACCGAATCCATGGCGCGTAGCGCAGTGTAGGTTTGCAGCGCGGAAACCCGCAAGCTTGAAGCCCACATCCAGCCCGTCAATCGCCAGACCGCACGCTCAGGTCACATCATCCTGAAGTGATGCAAGAACGTTCGGCTGACCGGCAACACCTCGGGGCGATGCTTGAGATGAATATCCGCCGTCTCGTTGGCGCCACGCACGACATGGCTGATGGCTTCGAGGCTCACCAGCACGGAGCGGTGGACCTGCAGGAACGCCTCGGGGTCGAGCTGCGGAAGCAGTTCCTTCAGCGGTGTGCGGATCAGGCCCTCGGCAGGCTTGCCTTCCGCCGTGTGCCACGCGACCAGGGTGTACTTGTCCTCGGCGCGGAAGAAATCGATCTCGTCTGCCTTGACGAGCTTCAGGTTCTGCCCGACCGACACTTTGAACCAGCGAATATTCGCGTTGCTCGCAGGTGTGGCGCCCCCGGCCATGCGCGCGGCCAGTTGTTCGAGCAACGCCTCCGGCAGGGGCGCGGGCTCGGTGCGCTGCACGCGATCCTTCAGCCGGCGCACGGTGTCGTTGAGGCGGGCGACCTCAACGGGCTTCACGAGGTAGTCGACCGCGCCCTGGTCGAAAGCCTGCAAAGCGTACTGGTCGAAAGCGGTGACGAATACGATGTGAGCGCGGCGACCGATGAAGCGCGCGGCCTCGATGCCGGAGAGGCCGGGCATGTGGATGTCGAGGAAGCAGACATCCGGCTTCTGCGCTTCATAGGCCTCCACCGCAAGGCGGCCGTTCTTCACTTCGGCGATGACCTGCAGCTCGGGCCATGCCTGGCCGAGCAGGCGGATCAACGACTCGCGCAGCAGCGGTTCGTCATCAGCAATGAGTGCGGTCGGTGCATTCATTGCGCCACCTTGCGTGCGGGGAAGTCCAGTTCTGCCGAGACGCCGTGCGGCGTGATCGGCACGAGCCTGAGCGACGCGTCGCCACCAAAGGCGAGCTGGAGTCGCTCGCGCAGGTTGGGAAGCCCGGTGCCTTCCGCCGTGGCCCCCGCAGGCAGCCCCCGGCCGGTGTCGCGCACCTGCACGCAGCAGCGGCCATTGCTGGTGCAGCAGGCGCGGATGTCGATGCTGCCGCCTTCTTCCGATGGATCGATGCCGTGGCGCATGGCATTTTCCACGAGCGTGAGGAGCGCCATGGGCGGGAAGGCGAGATCGCGCGCGCCGTCATCGGCATCGAGCGAAAACTGCAGGCGGTCGGGCATCCGCATGTGCATGACTTCGAGATAGGCGCGCACCAGATCCAGCTCCTGGCCCAGCGTGGCGGCCGGGTCCTTGAGCCGCGGCACGGCGGCGCGAAGGTAGGCGATAAGGCTGTCCAGCACCTGCGGCGCGCGCGGGGACCCGGTGATGACCAGCTCGCGAATATTCGCAAGCGTGTTGAACAGAAAGTGCGGCTCGACCTGCGCCTGCAAAAGCCGCATGCGCGCATCCAGCGCCTTGCGCTCCAGCTCGCTCTTTTCCAGATCGAAGGCCAGCGCCTGATTGCGCGCTTCGTCCTTAATCTGGCGGAAGAGGGCGGCGACGCTGATCCACGGGCCCACCAGCAGGCCGAACATGGTCATGCTGAACCAGCCAGTGAGGATCTGTCTGTTGCTCCACCAGAGTGATTCGGTGCCAAGGGTGATCGTGTAGGCGGCGAATGCGGCGAAAGGGGTGATCAGCGCTACGCCCAGCACCTGCAACGCCCAGCGCGCCATCCAGGATGGAATACGGCGCGGCCAGGTCTCCAGGAGGCCGTACATCAGCAGCAGGGAGAAGGCAATGATGGGAAGGCGGGCGACGAGCATCCAGACCGGCGCTTCCCACGCCCCGATCAGGAGAATGAAGAAGATGGCACAGGTGATGAGCACGACCTTCACCCGGCGCCACGCGAATATTCGCGAGAGTGTGCCGGGCGCTCGGATGGTGGCGTTGGGGGCGGGGATGGATGACATGGCTGCCACGATACCAGTGCGGATTGCGTCGGCAAAATCGTCAGCGCGGGTTTGGCGAAGCGGCTTCACTCTGACGGGGAATGCAGGTCGGCACCCCAAATCGTGGCTCGTCGCCGCGGACCGTGGCTCGCGCCGGTTGGGCTACTTCCGGTCGGAACGGGGTGTTTCTGCCTGTGAAACGGGGCGACATTTGCCCCACATTTTGACTCGGAGGTCCCCATGTTCTACCAACGATTCCTCGGCACCATCATCCTCTTGTGCGCCGTCAGCTTTGTCTCGCTCTCGCTGCCCGCGTTGGGCTCGGCACCGGCCCGCACCGAACCGGGCCGCACCGGCAACCTGGTCAGCGTGGACTGGCTCAAACGCAACCTCGCGCGCAAGGATCTCATCCTGCTCGATGCCTCGGCGCCGCCCTTGTACGCCAAAGGCCGCATTCCGGGTGCGGTCAGCGCCAGCATCCTGAGCCACGGCGTGCAGGAAATGTCGCCGGAGAAAATGGAAGCACGCTACCGCGGCTATGGCATCCGCAACGATTCGACCGTGGTCATCTACGAGGGCGGCGACGCGATGTGGGCGCACCACCTCTTCTACGACCTCTACTATCACGGCTTTGCGCCGGAACGCCTGCTGATACTGGATGGCGGTTTGGAGAAGTGGAAGGCGGACGGCGGGGGGGTCACCACGACCCCCAGTCAGGCGCCCCAGCCGGGCGACTTTCGCGTAGCGGCCCTGCGTGAGTCGGCGCGTGTGCGTCTGCCCGAGGTCCTGCTGGCGTCGGGGGACACGAAGAAGGCCACCCTGGTCGAAGCGCTGGGTCCCGAATGGCATTTCGGCGACAAAGGCTACTTCGATCGCATGGGGCATATTCCGAACAGCGTCATGCTGCCCAGCGACGACTTCTTCAACGCCGACCGCACCTTCAAGTCACCGGAGGAGCTGCGTCGCATGTTCGCCTATGTCGGCGTGAAGCCGGGGCAGTCCGTGTACACCCATTGTGGTGGCGGCGTGGCTGCGGCGGTGCCGTTCTTCGCGCTCAAGTTCATCCTCGGTGAACAGGATGTGCGCCTGTTTCGCGAGTCGCAGGTGGGCTGGCTGCAGGATGATCGCAGCCTGCCGTTCTGGACCTATTCAGCCCCGCAGCTGCTGCGCGATACGACCTGGGCCAGGACCTGGGGCGGCGCGATGATGCGCATGTATCGCAATTCCGCGATCGATTTCATCGATGCGCGCCCGGCCGAGGAATTCAAGTTCCGCCATGCCCGGTTTGCCTTGAGTGTCCCGGCGGCGACGGTACGTCCACACCTGCACGACCCGGCCAAGCTTGCATCGCTGTTTGCCGAAGCGGGCGTGAACGCAAACCACGAGGCGATGGTGATGGCGGGCAGCGGGATCACGCCCGATGCCGCGCTGGTGTATCTGGCGCTGGAGGCGGCGGGGCAGGCGCGGGTGTCGGTGCTGCCGGAAGGGCTGGAGCAGGCGGCGACCAAGGGACTCGCGGTCAATGATTCGACGAAAGCGACCCCAGCGGCGGCGCCCGCATCGTCAGCACCGAAGCGTGCCTACCAGGCCAGCCCGCGCAAGGATGTCGTCATCCGTGATCCGGCGGGGACACGTGGCCTCTATCCCAAGGTGTTCATCGTGTCGGACGCGAAGCCCCTCGCGAAAACGCTGCCGGGCAAGGTCGTGCAGGTGCCGTACACGGAGCTGCTGCGTCCCGACGGCACGCCCAAGGCCGCAAAGGACTTGTGGCAGGTGTTGAGCAAGGCGGGTGTGCCGCGTTATGCGGAACTGGTGACGGTCGCGGAGGATGCCGGGGCTGCGGCGCTCAACTATCTGGTGCTGAAGTTGATGGGGTTTCCGGATGTGAACGTGCTGGTGCCCTGATTCACGGCACGCCGGAAACAACAACGCCTCTGCGAATCTTCGCAGAGGCGTTTCTCGTGATGAAGCCTTACGCCAGCAGGATGCGGCTCTTGTACCGATCCACCAGCCATTCGGCGATGACCTCGACTTCTTCCATGCACACCGAGTGCGGCATGGGGTAGTCGTGCCAGCGCACGCCGTAGCCGTGCTGCTTCAGCGTGTCGCGGGACTGCTCGGCCAGCGCCAGCGGAATGATGGGGTCCTGCGAGCCGTGGACCATGAGAATTGGAATGTTCTTGTTGGTGGCGCTGGCCTCTGCGGCCAGGCTGTCAGCGAGCGTGAGATAGGTGGACAACGCCATCACGCCCGCCAGCGGCTTGGCGTGACGCAGGCCGGTCTGCAATGCAATCGCGCCGCCTTGCGAGAAGCCGGCCAGCACGATCTTGTCCGATGCCACGCCACGCGAATATTCGCGTTCCAGCAATTCCTCGATCTGCTGCTGCGATTCACGGATGCCGCGCTCGTCCGGCAGGCGCTGCAGCTCGGCCATGGAAATGTCGTACCAGGCACGCATGACGTAGCCATTGTTGATGGTCACCGGTCGCGTCGGCGCATGCGGGAAGATGAAGCGTAGCGGCAGGTCGTCCGGCAGCTGCAGCTCCTTCACGATGGAGACAAAATCCCAGCCATCGGCACCCAGGCCGTGCATCCAGATGATGGTTCCCTTGGGATCGGGGCCGGTGGTGAGTTCGATGTGTTCGAGCATGTTGTGTTGGCAGGGAGTGGAAGTTAGGGAAGCGCGAATACTCGCAATGCGAATATTCGCGAGGGTGGGCGTCAGGACTTCTGGCGGATCGCTGACTTGGGTCGGAACGCCTTGATCACGTCATCACGCGTTTCCAGATAGGGTCCGCCGATGAGATCGATGCAGTAGGGCACAGCGGCGAAGATGCCGACTTCGATCGGCTTGCCGTCCGCATCCTTCAAGCCTTCCAGCGTTTCCTTGATGGCCTTGGGCTGGCCGGGCAGGTTGATGATCAGCGCGCGGCCGCGCAGCACGGCGGTCTGACGGGAGAGGATGGCCGTGGGCACGAAGCGCAGGCTGATCTGGCGCATGCGTTCGCCGAAGCCATCCATGACGCGGTCGGCCACCGCCAGCGTGGCATCAGGCGTCACGTCACGCGGCGCGGGGCCCGTGCCGCCAGTGGTCAGCACGAGATCACATTGTTCCTCGTCCACCAGTCGCTTCAGGGTGGATTCAATGAGGGGCTGTTCATCCGGAATGACGGCTTCAAAGAATGTCAGCGGATTGAACACGGCGCTTTCCAGCCAGGCGCGCAGCGCGGGAATGCCTTCGTCCTGATAGACGCCTTGGGAGGCGCGGTCGCTCACCGAGACCAGGCCGATGCGGGCGGATTCGTGGTCACTCATCGTCAGTGTCTTCGTTTGCGGCCGTTGTCGCGGCCGGTGTCTCCGCCGCCTTGAACTGGGCGTACAGCAGCTTGTACAGCTCGCGGAAGTGCTTGGGTGGCTGGCGCTTCATGCGTTCGGCCTGGGTGGCGGCGACCAGGCGCTCGATCTCGGCGGCCGGCGCGGACGGAAACTCGCGCAGCAGTGCGGGCAGGGCATCGCGTTCCAGAAGCAGCCGCTCGCGCCAATGTTCGGCACGATGCATGAGGGCGTTCTCCTTGTTGGAGAGCCCTTTCATCGCATCCAGCTTTTCCTGGATCGGTGCCGGATCGAGGCCACGCATGAGCTTGCCGATGTATTGGCGCTGGCGCTTGAACGCGGTGCCCTTGCTCACCGGAATGCGTTTGGCCATGAGCACGGCCTCCAGCAATTCCTCGGGCAGGTCGAAACGCTTCAGCTGGTCGACGGACAGGCGGATCAGCGTCTCGCCCAGGTCCTGCAGGGCGTCGGCGTCCCGTTTGCGCTGACTCTTGCTGATAAACTCGGGCTCTTCCATGAATGCGGTCGCGCGGTTGGGCACGGCGGGGGCGTACATCGCGCCAGTGCGAAATCGTTAAGGGCCGCGAATCTTATCATCCGCCCAATGACCGCTCTGTCGACTGCCGCAACGCCCGCCACTACCTCCACCTTGCCGCTCTCGCGCGATCAGCTTCAGCAGATGGCTGAGCTGGCCCTGAATCATGCGAAGTCACTCGGTGCGACCGATGCCGAAGTGGAAGTCTCGGTGTCTGTCGGGCAGAACGTGACCGTCCGACTCGATGAAGTCGAGACCATCGAATACAACCGCGACAAGGGGCTCTCGATCACGGCCTACATCGGTCAGCAGAAGGGCGCGGCCAGCACGTCGGATTTGTCTCGTGACGCCATCGAGCGCACCGTCGCCGCCGCCTGCGCCATCGCGCGCTACACGGCTGCTGATGAGGCCGCCGGCTTGCCGGATGCCGAGCGCCTGGCACGCCCGCCCTTTGCGGAACTGGGACTGCACACGCCATGGCGCGTGGATGTGCCGCAGTCCATCGAGATTGCGCGGCGCATGGAGGCCGCGGCGTTTGCGGTGGACAAGCGCATCGACAATTCCGAAGGTGCCACGGTCACCAGCCACGACGGCGACTTCGTCTACGCCAACTCGCGCGGCTTCATGGGCGGTTATCCAACCTCACGCGTATCGCTGTCGGCGTCGATGATTGCCTCGCAGGACGGCACCATGCAGACCGACTACTGGTATAGCGTCGCGCGCGGTGAAGCCGGACTGGATTCACCGGAAGAGGTTGGCAGGCTGGCTGGCGAACGCACCGTGCGGCGATTGGGTGCCCGCCGGGTGCCGACCGGTGACGTGCCGGTGCTGTTCGATCCGTCCATGGCGTCCGGACTGATCGGCCACTTCGTCGGTGCGGTGAGCGGCTCCAGTCTGTACCGCAAAGCGAGCTTCCTGCTCGACAGTCTGGGAACGCGAATATTCGCACCCGGGGTGACGATCCGCGAAGACCCGCATCTGTGGGGCGCGCTCGGCTCGGCACCCTTCGACGCGGAAGGCGTGGCGACCGCGCCGCGGGATATCGTCAGCGCGGGCACGCTGAATGGCTATTTTCTGGGCACGTACTCTGCCCGCAAGCTCGGCATGCAGAGCACCGGCAATGCCGGGGGAAACCACAATCTGATCGTGGAACCGGGCCCGCTGGATTTCGCCGGCCTGGTGCGCGAGATGGGGCGCGGCATTGTCGTCACCCAGTTGATGGGGCAGGGCGTCAACAATGTCACTGGCGACTACTCGCGCGGTGCAGTGGGGTTCTGGGTCGAGAACGGGGAGATCGCGTGGCCGGTCGAAGAGATCACCATCGCCAGCAACCTGAAGGACATGTTCAAGGGCATCGTGGCCATCGGCAAGGATGTCGAGACCAAGGGCTCGCGGCGCGTGGGGTCGATCCTCATCGACAGGATGTCTGTCGCGGGCGAATGACGGACAACCCGATAACAATACGAATATTCGCGAGGAGTAACGAAGCATGAAACGCAGAGATTTCATCGCCGGCGCTGGCGCAGGCACGCTGGCTGCAATCCCGACGCTGAGTGCCGCGCAGACGGCAGCGCTGCCCGAGATCAAGTGGCGCATGGCCTCCAGCTTCCCGAAGAATCTGGACACGATTTACGGCGCGGCCGAGTTCATGGTGAAGCGCGTGGCCGCGGCCACGGGCGGCAAGTTCCAGATCCAGCTCTTCGCGGCGGGCGAAATCGTGCCCGGACTCAAGGTACAGGACGCCGTGCAGGACGGCACAGTGCAGTGCGGCCAGACGGCGCCGTACTACTACTGGGGCAAGGATCCGGCATTTGCGCTGGACACCGGCGTCCCCTTTGGCCTGAACGCGCGGCAGATGGTGGCGTGGCAGTTGTTCGGCGGCGGCGCGGAACTCTTCCGCGAGTTCTACAAGGGCTACAACATCCACAGCATTCCGTCGGGCAACACCGGCGCGCAGATGGGTGGCTGGTACCGCAAGGAGATCAAGTCGATGGCTGATCTCAAGGGCCTCAAGCTGCGCATCGGCGGTTTCGCCGGCGAGGTGATGCGGAAACTGGGCGTCGTGCCCCAGCAGCTGGCGGCCAGCGACGTCTATCCCGCGCTGGAGAAGGGCACGCTGGACGCGGCGGAATGGGTGGGCCCCTATGACGATGAGAAGCTCGGCTTCAACAAGGTGGCGCGGTTTTACTACTACCCCGGCTGGTGGGAAGGCGGCGCGCAGCTCTGCACCTACATCAACCTGAAGGAGTGGGAAAAGCTGCCGAAGGAATACCAGGCCATTGTCGAAGCGGCCGGTTGGGAAGCCAACCAGTGGATGCTGGCCAAGTATGACGCGCAGAATCCCCCGGCATTGCGCCGGCTCGTCACGACGGGCAAGGCGCAACTTCGTGCGTTCCCGCGCGATGTGATGGTGGCGGCGTACAAGGCTTCGCAGGAGGTCTACAAGGAAGCGTCGGCGAAGAGTCCCGCCTTCAAGAAAATCCACGAATCGATGCTGAAGTTCCAGACCGATCAATTGCTGTGGTTCCGCGTGGCAGAGAAGGGGTTTGACGACTTCATGCATACGGTGGGGCAGATCAAATAGCGCGTGCCGCATTTCGGCAAATGAAAAGCCCGCCTGTCGGCGGGCTTTTCATTTGCGAATATTCGCATTCCTTGCGCGCGCTATTTCTCGCCGCGCAATGCCTTTTGCAGGGCTTCAGCTTCAAGCTCCTCGGGTGTCTTCTTCGGCTTGTCGGGCGCGTCCTTCGGCGCTGACTTTTTAAACTCTTCCATCAGGTCGGTGGCCGGTGCCTGCTCTGTCGGTGGAATGATGATCTCCGTCTTCGCCGGGTCAGCAGCCGGCACAGGATCCTTGTAGACCATCACCATCTGCGGGAACGCGATGACCAGCGAGACCATGAGCAACTGGATGGCGACGAACGGGATCGCGCCGCGGTAGATCTGCCCGGTGGTGACCGGCTCGGTAGGCTTGCCGGTGACCTTGTCCACGAAGGCTTGCGCCGGGGCCACGCTGCGCAGATAGAACAGCGCGAAGCCGAACGGCGGATGCATGAACGACGTCTGCATGTTGATGGCGAGCAGCACGCCGAACCAGACAAGGTCGATCCCCATCTTCTCCGCCACCGGAGCAAGCAGCGGCACGATGATGAACGCGAGCTCGAAGAAATCGAGGAAGAATGCGAGTCCGAACACCAGCAGATTGACCGCGATGAGGAAGCCAATCTGGCCGCCGGGCAGATGGGCCAGCAATTCCTCCACCCACATATGACCGTTCACGCCGTAGAACGTGAGGCTGAAGATGCGCGCGCCGATGAGGATGAACATGACGAAGGCGGTGAGCTTCACGGTCGAGTCCATCGCCTGGCGCAGCAGGCCCATGTCGAGCCGTCGTCGCGAAAGCGCCATGACCAGCGCACCCACGGCGCCCATCGCGCCGCCTTCGGTGGGAGTGGCCACACCGAGAAAGATGGTGCCGAGCACCAGAAAGATGAGGGCGAGCGGCGGAATCAGGACGAACGTGAAACGCTCCGCCATGCGTGACAGCCAGCCCAGCTTCAGCAGCCGGTTGAGCAACGCCAGGCTGAAAGCCAGCGCACCGGCTGCTGCGCCGGCCAGCACGATTTTTTCGTCCAGCGGCGCTGCGCCGCCCTTGTAGCCCAACTGAACCAGCCAGCCGCCGGCGCCGGCGAGTGCCAGCAGGACGGCGAGTGAGCGCAGCCCGGCGGACCCATCGGGCTCAAGCGCGGTGCGGGCGGAGAGCGGCAGCCCCGGCGCCCATTGAGGCCGCCATAGCGAGATCAACAGGATGTAGAGCCCGTACAGGCCCGCGAGCACCAGCCCGGGGATGATCGCGCCGGCATACATGTCGCCGACGGATCGACCCAGCTGGTCGCCGAGGACGATCAGCACCAATGACGGCGGGATGATCTGTGCAAGGGTCCCTGACGCCGCGATGACCCCCGAGGCAACCCGGCGGTCGTACCCGTAGCGCAGCATGATTGGGAGCGAGATGAGTCCCATCGAAATGACCGATGCGGCGACCACGCCGGTGGTGGCTGCAAGGAGGGCGCCGACAAAGATCACCGCGTAAGCCAACCCGCCACGCAGGGGCCCGAACAGCTGCCCGGCCGTCTCCAGCAGGTCCTCCGCCATGCCGCTGCGTTCCAGGATCAGCCCCATGAACGTGAAGAAGGGGATGGCGAGCAGGGTGTCGTTGGACATCACTCCCCAGATGCGGTCTGGCAGCGCCTGGAACAGGCTGGGCTCGAGCAACCCGAGCCAGATGCCCAGCAGGCCGAAGAGGATGCCGTTGGCCGCCAGGGCGAACGCCACCGGATAGCCCAGCAGCATGAAGACGATCAGCCCCAGGAACATCAGCGGGGCGATGTGCTGGATGAGGAGGGCGGTCATGGTGCGTCAGTTTCTGGCGGCATGCTCTTCGCACGACTTGAAGAGAGCTCGTCCACGCACTTCAGCAGCTCCGACAATCCTTGCAGTATGAGGAGCGCAAAACCCATTGGGACCAGCAACCGCGCGGGCCAGAGCAGCAGGCCGCCGGCATTCGTTGACACCTCACCGGTGTCGAGTGCTCTCAGAAAGACCGGCCACGACAGGTAGAGCACCAGCATCGCCATGGGCAGCAGGAAGAACAACGTCCCGAAAAGATCGATCCAGGCCCGTGACCGGCGGCTTACCCGGCTGCTCAGGACGTCGATGCTAACGTGCGCGCCATGCCGCAGCGCGTAACCGCCTCCCAACAGAAAGACTGCCGAAAAGAGATACCACTGCAGTTCCAGCATGGCATTCGAACTGAGGGCGAAGGCATAGCGGGTGATCGCGTTGCCGGCACTCAGCAGCACCGTCAACAGGATCAGCCAGCCCAAGCTCAAGCCAATGCGCTCGGTGACACTGTCGAGGATTGCCGACACGCGAATGTGCCAGGACTGCGATTGGGTACCGTCCGAAACAATTCGCGGGCGGGGGGGCGAAGGCATTTCTTTTTTGGAAACAGGAAGTTGGAGGGCAGATTATAGGGCCCGATATCCCACAAACAGGCTCGAAGCAGCCGCGTCCAGTGTCGCCACTCGGCCGTAAGTCGTGTGCCTGACGCCCGTTTGAGCGCGCGAAATGGGTAGCGCTGACGTAGTCATCGTGCCGGAATCCCGTATTCAGGTGTTGTTGCGAAAATGCAATTCTTCGTAAAATCAAACTGCTAGCTGATGGTGCTCACGGGGTAGAATCAGTGCGCTCGACCGTGACCCGCAGTACTCCAGTACTGCAGTCGTCGCCGCTAGCCGGGGAGAATGGAGACAATCCATGCCCGGGAGGACTTCTGGCGCAAAGTGCGCCAGGTGGCTAAGGCCAAAAGGGTGAAAGAACATGTTCCACACTATCGTTGCAACCTTGAATCCACTACAAAGACTCCTCGGCGCGATGTCGAAAATCGGGTATCGACTCGGGTTTGTTCTGGTGGTCGCGGCGGCGGGAGCTGCTGCACCGGCCTCTGCCCAGACCTATGCTGCCAACTGCGCGACTGCGGGATGTCATCAAGGGCAGGCGGCCAACGATCCGACTTTCGGCCGGGTGAACGCCGCCGGATCGCCGGGGATCATCGAGCGAGCCCGGATCATCAATAGCATGGGCACCGCCGGGGTGTTCACGTTGGCCTTCCGCACGACCATTGCCAATGAGATCAGCGCTCTGGTCACCCAGACCCAAAGCGACAACATCAACTATGGTGCAACCAAGAATTTCGACGTCAACAATCTGCTGTTCGGTGGGGTGATCGACACGCTCCAGCAGGTCAGCGGTCCGACCGTCACGCCCAGCGTGGTCGGCAGTGTTGGTCGATTCAGTTATACACACAGCGGTGGCGCGGGGGGCAACTGCAACACGCAGGCCGTGGTGGTCATCGGGCGCGGGACGATTGACTTTGGAGGCGGTGAGCCACAGGCGAATACCAGCAATCGAACCGTCAACATAACGGTCAATCCGCCGGCAGCGCCGACGACAGCGAACGGCTCGACCACCATCGCCTACAGCACCTCTGCGACAGCGATCAACGTGACTTCGCTCGGGCTCGTCACCGGCACCCCGGCAGGCTCATCGACCACGATCTCTCTCGGCACACCCAGCCCAAATGTCGGCACGGTCGCGGCGACCGGTCCGTCGTCACTGAACTACACCGCCAGTTCCACGGTGTATGCAGCGAGTGTCGCACTGAACTACACCGTCACCGGGCCCTGCAGTACCACTGCGACCACTCGCACGCTGACGATCAACGTGGGGCTGCCGCCCGCGCCGGTCGTTACCAATTTTGCCGGGGGGGCGACCCAGGCCGTACCGGCCACCAGCAATTCGACGTTTGACATCTCGTCCAACATTACCGGGATCGTTCAGTCGAATCCCGCTGCGACCTACAATCTGAATGTCGTGTCCGTCACACCAGGCACTGCAGGAACGACCTCGGTTGCCGGCAATGTGATCACCTTCATTCCCTCAGGCACGTACACGGGCCCGGCGACGATCACCTACAACAAGGCCGGCCCGGGCGGCACCTCCAACAATGGAACGGTCAGCCTGGAAGTCACCTCTTCGCCGGTCGTCGCGGCGACGAGCGCAACGACCGCGCACAACACCGCCATTCCCATCAACCTCGCTGCCTTCATCACCGGCACGGTCACCAGCGTGACGCCGTCTTCCCCGGTCAATGGCACCGCACTGGCCACCGGCCCGACGACGATCACCTTCACGCCGACGACGGGCTTCTTCGGCACAGCCACTTTCAATTACACGGCAACGGGACCCGGCGGCACGTCGCCGGTTGCGGCGACCGTGACGGTGACCGTCAACCCGCCGATTCCCACCGCGGGCGCGGGGACGGCGACCGTTCCGTATCAGACCGCGACGGCCATCAATCTGTCCTCGTTCATTTCTCCAACAGGTGTGCCCGCAACGGTCACAAGCGTGACGCCTTCGGGAGCGACGAACGGCACTGCGACGGCAACCGGACCGACCACGGTTACTTTTACGCCGAATGCAGGCTACGTTGGCGCAGCCAGCTTCAACTACACGGCAACCAACGTCGCCGGTACTTCCGCAGCCGGAACGGTTTCGGTGACCGTCAGTCCGCCAGGCGCGCCGGTTGCTTCTGCGGCATCGGCCACTGCCGGGGTCAATTCCCCGGTGTCAATCAATCTCAGCGGATCCGTCAGCGGAGTCTTCTCGAGTATCGCAATTGCCTCCCTTCCTGCAAACGGACTGGCTACCGTCAACGGATTTGTGGTGACGTATACGCCTTCGGCAGGCTTTCAAGGAAATGACAGCTTCACTTACACGGCAACCGGAATTGGCGGAACGTCAGCGGCTGCAACCGTATTCATTACCGTTCTGCCAGCACCAAGCATTGCGACGCTGAATATCACGACGCCATTCAACACGGCGGCGCAGGTGAACATTGGCGCAGCGATAGCGGGAGCTGTCACGTCTTTTGCAATTGCTTCGCCGCCAAGCCACGGAACGCTTTCGGGTGGCGCCTCGGGAGTCGTGACCTACACGCCCACCGTCGGCTATTTCGGCCCTGACGCGTTTGTCGTGATCGCAGTGGGTCCCGGGGGTGCGTCATCACCGGTCACAGTGATGATCAACGTCACACCACCTCCGCCTTCACCCCTGCCCAATGCCCTGTCCGTACCGGTTGGTTTCGGCGCGACGGTAACCATCAATCTGGCCAATGCCGTATCGAGTGTTGCCACATCCTTCACGCTGGTGACACCTCCTGCGAACGGCACGCTGATGATCAGCGGCACGACTGCGACCTACACGCCGAGAGCGGGCTTTTCCGGTCCTGACTCGTTCAGCGTGATTCCCACGGGCCCGGGTGGTGCAGGCAGCGAGACGTTCATCAATCTGGTCGTGGCTTCTCAGATTCCTGTTGCCCGCGCTGCCGCGATGACCATCAATCTGAATCAGTCATTCACGCTGGATGTCGCCGCGCTCTTAACCGGCTCGGGCATCACGGGTGTTAACGTCGTGACCCAGCCAGCTCATGGCACGGCCGATGTGGCCGGGACCAAGCTGACCTACACGCCGAAGACCGATTTCTTCGGGCCTGACAGCTTCACCTACGTTGCGTTCGGCAATGCGGGCACTTCGGCGCCCGCAACCATCACGGTCAACGTGATCGGTCGCCCGAATCTCGCCAGCGATCCGACCATCATGGCCTCGGCCACGGCGCAGACACAGGCGGCACAGCGATTCGCCCGTGCGCAGCAGTTCAATTTCCAGCGCAGACTGGAAGCGCTGCGCAGTGGTCTCGCGCTAGAAGATCCCTCGCTTCCGCCGCCGGAGCAGACCAGCCTCAGGCCGCGAACGGGCACACAGACCGCAGTGGCGAATATTCGCAACCGGGCAACCGGGGTGGCTGCTGCGCAGGACCCGTTCGCCCCATTGCAGTCTGGCAACGATGCCGCCGGCGCGGCGCCCGGCCTCGGGGTGAAGCCGGTTTCTGCGGATGGCCCGCTGCCGCCTTCCCTGGTCAGTACGCTGGTCAGTCTTGCGACCGGCAGAAGCCTTGATCTGGCGTTGTTGAATTCCGGTACGGCGCCAAGCGCGAAAGACTCTGGCGTGAGCGTCTGGGTGGCCGGCAATGTGAATTTTGGTCGTCGAGATGCGACCGCTGATGCGAGCGGACTCAAATTCACCACAGACGGCCTGAGCATCGGTGTCGATCGCCGGTTCGGCGCCAAGTGGATTGCCGGATTGGGGCTGGGTTATGGACGGGATGACACCGATATCGGCACGGATGGATCCCGTCTGAAGGCGCGCGGATCGTCGGCGGCCGTGTATGGCAGCTACCAGCTGCGCGCCGGCACCTACCTCGATGGCCTTCTCGGTGTTGGCAAGCTGGATCTCGACACCCGCCGCTTCGTGACATCCCAAGATGCCTTTGCCACCAGCAAGCGCAAGGGCGACCAGTTGTTTGGTTCGATCGGGGCAAGCTATGACTGGCGACGGGACGCATTGCTGATTTCGCCTTACGGCCGCATCGACTTCACTCGCGACAAGCTGAAGGCCGCCACGGAAAGTGGCGCAGGGCTCGCATCGCTCACCTATCTCGACCAGACCCAGCGGTCAACGCAACTGGCGCTTGGCGTGCGATTGGAGATCCAGCATCCGACCGATTTCGGCTGGATCAAGCCGCGTGCCCGCATCGAGTATCGGCATGAGTTCGAAAGTGACCGGGACGTCACCGTGGCCTACGCTGACCAGTTCCCGTCCGGGCAGCGCTATTCACTTTCTGCGGCAGGCCGGACCAAGGATGCGCTAGCCGTCGGGTTCGGCGCTGATTTCCACTATCGAGGCGGTCTCAAGCTGGGCATCGACTATCAGGCCGTTCGCGTGAAGGGTCCGGACAGCAGCCAGTCGGTTCGGCTCGTGCTGGTCAAGGATCTGGATGCGAAGCCCATTCCGGACAACGCCGTGGCATGGAAGACCGGCAAGGATGCCATCCGCGTCGAGACGGGCTACAGCTGGGATGACAACGTGACCCGTGCACGCGATGCCGCGAGCAAGCTGTCCGATGGCTTCGTCAATCTGGGGCTCAGCTACGGACGCTTCTTCCCGTTGGGCAACAACAGCCGTTTCGCCGCTTCAGCCTTCTTCAGCGGCGACAAGTTCCGTGACTATCCCGGTTTGGGCAGCGCAAGTCTCGGCGCCCAGGGCGAGTACCAGTACCGAACCTCTGCTGCGTTTGATGCGGTGACGTTCGGCATCTTTGCGCGCCTCAATTTCGACGAGTTTGAATCGAGCCTGCGCGACGGTCATCGCTATGCGTTCGGTGTCAATGCACGGCGCGCATTGACGGATCGCATCGATGTCTTTGGCGAATTGGCGGGAACGGTGCGCGCGGCAAAAAGCGCTGTGTTCGACCGACGCGACTTCAGCATCCGCGGCAATGTGGACTACGCGCTCACGAAAAAGGGCACTCTGTATCTGACCGCGGAATACCGACGCGGCGATACGGTCTCCACCGGCTTCCCGTCCCTGGAGAATCTCGACATTGCTGAAGTGCTGGTGCAGGACGACGCGTTTGACGGTCGCTACTTCTCGTATCGCACGGATGCGAAGACCGTCATTGGGACACTGGGCTACAACCTGTCCCTGGGTCCGCGCGATTCGATCGATTTCTCCTGGCGCCGTGCTGAGGCACGACCGCTGCAATCGCCGGGATTCCAGGTGTCGGGACCGTTCCGGTATGTCGCAAATCAGTACGCGATCATCTACCTCACGCGCTTTTGAACCTGCCCACGGATGCTCCCGCACATGACTGACAAAGGTGGATGCATGAAACGCAAGATCTCCGGTGCCGCGCTTTCGCGCGTGACGATGTTCGTGATGGTCCTGGGCTTGATCGCCGGCTGCGGCGGCGGCGGCGGCGGCAGTTCCGCCGACGTCGTCCCCCAGAGCGACTTCCCGGTGACGCCCGTTGCCGGCCCTGACAGCTACCTCATCTTTCCCAATCCGCAGGTGATGCCGGACGGCAAGAAGCAGACCGTGGAGGAGGAATACGCCAACGCCTATTACGCGGCCATTGACCCGACCAACGCCAAGGACACCCTGGCCAAGTGGAAGGCAGCCAATCAATTTGACAGCGGCACCGGGACGCAGGTCACGGTGGTGTTTGGCGACCAGCGCGATCTGGGATACGGCCGGCGCATGACCGCCCGGCAGAACACCGACGGCACGTTGGCGTTCGTGGTGGAGAACTATCTGGTCCGCACCGGGCCTGACTATGGCTACTCCAACCTCAATCTTGAGGCCGCCATCGTTCGCGACAGCCGGCACTTCATTGGCATCAACGCCATCGAGTTCAGCCCGGGGCCGAACGGCGGCGTGAGCTTCGGCAAGTGGTACAACTTCAGCTCGACGACCGGGCAGCGGCAAACCCTGGTCGATCTGGATGGCCGCGGCGACAAGGCCATGCCCGGTCCCTGCATCAGCTGCCATGGCGGGCGTGGCGATGCGCTGACCGCGGTGGGCTCGGATGGCAAGCGCCGTTTCAACCTGGTCCAGAACACGGTGTCGCAGACGCGTGGCGATGTCGAGGCGCATCTCCACCCGTTTGAACCGGATGTGTTCGGCTTCTCCACGACGGCAGGATTCACCCGCGCCGACCAGGAGGCAGCGATCAAGACCATCAACAAGATGATCCTGTGCAGCTATCCGCTGCCCGCGCCGTCCACCGCACCCGAGGATGCCTGCCGCCGTCCCGCCAGTCCCAGTGAATGGCAGGGCACCGCCGCATCACTGATCAAGGCTTCTTACGGCGGCGACGGTTTGCCGAATGCAACGTTCAAGGACGATTTCGTGCCGGAAGGCTGGGTGACGGCCGGGCAGTCGACGCTCTACAAGACCGTTGTCGCACCCGCTTGCCGTACCTGTCACATCATGCGGGGCAACGCAGGCAACTCCGATCTCGACTTCACCACGTATGCGAAATTCGCCGGCTACGCGGACCGGATCAAGCACCATGTGGTCGATCGGGGCAACATGCCGCTGGCGAAAATTGTGTATGACGCGTTCTATTCGACCCCCGCGGGCCCGAACAACCTTGCCAATTTTCTCGAAAGCCAGGGTCTTACCGCGCGCAGCAACGGCGCGGTGCTGAAGGCGGGTCGCCCAGTGGCCGATCCTGGGCCCAGCCGCGTGGTACGCCCGGGCGTGACGACGCTAAGTGCGTCACGCAGCCTGTATGCGAACGGATATGCCTGGACGCTGGTCTCCGGTCCTGCAGGTGCAACGCTTGGCGGCGCGACCACGGCCACTGCGACGCTGACCGCGAACACGCCGGGCAACTATGTTGTCCAGCTGGTGGCGAGCAATGGCAGTGTGCAGAGCGACCCGGTCCGAATCACGATTGTCGTTTCGGCAACTCTGTCCCCGGCGCCCGAGGCCATCCGCTTTGCCGACATCAAGGCCATGTTGCAGGCCAGCACCTGCACCAACTGTCACAGCGCAACCGGCACCCTCCCGCGTCCGCCCGTCTACTACACCAACACTGACCGCAACGGCGACGGCACGGTGGGCGATGCCACCGACGATCGATTCTTCTATGAAGAGGTGCGCAGCCGGATCAATTTCCTGGATCTTGCGGCCAGCCCGCTCTTGCGAAAGCCAAGCGGCAACCATCATGGTGGCAATCTGATTCCGCGTTTCAACACCTCATCTGATCCGGGTACGGATGGCAGGCGTGATTACGATCTGGTCCTGAACTGGATCCTGAATGGAGCGCCATACTGAGCGTCTCGCGCCGCGTCATTGCCGCAGGCACTGTCGAAAAAAATGGGGAGCCAAGGCTCCCCATTTTTGTTTGGTTGGCAGCGAATATTCGCAAGCCAAACGATTGATCAGTAGTTCCTGCGCGGGCCCTGATAGTCATCCTTCGGAAAGACAAAGGGCGGGGTGCGACCAACCAGGGTTTCCACCAGCATGAGTTCCTGATCGGTGTGATTGATGAACGGCGCCGGGCGGATGTTGCGCCCGGCCGGTGCGCCGGCAACGATGTACAGCGGCCGATCGTGGTGTTTCGCCACCACGGTATCGCGGCTTTGCGGGTCTTCGTTCGACGCCACGTCTGCCACACCATAGCAGGTGCAGAAATACGTCTGGTCAGGATCTGCTTCGAGATAGACGCCCGTTCCGCGAATGCCGATCGAAGCGATTCGGGTTCGCATCTGAATGGGCTCCTTCTTCTTTCCGAACACGGAGAGCATGCGGCCGGCAAGCAGATTGAGACCTGACAGGATCGACGTATCGGTCTTGGACTGCTCTATCACCATGCGGCTGTTCGCTCGCATGATGAACGCGTTGTCGGCTACGGCAAAAATTACTTCGCTGTCCGGACCCGTCTCGACGGTCGAGCCGGGACGGATGATCGTGCTCAAGTCGGCAGGCTTGCCGTCCACGGTGACCCGTCCGCTTATTCGATAGATCGAACGACCCTGGGGCAACTTGGAGGGTGCGCTGCCAAAAATCTGCTGAGCGAGCAGCTGATCGCTGATCCCAGCGCCAAAAAAACCGGCGGTCAATGCCTGCACCAGCCAGCGGCGACGCGGATCATCAACTTCATCGAAACGACTCATTCATTTCTCCCGAATTCGGTGACATCTACCGACTTATAAGCACGAATCGTGCGAGCGGATGCAGGCCATTGGACCCGCTAAGGCATTGATTCTAGTTCAAGTGGACCTCGCGGTGAGGCTGTCTGTGCCCCGTCTTCTGGGTATGCCGGTGTCTGCGGGTCCATTTGGCCGGCAACGCGCTTGTGGCGCATTTTCACACCATAGCTTGTGGATGGCACCGTCGGGCACCCCTTCCAGCATGCTAAAATGCTGATTTTCAACCAAGAAAACTGTCCGCCCATGTTTTCAAAGACGCACAGCATTGCTTCCGTGGATCCCGAGCTCTGGTCCGCCATCCAGAAAGAGAACCAGCGTCAGGAAGATCACATCGAGTTGATCGCGTCCGAGAATTACACCAGTCCGGCGGTACTTGAAGCTCAGGGCTCCCAGCTCACCAACAAATATGCCGAGGGCTATCCCGGCAAGCGTTACTACGGTGGCTGTGAGTATGTCGACATCGTCGAACAACTGGCCATTGACCGGGTCAAGAAGCTCTTTGGCGCCGAGGCCGCCAATGTGCAGCCCAACTCCGGCTCGCAGGCCAATCAGGCCGTTTTCATGGCGCTGCTGAAGCCGGGCGATACCTTTCTCGGCATGTCGCTTGCCATGGGTGGTCACCTCACGCACGGTTCGCCGGTGAACATGAGTGGCAAGTGGTTCAACGTCCTCTCGTATGGATTGAACGACAAGGAAGAGATTGACTACGCGCAGGTTGAATCGCTGGCCCGCGAGCACAAGCCCAAGCTGATTCTTGCAGGGGCCTCAGCCTACGCGCTGAAGATCGATTTCGAGCGCTTCAGCCGGATCGCCAAGGAAGTCGGCGCCTATTTCATGGTGGACATGGCGCATTACGCCGGCCTCATTGCTGCGGGCGTGTATCCGAACCCTGTTCCGCATGCCGATGTCGTGACCTCCACGACGCACAAGAGCCTGCGCGGCCCGCGTGGCGGCATCATTCTCATGAAGGCCGAACACGAGAAGGCAATCAATTCCGCCATCTTCCCGGGTCTGCAGGGTGGCCCGCTGATGCATGTCATCGCAGGCAAGGCGGTGGCGTTCCACGAGGCGCTGCAGCCCGGATTCAAGGCCTATCAGGAACAGGTGATCAAGAACGCCGACGCGATGGCCAAGGCGCTCATTGCGCGTGGACTGCGCATTGTTTCCGGCCGCACGGAAAGCCATGTGATGCTGGTCGACCTGCGGGCCAAGCAGATCAACGGCAAGGATGCCGAGGCGGCGCTGGGCAAGGCGCACATCACGGTCAACAAGAATGCAATTCCCAATGACCCGGAGAAGCCGTTCGTGACCAGCGGCGTGCGATTGGGCTCGCCCGCCATGACCACGCGTGGATTCAAGGAAGCGGAAGCCACGCTGACCGGCAATCTGATTGCCGACGTGCTGGACGCGCCGGCGGACGAGGGCAATCTTGCCAGCGTGCGCGAAAAGGTCGCGGCGCTGTGCCGACAGTTTCCGGTGTACGGCAGCTGATTGGCGGCCACTGACTGACGGCCTGTGCAATGAAGTGCCCCTTCTGCTCCGCCCCGGACACCCAGGTAATCGATTCCCGGGTCAACGAGGAGGGCACAAGCGTGCGCCGCCGCCGCCGCTGTCCGGTTTGCCACAAGCGCTACACGACCTACGAGACGGCGGAGCTGCGCATGCCGACCATCGTGAAATCGAATGGCCAGCGCGAGGACTTCACCCGGGCCAAGGTCGAGACCAGCTTCCACCGCGCACTGCACAAGCGTCCGGTGACGACCGAGCAGATCGATCAGGCGGTCGATCGCATCGAGCAAAGCATCCTGCTGGATGGCGGACGCGAGGTGCAGTCGCAGCGCATCGGTGAAATGGTGATGAACGAATTGAAAGCACTGGACAAGGTGGGCTACATCCGTTTTGCGTCGGTCTACCGCGCCTTCGAGGGCGTGGAGGATTTCCGCGAGGCCATAAAGGATTTGAAGAAGTGATCTTCAGCGCTGAAGATCATGCCTTCATGGCGCGTGCCCTGAAGTTGACTGAAAACGGTCGTCTCACGGCCACACCCAATCCGAGTGTGGGCTGCGTGATCGTAAAGAATGGACGCATCATCGGCGAGGGCTGGCACGCGAAACCGGGTGAAGGGCATGCCGAGGTGCAGGCACTGTCTCGCTGTGAGGCCGACCCGGCTGGTGCCACGGTGTATGTGACGCTGGAACCCTGCGCGCACCATGGCCGCACGCCGCCTTGCGCGGAGGCGCTGATCAAGGCTGGCGTGGCGAGAGTGGTGGCCGCGATTGAAGACCCATACCCGCTGGTCGCGGGCAAGGGGCTCGAGATGTTGCGTGCTGCGAATATTCGCAGCGAGGCGGGGCTGTTGGCGGATGAGGCGCGGCGGGCGCATCGCGGCTTTCTCTCGCGCGTGACGCGCGGGCGGCCCTGGGTGACGGTGAAGCTGGGGGCGTCGCTGGACGGCCGCACGGCGTTGAAGAATGGTGCCAGCCGCTGGATCACCAGCGCAGAGGCAAGGCGGGATGTGCATGCGCTGAGGGCACGGTCCTGCGCGGTGCTCACGGGTATCGGCACTGTGCTGGCCGATAACCCCGCGTTGACCGTGCGCGACGTGCCTTGCACGCGCCAGCCGTTGAAGGTGTTGCTGGACAGTCGCCTGGAAGTCGCTGATGACGCAAAGCTGCTTGATGGCGGCAATGCGTTGATCGTCACGGCGACCGGCGATGAGGGCAGGGTGGTTGCCCTGCGTGGGCGGGGCATTCGGGTGGAGCGCGTGGCAACAGAATCGATCAAGGGCAAGGTGGATCTGGCTGTGATGATGCAGGCACTGGGAAAACAGGGATTGAACGAGGTCATGGTGGAAACGGGTGGACGCCTCAATGGCTCGCTCATCCAGGCGGGCGTGGTGGACGAGATTGTCACCTATGTGGCGCCCAGCCTGCTGGGCGACCTGTCGCTGGGCATGTTCGCGTTTGGCGAGCTGACTGATCTTGCGAATCGGACCCAGCTGCGCTTCACCGATGTCCGCAGCATCGGCCCGGACATCCGGATCACCGCGACGGTGGAGACGCGCTGATGTTTACCGGCATCATCGAGGCGACCGGCGTGATCGAATCCGCCGAGCAGCGCGCGGAGAATCTGCGCCTCACCATCACCTCGCGAATATTCGCGATGGATGATGTGAAGCTGGGCGACAGCATCGCGGTCAATGGCGTGTGCCTGACGGTGGTGGCAATGGACGAGCGTGGATTTTCCGCCGATGTTTCGCAGGAGACTCTGGACTGCACGACCGGGCTCAAGTTGGGTGCGTCGGTGAATCTGGAAAAGTCCCTGCGCTTTGGCGATCGCGTGGGCGGCCATCTGGTCAGCGGCCATGTCGACGGGGTCGGGAAGGTGACGGCTCTGGAGAATCTGGGCGCGCATTGGCGCGTGGAGTTCGAGGCACCTGCCGAGCTGTCCCGCTATATCGCCCGCAAGGGTTCCATCGCGGTCAACGGGGTTTCCCTCACTGTCAATCGCGTGGACAATTGTCGTTTTGAAGTAAACCTGATTCCCCATACTTGGTCGGTCACGACGCTGGAGTTGCTCCAGGTCGGAAGCGAGGTCAACCTCGAGATCGACACCTTGGCGCGCTATGTTGAGCGCATGCTTTCGGAGACCGCATCATGACAATCGCCAGCACTCAGGACATAGTTGAGGACATCCGCAACGGCCGCATGGTCGTGCTGGTGGACGAGGAGGATCGCGAGAACGAAGGCGATCTGGTGATGGCCGCCGACTTCGTGACGCCGGAGGCCATCAACTTCATGGCGACGCACGGCCGGGGATTGATCTGCATGCCCATCACCGAAGAGCGTGCGCGCCAGCTGAACCTGCCGCCCATGGTGTCCGACAATCGCACGCCTCACGGCACCGCATTCACGGTGTCAATCGAGGCGGCGACAGGTGTGACAACGGGCATTTCCGCCGCCGACCGGGCGCGCACCATCCGGGTTGCCACGGCGCGCAATGCAAAAGCACATGACATCGTCCAGCCCGGACACATTTTTCCGCTGATATCCAAGCCGGGAGGCGTGCTGGTGCGCGCTGGACACACCGAGGCCGCGACCGATCTTGCCGAGATGGCGGGGCTCACGCCGGCCGGCGTCATCTGCGAAATTCTCAATGACGACGGCAGCATGGCCCGCCTGCCCGACCTGATCCCGTTCGCGGCAAAGCACGGCATCAAGGTTGGCACCATCGCTGACCTCGTGCGTCATCGGAGCGTTACCGAGACGCTGGTTGAGCGCGTGTCGGAGAAGACCATTGCCACGCCTTATGGCCCTTTCCGGCTGATAGCATTCCACGACAAGATTTCCGATGAAGTGCATCTTGCACTCACTCGTGGCGACATTCGTCCGGATGTGCCGACGCTTGTCCGCGTGCATGAGCCGTTCTCGTCACTCGACCTGTTTGATTTCGACAACGGTCGTCATGCGTACAGCGTGGCCGAAGCCATGCGCATCATTGCGACTGAGGGCACCGGCGTCATCGTGTTGATGCGCCGTCACGAAACAGCGGCGGACGTCCTGTCGCGGCTGTCGCCGCAGGATGACCGTGAGCGCCGGTTGCAGAAGTGGGACCCGCGCACCCACGGCATTGGCGCGCAGATTCTGCGCGGCCTGAACGTGCGCAAAATGCGTGTTCTGGCCCGGCCCAAGCGCATCCCCAGCATGGCAGGTTTCGACCTCGAGGCGGTCGAATATCTGCCCCCCGATTCCCTTCAGAAACTGAAAGCCGTATGACTTCCTTCTCCATCAACCATGACGGCACGGGTTTGCGTGTCGGCATCGTGCAGAGCCGATTCAACGAGAGCGTGGTCACACGCATGACTGCCGCCTGTCGCGCGGAGCTCGCGCGTATCGGAGTCGCGACCGGCGATATCGATTTGGCTACCGTTCCGGGCGCGCTCGAAATCCCGCTCGCGCTGCAGTCCATGGCCCTGACGGGGCGCTACGATGCGCTCATCGCGCTGGGTGCCGTGATTCGCGGTGAGACTTACCACTTCGAAGTGGTGTCGAACGAATCCGCGCGCGGTGTGATGGAGGTCGCGCTCGAGACCGGTGTGCCGGTCGCCAACGCGATCCTCACGACGAATGATGATGCGCAGGCCGAGGCGCGCATCGATGAGAAGGCGGCCGAGGCGGCGCGCGTGGCTGTCGAAATGGCGCGTTTGCTCCGTGATGTGAAGGGGACGTCATGAGCGCTGCCAAGCCGGCACCCGGTGGACGCAAGTCTGCCGACAAGAAGCCATCGGGCCGGCGCCTCGCGCGCGAGTTCGCGCTACAGGCGCTCTATCAGTGGCAGCTCGCCGGTCAGTCGGTGTCGTTCATCGAGAAGCAGTTTGCCGAGGCTGAAGGATTCGACAAAGCCGACAAGGCGTTCTTCACGTCGTTGCTGAAATCGTCCATCCAGCATGCCGAGGCCACGCGCGAGGCGCTGGTGCCGCATATCGACCGTCCCTGGGAGGAGTTGAGCCCGATCGAACGCGGCGTGCTGCTCCTGTCCGGTCACGAGCTCTTGGCATCGCCGGACGTGCCCTATCGAGTGGTCATCAACGAGGCGATCGAGCTTGCCAAGAGCTATGGCGGCACCGACGGACACAAGTACGTCAACGGCGTGCTCGACAAGCTTGCGGCGGCGGCACGCGCGGACGAGATCGCGCATGCGGCCAACGCACCGAGAATCAGCGGCCGCGGCAAGCCTGCCTGAACATCTTGCGGAGCCGGGCAGATGATGAGCCCCGAGTTCGATCTCATTACCCGCCATTTCGCGCGCGGCGATTCCAGTCCGGCTGGCGGTGTGCTGCTTGGTGTGGGGGATGACTGCGCGCTGCTTCGCGCCAGTGATGGCCGCGACCTGGCGGTCTCGACCGATACGCTGGTGTCCGGCGTGCATTTCTTCCCCGACGTGGATCCTGCGCGCCTGGGGCACAAGGCGCTGGCGGTCAATCTCTCCGACCTCGCTGCAATGGGTGCCAAGCCGTCCTGGTTCACGCTCGCCCTGACACTGCCCGCTGTCGATCACGACTGGTTGTCCGCTTTCTCGCGCGGACTTTTTGCGCTGGCTGATGAGGCGAATATTCGCCTGGTGGGCGGTGACACGACGCGCGGGCCGTTGTCCATGACGCTGACTGTGATGGGCCACGTGCCGCACGGTGCTGCACTGCGACGAGATGGGGCCAGGGCCGGAGATGAAGTTTGGGTGTCCGGCACGTTGGGTGATGCCGCGCTGGGGCTTGCGAGCATGCAGGGTAGGGTGGTGGTGGATGGCGCGCATCGCGTTTTCGCGTTGGATCGGCTTGAGCAGCCCACACCTCGTCTTGCGCTTGGCATGGCTTTGCGCGGCCTGGCCACATCGGCCATCGATATCTCAGACGGCCTGCTCGCTGACCTTGGGCACATCTGTGAACGATCGAGTCTCAGTGCGAATATTCGCAATGCTGACTTGCCGCTCTCGCAAGCCATGCTGTCAGTTGGCGATGCTCAGTTGCGTGCGCGTCTGGCGTTGACGGGCGGTGATGACTACGAGCTCTGCTTCACGGCGCCACCTTCAGCCCACGCGAATATTCGCAAGCTCGGCGAAGTGCTTCAGCAGCCTTTGACTTGCATCGGTGTGATGCGGGAGGGCAGTGCTGTCCTCGTGTTGGATAGCGATGGTCGCGAGATGGCATTGCCAGCTTCGGGCTTCGATCACTTTTCTTCCGCGAGCTATGGCCAACCCTGACAAGATCTTCCTGCTCTCGCATCCTGCGCACTTTGTCGCGCTGGGTGCCGGGATTGGTCTGGCACCCAAGGCGCCGGGCACGCTCGGCACCTTGCTGGGCTATCCACTGGCGTGGGCGTCATTGCAATGCCTGGGCTGGCTGGCCTGGATGCTGGTTGCAGTCGCCTTCGTGCTGGGTGTCTGGGCGTGCGAAAAGAGTGGACGTGACATGGGCGTTGCGGATCACGGCTCCATGGTCTGGGATGAGGTCGTTGCCATGTGGGCGGTATTGCTGGTGGTGCCGATGACCTGGATCGCCTGGGTCGCCGCGTTCGCGCTCTTCCGCTTGTTCGATATCCTGAAGCCGTTTCCCATCGGCTGGTTCGATCGCAAGGTGAAGGGCGGTTTCGGTGTCATGCTGGATGACACGCTGGCGGCGGGTTACGTGTTGCTGGTGTTCTGGCTCGCCCGCTATCTTCCTTCAGGATGGCATCCATGACGCCCTGGCCGTATCCCAAGTTTTTTGCCCATCGCGGTGGCGGCACGCTTGCTCCCGAGAACACGCTCGCCGCCATGCGTACCGGACATCAGCACGGTTACCAGGCCGTCGAATTCGATGTGAAGCTGTCCGCGGATGGGGTGGCCATCCTCATGCATGACGCCACACTGGGTCGCACCTCGACCGGCCTTGGAGACGTGCGCGATCTTGCCTACGACGAGCTGGCGCGACAGGATGCAGGGAGCTGGCATTCGCCGCAGTTTGCGGGCGAGCGCATTCCACGGTTCACCGAAGTCGCGATGTGGCTTCAGGCGCAGGACATGCTGGCCAACGTTGAGATCAAACCCTGTTTCGGTCGGGAAGTTGAAACCGGGCACCTGGTCGGCAATCTCTGTCGCGACCTGTGGCTTGGGCAACGAGTTCAGCCGCTGGTGTCTTCGTTCAGCCAAGAGGCGTTGACGGCGGCGCGACAGGTCGCGCCAGGGTTGGTCCTGGGATTTTTGGTGAAGGATTTCCAGCCCGAACACGTCGCAGTGTTGGAGTCGCTGAAATGCATGTCGCTCCATTGCCATCACGCAAAGGTTGCGCCGAGCATGATCGAGATGCTGCATGGCCTGGGCTATCGCCTCATGGTCTACACGGTGAACGATGCCGATCGTGCGCATGAGCTGCTTTCCTGGGGTGTGGATGGCATCTTTACTGACAGTCTTGATGACATGCGCGCTACGTTTCCCCGGCTCTTGGGGACATGACCTGTAATGCTGGTCGGGTTATGTCAGGGTTTTCCCCATATTTATACACAGGCCCACACAGGGTGATGGTGTGGCATGAAATCCATAAAATCATGGAGTTGCGCCTGTATACAGCCAATGGCACACAGCAGAGCCTTTTTGCTGACAACGGGTTGTTGCAATCTTTTGAATATTCACAGAGGAAAGCTTGATAAAAGATTGATTTCGCGAATAAGATAGCGGTCCTTGCTCAAAAAATAATCGGGACCATGCCAAGGATCGCGGTATTCAATCAAAAGGGAGGGGTGGGCAAGACCACCACGGCCTTGAACATGGCTGCCGCCATGGCGCGTGCGGGTGACAGCCCGCTCGCCATCGACCTTGATCCGCAGGCGCATCTGTCTCTGGTGAGTGGTGTGACTGAGGGCAGTGCCGAATCCAGCATCTATGCGTTCTATCGGGATTCGCGCCCATTGACCGATCTGGTCAAGCCGTCCCAGCACGGCTGGAGCCTGATTCCCGCTCATCTCGAACTCTCCAAGGTGGACACCCAGTACGGCAAGGGCCCCAACATCCTCAATCGGCTCAAGATCGGCTTGGTCAAGGAAAACCTCAACGGAGTCAGACCGGTGGTGGTCGACTGCTGTCCGATGCTGGGCGTGCTGTCGCTGTCGGCCATCTTCGCAGCGGATCGTGTTCTGGTGCCCGTATCGGCGGACTACCTGGCGGTGAAGGGTGCGTTGCAGGTCGAAAAGACCCTGAACGCGCTCACGCCGGTACTGAAGCGTCGGGTGGAACGTCGCTACATCATGACTCGGTTTGATTCGCGCCGGCGCATGTCATGGGACATTTTTGAATCCCTTCGCGAGCGTTTTGGTGCGGACGTATGCGAGACCCGGATCGCGGAAAGCGTCAGCCTCGCCGAAGCACCCTTCAGCGGCAAGGACGTGTTCACGCATGCGCCTGGGAGCCGTGGCGCCACGGACTATCAGGCGCTCTACGACGAACTCAAGTCGAGCGGCTTCCTGCAGTAGCCGTCAGCCGGCCTTGTCCTGGCCGGCTATCAGATTGATCACGCCTTCAAGATCTGATCCGTCGCCGCGCATGGGCGTGCTGTCCAGCACCTTCACCTCCTGAATGGTGCATCCCAGATACATCTGCTTCAGACGAGTCTCGGCGGTCGCCTGGTCGGCCGCCTGGATCACCAGGTTGTCCACGACGAGACCGCTGCGCGTTTGGATGCGGAAGCCAAACTTGTCCATAGGGAAGATTCCAGATTTGATGGGACAACTCGAACCATTGTCCCGATGTGGCGACCGGAACGCAATCGGTTAATGAGTGGGCGTTGTCGGACGAGATTGGCGTTCGGCTTTCCGTCACGGTGTGACGCATCGGTACAGGGCGGCAATAAATTGCGTTGATGATGCGCCATGATCCGATAGATAATCTCAATCATTTGTCCGGACTCACACCATGACGCTGACCGAACTTCGCTACATCGTTGCGCTGGCTCAGGAACGCCACTTTGGCCATGCCGCTGAGAAGTGCTTTGTCACCCAGCCTACCTTGAGTCTTGCCATCAAGAAGCTCGAGGAAGAACTGGGCCTGATGCTCTTCGAGCGCAACAAGAGTGAAGTGATCGTCACGGCAGCGGGCGAAGCGATTGTCGCGCAAGCCAAGCGCGTGCTCGAGGAGGCGAACCGGATTTATCAGTTGGCCCGGGCGGGTGGCGATCCGCTATCCGGTCCGCTTCGTCTGGGTGTCATTCCAACCATCGGGCCGTATCTGCTGCCGGAGCTCGTACCGCTGCTGCGCAAGGCGGCGCCGAACATGCCACTTTCCATCGAGGAAAATCTGACTGGCAATCTTGCACCCATGCTTCGGCAAGGCGAAATCGACGCAGCGCTCATCGCCTTGCCATTTGTCATTCCCGGCGTGAAGACCCGGATGCTCTACGAAGAGTCTTTTCGTGTTGTCGTGCCCAACGGGCATCCCTGGGGCAAGCGAAAAAAGGTCAAGCCTTCGGAACTGGGAACGGAAAACTTGCTGATGCTGAATACAGGTCACTGCTTCCGCGACCAGGTGCTGGAAGCGTGCCCCGGCCAGGCGCCTGATGCGTTGACGGATGGGCGCGCGGGCAGCTCACTGGAGACGATACGCGCGATGGTGGCTTCCGGTCTGGGCGTGAGCGTGTTGCCTTGCAGCGCCCTGGGCAAGCCGTACCAGACCCGATCCGTTCATGTGCTCGAATTCGACAGCGAGATCCCGTCTCGCAAGGTCGCGCTCGCTTGGCGCGAAGGTTTTGGCAGGGCGGGTGCCATCGATGTGCTCGCCAATGCGGTGAAGGCAGTGAATCTTCCCTGCCTAAAGATCAAGGCTTGAGGCTTGCCGGTTAGCTGGCGTGGCTCGATGGAGAATTGCCAACGCTACAAATGAAAAGAGCCCTTCGCGGGCTCTCGGGTACAACTGGTGGGCGGTACTGGGATCGAACCAGTGACCCCTGCCGTGTGAAGGCAGTGCTCTACCGCTGAGCTAACCGCCCCAAAATTGGGGAGCGAGAATTATAGCGATCGGGCCCTGAAATGGCAAACGGCGCAGAGTGAAAACCCGTAGAATTCGCTGTTTTTCGCTCGGCACTTCACACATGGTCCGCACTCGATTCGCCCCCAGTCCTACCGGTTTCCTGCACATTGGCGGTGCCCGTACCGCGCTCTTTTGCTGGGCCTATGCGCGCCGGCACGGCGGCACGTTCATTCTGCGAGTGGAGGACACGGACCTTGAGCGCTCAACGCCTGAAGCAGTGAAAGCCATCATCGATGGCATGAACTGGCTCGGTTTGCAGCCTGATGAAGGCCCCTTTTTCCAGATGCAGCGCATGGATCGCTATCGCGAGGTCATCCAGCAGATGCTGGCGGCCGGCACGGCCTACCATTGCTACTGTTCGTCGGAAGAATTGGATCAGATGCGCGAAGCCCAGCGCGCACGCGGCGATAAGCCGCGCTATGACGGTCGCTGGCGCCCAGAGAATCTGAAGCCCGGCATGTTGCCGCCCGAGGGCGTCCAGCCTGTCGTGAGATTCAAGAACCCGCTTGACGGCGTGGTGTCCTGGGACGATGCGGTGAAGGGACGGATCGAGTTTTCCAACACCGAACTCGATGATTTTGTCATCGCCCGTTCGGATGGCACGCCCACGTACAACTTTTGCGTGGTGGTGGATGACTGGGATATGCGCATCACCCATGTGCTGCGCGGCGACGACCACGTGAACAATACGCCCCGCCAGATCAATGTGCTGAAGGCGCTGGGGGCCGAATTGCCGGTATACGGCCATCTTTCAATGATTCTGGGCGATGACGGCCAGAAGTTGTCCAAGCGCCACGGTGCGGTGAGCGTGATGGAGTACCCGGCTGAAGGCTACCTTCGGGACGCCGTGCTGAATTATCTTGCCCGTCTCGGATGGTCACATGGGGACGATGAGGTGTTTTCCATGGATCAGTTCTGCCAGTGGTTCGACCTTGATCACATCACGCCCTCTGCGGCGCAGTTCAACACCGAAAAGCTGCGCTGGTTGAATCAGGAGTACATGAAAAAGTTGCCGGCTGCCGAATTGGCCGCTGCATTGCAGCCCTACATGACCGCCGCTGGGATCTCAGTGTCAGGCCCCGATCTTGGCGATGCTGCCACGCTGTATCGTGAACGCGTCCACACGCTTGTCGAGCTTGCCGAGGCAATTCGTTACTTTTACCAGCCAACGGTGCCGGACGTTTCCCTGCTCGCCGAACATCTGAATGACGCGAATCGGGCGGCTCTCCAGCGGCTGGTTGAATCGTTCCCTGCAGTGGACTGGAACAGCGCCGCAATCAGTTCCGCGATCAAGTCCGTTGTGGCGGAATTCAAATTGAAGATGCCTCAGATCATGATGCCGCTTCGCGTCTTGCTGACCGGCAAGGCGCAATCGCCTTCTGTTGACGCCGTCATGCTTGTCATGGGCAAGGCAGAATGCCTTTCGCGTTTGCGTGCGTCACTCGCCTGAACACGAATGGCGCAACGCATCGGATTGACCATATGAAAAGAAAATGCCCGCGCAAGCGGGCATTTTCTTTTTGTGGCGTCCCCACGGGGATTCGAACCCCGGTTATCGCCGTGAAAGGGCGGTGTCCTAGGCCTCTAGACGATGGGGACAAACTTGCGTTGATTGCAGAGGTTCAATCAACTGAATTCGTTGGTGGAGGTAAGCGGGATCGAACCGCTGACCTCTTGCATGCCATGCAAGCGCTCTCCCAGCTGAGCTATACCCCCGACGAAAGACGCGCATTATAGCGACTCGCCCAGTCATTTGCAAAGATTGCGATGAAACCTCTCGAATTGATCACCGAAGAAGCGGCGCACGGAATCGCCAGAATGGTGCTTTCGGGTGTGCATCGAGCCTATCCGAATCAACCTGGTCATGTGCTCATGTCAGCCGAAGATGCCAGATTGCCGCACATGCTCCATCCGGCGTTTTTTGGCTGCTATGACTGGCACTCTGCCGTTCACTCTCACTGGACAATGTTGAAGTTGCTGGAGAATGGCATCGCATCACCAGACGGGGCGGGCATGCAAACCGCAATGGCAATGCACCTCTCGGCGGAAGCGATGGCAGTCGAGTACGCCTACTGTCAAGAACCGGGACGAGAAGGCTTCGAACGTCCCTATGGCTGGGCCTGGATTTGGAAGCTTTCATCAGATCTGGCGCGGTCCCCGCTGCCGGGCGCAGATCGGTGGCAGGCGAATATTCGCCCGTTGGCGGAGCTCTTGGCTGAACGCTTCGCCACCTGGCTTAACCGCCAACGCTATCCGTGCCGGGCAGGAACCCACGGAAACACCGGCTTTGCGATGGCCTTCGCTCTCGACTATGCCAAGGCGTGCGGCAATACAGAATTCGCACGTTCACTCGCCCAAGCGGCTATTCGTCTCTATGGTGAAGATCGCGGCTTCACTTTCCGAATGGAGCCTTCGGGAAACGACTTCGTCTCGCCGATGCTTGCTGAAATCGCCCTGATGGGTCAGTTGCTTGCACCATCGGAGTGGCGCACTTGGCTGGCAGCGCTTTTGTTGGATCAGGCGGAGCTTGCAGCTTTGAGCCCCGTCGTTGTGACGGATAGGGGTGATCCCCAGGGCGTCCATCTTGATGGATTGAACCTCAGCCGCGCTTACCATCTGGCCGTGTTGGCTGACCTGTGCGGAGATGAAACCCTGGGCCGACAGCTAGGCCAGTCTGCGATCGCACATTGGCGGGCCGGGATGGCGCATCTTTTCAGCGGCGACTTTATGGGAGAGCACTGGCTCGGAAGCTTTTCCGTATTGGCGGCGATACAAATCGCTTCTAATTCAATGGATTGCTTAAGTGAGTCTGGGTGATAATGGAGATTCGGTCACATCAATCAGGAACCAGTCGAGGTATGCCGGTTCCTACTCGTTGATAGTCTTCAGCACGCCGCTTGCAATCAAGGCCTCAAAGTGCTTATTATTCATAAGCTTCCGGAATATATCTGTGATTCAACTTAAATTCAGCCCCCCTTATTTCCTGGCCGCGTCCGTTTTGTGCTGCCTCACCGGGGCAGCGCAAGCGCAGAGCGGAAACATCTATTCGTTCACCGATGAGCGTGGCGTGGTGCATTTCTCCAACTTGCCGCACTTGGACAAGCGGTACAAGCTGGTCTATCGCGGCAAGGGCGGCGGGATGCGTGTGGCGGGCTACAGCAAGATCAGCGCCGCAGACATCGCCAAAGTTTCTCCGATTATCGAGGCGGCTGCGCGGCAGAATGGCCTGGACCCCGCGTTGCTGCATGCTGTCATACGTGCCGAGTCCGGCTACAACCCGCGCGCACTGTCCATCAAGGGCGCTTCCGGATTGATGCAGTTGATACCGGATACCGCGCGGAGATATGGCGTTAATGACATCTGGGACCCACATGAGAATATTCATGGCGGTGCACGATATCTGAAGGATCTGCTGGCCATGTTCAACAACAATGTCGAACTTGCCCTGGCTGGCTACAACGCCGGAGAGAATGCTGTAATCCGTGCTGGACGCCGCATTCCAAACTATCCAGAAACGATGGCCTACGTTCCCAAAGTCATGAACTATCTCCGGACGCATGGGGTGCCCAAAGTCTGAGCATTGTTGACCTAATGAAAAAGGGCCGCTATTCGCGGCCCTTTTGTTTCATGCTGGCTTTGACGAAGCTCACTCGCCCGCTTGCGCATTCGCGGGCGCGCCCTGTGCTGCCTGTTCGGCGAGTTTCTGTTCGAAAGTCTTGTGGCGCGCAGCCAGCAGAGTGTAGGCCACTGGAACTACGAACAGTGTAAGTACCGTGCCGACAAGCAGGCCACCGACGATCACCCAACCGATCTGCTGACGAGACTCAGCACCTGCGCCCGTGGCAATGGCCAGCGGCACTGCGCCCAGCACCATGGCACCTGTGGTCATCAGGATGGGGCGAAGGCGCAGCACCGCGGCCTCGATGACTGCATCGCGAATGCTGTGACCCTTTTCCTGCAACTGGTTGGCGAACTCGACAATCAGGATTCCGTGCTTTGTTATCAGGCCAACCAGTGTCACGAGCCCTATCTGACTGTAGACGTTCAGCGTGCCTCCCGTCATAAGCAGTGCAGCCAGTGCGCCCGTCATGGACAGCGGGACCGTCAGCATGATCACGAATGGGTCCACAAAACTCTCAAACTGTGCGGCGAGCACGAGATAGATGAAGATCAATGCCAGCGCAAAGGTGAGGTAGGCGCTCCCGGCGGAGTCCTTGAATTCGCGCGAGGGGCCGGCATAGTCGGTCACGACATTCGGCAATACTCGAGATGAAGTGTCGGCCATGAATTTCAATGCTTCGCCAAGGCTGTAACCAGGCACCAGATTCGCCGTGATGGTGGCAGATCGCAGCTTGTTGAAGTGATTCAGGTTTTTCGGCGAGACCCCTTCGCGAACACTCAGCAGGTTGGAGAGTTGGACCATCTCGTTGTTGCGGCTGCGCACATAGATGTCTGAGATGTCGTTAGGCGAAGAACGGTCCGTATCGGCAACCTGCACGATGACGTCGTACTGCTCGCCTTCCTGCTTGAAACGGGTGACGACTCTGCCACCCAGCATGGATTCCAACGTTCGGCCGACAGTGTCGATGGGCACGCCGAGATCGCTGGCCTTGTCCCGGTTCACACTGACTCTGACCTCCGGTTGGTTCAGCTTCAAATCGGTGTCCACATTGATCAGTTTTGGATTCTTGCGGGCTTCATCAATCAGCCTTTCGACCATCCGCTGCAATTCAGGGTAGGAAGCCTGAGTCAGCAGTACAAACTGAACCTGGCTCCCGCGTGAGCCTCCCAGCGAGGGAGGATTGAGCGGGAAGGCCATGATCCCGGGCAACGCAAACAGCTTTGGACCCAATTCCTTCGCAATTTCCTGCTGACTGCGGGTCCGTTCGCTCCACGGTTTCAGGATTAGCAGCGAGAAGCCGTTGTCCGGCGTGGGATTGCCCGCCATGGTGAAGAAGCGGGACCCCTCCGGTACCTGCTTGTAGATCTCTTCAATTCGCTGCATGTACTCCGCGGTGTAGGCGACCGTCGAGCCTTCGGGCGCGGAGACCGGACCGAAAATCACACTGCGATCCTCGATGGGAGCCAGTTCTGACTTCATCTGCAGCGCCAGAAACACCATGAGGCCGATGACACCGAGGTAACCCGCGATCACGGCAGGTCGGTGGCTCAGGACGAAACTGGCACTACGACGGTAACTTTCCGTCAGTCGGTTGAAGAAGGACTCAATGGCGTTGTACAGCGCTCCATGTTTGCCCTGATGCCGCAACATCTGCGAACACATCATTGGCGAGAGTGTCAGCGCCACAAAGCCGGACACCAGCACCGCACCCGCCAGGGCAAGCGCAAACTCGGTGAACAGTCGCCCGGTGCGGCCGGTCGAAAAGGCCAATGGGGCATAAACGGCAGCCAGCGTAATGGTCATCGCGATGACGGCAAATGCCATCTCGCGCGCACCGACGAGGGCAGCCTGCAGCCTGTTCATGCCTTGTTCCATGTTGCGGTAGATGTTTTCCAGCACAACAATCGCATCATCGACGACCAGGCCAATCGCAAGCACCATGGCGAGCAGGGTCAAGGTATTGATGGAGAAGCCCGCGATGTACATCATCGTGAAGGCGCCAATCAGCGAAACCGGAATGGTCACGAGAGGAATCACCGTCGCGCGCCAATCCCGCAAGAAGAGGAAGATGACGAGTGCCACCAGCACAATCGCTTCCAGAATCGTTCGGAACACACTGGAGATCGATTCCTGGATGAACACGGCAGAGTCAAAGGAAACGATCAGCTTCATGCCCTCCGGCAATGTCTTGTTGATCTCCTTGACCTGTTGCTGAGCGGCAACCGAGAGATCAAGCGCATTCGCGGTGGACTGTCGAATCAGGCCCAGTGATACAGAAGGGTTGCCGTTATAGCGGCTGACGATGCGCTCGGATGCGGGGGCCACCTCGACCTTGGCGATGTCGCGCAATCGCACCGCATACCCGTTGACCTCGCGAATCACGATGCCGCCAAATTCAGCGGGTGTCTGCAGATCGGTTTGGGACAGAACGGAAAACTCTCGCTTGCGACTTTCGATGCGCCCCGCAGGAATCTCAACGTTCTGCCGCCGGATTGCATCCTCGACGTCTTGAACGGTCAGGCGGTAGCCGGCGAGCTTTGCCCGGTCCAGCCAGACCCGCATCGAGATCCTGCGCTCCCCGAATATTCGCACGTCCGCTGCGCCTGGCAAGGTCTGCAGGCGCGGGCGAACATTGCGCGCGGCATAGTCGGATGTTTCGAGCCGGCTGTGCCGGTCGCTGGCCAACGCGATCCACATGATGGGGAAGGCGTCTGCATCGGTCTTTGAAATCACCGGCTCGTCGATGTCGGTAGGCAGGCGGCCGCGCACTCTTGATACCTTGTCCCTGACGTCGGCTGCCGCGCCGTCCGGGTCACGCGACAGTTTGAAGCGCACGGTGATGCTGCTTACTTCGGCACGGGAAGTGGAAGTCATGACGTCCACCCCCTCGATTCCGGACAGAGAGTCCTCAAGCGGCCGGGTGACCTGAGACTCCATCACATCGGCGGATGCGCCGCGATAGGTGGTTTCGACGGTCACTATTGGTTCGTCGATCTTGGGATACTCGCGCACCGGAAGGCGGTTGTACGAAATGATGCCAACGAGCAGTATCGCGAGCGAAAGCACCGTGGCGAAAACAGGACGGCGAATGCAGATTTCTGGGAGTGTCATGACAACTTCCTTGGGCTCACGACTTGCCGGCGGGCACCGCAGAGGTTGTGTTCCCTGCTGCAGGATTCGAAGCGGCGGGGTCGGGTGATTGCTTCGTGGCGGAATCAGGCAGCAGGGTCACCTTGACGTTGGCGCCATCGCGAATCTTCTGCAGTCCGGCGGTGACGACGACGTCTGATTTCGAAAGCCCTTTTACTATCTCTACCAACGCATCCCTACGCTGTCCGATGTCGATCTTGGTCCGTTGAGCCTTGCCATCGACAACCTTGAACACGTAGAGATCATCTCCGACAGGTACCAGCGCCTGCTCGGGTACGGCAAGGCTTTCTTGCACACCGCCCACCAACAGTCTTACACGCGCGAACATGCCGGGGCGAAGCTGGCTGCCTGAATTGCGGACCTGCGCGCGAATGACGATTGAACGACCGTTGGCGTCAACCAGCGGATTGATTGCCAACACCTGACCGCTGAAATTCTGGTTTGGAAAAGCATCCAGGCCGATTTGCATGGATTGGCCAACCGCAACCTGTCGCAGGTAGATCTCGGGTACGCGAAAGTCAACCTTCAGTGGGTCAATAGTTTCGATGTTGACGAGATCCTGACCATCCTTGACGTAGTCTCCCACGCTCACTTGGCGCAGCCCCGCCAGTCCAGTAAATGGTGCGCGCAGTTCAAGCTTCGCCAGTCTTGCGGCAAACAGGTCCACAGAAGCCTTTGAGACGCGATAGTTGTTCTCTGCCTCGTCGCGCGCCTGACTGCTGATGAATCCCTTCTTTTGCAAATCCACCGCACGCTCGAACTTGGACTGGTTTAGCGAAAGATTCGCCTTAGCCTGGTCCAACTCAGCGCGTTGGACGCTGCTGTCGAATCTGACTAGCACGTCGCCCTGCTGAACGCGCTGACCTTCCCGGAAGAGAATTTCCGAAATCCTGCCGGCAACCTCTGGACGCAGCACAACCGCTTCGTCGGAGCGCAAACTTCCTACAGCTGTGATGGTCTGGGGCAACGAAATCTGTTTTACGGCCATGGCTTCAACAGGCGTTCCGGATTGCCCCCCCGCTTGCGCCTTTGCGGGCGCAGGTGCCGAACTGCCTGCGGGCTGGGATTTTCCTGCCCAGTAGCCCAGGGCGGACGCTGCAGCGACAGCTGCGATGGCGATGACGGAAAGAATTGCGCGATTCATGACTGAGAGGGCTCTTGGGTTTACGGAGTAGCTAGTGACCAGCCGGTCATTATCGCTTTATTCGGACGAAGTCGAGGTACTACAGTGGAGGGCGAGGTTGCCACAAGTGCAACGGGATCTTGAGAGGATGCCCGAGTGCGCAGATGGTTCAACGCACAGCGAGTCAGGCGGGAACGTCTGGGTCCAGTTGGGACCGCAGGTGTGACATCTGATCCTTGAGAAGCAGTTTGCGCTTCTTCATTCTTCGCAGTTGCAACTCATCATGGCCGGCAGTTTCGGACATGACCTTGATTGCAATGTCCAGATCGCGGTGTTCGAGGAGCAACTCCTCAAGTCGTCTCTGAATGGCAGTCTCGGTGGTAACCATCTAGATATGGTACGCCAAGCGACTGTGTTCCGACTCTAGTGTCGCCATCAGGCAGGTTCCCATTTGCGCTACGTCGTGCACGCCGCCTGAAGACAAGGCGTGTCGCATGGCGCCCCCGACACGAATCGAACGTGCGACCTACCCCTTAGGAGGGGGTAGCTCTATCCACTGAGCTACGGGGGCGTTTGGTGCTAAGTTGCTGATATTTAAGAGGACATAAGTAAAAGCAAGTACGCTAAAATTACTGTGCAGCAAGGGGTTTTTAGCTACTGTCAACTTACAAATTTTGGGGGTGCAATGCCCAAACTGTCCAATATCCGCTTCAGCGATCACGTAGTCGTAAGCGCAAAGCCCAAAGACAAGCCCTACGAGCTTCGCGACGCCAAAGAGACGGGCCTAATTCTACGTGTTCAGCCAAGCGGTATAAAGACTTGGTACTGCACTTTGCGCGACGGTCGCAGGTACAAAGTCGCTCATGTCCAAGACATGACGCTCAATGAGGCCCGGAAGCAGGTACAGAGGAATAGGGCAGCAAACTACTTTCCCCCGGTAGTTGGCAAGGGAAAGAACAAGGACGCGGCTGTTCCCGCCGATACCGGGCCTGCCCCAATCCCAACCCTAAGCGAATTCATCCTGGGGCCTTACAAGCAGCACTTCTTCGCCCGGCATCCCAGAGTCCAAGAACTTGCCGAACGGAAGAAATTGGGCAGACACGGCAAGCAGCCGGGGGCGCGTGACCTTGTAGGGCACCTGAACAATTTCGAGCAGCTCCTAGACTGGTTTGGCAAATATCGACTAGACCACCTTACGGTGCGCGACATCAATGAATGGGTGTCGATGAGGCTGACAGGGAAACTGAGCAGCGGTAAGCCAGCTAAGGACAGACAGGGGAATAACTTAAAGCCCGTCTCAAAGGCAACAGTTCGCAGGAACATTGGCGCGCTGCGCACTGCGCTCAATCATGCAGTTGACTCAGAACTGATTCAGATAAACCCACTTGCGCGGTACAAGTCGGAACAGCTAAAGCTGTCGGACAATCCAAGGACTGAGTACTTCACGGAAGAGCAGGAGAAGGAGTTGCGAAAGGCGCTAGTTCACTCGCAGCCCTATTTCCAGCAGATGGTTCTACTTGCGTTGAACACGGGTATGAGACGTGGTGAGCTGCTAAAGCTTCGCTGGTCGCACATCGACCTAGAGAAGCGTCAGGTGCGAGTCGATGCGTCAATAACGAAGACTGAAACGACGCGGTACATCCCGCTGAACAGCGAGGCACTTAGCGTGCTAAAAGGGATAGAGAGGAGTCCAGCGCATGACATTGTGCTGCGATACCGAACGAATTCAGTCAGCAACATTACAGGTGCGTGGAACAAGCTCGTTGAACGAGCAGGCATAGAAGGGATGACGTTCCATTGCTTGCGGCACACGTTTGCATCCCGTCTAGTGCAGCGTGGCGTCGATCTGTACGTCGTGCAGAGGCTGCTAGGACATTCCGATATCAAGATGACGCAGCGCTACTCGCATGTAGCAGACGACTTGAAGCGCGATGCAGTGGAGAGACTATGAGCATCCTCGATCCGTTGGTGCGTAAGCGAAAGGGAAAACCGGAGCCTAAGAAGCGGCAGACGAAAGTCCAAGCTCGCGTGCGCGCGACCCAGCGCAGAATAGTCATCTCCAAGCTGAAGGCAGCGTTGAAGTATCTGGAAGCACGGCGGGTAAAGAAGACACCCGAGTACATCCGGTGCCTGGCTCAAATTGGAACCTCGATCGCTGCTCTTGAGATTGAGCATGGGCAGAGGAAGCGCACTTCATCAAACGCGGGCAGTCGCAAGACTGAGGGATGGGGGGACATGGCGGAGGATGAATATAAGAAAGTGCTAGCTGACAGTAAAGTCAAACCGCACAACCGTCTATCCTTGGCCTACGCAGCCTACAAGAAGCTTGATCACGACCCTGTATCCAAAGTCCAGTTCGACAAGCATTTGAAGAGCGTTGGCTTGCGCAAGTCTCGTGCAAGGCCAAATAGCAAAGTTGCTATGTAGTTTGCTTTTGTGAAGTTACTTTGCTGTTGCTTAATAACGAAAGGAGCAACAGCATGAAAGACTCATCCTCGACGGCTGTTCTGGCTGTCAAACCAATTGACCCATATTTGACCAGCGGCGAGGCGTGCCGCTTGCTGCGCATGTCCGCTAAGAAACTCTATGAGTTGATCGCGGACGGGCAAATCAAATCCTTCAAGAGCGGCACGCGGCGACTGGTGGACTCCAAGTCCATCGTTGCATATCTCGCACGCTGCGAGACTTCCCGACAAGAGCGGGATCCGCGCATCTCCAAAATGATTCAAGCACGGCAGGCAAATCGCGCTGCACGCGCTGCTGCAAGGGCTGAGGTAAACGCAAAGCGTCCTCGGCTCGGTGCGCGACGCTAATCAAAAAGAAACCCGGCGGGTTAGGCCGGGCTGTCAAATCATGAATAAATGCAGTTCGGAGCTGCCAAATGACTATAGCGTCTCAAGGTGCGAATGTCGTCCTGAGAATAGGCGCGGCTCCTCTCTGCAAACAGGATTGGAGATGCCGTGTCTACAAAAGATCATCTGCTGTACCCACCTGAGTACGAACACCACATGCGCCTCTACGATGAGGCGGCGCGCTGTCGGAACTATGAGGCGCAGTGGCTGAAAGCTGAGAAGCGGCAGTACGACGAGCGTCGTGTGCTGCTGGCAATCGTGATGCAGCACTATCCCGGGTTGCCAGAGCAGGCACTAGAGCGGCTTGCTGGGGAGGCGCAACGACGCCTACTGGCGCGGCTGCGGAACAATCTCGTATACGGGCTGAATAAGCACCACAGAAGCCAAGCGCTCTTGTATGGCCTTAGAGCAGCAGAAGCCATGCTCAATGAGCGTGGAATTCCGGTGAACGCCCGTCGCTTGCTGACTGTGATTGCGAACGAAGTTGAAGAGCTGCTGGACTTTGAGTGCTTTGGGGATGGGCCAAAGGTTCCGCTGCTGGTAGTTCTTCAACCTGCTGGACCTTATGCGCCAGGTTGGCCCGGTGGCTTCTTCCCGAGTCGCAGAACTGAGTTCACGCTGCAATTGCTGGAGGAAACAAAGCGCAAGCGTGCGGCCAAGAAGCAGGCGCAGCGTAGGACTGGGGCAGAACGTCCACGGCTACCGGGACAGAGCAAATGAGGGCGGGCGCTGCGCAACGCTTACGGCAGTCGCTGGACATTCCGTATCTGCTCCCCGATGGGCCGAAGTTCTACAGGCTCGCAAAAGAGGGAACGTATGAGCGCGAAAATGATGATGCCCGCTTTGGCATCGAAGGTACGCCGCTGGAAGCGCTCTGCGAGTTCCTTGCAATCAAGATGTTCCCGTCACCCAGCTACAACGAGCACGGTGAGCTTTCAAACTGGATGGCGTGGCGACCGGGTGCTTACCTCAAGACAACTGACGGGCCGTATGCAAAGGTTATCGTGGTGTCGAAATGGCACAAACGGGCACAGCTCGGTAAGCGGCAGCAACTGCCGGTAGTCAGCGAAGTTGAAGGCACCTACAGCCTGCCCCAGTACTTCGGAAAGGCTCTAGGCTTTCCGCGGACTGTTCCAAAGGCTGTCTATGCGGCGCTGAATCAACTGTTGCTGATTGCGTCCGGGTGCGTAGAGCCGATGCCGCTGTCGCAGTATGATGAGCAGGGCTTTGAGCGCATTGCGCGTGAGCTATTTCAGCGGGTGCGTGAGGGGAAGTGTCGGCCCGACAGGGCAATCGCGCTTGGGAGAGTTGCAGCAATTGCGGCGACGATGCAGCAAGTTCAGTCGTCGATTCGTGGGCAGCTATCCCCGACAGCACTTGCGCCAGCATTTGTTGCGCGGGTTCAGCATGCGGCAGCGCATAAGGACATGCTGCGGGCGCTTCTGGTCGAATACTACTCGTATGGATTGGAGCGAAGTCGGGAAGGGCAGACATCGCAGAAGCGACTTGGCTGGATGCACTTTGAGAAGGCTGCTCACTTGCTTGGGTTGACTGAAGCGCACTACAAAGAGCTAGCCAGCGATGAGCAGTGGCCGACTTACTCCGAGACGTACATCGCAGAGTTGATCACGGAAGCAAGGAAGCTGGGCATCATCAAGCGCATCGGCATATTCGACAGCGGAGAGTCGCGCTTAGTTGAACCCTACTTGTGGTCGGTTGGGTTCGCGCCCTTGACCGAAGACGCGGACTCTCTCGAAGTCGCTACGTCACAGGACATGGCGGACATGCTGGCAGAGAGAGCAAGGCAGCGAGCATTGCTCTACAAGTACATTCCGAGGAAGGCAAAGCGGCCGAAACTGCGGCGCAACAGAGGGTAACTTTAGCCTGAGCAAGCTACAAGACAATGAATCACTACGTTATACAAGAACAGTAGTACTCAGTACTTAGATGAGCTACGCGTAACCTTGTTTAATAGCTTGCTCAGGCTAAAGTTATCCGCACACTTGCACGCTGTCTGCGCTCTAGGAAACAACGCATGCTGACGCTAACGTTTTGCGCATGCAGAAGCGAACACACAAGGCCACACAGCAGTACAGCGGCAATTGGGATCAATGGGGCGTTCCCATGCGTGGTGAGCGCGACAAGGGCTTTGCTTGGTCACGAGACTTGCAGGCCATTGTGACGGGCAGGCCGTTAAGGCCACGACTGCCTAGTCGGCCAAGTAAGGGGTAGGCCACCCTAGAACCGTTTGCCGAACGGTCTACACAACGGCGTCCTCCCATTTCGGAACGAACCTGGCCAAAATATCATTTGGTGTGGGTGCGTTGTGTGTGGGAAATGGCCACTAACTGCCCAGAGTCTAAAAAGAACGTCGGTACAAATCTTCGTACGCGACAAAGCCAAGTCTGTGAAGTTAAGTTTGCTTCATGGACAAACAGACGACACCCGAACCCACGCTTGAGCAGTTGCAGGCCGCTGCTGCCCGAGTGCTGCAATTCCTGTTTAGCAGCCTGATTAAGGATGCCGAGCAGATGCAGCGCCTGAAGGGCAGCGACGCTCTCGTGTTCGTAGCCCGACGCCAGATGGAGTTGCGCGACATGCTCGTGAAGACCGGTTGCCCCGATGACGACGCCGCGTCGTTGTCTCAGGCCTACGGCGACTCGTTGCGCGGCAAGTTCGCTGATGCACCCATGCCGACAAGCACGGTGCAATGAACGCCCCGGCCATGATCCTGCGCACCGTACTCGACTTCCGCTTAAAGGACGCTGGGAACGAGGAACAGCGAACTCTCGTAGGCATCGCCACAACCCCGGCAACAGATCGCTATGGCGAGCGCGTTCTGCCCAAAGGGGCCGAATTCACATTGCCGCTTCCGCTGCTGTGGCAGCACCGCGCAGGGGAACCCGTTGGCAGTGTCATCAAGGCAACAGTCACAGAGGCTGGCATTGAGGTCGAAGCTCAGTTGCTGGCCGCTGGCATTGACCCAATTGCAGACCGCGTATGGGCGCTGCTCCGGGCAGGAGCAGTACGTGGTCTGTCAATTGGGTTCATGCCGCTTGAAACCGAAGTTGGCGAGGAGGGCGAAGTTTCCTACGTCCGCTGGGAATGGCTTGAGCTTTCGGTCGTCACGATTGCTGCCAATGCCGAGTCCGAAATCCTTCAAATCAGGAGTCCAAATATGACGACCGAAACAGAAGCACCGAACACCGAAGAACCCGAAGCAAAGCCCAAGGGTGCGCTGACACCACTGGGCAAGGCGCCAGCAGTGCACACCCAGCAACGCAGCTATTCGCTGTCGCGCATCTTGCGCAAGGCGTGCGGGGACACGACTGTGGACGCTGGCCTCGAACTGGAACAGCATGCAGAGATGGCGCGCAGCCGTAAGGAAGCGCCGGAAGGCATCCTTGTTCCGCTGAGCCTGTTTGCGCTCAAGACCAAGGCGCATGACGGCATCACGGCCTCGCCTGACACTGGCAAGTCGCTTGTTGGCGAAGACCGCCGGGAAGACTTGTTCCTCAACGTTGACGAGTTCTTCCGCCCGCCGGTCGCGTCTGCACTTGGCGTGATGATGACTTCGTGCAGCGAAGACAAGCTCATCATCCCGCGTCAGAAAAAGCGATTGACCACAGGCTGGATTGCGCGTGATGGCAATGCAACGGCTTCTGCTGATGCTGAGTTTGATTCCATCAGCTTGCAGCCGACGACGCTTTCGCTGCTCGCGGAACTGCGCCGGAGTTTGATCTACGCGACGCACCCGCAGGCCGAAGCGCTGCTGATGGCCGATGTGCGCGGCGCGATCGACCTGGGTCTCGACACAGCCATCCTCGCAGGCACTGGTGCCAGCAACCAACCCAGCGGGCTGCTTACGGCTGCAACGGTAGCGGCAAGCATCACGGGTGCAATGTCCGGTTCCAACGCATACGACCACTCGCGCAAGATTCGAAACGAGGTCGAAGCCTATCTCAAGGAAGCTAACCCCTCGCTCAAGTGGTGCCTGCACCCGATGCACCTTGCGATTCTCAAGAAGACCCCGGCGTTCTCTGGTGCACAGACGACGCTGATTCCTGCGGACGCAATGATCCTCGCGGATCGCGGCATCGTTGAGAGCTACGGTTTGCCGGTGCCTGCTGGTGGCCCGCCTACGACGACCAAAGGCATGTTTGGCGACTTCTCCGAGTGCGTGGCTTGCACTTTTGGCCCCGCGCTGGAGATTGTGGTCAACCCGTGGGCCGAGACGCAGTTTGCGAAAGGTGCTGCGCTCGTTCGTGCGCTGGTGGACTTCGGCGTCGCGCACCGGGACGTGAAGCGCGTCTTGAAGTTCGATACCGAGACGCTCTGAGGAGTTTGAGGGGTGGCCACGCTGCGGCAGATCGCATCAGGCTTACGTGCATGGTTGAGTCCGGCGACGCCGCGTTGGACTTCATCCTGGCTCGCAAGTGTCGGGCAAACCGGGCTGATCTCCCCCGGTGCACCCCGCGTAACGCCTGAGTCTGCCGCAGCGCTGTCCGCCTGCTACAGGGCATGCTCTTTCATCAGCGATTCGCTGGCATCAATTGAGTTCCGCGTCGTGCAGCAATTGCCTGATGGTGGCCGCAAAGTCATCGAGAGCAGCGACGCGGCTCGTGCACTTGCCGACTGGTCATTTACGCAGCGCGAGACGTTCATTTGGAACGCGGCGCTAGGCGGCAACGGCTTCGCAATCATTCGTCGCAATGGCCGTGACGGCGCGCTGGCGTTGGATTCAACTGTCCCGCGCAGAGTGGGTGCGGCTGTTGATGATGAGGGCACGCTGTTCTACTTGATCGAGCCTTACGAGCAAGGACAGAGGCCTGAAGTAGTTCCAGCATCAAGCATGGTGCACCTGAAGTTTCGTGCAATCGGCCACGCAGCTAGCAGGGACACGTTCGCAGTTCCGCCAGCGGTCTCCGCCGCTCAAAGCGTTGGGCTAGTCATCGCTGCGCGGGACTTTCAGTCTGCGTTGTGGGCGCGAGGCGCGAGACCAATTGGGGCGCTCCAGACAGAACGGAAGCTTAACGACGATGTCATTGAGCGAATTCGTAACCAGTGGGCAGAGTATTACGGTGGCACAGAAGCGACAGGCAGAACTGCAATCCTTGAGAGCGGCGTTAAGTGGGCACCCGTCGAGCCGAGCGTGACCCCGGAGAGCGCGGAGCTTGTCGCATACAACAAGTTCGGCGTCGAGGAAATTGCTCGCCTGTACGGCGTTCCCCCGAGCTTGCTCGCACAGACGGGCAACGCGAGCTACAGCACGGCCGTTGAGGAATCACGCGCCGTCGTGCTGCACTGCCTGCGTCCTTGGGCTGCACGACTGTCCGACTGTCTAGGTCGTGCGCTGCTCAAGCGCGAAGACCGTTTGAAGGGCGTTCGCATCGAGGCGTCGCTAGACCATTTGTTGGTCGCACCCGGAAAAGAAACTTCCGAGTACCTCCGCGAGTTGGTCAACGCCGGGATCCTCTCCGTCAACGAAGCTCGCAACCTACTTGGCCGCGAGGACACTACTGGCGGCGACATTCATCGAGTGCAGGTCAACACGATGCCGCTGATCGGCAAACCAAAAGAAGAGGCAACGCCATGACCAAAGTATTTCTCGCGGTCGATGACACTGAGACCAAGTTTCCCGAAGCAGCCGAGTTCCGTTCGGGACTGGTCGTGCGTGCTGATGATGGACAAGTCGGGCTGGGCTTTGTGCTTACTGGCGACGATGGTAAGCCGCTGGCAGCAATTCACATGGACACCCAACAAGCGCTCGACCACGCAAGCTACCTCTTGAAGTCAGCGCTGCAAATGGCCTTGTATCTCGATCCCGTCGCGCGGCTCGATTCGCTCGTCGAGCTGCATGCACACATGGCCCGCGAACTGAGCGCACCGATGCGGAAGTAACATGGCTGCCGCATTGCTCTCCGATAAAGAGCTTGCACATGAGTTCGGCTTCTCAGTCCACTCGCTGCGATCTGCCCGCAGCAACAAAACCAATCTCCGCATGCCCCCATTTATTCGCCAGGGCGGGCGCGTACTTTATGAGCGCGAGTCCGTCATCGCGTTCCTTGAGAGCAGGGGAGTTTCGGCGCTAGGGCCGCACAGCAAGGCAAAGCGGGGCTAATTCACCCCAAAAATAGGCGTCTGCGACGCGCTACAGGGGGTCTACAAGCGCTTTTCGGGGCTGCCCGCTAGTTAGACCTTTGTAACTGCTGGTCCATCAGGCCACTTATCTACAATCTCATCTAGTCGAGTTTTGTTCTGTTCGTACCAATGCAGGAACTTCCCCACTGAAGGGCGGCCTTTCTCAGTAAGGTCCGAATAGGCATGGACGGCACGCAGTATATAAAGCACCACATGCGGTTCTTGTAGCTCCACTTCCGCATCGTGCTCCGGATTTGTGTGCTTAATCCAATCACGGAAGAAATTGAGTACCTTAACGAAGTCTCGCTTTTCTGTGATCAAGTCCTTCAGCTCTGTTTTCTCCCAAAAGTAATCAGGAACAGTCTTCTTGCCTTTGGCTGCATTTAGCTGGCCGGCGACAGCTTCTGCCGCACCTGCAAGATGCACCGCAGCTACCCAATTCCCTTGCAAGAACATTTCAATCGCTGCGTCGAGGTTCGCTTCGATTGCATCAATCTTGGAAATGTTCATTGCGTTCTGCTTTAGTTAGTTGCTGTAAGGCGCCTATGGAGAGGGCTTGCCCTTTACGGCATCGACAATCGAAGTTGCTAGTTCCTTCATCTCTTGCACGTTTTCTTTTAGGTTAAACGCATCCACAACTGTTGCAGGGCTCTTTTCGTCACTACCTACTGAATCCTTCGTAGCTTGACCGAAGGAGCGATGACCAATTTCTACCCGAAACTTGTTTTGCTCCTCCTGAGGCAATGGAGCAAGGTACGGACCTAGTGCCTCAAGCTCTAGCGAAAGTGCTCTATTCTTTTGCTCCGACTTGTGGGCTTTGTCTGCTTGGCTTGCTGAATATGCAGCCAGCACACCAAGTGGAATAAAGAGAGCCATCCGACTTGCAAACCATTCCCAAGAAAATGTCATGCCTTCTGTTGGTGAGAATGCTTTAAAGGCGATGATTATCAATGCAACCATCGAGGCAACAGTGACGCCTTGCCAGATCCAAAGGCTCTTCCGCGCGCTGTTCGCGGTTTTCAGATAGCCAGAAGAAACTCCCATATTGCCGATAACACCGAGCAGATTTTCGACTTCTGCTTTGTGGCCCTCAATCTTGTTCAGGATGGCTTGCGCCTTTTCTTCGTAAGATTTCTTGAGCCGGTCTTTGTGATCAATGAAATCTTCCTGAATTTCGTCCGAATCGGCTATGAACTTGTTTTGCTGCTCGTTCAGTTTGTTTGTTTGTTCTGCCATGAATGCAGAATGTTTGTCTTGGCGGTCACTTTGTGCAGATGTGAACTGAGTTTGTTGATCAGCAGATGCTGCATTGAACTTCTCCTGGCGAGATGCCTCGGACGCGGCAAATTCCTTTATGCGCTCCTCTTGTGCTGCGCTAAATGCCGCCTGAAACTCGGCTGCTAATGTGGAAATGCGTTCGTTCGCAGCCTGTAGCTGCTCCTCAACCTTTTCTGCGTAAGCGATTATGTTGTGGTGCTCTTGGCGAGCCTCCAATTGCATTGCCCCAATCTCGTCGCGAAGTGCCGGCGCGGATCCAGCTGCCTCATTGATTGCCTGAATCGCATCGCGCAAATTCTGGAGTTCCTGATTGCACTTCTCCTGAAACGAGTTTGCATTGGTCGTTGCCTCGCTCTTAATTTGATCGAGGGCAGCCCTGGCTTCAGCTAAAAGTGCTTGGATTGACTCTTGGTCAGCAGACTCGGCATTCGGGCTGTCACTCATTTTCGTTCCCCTGTGCGCAGCAATTGGATTTGGAAGCCCCCAATGCTACCCGCAGCCAACGAAAATTCATCCTACAAGGGTTTGTAGGGTGCAGGAGCTAGCCTGGGCAGGAAAAAATCTCGCTTAGTAACGCTTACAACTTGTGGTGAGTCCGTGAGAACCGTTGTAAACATTAGGCCCCTCACAAAGTTAGGAGGGGGTAGCTCTATCCACTGAGCTACGGGGGCGCGGCAAGTCGAATGATAAGGGGAATTGTGTCTTCGGCTCGCATCCATTCGATCAGCTATAATCTTCCTGTTGGAAAGGTGGCAGAGTGGTCGAATGCGCCGGACTCGAAATCCGGTGTACGGGTCTCCCGTACCGTGGGTTCGAATCCCACCCTTTCCGCCACCCGAATCAGTTCTCATCGATTTTCATCGGTCCTCAGCGGTCCTCAGCGGTCCTCAGTTGTTCTTGGCTGTAGTTCACCGCCCACTTCCCGTCCATTGAACTTTGCCTCGGCATCGACACGTATCGAGCGTCGTCCGCAGCGACTCGAAATCTTTACTCGGAGACTGCCAGAAGCCAGACCGGTGACTTAAGGGTCCGCTGTTGGCTGTCAGATGCATCCAAAAGAGTTGCTGCCAAGTACACACAGTCACCACGCTAGTGGTTTGTGTTACTTGAATCTAGTGGTTTCACCTATAAAAAAGTAGACTTTCCTTTATCAATTACTCATAATGGAGATTACTTTGGTCCCCTACGATGCTTCCTTGGGCAGGGATGCGGGAGAGGAAACGCTATTTTATTTATTTACTTCAGTGAGTTAAGTGGAAATGCCTGCTGCCCGGAGAGCCAACGGGCTCTCCGGGTTGTGACTTAAGTCATAGGTGCGAGTTGGTGCGGACTGTTAACTTTCGTTGATAAGTCAAAAAGTTGCTGTCGATAGCTACCAGTGAAAGTATTATTCGGGCTGCTTTTAGGGGTTATCGGTTAGTGGTTTAGAAAACTTTATGCCGCTGGACAAACTTTCAGGACATGCCAGATGAGATTGGGTAACGTTGGTTTCGCAGTAGTCCTTGCCGCGGCGCTCGTAACGGCTTTGCCGCTACATGCGCAATCTGGAGCCTCAGGCAGCGTAGAGAGCAAACTTGAGGTGGGCAGGGTGACCCTTAAGGATGGCAAGGAAACAATCGAGCCTGCTGGTGCTGCGAAGCCCGGCGATTTGCTTCAGTACACGGCAAGCTACACCAACAAGGGGCGCACAGGCGTCACAAATCTTGAGGCGACCCTGCCGATTCCGCCCAATACTGAATTGGTCATTGAATCCATCAAGCCCGCTAGCGCCAAAGCGTCGACGGGCGGTTCCGTATTTGCTGACGTGCCACTCAAGCGCAAGCTCAGGCAGGCGAATGGTGTTGAATTTGAGCAAGTTGTTCCGGCGCGCGAGTATCGTTCGTTGCGCTGGTATCCGGGAGCGCTGGGGGCCGGTGCAACTGTTAGCTTCACTGCACGCGTCAAGGTAGTGGACGATCGTCAGCCTCCGCAAAAACAATAGGTTCGCGGATTCTTGTCTTTTTCTTGCATTAAGTAGTGGCGCTGCACTCAGAAAGTTTTAAATGAAATCAGGGTATACAAAGGAGAACACCATGAGCACTGTTGCAAGGCTTTCCCGGCATTTTGGGGAGTTGCGCTCCGGCATCGTGGCGGCAATGCTCCTGATCGCCGGCGCGATGTTCGCGTTGGCGACTCAGTCGGCACATGCTGCCCCGTTGGCAGGAACAACCATCGGCAACCAGGCGGCTGCGACATATACGGACGGATCAGCCATTCCGCGCACGGCGACGTCGAACACCGTGAATACAGTCGTGCAGCAGGTTGCCTCGTTCACGTTGACGGCGACGCAGACGAGGACGTCGGCTCCTGGCGCTCCGATCTCGTACTCGCACACCATCACCAATACCGGCAACGGCGCGGACAGCTTCAACCTCGCGGTTGCTAACAACGGTGGTGATGACTTCGATCTCACCGGTCTCACCATTTTGACCGATACAAATTGCGACGGCGTCGGCGAAGGGGCCATCACTTCGATCGGGCCGTTGGCGGCGTTCACGGGCTCCGCCTGCGTCGTGGTGCAGGGCAATGTGCCTGGCACGGCGACGTCGGGTCAACAATCTCTGGTGACCATCACTGCGACCAGCGTTTTCAACAACGCAGTGACGCAGAACAACGTCGACACCACGGTAGTCACCGGCAATGCGGTGATCAACATCACCGGCAAGTCGATCAGCGCGCCAAGCGGCAATCCTGGCACGGGTCCGTACACCTACACCATCACGTTTACCAACACAGGTGCTGCTACAGCGCAAAACGTGATTATTGCGGACGTGGTGCCGGCAGGCATGACTTACGCGGCAGGCAGCGGTCGCTGGAGTGCGTCGGGTGTCACACCGCTGACAGACGCGGCTGGTGGCGATCCGGCGGGCATCAACTTCGACTTCAACGTGACCAACACAGGTGCCATCACGGCGGTCATTGCATCGATCGCGCCAAACGTCACGCAAAACATTACCTTCCAGGTGAATGTGCCGATCACAACCCCTCCTGGCGTGATCAACAACACCGCGCGTCTCTGTTACACCGACAACACAACGGGTGGCGTGCAGGTTCCGGCCACCTGTAATGCCACGAACGTCACCACGACAGGCACCGTTTCCAACACGGTTCCGTTCACGGTGAATCAGATTGCAAGCGTTCGTGCCAATGCCAGCGCCACCGACAGCGGTGCAGGTGCCAGCGACACGGTGACAGTGGCTTCCGCAACGCAGGGCGCCACCGTGACCTTCAACAACTACATCTGGAACCTGGGCAACGGTCCGGACAGCTTCGTCATCACGACTTCGGGCAGTACATTCCCGGTTGGCACGACGTTCCAGTTGTTCCAGCAGGACGGTGTCACGCCTCTGGTGGGCAACACCACGCCGGTAATTCCCGCCAGCGAAACGGCGGCGGCCTGTACGGCAGCCAACGGCTTCGCTGAAGACACGGTGAACAACCGCTGCGGCTACCGCGTCGTGTTGCGTGCAACGCTTCCTGGCTCTGCTTCGGGTGGCGGCGCATACAACGTGATCAAGACGGCAACGTCCACGTTCAATGCCGCAATCAATGATCCGGTCACCGACAGCCTGACAACTATCACGGCCAGCACTGTTGACCTGCGTAACGGCGCAGCCAACACGCTCGGCACGGGTGCCGGTCCGGAAGGCGCGCCTGTGACGACCAACTCGGTGAATCCGGGAGCGTCGACCACGTTCGTGCTGAAGGTCAACAATACGGCTGGCCCTGCAGATACGTACAACCTGGCTGCCAGTACCGACAATACCTTCGCGGCAATCACGTTGCCGGCTGGTTGGACGGTGACCTTCCGTGCAGATGGGGGAGCAGGTGACTGCTCTACGACTGGCGCGATTGTCAGCAACACTGGCGTGGTCAACACAGGCGCAAACGTCACCATCTGTGCGACGGTCGCAGTTCCCGCGAACGCAGTGGCATCGCCCGCTCCCGGAACCAGCATCTTCTTCCGGGCGCTGTCTCCCACGACCAGTGTTGCCGACCGCAAGCATGACGCGGTGATCGTCAACACGATTCGCAACATCACCTTCACGCCCAACAACACTGGTCAGGTGTTCCCGGGCGGCACGGTTGTCTATACGCACACCATCACCAACAACGGCAATGTCATCGAAGGCGATACCGCCGGCGAGGTGACGTTGGCAGGCGTGGCGAGCGGTGCAACCGCATCCTGGGGCTTCGTGATCTACTGGGATCGCAACAACGATGGCGTTCGTGATGCGGGCGACCCGGTGATCAGCGATCTTGCCAACCTTACGGGCGGCACAGGTGGTGCATCGACCGCTGCCGGCCTCGATCCGGGCGAGACGGCACGGATCTTCGTGCTGGTCAGCGCACCGGTCAGCGCTGCAATCGGTGACACCAATGTGGTGACAACCACCGCAACGGTTACCGGTGCGGTCAACGGTGTTGCAGCGCCGGCGGTGGCCCCGGTCACCGACACAACTCAGGTGATTGCCGGTCAGGTTCGCTTGGTCAAGGAGCAGGCATTGGATGCCAACTGCGATGGCGTCGCGGATACAGCGTTCGCAGTCGGCAACATCACCACGGGCGCAATCCCCGGGGCCTGCATCCGCTATCGCATCCTGATCGAAAATCAGGGCACAAGCGCAGTAACGACCTTGGTTGTGTCCGATGCCACGCCTGCGAACACGACGTACCACATCACTGTTCCTGCGGCCATCACGGGCGCCGGCAACAGCGTGACCGCTCCGGCGGGCGGTGCGACAGGTACGGTGCAGGCGACGATCCCGACGCTCGCAGCAGGCGCCACGCAGACGCTGACGTTTGGCGTCCGTATTGATCCATAAGTTGTTCAGTATCGCGGGGAGACTTGCTCTCCCCGCGAATATTTGCAGCGGCGTTCACTTTTTTTTGCAATTGCCGCTGCTTTTCGATGCACGTTGGTGACGCGATTCACAGAGCGTGCATCGAAAAGCAACCAGAATTCAAGGTAGTGGTTTCTACTACGACTACCTCAATAAATGGGAACGGACTTCAGGACCGCTATCGATGGCAGGGAGACATTCAGCGGTGATGCAGCTGTCAGGCTGATCCTCGTCTGGATTGTCTTCTGCGCGAGCCTTTTGGCCTCGCCCAGTGTGCACGCTGGCCCGCCGGCCGGCACGGTCATTCCCAACACCGCGAACGGAACGGCCCTGCTGCTGGGGAATCCGATTGTTCTTCCCCCTTCGAACACCGTTCAAGCGATCGTTCAGGCTTCTGCCACTGGTGCCACTCTGGTCGCCAGTCAGACTCAGAATAGTTTTCCAGGGAGTACGGTGCTTTTCCCGCATACGCTCACCAACGGTGGGGCTGCGGAAACCTACACGCTCACCACAACCGATCTCCCGGGTGGCTTCAATTTTGCGAGTATTGCCATACTCCCGGATGCCAACGCAGACGGTGTGCCGGACAGTGTGGTGCCGATCGCCTCGACGGGACTACTGCCTGCAGGACAGGTATTTCGGTTCGTCATCTCGGTGACGGTTCCTGCTGGGGCAAGCATTGGTGCATCGGACCAAGTGCGTGTCGCCGCGAATGCGCCCAGCCTGGCCGGGACGCCTTTGATCAACACCGATACCGTGAATGTGCAGGCGCCGCCGGTACCCGTCGACCCCTGCGCACTGACAATTTCTAAGACACTCAGCCAAAGCGCCGGGCCGTCGCCAGCTGGGCCGTTGACCGTTCGGATTGCCTACAACAACCCGTCCTGTGCTGCTGGGGCCAAGACAAATGTCAGTCTGGATGACGTGCTCCCGGTCGGCATGGCCTATGTTGTCGGCTCCGGTCGCTGGAGCTTCGTGACCAATCCGGTAGAGCTCGTGTTGACGGATGCTTCCGGTGACCAGCAAACCACGGAAGCTGGGACCATCAATTATTCCTTCACCGGCAGCAACATGGTCAGCGCCGTGATCAGCACCGTTGCCCCGGGGCAGGGCGGCTACATCGCTTTCCAGGTGAACATTGCACCCGGCATCGCGGTGGACACGATCATTGAGAACACGGCAAATGCGTCGGGCACCGGCTCATCGGGCGTGTTTGCAACCCGATCCAATACTGCCACCTATCGGGTAACTGGACAACTTGGCGTGCGCCTCGTCGGGGAGACGATTGGTCCCGTTGATCCCGGCAGTCTCGCGCTCTTTACCAACGTCATCACCAACATTGGCACTGCGAGCGACACGTACAACGTCACGCTGGGCACCAGCAACTATCCTGCCGGGACAACCTTCCAGCTCTTCGGATCTGATGGCCTGACCCCGCTTGCAGATACGAATGCAGATGGCATCCCGGACACCGGACCGCTCGCGCCCGGCGCAAGAGTGAATGTGATCGTCCGCGCGCGGATGCCGGAAACTGCCGCAGGCGGACCGTACTCGATCTTGAAGACCGCCCGTTCGATCACCTTGGGTTCGGTGTCCTCGACAGATGCCGACATTGTCAGCTCGTTGGCCAAGGCCTGCCGCATCATCATGGATCCGGACCACACCGGCAAGGTGGGTGTGGGTCGGGTGATCACGTATCCGCATGTCATCACCAACACCGGAAACTGCGACGAGACGGTCACTTTCCCGGGTGTGTTCAAGACGGACTCGCTTTCGACCTGGTCTTCCGAGGTCTACCTCGACGAAGGGCTCGCCAACAAGTCCTCGGCAAGAAAGGTTGCTGGGCTCGTTGATGGCAACGACATTCTGGTCACGCAAACCACCAACTTCATTCTGAAGCCCGGCCAGTCGCAGCGTCTGCTGGTGCTTGTTCGTGCCGCAGCGGATGCTCAGCCGGCTGATCGGAACGTCACTGTCGTGCGGGCGATGTCAACGAGCAACACCGAGCTCAAGATCACCGACATCACCACCTTCGAAACCAAGGATGACTCGACCGTTGACAACGACATCAGCAATTACACCGAGGATAACCGCGTAATTCGGACTGTCTGGGCATTCACCGGCAAGCCGCTCTACATCACTGCTGTTGCAGGTTCTTGCAACGTCCTGCCGGGCCTTGCCGAGACGCGCACTGTTGTCATTACCGGCCCGAATGGCGAGCAGGAGACGCTGGTCGCAACGGAGTCCGGTCCGAATACGGGAGTTTTCAATGTGGCGCCCCTGCCGACCGCACGCCCGCCCGTCAGACCCGAGAGCGGCATCCTCGAAGGATTGCCTGGCGATACGTTCGACGTAAGCTTGCTGGGCTGCGGGCGGCGCATTTCAACGACCGTCACGCTCATCGATCCGGCCGGCATCGTGTTTGACAGCGCAACGAACGAGCCGATCGCGGGTGCTGTGGTGCGTCTCGTCAATGCCACCGGCGGGGTGTGCGGCACGACCACAGCATCGGTGCAGACAATGAATGCCACGACTGGCCTGTTGTCGACGGCTGCCAATCCGGTGACGACGGGTTCTGATGGCAGATTCCAGTTTCCGGTCATCACGCAGGGCGAGTACTGCATCGTCGTGACACCGCCAAACGGCTATGCCTTCGCCTCGCGGGTGCCTTTCACACTGCTGCCACCTGGCCGCAACATCTTGGCCGTTGGTCCGACAAGCGGCCCATCGTACGGGAATGCGTTCTCTGTCACCACGCCCACTGGATCGGTGGCGATGGACGTGCCAGTGGATGCGGCCGCTGTCACCGGACTTTTTGTGCAGAAGTCGGTTCAGCGTGAGGTGGTCGAGCTGGGCGATTCGCTCGATTACACCGTCAAGGTGCGCAATCAGGCGGGAGTCGCACTGAATCGTGCCGATGTCATGGCGGTGGATGCTTTGCCGGCGGGGTTTACGTACGTGAAGGGCACTGCTCGACTGGGCGGCCAGCCCATTGGTGACCCGGTGGGTCAGTCGGGACCGCTGCTGACGTTCAATTTGGGTCGCCTCACGGGCAACCAGGAAGTGACGCTGACATATCGCGTGCGTGTCGGACCGGGCGCATTGCAGAGCGACGGCATCAACCGTGTCTTTGCGACCTACACGGTTGCCGGTGTGGAAACCCAGTCCAACGTGGCGACGGCACGAGTGAGAGTGCAGGGCGGGGTGTTCAGCGAAAAGGCTTATCTCATCGGAAAGATCTACGCCGATTGCAATGCGAACGGCGCCCAGGATGCCGGCGAAGTCGGCGTGCCCGGTGTGCGCTTTTTCCTCGAAGATGGCACAAGCGTGATCAGTGATTCCGAGGGCAAGTACAGTCTCTATGGTCTGACCGCGCGGACGCGTGTGTTCAAGGTCGATGCCTCCACACTGCCGGCGGGTGCAAAGCTCGCGCTCATGGGCAACCGCAGTGCCGGTCGCGGTGCGACACGCTTCCTCGACTTGAAGAATGGTGAACTGCATCGCGCCGACTTTGCCATCGAAGGCTGCGAAGAGGCCATGAAGACCGAGATCGCCGCGCGCCGCAAGGCCGCGCGCGATGCGAATGCGGAGATCGAGGGTCGCCTGCAGCAAAAGCTGGAGACCGACCCGCGCGCCAGTCAGATCAGCGATCCGAAAGCGCTCCCTGCCTCGGGAACACTCGGCAATACGCAGGGCGCCAGTGGGACAAACATTGCACCGCTTGATCCAGCCGCAGCGCCTGCTGCGGCGGTGGCTGCCCAATCGGCCATCCCGACGGCCACGGCCAAGGAACTCGCAGCGGCAGCCAAGAAGACACTGGCGCCGCGCCAGGCAAAGGCCTTGGCCACGCCGCTGGAAGTCCTGATCCAGGACGCAGACAACACGCTCGCTTTCATCGGGCTTAAGGATGGCGACCGCCTCCCGTATGCGCAGACCACCCTCCAGGTGAAAGGCATGGAAGGTGCCCGTTTCGCCGTCTCGGTAAACGGAGTTGATCTCACTGCTGACCGCGTCGGCAAGCGCACCGTGCTGTCCGAGAAAAAAATTCAGGCGTGGGAATTCGTCGGTGTGGACCTCAAGGCTGGCGAGAACAAGCTGAAGCTGGCCCAATTTGATCCCTTCGGCAACGAGCGCGGGAGCGTCGCGCTCACGGTCGTTGCACCCGACAAGCTCGGCAAGCTCCTGGTCGACCTGCCGCGAGGCGGTGCCGTGGCAGACGGTCGCACCCCTGCGCGCGTCACCGTTCGCCTGACGGATGACAAGGGCGTGCCGGTGACCGTGCGTACCTCCATCAGCCTGGAGACCACAAACGGTGTCTGGAAGGTGGAAGATCTGGATCCCCGCGATCCGGGCGTTCAGACATTCATCGAAGGCGGCTCCGCCACATTCGAACTGTTGCCGCCGACCCAGCCTGGCGATGCGAATATTCGCGTGTCGTCTGGCATCATCGAAACCGAAGTCAAGCTGGACTTCATGCCCGATCTGCGCGACATGATTGCAGCCGGCGTGATTGAAGGCGTGCTGAATCTGCGCAAACTCAGCGCCAACGCGATGGTGCCGACACGCAGTGGCGACGGCTTCGAGCAAGAGTTGAAGCACTTCTCGCACCGCAGCGATGACGGCAAGCGCGACGCATCTGCGCGTGCTGCCTTCTTCCTAAAGGGCAAGGTCAAGGGCGAATATCTCCTTACCATGGCCTACGACTCTGACAAGGACGGCCGCGAACGTCTGTTCCGCGACATCCAGCCGGACGAGTTCTATCCGATTTACGGCGATGCCTCGACACGTGGCTTCGATGCCCAGTCCACCCAGCGCTTCTATGTGCGCGTGGACAAGCAGAAGTCCTGGCTGCTATACGGCGATTTCACCACCAGCGCTGACGGTGGCAACCGCAAGCTCGCCAACTACAACCGCTCGCTCACTGGTGCCAAGGCCCATTACGAAGAAGGCAAGGTGAGCGCCAATGTCTTCGCCAGCCGCGATTCCACCCGCCAGGTGATCGAGGAACTTCGCGCCAACGGAACGTCCGGCCCGTACACGCTTTCTTCGAGCAAAGGCCTGATCAACAGCGAAAAAGTCGAGATCCTGACGCGTGACCGCAATCAGCCCTCGCTCATCATCAATACCGCACCGCAGAGCCGTTTCACCGACTACGAGCTGGAGCCCTTCACCGGACGCATCCTCTTCCGTGCACCGGTGCCCAGCCTGGATGCCGATCTGAACCCGATCTCCATCCGGGTGACCTACGAGATCGATCAGGGCGGCAAGGAGTTCTGGGTGGCAGGTGGTGATGTGCAGGTGAAGGTGAATGATCGAGTCGAAGTTGGTGCAACCTACGTGAAAGACCAGAATCCATTAGAACCGTTTGAAATGCGTGGTGTGAATGCCACCGTCAAGCTGGCAGAGCGCACGCTGCTCACCGGTGAATTCGCGCAGACTGACAAGCCGCTCGGCAGTGCAACGGGCGGCATTGTGGGCAGTATCGCTGGCGGCGCATCGCCCGCCGGTGCCGGCCCGATGAAGGGCAGCGCGCAGCGGATCGAATTGAAGCACCGCGACGAGAAGTTCGACGTCGAGGTTTATGCAGGGCGCAGCGACGCGGGCTTCGACAATGCCGGCGCCTCGATTTCGCGTGGCCGTGAAGAGGCGGGCGCCAAGGCGAATATTCGCATCGACGAAAAGACGCTGGCCAAGGTCGAAGCGTTGCACACGGGCGACCGGGTCACCAATGCCACGCGCCACGGCATTCAGGCGTCAGTGGAGCGCTCGCTTGGCAACGGCCTGCGCGTCGAAGGTGCCGTGCGGTATGCCAAGGAAACTACGACTCCGGCGCTGCCCACGTTCCCTAACGACCTTAATCAAGGCTCGACCGGCACGACGCCCAACGAAGTGACCAGCGTTCGCGGCCGCCTGACCGGGCCGATGCCCGGGGTGAAGGACGCGACCGTCTACGGTGAGCTCGAGGTGGACGTCAAAGATTCCGGCCGCAAGATCGCGGCGGTGGGGGGCGAATACTTGCTGCCGAACAAGGGCCGGGTTTACGCGCGCCACGAGTTCATTTCCAGCCTGACCGGCCCGTACGGTCTCAACACCTCGCAACGGCAGAATTCCACGGTGTTCGGCGTGGATACCGAATACATGAAGGACGGCAAACTCTTCAGTGAGTACCGCATCCGTGATGCCATCAGCGGCGGCGATGCGGAGGCAGCGTTCGGCCTGCGCAATTTGTGGACTCTGGGTGAGGGCCTCAAGCTCGGTACGGGCTTCGAGCGCATCCATGCATTGTCAGGCAAGGGCGATGCCGAATCGACAGCGATCACGCTTGGACTCGAGTACTCACGCAATCCGCTGTGGAAGGGCACGGCCCGCCTGGAACTGCGTGATGGCGCGACGTCCGATTCCATCCTGTCAACTTTGGGTATTGCGTCGAAGCTGAACAGCGACTGGACGTTCCTGGGACGCAACACGTTCACGTTGACCCGCAACCAGGGTACGTCGGCCGGTGAACTGATGCAGGATCGTTTCCAGGCGGGTGTCGCTTACCGTCAGACCGATTCCAATGAGTGGAGCGGCCTGGCCCGCGTCGAACTGAAAGTGGAGAAGGACACTACGCAACCCGGAATGGAGCTGAAGCGTAGCGTCGAGATCCTTTCCCTGCACGGAAACTATCAGCCGCGTCGTCCGTTTACCCTGTCTGGTCGTTACGCTGCCAAGATCGCGTCCGAGAAATCGAATGGCCTGATCAGCAAATCGAACGCACAACTCATTTCGGGCCGTGCCATCTGGGAATTCGCACCGAAGTTTGATCTCTCCATCAATGCCGCGACATTGCTGGGCCAGGGCGCGCAGAAGCGCCAGTACGGATTGGGCTTTGAAGTCGGCTACATGCTCACCGACAACCTCTGGCTGTCGGGTGGATACAACTTCTTCGGCTTCAAGGATGAAGACTTGGTCTCAGGCGACTACACGGCCAAAGGCGCATATGTGCGCTTGCGGTACAAGTTTGATGAAGAGTTGTTTGACCGCCCGTCCAAGCGTGATGAAGCGGCCAAGCCAAAGGGTATCCAATAGTGCGAAGGTTGAGCACATTGTTGGTCCTTTCGCTGTTCCTGTTAGTGAAGGGGGTAGCGCTTGGCCGGGCGCAAGGTCTTGAGCGCGGCATTGGTCATTTGCGCACCAATGAGGCATCCCAGTCTGCGGGCACGCTTCCCAGTCTTGTAGACAAGGCAGGTGACAAGTTGTTTGAGCCCGACGGAACGCTGTCCTGGAAGGTTTTGGGGCAGATCACCATCGTCAAGCATGAAAACACGGATAACCGCTTCGGCCGAGGCGTGGCCTACTTCGCCGAGCCTGTTGTTGCGCCGTCGGTGAGAGCGCTGGTGGGCAAGCGCGTGAAGATCAAGGGCTATGTTTTGCCACGGGAAGACTTGGATGGCGCAGCTCGATTCCTGGTTTCAGCCTTGCCCGCAGTGGACGAAGATGGCTGCACCAATGGGGGCAGAGAGACGTTCGTGGACATTCTCATGTCCAGCGGCAGCGTCCCCAAAATGGATACGCTGGTGATCGTCGAAGGCACCTTGACGCTTTTCGACATCAGTCGCTGGGGCGGCTACATTTACAGACTGACAGACTCGCGAATTGTGGGCGCAGCGTAATTGGTGCATCGGGAATGAGAACAACAATGACCGGAAGTTGGGGGACAGTCTCGACAGCTTGGCGCCGCACCGCGCTCGGCCTGCTGTTGATGCTCCACGCAATCCAGGGTCTGGCGCAGACCTGCTCCGTCGCCGATCTGAATCTCTCCGGCGTGGTCAACACCTACTGGGCGGGTACCGGCACGCTCGCCGCGGGTTCGACATCTGTGACCCTCGGCGCCCAGCGCAGCGGCACCGACAGCATCACCGGCCTTAGCGCCAATACAACGTCGTTTGCGGTCAACGACATGATGCTCATCATCCAGATGCAGGATGCCGACATCAACACCACCAACACCGACTCATATGGCGATGGTGTCGCCGGCGGCGTCTCCTCGGGCTATTCGAATATTCGCAATACCGGTCTGTTCCACTTTGCGCGCGTGACCAGCGTGGGCGGGTCCATCGGATTTACCCCGGCAACCACCGCCGAGTTCCGTACCGCGGCCGCGGTCTCGGGTGCGAGCGGCCAGCGTTCTTATCAGGTGATTCGCGTGCCGTTCTCGCGCAATGTCACGCTGACGGGCACCGTTCGCCCCATGTCTTGGAACGGTAGCACCGGTGGCGTGGTTGCCATCGAAGCCGGACAAAACCTTGTCCTCAATGCAGGCGTCGATGCAGCAGGTCTTGGATTCAGAGGCGGCGGCGGACATGGCGCCGGCGGTCAGCCCAGCAACGTCGCCTGTTGTCCGGGTAACGACGGTGGCGCCGCACTGCCAGCGATCAGCTACGTGGGTGCCTTGCCCAATGCGGCCAACACCGGTGGCCGGGCAGCGAAAGGCGAGGGCGTGGCGGGCACACCACGTCTTGTGGATCGACGAGAGTCATCAACGCTGCTCTATGGCTACACGACCACGGACAACACCAACCAAGGCTACCCGTTCAACGGTGCGTTTGGTGACTTTGGTCGTGGTGCGCCGGGTAACGCTGGTGGCGGCGGCAATCGCCATGACTCGGGCGGTGGCGGCGGCGGTAACGGTGGACCCGGTGGCAAGGGCGGTGGTGCCTACGATGACGGGTCGGACTTTGGAGGCTATGGCGGGACAGCCATCACAGGATTCAGCGGAGATCGCGTGTTTCTGGGTGGTGGTGGCGGCTCGGGCCAGGGCTGGCACACACCACCGACTACAGGAAGCATTCCTATCCTCTCGGGCGGCGGACGAGGCGGCGGTATCGTCATGCTGCGTGGCGATGTGGTGTCTGGATCGGCGACTCTCGATGTGCGGGGGCAATCCGGCTTCGGCATGCCGACCAATCTCGGTGGCTGCAACTTCCCGCTTGATGCCACTGCGCTGCGCGGACTGGGGGGAGAGGGTGCTGGCGCAGGCGGATCAGCATTTCTCATTGCGACGAGTTCAGGGCTCGGTTCGGTAAGCGTCGATGCCAGCGGTGGCAATGGCGGCAACGCAGGACACTGCGATACCAATCTTGCCGGTCCGGGTGGTGGGGGTGGGGGCGGTCGAGTCGTGTTCTTTTCGCCGACCACCGCGCCATCTTCAAACGTCAACGGCGGTGCACCGGGTGTGGTTGCCTTCACCAACGTTGCTCCTGGCGCGCTGCCCGGGACCGGTCAGGCTGGATCGGGCAACGGCGGCACGGGATCGACGCTGGCTTCGGCACCGGCATCTCCTTGCGCCGCGCCCGACCTGACCGTCGCCAAGACGATCGCCTCCAACGTGACCCCCGGGCAAACCGGTGCGACCTACAGCATTGTGGTGAGCAACGATGGCAGCGGTCCCAAGACGGCCGGAAGCACGGTCAGCGTGGTCGATACGCTGCCGGCAGGCTTCACCGCTACTGCCCTGTCCGGTACTGGCTGGACCTGCGTATTGGGCACATTGACCTGCACGCGGACCGATGCCCTGGCCGCAGGTTCGTCCTATCCGTCGATCACCCTTACCTTCAATGCTGCCAACAATCTGCCCGGCAACACGGCAGGCACGCTCACCAATACCGTGAACGTCACGCTGACCGGCCAGACTGAAAGCAATGCGGGCAACAACAGCGGTACCCGTGTCACGCCGGTGACTTCCATCTACAAGTCGGTTCGTGTCACGGCAGATCCTGATTCGTCCGGGCTGGCCAATCCCACGGTGGGCGACACGCTGACCTGGAGCATCTTTGTCAGCAACCCTGCAGGAGCGTTCGCGGTCAGCAACTTTCAGGTGACGGATGTGCTCCCGGCTGGCGTGACCATCACGGCAGCAGGCGCACAAACCATCACCCAGACAGCAGGTGCCTGCGGCGTACTGCCGACCCTGAATGGCGCCTACAACGGTTCGGGAACCAATACCTTGCTGGCTGCCGCGCAGACGCTGCCAGCCAATTGCACGGTTCGAATCGATATCCCGACAACGATTTCGACCACCGGTATCAAGTCCAATCAGCCCACGATCTCAGGCACAGGGCTCGCAACCGCGACATCGGATGCCATAGATCTGACCACGCCCGGGGCCTCACTGCCGACCGGGGTGGCCGCACTGGCCAACAGTCTCACGCAGGTGCAGGTCGTCGGGATCCGGGATCCGACGCTGGTGACGCCGTCGTATCCGGCGCCAACGCTGGCAAAGACATTCAATCCGGCAGGCCTGACGCCCGGCAACTCCAGCGTATTGACCGTCACGATCACCAACACCGGGGCTGTGCCTTTGACGGCGGCCGGCTTTACCGACACCTATCCCGCTGGACTGGTGAATGCGACCAGCCCCAATGGCACCAGCTCATGCGGCGGAACGGTCACGGCGGTGGCGGGTGGCGGCAGCCTTGTGTTTTCAGGCGGCACCGTGCCGGCTTCCGGCGTCTGCACGATCACGGTCAACGTCACCATCACGGGCAACGGCACATACGTCAACACCATTCCGGCTGGCAACCTCACCACGGGCGTCGGCGTCACCAATACTGCGCCGGCAACGGCCTCGCTTTATACCAACCCGACGATCACCAAGTCGTTCAGCCCGGGTGCGGTCGCGCCCAATGCGGACAGCACATTGACCTTGGTGCTCGCCAATCCCAATACAGCTGCGCTCACCATCAGCAACCCGGGCTTGACCGATCCGTTCCCAGCCAACCTGGTTGCCACGGGTGGCACGGTGACATACAGCGGCGCAGGTTGCACCGGCTTCGCCCCGGCAAGCATCGCAGCCAATGCGACCAGCTTTGTGCTGACCGGAGGCACCATCCCGGCCGGTTCAAGCTGCACGATCACGTTTGCCGTGCGCAGCGCCATCGCGGGCACGTACAACAACACCACCTCTGGCCTGACCACCGTAACCACGGGGTCGACCGGCCCGGTGTCAAACACCGCAAGCCTGAGCGTGGGCCTGATCAGCATCACCAAATTCTTCGGCCCGAACCAGATTCAGTCGGGCGGCACCTCCACGATCACCTACACACTGACCAATCCGACTGCGACGCTGCAGACCGCGGGCACGTTCCTGGACACGATGGTCAACATGTCCATCGCGGCACCCGGCGGTGCGGCGGGTGGCACCTGCGTGGGTGCTGCCGGAAACAGTTTTGTCACCGGTGCGACATCGCTGAATTTCACTGGACTGCAGATTCCCGCGAGCGGTAGCTGTACCGTCACGGTCGTCGTCACCTCATCGGTTGTCGGCACGCTGCCCAATGCGGCCAATGGTGTGACCACGGCGCTGCTGAGCCAGGGGCCCGGATCCAACACGGACAACCTCATCGTCATCGGCAAGCCGACCATCAGCAAGGCGTTCTCACCCAGCGGCATCGTCCCGACGGGCACGTCGACCATGACGCTGACGCTGACCAACCCGAACACCATTCCGCTTACCGGGGTGAACTTCACCGACACCTATCCGGCCAATCTGGTGAATGCGACGCCGCTCACCACGGCAGGAACCTGTACCGGAGTCACCACCACTGCCACGGCAGGCGGCGGCAACTTCAACGTCACGGCCGCAACCCTGCCGGCAAGTGCCAGTTGCACCATCACCGTACTGGTTACCTCTGCAGTGGCCGGGGTGTACAACAACTCCACGTCCGGTGTGGCCAGCACACAGAGTGGGTCGGCCGGGACGGCATCCAACGTTGCCACATTGACCGTTTCCAGCCCTGCCACGATCACCAAGGCCTTCGGCACGAGCCCGATTTCGCAAGGCGGTACCAGCGTCATTACGTTCACCCTGACGAATCCCAACGCGTCAGTGATGAACAATCTGAATTTCACCGACGCGTTGGTGAACATGACGGTGTCCAGCGCGACCATTGGCGGCACCTGTGCCGGGGTGACCAACTCACCTGCCCTGGTAGTCGGCGCGACATCCCTGAACCTCACCGTGCCAACGCTGGCGGCGAGTTCTAACTGCACCATAACCGTCACGATTACCTCAAACGTGTCCGGCACTCACCCGAACACGACAAGCGGTGTGACCTCGACCCAGACACCTGTTGCAGGACCGGCCTCAAACACGGCAAACCTGGTCGTCCTTTCGCCGCCGACCCTGACCAAGTCGTTCGCGCCCACACAGATCCAGACAGGTGGAACGTCAACGATCACCTTTACACTGACCAATCCGAATCCGTCCTCTGCGCTCACCAACGTCACGTTCACTGATCCGCTGTTCAACATGACAGTGGCCAACGCGACCGCCGGAGGCACCTGCGCCGGGGAGTCCTTCAGCCCGGTCTTGAGTGTCGGCGGGACGCAAATCAACCCGACTGTTCCCACGCTGGCAGGTGGCGCGAGTTGCACCATCACGGTTCAGGTCACCAGCACCTCGATCAGCATTGACACCGGTCATGCCAACATCACCAGCTCGGTGACCAGCACGCAGACACCCACGGGAAGTGCGGGTGCGTCCGCATCGCTCATCGTTCTGGCGCCGCCAGTGGTGACCAAGAACTTCCTGCCCAACTACATCGGCACGAGCCAGACGACCACGCTTCAATTTACGTTGACCAATCCGAATCCTGTCGCGCTCACCGGCGTGACCTTTTTCGACGGGTTCCCCACGACGCCTGCCAACATGACGGTCGCGACCCCGCTCACGACGACCAACTCGTGCGGTGGGACGCTGGATGAGAATGATGCCGCTGACGGTGACAACACCTTGGAGGTCAACGACCGCAGCATCCGCCTGACCGGCGGGAACCTCGCAGCGGGCGGCAGCTGTACGGTGAGCATCAATGTGACCGCCGGTACGGCGGGTGACTACACCAACAACATCACGCTGGTCTCAAGCACCCAGACACCGACGGCCATCGCAGGCGGCACCGACTTCCTGACGGTGGGTCAGATGCAGATTCAGAAGCAGTTTTGCTCGAATGCGCCCGCCGCGTTGCCAGCCGACTCGGTCTGCACGCCAGTTACTGACAGGGCCATCAACACCCCGTTCTTCATGTGGATCACGATTTTCAATCCGGGGATCGGCAACAACCAGAACAACCTGCATTTCAATGACACGCTACCCAGCGGCATGCAGACCGTGGCGGGTGACATCTTCATTTCCCGCCTGGCAGGCCAGTGCGATGAATCGCCGAATCCGATTCCGAATGAGGCTGGCGGCGCCACGACCTTTAACTTTAATGCGGGTCGTCACTTGGACGATCTGGACAACAACGGCGCGTGCATCATCTCTGTTTCAGTGCTAGGCACTACGGCCGGTCTGAAGAACAATACGGTCACTGGCACCAACGCCGGTGGGGGCAATGGCAGTCTGAACGGCAGCACAGACTCAGCCAGTGTGCGGATCTGGGCTCCGCCGACGGTTGCCAAGACTTTCACACCGTCTTCGATTGGCGTTGGTGGCGTCAGCGTCCTGCGCATCACACTGAGCAATCCGGCAGCCAACCCGGGTCCGATGACGGGTGTCGCGGTCACAGATGTCTTCCCCGTGGCACCTGGCGCCATGACAGTGTCCTCGCTCTCCACGACCAATACCTGCGGCGGCTCGCTCACCGATAGCGGCGGCGCGGCGCTGAATGTGGGTGACGTTGGGGTTCGACTGGCTGGCGCAACGATTCCGCTTGGGGGTAGTTGCTACATCGAAGTCCAGGTCACGGCCCCGGTTGCGGGTGTTTACAACAACAGCATACCTGCAGGAAGTCTGACTTCCACCTATGTGATCGACTTGACTGGTGCCAATGCCGCGCTCACCGTGACCGGGCCTGCGCTCACCAAGGCCTTCAGTCCAAATCTCATTCAGCGTGGCACGACATCACGGCTGACCTTTACGATCACTAACGCTGCTGGCAATCCGGCTCAGCCTTTGGTTGAGTTCACCGACAGCCTGCCTGCCAACTTGCTGGTTGCTTCACCTGCGAATGCTTCGACAACATGCACGGGTGGCAGCGCTTCCGCCGTATCGGGCAGCGGTACGGTCACGCTCTCCGGTGCAAGCATGCTCTCCGGCACGGCAACCTGCGAGGTCGGTGTCGACGTGACCAGCAGCGTGACCGGCAGCTATCTCAACAACAGCACCAATATCTCGGGCACGTCCACGGGCTTGAATACCGCCGGCGTCAACGCCACGCTGACCGTTCAGAACAATGCGACCCTGACCAAGGCCTTTTCGCCGACATCGATCGGTGCAGGCGGAACCTCGGTCCTGACCTTCACCATCACCAACGGGGCAGGCGCGCAGGGCTATTCAGGGCAGGGCTTCAGCGACAGTCTCCCCGCGGGCCTCGTGGTGGCGGGCACGCCGGGTGTGGTCAACACCTGCGGCGGCACTGTCACGGCCACGGCAGGCAGTGGCACGATTTCTCTGGCCAATGGCTCTATCAGCGCAGCCCCGGCGACGTGCACAGTATCTGTGAACGTCACGTCGGCCAGCCTGGGCAACTACGTCAACAATTCAACCAACATCAGCGGCCTGACCGGGGGCCTGACCGCGACAGGCGTCAACGCCACGTTGCAGGTCGTGGGCACGGCACTGACCAAGGCATTCTCACCGACTGAAATCGGCCGCGGCGGGGTGTCCACGCTGACCTTCACCATCACCAACGGCGCGGGCAACCCGACCCAGACCGGGCTGGGCTTCATCGAAAACCTCCCTGCGAACGTCTTTGTCGCGGGCGCACCGTCAGTCACCAACACCTGTGGCGGCACCGTCACGGCCGTGGCAGGTGCAGGAACCATCACGCTGTCGGGCGGCACCATCACGTCGCCTGCGGCGAACTGCACGTTCTCCGTCAACGTCACGTCATCATTCGTCGGCAGCTATTTCAACGGACCGTCGCGGATCGTCAACCCGACCTCGACCATGGACGTGTCTGGTGTGAACGCAACATTGAACGTGTTGGAAAACCCGACCGTCAGCAAGACGTTCAGCCCGTCCTCGATGCCACTGAACGGCACGAGTACGCTGACCATCACGGTCACCAATGCCAACGCGGTACCCATGGCCGGCCTCCAGGTGACCGACGTCTTCCCGAACTTGCCTGCGCAGATGTCGCTGGCCAATGTGACCACCAGCAATACCTGCGGCGGCACGCTGACCGACAGCGGGGGTGGTGCGCTGAATGTGGGCGATGTGGGCGTGCGGGTCACGGGTGGCTCGGTTGCCGCCAACTCGAGCTGCGTCATCACGGTCAACGTCACCGCAGCCACTGCGGGGGCCTACACCAACACCATTGCCATTGGTGGCGTACAGACGGCCAACGCAGGCGTGAACAGCACGGCGGGCAGCGCGATCCTGAATGTGCTGGCGCCCCCGACGGTCACCAAATCCTACGCCCCGAATCCGGTGGTGGCCGGCGGCACCTCGGTGCTGACGATCACCATCAACAATCCGAACAGCTTTGCCAGCATGACCGGCGTGGCGTTCACTGACACCAACCCGACGAATTTGCTCAACACGGCCACGCCAGCCGGAAACAGCACCTGCGGCGGCACGGTCACGGCGAACGCAAGTGGCACCAGCGTCGCTCTGTCCGGTGGCACCATCCCGGCCAGCGGCAGTTGTGTCATCACGGTCAACCAGAGTGCTGCCACGGCAGGTGCCTACGCCAACACGATTGCCATCGGCGATGTAACCACGACCAATGCCGGCAGCAACACGGCTGCGGCGAACGCGACGCTCAATGTGTACAGCCCGCCAACGATCTCCAAGGCCTTTGGCGGCAACATTGGTCCTGGCGGCTCGACCACCCTGACTTTCACGCTGACGAATCCCGTTGCCAATCCGGGTGCCCTCACCGGTATTGGCTTCACTGATCTTTTCCCGACCAGCCCGGCAGCAATGACGCTGGCGAGCGTCACGACGTCCAGCACCTGCACCGGGGCCACCATACTGGATGGCGGCGGCGGGGCGCTGAACGTCGGCGACAGCGGCATACAGGTATCGGGAATCGGTCCGCTCGCGGCGGGTGCGAGTTGCACCCTGCAGGTCACGATCACTGCACCGACGGCAGGCAGCTACAACAACACGTCGGGTACCGTGAGTGCGAGCGGTCCGTTGTCGCTGACGGGCGGGACGGCGGCCGCAACCCTGACCGTTGTGCAGCCCACGCTGACCAAAGCCTTCACCGGTCCGCTGACGGTCGGGGGCACCACGACGCTCGTATTCACGCTGACCAATGGCGCCGGCAATCCGGCGCAATCCAGTCTCAGCTTTGTCGACACGCTGCGCAGCGGTCTGGCCGTCGCGGGCACGCCCAACGTCCAATCGAACTGTCCCGCCGGCGGCGCGTTGGTGGCAAGCCCTGCCTTTGTCACCACAGGCGCAAGCACGATCACGGTGACCAATGCTGCAATGAATGCCGGCGTCGCATCCTGCGAAATCCGCGTCAATCTCACCACGTCGGCCACGCCGACGGTGGGTACCTGCCCGCAAGCCGACAACACCAATGCCGCAGCAGACATCAGCGGCGTCAATCGCCTTACCAACAGCATTGGCACGCAGTGCGTCAACGTGACCGCAGCCGTGCCGGCGGTGGACAAGGCCTTCTCGGGTGCCGTCACGGTGGGTGGCACGACGACACTGACCTTCACCATCACCCAGCCTACGGGGAACCCGACCCAGACCTTCAGCTTCACCGACACCCTGCCAGCCGGCTTGCTGGTGGGCACCGGCGCGGTGGGGGGCACCTGTTCGGGCGGCACGGTGACGGCGACAGCCGGCACCAATAGCATCACCGTGAGCGGCCGGCAGATCGTGAACCCGGCGACGTCGTGCACGATCACTGTCCCGATTACGACGACCACGACACCGACGGTGGCGACCTGTCCGCAGGCGGCCAACACCAATGCCAATGCGAACCTCTCGGCACTGACCAACCTGACCGCCAGCATCCAGAATTCAGCCGCAGGCGGCGGCACCAGCGGTGGCGGTGCGTGCGTGACCGTCAACCCTGCGACGCCGGTACTCGACAAGGTCTTCAGTGGCGGCCTGACCGTCGGCGGAACGGTTACGCTTACCTTCACCATCTCCCAGCCGGCGGGCAATCCGACCCAGACCTTCTCCTTCGTTGACACGCTGCCCTCGGGCCTTGCAATCGGCGCGGGTGCGCTTGGCGGTACCTGTACGGGCGGCAGCATCACCGCGACACCGGGCACCAGCACCATCACCGTCACCAACCGCCAGATCGTCAATCCGGCCACGTCGTGCACGATCACCGTGCCGGTGACGACTTCCGCCACGGCCACGGTGGCGACCTGTCCCAACTCGAACAACACCAACGGCAATGCGGACATTTCCGGCCGCGTGAATCTGAGTTCGAACATCGCCCTGACTGCGGCCGGCGGCGGTACCAGTGCAGGCGGTGCCTGTATCTCGGTGGCAGCCGCAGTGCCTGCGTTGACCAAGGCATTCAGCCCGACCAGCATTGGTTCCGGTGAAACCAGCACGCTGACCTTCACCGTGACCCAGCCCACGGGCAACCCGACCCAGACATTCAGCTTCACCGACACGCTGCCGGCCGGCCTGCTGGTCGGCTCGGGCGCGGTCGGCGGCACGTGCTCCGGCGGCACGGTCACGGCCACGGCCGGCACCAGCACCATCACGGTCAGCAATCGCCAGATCGTCAATCCGGCCACCAGCTGCACGATCACCGTGCCCGTCACGCTCTCCGCATCGCCGGTGACAACCGCCTGTCCGGTGGCAGGCAACACCAACGGCAACGCGAACATCAGCGCCGTCACCAACCTTACCAACAACGTGAGCGACCAGTGTTTGACGGTCGTGTTGCCGTCGCTGACCAAGGCATTCGGCAGTGGCACCATCGACGACAGCGTGCCGACCTCGCTCGTCTTCACGCTGACCAATGGCTCCGGCAATCCGGCACAGAGTGGCCTGGGCTGGACCGAGACGCTGCCTGCGAATATTCGCTTCACGGCGGCCAGCCTGCCGGTCGCCTACAGTGCCGGCTGCTCCGGACCGGCCACGGTGACCGCGACCGGTGGACCACCGCTCAACCAGATCGCACTCTCTGGCCTGGCCATGACGGCAGGCACCACGAGCTGTACGGTCACGGTGGGCGTGAACGGCACCAGCGGGGTGACCAATGTCGCCAGCCAGTTCAATGGAAGCTGCGCGGGCAATCCGGCTGCGTTTACCAACACGTCCGCGAACATCACCGGCGCGACGCGCGTGACCAGCAGCGTGACGCCGCAGTGTCTCGTGGTGAATGCGCGCCCGACGCTCACCAAGAGTTTCGGCGCCAACCCGCAGACCATCGGCGTGGGCCAGACGGCGACGTTGACCTTCACCATCAACAACACGGCGGCCAGCAGCATCGCGCGCAGCGGGCTCGCCTTCACCGACACATTGCCCGGCGCCGGCGGCATCACCGCCACGGCCAGCACGCCCCAGTGCGGCGGCGGCACCGTCAGCGTGACCGGCGGCAATGTCATCGCAGTCTCCGGTGCCAGCGTGGCCGCGGGCGCGAGCTGCACCATCACCGCGACGGTGACGGGTGTGACCGCTGGCAGCTATGTCAACGGACCGACCAATGGCAGCATAACCGGCGTCAGCAGCAACCTGAACAACGGCGTCACCGACCAGACGCTCAACGTGCGCCAACCCACGCTGACCAAGTCGTTCGGTTCGGCGGCGATCGATGACGCGGTTGCGACCTCGCTGGTCTTCACCTTGACCAACGGCACGGGCAATCCGGCGCAAAGCGGGCTGGGGTGGACCGAGACGCTGCCTGCGAACACT
>JANRIX010000067.1:0-37160 GCA_033764435.1 Burkholderiales bacterium
CCCACCGCCAAGCTGGGGCTCGGTCGAGATGACAATCTGTTCCTGGCCAACTCGAACAAGAAAAGCTCTTCCCTCTTTACTTTGGATACGGGCGCACTGATCGAAGCTCGCCGGAAGAATCAGCTGTTTTCGCTTGGTCTCGATACCCGCTCGGCCAACTACAACGACAGTTCTGCCGATAACTATCGCGACTATGCTGTGCGCGGCGGTGCGGATCTGCAGTTTTCGGCACGTTCTGGCCTCCGCCTCGGTGCCGCATATGATCGGGGCCACGATCCGCGCGGTTCGACCGACCGCGGCATCGCCGAGCGTCCTGACGTATATCGCGACACGACGCTGGATGCGCTCTACGCTTTTGGTGGTAACGACGCACGCGGCCGCTTCGAGCTCGCTGCATCCACTGCGGACAAGCGCTACCGCAACAATCGCGCAACGACCGCTGCGGCCGACCGCGATACTGATCGCCTGCGCGGCACGTTCTTCATGCGCGTGGCGCCGAAGACCTCCCTGCTCGTCGAAGTGCAGCAGGCCAACCTGGATTACAGCCTCTCCTCGTCCACGCTGGACAGTGAAGAGAAACGCTACTACGCCGGTGTGACGTGGGAAGCCACGGCCGCCACGTCCGGCACGATCAAGTTGGGCCGCCAGAAGAAGGAGTTTGATGTCGGATCGCGCGCCAACAACTCCAGCTCGAGCTGGGAGATCGGCGTGGAATGGAAGCCAATGACGTATACAAAAGTGGACCTGTTTTCCACCAAGTCGTTCGGCGAATCGTCCGGTGTGGGTGACCTGATCATCAACAAGCGCACGGGTGCCATCTGGACGCACAACTGGAGCTCGCGTATCGCCACTGAAGCGCGCTACGTGTTCTCGCAGGATGATTTCGTCGGCGCTGGCGCGAATCGCAAGGACGAGACGGACACGTTTGGCATCAAGCTGACTTACAAACTGGGCCGCGTGCTGGAACTGGGCGCGGACTTCACCCGCTCGGATCGTGACTCGAACCAGTCGAACTTCCTGTACAAGCGCAATCAGGTGATGTTCACCATCGGCGCAAAGCTGTAAACGGTTCAACCCTCGCGAAGGGCGCCTCCGTGGCGCCCTTCAGTGCTTCATCCGGATCGAACCGCGCCACGTACCACCAAGGATCGATCCCAATTTTTTTTCAGGGGAAGCATGCGAATATTCGCAGCATTCTTGTCAGTGTTGGCTGGCGCTTTCACTGCGTTGGCTGTAGGTCAGTCCGCAGCCGCACCAGACAGCGAGTTGTCCAGCTACAAGCTCGGCGCGGGTGACACGATCACCATCATCGTGCTGGGAGAAGATGACCTAAAGCGAGAGAAGCTACGCCTGTCCGATGCTGGAACAGTGGCGTTCCCGGTTCTCGGTGAAATCAAGGTGCGCGGGATGACTGTTGGCGGCCTGCGTGATCACATCACCAATGGCCTTAAGGGGCGATATTTGCTTAACCCCCAGGTCACCGTGACCATCGACGAGTATCGCAACTTCTTCGTCAACGGTATGGTGGAAAAGCCGGGCGGCTATCCCTATACCCCGGGCCTCACCGTGCGCAAGGCAATTTCTATCGCTGGCGGCTTCAAGGAGCGCGCCTCTCGGGAAAAAATCAATATCGTTCGTGAAGAAGACAAGAGCGGCACCCCCAAGCGTGTCGATCTCAACACGGTGGTTTACCCCGGTGACATTCTCACCATCGAAGAGAGTTTCTTTTAGGGCGCTGCATGAACGATCTCACCTTCAATGAGCGCTTCGGCACGCCGACTACGCTGCAGCCAGAACCGCAGGAAGAACCACTGGACCTGCTTGAGTACTGGCGGTCCATTACCAAGCGCAAGTGGGGCATTCTCGGGCTGGTGGCGCTGGTCGCCGTACTCACCACTTTGGTGGTCTACGCGATGCGCCCGACCTACCGTGCGACGACAACCGTACTTATTGAGCAGGGCAAGAACAAGGTTGTCAGCATCGAGGAGGTCTATAACAACATGGGTGCGGGATCCCAGCGCGAGTATTTCCAGACCCAGGTGGAAATCCTCAAGTCCCGCGAGATCGCCGAGCGCGTGGTGAAGCGGCTGAATTTGACCAAGCATCCCGACTTCGACCCGAGCCTGGATGCGAATCGTTCCCTCTATTCCAGACACGTCGCTCCGCTCTTCACCGAAGCCAGCGCGCCGAGCGAAGATCAAATTCTCAAGAGTGTGGTGGACTCGTTTCGGCAGGATCTGCAGGTCCAGCCTGTTCGCAACTCCCAGCTCACGCAAATCCATTTTGTGGCCCACGACAAGGAGCTGGCCGCCAAGGTCACCAATACGCTGGCCGAGGTGTACATCGAGTCCGATCTTGAAGCGAAGCTGGCAATGACTCAGAAGGCGAGCAGTTGGCTGACCGAGCGGCTGGGTGAGCTGCGGAAGAAGTTGGATGAATCCGAGCGGGCGCTTCAGGATTATCGCGATCGCGAGCGCATCGTTGATGCCAAGGGCGTCGCCCTGTCAGGTGCTTCGAGGCAGCTGGATGAGTTGACTCGCAGTCTGGTTGAATCGCGCCAGAAGCGAGCCGAGGCAGAAGCTGCTTTCAATCAGGTCCAGGCTATCAGGCAGGGCAAGTCGCAAGCCGGCTATGAGTCGGTGCCAGCCGTTCTTCGGCACCCGTTGGTGCAAAAGTTGAAAGAGCAGGAAGCTGAGGCGGAACGCAAACTCGGTGATGCCAGCAAGCGATATGGTGCCGAGCACCCTCGCATGATTCAAGCGAGCTCGGAGCTTGCGTCAGCGAAGGAGAATACCCGCCGCCAGATCGAAGTGGTCGTAGCGGGCATCAGCAAGGAGTACGAAGTTGCTCGTGCCAATGAGCAGGCCGTTGCCAATGCCCTGGCGCAGAGCAAGGGTGACATCCAGAGCTTGAATCGCAAGGAGTTCCAGCTGGGCGTGCTGGAGCGCGAGGCGCAGCAAAACCGCCAGCTCTACGACATGTTCGTGGCCCGCTTCAAGGAAACCAACGTCGCAGGTGATCTGCAGTCGACCGTGGCTCGTGTGATCGATGCGGCGGTTGTCCCCAATCTGCCCTTCGCGCCAAGGAAGGCGCAGATTGTCACCATTGCCGCAGCACTTGCCTTGGTGTTGGCTGTAATGATGGCGTTGCTGCTGGATCGCTTGAACAACACTGTCAATACCACGTTCGAAGTCGAACGCCGGCTGGGCTTGCCGCTTCTGGGATATCTGCAGAAGCTGCCAGGCGGCGAAAAGAAGGGTTTCCATTCGGAGCTGGCGTTCTTCAATGATTCCCAGTCGCTCTTCGCCGAGTCGATTCGCACCGTGCGCACAGGATTGCTCATGACTGCGCTGGATACGCCGCAAAAAGTGGTCGTGGTGACCTCATCGGTACCTGGCGAAGGCAAGACGACCATCTCGTTCAATCTGGCCTGCGCGATGGCTCAGGTGAAAAAAACGCTGCTAATCGATGCCGATATGCGCCGTCCGAAGGTAGGAAAACTGCTCGGGCGGGACGGTGGTGCGCCGGGCCTTTCCGCCTTGGTCGCCGGCACGGCGCAGGCCTCGCAGTGCATTTTTCATGACGCAAAGTCCGGTGCGTACTTCATGACTGCAGGCGCGGTTCCGCCCAATCCGCTGGAGCTGCTCACCTCCAAGCGCTTCATCGAAGTGCTGGAAAAGCTGCGCGAAACTTTTGAAATCATCATCATCGACAGCCCGCCGCTGCAGATGGTTTCTGACTCCCTGGTGCTGGCGCAGCATGCGACTTCAATGGTTTACGTAGTGAGGGCCGATTCGACACCCCATCAAGTTGCGCGAGGCTGTATCAAGCGCCTGCGCATGATCGATGCGCCGCTCGCTGGCGTGGTCCTGAATCAACTGGATCTGGAGAAGGCGTCGCGTTACTACGGTGAGTATGGCGGCTACGGTTATAAGAAATATAAGGGGGCAACCTATGGCTATGCGTATGGTCGTGAGCCCGATGACGCAAAGAAGGGATGAAAAAGGCTTGATCCACCTCTGCGTTTGGCGTTTTTGTAACGATTTTGGATGGTGAAATTGGCAACAAAGCATGGTAGTCTGTTCTTGGACAGTAGTTTGGGTTGGCAGGGGCGATGGCGAGTTGCCACTGTGTCCTGTCTTCGGTTTCACAACACTCGTAGCACATGCTCTAGATCGAAAGGGGGCAACATGAAAAAGATCGTAATGAGTTTTGCGGCGTTGCTGGCCGCAATGATGGTCCAGTTCGCGTTCGCCCAGGCAGCCGTGGTGGATGCGGCGACGGGCACGGTGGAAGCTCTCCCCGGCGCAGGCTCACCACGCGCGCTGAAAAAAGGTGACACCGTTGCCCAAGGCGATACCGTCCGGACGGGCGCAGGCTCTTCCCTGGTCCTGCGCTTTGAAGACGGCCAGGTGGTGGCACTGACGGCGAATGCCCGCATGGCCATCACGACGTTCAATTACAACAAGGCCAAGCCGGCCGAGAGCAATGTGCTTCTGAATCTGGCACAGGGCGGCATGCGTGCCATCACCGGCCTGATCGGCAAGTCCAAGCCCAGCAATGTGGCCTATCGCGCCGGCAACGCCACCATCGGCATCCGCGGCACGGATGTCGAATTTGGTACCGACTCGGGCGACACATACGTGATTGTTCAGACGGGTGAAGTGGAATACGCCGCACCCGGCGTGACGGCTTCGCTGTCCGGCAATCCGGTGGGCATGAGCCTGCCTGTGCAGGTCTCCGAGAACAACCTGCCCATTGTTCTGGCGCAGGCGGGTAGCACTCGGCTTGGTGCAGGCCAGGGTCTGTTCCAGCGCGGGACTAATCGTCCCACTACTGGGCCTGCCAACCAGATCCGCAGCACGGTTCAGAACAGCAACCCGGTTCTGAACAACGCGCAGAATCAGCAGCAGAGCCAGCAATTCCAGCAGCAGACCCAGCAATCGCAGCAGCAGTCTCAGCAGCAACAACAACAGCAGCAGCAACAGCAACAACAGCAGCAACAGCAGCAACAACAGCAGCCGGGTCAGGGCCAGCAGGGCACGAGCGGCCAGGGTTCCGGCTCGGGCAGCGGCTCGGGTGGTGGCTCCACGCTGCCAGCTTGCAGCACCATCTCGCCCGCCAGCAACCGCGTGCCGGGTGTGAACTGCACGGCTTAAGTTGTAACAAGTTCAGCCTGACGAACGGGCGGCCTTCGGGCCGCCCGTTTTGTTTTTTCCGGTCTGGTTTATCCTGTCGCCCATGCGAATATTCGTTAGCTTGATCACGGCGCTCGCCGCGCTGTTGGCGGGGGCGTGGGCTGTCACGCGCGGCGTGGCGGGCGAACAGTTCATCGAGAGCGGGCGCGAGCTCTGGACGCTGCGCAAGGAGGCGGAGCGCTCCGGGCGTGTGCCGTCGGCCGAGCAACTTGCTGCGTTGGAGCGCGAGACGGCGGAGGCGCTGGCGTTCACCCCCGCGCACGGCCACATGTGGATCACGCAGCTCTTCATCGCGAGGAGCCCTCGCCAGAGCGCGGATGGCAGTGTGGTCGAGAACGCCGAACTGGCAGACACGGCCATTCGGGCAGCGCTGGCCGGCCTGCCCCAAGATCCCGTCGCCTGGGCCGAATACGCAAGACTCGCCGACCGCCGGTTGAGCGAAGGCCGCCTCCCGGGCGGGGCCAAGCGGTTGGGCGAGATCATCCGCCGCGCGCTCACGCTGGGCCCGCGTGAACCCAACATGATGCTGGGCATGGTGGACCTCGGCTTTCGCAACTGGGACGAGCTGGACGCCCCCACCCGCGCTGCGCTCGCGGAGGCCATCGGCAGATTGAATGCAACGCGCCGTGAAGTGGTGTTGAACATTGCCAACCGTCGCGGGCGCGTTGATGAGGCCTGCGGGCTCGCGCCGCTGGCCAGCCATCGTGCCTGTGCGAAGCCGGCGGTGCCCGCCGCAGCTGATGCGCCCGCCGACGCCGCCCCCGCAGGAGCGCAGAAATGAGGGCCGGGCACCCCATGTCGCGCAGCTTCTGGGGAGGCGCCAAAGGTCCGGACGGCGCGGGTCGCGAATATTCGCGCTCGGGGTCAACGTCGATGCTTGATGATTGGCTCTACCGGCTTTGGATCATCGTGCTGCTGTGGGCGCCGGTTCCCATCGGCAGCGTAGATGCGTGGGCGCTGGCGGCCTTGCAGGCGATGGTCTTCGGGCTTCTTGCCGCCTGGTGCCTGGGGTGCATGCTGGGTCGCCTGGAGGTCAGCGAGACCTTCCGCGCCGCCCGCTGGTATCTCGTGCTGTGCGTGCTGTGGCTGGTCTACGGCGCGCTGTATCTCGTCCCGCTGCCGATGGAATGGATCGCGGCGCTTTCGCCGCGCGTCGCCACAATGCACGCCGAGACGCTGCCGCTCCAGCCCGGGCCGCGCACGCTGGCCATCGATCTCTTCGCGGCCCAGTCGCACTGGCTCAAGTCGGCAATGTACGTGGCGGCGTTCGCGCTCACGCTTCTCTTGGTGAACACGCGAAAGCGCGTGCGCCAACTCGCCTTCACCCTGGTGTTCGTCGCCTTTCTGATTTCGGTCTACGCCATCATGATGCATCTGGTGGGCGGCCGGATCAGCTGGCTGGGCACACCGATGCAACATGGCGCGCAGGCCATCGGCACCTATTTCAATCGCAATCACTTCGCGGGCTATCTGGAGATCACGCTCGCGCTGGGCATCGGACTTCTCATTGCCGACACGGTGGACCGCAGCGCGGACAGCTGGCGAAAGCGCTTGCGCAATGTGCTGGAGTGGATATTCAGTCCCAAGTTCCGCCTGCGGTTGATGCTTTGCGTGTTGGTCATCGCGCTGGTCAGTACGCGTTCCCGCATGGGCAACACCGCGTTCTTCGCTTCGCTGCTCATCACCGGCCTCATCGCGCTGGCACTCTCGCGCCACGCCCCGCGCGGCACGATGGTCCTGATCACCAGCCTCATCGCCATTGACCTCTTCATCGTCGGCTCGTGGTTTGGCGTCGAAAAGCTCGCGCAGCGACTCGAGCAGACCACGATCACGCGTGAGGTGGGTGTGACGCCCGTGCCGGCACTGGCCCCGGGCCAGGAGGAATCGCTCGAGCAGCGGCAAGATGCTGCCGCTGACACCCTGCCGATGATCGAGGATCACCTCTGGCTGGGCGTGGGGCCGGGCGGCTGGGCGGGCAGCTTTCTAAACTATCGCGGGCCACTCGTGGCCGAGGGCATTTTCGAGCATGCCCACAACGACTATGCGGAGTTTCTCGCGGAGTACGGCGTGATCGGTTTCGTGCTGCTTGCGTTGATGGTGCTGTGGGCGCTTGCCATGGCATTGCGGGCGCAATGGGTTCGCCGCGATCCGCTGATGCGGGGCATCAGCTTTGCCAGTTTGATGGGCGTCCTCGCCATCCTCATCCACAGCTGGGTCGACTTCAACCTGCAGATTCCCGCCAATGCCCTGTACTTCATGGTGCTGCTGGCACTGGGCTGGATTGCGCTGTTTCTTGATCGGCGCCAACGATCGGGTCGGGGCGGATGAATCTCGCCGAGCTGTTTTCCGGCCTGCGCGCGGACCGTGCGCAGCGCGAGGTGGCGGCGGTCACGCCGCCCGCTGCCAATGTACCGGCCGCAGCGCTGCCTGAGCCCGCTCCGCTCATCCGGCTGGTCAACGATATCCGTCCGCGTCAGCCGGGCGACACCCAGGACGTGCTCACCAAGCTCGGCACGCTTGCCCTGCACCTGAAGCACGTGCCGGGTGACGCCGCACTCCTGCGTGACTATCTCCTGGATCTGCTTGCGGCCAGTCGGCATCGCCACCTGTTCACGGATACCGGCATCCTGAGCAGCCAGGGATTCTTCAGCAGCCTGCGCGACCGCCTCGCGCACAAGCTGCTGCCCGCCGAACGGGAGCCGGACAATCTGCGCGATATGCTGGGGGAAGTGTTCTGGCATGCGCGCGACCACGAGTGGCTCGCGGTCGTGCCGGACGCTGTCTGGGGCGAGTTGCTCGAAGGCTTGCGCCTCCATGAGCGGGCGGACCATCCCGTGCACCGGCAGTTGTTGCGCGAGCAGACCGAGTCCATCCGGGTGCTGTCCTATCGGCTCGCGGCGCTGGGGCTGGACCCGGAGCTCACCCGCCTCGATCCGGCATTGGAGCGCCACGCCTCGCCCTTCATGGCACAGAACGTGGAAATGCTGCAAATCCTCGCTGCCACCGATCGGGCGTTGGCCGACGGTGTGTTCGGCGAGGATCTTTCCGACCAGCACATGCTCGTGCTGCTCGACCAGTGCATGGAGGCGTTGGAGCGCGTGCGGCGCCTCGCGAAAAGCAGCGGCGCCAGCATTTCCCTCACCTACAAGATCGTGCGTAGCACGCAGATGATTGACCGCCTGTGCGCGCTCCTCGCGCTCATCAATCCGGTCAGGGCGAATATTCGCAGGACGGTCGCGCTGGATCTCCTGCGTGCGCTCGTCCGCGAAGAGAATCGCAAAACCTCGCTCCGCGACGTGCTGACCGGCAGCACCGATCTCCTGGCGCGCAAAGTCACCGAACACGCGAGCCACACCGGCGAACACTATGCCGCCAGCACGCGCGGCGAATACTTCTCCATGGCCCGCTCTGCTGCCGGCGCCGGGATCATCGTCGGCTTCATGGCGCTCATCAAGATCTTCATGAGCAAGCTGGCACTGGCGCCGCTGTGGCAGGCCATCGCCTACAGCCTCAACTATTCGCTTGGTTTCATGCTGGTGCACGTGCTGCATTTCACCATTGCCACCAAGCAGCCGGCGATGACCGCGGCCATGATCGCGGCCACCGTCGAGCAGAGCGCGGGGGAAGGCGGCAGAAAGCAGCGTGCGTCCCTCGACGCCCTGGTGGAAATCATCGCGGTGGTGATGCGCACGCAGCTGGTCGCAATCCTCGGCAACGTGCTGCTCGCCATACCGGTGTCGTTCGCCATCGCCTTCGCCTTGCTGCACTGGCATGGCCTCCCGCCCGCCGGCCCGGAGAAGGCGGCGCACCTGTTGCATGACATCAATCCGTTCACCAGCCTGGCGCTGTTCCACGCTGCCATCGCCGGCGTATGCCTCTTTCTCGCCGGTCTCATCTCGGGCTACTACGACAACAAGGCGAGCTACAACCGCATTCCCGAACGCATCCGGCAGTTGCGCTGGCTGCGTGCGTTGCTGGGTGAGTCGCTCTCGGCTCGCGTGGCGGGGTATGTCGGCAACAATCTCGGCGGCCTCGCGGGCAATTTCTTCTTCGGCATCATGCTGGGCAGCATGGGCACCCTGGGCTTCATCCTCGGCCTGCCCATCGACATCCGCCACGTCACCTTCTCCGCGGCCAATCTCGCCTACGGCCTCGTGGGACTCGATTTCCAGGTGCCGTTGACCACGGTGCTGATCTCCATCCTTGGCGTGGCGCTGGTTGGCATCACCAACCTCGCAGTGAGTTTCAGCTTGGCACTCTACGTGGCATTGAAGTCGCGGCAGGTGCGCTTTGATCGCTCCGGCGAACTGATGAGTCTCTTGTGGGCGCGGTTCCGCGCACGGCCACGGGATTTCTTCCTCCCGCCGAAGTCGGAAGTGGCGCCCGCTCACGCAGCGCCTGCGCAGAGTACGGAAGCGCCCAAGTCCTGAACGTCGCCACCTGCGAATATTCGCCGGTGCTTGCGAATATTCGCATGCGCACCGTTTCAATCCGCCGTGCCGCGCTACTTTTCGTAGAGCGTGAAGCTGCCGTCCCAGTCCTCAGACGATCCTTCGCGTTCAGCTTCGTCGAGGTAGCCCAGGTACAGGCCAGCCAGCCGCCGATAGTACGGCTGGCTCAGCAGCGCGGTGAAGGCGGTGCGGGCCTCACTCCAGCGCCGCTCGCGATAAGCGGCGACTGCGGCATGGTATCGGTCGAGCAGTTGCGCCTCGATGTTCGACAGCGAATCCGTGGCGCCGAGCGGCTGGTAGATGCGCACCGGCACGGTCTTGCCCTTCACCCGCACCTTGTCCAGCTCGCGCCACACGAGCCGGTCCAGTCGTGCCCGCGTGACTTCGCCCGCGACGATGGGCACCTGATAGCGTTTGGTGAGTCCTTCCAGTCGCGCGGCGAGGTTCACGCCATCGCCCAGCACGGTGTAGTTGAGCCGGCTGGCAGAGCCGATATTGCCGGCGATGACACGGGCGGTATTGATGCCGATGCCGATGTCCGGATGCGGCAGACCTTCATCCGCGAGCTGGCGTCCCAGCTGGCCGATGCGCGCGACGATGGCCATGGCCGCCTGCATGGCGCGGCCGGCGTCGTCGGCGCGCGCGATCGGCGCACCGAAGAGCGCCATGACGCCATCGCCCGTGTATTTGTCGATCACGCCGTCGTTGGCCTCGATGACGGCGTTGATTTCGGTGAGGTAACGGTTCAAGAGCGCAAGCGTCTGCGTTGGCGTGAGTGACTCGCAGAGCTCAGTGAAGTTGCGAATGTCCGCAAACAGCACTGTCACCTCGCGCTCTTCGCCGCCGAGTTCGATCTGCTGGGACAGCAGCTGCTCGGCCACCGCTTGTGACATCACCTTGCCCAGAATGTCGCGGACCGTATCGCGCTCGGCGATCCCCTTCGCCATGGTGTTGAACGCGGAGGCGAGCTCGCCGATTTCGTCACCCTGGGCGGCATGGATGGTGTGGACATACTCGCCGCGTGACATCAGCCGCGCAGCGTCGGCCAGCTGGGTGACGGGGCGGATGATGCGGCGAGCAATTCGCATGGCGCCGAACAGCGTGATGGCGAGGCTGATGGCCGAGAGGAACATCAGGATCACCTGCAGCCGGCCATACGGCACCATGTGCTCGGAAAGCGCGCGCTGCAGCACGGCATGCACGCCGCCCATCCTGGATTCTGTCAGCTCAACGCCAAGCATCTGAAACGTGTCGCCCGCAGCCTCGCGGGTGAAACTCCCGCCGTGCTGCGCGTAAATGCTGCGATCGAGCAGGAGCTGGCCGCGGATGAGCTGTCCGACGGTGCTCGCCGCCACGCGCGGTGGGCCGGATGGCGGCAGCCCGACAAACGACACATCCAGCCCCGTGATGCGCTGCAAATCACGAGCGAGCTGGTCATCGATCACGAACGCCATCGCGACCCACGAAATCGGCAGCGGTGCCAGCACCGGCACGACCACGATCTGATAGACCTTGTCCTGAAGCTGGCGGATGGCAGATGCGCGGCCGAACTGCTGCGCCTCGGCAATGAGCTCCGGATGCATGAATGTCTTGCCCGCGCTGTCGGCGAGCAGTGTGTCGGCGACGACCACATTGTCGAGACCCACCAGCGTCATGCCGTTGGCCTTGATCCGCCGCGCATGGTTGCCGAGGGCGGAGAGAATGGTTGGCTGGTCGCGAGTGGCGATGGCTTCGCGAAAGCCGAAGTCATAGGTGAGCACGCTGGTCGCTTCGACCAGTTGCTGACTGTTCTGATCGAGCAGTCGCTTGAAAACGCGCTGGCCGACCTGCAGCTCCTCCTGAATCTTGTCGCGCGCCACCTGCTCGATGGCGGCACGGATGGACAGGAACACCGCGAGCTGCACGCCCATCAGCAGCACGACGAAGAAGACAACGATACGGCTTTCGAGACTGTTCAGCCGCAGCGGTTCGAAGCGCCAGCGACGGCGTGAGCTTTCCGTCGCTGCGGCGGCAGACGGTGCGCTGCCCGGTTCGCTCACTTGCGCGGCGTGGCCTGGGTGCGGGGCGCCAGCCGGACCTGCGTGCCGTGACCCTTCGCCGTGAGCGCGACCTTCTCGGCTATCGGTGCGCCGGAGGGATGCCACACGCGCAGCGTGTAGTCGCCGGCCGCCAGGCCGGTCAGTTTGACCAGGCCCTCCTTGCCCGTTTTGGCGAAATGCGGCGTGTCCACCACAAGGATGTGGGCGATCATCTGGTCATGGATGTTGCAGCCAATCACCACCTCGCCCGGCTTGTCGAACTGCACAGGGTTGGCTGGCACACCCGAAAAGAGCTTGATCTCGAAACTCTTCGCCGGTGAGAACGAATAGACGTGATGGCGCACGCTGTCGCGATTGGGAAAGTTGATGAAGGTGCCGGTCTGCACCACGCTCACGTAGGGCACGAAGGTCTTGTCGACCTGCTCGATCAACACTTCCTTCCGGCCCTTGAGCGGGCCGCCCCCGCGCGCGGGCTCGGCGTAGACCACGGCATCGGCCTGTGGTTGGCCAGCGGCGTCCAGCACGGTCACCTGGATGTCATTGGCTCGGCATGCGCCGGTGGCCAGTGCGGCCAGCGTGGCCAGTATTGCGAATATTCGCAGTCCGGCTCGACGTTGTCGGCGGCATGCGTTGCTGCCGGGTATCAGCGATTCTGTGTGGTTCATGATTCTCCAGTTCACGCGCCCGTCATCTGCGGCGGGTCGGTCAGGCTGCGCACGCCGAAATAGCCGTGCCATTGCCCCTGGGAGACTTTATCACGGCCCTCGGGCGCCGGCCGGGAGTGGCACGGGCTGGCCGATCATGGTTTCATACCGCGAAAACAGCCTGCAAATCCTGGCAGTTCGTTTCTTTGTCGCCGCCTGCCACTGGTAGGCTGCCATTTCGGGGGAAGCCGCGTGAACCATCCCGCAGTATGTTTTGCCGTTTTCTGGCCAATTTCCGCCGCGTAGATTCGCTGGCACTGTGGCTGCACTGCCCCTGCAGCGCGCGGTCCGGATCTGGCACTGCGTCATCCATTTACCGAATCCACTGACTCAGCCCTGAAGAACCCGTGACTGTCCCGCCAAGCTCCACATCGCCGACGCCGCCCGCCGAGCGCGGGCACATTGCCGATCCTGACGCCCCCGCATCCCCCACCCGCGGAGTATCCGCATCCGGCACGAACCCGGCCGCGACCCGCACAGATCCGGTCGAAAGGCGGAGCCGGCTGCGCGACATGGGCCTGCGCGGTCGTCTCTATCTGCTTCTGGCAGTGACGGTGTTGCCGGTGTTGCTCCTGATCGGACTGCGCCTCATTGCCGAGTGGCACGAGGATCGCGAGCTGGCTGACGCCGCAGTGCGAGGTGGTGCGACCAACGTCTCCGAGGCATTTGCGCGCCACCAGGCCGCGGCGCGCGCGCTGCTGGCTCTCCTTGGGGGGGCGGATCCAGTCGCGGCAGATCCGCGAGGCGCCGAACGCCTGTCTCGTGTCCTCGCCAACCAGCCGGAATCCATCCGCTTTCTCGCATTTGTGGATCGCGCAAGCAATGTGTGGATGCTCCGGCGCGATTCGACCGCGCTGATACGTCTCCACGCCAGCGCATTCCCGGCTTCAGCCGTCCTTGCCGCGCCGGACGGCCCCGCGCTACTGACAGGCCCCGTCGGGGATCCTGTTGACGGCCAGCCAGCGCTGCTGGCCAGCCGAGGCGGCATCATTGTCGGCACGCATGTCGATTCGCTGATGCGTACGCTGGGCGAGGCCAGCCGCATGAAAGGTGCGCGGGTCACGCTGCTGTTCCCGCCGTTCGAGGACTCGTCTGGCCAGTCCGGAAATGTGGTCGAACGGGTGCAACTGTCGGGGCGGCCCGGAGCCAGCTTGCGGGTCGTGCAGCCGACGGCAGGCGAGAGCTGGCGACTGCAACTGGACGTGCCCGCCAGCGACGCGCAGGCGGCCAGCCGCCAGCGACTGACGGGCGTGTATCTGCTGCCCATGCTGCTCGCATTGTTGCTCGGCGTCGGGTTGGGGGCGCGGCTGGTGCGCACCCATCATGCCGAAGTGCGCCGGCTGCGCGATCAGGTCAATGCTTTCGCCGACGAAGAAGTCGCCGAACGCCGGCCGCTCGGCCTGTCGGGAGAGCTCGGCGAGCTCGAAGAGGCTTTTCTGCGCATGGCAACCAGGATCGAGGCGCAGCGTGATGAGTTGCGTTCCGACCGCGAGCTCTATCTCAGACTGTCGCGCGGCGCCGCCGATTGGGTCTGGGAGCAGGATGCTGAATTCCGTTTCACCCGCTTCCAATACCTCATCGATGAGGACAATTTCGACACGAATCCCCATGAGGTGATTGGCAAGCGGCGCTGGGATCTCGACTACGACAACCTCACCCCCGAAATGTGGGAAGAGCATATCGCGACGCTGCGTGCCCACAAGCCCTTCCGGAATCTCATCCTTCAGCGGCGCCAGGCTGATGGGTCGCCGCATGTTGTGCGGGTCAGCGGCTCGCCGAAATTTGATGCCAGGGGTCAATTCATCGGCTATCGAGGCACCGGCGCCGACATCACCAAAGCGTTCCAGGCCGAGTCCGCCGTGGAAGTCGCCAAGCAACGCCTGGTGGCAGCGCTGGAAAGTGCCGGCCACGGTGTCTGGGATTGGGACTTGGGCAAGAATCGCTTTTACCGCTCCGGGACCTGGGGTCGCATGCTGGGACTTGGCCTGGATGTCGACTTGCATTCGCCTGACTTGGCGACAACGTTGATGCATCCGGATGACGTGCAGTCTGCCGAGGCAGCGCTGAGCGCCCACGTCGACGGACGAACTCGGAACTATTCCGCCGAATTCCGCATGCGCCATGCTGACGGCGGCTGGCGCTGGATACTGGACCGCGGCATGGCCATCGAATTCAATCCCGATGGTTCACCTTCGCGCATGATTGGCACACACACCGATGTCACGGAACAGAAGGGGATCGCCCTGGCGCTCAGGGACTCGGAGGCCCGGCTGCAGCTCATTCTGGACCATGCCCCCAATGTCGCGATCCAGGGGTACGACGAGTTCGGAAAGGTGACCTACTGGAACCAGCCTGCCGAAAGAATTTTCGGATGGACGGCGGAAGAGGCGGCGGGCCGCACGCTCGATCAACTGTTCCTGACGCCGGATCAGGCGCAACAGTTCCGGGCCGAGCTTGATGCCATTGCCGGAACGGGGCGCGTGATTGGCCCGGACGAAACGCTTGTGCACGACAAGTCCGGTCTGCAGCGCTGGATTCTCAGCAATCTGTTCGAGATTCCAACTTCCGGAGATGGGACGCGCTTCATCTGCATGGATGTCGACATCACCGACACCAAGCGTGCGGAGATCATGCACGCCGAATCGGAGGCACAGCTCTCTTCCATCTTCCAGAACGCGGCGATGCCCACGATGATTGTCGACATCGAGACGCGCGCCATCATGCGCGTCAACAAGGCATTCGAGCGTGTGCTGGAGATTCCTGCCGAGGCGGCGATGGGTCATGTCCTCGCCGAATTCGGCGTTTGGGAGGACCCCTCTACCCCGGACCGGATATACGCCGAACTCGCGAGATCAGGCACGGTGCGCGGAATGGAAGTGCGTCTCAGCATGCCATCCCGCCGCAAGGCGGACATGCTGGTCTTCGCAGACGTCGTCACCCTGGCCGGGCGATCCGCTGTCATCGCGCAGGCTCTCGACATCACCGATGAGAACCTCGCCCGCGCCAAGCTGGATGAAGCGACCCGCTGGGCGCGGGCACTGGTCGACTACAGTCCGACCATGATGCTTTTGTCGCGCTGGCCGGATGGCGAAATCGTCGAGATCAATGACCGCGCCTGCGAGATCTACGAATATTCGCGAGAGGAAATCATCGGTTCCAGCACGCTGAAGCTCGGCACCTGGGCTGATCCGGACGAACGCGCACGCGCAGTGGCGGGTCTGCGAGAGCGTGGCCGACTGGCAGGATTCGGGATGACGGTGCGCACCAGGTCAGGCGAGTTGCGCAAGCTCAATCTATACACTGAGCTTATCGTGATGGACGGCGAGCAGTTTGCATTGAGCCAGGCTGTGGATGTGACCGAGTTGTCCGATACGCAGAAGGCACTGGCCGAATCCGAGCAGCGCATGAAGACCATCTTCACCCATGGTCCCGTCCCGATGGTGCTGGCGGAGGTGGACAGCCAGGCCATCATTCAGGTCAATCCCGCGCTCGAAAGAGTGCTCGGTCTTCGCAACGACCAGTTGGTTGGCCGGAATCTGGCCGAGCTCGGCATCTGGAACAGCCTCGAAGATCGCCAGCGCATGTACGAGCAGTTGGCCAAGTCCGGTCGGATCGAGAACATGGAGACCCGATTCAACGCGCCAACCGGCGAGGTGCTCGACTATCAACTCTCGGTTGAAGTCATTCCCTATGGCGGTCGACGCGCCATCATCGCCCACGGCTACGATGTGACGGCCAACCGTCGGGCGCTGAATGAAGCCGAACGCTCCCGCCGCTGGTTCCGCACGCTGTTCGAGCAGAGCCCCATCTCGATGACCATTCTCGACCTGCAGGGCAAGACCATCTTGGCCAACGCGGCCTTCTCGCGGATGTACGGCCTGCCGCTCGAGCAAGTTATCGGGCGCACATCCGTGCAGAACAATCTGTGGGTCGATCCGACAGATCGGGACCGACTCTGGGCCGCGTTGCAGGAAAGCGGCTCGATCCGCGATGTCGTACTGTCACGCAAGCGGGCCGACGGCCGCCCGCTGCATGTTCTCGCCTACATGGATAAGTTCGATATAGATGGCGAGAACTACTACATCATCCAGGGGATCGATGTCACCCGGGCGCAGGAGTCGGAGCGGGCACTGCGAGCCCTCACGGCGCTGAACAGCGCCGCGTTCAACGCGGTGGGCGAAAGCATCGTGGTGCACGACCGGACGGGCCAGGTCATCCTGGTCAATGCGATGGCCGAGCGCGTACTGGGTGCCACGGGGCGCGCGCCCATCGCGGCCACCTTGCTGGAGCCCGAATTTCGCTGGTGCGGCCTCGATGGCGCCCTGTCTGCAGCGAGTTCGCTGCCTTTCCGCGTCGCCCGCGAATCCGGAAAGCCCGTGCGCGAGCAGGTCATCGGGCTGCAATTGCCAATTGCCGCCCACCAATATGACACCCGCTGGTTCAGCGTGAGTTGCGAACCCATCGACCAGGACGGCGATGGCGTACTCGAAGGCACCGTGACCAGCTTTTTCGACATCACCGACCGCATCCGGGCGGAGGCGGAGCTGCGTGTGCTGCTCGACAGGCTGCAGCTCCAGTTGGAGCGCATGCCGATCGCCTGCTTCCTCACCGACGAAGCCTTCAACATCCTTTACTGGAATCCGGCATCCGAGCGCACGTTCGGCTATTCGACTGAAGAAATCATCGGGCGCTCCGCCGACCTGCTGACGCCCGTAGAATTGCGCGAAACGGTGCGCGCGCTCAGCCGCGGCGCACTGGGGCACGCGGCGGGCGTCGACTTTCGCAACGAGAACCTGACCCGCGACGGCCGGCACATCACCTGCGAATGGCGCAGCAACTCGCTATACGGGGCAGATGGCAAGTTCGTCGCCACCATGCACATGGCCATCGACATGACCAACGTCATCGACAGCCAGCGGCGCCTCGAGCGCTTGAACGAAGAGCTCGAGCAGCGCGTCGCACTGCGAACGCAGGAACTCTCCACCACGGTGCGCGAGCTTGAGCAGTTTTCCTACACGGTTGCACATGATCTGCGCGCGCCGCTGCGCGCACTCGATGGCTACTCGTTCCTGTTGGCCGAAGGCGGCCCGGAATCCGACGCATTCCTCGCCAAGATCCGCGCGAATGTCGCCCACATGACGGGCCTGATCGACGGCCTGCTCAACTACGGCCGCATCGGCCGTCAGGCGCTGCAACGCCAGCCGGTGAACATGATGCGCTTGTGCGAAGTCGTCGTCGCCGACGTCAAGCATGCCTTCCCCAAGGCGCACATCGACATCGGCCCGATGGACAGCGTACTGGGCGACGAAAACCTCCTGCGCCAGGTGTGGACCAACCTCGTGTCCAATGCGTGCAAGTTCTCCTCGCGCGGGGCGGATTCACGCGTACAGCTCTGGTGCGAGCACACAGGCGAGGGCGCCACGCGTTTTCTCGTCCAGGACAACGGCGTCGGCTTCGACATGAAGTATGCCGGCAAACTCTTCGGCGTTTTCGAGCGCCTGCATCGCCAGGACGACTTCAGCGGCAGCGGCATCGGCCTCTCCATCGTGAAACGCATCATCGAGCGCCACGGCGGCAAGGTCGGCGTCCATAGCGCCGACGGTCAGGGCGCCACGTTCTGGTTTGAGTTGCCAGTGACTGCGCAGCGGGTGGATTCGGCTGGTCAGGCTGCGCCGGACTGAGCTGCGGTTCGTCGTACCCGTTGCTGGTGGCAACTTCCGGTTGGCGAGCGGTTCCTTTGCTGGCGGTCAGGCAGTCATGGCACGCGAGGGTGGATCGCGAGAACTGAGCCCTCCCGATGGGTAGCATCGTGGGTATTGTATTGATGCACTGGTACCCGAGCGGGTCAGCAGTTACCATCCGCCCCATGTGCACCCGCTATATCAGTCCCGAACAGCGCGAGCTGGAATACCTCTGGGCCGTGTCCAACCGCCGGCCACTGCGAATATTCGATCCGGGCCCGCGCGCGCAGGCTGAAAATGGGGCGGCGAATGACGCCAGCAACGATGCCGAGCACCCGGACAGCGAAGCCGATGTCGCCATCGAAGTCCTCCCCGCGCGATCGGGCTGGATGATCCGCATCGACCGCGACCCCAAGCTTGGCAACCAGTTTGCGCTCTTGCCCGGTCAGTTCGGCCTCATCGCCCATTGGGTGCGGCCCGACGGCATGAAGAAAATGACCCGCGCCTGCTACAACGCGCGCACCGAGACCGTCCACGAAAAGCCCAGCTACCGCACCGCGTGGAAGCACATGAACTGGTGCGTCATCCCCGCCAAGGCCATCTACGAGCCCTGCTACGAGTCGGGCCGCCCCGTGCCGTGGAAGATCGCCCGCGCCGACGGCAAGCCAATGTGGATCGCCGGCATCCGCTGGGCGTACAAACTGGAAGACGGCCGCTTTCTCGAAACCTATTCCATGCTCACTATCAACGCCGACGACCACGCGCTCTTCCGCCGCATGCATGCGCCCAATGACGAGAAGCGCATGGTCGTGATGCTGAAGGATGAGGATGTCGAGGCGTGGCTGAACGCGGGCACGCACGACGAGGCGCGCTCGTTCTTCACGCATTATCCGGCGGAGGAGCTTGTGGCCGAGGCGGCACCCGATGCGCCGCGGGTTCGGAAGGCGGCGGCGAAGGGCGTGGTGAAGGCAAAGGTGGAGAAGCCGCCCAAGCCGGTGGGGCCGGAGCAGTTGGAGTTGGGGGAGGGGTGAGCATGGAGGCCCGACGGCAGGGGTTGGGCACTGCGAATATTCGCTGCGCCTAAGCCGGTTTCGATGAGCACGCAAAGCTGCGGATCCAGCGTTCAGCACTTTCCAGGGTCGCATCACCAGTGGCTGGGGGCGATGGCGCTGGCGTGTGCTCATCCGCCGGAATGGGCCCGGTCCATAGCTTGCCGCTGCGATCGGACGCGAGGGCAATCGTGAGTGCGAGTACGCCGCCGTTGGGCAACCATGTCGCCTCGTTGCCGCTTGGCTTGCCCGCGGTGCCTTCGCCAAAGGTCCTGGTGTTCGGGCGGCCGCGGAGTGAGATCAGCAACAGCTCACCGGCGCTCGCCGTTCTCGGGCCCTGCAGGACAGCCAAGGGTCGACGCGGGTCGAGAACCATTGTCGAACTCTGACTGATTTTCCACGCCGGTACCCGCGAAGAACTGCCGAACCAGCGATCGAGAAGTCCCTGCTTCTGCTCCCAATGGAAGTACACGCCAGTACCGATCAAGGCTTCCACCCCTTGCAGCATCGGCGCCATATTGCCGCCACGGTTTTCGCGCAGGTCCACGATCCAACCGCAGGCGGTGTTGCTGTCGGGAGTGATGAGCGCAGCACGGACGCCCGCTGCAAACGCCTCGCTGCTCGTTTCCGAAGTCCCGTTAAAGGTCGGGATTGAAACGTAGGTGATGCCGTTCCTGTTCCAGCTGCTGATCGTTGCACCCGCATCTCTCGGGTCACGGTCCCAGCGTCCGACGACCTCCGGACCAAGATACATGCTGTGCGAGTCCCCAAGCTGGCGCAGGACATCCTTGAGCGCCTGGTCGATGGCACGACTTTCATCGGCCTTCGAAAAGGCGGTGCTTCTCGCAACCGGCCAATCAATTCGATCCGAGTAGTAGGCACTGCGCTCGATGACATCCAGCGCAATTTGCAGGGACTTGAAGTCTTCAGCGCGCAGATTCCGGGGTCGCTTCTCCCCAAACGATGCACCCAGTGCAATGGCGAGTGAGCAGCCTGCAACCAGCGCCAGCCAGAGCCAGCGTCGATGGATTCGAAGTGCGTTGATCAGGGCGCGCATTCACTCATCGTTGGGCTGTATTCGCGCAATTCAAGGCCTGGGATGCCGGAGAAGACAACCCGCGTGATTTGCCTTAGCAACTACCTTGCGAATATTCGCATTGCATAAATGAGGTCAGACACCAATTTCCAATCCCAACGGGTCTTGAGGTTTCGTATCGGGGTAAGACCTACAAACATAGCAAATGCGACATCGCAAGACAGGATCCCGTATTGTCTTGATCCATGACTGAACCCACCCAATCCCCCCACAAGTCCGCCGGCCACCAACGCATCATGCGGGCGATGCGCAATGACTGGAATGGCATCGTCCACGCAGCCCGGCATGATCCGGCGCTGCGGGAAGTTTCCATCGCGGTCTTTGCACTCACCGCCACCAGCGCCTTCCTGCCTGTCCCGGTGATCGAGCGGTTGCTGCTGGCCTTCGCGACATTGCTGGTGCTGCTGATGGAAGTGGTCAATTCCGCCATCGAGGCGACCGTCGACCGGATTTCATCCGAGCATCACCCGCTGGCCGGGCACGCCAAGGATCTGGCGAGCGTGGCGGTGGGGATTGCCGTGGTGATGGCGGGCCTCTGCTGGGTTGTCATTGCCGGGCCGCTGGTTTTGCGTTGGTGGGGGTGACGCGGGCTGCGGTTGGCGACCGACGAGGAGCACCATCACCAAAGCCGCCAGCGTGCTCAGTGCAGCCAGTCCGTGGCACACAGCCTTGATACCCGGCCCGACCGACACGCCGAGGTCGTGCAGCGCATGAATGGTGTCCCCGTCATGCGGTGTCATGGGTCTGCCACATGCATGAAATAGGCTTGCCTTGATGCATTGCATCAAAGTCAATTCAGAATCGTCTCGGTGTCCAGGATTCACGTCAGACATGGACGATGTCGGGCAGGACATGCCTGCCACAACTACCTTGAGTCAACACTACCGGTTTTGCGCGTGATTGATTCCGCTTCATACATGACCTTGCAAGGGCGCAAGGGACTGGTCATGGGCCTGGCAGATGCCCACAGCATCGCCTACGGGTTCGCTCGCGAGGCACGCCAGCAGGGTGCGGACGTGGTGGCCACCTGTCTGAACGAGAAGGCCCGCAATGCAGTGTTGCCACTGACCGAGGCGCTCGACGTGCCGCTGGTGGCGTGCAATGTGGAGGCGCCCGGCGAGCTGGAGGCGGCCGTGGATCTCGCCGTGCGGCGACTCGGCAGGCTGGACTTCGTGTTGCACTCCATTGCCTGGGCGCCGTTGGCTGATCTGCACGGTCCGGTGGTGGAGAGCACGAGTCAGGGATTCGTCCGCGCGATGGAGGTCTCCTGCCACTCCTTCGCGCGGTTGGCAAAGCTTTGTCTGCCCCACATGCCCGATGGCGGCAGCTTTGTGACGATGAGCTATCACGGTGCAGAGGAAGCCGTGCCCAACTACGGCCTGATGGGGCCGGTCAAGGCGGCGCTGGAGTCGTTGGTGCGGTACATGGCGCAGGAGCTCGGGCCGCGCAATGTTCGCGTACATGCCGTCTCGCCCGGACCCATTCCAACCCGCGCCGCCTCGGGTTTGAAGCGCTTTGACGAGCTCTTGGAAGGCGCACGGCAGGACGCGCCACTGGGGCGACTGGTCACGCTGGAGGAGATTTCCCGGCTGAGTGCATTTCTCTGCAGCCCAGCCGCGTCCGGCATGACCGGCCAGACCATTTACGTGGATGCCGGCATCCACGCCATCGCCTGATCAACTCGAATTGATGGGCCCTCACTGCCATGGATAGTGTCACCTCACAGGAAATCGTCGAGAACGTCACCTTCGATGAAATTCGCATTGATCAGTCAGCTCAAATCGTTCGCACGCTGACGCTGCAGGACATTCAGGCTTTCGCTGCTGTTTCGGGCGACACCAATCCGGCGCACTTGGATGCAGAGTATGCGGAGGCTTCTCTGTTCCACGGCATCATCGCGCACGGCATGTGGGGCGGCGCGCTGATTTCCGCGGTGTTGGGCACGGTATTCCCCGGAACGGGCACCATCTACCTGGAGCAGAACCTGCGCTTCAGCCGACCGATTCGAGTCGGGGACACACTCACCATCAGCGTCAGGGTGACCTCGCTCGATCCGATCCACAAGCATGTCGTGCTGGACTGCCAGGTCATCAACCAGCAAGACGTACTCGTTTTGAATGGCCTGGCTCGGGTGCTGGCGCCCACGCAAAAGGTTCGCCGTGCGCGTACTCACAGCCCGACGATTCAGCTTTTCGATCCGCAGGCGCGGCTGAATGCCCTGCTGAGTCTGGGGGCTCATCTGCCTGCGGTTCGCTGCGCGGTGGTCCACCCCTGCGATCCGGAGTCATTGCTGGGAGCTGTCGAGGCTGCGCAGCAGGGCCTCATCGAAGCCACGCTGGTCGGACCCGAAGCGAAGATTCGCGCGGCTGCCGAGAAAGCGGGGATTGATCTGCATGGCATGAAGATCGTCGCGGTGGAACACAGCCATGCGGCGGCAGCGATGGCGGCCACGCTGGCCGCGACGCATGAGGTCGAGGCGCTGATGAAGGGCAGCCTGCACACGGATGAACTCATCCGCGCCATGCTCGATACCCCGGGCCTGCGCACCGGCCGGCGCATGTCACATGTTTTCCGGTTCGATGTCCCGACCTATGCCAAGCCGCTGTTCCTCACCGATGCAGCGCTCAACATCGCGCCCACGCTCGTCGAGAAGGTCGACATCGTTCAGAACGCCATTCACTTCGCCCACCTGCTGGGTCTGGAACAGCCCAAGGCCGCCATTTTGTCCGCCATCGAAACCGTCAATCCCGACATTCCCTCGACGCTGGACGCTGCGGCACTGTGCAAGATGGCTGAGCGCGGGCAGATTGTCGGCGGCGTGCTGGACGGCCCGCTGGCCTTTGACAATGCCGTCTCCATCGCGGCGGCGCGCCAGAAGAACATCGAGTCCGAGGTGGCGGGCGTGGCCGACATCCTGGTGGTGCCAGATCTGGAGTCCGGCAACATGCTGGGCAAGCAGCTGGAGTATCTGGGCGGCGCGACGTCGGCGGGTGTCGTGCTCGGTGCGCGCGTGCCAGTCGCGCTGACCAGCCGAGCCAATGGCCACACCGCCCGGCTGGCATCCGCGCTGCTGGCCAAGCTGATCGCGCACCAGAACCGACGCGCCCAGACCTGACAGCTTCAAGGTAGCGCGCCATGGCGATCCTCGCGGTCAACACCGGCTCCTCCAGTCTGAAATTTGCGCTCTATCCCCTGCGTGACGATGGCAGCATTGACGAGGCGACGCTGACCGGCCAGGTGGAGGGGCTGCAGGCCGGTGGACAGCCGCGACTGGTTTGGCGCTCTGGAACACTGCACGAATCCGTGCCTGTCGCAGGCGGCGACGGCGATGCGCACGAACGTGCCTTGCTGGCCCTGCAGGCGCTGCTCGCCACGACGCATGCAGGCAGCACCGTGCTTGCCGTGGCGCATCGGGTCGTGCATGGCGGAACAGGGTTCAGGGATGCAGTGCCCGTGAATGCCGACGTCATCGCAAAGTTGGAGGCTCTGTGCCCACTGGCACCGCTGCACCAGCCGCAGAACGTTCAGGGCATCCGCCGCATGGCTGCCCACTTTCCCGGTGCCCTTCAGGTGGCCTGCTTTGACACGGCATTTCATGCCGATCTGCCGCAGACGGAGCAACGCTTTGCGCTTCCGCAGGCATTGCATGATCAAGGCATTCGCCGTTACGGCTTTCATGGCTTGTCCTATCAACACCTGCAAGCGCAGTTGCAGCGCCATTCAGCGCATGCCCTGCAGCGGGTGGTGATGGCCCATCTGGGCAGCGGCGCCAGCCTGTGCGCAACGCGCGATGGCCGCAGCCAGGCTACCACCATGGGGTTCTCGGCATTGGATGGATTGATGATGGGCACACGATGCGGCAGCCTCGATGCGGGTGTGATTTTGCATCTGCTGCAGCAGGGGTGGACTGCGGAGCGTCTGCAACGCCTGCTCTACACCGAAAGCGGGCTGCTCGGGGTGTCCGGCATGTCTGCCGACATGCGCGAGCTGCGTGCAAGCGCCGCGCCTGCCGCGCAACAGGCCATCGAGCTATTCACGCACCGTGTCGTGCGCGAAGTCGGCGCCCTATCGGCCTGCCTGGACGGCCTCGATGTGATCGCCTTCACCGGGGGCATCGGCGAGAATGACGCCGAGTTGCGCGCAGACGTTTGCGCGCAACTCACGCACCTGGACGTGATGATCGATGCCGACAAGAATCAGCGGGCGGAGAGCGGGGCCGCGTTGATGGTGCAAGCCGCATCCAGCAGAGTTGAAGTCTGGGTCATTCCCGCAGATGAGGCCCGGGTCGCTGCGGAGGCAGCTGCCAAGCTGCTGGCTAAGCGGCAAGACGGGGAACCGGCTCGCTAACTGCCCGAGCGACACCAAACGACTCCGCAAACACCTTTGCGACGGCACGGCAGCGGGGCCGATGTCGATGGCGACGTTACAACCGCCCAGCCGCCTCATACAACGGCCGCACCACCGGCTGCAGCGACTCCAGCATTTGCAATCGCGCATCCGGCGCGGGGTGGGTGGAAAGCCAGGGTGAGGTGGCCTTGGATGCCTGCGCCCTCTCGCGAGTGGGGCAATGTGAGTAGCGGGTCTATTGCCTTGTCATGCAGTTCCGAGGAACGAAGCAGCGGATTCTCGTATTTCTTCATGATGGTGCGAGATGGGAGCTTCATCAGCTCTTTTGAAGCTGCCATCGTGGTCTTCTCCCGCCCATGCTCGCGCAGCGCATGCGCCATCTCGTGGCCCAGGATGGCGGCGAGCTCGTCGTCGCTCCTGCCGACCATGGTCAGCAGACCGGTATTCACCGGCATGCGTCCGCCGTGCGGATTGCGGGCATTGATCTCAGTGCGGTTGGCTAGCTTCACCTGCCAGTGCCAGCCTGTCGCATCCCCGCGGATCGCCGCGACCTGGCCGACGTGGCTTGCTCTTCCCACCTTGCTCGACGATTGCCTCCTGCGGCGGCGGCGCACCTTCGGCCGTGAAGTCACTCTCCTGCTCGGCAAGGGTCTTGGCTCGGGACCGGACTCCGTGATGAGCGGCGAGCATCTTCAAAAGTAGTTGTTCGGCGGACGCTCTTCGCCCCAGTGTTCGCGGCGCAGATGATCGGCTTGGTTGATTGCATCTTGGAACCGCTCGTAGCGATAGTTCAGGAAGTGATAACGCTTGCCGTCGAAAGTGATGCCCAGCTCCTTCATGACGCGCCAATCGCCGTTGTTCGGCGCGACCGGCGACAGCCACGCAGGCTGCACGTTGACTTCGGCCTGGTAGTCGATCTTGCCGCGTTCCAGCTCGGCATAGTTGACGGCGTCCGCCAATCTTTCGTAGCGATACTGCCGGTAGAGGAAATTGCCGGCGATGTGATGGATGCCGAGGCGCTTCATGTCATCAAGCTCCTGCGCGCTGAACCCGGTTTTGACCGGGTCTGTTGCGGGCTGGGGGCCGGGGGGCGCGGTCGACGCGGCTGTCATGGGGGTTCCATGCGGACCCGTGTGGGCGTCCTGAATCGTGGAGGGCATCAGACGCCGCGTCCCTGGATGAGGCGCACGACGATGATGGCGAGGGCGACGACGAGCAGGATGTGGATGAAACCGCCCATGGTGTAGGCAGACAGCAGCCCGAGCGCCCAGAGGACGATGAGGAGAATGATGACGGTGTTCAGCATGGTGTAGACCTCTGGCGCGGCGTGCTGGCCGGTGGATTCCGGCTGCCGGATTGATCTCAGGATGCGCGAAGTCGCGGCAGGCGTCGGTGCGCCAGCGCACACGTCCAGTGACGTGCCCGGCAGAGGCTCGCGGGTTCCTCTGCGTGGTGCCAGGGCTCCTGCAACGTCAGTTGCGCCAGCGGGCGGCCTCACGCAGGCGCGCGGTGGCATAGCAGAGGCAGGCGCGATCCTTCAGCCCGTCCGTGTCCACGAGGGTGACCCGTCCGCGCCGGTAGGCAATCAGCCCGAGTTGCTGCAACAACTCGGCCTGCAGGGATATGCCTTCACGGCGCGCGCCGAGCAAGCCGGCAAGGGATGCGTGTGTGATGGAGAACACGTCATGCCGTTCACGATCGGCCAGCTCCAGCAGCAGTCGCGCCAGCCGGGCCGCGAGCGGATGCCGGTGCAGACACACGGCCGCGAGTGCGGTGTTGCGAAGCAGCGAGCCGGTCGCGCGCTGACTCAGATTGCGCAGCGCGGAGTCGTGATGCAGCAGGCGGACGTAGTCGGCTGCGCCGATGCGGTGGGCGCTGCCTGCCAGCGCGACGGTCGCGTCAAGCGGCGACTTCGCCATCCCGATTTGCACGTGTGCGCCCAGCATCGACTCGGCGCCGATCAGCATGACGTGCGGACCATACTCCGCACCGATGCGCGGAGACAGCGAGATCACGCCGTCGGCAGGGAAGTAGACGAAACCGGTCGGCGCGTCCGTGACGGCGAGGGTTGCGCCGGCAAGGAGCAAATACTGGCTGGACAGATCGAGCAGTCGTGCGCGCGTGGTCGCGGGCAATCGATTCAGGAAGTCGAGCTTCCGTTTCATGATCGCGCTGCATACCTTTTCATGTGGCCTGCGTGAGGGGCCGGCGCTGTGTCATGAGCGGATGGCCGCCTGCTTCGGCGAGTGACGCCGCAGGGGCCGGGGCCATGAGCAGGCCGGGGAGGATGCCGACCCTACGCCTGATTGACCGGCTTCACTGTCCGCAAGCGAACATAAGCGAACATCAGTGAACGTGGGCGAACACAGGCCGGGATCAGCGGACGATTCATTCAACTGGCCTCGATGGCAGGCAGCAGGCGGTCGTACTCCTTGCGCACGACGTCATAGCACTCGCAGGTGCGCGCCTCAAGACCGGGGCGGTCGAGCACCGTGATATGGCCGCGTGCGTAGCGGATGAGGCCGGCACGCTGCAGGCTGAGCGCCGCCTCGGTCACGCCTTCGCGACGCACGCCGAGCATGTTGGCAATGAGTTCCTGGGTCATGATGAGCTCGTTGCCACGCAGCCGGTCCATGCTGAGCAGCAGCCAGCGACACAACTGCTGGTCGAGCGAGTGATGGCGGTTGCAGACCGCTGTCTGCGCCATCTGGGTGATGAGTGCCTGGGTGTACCGAAGCATGAGGTGCAGCACGGCGCTGGAGCGGTTGAACGCCTCGGTCATGATCTTGCCGGAGAGGCGAAGCCCGCGCCCGGCGCTTTGCACCACCGCGCGATTGGGCATGGAACCGCCGCCCATGAAGAGCGCGATACCGACAATGCCTTCGTTGCCCACCACCGCAATCTCTGCGGACGCGCCGTCTTCCATGACATATAACAGGGAGACGATGGAATCGACGGGAAAGTAGACATGGCGCACGGTCACGCCCGATTCGTACACCACCAGTCCGAGGGGCATCTCGACCAGTTCGAGATCGGGCAGCCACTTCGCCAGTTCTTCAGGCGGAAGGGATGAGAGGAGACGGTTTCCGGATACATCCACAGGCTTGTTTTTCATGGCATCTCCCTGAAGGCGCAACGGTGTCCGGGCGCTTGGGGGGCGTGCGGGATCACTGATGCCGAGCGCGAAGTATAGGTGCGATCCACGCGTCGCTATGTGCGACAGGATACATAGCGCTTCTTTTCGTGGTTCACCCGAAGTCCATCTAGGCATTCATCCAGCGTGTGAATCGAAGCCGGGGGCCGGCCGCTGTGTTGCGCGGACAGCTTCGAGGCGTTCCGGCGCGGCGCGGGTCCCGCATGAGAGAAGCACGGTTGTGTATGGCAGCGCACAGACCCACGCGGCCGCGATCCCGATACTCAGCGTCAGGAGGTCGCCATGCGATCAGCACTACTCATTTCAACGGGTCGTCCCGGACTACCCGCTCCGTTTGGCGGAACCAGCCAAGAGCCCGCGACGGCGCGTGCGGTCCGGGGCGGCTGCGATGGCCTGGAAGCGTCGACGGACCGACGTGCACGCGCTGTCCGGAGCATTGCCGCTGCCGCTGCGGTGGTGGTCAGTGGCGTCCTGGTCATCGGCACGATCATGCGCAACCAGGCGGTGCTGGAGTTCGACGGCGCCGAGGCGGCGCACCAGCAGCGCATCAAGTCGTTCGTTGCCGAGGTTCGCAGCGCGGCCGACATGCTGCGTGATGATCGCGCGGACTGTTCGGCCAGACCGGCCGCGGCGCGATCCGCCTGTCTGCGCGATGCAGCCGGGGCGAGCCGTGCGGCGGTGGCCGCCGCGCGGGCGCGCTATGAAGTGCGCCGCAACGTCGATGGCGACGCGCTGGCGCTGCGTCATGCCGACACCTCATCTGTTTCTGCCGTATCCACCCGTCCGGCCCCGGCCGGACATTGATCGTCGTCTCGTCCCTACTGGAGTCAACATGAACACGCATGCAACCCCCCCCTCGAATGCCGGCAACACCACCGCCGGAAACACCACCGCCGGAAACAGCGGCACCACCAACAAGGAATTGCTGCTGCAGGAAATCAACGCCGTCACGGCCGAGACTGCGGCGCTCATGAAGCATGCGACCGATGCGGCCGGCGAACAGACCGCGATCCTGCGCGAAGGCCTGGAGCAGCGCTACCACGCACTGCAGGATCGCTTTCATGCGCTGCAGACGCAGATGGCCCGACAGGCACGTGAGGCCGCGCGCGCCACTGATCAGTACGTGCATGCACACCCGTGGCAGTCGGTGGGCGTGGCGGCGGCGGGCGGCCTCGTTGCCGGCGTGGTCATCGGCGCACTGATTCGCCGTTCGTGATGGCTGCGGCCGCTCCAGTCGCGCTGCCGCGCCGGCTCCTCGCCAATCTGCTGGCGCTGGTGACCGCGAGGCTTGCGCTCGCGCAACTCGAGATCCGGGAGTCGGCCGGCCTCGCGCTTCAACGGCTGGGGTGGCTGCTCGCAATGGCTGCCTGTGGCGGGTTCGCGCTGCAGTTCGGCTTGTTGTACCTGCTGCTGAGCTATGGCGGTGACACCCGCCTCTGGATGGTGGCCGGGTTTGCGCTCACGTTTCTTTGCCTGACCTTGATCGTGGTGGTCGCCAGTGTGCGCATGGCGCGCACCTCGCAGCCACTCTGCGCGCTCACCCGCAGTGAGTGGGCCGACGATCTGGATGCATTCCGGAGCGACCATGATTCCCGTTGACCTTCGTGCCCGGTCCGCCTCGCAGCAGCTGGCGCGTCACCAGGCGATGTCTGAAAGCGAGCTGCGCAAGGCGCTGCTTGTCGCGCGCGGCACGTTGGCCCGGCTGAAGCTGCGCCAGGATCTCGCCGACTTGCGCAGTACCTCTGCGCGGGCCATCCGGATCGCACAGACTGGCGCGCGAGCCAGTGCGCTGGCCTGGGCAATCGCCGCAGCGGCAGTCGCCTGGCGTCGGGTCGGTCGCGGGCCGGGCTCGCGTCCGTCACGTTGGCTCGATGTCCTCGGCATCGCGGCACCGTTCCTGTTGCGCCTGGCACGCCCGTCCGGGCTGTCGCGAAACGTCCCCGCAGTCGGGGCGCCGCCGCGGGCGGTCGATGCACCCCCTGCACCCCTTTCTCGCCGGTGAGGGCCCGCGACTGAACATCAATCGATTTCGACGCCGCGAAGCGCGGAACGCTGTTTCACCCGTTCTGCGCTGATCCTTCCGGGCCTGATCGCGTCACAAGGCCCTCATTCCGCACAGGAGATACGCACATGACTCGCTTCATCCGCACCACCGCAATACTCGCCGCGCTGGCGCTCTCGGTCACGCTGGGCTGCGCATCCACCAGCCGTCAGGAGGGCACGGGCGAATACTTTGACGACACCGTCATCACGACCAAGGTCAAGGCAGCGATCTTCGAGGAGCCGGGCCTCAAGTCCGCAGAGATCAATGTCGAGACGTTCAAGGGCACCGTCCAGCTGAGCGGTTTCGTCGGCAATCAGGCGCACGCCTATCGCGCCGCGGAACTTGCGCGCAATGTGCGCGGTGTGTCCAACGTGAAGAACGATATCCGCATCAAGTAGTGTCGAAGGCTCGCCGCCTGGCGGGACATACGGGCCGGTGCCTTGCGCGCCGGCCCGTTTCCATTTGCGGACAGGGCAGGCGGTGTCTGCGCTGACCGCGCGGCGGCGCAGGTCAGGTGCGAATATTCGCATCAGTGCTGCACGCGGCCGGCGACGTGAGACATGCGCGATCGTGCAGCCCCAGAAAAAACGGCAACCGCCCGTGAGGACGGTTGCCGAAGCACTGGACTACGGTTGCTTGCCTAGTAGCGGACGAGTACCGCGACGCGACGCTCGCGACGCAGGTCCGGATCACCGAACGCGCCCATCTGGATCTTGTAGTCCGGAACGCCGGCGTCGATCATTGCGCGCCGCACGGCGGTCGAACGCTCGATGTTCTCGCCATCGATGGCGGCGCGAAGTTCCGGATAGCGGGCGAGGTGGTTGGAAATCTCGCGGGCCTTGTCACTGTCTTCGCTGCTGATGTTGCGACTGAAATTGCCGAAGTTGTATTCGCGGTAGACATTCCAGGCACCCGACACCATGGGACTGCCGTTGTCGTACAGCGGACCCTGTGCACCAGTCATGCCGGCCACGCCCTGCGCACCGGCCTGGCCGGACGCGCCTGCAGGCCCCTGGATACCGCCGAGCTCCGTGGCCCCGCGGGCGCCCGTTGCGCCGGTCAGACCCTGGCTGCCGGTATCACCCGTGGCACCCGCGCGTCCGGTCGGGCCGGCGGTACTCGGACCTTCCACGCCCTGGCTGCCCTGCACGCCGCGCAGTCCCTCGGGGCCGGTTGCACCACGCGGACCCGCCGGGCCGATCAGGCTGTCACCTGTCGCGCCACGTTCACCCTGCGCGCCGCGCGGGCCATCCGCGCCGGTTGCGCCAGCGGGGCCGGCACGTCCCATGACCATGCGTCCGGGCACGCCGTCTGCACCCTGCGGACCTTGCCTGCCATCCGGACCGCGATAGCCGTCGGGACCCGGCTGACCCACCATGGGCAGGCCGGTCGCACCGATGTCTCCCGTGGCGCCATCAGCACCTGTTCTGCCCGTGGCACCGGTGGGGCCGGCGGGGCCGGTCCAGTCAGTGGCTGCGGGTTGCCAGGTACGTTCTTGGGTCGCGCAGCCGGCGACGAACGTGGCGAGCATCGCAACGAGGAGCGCGCTTTTCAGCAGCGGTCGTTGCGACGGGGAGATGTCGTGCAGGGAGCGTTTCATGGTCAATCCTTTTGTGAGTGTTGCGCGGCAATCCGCAGTGCGGAGGGCGAACCCGGCAAGTGGTTAGACCGGCGGCTTCGGATTCGCACGAGAATGGCGCGAATGGAATCATCGCCTGCGCGTGGGAGGGTGTCGGTACGCCAGCACACACGGCAGCGCACATCCGGCAATGCACGTCCGGCAATCCACACACGGCACTGGCGGCCACGCCCTCGCACGGGCAAAAAAGAAGGCGACCGGAGTCGCCTTCAAAGGGGTGCTTCAGGGAGACGTATTCAGGCGCGCGGTTCGCCGTTCTGATTCACGCGCAGCGTGCCGCCGGGTTCGAAGGTGGTCTGCACGCGATGCTCAACACCGCGCCAGGCGTAGGTCACATCCCAGTAGTTGGGACGGGCGTTGCCAACCGTTTCGCAGCGCCTGACATCACGGGTGGAGTAGTCGTTGTCGGAACGGCCGGCATTGGAGCCGATGACCGCACCGGCCACCGCGCCGCCTGCAGTGGCGAGGTCCTTGCCGCGACCGCCACCGACCTGGTGGCCGAGGACGCCGCCGAGCAGCGCACCCAGCACGGCGCCGGGCACATTGCGTTCGTCGTTGCGATTGCGGGTGTATTCCTCGCGCTCGATCCAGCAACGCTGCGAGGCTTCGCCCAGCACCGCGCGTACCGATGTCACCGGTGCATCGTACAGACGCTCGTTCTGGCGGCGGCGATTGTCATACACGGGCTCGGCTGGCGGCGCGTAGCGCGAGTCGTCGTAGCGTGCGCCGCGCGGCAGCGGGCGGGCGGAGGAGACGCGATCATTCAGGTTCATGCGCGACAGCGAGCTGTAGCGGCCCGGGCGCAGCACGACACAGTTGCCGCGCATCTGCTCGTCGTCGCAGATCTCCCAGCGTTCGTTCAGCACGATCACCGAGGAGGCGCGATCGTTGAAGCCGCTGCGCTGGAAATTGTTGACGCGATTGTCCGACCGGAAGGAGCGGCCCTCGAAGTTGTCATGCTCATAGAAGATGACATTGGCGTGGGCAAAGCCCGTGAAGAGCAGTGCGCCCAGCGCGATGCACAGTCGACGGGGCGTGACGGAAAGTTGTGGTGTGCGGATGGCTTGCATGGAGGGCTCCAAAGAGTTGGGCGGGCGGAAGCGCACGTCCGGCTGACGCCATCACGGTGGACCACATGTGGCCAGGCGCAGCGGTGAGGCCATGCTCCGTGGTTCGTCCAGGGCGGTCTGTTCGTTCTCGCACACAAGGCGAAATTGCATTGGGTGCGAACGTGCGCTGGCAGACAGAGTGCGCGGCGCGCGGATGCGAGAGTGCGCGTTCCCCGGCGTGGCTCGGCGTCAGCCGGGGGCAGTACCGGACGCGGCAACCTGCCCGTCCGCACCCAGCATTCGTGCCGGCGGCTCGTCCGGCATGGCTGCAATCACCTCAGGAGCATCATCATGAATTGGGATCGCATCGAAGGAAACTGGAAACAGGTCAAAGGCAGCGTCAAGGAAAAATGGGGCAAGCTGACTGATGACCAGCTCGACGTCATCGCCGGCAACCGCGACAAGCTGGCCGGTCGCATCCAGGAGTCGTATGGCATCACCAAGGAAGTGGCAGAAAAGCAGCTGACCGAATGGCAGGACAAGCAGCGCGAAGCGGCAGATGCTGTCGTGGCCGCGAACGAGACCAAAGCGAAATCCTGAACGCCGGGCGCAGCCTCGGCGCGCTGACGATCAGCGGTTCGGCGTTCCCGGCATTGCATCGGCCGGGGCGCCGGGCCGATTTTGCTTTCTAGGCCCGGTGAATCTAGCGTCCGGTTGCGGACTCATAGAACGGCCGCACCACCGGCTGCAGCGACTCCAGCATCTGGAGACGTTCACCCGGCGCGGGATGGGTGGAGAGCCAGGATGAGGTGATGATCGATGCCTTGGCCATCTTGCGCCAAACTGAGAGTGCGGCAGCCGGGTCGTAGCCGGCCCGGGCCATGAGTTCGAGCCCGATGCGGTCGGCTTCGAGTTCAGCCTCTCGCGAGTGGGGCAATGTGACTAGCAGGTCGATGGCCTTGTCATGCACCTCAGAGGAACGAAGCAGCGGATTTTCGTACTTCTTCATGATGGTGCGGGATGCGAGCTTCAGCAGCTCTTTTGACGCTGCCATCGTGGTTTTCTCCCGCCCATGCTCGCGCAGCGCATGCGCCATCTCGTGGCCCAGGATGGCGGCGAGTTCGTCGTCACGCGGGCCCACCATGGTGAGGATGCCGGTATTCACCAGCATGCGGCCGCCGTGCAGGCAACTCGCGTTGAGCTCGGCGCGGTCGGCGAGTTTTATTTGCCAGTTCCAGCCGGTCGCATCCTCGCGAAATGCCGCGACGTGACCCACGAGCCGGTTCATCACGGCGCGTACGCGCTCCAAGTCGCTGCCCGCTTCGATGAGCTTGCCAGCGCTGCGCAGGGTCTCCAGCTGCTTCGCGTACTCGGCTTCGGCGAGGGCTTCCATCTGTCCGGCCGGGATGCCGACCAGTTGCGGCCGGTCGACCCCGACGGCGCCGGGCTGGGTGGTCTGCGCGCAGCCTGCGATGCCCAGTGCGACGGAGAGAAGCAGACAGCGGAGGCCGGGAGATTGCATCGCTAGAAGGGCAGCGTCTGGCCCGGCAACGCGCTGCCGAGCACAGTGCGAAACTCGGCCTGGATGCGCGCCATGGCGGCGTCGTTCTCCGCTTCGAAGCGGAGCACGATCACGGGTGTGGTGTTCGACGCGCGCATGAGCCCGAAGCCGTCGGCATATTCCACGCGCAGCCCATCCAGGGTGATGCATTCATTGGCGGTCGGGAACTTCGCCTCGGTTTGCAGCCGGGTAATGAGCGCGTGGTGTTCGCCCTCGGCCATCTTGAGATTGAGTTCGGGCGTGCAGAGAGAGTTGGGCAGCGCATTCAGCGTGGCGCTTGGGTTGGCGCTGCGCGAGAGAATCTCCAGCAGGCGCGCGCCGGCGTACATGCCGTCGTCGAAGCCGAACCAGCGCTCCTTGAAGAACACGTGCCCGCTCATCTCGCCGGCCAGCGGCGCGCCGGTGTCCTTGAGCTTGGCCTTGATGAGTGAGTGGCCGGTTTTCCAGAGCGTGGGTTTGCCGCCGTGGCGGCGAATCCAGTCGAACAGGTTGCGCGTCGACTTCACGTCGAAAATGATTTCCGCGCCCGGGTTGCGCGACAGCACATCGGCAGCGAAGAGCATGAGCTGGCGATCGGGGAAGATGATCTGGCCGTCCTTGGTCACGACACCCAGCCGGTCGCCATCGCCATCGAAGGCGAGGCCGAGTTCGGCATCTGTCTCCTGCAGCGCGCGGATGACGTCCTGAAGGTTTTCGGGTTTGGAGGGGTCGGGATGGTGATTGGGGAAGTTGCCATCGACCTCGCAGAAGAGCGGGACGATCTCGCAACCCAGCCGCTTGAAGAGTTCAGGTGCGAAGGGCGATGCGGCACCGTTGCCGCAGTCCACGACGATCTTCATCGGGCGGGAGAGCTTCACGTCGCTGACGATGCGGTCGAGGTATTCGGCGGCCACTTTCTTCTCCGAATATTCGCCTTGTCCGGACAGGAAGTCTTTCGCCTCGATCTGTTTGCGCAGGTTCTGGATCGCGTCCGAAGACAAGGTCTCACCCGCGATGACCATCTTGAGGCCGTTGTACTCGGGCGGGTTGTGGCTGCCGGTGACCATCACGGCGGAATGCGTGCCGAGCTGGTGTGCGGCGAAATAGGTGAGCGGTGTGGCGACGAGGCCGATGTCGATCACGTGGCAGCCGGTGGCGCGGATGCCATCGGCCAACGCCTTCGCCAGACGCGGGCCGGAGAGGCGCCCATCGCGGCCGACGATGATGGTGTCGCGCTGCTTGCGCAGCGCCAGCGTGCCCAGGCCGCGGCCGATGTCGCGCACGGCGTCTTCGGTGAGGGATGTGTCGACGATGCCGCGGATGTCGTAGGCCTTGAAGATTTCGGGGGCGATGGTCATGGTGTGCTGTCGAAGCTTGAATTGTCAGAGGAGGGCGGTCAGGCGCTGTGAGCCTTCCCAGGATTGGCCGGGCCCCAGGGTGACCGGCGAATCGGCACAGGCCGCTTCCACGCAGAGCATGTGGCGATGGCCGTCCACCGGCATGTCGGCAAGACGCGCGCAAAGCTCGGGGCCGGGATTCCAGACGACCGTGTCGGCAAAGCCCGCTGCCTGGATAGACATCGCAGCGACGCCGTCGCGGCCCAGCAGCAGCCCGGGTGCAGCGTGATACACGCGGTCGATTTCCCCGGCGAAGGTGAGTCGCGGAGTCGCCTGGGTGGCGGCGCGGTTGCCGTTCGCCGCATCGCGATACCCCACGCCGCCCAGCCCGTCCAGATACGCCGTTGCGATGTCGGCCACGGCGAGATAGGTATGCAGCGCGGTGGTGAAGGTGAAAGGCGCGTCGCCGGTGTTGTGGGCGTGCAACGTGATTGTCAGCGTGGTTGCGGCCAGCGCCACGTGCAAGCGAAGCCGGAACGGATGCGGCCATAGCGCGTGGTTGACTGCACTATCGTCCGTGCCCAGCACCACGCTGGTGACGTCCTCGCTGGCGTGCTGCTCCAGAGACTGCCAGGTCAGTGTGCGCACCAGTCCGTGCTTGGGCAGCGGCCCGTGTCCGGAAAACTGCGGAAAGCAGACCGGCACGCCGCCGCGAATCGGGCCCGCGCCGGACACGTCGGCTTTGTCGCTCAGGTACAGCTTCTCGGTGCTGGCGGCGGGAATCCATGACAGGACGTGTGCGCCATGCAGCGCGACGATGGCCTGCGCACCCTGCGGGCCGGTCAGCGCCAGCGCGGGCAGGCCCTGAAAGTCGATGGCGTCGACCGTGCCACGCTGCTGTATCGCGGTGGTCATGAGCCGTGCTGCAGAAAATGAAACACGCGGTCAGTGAGCCACGTCGTCCGGCCGGGAAAGGCGGATGCGGGCCAGCCGACATGGCCGCCCTGCTCGGGGAAATGCAGCGTGACCTGCGACGACACTTGCGCCTTCGTCGGCAACGCGCTCGCGGGCAGGAAGGGATCGTTCTTCGCGTTCAACACCAGCGTGGGCACGGCCACGTCGGCGAGCCCCGGCTTGCTGGAGGCGCGCGTCCAGTAATCGTCCGTGTCGCGATAGCCGTGCACGGGGGCGGTGACCACGTTGTCGTATTCGCGCAGGTTGCGGGCGGCGCGCATGGCGGCGAGGTCGAACACGCCGGGATGGTTGGCGTGCATGCGCTCGGCCTTGGCCTGCATGGTCGAGAGGAAGTGTTTTGCGTAGTTGAGGCTGAAGCCGCGGCCCAGCGCCTCGCCCGCGGCCATGAGGTCGACAGGGGCGGAGACGGCGGCCGCAGCATGCAGCAATCCCGCGGCCTCGCTATTGCGTTCGCCCAGCCACTTCAACGTGGCATTGCCGCCGAGCGACACGCCCACTGCGAATATTCGCTGCTTCGGATAGCGCGCCGCGACGCGCCGCACGATCCAGTCGATCTCGGTCGAATCGCCGGAGTGGTACGCCCGCGGCAGGCGATTCAGCTCACCCGAGCAGCCGCGAAAGTGCGCGACGAGGCCGGTCCAGCCCAGCTGCCTGCAGCGCGCCATGAAACCCAGCGCGTACTGGCTCTGCGACGAGCCCTCCAGCCCGTGGAAGTGCACCAGCACCGGCTTGTCCGCATCGCCATCGACGAAATCGACATCGATGAAATCGCCATCCGGCTGGCCGTTCGGCGTGCAGTCCCAGCGCTCGCGGCGATAGGTGGCCTGGGCCTTGGGGGCGTAGAGCGAGGCGTAGAC
>JANRIX010000021.1:0-2747 GCA_033764435.1 Burkholderiales bacterium
TCCCAGGCGCCGTGTTTGATCGCATCGACCGCATCTTTCACGTCGCCGTGACCGGTCAGCATGAGGACGTCGACATCGGGCTGATGTTCGGCGATCCACTTCAGCACCGCCCGCCCGTCCATGCCGGGCATCCGCAGATCGGTAATCACGCAATCGAAGGGAGCGGCTTGTAAGGCGTCGATACCGGCCTGTCCCTGTTTCACCGCCGTAACCCGGCAGCCTTCTTCACGCAGGGCCTGTTCGAGCACCATGCGGACGTATTCTTCATCGTCGATGATGAGTGTGCGCATCAGTGCACCTGGTTGGGAAAGGCGATGAAGAAGGTGCTGCCTTGACCGAGCGTGGATTCCGCCCAGGCCCGGCCGCCGTGCTTCTCCATTACGAGTTTCACGATGGCGAGGCCGACGCCGGTGCCTTCATATTCGCCGGGACTGTGAAGCCGCTCGAAGAGGCCGAAAATCTTGTCGGCCTGGCCGGCGTCGAAGCCGATGCCGTTGTCGCGAATCCAGAGAATGTGTTCCGTCGGTGATTGTTGTCCCCCGATGGCGATAGCGGGTGCCGCAGTGTGACGGGAAAACTTCAGCGCGTTGTCCAGGAGATTCGTGATGGCCTGGCGCACGCTGACCGGTTCGCCGTACAGGTCTGAATACGGCAGGTTGACCGTGATCTTCGCTTTGGTTCCCGTCAGGAGCTGCTGCCGGTCGACCAGCAGGCTGGAAATCATTTCAAGGACATTGAAGCGGATGCGCGGCAGATCCTGCTGCTCCAGCCGGGAATATTTCAACAGTGCGTCGATCATATGGGTCAGGCGCAACGCAGAAGAGCGGATGATGCCGATGTGATGCCGGAGCTGGGTATCCTGCGAATCGGCAAACTGCTTTTCGAGCAGGGAGGAGAATCCTTCGATTTCGCGCAGGGGCCCTTTGAGGTCGTGGGCGATCGAATAGGTGAAGGCTTCCAGCTCCTTGGTCTTCCGCATCAGTGCGGTGCTGTGGTCTCGAAGACTCGTCAGCATGGTGGTAAGTGAACCGGCAAGCGCGCCGACTTCGTCGCGACTGGGCCAGGGTTCGAATTGCGCGGCAAGATCGTGGTGGGCGACACGGTCGGCGGTGGCTGCCAGGCGCCTGAGCGGGTTGGCCACTTGCCGCTTCATGATCGCATAGATCGTTACGATCAGGAGCCCGAGCACGCCGATGATGCCGACGACCAAGGTTCTGGCTTGATCGACTAATCTATCTCCTTCGATCTTCATTTCCACGTCGATTTTTCGATGCACCTCAATCAAGGAGGCAATAGCATCCTGGGTGTGCGCGGCAGCTTGCTCATAAGTGGCTTCTGTGGCGGCCGGTTCGGCGAGTTTCGGGCCAAGCGCTGCTGCCAGATTTTCCCGTTGTGCGCGTAAGGAGGTAATGCCGTCCGCAATGGCGACGATCGCCTGGTCTTCCTGTTCGGCGAGGTCGATCCGGCCATGTTGTTCCAGCATGCCGTAGAGGATCGGATGGGTGCGGGCGGCGTGGGTTGCTTGATAGGTATCGAGAGCCGCCAGAGTACGTCGTTCGATTCCGGCAATCGCCTCAAAGCCGGCGGTGCGGTCTGTGCCGGAAAGATGTTCCCGCACATGATGCATGCGGGTTTCGATTTCGCCGACGTTGCGGAGCATTTCCGAGGCGGTGACGACGCCTGGGATCGTGATGCGCTGGTGGCGATCGACATAGCTGTTTACGCGGGATAGATAGACGAGCGTGGCGGAGAAGCTGCCGATGAGGAGCAGCAGGATCAAGCCGAAGGCAACGGCGAGTTTCTTGCCGATAGAAAGACGCGCGATGAAGCCGGGAGGTGCAGATGCCATGGCGTACGGTACCACAGGGCGTGAACGGGTGTCAGCCGACCCGATCTGAGCCCAGGGCAGGGTGCGTCATGCTGTGTATGCGGTTTATGGCCGGCCGGTTCCCCATCGGCGGTGAAGAAATCGTTCAATCGGAGCGAAGAGTGCTTTGTCGACAGCCAGCCCGATGAAGACAATCACGAACATGATGCCGACAACTTGATCCATGGCATTGAGTTCACGGCCATAGTGCAGCAGATGGCCGAGGCCGAAGCCGGTCAGGATCGTGACGAAGATTTCCGCTGCCATCAGCGAGCGCCAGGCGAAAGCCCAGCCTTGCTTCATGCCGCTCAGGAGGAAGGGCAGTGATGCCGGCAGGACCACATGCGTCCAGGTGTGCAGTCCGGTCGATCCCATGCTACGGGCGGCGCGGGTATAGATAGGCGGGATCGTCCGCACGCCGTTGTCGGTGGCCAGAATCAGCGACCAGAGGGTTCCCATCACCACGACGAAGAGCATGGCGGATTCGGTTTGGCCGAACCAGAGCAGCGCCAGCGGCACCCAGCAGACGCTGGGGAGTGTCTGGAGTCCCAACGCGAGGACCCCGATGGTGTCTTGCGACCAGCGGGATGAGGCCGTGAGGAGACCCAAGGGAAGCCCGGCGAGGATGCCGAGTCCGTATCCGATGAGGAGCCGCCGCACGGTGACGACGGTGGCCTCCCAGAGTGTGCCGTCCGCCATGGCGGATTGCAGATAGTCGAAGACACTCAGTGGAGACGGCAACAGGAGGGGCGACCAGATCCTGGCCTTCACGGCGAGGTGCCAGGCCCCCAGAAGAGCCAGGAAAAACAGTGATGCGGATAGCCATCGTACGATCATCCTGCCACCTCGGTCTGCACGTAGCCTTTCAACACGCGGGTAA
>JANRIX010000029.1:0-7465 GCA_033764435.1 Burkholderiales bacterium
GCTGAAGGAGGCCCTGCGCTGCTTCACGCTCGACGCTGCATGGGCCGCACATCAGGAGGATGTGCTGGGCTCGCTGGAACCGGGCAAGTGGGCCGACTTCATCGTCGTCGATCGCGACATTTTCAGGATCGCGCCACGTGACCTGCGCCACGTGCGCGTGCTGGAAACCTGGGTAGCGGGGAAGCGCGTTTACGCGAAACCCTGACGCTCGCTGGGCATCCGACCGAGCAGCGGCTGGCCCATGCGAATATTCGCACCGGTCGCGATGCCGGGTGCGAGCACAAACCCCCTTGGGGCGAACACGATGATGGTCGAGCCGTGTTCGAACCAACCCAGCTCCTTACCCTTGCGAATATTCGCGTTGACGTCGATCTCGTTGGGTCCGGCATAGTCGGCATTCAGCTGAACATCCGCGCAGTGAAAGCGCATGCTCGCCACCAGAACGGCGGCCACCGGGACCAGTGCCAGTATTGCGCCATCGTCGAGACGCAAGTCCAGCACCGCTCGTTCGTTCTTGCAGAAGAGTTTCTCCACCCGTTTCAACGCGATCGGATTCACGTTCCAGGTGTCGCCGCTGATGTAGGTCAGATGGGTCAGGGTGCCATCCGCCGGCGCGTGGAAGCGGTGATACATCGTGGACGTGAGACGCAGCGTCACGAACACGCCGTCGCGAAACCGCGCCACGCGCTCGCGGCCAACCGGTGAATCGCCGAATAGGTCTTCCAGTGAGTAAGGAAATCCCTTGGCCTGGAACACCTCGGTGCCTTGTACGCTACCGCACGCACCGACGATGCCATCGCACGGCGAAGTGATGATCGCGGGATCCGGGTGGACCGGGCGCAACCCGGGTCTCAGCTCGCGGATGAAGCACTCGCGCAGGCTGCGGTAGGCGCGGGGCTGGGCCTCGCCCAGATCCAGCGGTGCGAATATTCGCCAGATGGCGATCGACATGCGGGTCAGCAGCGGGCTCTCGATGCGCGAAAACCAGCCCATGAATCGCGTGGCCGCCAGGCGAGGAATGCGATTGGTCAGAAGAAAGTTCAAGTCCTCTTGCAGCAGCAGCCGCTCGCGCAGGCTTCGCTTCGGTGTCACGGGATTGTCAACGGGCTCTGTTATCAATTTGTCATTCCCTTTTGCTGGACACGGACATGACGGAATCCATGGCATTGATGGCGGCTGGCGCGGGTGCGAGTTTGGGTATGGTGGCCCTGACCCTTCCCAAGGTGGTGCGGCGACTTCAGCTCTCCCGCGCGAAGCATCCCTCGCTTGCGGGACATTCGCGCATGGCCAAGCGGCTGGCGAAGCTGCTGCCCGGCTATGCGTACGACGAAGCCCAGTTTTTCAATGCGGACGATGCACCGGCGGAAGTGGTGGCACGGCGTCGGCGCGGCCTGGCACAGCTGGAGGCGGACTTCGCGGCGCGTTTCCCGCTGACGCTGGCTGCAACCAAAGCGGCTGCAGCGGACATCTCCGACATGCAGTTCACCGGTGCCTATCGCGTGCCGTTCCAGTTCAGTCCGTATCTGCGGTCCCGCCTGTCCATGGGCAGCTTCGTGCAGGCATCCGCCGGCGTCGAGGTGATGGACCTGGATGGCAACCGCTTCTTCGACCTCGCCGGCTCGTATGGCGTCAATGTGTTCGGCTACGATTTCTACAAGGCCTGCATGGCCGACGGCTTGTCGCGCGCCGAGTCGCTGGGGCCGGTGTTGGGCGCCTATCATCCCGCCGTCGCCAGCAACGTCGCCGCGTTGAAGCGCATTTCCGGGCTGGATGAAGTGTCCTTCCATATGTCCGGCACTGAGGCCGTGATGCAGGCCGTGCGGCTGGCGCGCTACCACACGAAGAAACCCTACCTCGTGCGCTTCTGCGGCGCGTATCACGGCTGGTGGGAGGATGTGCAGCCCGGCCTCGGCAATCCGTTGCCGCCCAACAAGACCTACACCCTGCGCGACATGGATGAGAAGTCGCTCAGGGTGCTGCGGACACGCAAGGACATTGCCTGCGTGCTGGTGAATCCGCTGCAGGCGCTGCATCCCAATGCCAATGCGCCGGGTGATTCCTCGCTGGTGGATTCCGGGCGCAGCGCGCAGTTCGATCGCGCGGGCTACACCGCCTGGCTGAAGAAGTTGCGCGAGGTATGCACGGAGCGTGGCATCGTGCTGATCTTTGACGAGGTGTTTGTCGGCTTCCGTCTCGCCAAGGGCGGCGCGCAGGAGTACTTCGGGGTGAAGGCAGACATGGTCACCTACGGCAAGACGCTGGGCGGTGGCTTTCCAGTCGGCGTGGTGTGTGGTCGGGCCGATCTGATGAAGCGCTTCCGCGAGGACCGCCCGGCCGACATCTGCTTCGCGCGAGGCACGTTCAATTCGCATCCCGCCGTCATGGCTGCCATGCAAGTGTTCCTGGAGCGAATCGAGCATCCCGCCATCGCTGCGAAGTATCAGGGCCTGGACGAACTCTGGAACGCACGGGCCCGTCTCGCGAACGAACGCTTCGCCGCCGCCGGGCTGCCGGTGCGCGTGGCCAATCTGTCGTCCATCTGGACGGTGATGTACACGAAGCCGTCGCGGTACAACTGGATGCTGCAGTACTACCTGCGCCGTGAAGGCCTCTTGTTGTCCTGGGTGGGTACGGGCCGACTGATCTTCAGCCTCAACTACACCGATGCGGAATTTGATGAAGCCATCACGCGCTTCATCCGTGCCGGTGCCGCCATGCTGGAGGATGGCTGGTGGCGCACTGATGATGTGCTCAGCAACAAGGGCATCCGCCGCAAGGTCCTGCGGGAAATGCTGGGTCATGTGTTCTGAGAGCAGCTTGCAATGAAAAGGGGCGCTCGATTTGTCGAGCGCCCCGTTCACTGTGCGGCTCTTGAATGCGAATATTCGCATCCGCTCTCAGTCGCTGCCGCGAACCGCCAACGCCTCGGCTTCCGCCTCCGCGCGCTGGTTGAAGTAAGCCGGATCGATGAACTCGCCACGCAGCAGCTTGGCTGGCGAGCGCCAGTAGAGCTTGATGTCATGGAACGGGTCGGTGATGATCTTGGTGGCCCACACGATGCCGGTGGACACGTCGCGGATGAAGAAGAGGTGGACCGTGCGGAACACCAGTCCGCCCACGCCCAGCCAGAACCAGAGCAGGCCGACGTCGCGCGCGTACTCCCAGCCCGTGGTGGCGGGTGACATGAAGCCGAAGAAGGTCGGGTCCCAGTGCAGCACGACCGGAATCGCCGCCCACAGTCCCATCAGCACCCATTTGCGGCGCAGGTTGTAGCCGACCTTGATGTCTTCCTTGTACTCGTGGCTGGCCTGGTTGATGTGGTCGTAGCTCTTCGGCTCGAAGAAGAAGTGGCCGGATTGGCGCGAGGTCATGGAGATCAGCCAGGCCATGAGCGCGGCAATGGCCGGATCGAAGAACAGCATCACGTAGGCGCAGACGAAGCTGACGGCGCTCACCAGGTGCAGGCTCTGGTTGATGGTGCTATGGTGGTAGTAGCGATGGTCATCCATGCGCTGGATGTGCAGCTCTTTCAGGAAGTCATTCAAGGCGTCCCCCTCGTTTGCGGATTGGATTGAGTTGACGCGATGGTGACTTTCAAATGTGACCTGCATGTGACGGAAATATTCTTGGCCAAACGCCGTTTTTGTCACTTAACTGTTGCATTGGGCAGTCACCATGCCGGCATGACCGAAGCCGATTGCCTGACCGTGGATGAACTCAAGCCCGCGCGGCGAGCTTTGCGCATCGCTGTGGTCACGGAAACCTATCCGCCCGAGGTGAATGGCGTCGCGCTCACCATCGCGTGCTTCATCCGCGGTCTTGTGGCGCGACAGCATGATGTCCAACTCATCCGGCCGCGACAGAAAGCGGGTGGCAATGCCGAGGGTGATGGTGGGCTCTCGGAAGTGCTGATGCGCGGCCTGCCCATCCCGCGCTATCCCGACCTGCGCATGGGCATGCCGGCCAAGAATGCGCTCATCCGCATGTGGACGCGACAGCGCCCGGACCTCGTGCACATCGTCACCGAAGGGCCTCTCGGCTGGTCCGCACTGCAAGCGGCCAAGCGCCTCAAGCTACCGGTGACGTCTGATTTCCGCACCAACTTCCACGCCTACAGCCGTCATTACGGCATGGGCTGGCTGTCCAAGCCGATTTTCCTTTACCTGCGCAAATTCCATAACCGCACAGACTGCACCATGGTGCCCACGATGGCCATGAAGCGCGAGCTGGAGGCAGCCGGTTTCCAGAACGTTGCGGTGGTGGCGCGTGGTGTGGATACCCGCCGTTTTGATCCAGCCAAGCGCAGCGAAGCGCTGCGAGCGAGCTGGGGTGCCCAGCCCGCCGATCGCGTGGCGCTTTGCGTGGGTCGGCTTGCGCCGGAGAAGAATCTGTCTGCGATCTTCGCTGCCTTCGCAGCCATGCGCGCTGCGGATGCGAATATTCGCCTGGTTCTGGTCGGCGATGGTCCCGCTCGAGAGGATGTCGCGCGCCGCTGTCCGGCGGCCTATTTGGCAGGAATGAAAACGGGAGAAGACCTGGCTGCACACTATGCGTCGGCGGACATGTTCCTCTTTCCAAGCCTGACTGAAACCTATGGCAACGTGACTCCCGAGGCGATGGCCAGCGGCCTGCCGTTGGTGGCGTACAACTATGCCGCCGCCTCGCAGCTCATCCGGCATGGCGAGAACGGCATGCTGGCCTCGCTTGACCGGTCAGATGAGTTCACGCGACATGCGCTGTGGCTGGCGACGCACCCTGATGCGGCGCGTGCGATGGGCGAGGCAGCGCGTCGTACGGCCTGCGAGAACGACTGGGACCGCATCGTGGGACAGCTGGAACGGGTGTTCGAGACAGTGCTGGCGGACCAAACTGGCGGGCGCGTGCGCTCAGGACCTCTGGCCTTGGCGGGATAGCGGCGGCCCCGGAAGGGCTCAGTGCACCAGCGTTTCTGCCGCTTGTGAAGATGCGGAAGCTGTGGCCATGGCGGCGCCCACTTTGCCGGGCAACATCACCGGTGGCTCTTCGTTGAGCAGGTCGGCAAGCGAGGCGACTTCCTCTTTCCACTCGATGAGTTCGATGCGCCCGTCGAGATGCTCGACCAGTGCAGTACAACTGTCGACCCAGTCGCCGCAGTTCATGTACGTTACGCCATCGATGTCGCGAATGGTGGCGGCGTGGATGTGGCCGCAGATCACGCCATCCAGCCCGCGATCCTTGACATGCTTCACCACCGACTCCTCGAAGTCGTAAATGAAGCTCACAGCCGACTTCACCTTGCGCTTGGCGTAGCCCGCCAGTGACCAGTAGCCGGTGATCTTGAGCGTGCGCCGGACCCACGACAGCCAGCCGTTGGCCCGCACAAGGAAGTTGTAGGTCATGTCGCCCAGGATGGCCACCCACTTGTGATAGCGCGTGACCTGGTCGAACGCATCGCCGTGGGTGAGCAGCAGTCGCCGGCCATCGGCAGTCACGTGGATGTGCTCGTTGACGATGCGGATGTCGCCAAAGGCCGTGCCGTCGTATTCGCGCAGCGCCTCGTCATGGTTGCCCGGCACGAACAGCACCTTCACGCCGTGACGCGCACGCTTCAGCACCTTTTGCACCACGGTGTTCTGCGCCGGTGTCCAGCAAACGCTGCGGCTCATGGCCCAGAAGTCGATGATGTCGCCGACCAGGAAGATGTTCTCCGCCTCGTGATGCTTGAGGAAGGACAGCAGCCGTTCCGCCTGGCAGCCACGCGTGCCGAGGTGGATGTCCGAGAGGAAGAGGGTGCGCACGCGGGTCATGGCTTGCGTCCAATGAAGAGGTAATACGGCACGCGCACGCCCGGCAGGTAAGGCACGGGCGCCTTGCGTTCGATGCAGGTCACGGTTTCAAGGCGCGACTGCAGTGCAGGCAGATGCTCTCGCGACAGATGCACGCCGTCGTGCGCGAACCAGCGGCGCCAGAATCCGGCGATCGCCGGCGACAGATCCTGCGCCAGGTGGAAGTCGACAACCGCCAGCTTGCCGCCGCGCTTCAGCATGGCCAGCGCGTTGTCCAGCGCCGCCTCCCAGTTCGGGATCATGGTGAGCGAGTAGGAAAACAGCACGACATCGGCCGGTGCGGCAGGACGCCAAGTTGTCGCATCCGCTTCATGGACGCGAATATTCGCGGTCGGAAAATGCCTTGAACGTTCGCGAGCGACGTTCAGCAATGAGGGGCAAAGGTCCACGAGGTCGTAGGACTCGAGCCGCGCCAGTCGCTTGCCGAGCCGATCCAGATTGCTGCCCGTGCCACCACCCAGCTCGACCACCCGATCGCCCGGCCACACGTCCACCAGATCCAGCAGCGCCTCGCGCCCGTGCAGCAGCCGCGCGCGGAAGTGGTCGTAGCGATTGGCCTGCGGCGCGTAGAAGGCTTCCAGGTTCTCGGCATGACTGCCATCGCGCGGCTGACCGCGCAGCAGTCGGGTGAGCACGGTCACGTCATCGATGAGCATCATGCCGGCGCTCCCACGTCCCCGATATGGAAGCCCGCATAGGTGTGCACGCGATCCTGGCGGGTCAGTTCGCGCGCCCAGTCGTCATGGAAACGCAAGACTTCGTTCAGGCGCGTGCCGGCGTCATCGACCGTGATCGCGTCGAGATAGCGGGGGCGCGCATGGGCGCTGCGGAACAGCACGCGCGCGCCCGGCCGTGCGCGCTTCAGGATGTATCGCCACTCCTCGACCAGCGCGTCCGGCTGGTAACCCGCCATCCAGTCCATGTGGTCCAGCAGCACGAAGCGGCTGATGGGCTCGTGGCCGGACTGCAGGAAGCGGGTGATGGTGGTGGTGTGCGGGACGATGCAATCCGCCAGCCCGGCCTTCAGCGCTGCGAAGTTGGCGGGCTTGAGGTATTCCGGGCAGCAGTCCGCGGTGTAGCCGCCGCGCACGTAGACCGAGTAGAAGTAGTTGCTGGACAACGGCAGTTCACGCAGCACGTATTCCAGACTGTCGCGAACGAAGCCCGCCACGCCGCCCGCGTGCTGAGCCTGCACTTCCTTGCGCTGCGGATGGGGCACGCCCAGCATCGACATCGTGACCTGGCGCGACAGCGTCCAGTTGATCAGCCGACTCCAGACGTAGGGCTTGACCCGCGCGTCGTACAACTCCCGCTGCGCATCCAGCGTCGGCGCGGCGAACAGCGCTTCGATGCTGTCGCGCAACGCCGGGCGCAGTGCCAGATATCGGCGAAAGGCTTGCGCCACCGTGCCGGACAAACCGCGATAGAAGAAGCTGCCTTGCGAATATTCGCGCTGGGTGAACCAGCGCTGGTTGCGGTCCCACCAGCTCTGCGCGAAAGGCGACAGCTCCGCGCGCAGCAGGTCGAAGTAGATCGCGCTGAATTCGCGATGCGAGCCGACGCCGAAAAGCTGGAAGAAGTCGCCATGCGCGAGGCGGCGGATGCCCGCCAGCTTCAGTTCCAGGAGCGCCGTCTGGCGC
>JANRIX010000011.1:0-88387 GCA_033764435.1 Burkholderiales bacterium
TGGAACGTCGCCCCGTTAGGCGCGGTAATGGAGTACGAACCTCCGTTCGTCAGCGTCGAGCCGCTGATCGTCAATCCAAGCTGCTGTCCAACCGCTCCACTGAACGTCAAGGTCGCCTGCTGACCAGGGAAATCAAAGGTGACAGTCTTTTCTTGGCCGAGCAACAGTAAGCCAGCGTCAATTGTCCCAGACCTATAGAGCGTCACCGATGCCGCACCTGGATTCCCATTGATCCCGGAAATCTCGACGCGGTAATTGCCCGCCACAGACAGGTCAGGAATCGCCACTGCGCCCGCGGCAGCGGGAATGGTTCCCGTCGAGAGCAAGCTGCCGTCGGGGCGGCGCACGGATACGGTTCCACCACCCGCAAATGTCACTGTTGTGAAGTTGAGGCCCAGACGGTCACCGACGGCCCCAACAAACGACAGAATCGCGAGCTGTCCGCGTGCCGTCGTCGCGACCGCCTTGGTCTCACCCACTGCTATCGGTCCGAAGTCCTGATCCACCACGGTAGCCAGAGCGACCTTCAGCGAGCCCGAGCCCCCACTGAATGGAATTATCTCGAGTACATACTCCCCATTGACCGGGAGCAATGGCAGCCGCGCAAACAAGCCAGTGGCGCCGACTGAACCAGAGTACAAGAGACTGCCGTTGGGTTGCCTGAGATTAATCGTTGCGCCGTTTCCGGTCAGTGACACGTCGGTCACATCAAGCACCAATTGCGCTCCGGCCGACCCAGTGAAGGTCAGCCTGGCACTCTGGCCCGAAGCAGCAAACGCAAGGCTAGTCGGCGCGGCATCCAGAGTGATCGGCCCCTCGATATCCTCGCCCAGCGATACGGTCACATTGCCACCAGCCACACCTGCGATGACCCGTAGCGTGTGAGTACCGGTGTCTTCAAGAACAGGCAAAGAAATCGAACTGGTGCCGGCATTGAATGACTGCGTCGAACCCAACTGCTGCCCATTGGGTTTGAACAGGGCAACGGTGCCCGTCTGCAACGTGATGTTCGTCAGCCGCGCTTTAAGTCCGGTCAGCCCCGCCGTGCCTTCGAACAGGAGCAGACCGATCTTGCTCGCCGCGAGCGGCAAGGTCTGCCCTGCTCCATTAACGGACACCCGCCCGGTCGCGACCACGTCGGCGGCAACGTTCGGCGCAGGCACAATGAAGAGATCGCTTGTGCTGGTCGCATTGCCGGCCTGCGTGGTGACCTTGACCTTGCCGCCGGATGCGATCGGCGCGGCGACGGTGAGATTGAGGTCAGTCGCGGCAGTGACAGTCGCCGTGGCGGCGTTGACCGTGACTTGATTTCCTGAAGTGGCAGGAACAAAGTTGGAACCCGCGACCGTGAAGGCGCCACCAGGCGCGACCACAGTGGGAGAGATGCCAGTGATCTGCGGCGGCTGTGACGGCAGCACTGTGAATGGACTGGGGCTTGTCGCCAAACCCGCGGAGGTCGTGACAGTGACCGGCCCCGAAATCGCGCCAGTCGGCACCGAAGTTTGCAGCGTGGTGGTGGTTGCTGACGACACGACAGCGGCAACACCAGCGAATCTGATCGTGTTCTCCGCAGCGACCGCCTTGAAGTTGGTGCCGCGAATCGTTACGGCCTGCCCGACTTGTCCACTACTTGGCGTCAGCGAGTCGATGCTTGGAACTGGTAGCGCGCGCCGTGTGACAGACTTGAGATTCCCTGCCTTGTCATAGACATAGTCTGTGGTCACGCCTTCCGCATCTGTCGTGGAAATCAGTCTGCCCAGAGCGTCGTAGCTGTACTGGGTTGTTTGGGCACCGTACGCTGCCGGCAAAATGGAGATGCTTCCATCCTGTTCTGCGGACGGTCCTGAAATTCCCGTCAACACGATAGCAAACAGAAACAAGTTTCGAGCAGCTTTCGATACCGCCTGCGTTACCGTTGCGGTAGGGGTCATGGTTGGCTTCCTGCCGCATTGAGCGGAACAAAGATCGAAAAGGCTGAATCGGCACCCGCCAAGACGGAAACTTCAGCGAGATGAATCGAAGGAAATGGATGATTGGCGCGAGAGCTTGCCGCGCCTGACTTTGCGGACAATTCACCCGAACGGGGCGAATGCTGGTCGGGGGCAAACTCCGGAGTGGATGTGTTCGCATTGGCGACCAGTGCCCAAAAAATGAGGGCAAAAGCAACCAAGGCTCGAGCAAAGAGCCGTCGCATGAAACTCCCTGAAATCTTTTCTTGTTTCTTCTTGGTATTGAACTGGTCTCAGCCGCGTTGCGGTTAAGCGGGCGCGAAGATATCCTGTGATTTGATTCCGGTCAATGCATTTTTCATGACAAGTTCATCATTTATTAGAATTCTCTTATTGGTTGTTGCCGCTTCCGTTTTTGCACCAAATACTTACGCGTGCGAACCGCCGACAATCCTTGCTCCCGCCGCCCACCAGGTTTTGAGCACGTCAAAACCCACGGTGGCATGGCTGTCGGCTTCGACCACGGATGCGCATGAGATTGAAGTCATCGCGCGCGTCCCGGAAGGCGAAGTACTGCAACGCATTCAACGAACGGTGCACGGTCAACAGTGGCAGCCCGATACCGCACTCGCCAACCGTGATGCCGTCATATCGTTGCGTGTCACCCGTCGCTGTGCCAATCAGCAGAGCTCCTCGACGGAGCGAATATTTCACCTGAGTTTTGCGGGAGCTTGCCCGACGCCGTCTTACATGTCACCTACAAAGGTTGGTAGGTTTTTGCGGCTCGAATGGAAAAAAGTCCATCCGATCAAGGCGCTGGAAATCAGAAATTTTTTTGGTGAGAAAGCGTCGCCCGGTGAATCGGCGACAACCGATCGAACACCTGCGTTGATTCAACTTTCAGGACAGGCAGCGGAGACCGTGGGCATTCGGGCTCAGTGTGAAGAAGGCCTCAGCGACTGGGTCTGGGTACCGGTGGCATCGCCCTGATCGCTGCAGCACCTACACGTTGTCCGAGCACCAGGCCGTCCTCATTGTCGAAGGTGAAATGGATGCCACCCCAGAGTCGGGAGTCGGCGGCTTGCCTTGCAAGGCGATCTGCCTCTGCCTCCAAGCTGGGCACGTAGGCAGCAATCACCTTCGCCACAGCACCCGACACGGTCGAGTGGCCGGATGGGTAACTCGGAAACGGCGGTGTCACCAGTCGCGGCGTGAATGAGCCCAGGCCCAGTCGCTCTGCAGCGGTGATCGGTCGCTCGGTCCAGTAGGTGTACTTGTAGTGCCAGCAGACGACCATTGCGTCATACATCGCCTTGTTGGCCGCGGCGAAGAGCCGAATCTCATCTACCTGCTCACCGGACGTCCGGAGCATGGCGCGCAGGCGTTGATTCCAAACGCCGGGTGGGGTGACGGATCCTGCATCAAGGTGCCAGTCGTCTGCCGCACTCTGCTGGGCCGGTGACAGCGTCTGTTTTATGTTGAGTACTTCATGAGTCGCATCGAGATAGGCTGTAGAGTTGGGTGAGAGCGGCCCCTTTATCGGATAGACGGCGGGATTGTCCGAGAAATACAGTCGCCATTCCCCAGCAAACGGTTCGGCTGGCGTGTTCATGAAAATCGGTGCCGTCGGCCGCCATTCACCAACAAACGGGCTGGGATTCGTCCGGATTCGTCGCGGTGGAAACGCGCCATCGGCCTGCGCCCTTGCCCGCACAGAATGCACGACTGACTGCACGCGATCGAGCTTGCAATCAGACCCGCCCTGCTCCGCAATCTCTGCGAGCGCCTGAAGCCGCCCCGGCGTTTCGAGCGGGAAGAAATATTCGAGGACTTGTGCAGCCGTGGCGTTGAGTTGGCGAATGCGGCATGGCTGCGACTCGCTCGCTGATACGTCGCGCACCTCCAGCAGCGCACCGTGCAGTGCCGCGAGAACCCGGGAAGCACGCAGCGGGTTCGTCTGATACTTCTGGATCAAGGAGAGGGATTCGTCCTGCCACCGGTACATAGCCTGATCAAGGCGCTCAGCTTTCTGGGCCGGAACGCCGGCGCAACCCGCCAATACGAGGACGATCAGAATCAGATATACAAGGAGTGCCATGAGTCGAGAGCTTCAGCGATATTGATCAAATTCGAGAAGGTGTTGTTGGTTTGTGGTCACCCTGTGGAGGCCTCAGGGCAAGGGTAAGGTCTTTAACCGAAAGGACGCAAGGGCTAACAGCCGCAAAACCTATCACCATGCCATCATTGCATGGACGTCCGGAAATCTGCCAGCCATGCTCAGTCGAACCATTCGATTCTTCACCACTGCAGAGGTTGCCATCCGCCTCGGGGTCAGCCCTCGTCAGGCGGAACGGCAAATGCGTGCGTTGGCTCTGAATCCCTGGCTCTGGGATGACCGAGCGCATTGGAGCGAGCGCGATGTGCTCCTCGCGGAGGAGCGATATGGTGTGCAGCGAGCGTTCGTCGTAAATGCTGATTACAGCATGCGTTCGCGAGATGTGGCGGCCTATCTCGGCATCTCCATGAAACTGCTTGAGCGCCTCATCGGGCGTGGCCTGCGCCATGAAATTGACCGTGTGAAACCCGGCACCGAGTGGCTGTACGCCCGCTCAACGGTAGAGCTTTATCGCGAAAAGCGAGATCGCGTGCGCAGGGAAAAGCTGTGGCGCGCGGTAGACATCGGCAAACACTTCGGTGTCACTCCGCAGTCTGCAATGAACTGGGTACGGGGGGATCCAGCCCACTTCCCCAAGCCAGTACTGAAACTAGCAGGCATCGACTACTGGATACCTGCCAAAGTGAAGGCCTATAAGCGAGATCAAGACAAGTTCCTGCGGCAACCGACTCTAAGTGATCTTTCAGCGCGGACTGGCATCCCAAAACCAAAGCTCTCGCAATGGATCAAGACGGGCAAGTTACCTGCAATGGAAGTGCGGTTGCATCAGCGGCGGTTCCCGGCAGAACATTGGAAGTCGATCGTGAAAGCCGCAGAAAGTCTGGCGAGAGGGCCCTAGAAATATCCGGCTTATTTAGGACCTCAATTCACCAGCGCCATGTGGGGTGGTCTTACCACGCCACTCTTGCTCAAAGGCAAAACTGGCCAAACGATGTCTAAGCTTAGGTGCGCATGTGTTTGAGCGCAATCTCACCCAGCACTTCACCGGGCAGCGCAAACGACTGCTATGCACCCGTCCAGTGCTGCTCTGTTTGCATCGCAGCATTCATGAATTCCAGTTTGCGTCTGAATACGTCTGTGAGCTGTTGCAATGCCTCGGTGGAAGAAAGATAAATTATCTTCCGCAAAATAATTTCTGCTAATTCGTAAAAGAGGGCCTTCTGCACGTTGCTGTGCAGGGCGGGTGGCATAGGCCAGCTAGTCTTTGAGCATCAGGACCGTGACCGGATCGAAGCGCCTGGTTGATACGATTCCAGACTGCCTCGACGCTGGCCCGTTCCTTCTATTGGCAAGTTACCTATGACGGACTCTGCCGCCTAGACGGGCCTCTCACCATTCGCCGCTTCGAATGCGCGAATCTCAGACTCGATATCCGCGAGTTGCCTGCGCGCTGCACCCACCATGGCAGCCACCGCCCTGGGGTGCAGGTCCGCCGGTGGCGGCCTCTCCACTGTTTCGCGGAACTTTTCGCGATTTGCGAGAGCCACAAGATACTGGTGTTTATTCGTGATCAAGAAAACCTGCTTCAGCTTGCGCGTCGCCACAAAGCGGAAAGTCTCCGCCATGCGCGATGGAGAAATCCCTTCGGACGATTGGGAAGAGGCTCACCGACGAGTACCTTGCCATTCCAATGGATTGTTTCACCTGGTCGAGGGACGGGTGGGAAGCGTTCGTCAGTCGGCGGTACGTAGACCGCCCGTCCGCTCGCAAACAATTGGTCCATCCTGCGCCGTACTTCTGCTTGTTCGGCTTCGTTCAATTCGCTGTAGCCTCGAATATCCAAATTACGCTCCGCCAGTTGATCCCCCTGCTCGACGTCTTGCCATTAATTCGGGTGAGAAGTCGCTCAATACTTGTTCACCGACGCCTGCCCATCAGATGGCGCTTTCAGGGAAGAAAGAGTGTCCCTTCAACGTACCATAGCTCTGTGCAGAAATCGAATACGCTTGTGGAATCCAATCCCCATGCGCTAGTACAGCATTGTTTGCCACACGCCATAGATTCGTAGTGCCAACAACCCGGGCCACACACCGGCAACCAGATATGTCATGCAGACTTTCCACCAATGGTAGAAGCCTTGGTCTGAATCATCCGATACTGGAGCACGCGTGCGAAAACAGTCTGGTCATTCCCAGGTCCATATAGCCGTTGGAACGCGAAAGGCTGCGAAAAGGCACCTGGAGCAGAGTCAATCTGATCAATTCATCGTGATTTCGGTCGACGATGCCACCGCCTCGTCATTTCAGTCATTCGCCGAAAATCTCAGCCACATTGCCGACCACCTGTTTTCAGCGCTGCAATTGAGGCACCCGCCGGATACCATGGCGCAGCTCGTCGACTTGCTGGTGCCGCAAGCCCCTGTCCCGCCTCATGCACTCAAGCTGGCGGCCATGACAGCGCAAGCTAAGTCGGCTGTGCTGAAGAGCGGCGACTGGCTGACTGCGAATAATGTTGCGAAACTCGCGGGCCAGGGCGTGCGAAACCCGGCGGAATTGCCCAGCCGGTGGCTGAAGCAGGGAAAGATTTTCGCTATCCATCACCGCGGCACAGATTACTTTCCGGTCTACGGTCTGGATCCCGATACGGGCTACCGACCGAGGAAAGCGATCGCGTCTGTCATCGCCCTCCTAAAAGACGGGAGAGATGGTTGGGACATGGCCTACTGGTTCGAATCGATAAACAGCTTCCTTGGGGGCAAGACACCTAAGTCACTGCTGCGCTCAAAACCAGAAAAGGTGATCGCCGCCGCGAAAGATTATGCGGCCGGCATCACACATGGCTGACGGTGAGAAGTCGAGATTAGTGATCCGATCGCCAGTACTCGAAAGAGTTTCGAGTGGTGCTCCGTTCTGCAGACCCAAACTGCCTTCATCAATCCGTGACGATTTCACAGCGCCATCGGTTCTTGGCAATCGCACTACGCAGACACACCTGTCGCTGAGTGAACTAGTAGTCGGATCAGTTTGGCCCGATTTGTTCGCGTCTCCAGCAACTCATGCGGTTTGACACCGCCCAAGGCAGGATTGGGCCAATTGAGCCACCCGCAGACCCACTTTGCCGCATCGAAGCCCTGCGCGGCAGCAGCATGCCCTGTCATGTGCTCCGTCAAGTGAATCAGTTCAAAGATGGTGCGCATCCTGGCGGTCGAAATGCGACCAAAGACAGCCACATCCCTCGCTCGAACGCACTCTTGGTCGACCCCAAGCCATTCAAAGAGTTGAGCTCGCGGCATGCCCATCCTGCGGGCGAGGGCCGCAGCATCCTTCACTCCAGGTTGAGTCTGCGCGTTCTGAGCTCGATCTGCAGTCTTTTGCTTCGCAACGACCACTGGTCTCAATCGCGGCCCCTTTCTCTGTCCCGCTCGCGACAGACGCAGGATTCTTGCCAAAGCAACATATGCTTTGCGACGGGCGTCGCGCACCTTTCGAACTGTCTCATCGTTGACGTCAATAAACACACGCTGTTGTTGGTTTTGCCTACCTCTCCCAGAAGGGAAGGTCCTTGGTAGCATTGGCATCGCAATCAAACCTCACCCACTGTGCGCCACATGATCGAGCATGGCGCGCGATGTCTTTGAGTGGCCCGCCGGCCGCGAACTGTTGATCGCCTTCAGAGAATCGGATCAACCATCCATTCGGAACGCCATAGATGATGGCGTCAGGAATGACTACAGGTTCTGGACTCTCCGTCCGTTCATCTAGATTGTTGGCCAGATTGGCTTCGACATGCCCGGTTGATAGCCAGAGCACTGGCCGGATTTCGACACCGATAATCGTACCCAGCCAAGACATTGCCACGCCTAGTCGGGCAATGAGCCACTTCACCACTCTTGCAACATGTCCATCTTCCTGAATTCTCATAGTTCCCCCTGCGTTACGTCTGTAAATTCAGAACTTCGGCTGCCAATCAGAAGAGGGTGCATACGGTTCTACCAGGCGCGCCAAATCACTGCTGCAGTCCAGAGGTACTGAAACAATGAATCAAAGAATCTTCAGGAAAACCCAGAGTGCCGAAATGCAATTACTTGCCGAGAAGGCGCAACCATCCTCAGTGTCAGCAATGAGTTTTCACTCTAAGAGCGCGCGCATGTGCCTCTGGCCCTTGACCAACCCCGAGCTATCAACGAGTGCTTGTGAGTAGCAATCTTGTACTTCACACTGCGTTTGGACTAGTTGCACTATGTTGCGCACTCCACCAGGCGGCCCCCTCGAAAAGTTCTCGTCGGCACAGGCTCGTTGGGTGGTTGTTCTTCGTCTCCTTGTCGGCTACTTCTGCGTCTGTAATCTTTTACCCAGATCGCATAGCCGGCGGTGTGTTTCGCATCTACGGTGCGTCGGCTGTAATTGCTGCCGCTGCGGCGATTCTGATTCGCTATGGATTTAGGAGAACGCACGGGTGGAAGTGGGCATATATTGGTCTGCTGTACTACTCCACTAGTGCATGCCTAGTCGCATCCGCCGGTGTTATCGCAAGCAAGGTATTGGCGCAAACGGTTCCGTTTCAAGTGACCTTCCCGCTCATGTTCGCGGGCATCACAGTGCTTACGACCGTGGCGAGCTGGCGTGCAACGCTGCATTATGGGCGTGAGAATCGAATATGCTTCCGCATGCTTTCGCTGGTCCCCATCTTGGCTGGGGATAGCTGTGTTTTTGGCCTGCTCTTTCTGAGGTGAGTCCAGACATCGTACTCACCTACGCTGTCAACGGCACAACAATTCTCTAGTGTTGATATCAACCTCGAATTGCCCACCTTGGGTAGCAATGGGTTAAGCACAGCGATCCAGGTGATGACCTCATGTCGCCTGTACTGCGGAGCATGGTGGTCGTGATTCACTAGGGCGAGGGATTGCGCCACGTGGAGCCTCCTGTCGAGCTGGTCGCCGCAGTATTGCGGGCAAGTCCTTTGTACATTTGGTGCGCGGCCGCAAAAAAAGAAGGCCCCCGCCATTTACGGCGTCGGTTCAGTGTCTTCGCGGCCTCGCTCATTGAAACGCTTACGCACCGGGTCCGCATCGGTCTCGGTCCCCCTTGGGGCCAGATGGTTAAGGAGCTCAAGAAGAGAAAGCAACACTTCGGGATCATCCGGCCTCGTGCGTATCAACCCATCCAGCCGCACCAAGAAGTCGGTCTCGATTTGACGGGTGTGCGGATCGTTAGAGAAAAGCGATTCCAGTGGATCGTTCTCTGCTATCGGACTATTCATGTGGCTCACCTCCCATTCAGCGCGCGGTACGTCAGCAGGACGACTATACGTCTCGACCATTCATCTTGAAAGTGTCACAGCGCGCGAGCGCGACGGCGCTACTGGGACAGTTCACCAAAGGCTCCTTGCGCTGAGATCGCTTGGGGCAAAGGCTCGCTGGATCGCCTCATGAGGGCACATCGAGCAGACGGACATGCTGATGTGCTGGGCATGCGTCTTTTCTGACTGAACTAAAGAGAATCCGTCGAATAAGCGAGAATTCCCACAGCCGAATAGGCGAAAATCCGTACAGCACAATAGGCGAAACTTTGTACGCGCGTTGGAAGGGGATCTGTGCAATTGCTCGAAGTTTCCGATAGTTCCGATCCGCGCGAAGTTCAAGCAACGGACTTCAAGCGACTCCTCCAGGTCGAATTAGCGAAACTTCGTACGGCGAAACAGCGATGATTTCGGCACAGGGCAATTGTTCAACCGAGGCCAACTGGGTCACCTAAGCCAATGGCAGGAAATCTGAGCCAGCAATCTGCTGTTCGCCAAGCCCGTCGTGGGCACCGAGATGCGCCGGCTTCATGCAGTCGAGCCGGCCCGGTCAGGAATGGTGTTCGCTAGCGGACCCGACATTGCAGACTAGCTGAGCGTCCTGGCGACCGTTTATTGGCAATTAGCTGGGTTCAGATAAATTATCTTTAGTCAGACAATTTCTGCTAATCGGGTCGTGAAGTCTATCCTCGGCTCGGGTAGGATGGAGGTGACCGCACTGGCGATTCGGTCGACTTGCCGCCGCATTCAGGCGGCGCCTTGGGGGCTCGAAGTCTCGTATGCGCGGATGTCTGACTCGATCTCTGCAAGCTGCTGGCGTGCCGCAAACTGCATCGCGGCGACCGCACGGGGGTGCAAACCTGCGGGCGGGGCCGCCTCCAGCGCTCTGCGAAACTTCTCGCGATTCGCCAAGGCCACACGATATTGATATTCGTTCGTAATCACGGCGAGCGGTTGACTTCAATCAGGCACTGCGCCACGGAAAGTCATATTTTCAACCAGAACTGGGCGCGCGTGCGGTAGGCGGTGGCACGTCAGACACCTCAATCCGTGCAGGGCGACGGCGCTGGCGTTTATCCATCGTTCCGCCTGAAAGCGGATGGCGCGGGCAAGAAAATCGACGGCTGTTTGCTCAGCGTAATGATGTCTTGATCTCGAATGGACGCACCCTTCTTGCGCGCGACACCTTCTCGGCTCACGACCTTGATATCGGCTGTTCGCACTGCCAGGTCCAGCGACTCTTTGACGATGTCTCCGGCCAAATTGATCCGACAACTCAAGTAAGTTCGGCGCGCTCCTTTTTGCGAGCAACTGACTACAACGCAATAGATATCTGCTCTGAGTCATGTACAACACATGATGTCACCAAGCTGGCCACTTCATCGCGCCACTGCACAACAGAGTGCTTATGGATCAACCATGGCTTGTGCTTGGACTGCAGTTCCTCCATGTGGACCGCATCTATTTCTTCTGCGGTATAGGTAAGCCAGATATGGTAAGTCTTCAAATCAGTGCGAGATTTAATTATCCATTCGAGCGTCTCTCGATCCGGGTTGCCGTGCTTTCCATTGCCCGAGATGATGTAGTGATCGGCTGATACAGCCTGGAAAAACTCAAGGCTGGTGTTCCGATTGCTGCCATGGTGAGGGACCTTGAGGACATCAACGTGAATATGCCCGTCTGAATCCAGCAGCTCCTCTGACTTGAGCCCCTCAAGAATATGGTCCCCTCGCGCATCACCAGTTAGCAGAATTCTTGATCCATTGAATTCGGCCAAGCAGACGATGCTGGAAAGATTCGGCGCACTTTTGTCCAAATAGGCGGCCAAAATACCTGCTTCGACCAGGCCGTTCTTCTTGATGTACGCATCAAACTCCTTCTTCAAGGACTCCAGTTGTTCCACAGACGGTCCGACTATTTGAATCGACAGCCCCTTCAGATTGAACAGATTCTTGTTGAGTGCAGTGGAGATGAGTTCAGGATCGCCGTTGCTGTCGACAGCTGGATGGTTGATCGGACGGATTTGATCCTTCTGTCGTAGAAATCTATGCAAATCCCTCACCTCTCTTGACTGACCATGGCTTGCCAGAACCATTGAGAGGTCATGTACAAGCGCTTCCTCTTCTTCAGAATCAGTGAGATTGCGTTGTGCTGCTGCAGATCGCAACGCCGATTCAAGGTCGGGCGAAGGCTCGCCTTCGACGGAAGCCAAGGAAGCGATTCCAGCCGTAGCCGCCGTGTATCGCGAGCTGTCTGGATCACCAATGATGTCTTCAAAAGTGTTGTGCCAGAGGCGCTCGATGATTGCAGGTGCCTTATTTACTTGATGGTTCTCGACTGCCGCTTTCACCTTTCGGAGTAGATCTCTCACCCCAACAATGTGATCCGCGTCGCAATGACTGATCATCAGGAGTTCGAGCCGGGCAGGCTCAATCGCCCCCCCAAGCTCTTTCAGTCGCTCACTCAGAGCCTCCAGATAGACGCCCGCTGGTCCGCCATCAATCAGTGCGGTTTTGGTTTGCCCATCCTCTCCCCAGTGGAGCAGCAAGCAATCGCCCTCTTTCGCCGGTAGTGCCTCAATGATGAACGGCATAGTTACCCTCCCAAGATTTACAGTTCAGATTGCCTGCAACGCTCGCAAGACATCCAGAAGCCCATGCCCTTGAAAATACCGCTCACGTCCAAGGTCTGTTGCGGTCGTGCACAGAATCGACTTGATGCGTGCTGCGTTGCCAATCAGCTCTGGATTTCTGGCCATGATCAGCGCGGCCGCTCCACTGACAAAAGGGGCCGCCATGCTGGTCCCATCCAACTCATCCTCGCTTGCCTTGCCGATCGGTCCTCGAATGCGCTCGCCCGGCGCCACTAGGTCTGGCTTTGCTCGCCCGTCGCCGGTTGGACCTCTGCTCGAAAAATAGCTCACCCCATATGTGTGGGGTTTGAAACCATGCGTCGCGCCGACTGTGATCGCGGCCTGAGAATTCCCCGGGTCGGTGATGGAGCAAAATACAAAGTTTCCAAACCCGTACTCCATCTGGTTCCAGCCTCGGTTACCGGCAGCTGCCACCACGACAACACCAGAGTTGGAAAGCTTGTCGCAGGCAACACACACTGGCGTTGCGCCGCACCCATAGTTGCGGACGTCATGCGGAATTGAGAGACTCAAGTTGACACCGTGAATCACGGGACCGTTGGCTCCAGCAGATTGGTTCAAGTATTGAGCGAACTCGATCGCGGCCAGCACGGCATCTTCTGTGGTTGCAAGGCTTCCGGGGTTGATAACTCGGAAGTCATACAAGGAGATGTCGGGACAGATGCCCTGGAGTCGAACTCTTCTTTCTCCGGAAGCATCATCAGCTTCAATCCAGTTCGCACCCAGAATGCCGGCGACATGGGTACCGTGCGAGGAAGGCAGCGGCTTTAGCGAACCTTCTCGAACTCGAATAAGCGGCTCAATAAGTCCCCAATCAGGCTGGACTCGTCGACGCAACTGCTTGGCAATCAGGATGAGATTCTGTTCAGCCAATCTGAACCATTCCGCCGTCGGATCGAACTGGAGATCTTCCTGCAGTTCAATTGCGATGCTCCGAGCGGACGCTTCCTGTATTTGAGTGTCGCGAGAGTCGTCAATTTGATCCATCAGGTCATAGCTCTTGACCCGGTTGATCAAAGTGAAGTCGTAACCTGCTTTTATTCGACTCTCGGGTTTGCCGTATTGCGAGAGGACGATACGGCCGTCCTGATCGATTTTTCTGAAGGCCGGATGCTCGGCCTCAATGCCGGAATCAATGATCGCCCAAGCCAGACGTTCACATGTGACCCCAAACACGCGAATGGCGGCATCCGCTTTGACTGCTCGATTGCCCTCAAGATCAGCGAGGCTGCCGGACCGATTCAGGAACACTCTTTGTACAAGTTCCGGTGGTATGTGGTCGAACTGGAACTCAGGCGGTCCGTTGCGCTTCCCGATTCCTGCAAGGGACCGCGGCCAATCAATCCGGCGCCCAAGTTCTTCCGTCGCGGCACCTGCGATTTGCTCCGAGAACTCTTCGATCCAATCCTGCATGATTGAAGTGTAGGCAGGACTGCGTTCGTTCTCACGAAGCAGCGCTTCGAATACCGGTTGCCGAAGGTAGAAGAGTCCGATGAGTGCCGCGATGGGGGCTGACGCCGCGACTCTGCTGCGAAATAGCTCGCTCGTGTTGCGAACCTCGACGTCTGATGCGGTGATCGACATCCCCTTCTTGAGCCTGGCCATGATCGCCCGATGAAGCGTGCTCTCAAACGTTTCCTCAGACTGCATCGCTTTCTCTTTGAGAAACGTGAGTCCTCGTTGGTGCCACCAAGAAGTCGTTGGCAAAACGACACGAGTCAGCTCCTCAAGCGAGACGGTTGCCAGAACAAAGTTCTCATACGGAACTACGGTCGTGGGACCTGAATTGCTGGCATGGCCCCAGCTTCTGTAGTGCTTGATCGCCTCATGCAGGGCAAAGCCGAGTTCACCGGTCGTGACACCCCTCGCCGGCTCGATGATGACTCTGTGACTACCTTCCGAGTTGGCAGCAAAAGCCTGCCAGACATCGCTGACGACACCGCCGTCCTGTGTGAATCGCTCCAGTGCATCGGGTCGTGTTTTCCCGAGCAAAAAGTAATCTACCAGTGGCGCAGGAATCAACATGGCTCTGATCTCCTCTTTGCGAAGCGGTGTTGCGTTAGTCGAATGCCGCCCTGGTGTTCGTCAAGCATCGTGAACGGCGACAGCCTATATCTCTGCAGCACGTACGTTGAGAATTGGAGATTGCTCAATTCCGACAGCTTGATACCAGGGCGTCCGCAAGGTCCGGCTGGTCGATAAAAGGGTTGCGCGTGCCTTGAATTCTTTCGATGAGATGATTTCGCGTCTTTTCAGCATCCGAAACTGGAAAGGACTTGTGCCACGACAAGAACAGCTGCCACTCCTCGGCTGAGATCCTCGTATCTGGGTAAGCCAGCGCCATGTGCAAACCAGCGCGCGCCAATGGTCCACGGGCCATCTGAGTCGGCTCAACCACTGTGGTCTGTCCGCCGTCGCGCTTGCGAATGGTCTGGACCTCAAAGTCGCAGATCGCCAATTCTGCTTTCGGACTGGCTGCGAATGCTGGCGTTTCGCCAGGAATGCTGTCGACAAACACGTGATTGCCGCGAGCGCTGTTGATCTCCATGATCGAAGGCCAGAGATTGTGAAGGTCCCCCTTGCCACTTGCTGCGCGTATGCGGCTTTGCGGAACGGCATGTTCGATGTTCACGAGCAGCCCCTTCGGGGTCCTTCGCTGGTCGGAACGAAAGGGTACATTGCAGTAAATCGTGTTGCCGCCGCTGGCATACAGCGAGTTCCAGAAAGCTGATTTCACTGCACTCGAGTAACCCACAAACTTTCTTTGCGGCCGCGGGCAATCCGCGTCAACAGAGGTTTCGGGCTCTTTGATCCGTCGATCCAGTGTAGTGACAACTGTTTGCCCATCCGACTGAGTAGTTCTAACAGGCCGAATGCGGATTGCCTGACTATTGGGCGTCCCGGCCCCCGCGCATGAAATCGGCTCGAAGGACAAATCTAGGCAAATCCAAATCTCCTTCAAGTAATTCCCGCTGGAGACGAAAACAGCAATTTGATCCGCCGCTAAGTTTCCGCTGGACTCCGCCGCAACCGCATTCTTTAGTTGTCCGACCGACACTGATCTGCCAGGAGCGGCCCATTGATCCACGCGCGTCCTCGGCCAGCGCGCGTACAGCGCTTCAATTCGCTGAAAATAGTCCGCTGCAGAATCGAAGGCGCAGGTGCCGTGGGCTTGCCATTCGTTTTGCATCAGGTCAGCACCGGGCACCGTACAAATGTGCTTTTTGATCAGATCAACGGAGAGTGCTTCGGATGTCTTGCAGTGTCGGGGATGTTGCCGTGCGTTAGCTGCCGCCCTGCTCTGCGGCCAAAGTCCGTGCACGACAAAGCCAAAGGCATTGGACTCGCATTGAAACGCGTGTCTCGCCGCATTGCCTGCGATGCGCTGACGTTCGCAGTGCTCTGGAGACCAGGAGAGCACATAGGCGTAATAGTCCGTTTCGACATTCGCGTTCCGGTAGTCGACTGAGCGCATAGCTGGTGACGTGATGCGATCAGGCATCACACACGCCGGCCCGGACTGCGCCATTGCGCTAACAGTGAAGAAAAGCGTGACCAGGATCCCAGGAAATAACTTCATCATGAGTCTGCATCCATGAGCGACATTCATGTGCTGCATTCGGAAGTATTGTCGGCCTTACTGAGCCAATCAGACTTCCGAAGCTTGCGAGCTTTCTAACAGGTTTGAATGGCAATGTCCCCACTAACCTTGATAGGAATTGGCCTTTTTTTGCGACTTTCTTTGGCCATCTCGATTCGTGGCAAGCCAGAGTGACCACTTGGAGCCGTGGAAACCGTCATCAATCTGTAACATTGGGCGGTACCTGACTTTGCCGCCGGAACCACTCAACCAAAGGAATCCCGAGTGGGCGCGTCCGCAGATGGCGGCGTAGCCAGTCATACGCCCTTTATTCAAGGTGCTTCAGACCATTCCCAACAAACGGATTGATCCTCGTTTCCCCTCAGAAAAATCTAGGTTTGCAACGACTGCCGCTGCGCCTAGTCTTCGCGAAAAGTAAAATGCAATTCGCCTAAAACAACGCTTTACGTGCTCGTTACGCAGTCAATTGGAGGTCAATCTTGGCACTTGCCGATGGCAGAACTATTGGTATTGCGCTGTCTGGCGGGGGATTCAGAGCAACGCTGTTCGGACTCGGCAGTCTCTGGTATCTGAGTGATATTGGTTTGCTAGGAAAGCTGGATCGGGTCTGCAGCGTCTCGGGAGGGTCAATCTTGTCCGGTGTCCTCGCACACCGTTGGAAATCGCTCGAATTCGAGGAAGGAAAGGCAGTCAACTTTAAGCCGGAAATCGCGGACCGAGTTCTCAAGTTCTGTTCACAGACCATCGACTGGCAAGCTGGCGTGCGTGGATTGATCAATCCATTCAAATCCGCTGGCGACTATCTTGCGCAACGCTATCAGGATGACTTGTTTGGGGCTACGCGCCTCATAGCGTTGCAACCTCGCTCCCAAGGTGGTGCCCCGGCATTTGTCATTTATGCCACCAATCTGCAAACAGGGCGTAGCTTCAGGTTCACGCAAGACTACGTTGCCGACTACTATCTCGGAATCAACAGGGCTCTGAATCCGACGCTTGCCCAGGCTGTGGCCGCTTCAAGTGCGTTCCCACCGATTTACTCGCCAATCAAGCTCAAAGGAAATCCGAGTGATTGGACTGAGCCTGATTGGAAAGGGTCGGATTCGGACTTGAAGAAACTGCAGTCGGATCTTGAACTCGGGGATGGCGGAATCTATGACAATCTTGGATTAGAGTCCCTGAATCAGGACGTCATGCTGGTCAGCGACGCCGGGGCACCGTTTCTGACTGAGTCTCACATTCGCTCAAACTACTACTCGCAGCTCTCCAGAGTGCGAGACATACTGATTGATCAGACTCGGGCATTGCGCAAGCGGGCACTGATAGAGTCATTCGAACAGAAACGCAAGAGTGGCACCTACTGGGGCATTACTACACTTATTGACAGCTATCCCGCTCTTCACAAGCTGATGGCTGACTCTGAGAGTACTCAGGCCTTATCGAGGATCGAGACCCGTCTCTGCGCTTTTCCCCAGCAAACTCAAGCAAGGCTGATCAATTGGGGCTACGCGCTGGCAGACGCTGCGGTTCGCTCGTATGTCCTGCCTGAGCAAGGTCTGCTGGAGAGACTGCCTATGCCGAGCTAGCATCACGTCTGCCCGCTTTTTGGGGGTACTGATTGCCAGAGCTCGCATTTTGAAACGGAAAGACTGCGCCGCCAAACTCCACTATGGTCTGTAACCATTGAGCATGCTTTGCTTCACATGAAAGCCGAAAGCTAGCGCGACGCGCAATCAGCAATTCTTGAGGTCGGCACAGGTCAATTACCGCTTGTAGGGTCGTCCGAAAATGCGCTTGCAGACGCGGTAATTCACTTGCCTGCCGGCACAAAAGTGCGTACGGCTTTCCGAGGTGATTCCGCAGAGGCTCCCGCAAGCAATTCGTTCGGACAGGTGCAGATGCCTTTCGGGCTCAACTTCATCCACTGATTGCAGTGGTTTGAAGGGAAAGAGAGGCATGCCCGTTACTTCGGGAAAGGCCACATAGCGACGCTTCAGCCACCCGAATGGCCGAATGACTGCAGAGCAACTCGGAATCTGCAGATCTTTCAGTTTTACATGGCGTTGAGACTTAAACTGCGAGATACGATGATAGGATGAAGCGTACGCTGACAGCAGGTAGGCGCGAAGAGTAAGTCGACTTCTCCAAGGGAGCGGATCGAGCCATTCAAAGGCATGCATCCTGTTCTGCGGGAGATTTGAGGCCACCATTCCATTCACGTGATAGGCCCAACCCTCGACGAACATGCGCAATAGGAACCATGCGAGAACTGTAGGCTGCCATTGCACGAGATCAAGTTCATCTTCAAAGAGGTCATTTGTATACGTCCAGTCGGGTAGCGCTTTTCCATCGCTTACCCAGCGCCACAGAGACCTTATTGTTGCGTCATAGACTCGTCCTACTTCGTTTGCGCACAGTGGCTTAGAGGTGCAGCCTGGTCGATCGGTACGCCATCGAATCAGTACTGCATTGGGTGAGGAGGTTCGTTCACCGCCACTTGGCATGCTCAGGCCAAGACACTGCAAGTTGGCTAGCCAGCTTTCGGACCAACCCCACCATTCCCAGTCCCGATACTGTTGACACGTAGCGGCCAAAGCCGTTGCGAGGTCTCTGCCCGACACGCATCGTTGTGTCCAGCCCGAAAACGGCACGAAGGCCTGCCTGAGTTTCGAACTATCCTTGCTCAACTCCTCCATCGCTTGAACCGTGGGTTCATCCGCAATCCAACGATCTCCGCAATGTTCGCACAGCATGCTCAATTGGCCAGCCTCATGCGGCACGTACTGCGGCGAAGGCTTGCCGCACGAGGCACAGTGGCCAACGAGAGGAACAAGATGAATCGGACACTGTTGCAGAATTCTCAGCTGATGCCAGTAGCTGTGGTATCCGGCACTTATGCAGGTTGGGCAGTTTCGAATGCACCGATGCGATAGGAAGGGATCAAGAATTGCGTGGACGGCCGCCTCTTCCGCGTAATCGACTGTGATTCCGGAAAGGCCCTCAAACCTTTCGCCAAGACTTTTGTCTTTGTCGACAGCAAGCCGTGAGCGAATGAACCACTCGCTGAGCGCATTTCGCTGCTTGAACCGGCGAATTACGCTCCACATTGATTCATACGGCAGCGGGCGCAAGTGCACGCCGGCCCATGCCGCCCCCTCGCTCATGTGCGTACCTCACTTTGATCCCTGGGTTTCTCCATCATTTGCATCGCCTCGCCCAGCAACGCGTAGTCGATGGCTTCCTGCCATCGGGTTGGCGGTAGCCGCAGATCGTGGGAATCAAGATCTGCGCTGTCAACCAAGAACGTTCGAATGGCAGTGAAAACCTGACGAGCCGGAAAGCGGAACTCTCCGCTGCTGACATGCGGGCTCGCCGCCTTCAGTGCATCAAAGAAGTGCGGCGCTTCAGATGCAAGTCGAAATCCAGCGCCAAAGGCCTTGGGAAGAAAGAACTCGGTCCATGACCAGTCGGAGTCATAAGGATAAATTTCCTCATCAATACCCTTGAGAAGCGCTGCAAGATCAGACAATGAGTTGTAGGCACGAAAGGTGTGGTGGCGCATGGCAAATCGACCCACCAAGTCCAGTTTTGCAGACAACCAGATGTCACGAATCCGCGCCTCCAGGTCTGGGGACTGCCCCATGAAGATCGTCACCAGTTGGACGCGCTCTTTCTGCAAATCATTGCTGATGTCTTTCAGCAATTGGAACTCCTCGTTCGAAAGTGCCTGCGCTTCATCGATGAGCATGACAACCATGTTCAAGCCTGAATGCTTGGCTTGATCGGCCATGGTGTTCACCAGGCGTATGCGCAGATCTTCCGTTTGCCCTGCGGTGCTGCCGTGCTTGATGCTAGAGAGAAGGTGTTTAAAGATGGACCGCTCAGTTTTCACGCCGCCGGTGTGTGTCTGATGGGTAAAGATGTACAGGTTGGGCAATTCAAGCTTTAGCATATTGGTTAGCATCCATAGTGCAGACGACTTCCCTGCCCCGCTTGGTGCAGAAAACGCACATCCTGTTTCGCGCAGGATGACCACGCGCTTAACCTTTCGGTAGAGCTCCTCCACCGGCGGCGTCAGAAGAAGCGCCTCATTGGTGATCAGCGGGTGACCCGTCAGGAGCAACGCCCGGGTTGTCGGATCGTGAAGTTGCTCACGGGTCTTGGGACGGACCTGCTGTTGGGTTGATTCGGCAATGATCGTTTCGGAAACAGTGCTCATCGTGTGCTCCTGCGCCCGGGGCGCATTGTTGGAATCGTGTCCAGTTGAAAGGCCGCTCCCCTTTGGGATGTGGTGGTTATGGATATCTCGTTATCATCCCCATTTGAAACTGAGGGACCAGTGCTAGGCGCCCGATTGGCCTTCGACTTGTTGCGCTCAATTCGCGCGATTTCCAGTCCTACCTTGGACGCGGTCATCTTTGACCGCCGATGCTTTCTGGACTGCATGAGTTCTTGCTTTTTGATGCGGCCAGTTTCAACGACAGGATCGTCAGGAAGCTGCGATGCACGCTTGAAGAGTCCGCCGCGAATCAGGAGTTTCCGATCCCGCCAGCTAATGGCCGAGTTGGCCCACTTCTTTTCAGGCAGCAACTCACCCAAAGGCTTTCCGGATTCCAGTTCAACGGCCCTCGCATTTCGGGCGTCGCGACGATCAAGGAACACGCGGACCTTCTTGCCGATGAGCCAAGGCGAAGTTGCGAGTTCCGCGTTGTTGTAACGACATCGCCCCACGGAAATGTGTGGCCGCACGTGTTTCTCGACGTCGCCACGAACAGTGCACACCTCCTCGTGCCACAACAGCATGGGTTGCTGTTGAACCGGCCGTGGCAGCTTCAGCGGAATCAGACCGCTGCCCGACCGGTCCAGGGCAGCCTGGGTGGCACTCAATGGACTGGAATACTGAAGGCCTTCAGTGGGCATCTCGTTGAAGTCTCGGACACATTTGCAGATGATGGCTGTGAGATCCGAGAGCAGAATTCGGAACTTGATCGCCTTCCCCAAGGGATCATCGACGCGCGTATCGGAGGGTCCCGTCCCATGCGTGGATGCGAGTCTCTGCAGGCCTAGATGCGTGAGATCCTTGAAAATCCTTTCAACAATGGGACGTGCCCACCACGCTCGTACAGGGCCAAAGTTGATTGCGCAGCCAACCGTCGAGATAATCGAATCGAGCGCTTCTCCCGCCAGATTGGCCCAGGCGTTGTCCACCTTCATCAAACTCCAGCACTGGCCCGCAAGCTTTGGAATGAGATGTCCCGGTAGAAGCTTTTTGTCCGGCAGGAAGCGCACTTCAGGGTCGTTCGGACCAAATTCGGCTGGGAAGAGCCCGCTGTAAACCGTTTCTAGGCAACAATCAGCGCTCGGTTCGATCTCCAATGAGATGTAGACACCCAGGATCAGGTGCTTTGACTCCTCGACCAACAGACCGAAATACCAACGTGGCACCGGAACTTCGATTTCGTCGCCATGCTCATTGACGAGGACGATGATCGAGGCGGCATCGACCTTGTGATAGTCGAGCTGCACGATCGAGAACGGGCGGGCCGGCGAAATCAGCTTACGATGTGGCATGCCTACGTTCGACCGGCGAGACGCTTCGTGGCCGAGTCGGACCGCCACCCAGCGGCTTCCTTCCCGCTTCCTAAGATCGAAGCAGTACTGCCGTAGGGATTTGTAGCCGAGGTTCTTGGTATTGAAGGGCCAGTCGTTGTCGGTAAATCCCAGCGACTTCAGCTTTTTAAGGAATTCCTTTTGAAGGTTTCTGTAGCTGATGCGGGCTTCGTGGATCAGTTCTTTGCTCAGCTTTAGGAACAAGCCGATAACATAGTCTTCAACATCCGGGTACGCCTCAAAAAGCTGGGTTAGCGCGCCAGCGCAACCGCCAGGTCCATCCCCTATCTGGCGGATGACAGGTGCGCGCCGCGTGTAGGGCTTGATGGCCAATCCGAAGTACAGCGCGGTAAAGCCCAGAATTCCGCCAGTCCCGTCGGAGGTAACGCAACGTTTCAACAGGCGAAAGACTTCTGCAGGGGCAACTCCGGTCTCTGATCGAATATCTGCAAATGAGACGCCCGCCGCATATTGCTCCACTGCACGCTTTCGTCTGTGGTATTTGTCGCGCGCCGACGCATCCATGGTGGACGTTTCGATATCTGGCCACGTGCTGAGGTCAGAAAACTGCAGGGGAATGAGCTGCCGTCGACCGACTTCGCTCATGGTGCCCTCCGCTCGATAATTGAGTCGAGCCCAAATAGGCGGGTGTCCAGATCGCAAGTCACCGTGCCCTGCTGCAGTAGTTTGCCAATGAGGCCGAGCATTGCGCCCTGATCGATACCATCACGCTCAAGAAGGGTTGCCAGCGTGACTCTCCCGTGCTGCCCAAACGCAACACGCAGGGCCTCTTGCTCCACATAACACGGGTGTCCGCGCGCTCGAGTGATGGCGCCGCAGAGGGTCAGCCAGTTGTCGAAGAGATAGATCTTTGTTTGGACCTCCTCATCGGTAACCACCCGATAAACAATCCCGGCCATCTGTGCAGCTTGTGCCTGGGCGCTCAGCTGCGCTTGCGCCCGCCCGGTCCGACCTGGTCTGGCGTCGCGGGCACGTTTGCACTCCCACCACTCCTCATGTCCATCTTCAAACCAGATGGCAAAGTCGACCTGGGTTCCTCTAGACTCCCCTTCGATGACTGTTTGTACCGCCGGTGGATCCACGAGGTAGCGAACGACATTTGGGTCACCCTCCAACAAAATGGCGACCATGAATGCGATGTCGCCCTTGATGACCAATCGACATTCGTTCTTGGGCGATTGAAAAATGTGGACATTTGAAAGGTGCCCACGACGATCTCGAACGGCCGCCATGGCGGCATTGAGTGTTGGGGGCTTCTTTGCTAGGACTTGCATGTGAGACCTCCTAAGATCGCTGGGCGAACGAGGTCGCCCGAAAAATTCCAGGGACTCGGCCTCAGGGGGCGCCACCCCAGGTTTTAGGGCAACACGTCTCTTACCTGGGGATGTCATCCCCCGGGGCGATTTGGCAAAGGCGAGGCGATTTGGCCGTCAAAGGGTCTTGACAGCCCGGAGGGAAAGGAAGAGGATTACTTCTGCGTGTGAAGGGCCCCGACAGCCGTATCGTTGGGGCTTTTCCTTTTCCAGAACCCGAAATCGCGGTTACACCGGTTGGGTTCAGGTCATGGTGGTGCCCCTTTCTCGTTTGAGCCAACCGGCGACGCCGCCGATTCGGTCCTATTCATAGTCTCGGCGAGCCATCGAGCGATGTCATGGGCCTGCGCAAACACACCCTGGCGATGCGGCAACGTAATCGTGGCAACCGGCAATGTCCCTCGGCGACGTGCCTGCCGAAATGCTGCTGACGTTTGGTAGCAAAGCAGCTTCCGCAAAGCATCTCCGCCAATCAGGACACCATAGGTCTCGATGAGCTGGCGCTCAAGCTCGCTTGTACGGTTTGCAACTTCTGCTTTCACAACTTTGTCTCCGGTTGTCACGCGGGACCAGTGACGCTAGCCTAGTTCGTCGGGATATGAAAGCGGCCCGTGTACCGAACAGTTTCCGCAGATCGCGAAGTGGGATTACTTTCTCGATGCAACATGGCGAATACATTCGGAATTTGACCTGGATCGGCAGCCTTGTACCCGCCGATCGTGATCCTTCTCTGGGATCGCAAAATGAAATCCTCCGATTTCTTGATCGGTTCGTGCCCCCATCCAGAAAGCACCAGGGCGCGCCCAAGGGAAGAAGGTCAAGCTACTTTTGTCGAGTTTTGAAGGGGGAGATCAATCCCAGCTACGCCAAGGTTCATGCTGGAGAATCGGTAGCGCCCGGCAGCGAGCAGTGGTATCAAGATGCCTTTTGGGACCTCTTGAATGCGGCGCCTATGAATCCCATCCATCTAGATGGCGCCTTGTGGCGGATCCCATATCCGAATCGGCCGGTGCTCACGCCTAGTCCTGACGTGCTAATTACACCTCAGCGCTTGCTTGTTTTTCCGCGCGATAGACCCCTCCCGATGCTTCCACGCGACCTCGGCCAGCTTCGAGCGCAATGCAATGAGTATGTCGAGCTCGAATCCTGGGTCGGTTTCAAATGCTTGTTCTTGATGATGCGAATAGCCGAGGCTCACAAGGATTGGGAGCAGTTCGACTTGATACACCCCTACCTCTATCGAAGCACATTCGATTGCTTATTTCACCCGGTGCTGCAATTCTCAGCACGATTTCTAAGTCTCTTCGTGCTGACTTGGATCTCCACAAAAGGGCGATGCGGACTGGAAGCCATTCCACAAAAGCTATGGCTTCGAGGTGACCTCCTTAGTTCAATGTTTGGGTACGCCCTTCCCGGCGTGTGCCAATCGCGAGCATTCATCTATGAAGACATCCCACTGCTCAACCCGCTGTTTGAATTGCGGACAGTGCCCGAGAGCATGCGTGCGAACTTTGACGTTGCCAGTGAGAAGGCCGCAAAGATTCAGGCGGAAATGAAGGCAATCACGGGCTGATGGTAACTGCGAAAAAAGAGATGGGTAGAAGCTGCATAGACTTCGCAAAATCAATCCTGTCTTCATCGAAGAATTGTCGGAGCAGATCTCTGTACGCAGTAAACGTCGATGAGGCGCTTTAGGGACTGTGACAAAGATGCGCTTGGCTGGGGAGAACGACAAGGTAGTCACCCAAGAGACACTTCAAGACGAGAAAGTCGTGTACAAGCCGTTCGGTCAGCAGAGCCAAGGGCGTTTGAACACAAAGGCAATTGCAGGCTCGCGCAGCGCTGGGAGCGAAGGTCTCGAAGCTCAATGGAGCTAGAGCGACGCCAATGCAGCCACACGCTCCTTAAACCAGCGACGCGTTGCGACTTTCCGAAGAGGCGACAATCGCCGGTGAAGTGCGCAGCGAGCAAGTGTGCGGCCGCAGTTGCAAGGGCAATGGCGCTTGTTGGCCACGCGCCTCTTCATGGACAACAGGGCCATGGCACGCATTACCTGGGCAGGACTCGTCAATCCAAATAGCTGCGCGTAGTCGTCGATCTCACCTTGATCGCCATGCTTGAGCTCTCCAAAGAGGAACGCCCCGCCATGTCGCTCGCGGTAGCTCGTCGCGGCAAGATATGGAAGGATGCACCCGACGGCAAAGCCCTCCATCGTTGGTGCTCTGGCCAAAACATCCAGGACGCGAAGCGGCGAACCAAGGCACAAAGTCCCGTCGTAGCTGACATGGTGGTTGGGGTGCCTCGGAATTCTGTTCCCAATCTCCTGGACGACCGGTGCGATATTTGGAAATGCTTCCGGAATGAAAATACTCAGACGGTACTCGTCATGAATCTCCTTTCCGGCCGCGAGCACATCAACTTCCAGGACGCCTTGAATCAGCAATCCTGAGCTGGAAGGCCTGATGGCAAGCCGGGGTTGCCCTCGAAGAAACTGTCGAACCTCGGCTCGTTCAATCAGCCCAGCCACGGCGACGGCGGCGCGGCAGCAAGGCCTTGGATCCGCGGACTGTGAGATGGCCTGTCCGTCGGAACGCCCGCCCTGGACAGGTCGACACCGAATTTTTCGGACGCTTGTTCAACCAGCCTGCGCCCGGATGCGCGAGCAACAAGCTCGAAGTCAATCTGCGCCTGCTCCACCCACAAGAAGAAATTCTCTTCCAGGCGTAGCTTCTTCCCTTCAGGCGTCGCCCACTTGTCAGCAAAATCCTCTGCCGGATTAACCGGATTGGGAACGCGAGGACGGGAGGGATTCACTGCCATTGCCATGCCGCGCACAATCTCACCGAGGGCCGTTTCAAGGTCCTCTTCACCGGAATACTGCCGGGCCGCCAGGGTCGTAATGATGACCGAAATCGGCTTCCCATACGGGTTGTCCTTGAACATGATGTCGCGATGTCGCTTGAGAACTTGCACAACGCGCTGAAGCGGCGTCTTCCAACGATAGGTCGGCAGTTCTTCGATGCTCGCCACGGCCTCCATGAGAACCCGGCGCGAAATCGCGTTTCTCGACTGCTTCATCCGAAGTTCAAACCAGCGGGCGAATCCTTCCGGATTGCTCACGGGCCACCTCGGGTCAATGATCGGATAGTTGGGAAGGCGCCTGTCGGTAATGGCCAGCGCGAGCCGAGCCAGGGCGTCGGCATCAGGTGCATAGAGGCCTGCTGTCACCATCCGTTCCATCAGCACGCGGCGTTCTTGACTCGTATGCGGGACTGCGGGCATTGCGTCCATGTGGAATGCAAGCGCGTCCTGGTACTCGAGTCGCCAGCAGCGATTCTTTGGCTCCAGTGGCTTTTGAATGCGTCGCTCCTTGCGGTATTCCTCAAGGTCCGCGCCAAGCATGTTCTTCAGCGACATTTGCGAATGTGTGAGCGGCGAGACGCCTTGCGTCAACGTGCAGACGAGATCCAGGTCGTAGGGTTCGCCCCCAAGCGGCTTGATAGCCGTTCCAAGTCGAAATGAACCTTGAGGGCTCACCTGAGGAGCGAACGCAGCACATTGCGCTTTCGCTGGATCATGCAACCACGTGCCCAGGTCTTCGTAGCGTTCCGCGGCAGTCTCATATGAGGAACGAGGCACTTCCAACTCCTGGACCAGCAATTCAAGCGGCGACTTTGTTACGGCGTTCATGGCGACTCCTGGCTAAACAACAAGGGCCCGAACAAAGCCGTCGGGTTGGCGTTGGTCAAAGATTTCCCACGGCATTTCAGCTTTGGGCATTCGAATACGGCCCAGCTCAATCGCGCAGGCGACCGGCATGGCCGGGAAAATCTTCAGTGGCTGCTCTCGACCGTGGACAGATGCGATCTCGCGGATGATTCGCTTGGCAGCCGTTCGAAAGGCCGACAATTGCTCGCGAGACTTCAGGAAGTCATTGTTGGGCTCGGCTACGCTGAGCTCCCAAATAGAAGCCGTCTGACCCATGACCTTGAAAATTCTGTCGTGTGAAATTCGGTCACTAAGCGAGATGACCAACGCAGCGGGGCCGCTCTGATTCTGCGGAGGCGTAACGTGAAATTCCGTATCGATGCTGGTGTCTGACCACGACCAGCTTTGAAAGGGCTCCCGCTGGAGCTGGTACACATCAGCATTCAGCTTGTCGGTGAAGAGCGTGCCCAACAAGACCAGCAGTGGGATCGGCGCGAGCCCGAATACGGACCAATGCTCAACTTGAGCGGTTTGAGAGCGCACCTGAGCGTCGAACTCGCTCGTCAGGTTCGCCGATTCGGTCGCCCAGTAGGTGTCTGTGTTGTCCCTGCCCGCCCAGCTCATTGAAAGCTTGATGGGGTCCTCGGTGGCGGGAAAGCGAAGGGGAAACATCGCCTGATGGGCGCGGTCCTTGTCCAGGGGGGACTTTTCAGCCCCGATCGAGGCGCCAAAAAGAACAACGCGTGACGCCCGCTTGGGATCGATGCCAGTGACCAGACTGATGCGACCTTCATGCGCCGCCTTCATTTGCTGAAGGAGTTCCGCTGGGTACTTCTCAGAATTCTTGTCGATCTTGCAGTGACAGTCGTGGCAGACGAGCATCAGATTATCGATGTCGTTCAGCGCTTCATTACGCGTCCTGCCGGCCCTGGGTCCGCCTGCAGCGAACGCCCAGATGTGGGCCTTCTCGGCGATGTTGACGCTCTCTTGGGTGACTGGCGATTTGTAGAGTGGACGGTTGCAACCCGAAAACGCGCAACGACCGGCAGCCCGCCCCCAAAGCAGGTTTTGCACAGGCCTTGGGACGTACCTCGTCACCTCGCTGGGCGTGGTTGGGTCTGTAGCAGTATCCGTTTTGGATTTGGATGGCATCAATCGGTCCCCCTGATGGACTCACCGTTTGAATTACGTCGTGGCAGATCCCCAGGTCCCATCGCGCCCGACGACGACGAATATCTCCGATCGGAAGCCTCGAGCTTTGAACGCGGCCTTTACCTGATCACGAACGTAGTCGCGCACAGTCTCAAGGCTCGAACCTGTGAACTTTCCGAGAACTGTGGTCGTCGGAATGACATAGTCGCCGCTCGTGCCCTTTTGAACTCTCGCCAGCCCGATCCGGCGAAGGTCCTCATAGGCGCGTTCGTAGTCCGCGCTTGATGCGTGCTTGAGGTCGAACGTGCAGAGCACCTGGAATGACATGATTACTTCGCCTTTTTTCCGCGGTTGCTATGGATGAGATCGTTCAGGGAAGCCATGCCCTCCCTCTTCAGGAGCGTGCCGAGTTGCATGTCGCTCCTCACGCCGAAGTCACGGCCATACGTCTTTTCGATGGTGCCGACATGCGTGTCATTCCTCTTATCCCTGAGCTCGCCGTCCTTGTTGCGCGTCCGGTAGCCGCGCATTCCTTTCGCATCGCCCTTCATATCCAAGCTCCTTCTCGTCAAAAACGGCGTATAATCAGTGGATTACGAACTTTTTACCCACAGTCATAGTCAAATGGGTAAACTAAGTATAGCCTAGTCACTTGTCTGGAGCAAGTTTCTACAACAATGAGGAACCGTTCACGGTGGAAGAGCAAAACGAGGCAAGAGGACCGCAGCGAAACCGCTGGGGCCAGGCACGAAGACTGGACTTCGTCGAATTTCGGCTTTTGTGGGATGGCAAGATCAATCGGTCTGACCTGGTCGAATTTTTTGGCGTGTCGATGCCGCAGGCATCGGCCGACATGGACCAGTACAAGAGTCAGGCTCACGATAATGTGACCTATGACCCCAGTGAAAAGGCGTACAAGGCGACACCCGGATTCACGCCCGTGCGGTCTCTAGGTTCCACAGACGAGTACTTCCTGCAGCTCCTGGCATTGCAAGCGTACGGCCCGGGCCAGGGCACATCATTTGTAGGATGGGCGCCACCTTGGGCACTTGTTGAGTGCCCGAAACGGAACGTCGAGCCGTCGATGCTCATCACGACGCTGAAGGCGATTCGCGCCGGCGAGTCGTTAGAGATCGAGTACCAATCACTGTCTCGCCCTACTCCATTGCGCCGCTGGATCACCCCCACGGCCATCGCCAACGACGAGTTTCGTTGGCACATTCGCGCCTGGTGTCATGTGCGCAATCGATATTCGGACTTCAACTTTGGCCGAATTCTGAAAATCTACGGTGCCCAGAAGCGTGAGATCACAATTCCCCAGGACGACGAATGGGAAACGTACATCGACCTCGAGATACGAGCGAATCCGGCGTTAACGGATACGCAGCGCCGCGTTGCTGAGCTCGACTACGGGATGACGGACGGCGTCTTGACGATGCGCTGCCGGCAAGCGTTGCTCTTCTATCTGTTGAGGCGGTTGCGCCTCGACGAAGACGAACCCGCGCCGCCGCAACAGAGGCAGCTGGTATTGGTCAATAGGGCCGACGTCTTCAAAGCGGCTGGCCGATCCAGCGACTATTCCGCCCGGCCAACCGAGGGAAGCCAGAATTAGCAACTGGTAGCAGGCTTCTGGACTGACTCGCCGCTCCCAACGGCCCACCCGGCTGAAGCACCCGCCGGGTGGGTTCGATTCGCATCACGGTCCTTGCGCATCATTGGCGGCCGCGAATCTGATCCTCCTCCTCTTTCCAGGCACCAAACTCCACGAAGCACTTGCACTTCGCCAGCTGTGCGGACTCCCAGTTCACGGTGGCGATTACGCGTAGCACCGACTACCGGTAGCGATCGAACTTCGGCAAATTACCTATCTTCAGGTAAACAAACCTGACCTCTTTCATATTTGGACTATTAGGTAATTCCTATCGCATTTCCGAACTTTCGGTGCATTTCATCTGCACCTAATGGCCACGGGTTCGAAATCTTTTGCCATCTTTTCAGATAGTTAAGGTTTGGCTTTTCCGTCAGCGGTTAGGTGCGCGGACTCTCAACCTCCAGCCTGGTCATGTCAATTCATGTACTAGCTGATTTTCATCAGTTACCGTGTAGGGGCGACTACATTCAACTATGCTTGCGGTTCGCCTCTTCAACCAATCTGATGCCATGGACACCACAGAAAGTACCGACCAATCACCCCGCCGTCGCGCCTCCCAACGCAAAGCCCAGTTCGAACAGCGCTGCCAACGCTTTGTCGAAGTGGCGGAGGAACTCTTCCTGAGCCATGGCTTTGCCGGCACGTCGGTGAACAAGGTTGTCGCCATTGCCGGCGGTTCGCTGGCCACGCTTTATGCGGAATTTCGCAACAAAGATGAACTGTTCGAGGCGGTGATGAAGCGGCGTGCGGCGCGGCTCTTTGCCGCCATGGTGACGCCTGGCACGGAAGGCGGTCTGCAGGCAATTCTCGACAGCATGGCTCGCCGCATGCTGGACCACATGCTGTCCGACGAGGCGCTTTCAGTCTATCGGCTCGTCATCACCGAGGGCCCGCGATTTCCGGCGGTGCGAAATGCTGTCCTGCAGAACGGCTGGGACCCCTTCCTGAACAATCTTGCGAGTCAATTCAAGGAGTTGGCGGACAGGTATGGCTGGGCAGTCGCGGATACCCGCGTTGCGGCCGAGCTCTTCCTGACGCTGGTTCAGGGCCAGACCCGCACGCTCGCTGCATGGGGTTTCGCGGATCGATTCACGCCCGAGCAACGGGCGGCGGATGCAAAGCGGGCGGTCCAGCAGTTCCTCAAGGTCTATCCGCTGACCGCCTGATCAGACCCCATCACGCGAATATTCGCGAGGCGGTTCATGCGAATGGCTGCATGGTCAGCCAGCGAGAAAGAAAAATGGCCCGGTGTGTACCGGGCCATTTTCATTCCGAAAGTCTGGATTACTTCCAGCCCACGCGGTCCATGATCTGCTGGGCCGCCGCCTGGTTCTTGCCATACATGCCGACGTTAAGCGGATCGCGCTTGTAGTCACCCAGCGCCTTCAGCGCGGCGTTATCCGGTTTGCCCACGACCGGATATTCGTTGTTGCCGTTGGCAAAGTAGCGCTGCGCGCTGTCGCTCGCCAGGTACTCGAGAAACTTGATGGCCGCCGCCTTGTTGGGCGCATGTTTGGCCACCCCGGCGCCAGACACATTCACATGCGTGCCGCGGTCTTTCTGGTTGGGAAACACCACGCCAACCTTGCCGGCCACGTCCTTGTCCTCGCCCTTGCTGCTATTGGCAAGACGCGCGTAGTAGTAGCTGTTGGCGATGGCCACGGCGCACTCACCGGCAGCGACGGCCTTGATCTGGTCGGTGTCCCCGCCCTTTGGCGCGCGGGCGAAATTGGCCACGACTCCCCTGCCCCATTCCTCCGCCTTCACCGGGCCGACTGCCGCGATCATGGCGCTCATGAGCGAGAGGTTGTACATGTGGGCGCCGGAGCGGGCGCAGACCTTGCCCTTCAGCTTGGGCGAGGCCAGATCCTCATAGGTCTGGATATCGTCCCGGTTCACGCTGGCCTTGTTGTAGAAGATCGGCCGGGCGCGGATGGAAAAGCTGAACCACAGGCCTTCCGGATGACGCAGCGACGGATCGATCCGCGTCAGCAGCACTTCGGACTTGATCGGCTGCAGCAAGCCCATCTGTTCCGCGCGCCACAGGCGGCCCGCGTCCACAGTCAGCAAAACATCGGCCGGGCTCTTGTCCCCTTCATTCTTCATCCGCTCCAGCAATGCATCCTCGCCCGCCTCGATGCGGTTGATCTTGATGCCGGTCTGCTGGGTGAAGTTGGTGTAAAGCGCCTCATCTGTCTGATAGTGGCGCGAGGAATACAGGTTGAGAACGGGCGCCTGGGCGACTGCAGAGGTGGCTAAAACGGACAACGAAACGGCCAGTGCTGGTGCAGCGGTCAGCGCAAGAATTCGGGTGAGTCGGGCAGGTTTGGTCATGAAAAGTCTTTGATTGGATTGGGATAAACGGAATCTGGAGCGCGGCGGACTGCGCAACGTGTTGCATCAAACGGAATAGTATTAGCAATCATTCTCATTTGTCAATTCAACCGGTAGTCGTCTATACTTTTTCCCATGCATCCGATCCTCTCCATCGAACACCTGCGATTTGCCTATCGGAACGGACCGCCGGTCTGCGACGACGTATCGCTGACGCTCGAAGACGGCGAAATCGGCTGTCTGCTGGGGCCGAGCGGGTGCGGCAAGACCACGGTGCTCCGATGCATTTCCGGGCTGGAACAGATTCAGGCGGGACGCATTGCCCTGAACGGCACCTGGATTGCCGAGCCGGGCAATTCCTTGCCCGCCGAACAGCGCCGCGTCGGTCTCGTGTTCCAGGATTACGCCCTGTTCCCGCACCTCACCATCGGCGACAACATCGGCTTCGGCCTGCGCGAAATGGATCGCGGTGGCAGGGCCGCACGCGTGGCCGAACTGCTGGACGTGATCAGCATGAGCGGTTTCGCGGACAAGTATCCGCATGAAGTGTCCGGCGGCCAGAAGCAGCGCGTGGCGCTGGCCCGCGCGCTCGCGCCCAAGCCCCGCTTGCTGCTGCTGGACGAGCCGTTCTCGAATCTGGATGTGGAAATGCGCGAGAAGCTGGGCCAGGAGGTCCGCGCCATTCTCAAGCACCTGAACACGTCTGCCCTGATGGTGACGCACGACCAGCATGAAGCCTTCGCCATTGCCGACAAGGTAGGCGTGATGCAGGCCGGGCGCATCGAGCAATGGGACACGGCCTACAACCTGTATCACCGTCCGGTGAGCCGCTTCGTCGCCAATTTCGTCGGGCAGGGCGTGCTGATCGAGGGCCAGGTCAACGACCAGGACAAGATCGCGACGGAACTGGGTGCCCTGCCCCACTGCGCCAACTGCGAGCTCTCGGCCGGCCAGTCCGTGCAAGTGCTCCTGCGCCCGGACGACATCCTGCATGACGACGCCAGCGAGATGTCGGCGGAAGTGGCGCACAAGGCTTTTCGCGGCGCGGACATTCTGTACACATTGAAGCTGGCCTCCGGCACGAAGGTGCTCTCCCTTGTTCCGAGCCATCACAATCACGCGCTGGGTGAAAAGATCGGTATCCGTCTCGAGATCGACCACGTGGTCGCGTTTCCGGCGGGGCAGGAAAAGAGTTCAGCTGCCGCAGCAGGTATCACGGCCCGCTGAAGACGGCCCGCCACTCACCGCTCCACATCAAGCCTCCCTCGCAAACCACACCGCGCTGTCTGGTGAAGACGTGCGAATATTCGCGTCATCATGGCCGCCCGAAAACTTCTCAACACCTTCCTCGCCGGCGCGCTCGCCGCGTTGCCGCTGGCCGCCACCGCCCTCATCCTGGTCTGGGCGGTGCGCTTCCTTTACGAATACCTCGGCCCTGGCAGCATGGTGGGCGGGTGGATCCAGGCGCTGGGACTGGGCCTCGCCGAATCCGAGCTGGTCGCCTACCTCATCGGCATCGGCATCGTGCTGGTTGCGATTTTTCTGCTGGGCGTACTGGTCACGAGCGGGCTGAATCGTTTCATGGCCATCGCGCTGGAAACCGTCGTGCAGCGGATTCCCATCGTGCGCAACATCTACGACGTGGTGAAGTCGCTGGTCGATCTCTTCGCCCAGCGCGACAGCGAGAAGATGAAATCGATGAGCCCGGTGTGGCTCACCTTCGGCGGGCCTGATGCCGCGGACGGCGGCACAGTCGTGCTCGGCCTGCTCTCGACGGCCGAGCCCGTCATGCTGAATGGAAAACCTTATCTCGCCGTGCTGGTGCCCACGGCACCGGTGCCCGTCGGCGGAGGGTTGCTGTACGTACCGGCGGAATGGGTCACCAAGGCGGATGTGGGGATCGAGGGAGTGACCAGCATCTACGTGTCGATGGGCGTTACCTCCCACCAGCACATCGGCGTCAGTCGGTCGCAAAACCCGACGCCCAACCCGCCCACTGCCTAAGCCTTGATCGCGGGCAGCACCAGCGGCCCGTCCACCTTCACTACACCGGCCTTCACCAGGTCGGCCAGCGTGCGCGCCGCCAACTGCGAATATTCGCTGTGGATGAAGCGTTCGTTCATGTCGCGATAGACCGGAATCTTTTCGAGATAGCTCGCCAGCGAATCCACCCGCAGCGATCCGCGATCGAGCAGGTTGAACATCAGCATGACCTTGACGATGTGGCGGGCGTTGCGCGCCGGGTCAGCCGCAAAGGCGCCCAGGCGACCGCGTGCCCGTTCGATCGCCTCCGCGACATCGGTAAACGGCGCGCCGTGCCCGGGAATGACCAGTCTGGGCTTCAGCGCCTCGATGGCGTCGAGCGTAGCCGACGCGCGATCCAGCGCGGCATGGCCCTCTTCTGCCGGAAACACCGCGCCCATCCCGTCCTGCCAAAGGGCATCGCCGCTGATCAGCACCTTTTCCTTTTCATTCCAGTACATCAGCGCATCGTCATCGTGGCCGGGTGCTGCGTGGGCATGCCAGGTCAGCCCGCCCGCCGTGAAGCTTTGCCCGCGCATGATGGTGTCGGTGAATTCGAAGCGCGGTGCATGCTGGTCGGCGTATTTGAGCCAGAGTGCCTGCGGATTCCACGGCTTGAGATGACGAGCCTCGCCGTCCGGCACCGTGATGCGGCAGCGGAATTCGCGTCCGATCATGGCGTTGCCACCCATGTGATCGCTGTGGCAGTGGGTGTTGATGAGGCGAGTGAGCTTGCGCGTGCCCAGATGCTGTTTCACCAGGGCCAGCGTGTCGCCGGCATGCCGGCCGTAGCCGGAATCGATGAGCACCGCATCGCGCGGATTCATCAGCAGAATCTGGTTGCAATTGAGCCAGCCACGCTCGATGACGGTGATGCCTGAGGGTATATTCATGGCGTGGAGTCTACCTTTTCCCATCCGCCGCTCGCCGATCTCAGCATCGTAACCCTGGCACCCAACCTGCCCGGGCCGGTCGCCGTGCGCCGTCTGGCCGACTGGGGTGCGACCGTGGTGAAGGTCGAATCGCCCGAAGGCGATTCGCTCCGGGCCTATGCCCGTGACTACTACCGCGAGCTGCACGAGGGGGTGGATGTGCGCACACTCGACCTTAAGTCGGATGCCGGGCAGGCGGCATTGTCCACTTTGCTGGAGGACGCCGCGCTGCTGGTCACCGCGCAGCGCCCGGCGGCATTGAAGCGGCTCGGGCTCGACTTTGCGAATATTCGCAGGTTGTGGCCCCACCTCTCCCAGCTCGCCATCGTCGGGCACGCGCCGCCGGATGAGGATTTTGCGGGCCATGACCTGACCTACATCGCAAACGCCGGTCTGCTACAGCCACCCGCGCTACCGCCGACACTGATGGCGGACCTCCTGGGTGCAGAGCGCGCAGTGAGCGAGACGCTGTTGCTGCTGCTTCGTGCACGCGAAAGCGGCCGGGGCGAATATTCGCAGGTGGCATTGACGGATGCGGCAACCGTCCTGGCAGCGCCCTGGCGACACGGGCTCACCCGGCCCGGTGGCCTGCTGGGCGGCGCGCATCCCGGCTATCGCCTCTATCGCACTGCGGACGGCTGGCTGGCGCTGGCCGCGCTGGAGCCGCATTTCCTGACCCGCCTGGTGGCATCGCTCGGCATCGCCGAGCCTGACAGCGCGGCACTCGCGAGGGCATTTGCCGCACAGCCTGATGCCTGGTGGCGCGATTTCGCGCTCCGCTATGACGTGCCGCTGGTGGTGTTGCCGGCGGGCGCATAATCGACAGGCCGATTCTCCAATTCCGATCGAGGTCCCACCATGCGTCGCCTGATCAGTCTTGCATTCATTGCTGCCGCGCTGGGCCTCGCGGGTTGCGCGACCGCCCCCGTGGCCGTGCCGACGGTTGATGCGAGCCTGCTTCGCGACGCGGACTTTCAACCGCGCGCCGAGACCGCCCGCGACATCTTTGCCCTCACGCCGGAAATGCGGGAGTTCCTGCGCGGCCCGGTCAAACGGTCGGTCATGTCGTCGGGCAAGGTGGAGGGCCTGATCAACGCGCTCTACGATGGCAATCGACTCATCCTCGAATACGAATCCAGCAAGACCCGTGACGCCGCCGAAGCCTTTGAGGCCCGCGCCGGCAATTGCCTGTCACTTGCGGTCATGACTGCAGCGTTTGCGCGCGAAATGGGGCTCGCCATCCAGTACCGCGAAGTCCTCACTGAACAACTCTGGACGCAGGATCGCGACTTCGTGGTGTACGCCGGCCATGTCAATCTCACCCTGGGTCGCCGCGACATGACGGTGAAGGTGATCAATGGTCACAACTCCGAGCTGATTGTCGATTTTCTCCCGCGGCAGCAGTTGCTCGGCCAGCGCGCCCGGGTCGTGACCGAGGAACGCATCATCGCGATGTATCACAACAACCGCGCGGCAGAGCTCATCGTGGAGCACGACTGGCGCGGGGCCTACTGGCACGTTCGTGATGCGCTCGCGGCCGACCCGACCTATGCGGCGCCCTACAACGCGCTGGGCATCATCTACCAGCGACGCGGCGAGACCGCGCTGGCCGAAGCTGCCTTCCGCGAGACCTTGCGACGGGAAGCGGACAACACCCGCGCACTGGCCAATCTGGCCGCGCTGCTGACCGAGAGCGGTCGAGCTTCCGAAGCGCAGGTGGTGGCCGCGGAGCTCAAGCGCGTGCAGCCCGAACCGCCGTTCCATCATTTCCGTCTGGCCAAGGCGGCCCTGGCCCGGGGCGAATATTCGCAGGCCCGGGATGCATTCAGCGAAGCCTTGCGCCGGAATGGCCAGTACGCGGAGATCCACCTTGGGCTTGCGGCCGCATACCTCGGTCTCGGGGATATTCGCCGCGCCCGCGCCGAAATGAAATCTGCGCTGGAGAAGAGCGGGACGACCCGCGACCAGCAGCGCTACAGCGCCAAGCGCGATTGGCTCGATCGCCGCACCGTCCAGTAGCGCGCGCTCTACATCAGTCGTCACAAACCGTCACACAGCGGCATACATCCGATTCGCTATCATCCACATCGGACATTCGCTGTCCTGCAGTGGCGTCAAATCTGTGCACCCGGCAGCATCGCTGCATCCCTTCCGAACTGACCCATCCCCTCCTGAAACCATGATCAGATCGCTTCGTCACGCTTCCTCCCTGCTCGCCGCCTTGCTGGCATTGACCGCTTCCGCCATGCAAGCCGCGCAGGCCATGCCCAACCCGCAGGACACGCGCTTTGTGGCCGAACCAACTGTCTCGGCGCGCCACATTGCGTTCACCTATGCCGGTGACGTCTGGATTGCTGACCGCAGCGGTGGAAACGTTCGACGGCTCACATCGGATATCGGCGAGGAAAGCGCGCCGGTGTTTTCCCCCGATGGCAACTGGGTCGCGTTCAATGCGCAATACGAGGGCAACACCGATGTCTACATCGTCTCGGCTGCAGGGGGCGTCCCGCGTCGGCTGACCTTCCATCCCGCCGTCGATGCCGTGCAGGGTTTCACGCCCGATGGCAAGCGGTTGGTATTCGCATCGCCGCGCAACATGTTCAACAATCGCCACCGCCATCTGTTCACGGTACCGCTTGAGGGTGGTGTCGAGACGCAGCATGAGATTCCGCATGCCTGGCGTGCGGTCTATTCGCCGGATGGCAAGCGCGTGGCCTACAACCCTGGCGCACCGTCGTTTGAGCAGTGGAAGCAGTATCGCGGTGGCCGCACGTCCGAGATCTGGCTGTTCACGGATGCCGACAATTCGGTGGAAAAGATTCCCCAGCCCAAGGACCGCTGCAATGACGTCGATCCGCAGTGGGTCGGCAACACGGTCTACTTTCGCTCGGATCGCGATGGCGAGTTCAACCTCTACGCCTACGACACGGTCAGAAAATCGGTCAGCAAGCTGACGTCGCATGGAGATTTCCCGGTACTGGCGCTGTCCGCGACAGCGGACGGGCTGGTGTACGAACAGGCCGGCTGGTTGCACAGCCTGCCGCTCACGGGCGGCACCTCGACACGCATCAAGGTGGGCGTGGTCGCCGACCTCGCTGCGTCCAGGCCACGGTTCGTGAAGGGCGCCAAATACATCCGCAATGCCTCCCTGTCGCCGACGGCAGCGCGCGTGGCCCTGGAATTCCGCGGCGAGATCGTCACCCTGCCGGCCGAAAAAGGCGATCCGCGCAATCTGACTGAAACGGTGGCCGCGCACGAGCGCTCGCCCGCCTGGTCGCCCGACGGCAAGTCGGTCGCGTACTTCACCGATGCGTCCGGCGAATACGAACTCCACATCAAGAGCCAGGATGGCAAGGGTGCGGTGCGCAAGTTCAAGCTGAACGGCGCGGGCTACTACGATCGTCCCGAGTGGTCGCCTGACAGCAAGAAATTCCTGTTCACCGACAACAGCTACAGCCTGTTCATGCTGGACATCGCCTCCGGCGCGGTGAAAAAGATCGCCAGCGAGCCGTTGTACAGCCCGATCAAGACCATCAAGGGCAGCTGGTCGCCGGATTCGCGCTGGGTCGTTTACACGCTCAACACGCTGACCTATACCAAGGTGCTCACGGTCTACTCGGTCGAGCAGGACAAGTCATTCGCCATCACCGATGGCCTGGCCGACATTGTCGATCCGGTGTTCGACAAGGGCGGAAAGCAGATCTATTTCTTCGCATCCACCGATGCGGGCCCGACCAACAACTGGTTCTCGCTGGAAAACGCGGACAACCGCCCGACGCGCAGCCTCTGGGCGGCCGTGCTGACCAAGGATGCGCCGTCGCCACTCGCCCCCGAGAGCGATGAGGAAAAGCCGGCGCCCGAGAAAAGGGAAGCCGCAAAGGAAGATGCAAAGGCAGATGCCAAGGACGCTGCGAAGGACGCGGCCAAGCCGGCGGATGCCGCCAAGGCCGGCGAAGGCGACAAGAAGCCCGCCGCACCTGCAGCGCCCGCCGCGCCAACCGTTGCGAATATTCGCATCGACTTCGACGGCATCGCGCAGCGCATCATCAACCTGCCCGTTCCGGCCGCTCCGCTGTCCTCACTGCAGGTGGGTGCACCGGGCCAGGTGTTCTTCCTGCGCGAAGCCGACGGCAAGCGTGCGCTGCAGCGCTTCGACTTCAAGGACCGCAAGACCGAGACCCTGTTGCCCGAGGTGGATGCCTTCCAGGTGTCGTTCGATGGCAAGAAGGTGCTCTGGCGCAGCAAGGACACCTGGGCCATCGGCCCGGCCGGCGGCAAGACCATTCCGCCGACGGAAGGCCGGCTGAAGATTGACGCGGTGGAAGTGAAGGTCGACCCGCGCGCAGAGTGGACGCAGATCTTCCACGAGGCGTGGCGCATCAATCGCGATTACTTCTATGACCCCGCGATGCACGGCGCCAATTGGCCGGCGCTCAGGCAAAAGTACGCTGCGCTGCTGCCGGAGCTTGGGACCCGGAATGATCTCTTCCGTGTCGTGCGCTGGATGCTGAGCGAGCTGGTCGTGGGCCACAGCTACCAGCAGCCGGGCGAGAACTTCAACGAGGTGAAGACCGTGCCCGGTGGTCTGCTGGGCGCGGACTACGAGGTGGCCAACGGCCGCTACCGCTTCAAGAAGGTCTACGGCGGACTCAACTGGAATCCGGATCTGCGCGCGCCGCTGGCCGAGCCGGGCATTGAGGTGAAGGCGGGCGAATATCTCATCGCCGTGCAGGGCAAGGAAGTCAAGCCGCCCATGAATCTCTATGCCGCCTTCGAAAACACGTCGGGCAAGACCATCGAGATCACGGTCAGCACCAACGCCGATGGCAGCAAGCCACGCACGCTTAAAGTCGTGCCCATCGCCAATGAATTCCAGCTTCGCAACCGCGACTGGGTGGAGGCGAATATTCGCAAGGTGGATGCCGCGACCGGCGGTCGAGTCGCCTATGTGTACGTGCCCAATACCGCAGGCCTGGGTCATCAGTACTTCAAGCGCTACTTCTACCCGCAGGCACACAAGGACGCGGTCATCGTCGACGAGCGCTTCAACGGCGGCGGCAGCGTGGCCGATTACGTCATCACCCATCTGCAGCGTCAGGAAATCGCCTGGTGGGCCATGCGCTATGGCGCGGACATGAAGACGCCGTCCGCGTCCATCCAGGGTCCGAAAGCCATGCTGATCGACGAGACTGCGGGATCGGGCGGCGACCTGCTGCCGTGGATGTTCCGCAAGAACAACCTGGGTCCGCTTATCGGCAAGCGCACCTGGGGCGGTCTGGTCGGCATCCTTGGCTATCCGGTGCTCATGGACGGCGGCACGATCACCGCGCCCAACCTTGCCTTCTGGACGCGCGACGAAGGCTTCCGCGTGGAGAACGAAGGCGTGGCACCGGACATCGAGATCGAGCAGACACCGGCAGACGTCATTGCCGGGCGTGATCCGCAGCTAGAAAAGGCCATCGAGGTGATCCTGGCCGAGCTGAAGAAGAACCCGCCGCAGAAACCGGTGCGGCCGCCGTTTCCGGTGAAGGTGCAGAAGCAGTAACGTCTATTGGCTGCCGCCGTCGCGTCCTTGCGACGGCGGCAGCATCCTGCAGTTCAAATCAGGTTGGCGATCAGGGCCGCCCGGCCTGAGGCGTGGATTTGTCCAGGCGCGCCACTTCCTCACCCTTCGCGTTCAACAGCACCAATTGCCCGCCGTCGATCCGCGCTGATTGCGTATCCTGCAAGGCGCGGTAGAAGGCATCCTCTACCGCCTGCGACGGGCCGATGCAGAGCTTCTTGGTCGTGCCGAGCGGACCCAGCTTCATCACACTGCCGCCCAGCTCCGCCTTGCCGGTGAAGGTATTGCAGCCGCCGGTGCCGTTCACCGAGACTGCGCTGACAAACTGGAGCCGCGGGGCGTTGGTGCCCACGCCCTGGGTCCAGGCGCTGCCGACCAGGCTGGCAGTGTCGAGTGTCGGGCTCGCGGGTGTGCCGGACGCACAGGCGGCGAGCGGAATCAGGGTCAGGGCGAGGATGCAGGCGATGCGGGAATTCATGAGGTCTCCTTGGCCGTGGGCGCAGATCAGGTGATCCAGCGCGCCACTATAATCGCGCCTTCCCAATCATTCAGGTGCGGCGCACATGCAAATTCAGAATCAGGTGTTTCTCGTTGCCGGCGGTGGTTCCGGGCTGGGTGCAGCCACGGCCCGCATGTTCGTCGCCCATGGCGGCAAGGTCATCATTGCCGACATCAACAAGGACCAGGGTGAAAAGTTGGCAGGCGAGCTCGGCAGCAACGTTCGCTTTGTAGAGTGCAATGTCACCGATGAAGTTCAAGTCCAGGCGGCGGTCGATGCCTGCGTGAAGGTGTTTGGTGGCATCCATGGCGCGGTGAATTGCGCCGGCGTGGCGACCGGTGAGCGCGTGGTCGGCAAGACCGGTCCGGCCAACATCGCCAACTTCCGCCGGGTCGTGGAGATCAACCTCATCGGGACGTTCAACGTCATCCGCCTCGCGGCGCACGCCATGTCGACCGCGCCCGCCCTGCCGTCCGGCGAACGCGGTGTCATCGTCAACACAGCTTCGGTCGCCGCTTTCGAAGGCCAGATCGGCCAGGCGGCCTATTCCGCGTCTAAGGCTGGCGTAAACGGCATGACGCTGCCGATCGCCCGGGAACTGGCCAAGTTCGGCATCCGGGTCATGACCATTGCCCCCGGCATCTTTGACACCCCCATGCTGCAAGGCATGAGCGAGGAGATCCGCACCTCGCTGGGTCAGCAGGTGCCCTTCCCGCCTCGTCTCGGCAAACCGGAGGAATATGCGGCGCTGGTGAAGCACATCGTGGAGAACGAAGTGCTCAATGGCGAGGTGATCCGGCTGGACGGGGCGATCCGCATGGGTGCGAAGTAGACAGATGACCAAAATCACTGAATCGTTCAGGTTCAACGATTTTCTTGACGCCGCATGCGTGCAGCTTGGGTTTTGTTTAGGGCCGGATGCCAGAAGAAGCGTAATGAGTTGCAGCTTTGCTGACACTCAGGGCTTGGCGCTCGCAGTCTTCGCAGCGGAAAAGCTTAGACCAGAGTCGGACAAGAATTTGCTGCGCCAACTCGAGGAGCTTGCACGGAAGTTTGCCTAGAGACATTAGGACTGTCGCGGCGAAGCCAGCTGCTGCAAACACTGACGAACCAGAGGATAATTCGGTCATTCATGCTCACCCCGGGCGCCAAGTACGCCTTGGGCAACCCGCCACCAGTGGGTTGAAGTCCGCTACCACCCAGATTCGCGAGGAGCTCCATGATTTTCGACACCCACATCTCGGACGACACCGACGCGCTGCGCGACACCGTCCGCCGACTCTGCGACGATGAACTGGCGCCGCGCGCCGCGCAGATCGACCATGACAACGCCTTCCCCATGGACATGTGGCGGAAACTCGGCGACCTGGGATTGCTGGGCATCACGGTGCCGGAGGAGTTTGGCGGCACCGGCATGGGCTACCTCGCCCACATCATCGCGATGGAGGAAGTCTCGCGGGGTTCTGCCTCGGTGGGCTTGGCTTACGGCGCGCATTCCAACCTGTGCGTGAACAACCTGTATCTCAACGGCAACGACGCCCAGCGCAGGAAGTACCTGCCCAAGCTCTGCACCGGCGAGTTCGTGGGCGCATTGGCGATGAGCGAGCCGGGTGCCGGCTCTGACGTGGTGGGCTCCATGGCCTGCCGTGCCGAGAAGAAAGGCGACCGCTGGGTCGCCAACGGCAACAAGATGTGGATCACCAACGGCCCGCACGCGGACGTGCTGATCGTCTACATGCGCACGGCGCCGAAGGAAATGGGCTCGAAGGCCATGACCGCCTTCATCATCGAAAAGGGTTTCAAGGGGTTCCGCACCGCGCAGAAGCTGGACAAATTCGGCATGCGCGGCTCCGACACCTGCGAACTGGTGTTCGAGGACTGCGAAATCCCCGAAGAGAACGTGCTGGGCGAGGTCAACCTGGGCTCCCGCGTGCTGATGACGGGTCTGGACACGGAGCGCACCGTGCTCTCCGGTGGTCCGATCGGCATCATGCAGGCGGCCATGGATTACGTGCTGCCCTACGTGCACGAGCGCAAGCAGTTCGGCCAGCCCATCGGCACCTTTGAACTCATGCAGGGCAAGATCGCCGACATGTATGTCGCGCTGCAATCCTCGCGTGCCTTCAGCTATCGCGTGGCCCAGATGCTGGACATGGGCCGCGGCCGTGCCGCGCGCAAGGATGCCTCCGCCTGCATCCTGTACGCCTCCGAATCCGCCGTGAAGGTGGCGCTGGAAGCCATCCAGTGCCTGGGCGGCAACGGCTACATCAACGAATACCCGACCGGCCGCCTGCTGCGCGATGCCAAGCTGTATGACATCGGCGCGGGGACCAACGAGATTCGGCGCATGCTGATCGGACGCGAGTTGTTTGAGGAATCCGCCTGACACCATCCGTTCGTGCTGAGGTATCGAAGCACGAACGCTGACTTCATTCACCGCCCTTCGATACCTCAGGGCGAACGGTAATCACACAGGAGAACACCATGTCTGACGCAGTCGTCATCGTCGCAGCCAAACGCACTCCCATCGGTGCCATGAACGGCCAGCTGGTCGGCCTGTCCTCGCCGCAGCTCGCCTCCATCGCCATCAAGGCGGCGGTCGCGGAATCCGGCCTGAAGGCGGAAGACATCAATGAAGCCATCATCGGCTGCGTGCTGCCGGCGGCGCTGGGCCAGGCGCCGGCGCGTCAGGCTGTGCTGGGCGCGGACCTGCTCAAGTCCACGACCTGCACGACCATCAACAAGGTGTGCGGCTCAGGCATGAAGGCCGTGATGATGGCCGCTGACCAGATCATGGCCGGCTCCAGCGGCCCGGCCATTGCGGGCGGCATGGAGTCGATGTCCAACGCGCCGCACATGCTACCGAAAGCGCGCCAGGGCTATCGCTACGGCCACGTGAAGGTGCTGGACCACATGGCCTTCGACGGACTGGAAAACGCCTATGACGGCAAGTCCATGGGCATTTTCGCCGACGCAACCGCCGCCAAGTACGGCTTCACCCGCGAGGATCAGGACAAGTACGCGGCCGAATCCGTTAAGCGCGCGCAGGGCGCAGTCGCGAGCGGCGCCTTCAAGGCCGAAATCGCCGGCGTGACCGTCAAGGGCAAGGCCGGTGATGTCGTCCTGGACACCGACGAGCCGCCGGGACTGTGCAAGCCGGACAAGATTCCCGCACTGAAGCCCGCGTTCAACAAGGACGGCACGGTCACCGCTGCATCCTCGTCCTCCATTTCCGACGGCGCCGCCATCCTGGTGCTGATGAAGGAAAGCGAAGCCAACGCCAAGGGCATCAAGCCGATCGCCCGCATCGCTGGCCACGCATCCAACGCGCACGAGCCCGAGTGGTTCACCACCGCTCCCGTCGGTGCCATCGACAAGCTGCACAAGAAGCTGGGCTGGGGTCCGGACAATGTGGACTTGTATGAGATCAACGAAGCGTTCGCCGTTGTCACCATGGCGGCAATGAAGGATCTCAACCTGCCGCACGAAAAGGTCAACGTGAACGGCGGCGCCTGCGCGCTGGGCCACCCCATCGGTGCATCGGGTGCGCGCCTCATCGTCACGCTGCTGCATGCGCTGAAGGCACGCGGCGGCAAGCGCGGCATTGCGTCGCTTTGCATCGGCGGTGGTGAAGCCACGGCACTCGCAGTCGAGATGCTGTGAAGCCTGAGCTCCTCGCGTTCGCCCTGATTACCGCTTTTGGCCTGATGGGCTGCGGCAAGAAGGAGCCACCGGCCAAGACCGCCGAGCAAGTGAAGGCGGAGAAGGACACCGCCACCAAAGCCAGCCGCGAGAATCCTGTGTACGGCAACCAGCTCCAGGCCCACGACAAGGCCAAGGAGCTGGCGGACCAGGCCAACAAGCAGGCTGAAGAGACCAAGAAGAAAATCGACGAACAGACCCGGTAATCACCCGTCTGTTTGCATACGAATATTCGCATGCCCAAAACAACGAAGAGTACGGCCCCATCCTCTGTCCTGATCATCGGCGCCTCACGCGGCATCGGCTTCGAGCTGGCCCGCCAATACCGCGAGGCCGGCCATAGCGTCACGGCCACCGTGCGGCGCAAGGCTGACGTGAAGAAAGTCGAAGCGCTGGGTGCCAAGGTCATCGTGTTCGATGCGGTGAAGTCTCCGCTGGCCACCGTCAGTCGCGTGGCAGCCAAGGCCGACATCGTCATCTTCAACGCCGGTGTGCTAGGCGATCGCGGCAAGGTGGGCGACAAGCACAGCGCCGCGACATTCGATCAAGTCATGCGCACCAACGTGTATGCACCGCTCCGTTTCATCTCTGCCGTCGCGGCCAAGCTCGCAAAGCGTGGTGCCAAGTTGGCCGTGCTCAGCAGCATCATGGGCTCCAAGCACCACATGGCCACCAGCAGCGCGGTCGTCTACCGCGCCAGCAAGGCGGCGGTGAATATGGTGGCCCGCGCCACGGCACTGGAATTTGGTCACCAAGGATTGATCGTGCTGGCGCTTCACCCAGGCTGGGTGCGCACCGACATGGGTGGCTCGGATGCCGACATTGATGTGGAAACCAGCGTGCGTGGCCTCACAAGGGTCATCGCCCGCGCCAAGCCCGCCGACAGCGGGCTGTACTTTGACTACACCGGGAAAAAGCTCTCCTGGTAGTACGCAGAACCAAGGAGCCATTCATGCTCATGAAAGCCACTCACGATTTCCTCACCGACGAACAGCGCATGATCCGCGACATGGCGCGCGAGTTCGCGCAGAACGAACTCGCCCCCAACGCAGCGCAGTGGGAAAAGGATCATTGGATCGCCGACAGCGCGGTCGCGCAGATGGGTGAGCTGGGTCTGCTCGGCATGGTCGTGCCCGAGGAATGGGGCGGCACCTACTCCGATTACACCGCCTATGCCCTGGCCATTGAAGAAATTGCCGCGGGCGATGCCTCGACCTCCACACTGATGTCGGTGCACAACTCTGTGGGCTGCGGCCCCATCCTCGCCTGGGGCACGGACGAGCAGAAGAAGGCCTGGCTCCCCGATCTTGCGTCCGGGAAGAAGATCGGCTGCTTCTGCCTCACCGAACCCCAGGCCGGATCGGAAGCTAATAATCTCAAGACCCGTGCGGTGCTGCAGAACGGCCAGTGGGTGCTGAATGGCGCCAAGCAGTTCATCACCAATGGCAAGCGCGCTGCCGTAGCCATCGTCTTCGCCGTGACCGATCCCGAGTTGGGCAAGAAGGGACTCTCCGCCTTCATCGTGCCCACCGACACGCCGGGCTTCAACGTCCAGCCGCCAGAGAAGAAGCTCGGCATCAAGGCCTCCGACACCTGCGCCATCATTTTCGAAGACTGCAAGATTCCTGAAGCCAACATGCTCGGCCCGCGCGGCAAGGGGCTTGCCATTGCGCTCTCCAACCTGGAAGGCGGCCGAGTTGGCATTGCGGCCCAGGCGCTCGGCATTGCCCGTGCTGCATTTGAAGCGGCGGTTGCTTATGCAAAGGACCGCAACCAGTTCGGCAAGAAGATCGTCGAGCACCAGAGCATCGCCAACATGCTGGCCGACATGCACACCCGCATCAACGCGGCGCGCCTGCTCATCCTGCACGCCGCCCGCCTCCGCACTGAAGGCATTCCGTGCCTCTCCGAGGCATCGCAGGCGAAGCTCTACGCCTCGGAACTCGCCGAGTGGGTGTGCTCGAAGGCCATCCAGATCCACGGCGGCTATGGCTACCTGCAGGACTATCCGGTGGAGCGCTACTACCGCGACGCGCGCATCACCCAGATCTACGAAGGCACCAGCGAGATCCAGCGCATGCTGATTGCGCGGCAGTTGGCCGAGTAGCGCCGTTTTCTTCCCCATTCAAACGGCCGCAAAGGCCACGGACCTGTCATGCCCATCCTGAAGTCAAAAATTGACACCCGCTCCCCCGCCTTTGCGGACAATGCCGCCGCCATGCGCGCCGTGGTCGAGGATCTCCGCGCGAAGGTGACCCAGGTCAGTCTGGGCGGCGGAGAAGAAGCCGCCAAGAAGCACACCGCCCGCGGCAAACTGTTGCCGCGTGATCGCGTGGCTGCCCTGCTCGATCCGGGCTCGCCCTTACTTGAACTCTCGCAGCTGGCCGCCTTCGGCATGTACGGCAAGGATGGCCAGGACGCGCCGTCCGCGGGTGTCATCACCGGCATCGGCCGCATCGAGGGGACGGAGTGCGTCATCGTCGCCAATGACGCCACGGTCAAGGGCGGCACCTACTATCCGATGACGGTGAAGAAGCATCTGCGCGCGCAGGAAATCGCGCTGCAGAACAATCTGCCTTGCGTGTATCTCGTCGACTCCGGCGGCGCGTTCCTGCCCATGCAGGACGACGTTTTTCCGGACAAGGAACACTTCGGTCGCATCTTCTACAACCAGGCCAATCTCTCGGCCAAGGGCATTCCGCAGGTGGCCGTGGTCATGGGGTCCTGCACGGCAGGTGGCGCCTACGTGCCGGCCATGTGCGATGAATCCATCATCGTGAAGAACCAGGGCACGATCTTTCTGGGCGGTCCACCGCTGGTGAAGGCGGCCACGGGCGAAGTGGTGACCGCGGAGGAGCTGGGCGGCGGCGACGTGCATTCACGTACGTCCGGCGTGACCGACCATCTGGCGGAGAATGATCAGCACGCGCTGGCCATCGCCCGCGAAATCGTGCGCCACATGAACCGCGAAAAGATAGTGCCGGTGCGCACGCAGGCTGTGGTCGAGCCCAAGTATTCTGCGGATGAGCTCTACGGAATCGTCCCCAAGGACACGCGCCAGCCGTTCGACATCCGCGAGATCATCGCGCGTATCGTCGACGGCTCGGACTTCCACGAGTTCAAAGCGCTTTATGGCTCGACGCTGGTCTGCGGCTTTGCACACATCTGGGGCTATCCCGTAGGCATTGTCGCCAACAACGGCATTCTCTTTTCCGAGTCGGCGCTCAAGGGCGCGCACTTCATCGAGCTCTGCAACCAGCGCGGCATCCCGCTGGTGTTCCTGCAGAACATCACCGGCTTCATGGTCGGCAAGAAGTACGAGACCGGCGGCATCGCCAAGGATGGCGCCAAGATGGTGACGGCGGTGTCCTGCGCGCAGGTGCCCAAGTTCACGGTCATCATCGGTGGCTCGTTCGGCGCCGGCAACTACGGCATGTGTGGCCGCGCGTTCAATCCGCGCATGCTGTGGATGTGGCCCAACGCGCGTATCTCCGTCATGGGTGGCGAGCAGGCAGCAAGCGTGCTGGCCACGGTGAAGCGCGACGGCATCGAGGGCAAAGGGGGCACGTGGACGAAGGACGAGGAAGAAGCCTTCAAGTCGCCCATCCGCCAACAGTACGAATCGCAAGGCCATCCGTACTACGCCACCGCCCGCCTCTGGGACGACGGGATCATCGATCCTGCCGACACGCGGATGGTGCTGGGTCTGGGACTCTCCGCCGCCATGAATGCGCCGATCAGCAAGACCGAGTATGGAGTCTTCCGGATGTAACGCTCTTTACTTCCCCCTTTGAAAAAGGGGGATTGAGGGGGATTTCAAGTGCTGCGCTATCGAGAAGACCTGAAGACAAGTTCACGCAATCTCCGATCAGCAATGACCGATGCGGAGCAGGTGCTGTGGTCTCGACTGCGCAGAAAACAGATAGAAGGCGTTCAGTTTTATCGACAGAAACCGCTTGCGAACTTTATCGTGGATTTCCATGCACCAAGGTGCGGGCTGGTGGTGGAAGTGGATGGCAGTCAGCATATGAATGAGGCAGAGAAGATCAGAGACGGACAACGCACAGCTCTGCTGAACGCTATGGGACTCAAGGTATTGCGGTTTGATAATTTGCAGGTGCTCAAGGAGACAGATTCGGTGCTTGAAGCTATACATAGAGAAGTTGCCGCTGCGCTGAGGTCTGCGCCGAAATCCCCCCCAGCCCCCCTTTTGCAAAGGGGGGAGCCGAAGTCTGCTGATAAGTTGGGGGAGCAGCGACAGGAGGAAGCCCCCTTTACAAAAGGGGACGGCGCAAAGCGCGGGGGATTACAGCGCAGAATTGGAACGCCATGAGCGCACTCCTCATCGACATCGACCACGAGGTCGGCATCGTCACCCTGAACCGTCCCGAAAAGCACAACGCCTTCGACGACGCGCTGATTCTCGAACTCACCCAGGCGCTCCGCGACCTGGAGGCCAATCCATCCGTGCGCATTGTCGTGCTCTCGGCCATGGGCAAGTCCTTTTCCGCCGGTGCCGACCTCAACTGGATGAAGCGCATCAGCGAATATTCGCAAGAGCAGAACTTCACCGATGCGATGGCCCTGGCCGAGCTCATGCGCACGCTGCATGACTTGAAGAAGCCCACCATTGCACGTGTGCACGGTGCGGCCTATGGCGGCGGTGTGGGGCTGATTGCCTGCTGCGATCTGGCCGTCGCGTCGTCTGCCGCCACGTTTGCGCTGTCTGAAGTGCGCATCGGCCTGATTCCGGCCGTCATCAGCCCGTATGTCATCGCGGCCATGGGCGAGCGCGCGGCGCGACGCTACTTCCTCACTGGTGAGCGTTTCGATGCCGCCGAGGCGTATCGCATCGGTCTCGTGCACGAGTACGCACTGGATGACGAGAAGATGGACGCAACGCTCAACAAGCTGGTCGAGTCGCTCTTGTCCGCCGGACCCCACTCGCAGACGGAAGCGAAAGCGCTGATCGATGCGGTGGTGAACCGGCCGCTTTCGCCTGCCCTGATTGAGGATACGGCCCGACGCATCGCCAGGGTCCGCGTGTCACCCGAAGGACAGGAAGGCCTCGGCGCATTCCTCGCCAAGCGTTCACCCGCCTGGATACCGGCCACACCTGACGAGGCCCAGCAGTCATGAACCAGACCCTCATACTGTTTCCCCTGCTGGCCATGTTCGCGCTAGTGGTCATGGTGGCGGTCACGATGTTCCGCCGTCGTGTCGCGTTCTACAAATCGAACCGCGTCCATCCACAGAAGACCGCCACCTCCGCACAGATGGCAGCCGTCATGCCGGACCAACGCGCCCCGGACAACTTCCGCAATCTGTTCGAGCTGCCGGTGATGTTCTATGTGGCTGTGCTCACGCTTTACGTGACGCAGCTGGTCATCCTGCCGCAGGTGGTGCTGGCCTGGATCTATGTGGCCGCGCGCTACACCCACAGCTACATTCATTGCACCAGCAACGTGGTCATGCGCCGCTTCTACGCGTTCCTGGTGAGCTGCCTCACCCTGCTCGCCATGTGGATCGTGCTGGCGATTCAACTCCTCACGAAGGCATAAGGCTTTTTTCCATGTTCTCCAAGATTCTCATTGCCAACCGCGGGGAAATCGCCTGCCGCATCATCCGCACCTGCCAGCGCATGGCCATTCGCACGGTCGCGGTGTATTCGGAGGCCGATGCCGATGCGCAACATGTGCAGCAGGCGGATGAATCGTATCTGATTGGCGGTCCGCGCCCGGTGGATTCCTATCTCAAGGGCGACGTGATCATCGCGGTGGCGAAGCAATGCGGTGCCGAGGCCATCCATCCCGGGTACGGTTTTCTCTCCGAGAATGAGGATTTTGCGCGCGCGGTCGAAGCGGCCGGCCTCGCCTTCATCGGCCCCACGCCGGAGGCGATCGAGAAGATGGGCTTGAAGGACCAGGCCAAGAAGATCATGCAGGCGGCCGGCGTGCCCGTGGTGCCGGGGTATCACGGCGACAATCAGGATCCCAAGTTCCTGCACCAGCAGGCCGACGAGATCGGCTATCCCGTTCTGGTGAAGGCTGTTGCGGGTGGCGGCGGCAAAGGCATGCGCCTGGTGGAACAGTCAAAGGACTTTCCCGCGCAGCTGGAAGCCGCGCAGCGCGAAGCGAAGAATGCTTTTGGTGATGATCGCGTGTTGATCGAGCGCTTCGTGAAAGGCCCGCATCACATCGAGTTCCAGGTGTTCGGCGATACGCATGGCAACTATGCGCATCTTTTCGAGCGCGAGTGCTCCATCCAGCGCCGTCACCAGAAGATCCTGGAAGAGACGCCGTCGCCCTACCTCGACGAGGCCATGCGCACGAAGATGGGCGACGCGGCCGTGGCGGCTGCCGAGGCGATCGGCTATCGCGGCGCAGGCACCATCGAGTTTATCGCCGGCGAAGACCGCGAGTTCTTCTTCATGGAAATGAACACGCGCCTGCAGGTGGAGCATCCCATCACCGAAATGATCACGGGCGAGGATCTGGTCGAGTGGCAGCTCCGCGTTGCGGCGGGCGAGCCGTTGCCACTCCTGCAGGACGAGATCATCACCGGCGGTCACGCCATCGAAGTCCGCATTTGTGCGGAAGACCCGCAGAACCAGTTCCTGCCCGAGATCGGCCGCCTTGAGCGCTTCGTGCATCCGGAAGGCGATGACGATGATGTCCGCCTCGACACCGGCGTGGAGGAAGGCGACGAGATCAGCATCTACTACGACCCGATGATCGCCAAGCTGATTGTCTGGGGCGAGGACCGCCATGCCGCCATTCGCCGCATGCAGCGGGCGTTGACCGAAACGGCGGTCATCGGCTGCAAGACCAACCTCGGTTTCCTGCAACGGCTGCTGCAGCACCCGGCTTATGCCGCGGGCAATACCGCGACCAGTTTCATCAGCGAATATTCGCAAGACCTGCTGGCACCGATCGGCGCGTTGCCGCAGGACGTGCTCGACCTCGCCGCCGCGCGCATTCTGGTGGATGAGGCCGACGAAATGGCCGCCACCACGGGCGAGCCCAACTCACCCTGGAACAGTCTCGCCGGCTGGCGAGTCAACGCCGCCCCCTTGCGAATATTCGCACTGCGCCCAGGCGTGGGCGGCAAGGACGGCGAGGAGATCAAGCATCGCGTCGACCCGCTCACCCTGGCCCCGCGCCAGGACGCGAGCGTCATTCGTGCGGGTGATGCCCTGCAGGTCATCCTGCCCGACCGCCGGTTTGATCTTCACTATGCGGACCCGCATCACTATGAAGCCCCGGAAGCTGCGGCGGAAGGTCGCCTGACTGCGCTGATGCCCGGTCGCGTGGTGAAGCTCTTCGTGAAGGCGGGCGATGCGGTGAAGAAGGGGCAGCCGCTGCTCATCATGGAAGCGATGAAGATGGAGCACACCATCGCGAGCCCGAAGGATGGCGTCATCGAGCGGGTGGCCTATGCGGTCAATGACATGGTGGCGGCAGACGCCCTGCTCTTTGCCTTTTCCGAATAGGCCTTTCCTGCGAGTATTCGCGTGGTTGGCTGCACCAAAGAAAACGCCCGGCAATGCCGGGCGTTTTTGCTTGCTGCGGTGATGACGCCGTGATCAGGGTTCCCGTCCTTTTCGTGCGCAGAGTCGCGGTTTGAAACCTGAGTAAAATCAACGAGTTGCGCGCAGCTTTTGACGAATTGCCCAATTAATCAATTAGTTATGTTTTCTCGTTCGAGGATTGCTTGACGTAGCGATTCTGCACGTCTCTCAGTAAATTGGCACTCCGACCTCACGGAGGCGACCATGAGAGATTTCCATCGTTGGCAGTTGCAGTATCTCGGCACCAACGTCTTCCCCAAGACGTTGACTGCCGTAGAGTTGGACGCATTCTTCACGTTCACGCCCGCTGAACTGAAGCAGATTCGAACCCGCAAGACAGACCTTCGAATCGCTGCTGCGATCCAGTTGGGATTTCTCCGAATGACGGGAACGCCCCTCGAAATTGTCAAAGTGATTCCGAGCGCCGTGCTGCGCCATGTGGCGAAGCAACTGGAGCTACCGCCCATAACAATCGCGTCGCTGCGAGCGATCTACAAGCGACGTCAGTCGCTGTTCGATCATCAGCAATGGGCCATAGATGCGCTAAAGTTCTCGCGTCCAAATTCCAAACAACTTCCATGGCTTCTACCCTATCTCAAGCGAGAGGCCCAACACGCGACAAGCCTCGATCGCTTGGTGGAACTAGGAAAAGTCTGGCTCTATCAGCACAACTTCATTTCGCCGGGTGATCGACCCATTCGCGACTATGCCCGGGAAGCAATGCTGCATGCCGAGCAAGTTCTGCTGAACCAGATCAAGGCATCAGTCCCTGTCGACCAGCTGATCAATTGGGAAAGCGCTGTTCTGGCGCCACGTGGCGATACCGGCCGCACCAACCTGGAATGGCTCCAGCAACCGCCTAGAGCCAACACCAATCCGCAACTGCGCGGCCAGATTGATCGAATTGAATTCCTGAAGGCATTGGGCGTTCAGCATCTCAACCTCGAAATGATTCCGATGGAGCGGCGGAAGGCCTACGCTGCTGCGCTACGCAATGTTCGCCCTGCCAAGTTCAAGGAGCTTCAGGATCCATTGCGGACGCTCCGTTTGGTCTGCTATCTCCATGTGGCGCTCCATCACACGACCGATACCGCGGCGCTCATGGGCGACAAACGAATCATGAAGACAGTGCGCGATGCCAAAGATCGCGCCAAGAATCTCATCACGCAGGAGTCACTATCGTCCCGTGACCTCCTTGAGCAAATCTATGACCTGGTGGATGACGACGAGCTGTCCGATGCGGAGTTTCGCGACGTGGTGCGCAATCTGAAGCTGGGTTCAGGGCGTCCAGAGTTTCCTACGAATGCGGCGGCGATCCGGTGGGCATTGACTGAGCCGGGTACGCCCGTTCGAGCACTGCTGGCAGAACTCGCGAAGCTCGACTTGCATGCGGACCCCAATAACCCTTCACATGAGAATTTGGTCTTCCTCCAATCGGTCTATGCAGAAAAGCGCAATGACCTGCCGGGCAATACGAGGCTGAACATCCCGCGTCCTTGGCGGGCAATCATCGAGGGGCCAGATCGGGAGCGCGCGTTGCGCGCGCTGGAAGCCGCCACGCTATTGGGGCTGCGCAAGTCCCTTCGCAGCGGCGCCGTATGGATTGATCACAGCGAATCGTTCCGTAGCCGCGACAAGCTCCTGATCGACCGCGAAACATGGGCGAAGCAAAAGGCCTTGCGGCACGCACAGCTCAATCTGCCCATTTCCGCCGACGTCTATGTAAACCGCCTGCTCAACGCCTATGAGGCACGATTGAAGACCCTGGAACAAGTCGTCAAAGAGGGTCACATCACCATCGAGGACGGCATGATCCGCGTGCCTCGGCTGAAAGCATTGGCGCCGCTACCTGATGTGGAAAAGCACCGTGAGGCCATGTTCCAGCAGATCGGCACGGTGCAATTCCCGGACCTCATTCTGGAAATGGACAGCGCGACCGGTTTCAGCCGCGCCATTCTGGGACGTGCGGCCCGGTCGGAGCTGGAACTCCTTCAGGTGTATGCCGGCATGCTTGCTCATGGCACCGCACTCGATGCCACCGGTGTCGCGCTGATGGTGCCGCAACTGAAGCCGCATCACATTCTGGCCGGAATGCAGTTCTTTGAGGATCGCGCTGCTGTACGCCAAGCCAATGATCTGGTGTCGAGCTATCAGCGCCGGCTTCCCATCACCGCGGCCTGGGGCGATGGCACGCTGGCCTCCTCCGACATGATGTCGCTGGATGTGAGCAGGCAGATTTGGGCAGCGCGCCTGGATCCCAAGCGAGGGATCCCATCGGTCGGCACCTATACCCATGTCTCGGACTTCTGGAGCATCGTCTACGACCAACCCATCATCTTGAATGAGCGTCAGGCCGGTGCCGCCATCGAAGGTGCGATTCGGCAAACGGAAATCACCATCGACCGGCTCGCCGTCGACACGCATGGCTATACCGACTTCGCGATGGGCGTGGCAAAGCTCCTCGGATTTGACCTGTGCCCGCGACTCGCACGGCTTGCCGAGCGCCACCTCTTTGCACCAAAGACCTTGGACATCCCCGAGAACCTGCTGCCGGTAACCGAGCGCAATTTGTCGGTGAGACAGATTGCCAAGTATTGGGATGATCTGGTCCGGATTGCCGCTTCGATTGAGACCGGGCAAACCACGGCAACTATCGCACTCGCCCGTTTCGGCTCGTCCGCCATCGACAACCCGGTCTATCGGGCTGGCGTGCAGTTGGGCAAGCTCGTTCGCAGTCTCTATCTCTGCGACTACTTTGCCAGCGAACCCTTCCGACGCACCATCAATCGCATCCTCGTCCACGGCGAAGCCGTTCACCAGCTACAGCGCTCGATCTACCAAGGCTCGTTCTCGAAGCCACGTGGCCAGCGTGAGGATGAACTCTTCGCGATATCGGGATCGCTGACGCTCATGACAAACCTGTGCCTCGCCTGGACATCGAGCAAGATGCAGGGAGTCCTGTCCTCACCGAACTGGAATGTGGCCCGCGATCCGGCGAAGGATTGGGTGGGCTCTGTGAGCCCTGCGCACTTTCGAAACATCAACTTCCGCGGCACCTTCAGCTTTCCAATCCAGGCCTACCGCGACCGGGTTTTGGATGATGTACGCCGCGCGGTCAACCAGTAAGAGAGGCAGTTGAAATGGGTTCGATCGTGTTTCCACCGGGTGTGCTGGCAGACCAACTGCATGAGCTCGTCGGTCATAAGGCGGGCCTTGCGGCGTCACTGCCTGACCTGAAGGAATTCCTTTCCGGGACGACGCACGTCGACCTACTCACCGACTCAGAAGAGTCCGCGATTCGGCTGCGTGCAGAGGACTTTGATGATCTGTACTACACGGTGCTGCACCGGGTCGGTCACACGGAAGTCAAATCCAGAGGCATCCTTGACGTCGTGGACCTCGGCCTCAAGCAGGCCGAAAAATATGGGCTGGAGTTTGCGGAAAAGCTGTCCGACATTCATCATCGGGAGTATTGGAAGATCCTCGAAAGCCGCAAGCCTAACGATCACACTGCCATTGATCCGCTGCCAATTTTGCAAGCGGCAAGAGCGGAATTGGGCAAAAAGGGAGAAGCAGCAATGGTGGAGCTGCTGCTCACCATGAACGCAGCTGTTTCACTGAGCCCGCACTCGATGCAACGGTTCATAGAGTGGCAAGACGTCATCCCTCTCGATGAGCTCTTCAAGCGAACGAAAGGCAAGGTTGCGCATGGCACTTATTTAGATCAGCGCCTGATCGACTTTCTGTCCGTGAATCAAGGAAAGCTGGGCGAGATTCACTGGCGAAAGTTTGAGGAGCTGACTGCCGAGCACTTCCACAGGCTGGGCTACGGCGTCGAACTGGGGCCGGGACAGAATGATGACGGCGTGGACCTGCGACTGCTGACACCTGACCTTGGTGACGGGACCAAACGAGATCTACAAATCGTCCAGTGCAAAAGAACCGCAGGCAAGGTCGACAAGCTCGTGGTCAAGGGGCTCTCTGCAGATGTACAGCATGCAGGCGCCGCGCTGGGCGTGCTGGTGACGTCGGCCGATCTCACGCCAGGCGCCCACGCCACCATTCTGCAGCGCGGCTATCCCATCGAAGCGGTGAACGGAGAAAAAGTGGGCGAATGGATCACTGCCATGCGCACGCCGGGGACGGGCATCGTGCGGGTTTAACCGGTTGATGATGTTAGCGGCGATCCGGTGAAGCCGACTCGGGCGTGGTTGCCGCAACCCGGGTAGGCCCAGCGGGCGGCACTGACCGCCTGAGGGCTTTGGGCAGAAAGGCGTCGATTTCTTCATCCGCAAAGGTCAGATCCTCCAGTTGCTTGAGTGCCTCCTGTGCCTTGCGGTAAGCCTCGAACGTGGTGCTGGGTGCGCCCGAGTAGATGCCATGCAACTTCTTGAGAAGTTCATCGCGATCAAGCTGCAGTTTCTCCAGCGGCTTCTCTCCCATTGCGAGGTCGGTGATCAGTGACAAGTACTTCTCACGAACAAACCAGAGGTCAGCAGCAGCTTCACGATGCTTCTGGGCGAGCTGCCCGAGATCGTAGTTCTTCGCGTAGGCATTCAGGACCAGGAGCATGGTCGAGAGCACCAGCGCGACCGCCGTCCCGGTAGCACCCAACCCGGTGAGTGCCGCAAGACAGCCCGCGGTGGTCAGGGCCGAGAGCAATATCTGGGCAAGCTTGATCCGCGAGAAGCGGCTCAACAGGATGTCGGCGCACTTTTCATGGGTCTTGTGGCTGTACACCACCCGACCGTAGCACTCACGCAGTTGGCTTTCAAAGACGCGGCGCGATTGCGCGGTGTCGTCAGTTTGGGTATGAGGTTCCAAAGATGCTCCTCCACTTTGACTTGGCGGACCAATGCTCGCCGCGAGTTTCGTGATTGATTGCCTCAACGCTGATGTTATAGCAGCGCTTCGCCTTGTACTGGAACAATCCCTTGCCCCAGACGTATGCACCGCTCCCCGGCGCCCGCCACCAATCCTGCGTCTCGCTCTGATTCGCCATGAACTGGAAAAAATCTCGGCACATGAAGTCGTAGTACAGGAATGACTTGTCGCGGTAGGCCCAATTCTCGATGAACTGATAGGCAAGCGTGTCAATCAAGAGGCCCTTCACCGGCACCTGCCACTCCGCCTTCCAGGCCCGCATCATTCGGCACAGCGGGATGAGATTGCTATTGCAAGCCGAGTTGCGGATCCGCATGGCGTTGATTTCAGCGCGTGGATGGGTCGTCTGCCAGGATCCGCCATTGTTCGCACTCGGGTATCTGTAGCTGTCGTCATTGTTGAGAAACCCCGGGACCACCTCAAATGTCAGGCCGTCAGTGAACGGTACCTGGATCACCTGGCCATCTGCAGCGACTTCGGTGCCCGAGTAAGTTTTCAGGATCGAACCTCGTACCGCTTGCAGAAGCGCTGACTGACCATTGCCCGCGTAGCCGTCGTACTGCCTGTACATCTCAACGGGCAACTGAAAAACCATATCCAGGTCGCTGAAACCATTGATCGCGGTGTTGCGACCATACGAGCCGACATAGAGGCTGTGACTGGTGTCGGAGTCGCTACGCCAAAAATCCGTGTTCAAACGGCGTGTTATGGCGTGGTAGCGCCTGGAGATCACATCGTCATTCTTGATCTGAATTTCCCTGCAGAAATCGCTGAACCATTCACCCACACCCATCGCGCGAACCTCCTCTATTTCCGCTTTCCCAGCACCGACACCCTACAAACCCTTGTAGGTGTTTTTCTTACATATGTATGGTTCCATCCTGAAACCAAGAGCCCGGGAGGAAAAAACCTCCCGGGCGGTACTGCTCAGGCGTACCGAATCAGCTTCCAGGTCACCGCCTTGCCGTTGTGAGGCGGCATGGTGTTGCCTTTGGCGATCGGTGCCGTGGTGCTGGGCGAGTCCTGGGACTCCCAAACACCGCTTTCCGGGCAGGATTCACCCGTCCTTGCTGTCGTACCAAGGGGTTTACTCATGATGAAAAGCTCCTATCAGTCAAATGATCACTTGAGAACAGGGGAAATCCTTGCCCTCAGTTGATATGGCGGAGTTGGTGCCGGGTTTTGGACAAAACCCGAAAAAAACTTCAACCGAACCGGTCCAGGCTGTCCAAATGTCGCCTTGGACTGCGCCATTCCGGGTAGGACCACCGAATTGACTGACGCCGGCAACCATACGCTGCAAGAAGTCCAGAATGCGTTGGATAGGCTGACTGATGCCCAACTGCATCAACTGGACCGGATCGCCCGCTTTCAGGTGTTTTGTTATCCCCAGCTTTCCGGGGAAGACTTGCTGAGCGAGGCCTGGGTGCGGATCTTGTCAGGCAAACGCAATTGGCCGCGCGGCGTTGCCTTCATGGCGTTCGTGTACGGTGTGTTGAGGAGCATCGCAGACGATTGGAGAGATGAAGAGGATGCACGCCTTGAGAGCCCGACTGCGGATTTGCCGGCAGACTTCTCCGGTGACACCCCCGACATTGCCAACCTCGCGGTGGCCGGGAACACGGACCCGGAACGCGCGCTCCAAGTGGCAAGGTTCTTGAATACCGTGCAAGATGAATTCGTGCAGACAGACGATGATCTGTCTTTCCTGTTGGGCACCATGGAAGGCCGGACTGCGTTGGAGACACAGACGCAATATCAACTTACCCCGCAAGCGTTCGATGCAGCGCGGAAACGCTGGGAGAGGTGGCTGGAACAGCACTATCCCGAGGGGCTCAAGCTATGAATGATCAAGCTGAAAACCGGAAGAAACTGATTGCCTTGCTCGATGCGGCCAGCGATGCCGTCATGGAGACGAGCGACCAGGACATCCTGGCCGAAGCGAAGCTCAGACATGAGAATCCCGCCGCCCGTGCCGCGCATCTCAGGAAGGCGATCTCTGCGAGTATCGCCAACGCCAAGCGCCAAAGACTGGCGAGCGCCCGTGCCGCAATTGACGGTGCCAGAGAGGATGCCTCAGGCATCGGCAGCTATGCAATTCAGCGTATGCGGTCCATCACCCAGATGCAAGAGCGAATTGCCGAGCTCCTTAAACAATTTCCCCCGCAGGATTCGCGGTTGACGCTTGCGTTTCGGAACGGCGAGGAAATGACTCAGGAAGACACCGCCAGCCTCCTGGAGGACCTGGAGGCGCTGGCGCGAATGAAGAGCAAGGGAAGCTAGGTGTCTGCACCATCCTTTGCGGAACGCCTTCTGCAGGACTATGGCGTGGACAGGCCTGAGGACATTGATCTCGAAGCCATCGCCTACGACAAGGGCGCGCTCGTGAAATACCGCCCGTTAAACGGTTGCGAGGCGCGGATTGTGGGTCTGGGAGATAGCGCCATCATCACCATTGATCCCGAGGCAATCAAGGAAAGAAAGCGCTTCTCGCTGGCCCACGAAATCGGTCATTGGATGCAGGACCGTGGCACTCAGGCCCATGCATGCAAAAAGTCCGATATCGGACCCCAACGATCAGCTGGCAATACTCGCGAATCAGAGGCAAATCGATTTGCGAGCCAGCTGCTAATGCCGGACTATCTGTTCAAACCGCTCTGCGCCAAAAAGCCACTTACCTTCGTCACGGCTGCCGAGTTGGCCAAGCGGTTCCGGACGAGTCTTACGGCTACCGCGATAAAACTGGTGCAGACCGGCAACTCCCCCGGCATGGTGGTTTGTTACAGGAACCGAAAGTTTGACTGGATGACGCCGGGGCCTGATGTTCCCAAAGCGCTTCAGCGCACTTGGCCAATGCTGGACGAACATACGCAAGCCCACGAACTTTTCGCCGGGATCCTGTCAGGCGACGCTACCCGCCCGCAACTGATCGATGCGGATTGCTGGATCGATGAAGACAACGCGGCTGACTACACACTGACGGAACACGCCATCATGGTGGCAGCTGACACGGTCGTGACACTCTTGTGGTGGCATGACGAATCGCAGATTCGGGATTGTGATGACCGGCACACGTCGTGACATGTCCAGTTTGGCGCAGAAGGAGGACCCGCCGATTGGACCAATCGGCGATCCCTCGGCTGAATCAGTGCTTGTCCCTGTCTCGATTGTAAAAACGCCCGGCAACTGCACGCCTGAAGAACGGGAAGCGTTCCGTCGGTTGCTGCTTAAGGGGGGCGAAGTCATCCCCCGAGGCCTCGCTAGTCGAATCGAGCGTGCCCATCAGCTCTCATTCGTCTACATGGGAACTTCGCTGGCAGCGACAGGTGCCGTCAAGGCGCCCGATCCTGACTACCGGGCGGATGCCTTTCATGATGCGGCGACCAAAGCCGATCCCAAGACCTATCCCGTGGAACTCGGCTGGGTCTACGTGGACGACGCATACCGGGGGCGCAAGCTCTCCCGGTCTGTGGTCAATGCGCTGCTGCCATTCTTCGGGACGCATAGCTGCTATGCCACCTCCAAGGTGCCCCGCATCTGGATGCACTCGACACTCAAGCGATTCGGGTTCGCTCAATCAGGAAAGCCATTCGCATCCAAGCTGGCGAATGAAAATCTTCTCTTGTTCCTGCGAGAAGGTCAGACCGACGGAGAGAAATAGCCGTTCGTCCTGAGTACCTCCAGCGCCGATTCCAGTTGGGGCCGGTGGCAAACCCGGTAGGCCTTTCCTGACCGACATAGACACGGATCATCAATCCCGCGCCTGGCAAGCGCCATGTATTCAATTCCCGAGATCATGGATATCAGAAATTCGTACACCTCCTTCTCGGAGGAACTCAACTCGAATTCCTGCATGTAAGCGCGCTGGCCCACATTCAACAACGCAAATTTTGCGGAATGAGCACGAATGAAGTCGTCCACAACCGGACTGCCGCTGAGGTTGATCCGGATGTTGTCGACAGTTGCCCCGGTGTACACGATTTTCTCATCGGGCAGGAACAGAATGCGGGAGATGAAGAGCGGCCTTGGCACGATGTCCGTCAACTGCCCATCGGGAGACTTCCAAACCGCGTGCAGCTCCGCCTCGGCAATCAGATTTCCCTTCCAGATATGCCAGCCAAGCACCCGCTCGCCGCCGTCTCGCCGGACTTTCTCCTCCACCGATGCGAAACACTCGTCCTTTCTGGCGAATCGCTCGGTGTGCACGAGCAGGTCGAGGACCGTGCCACCCGGCACAATGCGCTCAACCATGGCGCGGACAGGCCCATCCAGTGTCTCAGGTGTCATATGTAATCCCAAGCTCTTAGCAATGAAAGCCAGGCACAGACTGAAGCTCCATCTTCCTAGACGCCACAATGTATTGAACAAGCGGAATTCTCGAACATAGGTCATCGCCTGCGCTCGGGCGGTCCCGACACGATGGGCGTTGGAAACAGCTGGCGCAAGACCGATTCGTCAAACAGAAGCTCTCGCCGGGGAAGAGTCAGCCGGCTCTGCTTGCGTGCGCGCTGAAAGGCTTCCGGCTCATGGCCGTGCTTGGCGACATAGAGTTGTCTGGCAAAGCTCTTGTGCGGGTCGTTCAGGCGATCCAGCCATGCGGTAAACATTCGACGCCCCTTGGCCATGTTGCAAGCATCGCAGACATAAACCGCATTGCGGATGGACTCCTCACCGCCCAAGGAGAGCGGATCCATGTGATCGATCTGGGCACGGCCGATAAAAGACGGCTGGCTCCCCTCCGCTGGCAGATAGAACGGCCCCAGTGCGCCGCCACAATAGGGACAGGATGAACGCTCCGCGTAAAGCGTGTGTGCAAACTCGTATGGGACTGCATAGTGACGCCACCAGACGCCAAAGATGATTTCCATTTTGCGCGCCTTAGCCTGCTCATCCAAGAGACGAGCTGCCAGGTCATCAGGCGTGAGCGGTTGCAAGACCATCGTCGATTCGGCGGGAAGTCCGACGTTGATCAGCTCGCAGGCACTTCCGCCACGTCCTCATCGTCGCCGGTGGTCATTGTCTCGGGATCGATTGGACCCCCAAGCACTCTTTTCCGGCCATCCCCATTGCTGACGCTCCACTCGCAAATATTCAGCTCCGAGGCATGCCAGAACGCCGGGGGAATTGCCTCCAGCAGACCCGCGATAAGTGAAGGGTCGACCTTGCCCCATAGCTCAATCCACTGGGGCCAGTTCGAGACATCGTCGTGCGCGCAGACCTTGCCGCGAATCACCCGAAGGTCGTCGCCTACGGCCTTCTTGGCATCGGAATACGCCGTCCACAGATGACGGGCCTTTGTCTTTTCCTGTATGGAAATACCTCTGTACAGGGGCGGCACCGGCGGCTCATAGACCTCGGCGGTCATGACGGCTTGCTGGAGGCCGTCCATGGCAGCCATCATGGACACCAGTTCCACCATCACATGCTTCAGCAGCAGCTTCCTTTCGTAGTCGTCGTTGCAGCGATCCCGCAAGGCCAGTAGCGTGGAAATGTCTTTTAGAAGGTGGCGACCGCTCACCAGCAGGGACGCAGGATCATTGCCAGGAAACCAGACACCGTCGATCTGGCTTTGCAGTGGGTCGAAGGTGGGAAAGGACGGCTTCTGCGCAGTTTTGTTCATCGGTATTCCTGGAGATTTCCTGCGGAAAGATACTTCGTCATCAGCTTTGCATAAAACTGAATGGGTTTGGCCGCCTGAGCGCCTTGTCGACCAGCCGCAGAGCATCTCATTGAGGCCGGATAACTGGCGGAATTCTGTCGATTGGTCGCTATTCGAAAATTGACTGGCATAGACCTGCCAAAAACTCCAGGTCCGCTTCCTGCTCGCCAATCCCGATCGATGCCGGATCAGCGAGAATTGGCACAGCAGAATAAGCGAAGTTTTCCACGACCGAATAAGCGAAACCTTCTCCAAGCATTGAGGCCTTTTTTGCCGACATTGGGACCGAATGGCGGGAGATTCGATATCGTGTTGGTTCGTACAACAGGCTTCCCGGCAGACTTTCTGTCGAATAAGCGAAACTCTCTCCATCCCAATAGGCGAACCATCCGTGACGAAACCGAACACCAGTTTGGGGACATGTCTACGCAATGGACCGCCAGAAAATAGTTATTCTGGGAAATGCAGTGAACAGGAGACTAACTTGCGAACCGACCTAGATTGAACTGGATTGCAAAATGGCCCGCCTGACAAACCAAGCCTGACAACTAAGCTCCTGCGCCACGGCCAGTCCTTGGCCAATACGGGTGAGATGTTGCCCCATCAGACTGGTGACGCCCGGATCGGTCTCTCAGACTTGGGACGACAACAGGCGCGCGCTGCAGGACAAGAGGTTGGCGCGGGCTACCTCTCTCAAGCTCAACTCTACTGTTCGCCATACCAGCGGACACGAGACACGATGCGAGAGATGTTGCGCGGCGCCGGCCTCCCTGACACCAACAGGGTCTATGAGGATCCCCGACTCAGAGAGGTCGAGCGAAGTTATTCCGATGAGGCGTCCCAGCATGAGTTCAGAAAAGTTCACGGCTGGTTCTACTACCGCCACGCCGGCGGCGAGAGTCCTGCGGACTGCTTCGACAGAACGTCTGCCTTTCTGGAAAGCTTGATGCGATCAGCGGCGCGAAACGGCACGAACAAGTTCCTGATCGTGACGCATGGCATGACCATTCGCTGCTTTGTCATGCGCTTTCTGCATCTCACTGTCGAGCAATTTGAGTCCATGGCGAATCCGGAAAACTGCGACATCGTGACAATTAGTCCCCACAGTGAAATCATCTCGCCGGTGTTCGAGACAGCTCGATGGGCGGTTTCAGGGCTAGAGCTGAGGTAGTCACGTCAATGGATTGCAGTCAAGGCGCAGACCGGAACGTCGAACTGCTTCGGGACGCACTCGATCACATCACTCGCGTGGCCGGATCGGCGCGTCAGCCGGCCCGACGCCTCAACTGGCTGGCCGCCCGCGCCCGAATGGCACTGCGCGGCATTGCCTGGACCAAAGACTATCTTCCATGGCCCAAAGGTGAAAGGAATGAACGGGTCCGCGAGCTGAACCTGGCTCTTCGAACCATCGTTGAGGCCTATGAGCTCGGCGACGACGAGGCCTTGGAGAATGCAATCGACAAGGCGAAAAACGATTTTTCCAACCTTGTTCCCCAAGGAATCAACAGACGCCTGACGTAGGCGCCAAGTGGTCGCGGCAATTCATCTGCCCCGCGAACGCGGTCGCCGCCGCTTGGCCCTGAAAGAAGACTTTCGCCCCCGCCGCCTGGCGCCCCACATCAGGTACAGATAGTAGGCCAGCGCGATGAGCGCGAGAATGATCAGCGCCGTCGAAAAATAGCCCCCCAGCGCCTGCGGCACATCCAGATTCTTCGCGCCCATTCTCAGATGCTCTTCGAGGGTCAGGACAGCCCCTAGTCCCTGCTAGGCCGTCGGCTCCTAATCGTCCTGTCCGGTCTTGAGGAGCCTGAGGCCATTGACCACGACGAGCAGACTGGCGCCCATGTCCGCGAACACCGCCATCCACATCGTGGCACTTCCGAAGACGGCCAGGAGAAAGAACACGGCCTTCACGCCTAGGGCAAACGAAATGTTCTGCCAAAGCACCGTGTGCGTCTTCCGGGAGAGCCGGATAGTGGTCGGGATGCGTCTCAGGTTGTCATTCATGATGACAACGTCAGCGGTCTCGATGGCGGTATCGGTACCAGCCGCACCCATGGCGATCCCGATGTCCGCCTGGGCCAGTGCAGGTGCATCGTTGATGCCATCGCCGCTCATGCCAACCATGCCGTACTTCTTCTGAAGATCCTGAATGGCGGCCAGCTTGTGTTCGGGAAGCAGATTTCCTCTCGCCTCCGCGATACCTGCCTCGCGCGCAATACTCTGCGCTGTGGCCTGATTGTCACCCGTGAGCATGACGGACTTGATGCCCAGTGCGGTCAGCTCGGCGATGGCCTGCTTCGAGGTGGGCTTGATTGCATCGGCCACTGCAAAGGTGGCAAGTACGCCGCTGTCAGAAGCAAGCAGGGTCACCGTACGACCATTCTGCTCGTGGCTCGCGAGCAGCGATTCAATGTCCGGGCTGCACTGGCCCCGTTCCTCGACCAGGCGATGATTGCCCAGCACATACGTCGTACCACCGATTACCCCCTGTACGCCTCGCCCGGGCAAGGCAGCAAAGTTGTCGACCTCCCGCGCTTGTCCAGAAAGCCCCGTCGCGATGGCCTTCGACACCGGGTGATCGGATCGGCCAGCCAGGCTGAGCGCGATTTGTTCTGCCTGCGCGGCTTCTCCCGCAAGGACCTGGTGGGTGATGAGCTTGGGCTTGCCTTCGGTGATGGTGCCGGTCTTGTCCAGGGCAATCACCTTCAACTTGCGAGCGTTCTCCAGATAGGCACCACCCTTGATCAGGATGCCCTGTTTCGCTGCAGCGGCGAGCGCACTGACCACCGTGACCGGCGTGGAAATGACCAGGGCACACGGACAGGCGATGACCAGCAACACGAGCGCCTTGTAGATCGCCTGCATCCAGGTCCAATCCAATAGCCAAGGTGTCAGCAGCGCCACGCCCAAGGCCAGGACAAACACCAAAGGGGTATAGATCGCAGCGAACTTGTCCACGAAGCGCTGCGTCTCAGCCCGCGAGCCTTGTGCCTCTTCGACCGCATGGATGATCCGCGCCAGCGTCGAATTGGAGGCCGCGGCCGTCACCTTGAACTCGAGCTCGCCAGCTTCATTGATGGTGCCGGCGAACACCTGGTCGCCGGGCGCTTTCTCAACAGGGATGCTTTCGCCGGTCACCGGTGCCCGGTTGATGGTGCTGTTGCCACGCACGACCACGCCGTCCAGGGACACGCGCTCGCCGGGTCGTATCCGCACGATGGCATCCAGTGCGACATCGCTGGCACGCGTCATCAGCCACGTGCCGTCCGGCTGTTTGACCGCGGCCTCTTCGGGTGCCAGCGCCATCAGCCCCTGGATCGCATTCCGGGCACGGTCCACGGATCGAGCCTCGATGAGTTCCGCAATCGCATAGAGCGCCATGACCATGGCGGCCTCGGGCCATTGGCCGATAATGAAGGCGCCAGTCACTGCAATCGACATCAGTGCGTTGATATTGAGCTTGCCCCGCCGGAGGGCCTGAAACCCCTTCAGGTAGGTTTCGAATCCCGCCAAGCCGATGGCCACAACTGCCAATACCAGGCCAATCACTGTCGCGGTCTTGTTCCCGGAAAACAGAAACTCCATGGACTCTGCACCGATCGCAAAGACCAGCGCCATCGACAACCTGACCAACCCGGCACCGATGCCGTGTTCTGACTCAGCATTCGCGGTGGCTTCGGCTTGGGGTATTTCAACAGGTGAGAATCCTGCTTCCCGGATCGCAGCGAGGGCTACGGGCAAGGTGTCCTGTGGCGCCGTGATTCCAAGCGTGCGCGCACCCAACTGGAACGACAGCGACTTGATGCCTGGCACCGGCTCCAGCGCGCGCCGGATTTCGGCCTCTTCGGTGGCGCAGTCCATGCTTGAGATGCGGTACAGCGCAGTCCCTGGGGGCAATTGCTTGGGTGCTGACTGCTCGGCAGGCGCGGGAGCCTCGCAACTGTGGCAATGGTCCGAGGCGCAAGCGGATGCGGGCGTGGTCTTGTTGGGTTCGCTATTCATGGTCATTTATCACTATCAGAACCAGCATTCCAAACCCTGAAGTAACTACAGGGTCAAGCAAACTGCCGCAAGGGCTTTTATCGAGTGGATCGTTGGTCGCGATTCGCCACCAGCGTACTCTTCTGCAGCAGCGCAACACCTGCCGCTTCGCTGATGCGTTCCAGGCCGAATGTGTCTTCCAATACTCCCCATCGGCTGGCTGTTTGAATGTAGTGCTTCCCTGATGTCGAGATCACCACGGGCAAGTCAGAAGGGCCGGATCGGTCCAGCACCCGGACGCTTGTCTCGCCGACCGGTCGGACGAGCCTAACGGCTGTTCCGGGCAACATTTCAAATACCGTTCCGCCCACATCCACCTTCACGCGACCCCAGCGGTCGCGTTCCTCGTTCCTGACGATCCAGATGTCCTGCATGTTGGACACGGGCATGGCTGCGCTGGCCTGAGCGGCTTCTGCCTTGCTGGGTACCGGGTCGCGCGTGCAGAGCTTGCTTCTGGCCGAGTAAACGCACCAGGTGCCGTCAGCCCTGAGCGGTTCGCGGGAAGCCGTGGCGCAACCGAGCGTCAACAGGATGGGTAACGATACTGCCAAGAGCAATGTGTTCTGTTTCATAGCGTGCTCCTTCTCATTTCACTGCGTACCGCGAAAACGACCGGGCGGCCGAAGCTGCCCGGTCGGACTTGCCACTACTTGCCACTTGCCTTTGCACGGTTCTCCTGGTTTTCACAGGGCTCCATGAAGAGCGCGGCATCCCACCCCGTGGTGGTCATGATCCGGCACATCTTCGTGGGGGCGGACGTAGGCGCTTTGGGATCGCAAGGCACTTGCCACTGCCGGTCAAAGGACGGCGGGTTGAAGAGGAAGCAGACCTTCTGTGGTCCCGTGCTAGGCGATGCCGCAGCGCGCTCTCGCATCGCTTTGGCTGCCGAGTCTTCCAGCGGGAAGTTGTCATAGGGACCTGCCAAAGCAGGCGTTGCCAGGACGAGTCCTGTCAGGGCCGCAATCACGGCCAACTTTGCGTGTTTCATGTGTCACTCCTTGATGAATGGAAATCAAAGAGGTGACAGCGTCCTTCAACTGGCCTGTCCAGCTGTTCGCCCGCTGCCACCCTGCGATGGTTTGCACGGTGGACTTGGGAGGTGGCTCGGGGACTTCCGTTGTTCGGGTCGAATAGGCATTGCTGGACGGGGCCTGCCATGTCCCCGCGACAGGTGGCGGCAATGACAGCTGCGCAGGCGCCTCTGACCATGTGCCCGCGCAAGGGCATGTCCTGAAAACATCACAGAGCCTTTCGACAAGCGTTTCGTCATCGCTTGCTTCTTCGGTTTGATGAGCGACCGCAACGACCGCGTGCGGACCCGCCGCCACATTCACTGTGGCGGCGTGCACGTGCTGTCTGACCAGTGCGGATGCCGTGATATTCAGCATCAACGCAAAGAGCAGTAGCAGGCTGATCAGTCGTTGCGGGAGTCGCACGTCAAAGGCTCACAAGGCTTGGGAGGATTCCTGACGGCCTTACTTCAGGTTGAAGCGGATACTCTGGGCGGGCTTGCCGGCCAGGGTCACGACCGCGACAGCCTTCGTTCCTTTTTCCACCTTGAAGCTGCCCTTGGCCTCCAGCTTGTTGCCGCCGGCGGGGCTGAGTGTGGCTTCCGTCTTCTCGGCGCCGTTCAGCAGCGTGACCTTGGCTGTGGCGCCCTTGGTGTCGACATCCTTCCCGTGGTCATCCACATAGATGGTCAGGCTGTCAGCCTTGGCAACCAGTTCGTACGCGATCTCCTTCACCTCCTGCACCACGCCGCCGTGCTTCGGCTTATGGCTGTCGCCGTGTTCATGCTTGCCGGCGGCAAGGGTGGCGAACGAGGCGGTTGCGAGCACTGCGGCGAACAACATGGAAACGAACTTCATGGCATTTCTCCTTTTCTAGGTTTCAACAAACAACATCAATGGTTTTCAGAAAGCTTCCTTGCCGGAGTCATCCACCAGGCGCTCAATCGGCGCCTTGCCCCAGAGCCAGACCATGGCGGGGGTGAGGAAGGTATCCAGCAGGGTTGAGCTGATGAGGCCCGCAAAAATCACCACCGCGACCGGGTGCAGGATTTCCGTGCCGGGCATCTCGGCTTCAAAAAGCAGCGGTGCCAGGGCGAATGCCGCGACGAGTGCGGTCATCAACACAGGGGTCAATCGTTCCAGTGAGCCGCGGATCAGCATGGGAATGCCGAACTGCTCGCCTTCGAAGGCACACAGGTTCACGTAGTGGCTGACCTTGAGGATGCCGTTCCGGATGGCGATACCGGCCAGGGTGATAAAGCCCACCAGTGCCGCAATCGAAAGCGGCTGTCCCGAGAGCCAGAGACCAATCACGCTACCCACCAAGGCCAGCGGGATGTTGGCCATGATGATGAGCGCCAGAGTGCTGGAGCGGTAGCGTGAGTACAGCACCATGAAGATGAGTCCCAGCGACACGACCGACAGGAGACCGATCAACTTGCTGGACTCCTCCTGCGCCTGGAACTGTCCACCCAGGGTGATGAAGTAGCCTTCGGGCAGCTTGAACTCCCCAGTGGCGGCACGGATGTCCGTGACGACCTCCGAAAGTGCTCGACCCTGCGCATTCGCGGAAATGACGATGCGACGTCTGCCATCGTCCCGGCTGATCTGGTTGGGGCCGTCGGACTCCTCGATCGTGGCCAGCCTGGACAACGGAACGCGTCCCTGCGGGGTGTCGATGAGGATGTTCTTTAGTCCCTCCAGCGAGCGCGCATCTTCGGGCAGCCGCAACACCAGATTGAAACGCCGGCTGCCTTCGACCACCTGCGTGACCCGCTCACCGTCGACGAGCATTTGCAGCTCGCGGGCGAGTTTCGATGGCGGCAGGCCGTACTGTTCCGCACGGTCGTAGTCGAGACGGATCTTGATCTCGGGCGTCAGCACCTGCTTTTCGACTTCAAGGTCTGCCACGCCCGGGATGCTTGCAAGCCGTGCGCGCAGCGCGTCGGCCTGACCACGGAGCGTATCCAGATCGTCGCCGTAGATCTTGATGGCAATCTGCGAACGCACACCCGACAGCATGTGGTCGATGCGGTGCGAGATGGGCTGGCCGATGCCGATCGCGGCCGGCAGATTCTTGAGCCGTTCGCGAATATCGGTGTAGATCTGGTCGAGTGTGCGATCCGAGCGCTTCAAGCGCAGGTCCAGTTCGGACACATGCACGCCTTCCGCATGCTCATCCAGTTCCGCACGTCCGCTGCGACGGCCGACGGCTTCCACTTCCGGCACTTTGGTCAGAGCCACTTCAGCCTGCTGGGCCACCCGAACCGACTCCGACAAGGTGGTACCGGGATTCAGTCGCAGGCCGACCAGCGCAGACCCTTCATTGAAGGGAGGCAGGAAGGTGGTGGCGAAGAACGGGACGGTCGCACCAGCAAGTACCACTGCAACGCCGCCGGCAGCCACCCAGCCACGAGGCTTGGTCAGCACCCAGGCAAGACTCCGCTGATAGCCTCGCTTGATGAAAGCCAGCATGCGCGAGTCGTCATGATCCAGCTGCTTCATGCGCGGCAGCAGGTAGTAGGCCATCACCGGGGTCAGCGTGACCGACACCAGCATGCTGGCGAGCAATGAGACGATGTACGCAATGGCGAGCGGCTGCATCAACCGGCCTTCGATGCCTGGCAGGAAGAAGAGCGGCAGCAGCACCAGCACGATGATGAGCGTGGCGTAGACGATGGCAGAACGGACTTCCATCGTGGCCTTGGCGATCACATCCAGCGGGTTCAGGCGAATGTTGTGGTCCTTGCCGTGCTGTCGGTCCTGCTTCAGTCTGCGCAGCACGTTCTCCACACCGACCACCGCATCGTCCACCAGTCCGCCGATGGCGATGGTGAGTCCGCCCAGCGTCATGGTGTTGATGGAGAAGCCGAAGTACTTGAACACCAGTACCGTGATCAGGACCGACACCGGGATTGCCGTCAGCGAGATGAGTGTGGTGCGCGCATTCAGCAGGAAAGCAAACAGCACGACGGCCACAACGCCAGACGCCGCGATGAGCTTGCCTTTGAGCGTATCGATGCTGGCCTCAATGAAGCTGGCCTGACGCATCGTCACCTGAGGCGCCGTGATGCCTGCCGGCAGCGACTTCGTCAGATCCGTCAGCGCTGTTTCCACCGACTTCGTGAGCTTGACCGTGTCCGCGTCAGGTTGCTTCTGGATGCCGAGGATTACGGCAGGCTGGCCGTTGAAGCCGGCATCACCGCGTTTGATGGCCGGCGCAAAGCCGACATCCGCCACCTGCTTTAGCAGGATGGCTCGGCCATTCTTCACCGTGACCGCCAGGCGCTGAAGATCTTCAAGCCTTGAGGTGCGCCCAATATTGCGGATCAGGTACTCCCGGGAGTTGAGTTCCAGGAAGCCGCCGCTGGTATTGGCGGAGAAACCGCGCAATGCCTCTTCGATCTGCTCCACGGTGACGGCCAGAGCCGCCATGCGGGCTGTATCCGGCTGCACCTGGAACTGGCGCACTTCGCCGCCGATGGGGATCACCTGTGCGATGCCGGGAATGGTGAGCAGTCGTGGACGCAATACGTAGTCGGCGTACTCGCGTACCGCCATCGACGTGGTCTTGCTCGTATCAATGGGTAGTGCCAACAGCATGATTTCACCCATGATTGAGGACACCGGCCCCATGGCGGCGTGATCGACGCCTTGAGGCAGTTGCTCTCTCACCAGCGCCAGTCGCTCGCCCACCATCTGCCGTGCCCGGTAGATGTCCGTCGACCAGTCGAAGGTGATGTAGACGAAGCTCAGGCCCACGCTGGAGACGGAGCGAACGCTCTCCACGCCGGGCATGCCGTTCATGGTGGTTTCAATCGGGAAGGTGATGAGCTGCTCCACCTCCTCGGGTGCCATGCCGCCGGCTTCGGTCATGACCGTGACGGTAGGCTTGTTAAGGTTGGGGAAGACGTCAACCGGCATGCGGGTGAGCGTCCATGCGCCATAGACCATCATCACCACCGACATGACGACGACGGCGAGACGATTTCTAAGGCTGCTGTCGAGTAGCCAGGCGAACATCAGCGTGGCCCTCCATCAGGTGCGAAGAAGTAGCAATTCATGGCGGGCCTCAGCGCACTTGATTGAGCAAGGCAGCGCCTTGCACTACAACGCGGGCACCATCGGCCAGACCATCCAGCACGGCCACATTGGCGCCATCCAACGCCGCCCAGCGGATCGTGCGGGGCTCGAAGCGCTCAGCGCTGGTATGGGTCCAGACGATGTCCTGGTTGCTCGGATTCTTGAGGACGGCTGAGGCAGGGACCGCATGTCCCTTGAGCTTGGTGCGGGTCTTCGCCAGTACCTTTAGCGGCTGACCGACGGCCAGTTCAACCGGCTTGTTTCCCTCGGTGCGGAAGACGATCGGCAATGCACCATCGCGCAATGCAGTACCGGACCCCATGAAGCGGAGCGGGATGCTTTGCCCAGGTGCGCCAGAGGCACTTGCGGACTCGATGTTGGCTGAAAGTGCCATGTCAAATCCGGATGCCTCAATTTGCAGGCGTGCAGGGTCCACGATCTCAAACAAGAGTTCACGAGGCTCCACGACCTGACCGGCCACCACGCTGGCAGCCGCAATGACACCGGCAACGGGTGCCACCAACGGTTCGCGAGCGACATAGCTGCCGCCACCCGATGAGAGTCGTTCCGTCAGGCTTTGCACTTCGATCCGGACGGACTCAATTTCACGCTGAGGCACGACGCCGTCCAGTTGTTCAAGCCTGGCCAGCTTCCGCTTGGCCTGCTCCAAGTTGACCTTGAGCTCAGGGGTGGCGGACTCGGCAGCGCGGACATAAGCCAATACCTCTCCCTTGGCGACCTTAGCGCCCAAGGACGGAAGACCCTTGGGGCCGGGTTCAATGCGGCCCGAAACGGTGGGTTGCACCTTGCCGCCGGCATTCGGATCTGCCACGACGCGTGCAGTCAGTTCAACGACCTTGGGGAGCTCCTCCGCCTTGACGATGATGGTGCGGACCTGCAGCTGACGCTGTGCGGACTTGGGCAGAAACACGCTGCCGTCCGGCTGGCGCTTGGGAGAATTGCCACCGGCAACCGGTGCGGCATCGCCATGGTCGTGCCCGGGCCCAGCGTGGGCAACGGGTGCCACGATCACTGCGGAAACCAGGAGGGACAACAGTGCTGCGGCAAGCACACCGGGACGTGCTGCACCGGCTGACCTGCCCACTTTCAATATCGATGAATGGAATCTCATGATCAGGCTCCATAGGGCGCCGTGCGACGGCGCCTACTCAAGAAGAAGACGAAGGCAACACCCGCCAGGAGCGCAGCCCCTGCAGCCCAGATCCACCATGCCGGCGTGGATTTCTTGGCATCCACATGACCGGCTTCCGGATCAGGGATGACGAGATTGCCGGCGAGGATGTCCACCTCATCACCCGCCGTGATGGTCAGGCTGATGGGATAGGTGCCGGGCTTGGTGAAGGACAGACCTTCAAAGTCATAGTCGGCATGCTCGGCACTGAATTTGCCGATGCCTTTGAACGCGCCGCTTTCAAGTTCTACCTTTGCGTTGGGAATCGGTTCATTGGTGGCAAAACGATCTATCGTTAAAGACAGGCTGCTGCCATTGACCACGCCGACAACCTCGAAAAGATCCGAGTGCGTTTCAAAACGGGGAGATGTGGGAGCACCGGATGCTGCAGGGGCAGCATCTCCATGGTCGTGGCCCGGGCCAGCCATGGCGGGCTGCGCGCCTAGGGCCAAGAGCATCAACATGCAGGAAACAAACAACTTCATGGGAGCAATCCTTTGGCTTGATTGAGGCGGGAGACAGCACGGCCTTCTTCGAGACGCGCGCGGGATAGAGAGAGCTCGGCATCAAAGCGCTCGGCTTCAGCACGCAGCCGCGTGACGAGATCGATCTCGCCAAGCTGGAAGGCCTTGGCCAGCCGGGTATGGGTATCGCGTGCCAGAACAGCACGCTGATCCGCCAGGCGCACGATTTCCGATGCCTGCTTTAGGTCGCCTTCAGCAGAATCAGTGGTCGCTTGAACCCGATCCTTCAGGAGAGCAGCCTGTGCCTCCGCTTCCGCAAGTTCAGCCCCGGCCGCAGCGATACGCGGTGCATTGCGGGACTTGGTGGGAAATGGAATGCGTACCCCGACGAAGAGCGAAGACTCGAACGCTTCACCAAAGAGTCCCCGTTCGCGCCGTGAGCCCACGGTGAGTTCCGGCGCGTCCGCAGTGACACGCGTGGCTTCCGAGTAGCGCGCCCGTTGTGCATTGACAGTGAGCTCGGCCAGTGTGATTTCAGCGTGCGATGGGCCGCTCGGGCTGGCCACTTCGACGTCAGCACCAGGATCGGTCAAACCTGTCATTGCCTGGAACAGCCTCAAGGCACGCCGCAGCTTAGCTTCCTGCTCCAGCCGGGTTGCATCGGCCTGGTGTGCAGTCGCGCGAGCCTGGTTGAGATCCACCAAAGCCAGATCACCCGCCTTGACACGTCGGTCGACCTCCATGGCTAGCTGCTTGGCGTCCTCAGCCTTGCGTACAGCCAGATCGCGCTCATTGGTGGCGAGCCTTACGTCCCACCAAAGATCGCGAACTTCACCTGCGACACGCAGACGGGCCGCTTCGACGCGAGCAAGGTTCAGGGCGCCTTCACTTTCAGCGGTGGCTGTCAGGGCGGCCCGAATGCCCGGTGTCTTGAGCGGCAAGCCCAGGTCAGCCTCCCATTCGCGTGCACCGCTGTTGCGGTTCATGCGGTCGGTTCGATGGCCGATGGACAGGCTGGGTGAATCGGCGAGCCAGCTTGAGGCGGCATCGCGCTTGGCGTCCGCTTCAGCTCTGCGCTGGTCGAATGATCGAAGCTCCGGCTGGCGCTGCCAGGCGGCTTCAACGGCTTGCTTGAGCGTGGGCGCCGCCCAAACAGGGACGATCAAGCCAAGCGGTAGGACCAAAACTCCACATGTGGCGACTTGCCTCATGCGGGATGAAAAATATGAATGCCACTTCACGGATTGCTCCTCTGAATTGAACAGGGGACAACCCGGCGGGTGCGCGCCTATCGCGCGCGAGGACTATCAGGAAGGAAAGATCCGCCCGCCGGTCAAACCGGGGCGGACCATTTCGGGCGCTCTGGGCGCGTGAGACGTGCGGAAGGAAGGTGCTGGGGAGGAGATTGGGAGACTGGCGCGGTGCCACTCTCGAACTCGCTGAGGACAGAGGCCGTCAATGAATAACTGTGGGCTAGCTGACACACGCCACAATCAGAATGGCCGCTATCTGCATTGCTGTCATTGTCCGGCTGAGCAGGCGCGGCATGGCTATCGGCGTGCTCGTGATGCCCGAAATGCGTGCTTTGGGCGACCGGTTCATCCTTGCCGCAATACTCGGCCGCCAGCGCCCAGACAGACTGGAACGGCAGCAAGGCGAGCAAGAAGAAGGCAAGAAATTTTTTCATGGCGGCTGGGGTTAGTATACAGCATCGGAGCCAGAATGAGTTCCGTCTGAAACGCAAGGCACCAAAGCCATAAACTCTTGCCATTTGAAACCCTGGAGTCGCTCCAGGGTCAAGCGGGCTTTTTGCATATCGTGAGAATTGGGCAAAAATCAGCCAGACGCTGACAGCGAGCTTCAAGGTTACTGGTGCAATCTGGCAGATTGATGGCTCCCAGCAAAGGACGCCCGACAGTGACTGCCGAGTCCAAGATCAATCTGAAGAACGAGGTCAAAGGAATCTGGTGGGCCGGGTTGAAGGCTCTGGTTCTTTGCGCGGTTGCCGCTGCAGCTGGCTACTTTGTACTGCCTCGGTTCATGAGCATGCCCACTACGATCTGGGATGCGCTGATCTTTACGCTACGCGTTGATCTCTTCATCCTCCTCTGGGTCGTGATCGGCGTCAGCCTCGTTTCCCATGCCAGAAGGCAATCGACCGCAGACATCCGTGGATCGGCTTTCGGCACGCCGAGCGAGTCGATCCGCATCAAGATCGCCTTTCTGGAGAACACGCTGGAACAGGCATTCATGGCCATCGGCTCACACCTTGTACTGAGCACGCTGGTGACCGGGGAGTCCTTGTCCTTCATTGTTGTTGCTGTGGCGCTATTCGCTGTCGGCCGCGTCACTTTCTACCTTGGATACCCAAATGGGGCTGCGTCCAGGGCCTTCGGAATGTTCACGACCATGATTCCCACGCTGTTCATTGTCGGGTACAGCTTGGTGGCGTTGGCTAGAAACGGCTTGGCGCCATGACGGGTAGTCACTCTCAGCAGGAAAGCAACGCTGCTCGTGATCGCCGTACGCTTACGCAAGTGTTGCTGATCAACCTTGCCCAATGCGTAGTCGGCATCGCGGTAGGCGTATGGGCGAGCTCCACTGCGCTACTGGGTTCGGCCTTGGACAACCTGGCTGATGCGGCTGTGTATGGCGTGAGCCTTTACGCTGTCGGTCGGGCTGCACGCGTCAAGGTACTCGCGGCACGTATTTCGGGGTGGCTGCTCGTTGCGCTGGCTGTGCTGCTGTTGATCGAGGTTGGCAGGCGCTTTTGGGGTAGTGAAGCGCCGCTTGGCGTAGCGATGATCGTCATGGCAGCCGCCAACGCCGCGGTAAACTTGGTATGTCTGAAACTCTTGGCACGGCATCGAGGCGGCGACGTCAATTTCAAAGCATCTGCGGTCTTTACCAGCAACGATTCGCTGGTGAATCTGAGCATCGTCGCAAGTGGGATCTTGGTCATGTGGCTGGGATCAAACGTGCCAGATCTCGTGCTGGGAATTGTTGTTGCCGGCATCGCAGCCATGGGTGGGCGGGAGATCCTGGAAGAAGCACTGAAAGCGGAACAAGAAAGCGTAAGCACGAAGCGCGAATGACCAAGACGCCTCTGGGAGGAATGCGAATGACCCGATATGAAGCCTTCGACCATGAATGGTTGCTGGCGGAAAAGGCTGCGCTGGCCGAGGATTGGAATCTGGCTGAGAACCACTACTCGCGGGCACACATCCTGGGACAACCGAGGATTAAGCTACATCTACGCAGCCATGCAGCACTATTCTCGCTGTATGTTGTGCAGCACCGCTGGCGTGATGCCTGGGGCCAAGCATTGCGGTACATCCTGGTCGTTCCCGGCACGTGGCTTCACAGGCTACCGGTGGGCAACTCGGGCCTCTCGAATGTCAGCGCATTCAAACCAATGGCGGTTCCCGCCGACCTGTTGCCGTTTGTGGTGGGTAGAGAGCCAAGAAAGCAGTCCGACAAGCATTGATCAGGGCACAGGCATCTTCCGGCTCGCCAATACTTGTTTGGCTGATTGCCAACAGCACCCTTCGCATTGCGAATCAAATGAGCTCCGGGCTAAACTCTTTGCTAGGGAGGAAGTATGGGGCAAGACTCAAAAATTGAATGGACTCATCACACTTTCAATCCGTGGTGGGGCTGCGTGCGGGTATCAAAGGGCTGCAAGTATTGCTACGCCGATACTTGGGCACGACGGGTCGGGCTTGACCTGTGGGGACCAAAAGCCGATCGGCGTTTCTTTTCCGACGCTCATTGGAAAGAGCCATTGAAATGGAACCGTGAGGCAGAACTGGAAAAGCAGCGACGCCGGGTCTTCTGCGCGTCAATGGCGGACGTGTTCGAGAATCGGCGCGATCTCGACCCATGGCGCGAACGCCTTTGGCCAATCATTGAAGCGACGCCGATGCTGGATTGGTTGCTGCTGACGAAGCGGCCAGAGAATATCGCCTCGCTTGCACCTTGGAAAGGTGACTGGCCACAGAATGTGTGGCTCGGCACGACTGCAGAGAATCAGCATTGGGCCGACAAGCGGCTCGACATCTTGATGCAGCACCGCGCAGCGGTGAGATTTGCGTCATGCGAACCGCTCTTGGGTAGCCTGGATCTCAGTCGCTGGCTGGTGAACCCATTTATCGGGCGCAAGGAACGCCGTGGGCTCAACTGGGTGATTGCTGGTGGAGAGAGCGGCGCAAAAGCGCGGCCGATGGTGCCGTTGTGGGCCCAACAGATTCGTGATGACTGCAAAGCCGCGGCGGTACCCTTTCACTTCAAGCAATGGGGTCACTGGGTCCCTGAAGAAATTGCTGGGCCCGGCAAGAAGCAGAAAGTGCAAGTATTCAATGCCAAAGGTGAGCCCATCACCTTGATCGGCATGGGCAAAAGTGCTGCCGGACGAGCGCTTGATGGAGAATTCTGGGATGGGGTCCCGGACCAGGAAGCAATTGGCGCATGACTGTTCGCCCGGAGCAGCAGCTTAGCCTGCTAGAGGAATCCGAAGAGCCAGCATTTGTCGATCGTCGCCCGAAGTTCAGGGCATTCAGTAATCGCGTATGGAGCAAGGCCAAGTCTCAGCTCATCGAGAAGTATCTGTACTACTTTGTCCTGATCACGAGACACGGTACCTACATCGACGGGTTCTCGGGTCCGCAGTATTCAAACGAACTGGACAAGTGGTCAGCCAAGCGCGTACTCGAAAGCAGGCCACGATGGCTGCGGCATTTTTTTTTCTGCGAATTGAACGCAGCAAGTGTCAAAAAGCTGGAACACATGGTGGCGGGCCAGGCGCCCCGAGTCCCCAAGAAGGAACCCAAGCGGGATGTCCGAGTGATCGCCGGTGACTTCAATATTCAATACGAGTCGATATTGAATTCCGGTGTCATCCGCGACAAGGAGGCCACTTTCTGCCTGTTGGACCAAAGGACTTTTGAGTGTCATTGGGCAACGGTGGAGGCAATTGCGAGGCACAAGCCTGCTGGACGAAGAATTGAGTTGCTGTACTTCCTACCCATCAAGTGGCTGAAACGTGCGCTTGCCGCACAATCGGACAAAGCCGTCATCGAGCGTTGGTGGGGCCGGAGCGATTGGCACATTTTGCAGGACTGCAGCAACGATGGGATTCGCGAGCAGTTCGTGAAGCGCTTCGATGAATTGGGGTATGCGCATGTGAGTGCATGGCCCATCTACTCATGGATCTCTGGGCAACAGGTGATGTACTACATGATTCAGGCTACGGATCACCCGGACGCTCCCAAGATCATGTTCCGCGCCTATAAGCGGGTTGTGACGCCAAATGTCATCGAGCAACTTCCCCTGGGTCTGGAAAGCGTCGAGTTCGAAGATTAACGTTCTTCCAGCCGCAGCCATTCGGTCACAGGACGCATATGCGCTCCTGCACCAGGTCATACATGAAGATCTCCCGAAAGCCATTCGCCGGCATGTTGCTCCGGACGTTAGAAACCATTTCATCCCACTCGTCTGAGAAATAAAGGCGGTCCAGAGTGCATTGCACAACCAGTGTGGTCTCGTCTGGGTAGGGAATGCCAGCTTTCTTTCCCAGCTGCTTGAGCACCAGTTTGCTGTACTCGACAATGAAGTCCCGATTCAGGCATGCGATTGGCTTGGAATCTATCGTGCGATCAGGGAGCCTCCGGATCCCATTCAATCCGAAGGCGGCACCTTCCTTGTCCAACAGTTCTCTCATCAAATAGTCGTTTGGGTGCATCACGCAGGTCACTTCAAGATAACTCGCTGCCGGGAAATAGCCGTTCTGCACATAAGCACCCATCTGGAGGACTTCGGCATCGAACTGCTGACTCCCGCGCACCCAGCGAACTGATATATAGCGGCCCACTCGATAGCTTGACTGGATGTACTTGCAGATGGGCAGGAGCTCTTCAAGCAGCTTCTTCTCAACCTCAGTAACGCGCGTGCGCAACCTTGACTTGCCATCTTCATCGGCACGGATACGCTCGAAAAGCGCGTAGGTCCGCGCACAGAACTCGAGGCCGTCCAGCAGCTTGTTGTCAAACTCAGCTAGTGCATCAGTCGACATTGCTTTCCCAATCAATGAATGAATGCAGCGATGGTGCTCTGCAGCAGTTCAATGAAATCCGCTTCTCAGATGACACCTGCACGGGTCACCAGGCAATGCGAAGTGCCCGCTGAGTCTGCCGGTGACGCTCATCGTCCTCGGAATGAAGGTAGTCGCTGGTTGTCGCCAGCGACTCATGCCCAAGGTTATCGCGGACGAATCGCAGGTCAAGCTCACCGTCCGCCATTGTCGATCCTGATGTATGGCGCAGCCAGTGCGCGGAGGCCTTGCGGAGTAGTGCCACAGTGGCTTCGCTCCCATCTGATCGTGCAGTGACCCGACTCGCAGCATCTTCGAATATTTGCTTCACGATGTCGTGAATCGCCGCACGGGTCATGTGTCGCAGTGCGCCACCAATCGGGAGGACCAAGGGTGTGGGTTCATCGGCTGCGGGATATCTCGACAACTCATAGGCGACGCGATAGCGAGTGAGCTCAGCAACCAATTCATCAGTGGAAGGCACGCGTCGCGCCTTGTCACCCTTGCCAGTGACTTCGAGCCACCAGCGTTCGATTCCTTCGCGGTCTCGCCGCATGCTGAAATCACCCATGGTGTTGTTGGCCAGCTCCGATATCCGAAGACCACCGAGGAAGAGGAGAGATAGGACCCATCGGTTCCGGACGTAGTGCTCGCGATGCCGTGCGCTTTCGCGGGGCATCGCCTCAACGCTGTCTTTCACTTCCTTCCACACCACGGGAGGCAGATAGCGGGTGATCTGAGGCTTGGCCTTTCGGGCACGCTGCCTCGACAGTGACAACGGGTTGCCAGCGAGGTACCCCGCGTTCACCAGCCAGGAAAACATCGCATTCAAGATCACCATGGCCTGGCGCTGGCTGGTGGCTGCCAATGGTCCGGCAAACGGCCGCCAGCCTGGATGATCACGCCGAAGCTTTTGCTTCCCTGATAGCACCCATCGCGCCGCCGGCTGAGGATCTATCAAGAATCGCTGGTAGGCGAGAAGATCCTCGTGGACCAGCGAAGACACGGGCTTGCCCAATTGGAGGGTAGACCAGAGGAGGAGCCGTTCAGCCTCCTTGCGATAGCTCTCGAACGTCGTCCTGGTGGCCGCATAGCGATCCAGCCAGCTCGCAATGGCTTCGACGTCGTTCTTGGCCCCAATCTGGGCGCGGCCAGCCGTGTTCCGATTCAAGCCGGCATGCCCATCGAGCGAGGCAGGGATGGCCAACAGCTCAATCGGTGCGATTGTGGGCAGCGCTCCAACTGGATGGTTGTTCATGGGACTCCTCGTTTTCACCAACTGATGAAATTCGATTTCCTTACATTATACGGTTAATGTCAAGAGTTCATTTCGCAATGTAGCTAGATTGACGTATTACGTAGCGATACTTACTATTACTAAAAGGTCAAAAACCCACTTTTGAGGCTCCCATGGCAGATACCGTGATCGACGAGAAGGCTCTTCAGGCTGATATTGACGAAGCTCGCCGCAAGATCACCGACACCAGGGCCCTGTACAAATGGGTCTGTGCACTGCTGTTCTTCCGCTACGGCATCACGCCAACGACCAACCGCCTATACCAACTGGTGCGTAAGGGCAGCATGGGCACGGTAACCACCGCCCTGTCGACGTTCTGGCAGGACCTCCGAGAAAGATCCCGTATCCAGATCGATCACCCGGGCGTCCCGGACAGCCTCAAATCCGCTGCCGGCGAACTGGTCCACGCACTCTGGGAGAAGGCTAATGTGGAGGCCAAGGCCCAGTTCGATGCGGCGATGACGGAATCTAGTGCCAAGGTCGCGGCCGCCGAAAGCGCCGCCGACGAGGCGCATAAAATTATCGAAGCACTGCGGTCAGAGTCGAGCATCTTGGGCAAGCGCATAGAGGCCATGACCGATGAGAAAGCGACCTTGGCCGGAACCTACGAGGATGAACGCCGCGCGCATAGCGCGACGTCGGCGAGTCTCGCCGCGGCCCGCGCCGACGCTGCCACCTTGCGCCAGGATCTGGCCGACGCCAGGCGTGATTTCGCCGCTGAGCTCGATAAAGCGCGTGAGGCTGTTCGCCTTTCGCAAGAGCGCCTTGATGCGGCGGAGCGCCGCGCACTCCTGGAGATTGATCGTGAACGGACGGCGCGAGCGGAAGCCGACAAGGTCGTACTCCGTTTGCGTACCGACTTGGCCGCCTCAGAGAAAGCCGCCAGTGCTCGAATTCAGACATTGGCGGGCGAGAATGGCGAGCTCGTTGGCCGACTGAAAGCCGCTGATGCAGCTCAGGCACGATCTGATCAGGAAGCCACCCAATTGCGTTCTGCCGCCTCCGACTGGGAGAGCAAAGCCGCGCGGGCTGAAGGCACACTCACCGCCGTGAAGGACCGGGTCGCTGAGCTGCATAGGGAGCTGGGCCGGGATCCCATTGAGCGCGCCCAAGACGTCACAGTCGCTGCGATGAAGGACTTTGCGCAGTTCGCCGAGGAGTGGAAGTTGAACGACACTGAGCAGCTGGCACTGCTGGATATTCGGGATACCAAACGCATGAAGTCGTGGGCAGCCGGTGAGCAGATCATGGCCCCGGTTAGCTACCAACGAGTGCAGCAACTGCGCGAGATCTATCGGCACCTCGACGTCTGGTTGACCCGTTCCCGGGGGGCAGATTGGCTACGCAGATCGAACGACTCGGAGAAGTTCAAAGGGAAATCCGCAATGGATCTCATGCTCAAGGGCCATCTGAAGGATGTGAGGGACTTTCTAGCGGCTGCAACTTCGGGGGACTTCGGCTAGGGCCAGGACAGCAAATTTCACTCGAGTGGTGGACTAGTCGGAAGCCAAGAAATCCGTTGCCCCCAATGACAACTCGACACAGCGGATAATTGCGGCGAGAGGTGACCATGCTTACAGAGCTCCAGCAACGGACGGGCCAAACCAATACTTTCGACCCAGCCGTGTGCGCACCGGATTGGGCATTCCTGGATTGCCCATCGAACGGCCTGAACCCAACCTCAGATTCGAACCCTTCGACGATCACGCCTGGCTCAAGGAGAAACTGCAATGGCATTTAAGGCGGGGGCAATGCGACCTGAAGATGTGGACGCCTTCTTCAAAGTGGGCTTGAAGCGAGAGAAACTCGCGCTCACGAACCGCGGGAAACTGCTGGCGAAGCTTGCCAAGCAGATGGAGAGTGACAAGTCGCTGGTCAAGATCGTTGCGTTCGCCCATCAGGCGCTGGAAAGCGAGGAAAGGGCCTACCTATGGCTCGTCCGAAATCATGGTCTGCTCAAGGGGCGGTCGCCCATACAGGCCATACTGGACGGCGACAGCGCGCACGTGATGCAGTTACTGGCCAACATTGAGTACAGCATGCCGGTTTAATGGCACGCGGAAATGCAGCTGTTCATTTTGCCCACATGGTCCAGCCGACTATTGAGCGGGATGCACCTGCGCGGTCGGTTTCACCGACGCTTGCTCACCAATCTGCAGCTCGGGACATTTGAGGCTCACCAAGCTCGAATGCAATGCGCGCGGTGACGCTTTGGACAGGTTCGATCCGCCTCGACCGGCACGGCCACAAAGGCAAGGGAGAACTCTTCAATCGCGAGTGCGGACCGTTGCCCGGTCGGCGATGTGTGGCGCTGAGTTGCAACCTGCGACCGTGGCGATGGTGGTTCGTTGGAGATCGCGTTGATCGCGTACCTCCTTCAGCGCTCGCAGCAGCCTCCGTCCTGCTGCATCGGAGGACAGGGCATGGAGCCATATGAACAGAACACACAGCAATCCCCTGCCTTGGGTTTCAGCAGCATCTTACAAGTCGTGCATTCATAGAACCATACACAAGCGTCGGTCGGCATTGTCTCCCGCTTGCGACTGGCGCACGACGGACAGGTCAGTTCACTCTCAAGAACCAGGCTGCTCATGCTGAGTCTTTCGCACGGTGGTTGGATATCCAAGTTCAGTGACGGTCTTGGCAAGCTGCTCCGATGTCACTTTTCCAGCGTCGAAACTCACCTCTGCTGAGTTTGATTTGTAATGCACCTTGGCGTCAGACACGCCTGGCACTTTTTTCAAGGCCAAGCGGACCGTGATGGGACAACTCGCACAATTCATCCCTTTGATATCAAGCACCGCTTTGTCATCGGCGGCAATCGCCCAGAACGGCAAGAGCGCGACGATGCCAGCCACCAGATTCAGCTTCACCTTTCCCATACGTGACTTCCTCTCAATAGAAAATGGGCGCATACAGCGGGAACGCGAGCATCGCAACCGCCATGATCGCAACAATCCAGAGTAGGACCCGCTGATTTCGACGCACTTGCGGCGCAGCACACGCCTCTCCTGGAGCACACGCTTCGTGTTGCAGATAAAGCCGATAAAATGCCCAGCCCAAGCATCCCAGAGTGATGGCCGCAAAAGCTGGCTGAAGCGGCTCGAGGCTGCGCAGGGAGGCTGCCCAAGCACCACCAATACCGGTCATGACTAGGAGCAGCGGCCCGACGCAGCAGGCTGCAGCGCCGAACGCCGCCAGGAGGCTGCCTGCAAGTGATGATTTCACGCCAAGGGGCATGTTCATTCCATATCAACAATGAATTTGTAATGCAAAGCTTTAGCGGCTGTGACGATACAGTCCGTAGTACGCTACAGAGTCAAGTCCTTTTTGCGCACAATCATCGCTCCCGCGAGCATCAGGAAACCGCCATGCACATGCTAACCATCGGACAAGTTTCCAAAAAGTCCGGCGTTCACGTCGAAACTATTCGCTACTACCAGCGCTTGGGTCTGGTGGTGGAGCCACCTCGCGCGCCCGGGAGCTTCCGATACTACGGAGACGACTCAGTGGCCCGGCTACGCTTCATCAAGCGTGCGCAGCAGCTGGGATTCACTCTGGACGAAGTTCGCAACTTGCTGATGCTCGAAGACGGGCAAAGCTGCAGTGCCACCCGCACGCTGGCAGAAATGAAACTTGCCGCCATCGAGACACGGCTTGCGGATCTCGGTCGAATGCGCAAATTGTTGCGGGGACTCATCCATGAGTGTGACTCGGGTAAGCAGCCTCGTCGATGTCCGATTATTGAAACGCTGTCACGTTCAACTCATGAGGCCGCATGATCGAGTACGTCACTGGCTGGCGCCACTAGGGGCGTCGCCCCAAATCCCATGGCGATTCGCTTGCCTGCCTTTGTCCTCTATTAGATGGCCACGCGAACATTTCATTCCGGGGGCCAAGACGTCGTCACGCCGGGGTACTTTCCTGAGTCGCTCTCCTCCTAGTCCCATCTTGGATGGCGCTCAGTCGCGTTTAAGATTCATACGCATCACTTGCTGCGTCCTTCATCAGGCACACGCGAATATTCACATGCTGACTGACATTGGGAGTAGGTTACGAAAGGCTCGAAATCTGACGGCTCGCGTGAACGAATGGAGCGATCATGAGACTCTTTGGCAGGTGGTTTGGCAAGGAACCTTGTTTGTTCGGTGCAGGCGTGGTGCTGCCCGTGGATGATCTGGAGGCAACTGCAAAATACTACTGCGACAAACTCGGTTTCACATTGGACTTCCTGATGGGCGACCCGGCAACGCATGGCTCTGTGACGCGCGGAAGCGTTGGCATCCAATTCACCAAAGCGCCTCCCGACTTCGAGCCGCGTAGCTATCCCGGTTGGACTTACCTCTTCGTGGAAAACATTGATGCGTTGCACGCACAGCACGTAGCGAATGGCGTGGATATCTCACAGCCTATGGGCAACAGGGGCCACGGAATGCGCGAGTACGAGATTCAAGACTGCAACGGGTACACAATTCGATTCGGCCAATACTTATGAATGCTCGCAACCACGTTGTGTTTGACGAACGATGATGACCCCGCCTAGCACTTGTCAATTCTGGCACGCTGGAGAGGCGGATCCTCGCTCGTACTGGGCTGCGGGGGATGCATTGAAGTGCAGCCGGCCAGGAGAACTATCGCTGCAAGCAGCATGGCTCGCGTGGTCCGGGACCTGCTCATGGCGAGGCCTTTAAGCCGGTGGATTCCATGCAGAGTGTCGCTGCCTGCCTTGCGGTAACCAACCCCGAAAGGGCTTCGCTCATCGCGTCTATCAGCAGCGCGCTGTTTTGTTCGGCTGGGCGGTCCGTGCGGGCCTCGCTCGTTCGCCGCGCGCCGACGCGGGTGGCGCTGCGCCGGCTTTTGGGACACAGCACGTCCACCTGAACCGTCAAGGACTGAAGCGCAGGTATCTCAGTGTCCTGTGCCCCGATATAGGACCCGATGTAGCGGCCGACGGCGGTGCTCGCCTTTTCGCCGAGGTTCTTTTCCAGCGCCGAAAGGTCGAGAATGCTCGCCCGAAAAATCATTTCCGGCTGCGCTGTACCCGGTATGGCCCAAAAAATCGGGTCGTTGTCGAGAACCAGAAAGCAGCCCGACGTCAGCAATACCTTGCGTAGCGCCTGCGCCGGACTGTGAAGCTGGAAGCGGCGAAGCTGTTCGGCCATCCATGGCGGCGTGTTGACCTGGTCATCGATCAATATCACGCTCGCCAGCGGTTTGTCGCAGGTGGTGTTCATGTCGTCGATAACCGGGGCTTGCGCCCAGGTCAGCGACATGGAAGCTTGGCTTGCCAGGAAAATCCCCGTCCAGATGAATTGCTTAAACGACAGGCGATACATAGGAAACCTCCGCAAGGGTGGGTCGATCAGAAACGCGCAGCGAGCGGCGGCGCATCAACAGGTAGGCAGCCGGAATGACGAACATTGATAGCAAAGGCGCTGTGATCATGCCGCCGACCATGGGCGCGGCGATACGTTGCATGACCTCCGATCCCGTGCCCGATCCCCACAGGATTGGAAAGAGACCTGCCAGGATCACGGCGACCGTCATTGCCTTGGGCCGAACACGCAGGACGGCCCCTTCACGAATCGCCTCAACCAAGTCAGCCTCGGTTTGGCCACCCCTGCGAGTCCTGGCGTCCCAGGCCTGTTGCAGATAGATCAGCATCACGACACCGAACTCGGCTGCTACCCCCGCGAGTGCGATAAATCCCACCGCAGTCGCAATGGACATGGCGTGCCCCAGGAGATACATCAGCCAGAACCCGCCCACCAGCGCGAGCGGCAGCGACGCCATGATGAGGATCGCCTCATCAATGCGCTTGAAGGTGAGATACAGCAGAACGAGGATGATGAGCAGCGTGAATGGCACGACCACCTTCATCTTGGATTGGGCACGCTCCAGATACTCGAACTGCCCTGACCAGGACACGGAGTATCCCGGTGTCGGCTTCACCTGCTCCGCCACGACCCGTTGCATGTCCCGCACTGCCGATTGAAGGTCTCGGCCACGGATGTCCACGTAGACCCAACCCGACAGCCGGGCATTCTCGCTTTTCAGCATGGGTGGCCCGTCCACCACCCGGATCGTGGCCACATCGGAAAGTGAAATCTGGGCGCCCCGCTGGGTTACGACCGGCAGGTTGCGAATCTTCTCGATGGAGTCCCGCACCTCACGCGGATAGCGCACATTGATCGGGAAGCGCTGCAGGCCTTCCACCGTTTCGCCAATGTTGTCGCCCCCGATGGCCGCCGACACGACGCCCTGCACGTCGCTCACGTTCATGCCATAGCGCGCTGCGGCCAGTCGATCAATCTGCACGTCAATATAGCGGCCACCGGTGAGACGTTCCGCCAGTGCGGACGTGACGCCGGGCACGGTCTTCACGACACGCTCGATGTCGGCCGCAATCCGGTCGATCTCAGCGAGCTCATTCCCCGCGATCTTCACGCCCACCGGGCTCTTGATGCCGGTTGCCAACATGTCCACGCGATTGCGGATGGGTGGAATCCAGATGTTGGCGAGTCCGGGCAGTTTCACCGTGCGATCCAGCTCCTCGACCAGCTTTTCCGGGGTCATGCCGGGCCGCCATTGGTCGCGGGGCTTGAACTGGATCGTCGTTTCGACCATTTCCAGCGGCGCCGGATCGGTCGCCGTTTCCGCGCGGCCGATCTTGCCAAATACGCGAGCGACCTCGGGCACCGTCATGATGAGCCGATCAGTCTGCTGCAGGATTTCTGCAGCCTTGCCAGCCGACAGGCCGGGCAATGCCGAGGGCATGTACAGCAGATCGCCTTCGTCCATGGGCGGCATGAATTCGCCACCGATCTGCGTGAGCGGAATGACCGTCGCCGCCAGGATCACCCCGGCGATGGCGAGCGTCGCCTTGGGCCACGCCAGAACCCGATTCAAGACAGGCCGGTAAACGGCGATCAGCCAGCGGTTCAAGGGATTGGCTTGTTCGTCCGGAATCTTGCCCCGGATGAGGTAGCCCATCAGCACCGGGATCAAGGTAAGGGCGAGACCAGCCGCAGCGGCCATGGCGTAAGTCTTAGTGAACGCCAGTGGAGAAAAGAGCCGTCCTTCTTGGGCCTCCAGCGTAAAGACAGGAATGAACGACAGGGTGATGATGAGCAGGCTGAAGAAGAGCGCCGGCCCCACTTCCGAGGCCGAGTCCGCAATCACCTTCCACTGCTCCTCATCGACCAGGTCTTGGTTCGGATGCGCGTGATGCCAAGCTTCGATGTGCTTGTGCGCGTTTTCAATCATCACCACGGCTGCATCAACCATGGCCCCGATGGCGATCGCGATTCCGCCCAGCGACATGATGTTCGCGTTGACGCCCTGGTAGTGCATGACGATGAACGCGGCCAGCACGCCGAGAGGCAGTGAGACGATGGCCACAAAGGCCGAGCGGAGGTGGAACAGGAACGCGAAGCACACCAGCGCGACCACGATGAACTCCTCCACCAGCTTTTCGTTCAGATTCCGGACAGCGCGTTTGATCAAATCCGAGCGGTCGTAGGTGGGCACGATCTCCACGCCGGGCGGCAGGCTAGGTTTCAACTGTTCCAGCTTGGCCTTCACCGCGGCTATCGTCTCCAGCGCATTCTTGCCAGAGCGCATCACGATGATGCCGCCGGCGACTTCACCTTCCCCGTTCAGCTCCGCAATTCCGCGCCGCATTTCAGGGCCCATCTGCAGGAAGGCCACGTCCTTCAGCAGCACCGGCACGCCGGCATCGCTCGTCATGACCGGAATTGAACGAAAATCGTCGAGCGACTTCAAGTATCCGCTCACGCGAACCATGTACTCGGCTTCACCGAGTTCCAGCACGGAGCCGCCCGATTCCTGGTTGGCGTTCTTGATGGCCTCGATGACTTTGGCATGCGGCAAGTTGTAGGCGCGCAGCCGATTCGGATCGAGCACCACCTGGTATTGTTTCACCATGCCGCCCACGCTCGCTACCTCCGCG
>JANRIX010000022.1:0-193563 GCA_033764435.1 Burkholderiales bacterium
TACATCCACCCCATCACCATTCTGGCCGGCCTGCCGTCTGCGGCGGTGGGTGCGCTGCTCACGCTGTTGGTGTTTGGCATGGATATTTCGATCATTGCCATCATCGGCATCCTCATGCTGATCGGCATCGTGAAGAAGAACGCGATCATGATGATCGACTTCGCGCTCGATGCGCAGCGAACGCGCAGCATGCCGCCCACCGAGGCCATCCGCACTGCCGCGCTCCTGCGTTTCCGGCCCATCATGATGACCACGCTGTGTGCGCTCATGGGTGCGTTGCCACTGGCACTGGGCATCGGCGCGGGTGCGGAACTGCGCCAGCCGCTGGGTCTTGCGGTGGTTGGGGGATTGTTCTTCTCGCAGTTCATCACGCTCATCATCACGCCCACCATCTATCTCGCGCTGGATCGCTTCTCCGGCAAGGGACCGCTGGAGTTCGACTCTGCGGCGGTCGAGGCGCAGCCCAATCTGCCGGTCCCGTCGAACGTGCATCCGCTGCCGGTGGAGCGGGATGTAAAGTCGGGCGAGGATTGAGTTGAAGAAGTAAGTTCGTCGTTCCCGCGAGGTTACATAACCCCGCGGGAACGACGATCAGGTGCAGCGCAATGACACCGTTCCGGTTCCTTGCTAGGCTCATGCAAAAATTCGCGAATATTCGCATGAGCCCACCATGACCCCCATCCTCGTCTTCGATATCGAAACCATCCCCGACGTGCGCGGCCTGCGCAAGCTGCATGCGCTGGGTGACGAAGCTTCCGACGCCGCCGTGGCCGAGTTCGCCATGCAGCGCCGACGGCAGGCAACGGGCAGCGATTTCCTGCCGCTGCAGCAGCATCGCGTGCTGGTCATTTCCTGCCTCTTGCGCACGGACGAAGGCGTGCGCGTCTTCTCGATCGGTGACGGCAAGGACGACGAGGGCCACACCATCCAGCGCTTCTTCGACGGCATCGAGCGCTACACCCCCACGCTCGTGAGCTGGAATGGCGGCGGCTTTGATCTGCCCGTGCTGCACTATCGCGGGCTCATCCACGGCGTCACCGCGCCGCGCTACTGGGATCAGGGCGAGGACGATCGCGACTTCAAGTGGAACAACTACATCAGCCGCTATCACTCACGCCACACCGACCTCATGGATCTGCTGGCGCTGTTCCAGCCGCGTGCCAACGCCCCGCTGGACGAGATCGCCCAACTTTGCGGCTTCCCCGGCAAGCTGGGCATGGATGGCAGCCAGGTGTGGCAGGCGTTCCTTGACGGCGGCATCGCGAATATTCGCAACTATTGCGAGACCGACGTGATGAACACCTATCTCGTGTTCCTCAAGTTCCAGCTCATGCGCGGTGTGCACAACAAGGCGCAGCATGAATCGGAGATCCAGTTTCTGAAGGACTTCCTGAAGGCGCAGGAGGGGGCGCATTGGAAGGAGTTTTTGGAAGCGTGGGGGAAGTGAGCATCTCAGCGATGTTTAGGTTCACTCAAAGCACGGGAGGATTCTTTGGACGAAAGATCTAAGCAGAAAATTTCTGAGGCGCTCTCTATCGCCATGGAGTTCGAGAAGAAGAAGGTGGACTCAATGCTTCATCAGTTGGATGCCAATCAGAAGCGATTAGCGACATTCCTTCGGCCGCTCACAGAAGCATTTGAAGCGGTTGCGGCTGACTTGAAAAATGAGCCCGGCCTCAGTTCAGCGGTTGATCTCGAGTCAGGAGCGGCAGAAATCTCAATTGTTTCAGCGAGTTCGAAGTCGAAAATCTACGTTTATCCTTCAGCGGTCTACGCGCACTCGCACACATACGTGTTTGAGATTCACGAGGAATCGGAGATGTTCGCAACGTCAAGTTCAACAAAAAGAAAGTTGGAGTTCGATAGTTCTGAAGAGGCTATTGAATGGCTGATTCGCCGAACATCTGAACTCGTCATGTACGAGCGCGCATTGCGTGAGCGCATTTCGGATTGATCTCAGTCGCCCATGAAGCTTATATCTGGAGCAATTGATGTCCATCGATGAAAGGTCGAAGAAAGTCGTAGCGGCTTTTCAGCGATATGTTCGAGAGCATGATGAATCTCTTATCTCCACTTTTTCCAACGAAGAGTTAGTGCGCACAATTCAGCAGTTGGGATGGCGGGACAAGTCCGCTGGATTCCGACTTGCAATCGAAAACCGGATAAATCAGCTAAAGGAAGACGAGTCGAAGCGCGAAGAAGGCAAGGTAAGAGCATGGAACATATTTACTGGATTGCTGGTGGCAGTTGTTGCGGGCGCAATATTGCTGGTGCTATCAAAGCAACTCTGATCGAATTTCATTGGTGTTAGACCACAAATGATTGCCGCTTGAAGGGACTACTCCCCTCCAACTCATCCAGCCTCTCCTCAATCCCACCCGTCTCCCGCCGCAAGTAATCCTCCACCGCCTTCGCAAACTGCGGCTGCTTCAGCCAATGCGCTGACCAGGTCTTGACTGGCAGAAACCCGCGCGCCAGCTTGTGCGCGCCTTGCGCGCCGCCTTCAAAGAGTTGGATATTCCGCTCGATGCAGAACGCGATGGCCTGGTAGTAGCAGGTGCCGAAGTGCAGGCCGCTCACGAAGTCCGTGGCGCCCCAGTAGCGGCCGTAGAGCGTGTGCGCGTTGAAGAGGTTCAGCGCGGCGCAGATGCGTTGACCATCGCGCCACCCGACAACCATGAGCAGGTTGTCCGGCATGCGCTCGGCGATGGCGGTGAAGAAATCACGGTTCAAGTAGGGCGTGGAACGGTGTTCGCGATAGGTCTTCACGTAGCAGGCGTGGAAGAAATCCCAGTCTTCCTCGCGAATATTCGCACCGACGAGGTGCTGAAACGTCACCCCGGCCTCGCCCACCTTGCGCCGCTCCTGCTTGATGCGCTTGCGCTTGTCGTGACTCATGGCGGCGAGGTAGTCGTCGAACGACTTGAACCCCGCATTGCGCCAGTGGAACTGGATGGTCGTCCGGCGCATGAGGCCTTCGGCCTGCATGAGGTCGATCTCGGCATCGGGTGGGAAGAGAATGTGCAGCGACGACACCTCGCTTGACCGCGCGGCGTTGACGGCGAGCTCCAGCAACTGCAGGCGGTCTGCGTCGTTCGTGGCCATGAGCCGCGAGCCGGTGCAGGGCGTGAAGGGCACGGCAGACAGGAGCTTGGGGAAGTAGTGCAGGCCGGACCGTTCATAGGCGTCGGCCCAGGCCCAATCGAAGACATACTCGCCGTAGGAATGCAGCTTGACGTACAGCGGCATGGCGGCGACGAGCTTGCTCTCGCGCCAGAGCGTCAGGTACTGCGGTATCCAACCCGACTCGGCGCTGGCGCAGCCGGTCTCGTGCAGGCTGGAGAGCCAGGCGTGGCAGAGCGTCGGGTTGCCGTCGGTGAGCGCATCCCAGTCTGCGGCGGGAATGTCGGCAAGACTGTCGAGAATTTTGGGTTCGGCGGGTGCCGGAGCCGGTGGGTGGGGGGCTGGCGAGGACATGGTTGATCGCAAGGGTAGCAAGTCAGACCCGCTCCCGCGTCTATAATTTCACTTTGCTGCAAGCATTGCGAATATTCGCACCGACTTCCTGCCCCCAGCCTCGCCATCCGCCCTGTCTCCCACCATGAAAATCGCCGTCGCCCAGATCAACACCACCGTCGGAGACTTCGCGGGCAACGCCAAACTCCTTGTTGACTGCATAGAAGTGGCTCGCGAAGAAGGAGCGACACTTTTTGTCGCCCCCGAGCTGGCGCTTTCCGGCTACCCTCCTGAGGACTTGCTTTATCGAGAGGATTTCTCCAAGCAGGCGCAGGCTGCGCTGGAGCAGGTCGCCACAGTCGCGCAGGGCATCACGGTCATTGTTGGCTACCCACGCTTAGAGAACGGCGCCCGCTATAACGCGGCTGCGCTGTGCCGAGGCGGCAAAGTGGTGGACATCTACGACAAGCAGAAATTGCCAAACTACCGCGTCTTCGACGAGAAGCGCTACTTCGAAGCCGGCCATGTGCCGCTAGTGTTCGAGCATGAAGGGCGCCGCGTTAGCGTCACCATTTGCGAAGACCTGTGGTTCCCCGAACCGGCGGCGCAGGCCAAGGCGGCAGGGGCAGAGTTGCTTCTCTCACTCAATGCGTCTCCATACCACCTGAACAAGCTAAACGAGCGCTACCAAGTCGCTCGCGACAGAGCGAGGGAAACGGGTCTACCAGTCCTATATGTCCACTGCGTCGGCGGCCAAGATGAGCTGGTGTTCGACGGCGCGTCGTTCGCTGTCGATGCGTCAGGCAATGTCACGTACCAATCCGCAAGCTTTCAGCAGCGCATTGACATAGTAGAGTTCGACGGGAAGACGGTGGATGGTGGCGTGGAACCGGAAGAGCTGCTTGAAGCTACAGTCTACAAAGCGCTGGTTACCGGGGTTCGCGACTACGTGAACAAGAACGGCTTTCCCGGCGTGCTGCTGGGCCTTTCCGGCGGCATCGATTCGGCGCTGGTGCTGGCGCTGGTGGTGGATGCGCTGGGCAAGGACCGCGTGCATGCGGTGATGATGCCGTCTGATTACACCGCGAGCATCAGCGTGGAAGATGCGCGCGAGATGGTGAAGATCCTGGGCGTGAAATATAGCGAGATCGCCATCAAGCCGATGTTCGAGGCGTTCAAGGCATCGCTTGCGGAGAACTTCAAGGGCCGGGCCGAGGACACGACCGAAGAGAATCTTCAGTCACGCATCCGCGGCACGCTGCTCATGGCCATGAGCAACAAGTTTGGCGACATCGTCATCACCACCGGCAACAAGAGCGAGATGGCCACGGGCTATGCCACGCTGTATGGCGACATGGCGGGCGGATTCGCGCTCTTGAAGGACATCAGCAAGATGCTGGTCTATCGTCTCTCCAACTATCGCAACACGCTGGGGCGGGTCATTCCGCAAAGGGTGATTGACCGTCCGCCATCCGCCGAGCTGCGCCCGGACCAGAAGGACCAGGACTCCCTGCCGCCGTACGACGTCCTCGATGCCATCATCGAGCGCTTCATGGAGCAGGACCAGAGCCCGGAAACCATCATCGCCGCCGGCTTCGATGCGGCCACGGTGCGCAAGGTGGTGCGGCTCATCCAGGTCAATGAATACAAGCGCCGCCAGGCGCCGGTCGGCGTGCGCATCACGCCGCGTGGCTTTGGCAAGGACTGGCGCTATCCGATAACATCAAAGTACAAGCCTCAATAACTATGCGCCCGTTCACCACGATTTCCGCCCGGAGCCTGAGATGAAAAAAATCGAAGCTGTCATCAAGCCGTTCAAGCTGGAGGAGGTGCGCGAGGCGCTCTCCGAGATCGGCGTGTCCGGCCTCACCGTCACGGAAGTGAAAGGCTTCGGCCGCCAGAAGGGCCACACCGAGCTTTACCGTGGCGCCGAATACACGGTCGACTTCCTGCCCAAGGTGAAGGTGGAAGTGGTCATGCAGGACAACATGGTCGACAAGGCGGTCGATGCCATCATCCGCGCGGCGCGCACAGGCAAGATCGGCGACGGCAAGATTTTCGTGACCAACGTGGAACAGGTCATCCGCATCCGGACGGGTGAGACAAACGAGTCGGCAGTCTGAAGCTGCCTTCGAACGAGTCGGCAGTCTGATGCCGGCACTTAATGCCCCAAAAGGCATGATTTTTGGCGGTTTTTGCCTCGAATGTGGTAATTTACCCGCCATGAGCCCGGACACGCCGGACCAGAAGAGGGGATAACAACATGTTGTTGGCGGCTTTCTACGTATTTTCCATCCTGTGCATCGTGCTTTACTACACCGGGCATCTGAAGCGCTGGAACTGTGAGTGGATTCTGATCGTGCTGGCGGTAGCTGTGTTCCCGGCGGTCTTGTTCCTTTGACGCCGAGTTTCACCAGCGAACCAGGTAACTGAGTTCGCACCAATGAAAAACCCGCCTTTCGGCGGGTTTTTTGTTTTCAAGCTGTCACGGTTGATCAGGGGAAGATTCCCGTCGGAACAGTCCAGTAGAACGTTTCCAGCTTCAGCCGGCCCGCCTTCACGGCGGGATCGTCCGCAGCCAGCGCCTGGGCGGCTTCGAGCGAATCGAGCTTGAACAGGAACACGCCGCGTCGGGCGCCGCCACCGGCAAACGGGCCGGCGATGGCGAGCTTTCCGGCCTCGTGCATCGTGTTGATGTGGGCCATGTGCCCGGCTTGTATGGTCTTGATCTCTTCCGGCGTATGTCCGGTGGCGGGGCCAGCGACAAGCATGCCAAACACGTAGCGAGTTTCCTTTTCCACCTTGGTGATGGGCTTGATGAAGGCGCGTGCGGCGAACCAGGTCAGCGGCTCTGGCTTCAGCTTGCCGGCCTTCACCAGCGGCAGCTCGGCAATGATGGCGGCCGCCTCCTCGGGCTTTTCGGTCTTCACCAGCACGAGGCCGCGCAGATTGCCGGCCTCGGTTACCGGGCCGGCGGCGGCGATCTTGCCGGACTCCAGGAGGCTGCGGAGCGCGTCGGCCTGCGCCTTCGCTTCTGCGTCCGTGGGGGCTTCGCCCTGTGCGTTGAGCAGGGTGAGCTGCATGCGGCCCATGTCGTATTCCGGCTTCATCTGCGCCTGCGCGCTGAATACGCAGAGCGTGCACAGCGTGCATAGGGTGCGTAGCGCCAGCATCCACATACGAATATTCGCAATCATGTCTTCTCCCCGAATTGAGTTGTTTCAGCCGGCCTGGTCATAGGCAGCCTTCAGCCAACCCACCAGCTCCGCGTTGATGTCCTTCGCATTCTCGACGCGCACGCGATGCGACACCATGGCGTTGAAGCTGCCCGAGGCTTCGAGTTTCCCTGTGGGCGCAACACCTTTGAGGTTGATGCCTACATCCAGCCGTGTCGCGGTCGAAGGCTGGATGAGCGCGAACTGCTTCTTGCGGCGGAGGCTCACATAGGTCTTCTTGGGCGAAAACTCGATATCGCCGCCGAACTTGGCGATCCGCTTCGCGAGGTCATCGTAGAGCGGCTTCAGCGCAGCCTTGGCGCCCGCGTATTGCGCACCCAGCAGGTCATTGCCTGCCGGCGCCTCCGCGCCGAATTCGCCGCGCGCCGTCATGGCGATGAGGTTGGCATTGCCGTGGCCGATGCCGTGTTCCTCCTTCAGCCATTTCACCATTTCGCCGTGCTTCTCGAATTTCTGCGCCTTCACCAGCTTGGCCCACTGCTCGACGGATTTGCCGGTGCTGGTCTGGATGTTCTTGATCTGGGTTTCGACTGCCTTGTCGATTGCGGTTGCCATGATCGTCTCCTTACTTGAGCGGCCAATTGTCAACATGCGTCTTCTTCGGCAGCACGAATTCCAGCTTGCCGAAGAGCCAGTACATGAGGCGGGTGGAGAAGGGCGGCTGGCCGTTCTCGACGATGGCCTTGATGTTGTTCACCATGAACGTGCCCCCGCGCATCATCTCCTTCTCCGTGTTGGTGCCGGGCGGGATGTCGTATACCGTCAAGGTCAGCTCCACGCCACCATCTTTCTCGAGAAGGTCATAGACCACGCGGGTGAAGGGATCGTCGTACTGGGTGAAGCGATGGGTATGGGCGAAGCGGCGCGGCGGGTCATATTCCGTGACTTCACCGATCACCATGGCGCATTTGTTCGAGATGGTGCGCATCTGCATCTTCACGCCTTTGGCGATCTGCGCCGACGTATGCATCACCGCGTTGAAAATGCCCTGAAGCGGCACGCCGACCGTTGCGACCTCTCGCCAGACATCCTCAATTCGGCCGCGGATGAATACCTTGAAGATCGCCTTGTTCTCTTCGCTCATCTTCTTCTCCTCCCTGATGTGTCGCTTCGATGTGGTACTTCAAGCGTGTGAGCGGGCTGGCCCAGAGATGCGAATATTCGCTCATCCAGCGGTCGGTGATCATCTGAATGGGCACGGCGTTGAACCACAGTCGCCGCATGCGCCCCTCCTTCTCCGAGATGACCAGTCCGGCCTCTTCCAGCACCGCGAGGTGCTTCATGACGTTGATGCGGCTCTCGTCAAAGAATCCGGCGAGATCGTTCACCGAGCAGCCCGGCGCATCCTTGATGAGGTCGAGCATGCGCCGCCGGCTGGCGGAAGCCAGCGCGCGGAACACGTTGTCCATGGATTCAGGCTGCATAGGTAACCAGATAGTTACCTATGTATCGAAGGAAGTCAAGTCAGTCGGGCGAGGGGATCCTGCTTGTAGAAAAGCTTGAGCTGGTCATAGACCGCCGGATAGTCATCTTTCACCAAATCGGGCGTCTCGAAGAACGCCTCGGAAATGACGGCGAAGAACTCGGCCGGATTCTCCGAGCCATAGGGGTCGATGGGCAGGTCGGCGTAGGCGGCATCGCCGCGTTGGTGCGAATGGGCATCGGCCTCGTCCACGCGCTTGCAGAAGTCCAGATAGGCCTCCATGAACGTGCGCTTCCACGTCTCGCTGTTCATGCCCTTGTGCAGCGGCGGGTAGCCGTTGGGCTCGCCGTTCAGCATGTCCAGCTTGTGGGCGAATTCGTGGATGACCACGTTGAACCCGTCGATGCGTTCGTCCTCGTTAGACGAGCGCGCGACATCTTCGTAGGAGAGCACAACCGGCCCGCCCAGCCAGGCCTCGCCTGCAAGCGGATCGCGCACCAGGTGCACCACGCCAGCCTCGTCCGTGACCTCGCGTTCGGGCACGAACTGGCCGGGATAGAGAATGATGTCGGACCAGCCGTCGAGGTAGTCCAGGCCCAGCTCCAGTACCAGGATGCAGGCCTGGGCGGCGATCTGCACGCGCATGAGGTCGGTCACCTCATGTTCGGCTGCGCCGACAATCTGCTTGCGATGCAGGAAGTCGGAGGCGATGAGCCTCAGCTTCTCGCGTTCGGCCGGTGACAGGCCGCGCATGAAAAGATAGGGCGCCGTCGCGGCGCCCCACAGGTCCTGCGGAATCGGCTGGAACGGTTTCTTGCTGCCAAGCAGTCCTTTGAGCCAGCCGAGCATGTGTCTCCTAGTTTGTGGCCGAAGGAACGTCGCCGAGCTTCTTGGTGCTGCCGGAGCCGAGGACGGATTTCTTCACTTCGGGATTGCCGTAGTACTTCACGTCGCCCGACCCGGCCACGCTGACGTTGAGATTCGTCTTGGCCCAGACGGTGGCGTCACCGGAGCCGGCAATGCTGACCTTGACCTTGTCGGCTTCGACGCCACCAGCCTTGATGTCACCCGAACCAGCGATGCTGGCCTCGAGTGAGCCCACCTTGCCGCCGCTGATGGCCATGTCACCCGAGCCGGCGATGGACACCTTGAGCAGGTCGGCCGTCAGATGCTTGATCTGCACGTCACCGGAACCCGCAATGCTGGCCTTGAATTTGTCGGACTTGAGTTGGTCGGCCGTCACGTCGCCCGAGCCGGCCACGCCGATGCTGTCCAGCGTCTTCACATAGACCGTGGCCTTCAATGGCACCTTGGTCTTCACGTTCATGTTCTTCTCGGTGAAACGCAGCTTCAGGCTGCCGCGTTCGACCTCGGTTTCGATGACGGCGAGGATGTTGTCATCGCCTTCCAGGGTCACGCCTTCCTTGTCACCCTGAATCACGGTCACCTTGGCCGGCAGGCTGACGCCCAGGCCGGTGTAGCCGGAAACAGTGCGGGATTCTGTCTTGGACGTGCCGGAGCCGGTGACGGTCGTGCCCCAGCCCCAGGCGGACGCGGTGGTCGCGACCAGCGTGGTGGAAGCTGTGAGGGCAATGATGGATGCGAGTTTGCGGAACGTGGTCATGTAAACCTCCTCGAAATCGGTGCGAAAGTGCACGTTACGAGGCTTGGACGCAGCCACCCACGGTTTTGGATTTACCGCGAGTTCAGCGGATGGCCAGCGCCTGCTTGATGCCCGCCACGATGTTCAGGGCCGATCCCAGATCCGGGTCACAGACCGTCACATGGCCCATCTTGCGGCCGGCGCGGGCTTCGCGCTTCCCGTAGAGGTGGAGATGCGCACCCGGATGTTCAAGTAGGGCGGCCCAATCGGGGGATTGGGACAGATCCGGCCCGCGCCAGACATCGCCCAGCAGATTCAGCATGACGGCCGGGGTATGCAGGGACGGGTCGCCCAGCGGCAGGCCGCAGAGCACGCGCACCTGCTGCTCGAACTGGGAGGTGCGGCAGGCATCGATGGTGTAGTGGCCGCTGTTGTGCGGGCGTGGCGCCATTTCATTGATGAGCAGGCCCGGCTTGCCGTCGGCCCCCTTCACGATGAAAAACTCCACCGCCATCACGCCCACATAGTCCAGGGCCTGGGCCAGGCGTTTCGCGATGTCCTGCGCCTCGCTGGCCAGGGCATCGTCGACCCGGGCCGGGGCGATGGTGATATCCAGGATGCCGTTCACGTGCTGATTTTCTGCCAGCGGAAAGACGGAAACCTCGCCATCCGCCGCGCGTGCCAGCACCGCGGAGACTTCCTTCTCCAGCGGCAGGAACTGTTCCAGAATGCACGGCACGCCGCGCCACTCTGCGAATATTCGCGAGAGGTCCTCTGGGGTGTTGATGCGGGCCTGGCCCTTGCCGTCGTATCCGAAGCGCGCGGTCTTCAGCACGGCAGGCAGCTTCACTACCTTGAGCGCGGCGGGAATTTCCTCGGCGGACCCGATCACAGCGAAGGGCCCGACCGGAAAGCCGTTGGACTTGAAGAAACCTTTTTCCGCGCTGCGATCCTGCGCGATGGCGACGGCACTGCCGCTCGGGCGCACGATGGTGTGATTCGCCAGCTCCAGCAGCGCCTCGGCGGGCGCATTCTCGAACTCGGTGGTGACGGCGGCGCAGGTCTTGGCCAACTCATCCAGCGAGACGGGGTGTGTGTAGGCCGTGTTGAGATGGCCGGTGGCGAACTCCGCGGCGGGTGAGAGCGCGTCCGGGTCGAGCACGGTGACGCGATAGCCCAAGGTACGCGCAGCGACCGTGAACATGCGGCCCAACTGGCCGCCGCCCAACAAGCCGAGCGTGGCGCCGGGGAGAATCATCGATTGCCCCCGGTGACGGGTGACGGGTGACAAATGACGGGAGCCACCGCAACGATTTCGATCATGTGCCTGTCACCTGTCACGCGTCACCCGTCACAGGATTTCCGGCAGCACCATCGCCGCCACCTGTTCCTTGAGGCTTTCGCGATACGCGGCCAGCTTCTGCGCCATGGCGGGATCGTTGATGGCCAGCAGGCTCACGGCAAAGAGGCCCGCGTTGGCCGAGCCCGCCTCACCGATGGCGAATGTCGCCACCGGAATGCCCTTGGGCATCTGCACGATGGAGAGCAGCGAATCCTGGCCGGCGAGGTGCTTGGACGGGACGGGCACACCCAGCACCGGCACGGTGGTCTTGGCCGCCAGCATGCCCGGCAGATGGGCCGCACCGCCGGCGCCGGCGATGATGCAGGCCAGGCCGCGTTCACGCGCCGTCTCGGCGTAGTCGAACATGGCGTCCGGCGTGCGATGCGCCGACACCACCTTGTGTTCGAACGGCACGCCGAAGTCCTTCAACACCTTGGCGGCATGCTGCATCACGTCCCAGTCGGACTGCGAGCCCATCACGACGCCGACGATTGGTTTGTCCATGTTCCCCATCCCTGTTCCTGTGTTGCTTGCTTTATTTTTACGCCGGCCGCTCGGTCAGCGCCAGCTTGATGCCCAACGCCACGAACAGTGCACCGCAGCCACGATTCATCCACAGCGTGAAGCGGTTGCCGGCACGCACGCGCTGCTGCGCACGCGCCACCATCCAGGCAAATACGACGGTGACGACCGTCGCGTTGGCAATGAAGATCAACCCCAGCACCACAAACGCCAGCGGTTTGTTGGCGGCATCGGCACCGATGAACTGGGGCAGCAGCGCCAGGAAAAAGATTGCCACCTTGGGATTCAGCACATTCGTGAGAAAGCCCTGCCAGAAGATTTTGCGCAGCGTCGCGCTGTCGGGTAACGGCGTTTCACCTTCCGCAGCCGGCTTCTCGCGCAGCAGCGTGATGCCGACGTACAACAGATAGGCCGCACCCACCCACTTCACGATCATGAACGCTTCGGCTGATGCGGTAAGCAGAGCGGAGAGGCCTACCGCCGCCGCGAACGTGTGCACGAGACAGCCCGAGCTAATGCCGGCAATGGCGGCCACGCCGCCGCGTAAGCCCTGCTTCAAGGTGCGCCCGGCGATGTAGAGCATGTCCGGGCCGGGCGTGATGTTGAGCAGCAGCCCGGCAATGACAAACAACCAGAGATCGTGGATGCCGAGGCTCATGCCGTCACACCAGGTCGCGCGCGGCCTGCATCTCGGCGCGATACGCGTCGAAGATGCCCTTCAGCGCATCCTGCATCTTCACCTGCGGCGCCCAACCCAGATCTTTCATGGTGTTCTCGATCTTGGGCACGCGGTTCTGCACGTCCTGGTAGCCCTTGCCGTAGTACTCGCCGGACGTGGTTTCGATGAGCTGCACCTTGGCGGCGTTCTGCGAATATTCGCTGTAGGTCTTGGCGAGGTCGAGCATCATCGTTGCCAGCTCACGCACCGAGAAATTGTTGGCCGGGTTGCCCACGTTGTAGATCTGGCCCGACGCCACGCCATCCTTGTTCTCGATCATCTTCATCAACGCCGAGATGCCGTCGTCGATGTAGGTGAAGGCGCGTTTCTGTCCGCCGCCATCCACCAGCTTGATGGGCTCGCCGCGCACGATGTGGCCGAAGAACTGGGTGATGACGCGGCTGGAACCTTCCTTGGCCGTGTGAATGCTGTCCAGGCCGGCGCCGATCCAGTTGAAGGGTCGGAACAGGGTGAAGTCCAGCTTGCCTTCGCTACCGTACGCCCAAATGACGCGGTCCATCAGTTGCTTGGAGCAGGAATAGATCCAGCGCTGCTTGTCGATGGGACCCAGCACCAGGTTGGACGCATAGGGATCAAACTGCTCGTCCGCGCACATGCCGTACACCTCGGAGGTGGAGGGGAACAGGATGCGCTTGCCGTACTTCACGCAGCTCCGCACGATGGGCAGGTTGGCCTCGAAGTCGAGCTCGAACACGCGCAAGGGCTGTTTCACGTAGGTCGCCGGCGTCGCGATGGCGACCAGCGGCAGCACCACGTCGCACTTCCTGATGTGGTACTCGATCCACTCCTTGTTGATGGTGATGTCACCTTCGAAGAAGTGGAAGCGCGGGTGTTCGAGGAAGGGCTTCACGCGATCCGTGGACATGTCCATGCCGAACACTTCCCAGTCGGTCGTCTCCAGGATGCGCTTGGACAGGTGATGGCCGATGAAACCGTTGACGCCGAGGATGAGGATCTTCTTCAAGAGGAGTCGCCTGATGGATTGACGGGGAGTAGAGCGGAAAAACCCGGCATTCTACGCCTCTGCCGGGGCGGGAGCCATCAGCGCATGCTGCTCAGCCCAGGGGGTGAACGCCCACGCCCAGCGCGGCGGCCAGCGCGGCTTCATCCAGCACCTTGCCCGCGTACTCGGCTTCGAGAATGCGCAGCATGCAGCCATCGCCGCAGAGTGCGATGCAACGGCCTGTCGAAACGTTGATGAACCCCGGTTTGTGGTGTTTGAAGTGCGCAGGCGCCAGCGCAGTGCGGTGGATGTTGATGGGCTGGCCCATGACGGCCGAGGTGGCGCCGGGATAGGGCGGGGCGACCGCGCGCACCAGGTTGTGGATGTCCTTGGCGCTCTTCGACCAGTCGATGACGCCGTCTTCGGGCTTCCGGCCTCCGTAGTAGCTGCCGGCCTTGAGGTCCTGCTCGATCAATTCCGCGGAGCCGTCGATGAGACCTTGCAGGCTGTGCGCCAGGACGGCGGCGGCGGCATCGGTCACCTTATGGAACACCTCGACGGCGGTTTCGTCCGGGCCGATCGACACGGCCTGCTGTGCCACGATGCGCCCGGCATCGGGCTTGGTGACCATTTCGTGCAGCGTAGCGCCGGTCTCGGTCTCGCCCTTGATGATGGCCCAGTTGATGGGCACGCGGCCGCGATATCTCGGCAGCAGCGAGCCGTGCATGTTGAAGGCGCCACGTTTCGGAATAGCGAGGATGTCCGGCCCGAGCATCTGCCGGTAGTAGAACGAGAAGAGAAAGTCGGGCGAGGCGGCGACCACCTCTCCGATCACCTCGCGAATATTGCTCTGTCTCGCCTTAGGGCGATCCAGAGTCCCTTCGGGACCGCCTTCGGCGTCCAACGGAAGTGCTTTGGCACTTCCGTTAGTCGCATCATCCATGGTCAACGTCGGAATGTTGCGAGAGAGGGCCAGGTCAGCAACACTGTCGAACCAGATGGTCTCTTTCGGGTTGTCGGTGTGCGTGACAACCAGCTTCACGTCCACGCCGGCATCCAACAGCACCTGCAGACAGCGCACGCCGACGTTGTGATAGGCGAAGACGACCGCTGTGGCGGGCGCCGCCTCAGGCATCGTGCGCCTTGTCCGACTGCAGCACCGCCTGGATCATGTAGCGCGGTCTGGAACGCACCTGCTCGTAAATGCGGCCGACATATTCGCCCAGCAGCCCGATGCCAAACAACGTGATGCCGATGAGGAAAAACGCGATGCCGAACAGCGTGAACACGCCTTCGGCTTCCGGGCCGATGACCAATCGGCGTATCGCGAGATAGCCCACGAACGCAATGGAGAGCATGGAGATGGCAATGCCGATCAGCGAGAACACCTGCAGCGGCGCGGTGGAAAAGCCGGTCATCAGGTCGAAATTCAGCTGGATCAGCTTGTACAGCGAATACTTGGATTCGCCCGCAAATCGCTCCTCATGCGCAACCTCGATTTCCACCGGGTTGTGGGCGAAGGAATAGGCCAGCGCCGGGATGTAGGTGCTGGTGTCGCGGGTCTGGTTGATGGCAGCCACGATGTCACGGCTGTACGCACGCAGCATGCAGCCTTGGTCGGTCATTTTGATGGACGTGATGCGCTCGCGCAGCTTGTTCATCGCCTTGGACGCATAGCGGCGGAAGGCCGTGTCCTGGCGGAGCTTGCGGATGGTGCCGACATAGTCGTGGCCCTTGTCCATCTCGGCCAGCAGATTGCCGATCTCCTCCGGCGGGTTCTGCAGGTCGGCATCCAGCGTGACGATGCGCGATCCGCGCGCATGCTCGAAGCCCGCCATGATGGCCATGTGCTGGCCATAGTTGCCATTGAACAGGATCACGCGGGTGACGTCGGGGCGCGCCTGGAACTGTTCGCGCAGCAGCGCGGCCGAGCGGTCCACCGAGCCGTCGTTGATGAACAGGATTTCGTAAGTGATGCCGAGCTTGTCCAGCGCGGGGTAGAGGCGGGCAAACAGCGCCGCGAGGCCGGCTTCCTCGTTGTAGACCGGGATGACGACGGATACCAGTGGGGAAGGGGTGTCGGGCATTGCGAATATTCGCGCGGGCTATTTCTTCTTGGGCGCGGCCTGGCCGGCCTTCTCGATGGCGGCTAGCTTTTGCCGCAATCCCCCCAGCAGTTTTTCCATCTGGCTGATGACGGCGTCCCGCTCCTTCTTCGCCTCTTCAAGCTTGCTGCGGTCGACAAAGGAGAGCTTGGTATTGGCCAATCGGCCTTCCACGGCTTCGGCGCCTTTGGCATAAGCCTCGCCGTACTTCGGTTTGCCAAACTCGGAAAGGTCCGCCAGTTGCTCGGCCGTGATGTCCGCCAGCGGGTATTGCTTGCCGCCAGCCACGATGTTGTTGTGCTCGTCCAGGCTGAAGCCGTGGCGGCGCAGAAGGATTTGTTCGTCCTGGCTTGGCGTGATGCGAACATCCTTGGCGAGTCCGCCGGTTTGTCCCAGCGACTCGGAGCGGGTCTTGACCTGCGCGAGTTGCTCCTTCCTCGTCGCATCACGGGCGTTGGCTTCGGCCCGGGTCTTGTAGATGCCGGTGTTCTCCAGCTGGCCCATGATGCCGTTCAACTGGCCAACGGATTTCACCGTGCCGAGCGCCGTGGGCGGCCAGTTCTTGATCTCCAGCTCATCCCTGTCATTGACCCGGGCATTGAAGGACTTGAGCGCTGCCGCCTCTGCCGCGGTGGGCACCGGCACGGGCGCGTTGGCGCCGTTGGCGGCCATGACCTTCTTGATATAGCTCTCGGCGATCTTGCCTTCGGGGCTGCGCTGCACGGGCTGGGCGAAGAGATTGCCGCAGACCAGGCACGCGATTAACAGGAGGGGGGACAGTGAGCGCAATTGCATGGGATACCTCGCTTCGGCCGGACTGTTCAATCGATCAGTTGCAGCAGATTTTCGCAGACTCGCGCGACATCCGCCTCGGTCATCGTGGGGAAGAGTGGCAGGGTCACGGTTTCACGGGCGATACGTTCGGCATTGGGGTGCTCGCCTTCGCGATGGCCCAGGCCGCGGAAAAGGGTGGTGAGATGCATGGCCTCGTACGACACGCCGATGCCGATGCCGCGTTCATGCATGGCGGCCATGAAATCCTTGCGGCTGCGCTGCATGCGTGGGAGCGGCAGCAGCACGCAGAACATGTTCCAGCTGTGGCCCGACGGGTCGTCCGCATGGGCCTTGGCGGGCAGCACCAGCCCGGTCGCGGCCGCAAGCGGTTCGAGGTGGCGGAAGTAGTCTGCCGCCAGTTGCTGGCGGCGCGCACACCACTCGTCCAGCCGGGACAATTGGGCCAGGCCCAGTCGCGCGCTCACGTCGCTCATGTTGAACTTGCCGCCGGCTTCGGCAATGTCGCGTGTGCCATCAGCCAGCCGCTGGATGCCGTGGAAGCGCAGCACTTCCGCGCGCTTGACCTCGGCCGCCGTCGCGCAGACGAGCGCGCCGCCTTCGATGGTGGTCATGTTCTTGTTGGGATGGAAGCTGAACGTCGCCATGTCGCCGAAGGCGCCGATCTTGCGGCCTTTCCACGACGAACCGATGGCCAGCGCCGCGTCCTCGACGATGCGAATATTCGCGCGTTGCGCGATGGCTATCAGCCGGTCCATGTCGCAGGCCAGCCCGGAGAAATGCGTCGGCACGATGGCCTTGGTGCGGGGCGTGATGGCGCGCTCCACCTGGTCCAGATCGAGATTGCGGGTAATCAGGTCGCAATCGACGAACACGGTCTTCGCGCCACTTCGGTGGATCATGTTGCCCACCGAAAAGAACGTCATGGCCGAGGTGATGACCTCGTCGCCGGGCTTGAGGCCAATGATGTTGAAGGCCAATTCCATCGCCGCCGTGGCCGAGGTCATGACCCGCACCGGACGGCCACCCAGGTAGTCGGACAGGGCCTGCTCGAAGGCCTGCACCTTCGGCCCGCTTGCGATCCAGTGCGAGCGCAGCGTGTCCGCTACCTCCGCGATCATCCATTCATCAAGGGTGGGGCGGGCAAAGGGCAGGTAGTGCATGGTGTGAGCGGAAATTGTGCGGGGACGGGTGCGTCAGGAACGGGCAACCAGCCACACGCCGATGATGATGAAGCTGATGCCGAGCAGCTTCTGTCCGGTGATGGCCTCACCGAACAGGTAGTAGGCGGCAACCGCATTGACGATGTAGCCGATGGACAGCATGGGATAGGCAATGCTGACCGGCACACGCGACAGCGCCATGATCCACACGACCACGCTCACCACGTAGCAAGCGAGGCCGCCCAGGATGTGCGGCTGGGTGGCAAGCTGCATGCCCACGGGAATGATGTTGCCGCTGGTGAATTCGAACGTGCCGATGCGCGTGGTGCCGGCTTTCAGCAGCAGCTGGGCAGCGGCATTGAGCAGCACGCCGGCGAGGATGAGGGAGAAGGTGAGGGCATTCATGGCTTGGCCACGATGATACGGCGATCATCCGCATGCAGCGTTTTCATCGGCAGGCCGAGTGCCTGCAACGCGGGCAGCGTGTCCGGGTGAACCAGGGCAATGGCGGGACCTGCCGTGTTCCATTCCGCGGCGAAAGCCTCGAGTGTCGGCACGAGATGGCGAGGCTCCATTTTCAGGCCGTGCTCGAATTCGTCGATGTAGTCCACCAGCCGCACCGTGCGCTGCAGATAGAAGGGCAGGCTCTGGTCATAGGTGCGTACAGCGAATATTCGCGTGTCGGGCGTGAGTACCGGCGCAAGCTGTGCGGCCATGCCCTGTGCCGACTGGCGTGGCGACAGCTCGCGATAGCCGTTGCTGAAGCCGAGGATGAACAGGCTCATGCCGGCCACAATGGCAGCGAGCGCTGCGGGTTTGCGACCGCGCAGCAAAAGCCACGCGCCGGCAATCAGGCCAACCGCAGCGGCCAGCGCGCCAGCCATGATCCACGGCCGCGCGGCGCTGTAGAGGGCTTTCAGCCAGTCACCCTTGGCGCGATCGGGAATGCCCCAGATGAGTGGCAGGCAGAGCAGGACCACGATGCCCACCGGCAGCACCAGTTTCCACATGCGTTCGCCCGGCGTGTCCTGCCACCAGGCGGCAAGTACCAGCGCGAAGATGGGAAACACCGGCAGGATGTAGGCCGGGAGCTTGGAACTGGAAGCGCTGAAGAAACAGAGGATGAGCAGCGTCCACAGCAGGGCGAAGAGCCGCCAGTCGAAGCCATCCGTCTTGTGCCGCCACCCCGTCCAGGCGGCCGGGACTACCGCAAGCACCCACGGCAGGAAGCCGCCGAAAAAGATGGGCCAGAAATACCACCACGGTTCTTCGCGCCGGTGGACCTTGGTGAGGAAGCGTTCGAAATGCTCGTGGATGAAATAGAAGCGCACGAATTCCGGGTTGGCTTGCGCCGCGAACACGTGCCAGGGCACGGTGATCGCCAGGAACAGCGCGCCGCCGCGCAGCCATTCCAGGCGGGCCAGCAGCGAGAAGTCGCGCCGGACCGCGCAGTAGACGAAGATGGCTGAGGCGGGGAACACGATGCCGATGAGGCCCTTCGACAGGATGGCGAGCGCCATGCCTGCCCAGGCCAGCAGCATCCAGAGGCGCCGCTCGGCGGCGGCCGATGTCTGCGCCAGCAGGAAGGCACAGACTGCGACGGTGGTCCAGGCGGTGAGCCCGGTATCGAGCGTGACCACGCCCACGAACGCCAGGAAATAGGGGCTCGCGGCGAGCATGCCCATCGCCACCCAGCCGGCGTCTGCGGACATGAGCCGGCGCGCGGTATAGCCCAAGGCGCAAAGCGCCAGGAAGCCGCAGAAGAGAACGTAGAGTCGCGCTCCGAACTCGTTGAAGCCGAAGACCTTGAACGACATCGCCGTCGCCCAGTACTGCAGCGGCGGCTTGTAGAAGTAGGGGATGCCGTTCAGGCGCGGCGTGACCCAGTCCCCGCTGACCGCCATCTCGCGGGCGATCTCGGAGTAGCGGCCCTCATCGGGATTGGCCAGCGGGCGGGTGCCATGGTGCAGCGAGACCAGCAGCACCAGCGCGGTCAGCGCTGCCAGCAACCACCGGGGAAGCAATGAAGGTGGCGAGGTGCTCGTCACGGGTCAACCTTTCAGGAGAACGACGACCGCGCCACTGCCGCCATCCATGGCCGGCGCGTCACAGAAGGCCAGCACGTCATCGCGCAGCGACAGTGACTTGCGCACCTTGCCGCGCAGGATGGGCGCGCCGGGCGCGGAGCGCAGCCCCTTGCCATGCACAATGCGCACGCAGCGGATGCCGGCGCGGCGGGCGTGAATGAGAAAGGCGGCAAGCAGGTTGCGCGCCTCGTCGGACGTGGCGCCGTGCAGATCGAGCGAATCTTGCACCGCCCAATGGCCGCGCTTCAACTTCCGCAGAATGTCGCGGGAGAGGCCGGCGCGCAGGTGGGACTCCGCATTGCCCATTTCGTTGAAATCGTCCCAGCCGCCCGCATCCGTGAGGAGGTCGGCCATGACCTGCCGGTCGTCATCGAAGCGCTTGGCCGCGATGGGTCGCGGTTTGGGCTTCGCGATCTCTGCGCGGTTGAGTGGCGCGACCGGCTTGACCCCTTCCATCTCGGCACGGAAGGCGGCGAGATCGTCGTCGACAGTTAGGCCGTCAGGCTTCCTGTCCTTGCTATCCGGCTGGGCCATCACCCGAGCACTTGCGAGTATTCGCGAATATTCGCAGGGCTTACTTCAGGCTTTCCAGATACTTGTCGGCATCCAGCGCGGCCATGCAACCCGTACCCGCACTGGTGATGGCCTGGCGGTACACATGGTCCTGCACATCGCCGGCCGCAAAAACGCCGGGCACACTGGTCGCCGTTGCACCCCCCTGCAGCCCGCTCTTGGTGATGATGTAGCCGTCCTTCATCTCCAGCTGACCCGCGAAGATGTCGGTGTTGGGCTTGTGGCCGATGGCAATGAAGCAGCCGGTAAGTTTCAGATCTTCGGTCTTTCCGTCGACCGTGGACTTGATGCGAATGCCGGTCACGCCAGAATTGTCGCCGAGGACCTCATCCAGGGTGTGGTTCCACTTGATGGTGACCTTTCCATCCTTCTCCTTGGCGAACAGGCGGTCCTGCAGGATCTTCTCCGAGCGGAACTTGTCACGGCGATGGATCACCGTGACGTGGCTGGCGATGTTGGAGAGGTACAGCGCTTCCTCGACCGCCGTATTGCCGCCGCCGACCACGGCGACAGGCTGGTTCTTGTAGAAGAAGCCGTCGCAGGTTGCGCAGCCGGACACACCCTTGCCCAGGAATTTTGTTTCCGACTCCAGGCCAAGATATTGGGCGGAAGCGCCGGTCGCAATGATGAGCGCGTCGCAGGTGTACGTGCCGGCATCGCCCTTCAGCGTGAACGGGCGATTCTTGAGATCGACCGTGTGGATGTGATCAAACACGAGCTCGGTCTTGAACCGCTCCGCATGCTCCTGGAAACGCTGCATCAGCTCGGGCCCTTGCAGATGCTCCTTGTCGGCGGGCCAGTTTTCCACGTCGGTGGTGGTCATGAGTTGGCCGCCCTGGGCCAGGCCGGTGATGATGACGGGGTTCAGGTTGGCGCGGGCCGCGTAGATGGCGGCAGTGTAGCCGGCGGGGCCGGAGCCGAGGATGAGAAGGCGAATGTGACGGGTGCTCATGGAGGGAATCCGGAAGGTGTGTGGCGGTCCGGTGGCGTGGGCCGCAATAGAAAAAATTCAGCCGGAACTATACCAGCGATGTGGGGGCATCCCGGCGGAAGGCAATCCCCGACTGCGGGGAAAGGCGAGGCGGGCACCGCCCTGGTGCAGGCATCGGACCGGCGGAGCGGTCGGCCCGATTTGCGGCGATGGCCGGACGGCGCGTGTCCATGACACAATACCCGTGGGAGGTCGTGCTGCGACGCCGGATTTGCTGTTTTTTCCCCATTTCCCGGGCGGCGCGCCGAATTCAAGGATCGAGGAGGAGCATAGATGAACATGCTGAAGACCATTCCGCTGCTGGACGGGTTGTCCGATGAGGATCTCAAGCTGGTCTCGGAGATGACCATCGAAAAGCAGTTTCCGAAAAACGCCGTCGTCATCACCGAGGGAGAGTTGGGCGACTCGCTCTTCGCCATCATCTCGGGCCGGGTGAAGGTGTTCATCGGGGACGAGGAAGGTCGCGAGGTGATCCTCAAGATGCTGGGCCCAGGCGATGTGTTCGGCGAGATGTCGCTGATCGACCGGCAACCCCGGTCGGCATCCGTCTCCACCATCGAGCCCTGCGTGTTCAAGGTTCTGTCCCATTCGTCATTTGAAGTCTGCCTCGAGCGGGCGCCGCGTATCGCCATCGGGGTCATGCATGCCCTGGCCAAGCGCCTGCGGGACGCCGATCGCAAGATCAGCTCGCTCGCACTCATGGATGTCTACGGCCGAGTGGCCCACACCCTGCTGGATCTGGCGGTGAAGTCCGACGGCAAGCTGCAGGTGGATCAGAAGCTCTCCCAGCAGGACATCGCCAACATGGTGGGTGCCTCCCGCGAGATGGTCAACCGCATCCTGAAGGACCTGACCGAGCGCGGCTACATCACCGTCGAGTCGAAATCCATCACCATCCACAACGAGCGGCTGCCGGTATCGCTCTGACGCCTGCCAGGCCGCCCGGGGAATTCCGGGAGGCTCCCGCTATAATCGCCGCCCATGGATGAGTTCGCAGCGGCATCTGTCTCCCCTTCTTCCGGTCCATCGACGACCGCCGCGTCTCCGCGGCTGAATCGCATCCTGCGTGAAGCGGGCTGGATCGTCTGTCTGGCGCTGGCCCTCTATCTCGCCCTGGTGCTGGGCAGTTACCACCGCGCCGACGCAGCCTGGTCCACCAGTGGCGCCGGTGCCGCCGGCACCGTCCTGAACAAGGGCGGGATCATTGGCGCTTGGGTCTCCGACCTGCTGCTGTTCGCCTTCGGACTCTCGGCATGGTGGTGGGTCGTGCTCTGCGCCTGGCTGGTGCTACGCAGCTACAGCCGAATCGAACAGTGGGGTCTGATCGACCGCCGCCATCTCGCCGTGTCTCTTGCCGGCTTCCTGGTCCTGCTGCTGGCCAGTTCGGCCCTTGAGGCCATGCGCCTGCACTCGCTCTCGGTGGCGCTGCCCCGTCTGCCCGGCGGCATGATCGGCGATGTCCTCTCTTCCGGCATGGGGGCCGCGCTGGGCTTCACCGGCGGCACGCTCCTGCTGCTGGCGATCGCCGCCGCTGCGTTCAGCCTGTTCACCGGGCTCTCCTGGATCAAGCTGGCCGAGCGGCTGGGTGCGGGCATTGACGCCCTGTGGCTGCGTTTCCAGACTCGCCGCGAGGCGGAGCGTGACCGTGCCGAAGGCGAAGCCGCGCAGGTGGAGCGCGAGGTCAATGTCGAGACGCTGAAGAAGGTGCTGGAGCGCGACGAGCCGACACCCATCCGCATCGAGCCGACCATCCTCGAGATTCCCCAGTCGACCCGGGTGATTAAGGAAAAGCAGGTGCCGCTCTTCCAGGATCTGCCTGACTCGGCGCTGCCGCCGCTGTCGCTGCTCGACCCGGCGGACAAGCATGTCGAGCGGCCGACGCCAGAGACGCTTGAGTTCACCTCGGCGCTCATTGAACGCAAGCTGCTGGATTTCAACGTGCAGGTGAAAGTCGTGGCCGCACACCCCGGCCCGGTCATCACCCGCTATGAGATCGATCCGGCGGTCGGGATCAAGGGTTCGCAGATCGTCAATCTTGCCCGCGACCTGGCGCGCGCGCTGTCGGTGATTTCCATCCGGGTGGTGGAGACCATCCCCGGCACGTCGCACATGGGCCTTGAAATTCCCAATCCCAAGCGCGAAATGGTGCGCCTGTCGGAGATTCTCGGTTCGCAGGTCTATGCGGACAACGCATCCAAGCTGACGCTTGCCATGGGCAAGGACATCGCGGGCAAGGCCGTCGTGGCCGATCTCGCCAAGATGCCGCATCTGCTCGTGGCTGGCACGACGGGCTCGGGCAAGTCGGTCGGCATCAATGCGATGATCCTGTCGCTGCTCTACAAGGCCTCGCCCAGCGAGGTGCGCCTCATTCTCATCGATCCGAAAATGCTGGAGCTGTCCGTGTACGAGGGCATCCAGCATTTGCTGGCGCCCGTGGTGACCGACATGCGCCAGGCGGGTGCTGCGTTGAACTGGTGCGTGGCGGAAATGGACCGCCGCTACAAGCTGATGAGCGCCTTGGGTGTGCGCAATCTCGCCTCGTACAACCAGAAAGTCTCCGAAGCCAAGGCTGCCGGAAAGCCGATACCGCATCCGTTCTCGCTCACGCCGGACAGCCCCGAACCGCTGGAGCCCCTGCCGCTTGTCGTGGTCGTGATCGACGAACTCGCCGACTTGATGATGGTGGTAGGCAAGAAGGTGGAAGAGCTGATCGCCCGTCTCGCGCAGAAGGCGCGTGCATCGGGCATTCACCTGATTCTTGCCACGCAGCGTCCCAGCGTGGACGTGATCACTGGTCTCATCAAGGCCAATGTGCCCACCCGGGTGGCGTTCCAGGTTTCATCCAAGATCGACTCGCGCACCATCCTCGATCAGCAGGGTGCCGAGGCACTGCTGGGTCAGGGCGACATGCTCTACCTTCCGCCCGGCACCGGCTTGCCGCAGCGCGTGCACGGTGCGTTCGTTGCGGATGCGGAAGTGCATCGCGTCGTGGAGCACCTCAAGAAACAGGGCGAGCCGTCCTACATCGAAGGCATTCTCGACACACCGGAGGAGCAGGCCCAGTCGCTGGAAGGCGGGGGCGGCAACGGTGGTGGGGAGAACGATCCTCTCTACGACCAAGCCGTGCAGGTGGTGCTGCAGAACAAGCGCGCGTCGATTTCGCTGGTGCAGCGCCATTTGCGCATCGGCTACAACCGCGCAGCGCGCCTGCTGGAAGACATGGAAAAGGCGGGCCTGGTCTCGCCCATGCAGGGCAACGGCAACCGCGAGATTCTTGCCCCGAACAGGGATGCGCAATGAAGCACTGCGCGGGAGCGGGATCCACATTGATGCGAATATTGTTCAGGGCTCGCTCAGTGCGATCCCTGAATCCCTGCGGGACCGCCTTCGGCGTCCAACCGCAGTCCACCGGACTGCGGTTAGTCGCTGTGCTGCTGGTTATGGTTGTCTGGAGCGCAGAGTCTGCGCATGCCGATGCCATCCCGAAGTTCCAGCAATTCCTCTCGGGTACTCCCGCCGGATCAGCCTCGTTCGACCAGAAGGTATTCGAGCGCGGCGACAAACTTATCCAGCAGTCCAAGGGCCAGTTCGTGTTCTCCCGACCGGGAAAATTTCGCTGGACCTATGACAAGCCGAAGCAGGTCATCGTGGGCGACGGCGAGAAGGTCTGGATCTACGACGAGGATCTGCAGCAGGTCACCACGCGCAAGCTGGGCAATGCGCTGTCTTCGACGCCAGCTGCCTTGCTGACCGGTGGCGGTGATGTGGCCAAGCTGTTCACGCTGAAGGAGGAGGGCGCGCGTGACGGCGTTGAATGGCTGGAGGCCAAGCCTCGGCAGAGCGACACCGGATTCGATCGCATCCGCATCGGCTTTCGCGGTGATGCGCTGGCGGGCATGGAGCTCTTCGATCAGTTCGGCAACCGCACTGCGCTCACGTTTTCCGCGCTGAAGCGCGGCCCGCAGGATGCTGCCCAGTTCCGCTTCGTGCCACCCAAGGGCGCAGACGTCATTTCAGACTGATTCCGGACGAGTCCCTGACCAGTCGCGGACTGATTTGCGTCGGGTCGGCAGACCGTGTGCAGCATTGCGTCGACCACACCGATGGTCAGTCGATCAGCGGCACACCCAGCCAAACACATGCATCGGTGACACTGTCGGTGGTGCGCACGGGCGTGCCGCGATTGCTCGCAGCATGCTCCAGCGTCTTGGTGGTCATGAGCGCAGTCGGCACCAGCACCGCACAGCGAATGGGCACGTCACGCAGATCCGCGAGGTAGGTGGCCAGCGCATGGCGCTCGGCAATGCTCACACCGGCGGCCAGTCCCCGACCGTCGACCAGGATTTTCATCACGCCTACTTCGTGTGCTGCGGCATAGACTGCCTCCACGCAGCGCCGCCCGTCCGCTTCGGCGAAGGTGCCGGAGACTGTCACCAGCAGATGGGTAGGCAGAGTCTGGATGGAAAAAATCATGGTTTGCGTGGTGGGTGGCGATGCTCACCTCGCTGGGCGGTCAACCGCGAATCTGCAGTGCTGCGGGGTGGGGCCGGCCGGGACGCTGAGTTGACCCCCGACAATACGCCAGCATGCGGGGCTGCGTCCATGGACGGCCGCTCTGCCAGAAAGTTGCGATAGAAAAGTTCAAACACCATGAGTGTGGTCCTGTTCAAGGAATGGGATGAAACCGAAGCGCAGTACTGCAGGATGGGCGCGCTGTCTCTAGCTGGGATCACGCCGCAAATCGTCCGCAAGCCACCTTGGATGGGGTCGTGTCGCGTTCGCCGGAACGGGCGTGTTCGGGCGTAGCCAGGCGCGCGTTCGCGCCCGCACGTCCGTGGCAGCCATCCTCGATTCGCAGCGACATGAGCTGGCCGTGGTGGACATGGACGACCTGCACTCTGCCGATTTCGCTACCCGTTCGCTCGGGCAGGATGTGGAGGTCCTGTCGCGACTCTCCGGCAGCAAGCTGCACGATCAGCGTGCCGTCACGCTCGGTAATGCGCGTGGCCGCGGGGTCGAAGGGTGGCAGCGCTGCCGCCGGAATCGTCAACCGGCCCGAATGTGACGCGGAATGCGACGCGGTCTGCGTGCGGGTCGCAGCATCGGCCGTCGCGTGGGTGCTGGCCGAATAGCTTGCGCTCGACTGTATGAACAGCAGGCTCATGGACAGGAACGCCAGGCCGATTACGGCCGCCAGCGTTCCGAGCTTGATGGGTGTTTCCTTGTTGCGTGACACGTGGATACCTTTCGGTCGTTTGCGATGTAATCAGGCGAGGGCGAAATCTGCATAGAAGTGACCCATGCGGTCGGCCGGCTTTTGCGCCAGGCGCTCGCGGGAAAGCGCGCCCAGGGCAGCGGTGTCGCGGGCCCGGCGCAGCGCCTCCATCTGGGTGAGTGTGATGAGGTCGCGCTGCGCGTGACTCCCGCCAAACTGGCTGGCGATGGCGCGGACGCGGCCCAGCGTGTCGGCGGCCTGCGAATATTCGCCACGGGCAAACGCCAGCACGCCGCGCACCAGTGGCAAGGTCACGTCGCGAGCCATGCGCACCGTATCTCGCGGTGCGCCAGTGCCGTTGCTTCCGGCGCCATCGGCGACCAGTCGCTCCATACGTGCCACCAGTCTGTGCGCGCCATCCATGCGCTCTGCGGCAATGGCGGTGAGCGCGGCATGCCAGGTGTTGAACGCGTAGAAATCATCCGCCTCGTGCGCGGCCCAGGCATCCGCCAGGGGCTGCCAGCGATTGCCGACATCAATGCCGCGAAGCTGCATGCGCCAGAGCATCGCGGTCGCATCGATCAGTTCCAGGATGATCTTCGAGTCTCCCGGCCGCACGCGGGTGTCGTACAGCTTGAGCGCTTCCGCAGAATCGCCCTTGTCCAGGTGATACAGCGTCAGGTGCCACCAGTTGTGCACGGCCACCAGATTGTCCTGGCTCCAGTCGGGCTCGCGGTCGCGCATCCAGGCGATGCCGGCGTCAATGGCGCCGCGCATCTCGAACACGTGGGCGACAGCGTGATGCGCCCAAGCATCCCTCGGATTGGCTGCCAGCGCGGCATGTCCCTGATCCAGGGCGCGATCGTATTCGCCGCACTCTTCCAGGCCGAACGCATGCATGCCCAGCACGGCATGGTGGCCGGGGAGGTCACGCGAATAGGCCTTCAGCACGCCCGCCGGTCGGTCGCGTAGCCGGATCGCGTCGCCGCGATTGAAGTCGTAGAGGTGGGCGATCTGCAGCGCCACCAGATCGCGAGGATGATCGGCCAGCAGGCGGTCGAAGCGATCCGCGGCATCGGTGAAGGCGCCACAAGCGATGCGGTCGAGCGCATCAAGCAGCGCACGTTCGCGATCATTGGCTTGCAGCGTGCGCGCGTGCGTGATGAATGACGCGGCGGCTTCGGCGGCAGGTTGCTCGGTGCCGGAGAGGTAGAGGGCCGACTTGAGCGCATGTGCCATCACGAACTCGGGCGCTTCGGCCAGCGCCGCCTCGACATGCGACACCGGGTCGCCGTGATAGCTGTTGAACGCGGCCAGGCTGGCCTCGAAATGGTCCAGGGCGGTGGCATTGGCGCCGGTCACCGGCAGATCTCTATGGTCGCGCATCATGCGGCCTCCTTCTCAATGAGTTGGGCACGCCCGGCCTGGCGCGTGCATTCGTGGCAGAACGCCGCCAAGTCGGCGGCAAAACGCTCGGGTTCTTCCCAATGCGGGCTGTGGCCGCAGCCGCGGTACACGAGCAGTCGCGCATCGGTCAGCATGCGCACGAGCTCCATCTGGTCCGCGTGCGGGCTCACAGCATCGCGGTCACCCCAGGTGATCAGCGTGGGCACATCCATCTCCCTGGCCGGAGAGGCCGCCAGAAAATCCAGAAAAGCTGCGCGCCAGACATGGCCCGGCACCCGCTTGCTCTCGGCAACCATGGCCTCGAAGAAGCTGTGCGGCACAGGCTGCGCCACCGTACTCTGCTGGAACTCGCGAATGAACGCCTCATCCGGCGCGTCCGTGAGTGCCATGATGTATGTGCCCAGCTCTTCGACCGCAGGATTGCCGCGATAGCCGCGCATCGCGCCCACCAGAACCAGGCCGGCGACGCGATGCGGATGGCGCTCGGCCAGATGCTGGGCAACAACACTGCCCATCGAATGGCCAACGATGATCGCGCGGCCGACCTGCGCTGCGTCCATGAAGTCGGCCACGTCATCGGCCATGTTTTGCGGTGAATAGCCCGAGCTCGGCTTGTCGGCCAAGCCATGACCGCGCTGGGTCAGGGCGAGTGCGCGCATCCAGTTGGGCAGGTAGGGCAGCACGCGTTGCCACGAGGGCCAGGCGTCGGTATAGCCGTGCATGAAAACAACGGGCAGCCCGTCGCGCGGACCACTTTCCACATAGGGCAGGGTGATGCCACTGACCAGGGTCGCGGACTTCACGTCCGGCTGATAGCGGGCGGCGCTCATGCGGTCCTCCCGGCGCGGTCGGCCTGAAGCAGGTCGCGGGCGATGTCATTGGCAGCCGGCTCGCTCACGTCGCGACCGAACAGCATGGCACCGACCCGGCTGGAGGCGCCGTCGTGGAAGCCGGCGCGCATGCCTTCAACCGAGCGCGGGTTGTTGAACGTGCCGAACACCATGTCCCACAAGGGGAGATCTGCGTAGTTCCACGCGTGCACGCCACGGCCATGATGGATGCAGTGGCTCTCCGGGCGCTGGATGAAATAGCCCAGCCAATGCGGGGTGCGAATATTCGCGTGCTGAAAGGCGGCATTGAATGCCAGGAACAGGGACGCCCAGGCGCCGGCCTCAGGGGTCAGTCCCAGGAGCGGAAAGAACACCAGCACCGAGATGCTGGTGAACGCCAGCGTGTCCAGCGGATGCAGGTAGTACGCGCCGAAGGCATCCACCGATTCCGCGCTGTGATGCATCTGATGGCTCAGACGGAACAGCGCATCGTACTGATGTGCAGTCCGGTGATACCAGTAGTGGCCGAGTTCGTAGACCAGAACGCCGACAACGGCACCGCCTGCGGTACCCAGCGCGGCGCCATTGAAGAGGGCAGGGCCATTCAGCCAGGTGCTCCAGAGGAGACCAATCTGCAACGAGAACCAGACAGAGAAGGCAGAGACCAGAAATGCGCGGATGCGCCAGAACCGGGGACTCTTGTATTGGCGTTCGCGGACCGCGAAGTCCAGCAGCATGAACGCAGGCAGCATGGCCAGTGAGGTGATTTCCAACCAGGACATCGTTCTTCCTTTCCAGAATTTCCAGGGGTGTCGTCAGGATCCAGGATCCCCATCGACATACCAACTGGTCGGTAGTATATACCAGATGGTATGTATCTGGTACGCATCTGGTGTCTACTGGATGCAGATTTTTCAAGAACTTATTGAAAAACAGATAATGAACACACATACTGATTAGTATAAAAACCGACCGGTTGGTACTAATTGCTTGATTTTTCAGGCCCTTGATACCGAATGACCTGGCGAATCAACCTTCTGGAGAACTCAGGGAAATGGGCGCACCATGACAACTGCAACCCGGGAACTGATACTGGACACAGCGCAGACGCTGGTTCTTTCACGCGGCTTTGCCGCGACGTCGCTGGACCATCTGGTGGAAACCGCCGGCATCACCAAAGGCGCGTTCTTCCATTACTTCAAGAGCAAGGCCGATCTCGCCGAGGCACTGGTGGAACGGTTTGCGGCCCAGGACATGAAGCTGCTTTCTGAGAGCTTTGGTCAGGCCGAACGGATGACCGCGGATCCGCTGCAGCAGGTGTTCATCGTTCTGGGCATCTTTCAGAACTTCTTCGAAAGCCAGGAAGGCACGCCGAGCGGTTGCCTGTTTGCGTCCTATTGTTATCAGTCGGAACTGCTCACCGAGAAGAACCTGCGCATCATCAATGGCAATTTCGCCCTGTGGCGTGAGGCATTCGCCGATCGCTACGAACGCGCCGCGAAGCTCTATCCGGCTGCGCAGGGCGCTGACCTCAAAGGCCTCGCCGACATGGCGACCGTCATGTTCGAAGGCGCCTTCGTGATGGCCAAGACGCAGCGTGATCCGGCCGTGATGGTGCAGCAGTTGCTGCATTACCGGCGCTATGTGGAGCTGGTGTTTGGCCAGCGGCCCGCGGCGACGCAGGTGCACTGAAGCGGGCATCGCGTGGGCATTTGCCCGGTGGGCGGAACGAAGCCGGGCAATTTTCGAGGCAAGTCCAATACCATGTGCACATGAACGACCTGTTCTCGACCTCTCCCGAAACCGCACCCGGCACGGCACTGGCACAACCTCTCGCCGAGCGCCTGCGTCCGACCCGGGTGGAGGATGTCATCGGCCAGGACCATTTGCTGGGTGAAGGCAAGCCGCTGGCCCTGGCTATTGCTGCAGGCCGCCCGCATTCCATGATCTTCTGGGGCCCGCCGGGCGTGGGCAAGACCACCTTGGCGCGACTGATGGCGCGCGCCTTCGATACCGAGTTCATTGCGATTTCCGCCGTGCTGGCCGGGGTGAAGGAGATTCGCGACGCGGTTGAGCGGGCGAAGATGAGCCGTGACCAGCTGGGCCGGTCGACCATCCTTTTCGTCGATGAGGTGCACCGGTTCAACAAGAGCCAGCAGGATGCGTTTCTTCCGCACGTGGAGTCCGGTCTCTTCACCTTCATCGGTGCGACGACCGAGAACCCGTCCTTCGAAGTGAACAGCGCCTTGCTGTCGCGCGCGCAGGTATATGTGATGAAGAGTCTGGACGCCCCAGCACTGGTGACGTTGGCACAGCGTGGATTCGCCGCCGAAGGCGTGGATGCGAATATTCGCAGTGCCGAACGCATAGCAGAACTTGCAGACGGTGACGGACGACGCACGCTGAATCTGGTCGAGCAGGTGTCGCAGGCGGCGCGAGTCAAGGGCGTTGCGGTCGATGTAGCCCTGGTCGCGAGCGTCGTGCAGCGCGCGGCCCGGCGCTTCGACAAGGGCGGCGAAGAGTTCTACAACCAGATCTCGGCGCTGCACAAGAGCGTGCGCGGCTCGGACCCGGATGCGGCGCTGTACTGGTTCTGCCGCATGCTCGATGGCGGCGCCGACCCGCGCTACCTGGCGCGGCGCATCATCCGCATGGCGAGCGAGGACATTGGCCTTGCGGATCCGCGCGCACTGGAAATCTGTGTGACCGCTGCAGACGTCTACGAACGCATGGGCTCGCCGGAAGGTGAATTGGCGCTGGCCGAAGCAGTCGTGTTTCTCGCCGTCGCGGCCAAGTCGAACTCGGTCTACAAGGCCTACAACGCGGTGCGTGCGTTCATCGCCCAGGACGAGTCACGCCCGGTGCCGCTCCATATCCGCAACGCGCCGACCAAGTTGATGAAGGATCTCGATTACGGCAAGGAATATCGCTATGCGCACGACGAGGCGGGCGGCTATGCAGCCGGGGAGAACTACTGGCCGGATGGCTTGAAACCGCAACGCTGGTACGAACCCAGCGGCCGTGGTCTCGAAGGCAAGATCGCCGAGAAGCTTGCCGAGCTGCGTGCCCTGGATGCAGAATACCGTCAGAAGAAATCGAAATCCTGATGAGAACACTGCGCAGCAATCTCCTTCGCTCCTCCGCCTGCCTTCGCTCCCGCTAGGCGGGCGCACTCATTTAAACTTCCCTGTTTGTTGTCGCTCCCTGGTGGTCGGGAGCCGTGCTTCGGCCTTGGCCGAGTGAACCCATTTGTGAGAATCCCATGCTAGACATTCAACTCCTCCGCAAAGATCTTCCCGCTGTTGTCGCCGGCCTTGGCCGCCGTGGCGTCGCCTTCGATGAAGTGGCGTTCCGCGCGCTCGAAGACGAGCGCAAGACCCTGCAGACCCGCACAGAGGACCTGCAAGCCAAGCGCAACAGCCTGTCCAAGCAGATCGGCATGCTGAAAGGGAAGGGCGAGGACACGTCAGCCGTGATGGCCGAGGTGGCCGGTATCGGTGACGATCTCAAGGCCAACGAAGTTGCACTGGCAGCCTTGCAGGAGCGCATGAATGCCTTCCTGCGCGTCATTCCCAACATCCCGCGTGCGGAAGTGCCCGCGGGCAAGAGTGCGGACGACAACGTCGAAGTGCGCCGCTGGGGCACGCCGCGCCAGTTCGACTTCGCGCCGAAGGATCACGTCGATGTCGGTGCCGCGCTGGGCGGGCTGGATTTCGAGACCGCGGCCAAGCTGTCGGGCGCCCGTTTCTCGGTGCTGAAGGGCGGCGTCGCGCGGCTGCATCGCGCCATTGCCCAGTTCTTCTTGGATGTGCAGACGCAGGAACACGGCTACACCGAAGTGTATGTGCCGTACATGGTGTCGGGCGAGTGCGCAGACGGCGTGTCGAGCCTCGCCAAGTTCAAGGAAGATCTCTTCAAGATCGAAGGGCGCGACCTCTTCCTCATCCCGACGGCCGAGTATCCGGTGACCAATTTCGTGCGTGACAGCATCCTGGATCTCAAGGACCTGCCGCTCAAGTTCGCCTGCCACAGCCCGTGCTTCCGCTCTGAGGCGGGCAGCTACGGCAAGGACACGCGCGGCATGATCCGCCAGCACCAGTTCGACAAGGTTGAAATCGTGCAGATCGTCCCGCCCGACCAGTCGGCTGATGCGCATGAAGCGCTGACGTCGCATGCTGAAGCCGTGCTGAAAAAGCTGGAGCTGCCGTTTCGCACCATGCTGCTCTGCACCGGCGACATGGGTTTCTCGTCGGCCAAGACCTACGACCTGGAAGTCTGGCTGCCGGCACAAAACGCCTATCGCGAAATCTCGTCGTGCTCCAACTTCGAAGCCTTTCAGGCCCGCCGCATGGCTGCGCGTTTCCGCAACGCCCAGGGCAAGACAGAAGTGCTGCACACCATCAACGGGTCGGGCCTCGCCGTGGGACGCACGCTGGTCGCGATCCTGGAGAACTACCAGCGCGCCGATGGCGGCGTGGACGTGCCGACCGTGTTGCAGCCCTACCTGGGCGGGCAGAAGGTGTTGGCGGCCGCCTAGCGTGAACAGGCGCTAGAGGCGCAGGCGTTCCAGCACCAGCGTCTCGGGAAACGGCGGGTCGGCGAAAGGCGGCCCTGCCGTGATGGCCAGCCGGAGTCGGCCATCGCCCAGCACTTCGCCATTGATCCTGCCGACCTGGTTTGATGCGACCTGCTGGCGCGCGCAGCCGGCGAGCAGCGTGCAATTTCCAGTGGCAGCAGTGATGTTGAACAACTCGCCAATGAATCGCGTTTGATCGGTCCAGCGCATGTTGTTGAGCAGCATCCAATGCGGTTTGCCGGCGCTGTCGTAGGCATACCAGGCGCCTGCCATCACGTCGCTGCCGCGCTGTGAGTGATACAGGGAAAAGCCGTGGCCTGGCATCGCCGGGTCATGCCAGGCGCCGGTGATGTCCGTGCCGGCCCGGGCCGCGTTGGCTGGACGGGTAATGAGCTGACCTTGCGCGAAGACCTGCCCGAGATGAGTGAGGGTGAGCAACTGCACGCCCGGTGCAGTGGGCGTGAACGTGGTGGAAAGTGAAACTTCGACCCCGAGCAGCGGGCAGGGCGAAAAGAAGATGGCCGTGGTCACCAGCGTCAGGCCGGCGGTGGATGCTGTGAACGGCAAGGGTGCGACCGTCATGCTCCCCGGCGCCGTGCAGAAGACCGGCCAGCGTCCGCTGGTCCGGATGGTGCGCACAACGCCGGGCTCGGCCACTTCCGGTGTGACGGTGATGGTAATTGCTTGGCCCGATTGCCCCGATTGCCCCGATTGGGCGGATACCGGCGGCGCGCAGAGCGCCGCCAGGCCCAGGCAAATCCATAAAGCGAATATTCGCAAGGACATGGCGGCGTTCCTCCGTTTTGTGCCGACGTCTAGAAACGAATGCGTGTGGCTTCGAAGTCGGCCAGGATGACCGCCGGCGTGACCTCGCCATGTGGCGTGACGGTCACGCGGATGCGATCCAGGGCCAGGATCTGGATTGCGATGTTGGCCGCGATCCGGTTCGACTGCTGGGCACGCGCACAGCCGGGCAGCAGGATGTTGCACGGCGTCGTCCCCGCCTGCACTTCGACCAGATTGCCGAGGTAAGTCGTGCTCGATTGCCAGCGACCGTTCTGGATGAGATACCAGAAGGGTTTGCCCGAGCCATCAAATACGTACCACGCACCTGCCATCACGTCGGTCGTGGCTTGCGAGTGGAACAGGGCCAGGCCCGAGCCGTTCGATGCCGGATCATGCCAGACGCCCGTTAGGTCCACCGAGGCCCGTGGCTGGCCAGCGGCCTGGGTGATGATCTGGCCGCTACCCAGATAGCGGCCGTCCGTCAGCAGAACGGCAATGCGTTGAGTCCCGGCTCGCGTCGGGGTGTAGCTGAAGGTCGCGGAATAGGGCGTGACCACCTGAGCACAGGCGATGAACGTCTGCGGCACGGTGAAATGGATGTTCACCGTATCCTGTCCGGGGATGTTGCTCACCGACAGAGTCGGATTGACCGGCACGCACGCGTCCGGCCAGCTGGCGGACACCGTGATGGTGCGCTGCACCCCGACATCAGCGACCACGGGACTCACCGTGACGATGGGCGAGAAGGGTGGCAGCGTGAGGTCGTTCTGTGCGTGGGCGGACAGCGAGACCGTTCCTGCCACAATGAAGCCGAGAATGCATTCGCGCATAAAAGACGAGGCGCGGGAAAAATATGACCGTTGTTGCATGAGGACTCCTTGATGAGGCAAAAGAAAACTCCCTTGTTGTTTTCAGAGTGCGGGAAAAAATCCCGCGTTCATTGTGCCCCGGCTTGTGTCTGGACGCAAGTAGCAGAATGTGGCCGGCCATGAGCGGGGCCCGCCTGGTGGTCGTGCGTCACGGCCAGACCGAATGGAACGTCGCCGGCCGCATCCAGGGCCATGGCGACAGCCTGCTCACCGCCCTGGGCATCCGCCAGGCGGAGGCGATGGCACGGCGTCTTGCGGGCGAGTCGTTCGACGCCATCCTGTCCAGCGACCTGGGCCGCGCCCGGCACACGGCTGAATTGCTGGTGCCCAACCGGACTGCGAATATTCGCTGGCATCCGGGCCTCCGCGAGCGGGCGTTCGGCATTGCCGAGGGCAGCACCTACACCCAGATCGCCAATGAGCATCCGCAGATGTTTTCCCGGGAGCAGGAGACCGACCCGGATTACGCGCCGCCCGGTGGCGAAAGCCGGCAGCAGCACCTGGATCGGGTGCGCGGCGTGTTCCACGACATTGCGGCAGAGCACGCTGGCCGAACGGTGCTCGTGGTGACCCACGGCGGCGTCCTGTCGTGCGTGTACCGCTGGCTGCATGGCATTCCGGCCGCGGCACCGCATCCCATCGACATCCCGAACGTAGGCTACAACCGCCTGGCTTCGGTGGGCGGCAACTGGTCGGTTGAGGTCTGGGGCGACGTCTCCCATCTGGCCGGACTGGGCGTAACCATTGCGGAGTGACGCTGTGCCGCGTCAGTTGGTCAGCGTGCGTTGCCGCGGTTTGCTTGCGGCTTCCTCGGGTGACATGAAGCGCAGTTCCGGCACGTAGGCCGGTTCCAGCCGGCTGATGATGTCGTAGTAGTTGCGCACGCTCTCGACGAAATGCACGGCCTCGTCGCCGCGGCAGAAACCGAACTTGAGCGCCTCGTAATACTGCGGCTCGCGCAGCAGCGGATAGACTTTGCGCACGTCCAGCCACGTGTCTGCGTTCAGGCCCTTGCGCTGGGTGAGAATGCGGGCGTCTTCCAGATGCCCATAACCCTGGTTGTAGGCCGCCAGCGCCAGCCAGGTCCGGTCCGGTTCCGGAATGCGTAGCGGGACCGTGTCGCGCAGCAGGGCCAGGTACTTGGCACCGCCGATGATGCTGTCGCGCGGGTCAAGCCGGTTCTTCACCTTCATTCGGTCGGCGGTGTCCTCGGTCAGCATCATGAGGCCGCGCACGCCGGTGGGCGAGGTGGCATTCGCGTCCCAATGGCTTTCCTGGTAGCCGATGGCGGCCAGCAGCCGCCATTCAATGCCCGTGATCTCTTCGGCCTCATGGAAGAACGGACGGAGCTTCGGCAGCACCGTCTGGATGCGCTCCAGCAATGCCTCGGAGTCGGGTGCCTGGATCCGCGAGGTGTGGCCGAAATACCGGTCCTGCAGCCGGGCCAGCGTGCCGTTGGCGCGCATCTTGTCGAAGAACAATCGCGCGCTCTGTTTCAGGTCCTCGTCAGCGGCCTTGGTGAAGGCCCAGGCCACCTTCAGCTCGGGCCCGACGTTGAAGGCGGCAGCGAGTTCGGGGTGCAGGCGGCGATTGACCGAGAAGCCGAGCGCATCGAAGAGCGCGAAGTCGACCCGCTTGGACTCGACCATGCGCAACAGCTCTTCCTCGGGTTGCTCCGGGATGGCCTCGATCGTGAGGCCGCTATGGGTGACCTGAAGATTGGTCAGGATGTCATGTGCCGGTGTGCCGGTGATGACCGCCACCTTGCGCGTCCCCAGATCGGCCAGGTTCTTCGGGCGCGGTTCCGACTTGCGATGGATGAGCTGGTACTGGACCGATTTGTAGGTCGGCCCGAAGGCAAAGCGGCCACGCAGGAAGTCCGTCTGCGCCAACTGTGCCGCCGCGATGTGACCCCGTCCTGCCTGCATCGCATCAAGCAGCTTCGCGTGATTGGCCAACACCTTGAATTCGGCTTTCACCCCGAGTTCGCGGGCGAAGAGTGCGGCCAGATCGTGCTCGTAGCCCGACCCATCCTCATCCTGTCGGGGTTTGTAGCCACCGGGATTGCGTTGCAGCGTCGTTGCGCCACGCACGGTCAGGATGACCAGTTCGCCGGTTTCGCGCGGCGGGCGCAGGTCGCGACGCAGCCACTCGGGCAGCGACGGTGAATCGCAACCGGCCAGCAGCGTCGACAGCAGCAGCGCGCCACCCAGCAGAAGCGCGGCCAGCCGGTGGTCTTTGGCAGTACGCATGGTGAGCGAGTCTTACCAATTTGCGGCGGCATGTCCACCCCGCGAGTCAGGGAGCACATCATGGATTTCGCGCCTTCGGTGATAATGCTGGCGGTTCAAACACTTACTCGCCATGTCTCCGTCATTCACCGCCATCGTGCCCGCAGCTGGACTCGGCACCCGATTGGGCGATGCCCGCCCGAAGCAGTATCTCGATCTCAATGGTCGTCCCATGATCCACCATGCGCTGGCTGCACTGGCGCGGGTTCGGCGCATCTCGCGAATATTCGCAGTGCTTTCCCCTGGCGATCAGCACTGGGACCAGTTTGACTGGCGCGAATTGGCCGGACGCGTGGAGGTTCTACGCTGTGGTGGCGCGCAACGCGGCGAGACGGTGCTGAACGCCCTCGACCATCTTGCCACCACGCTGGCGCCACATGACTGGGTGCTGGTGCATGATGCCGCGCGACCGTGCCTGAGCAGTGAACTGGTGGAGCAGTTCCTGGATGAGCTGGAGAATGATCCAATTGGCGGATTGCTCGCATTGCCGGTTGCCGACACGTTGAAGGACGCCGATGCCGACCAGCGTGTGGCACGCACCGTGCCACGCGAGGGATTGTGGCGGGCGCAGACGCCGCAAATGTTTCGTCAAGGCATGCTGCGCGACGCCATGCGACGCATGCCCAACGCTACTGACGAAGCGCAGGCGATCGAAGCGCTGGGCCACCGCGCCCGCCTGGTTGTCGGCGACAGCGCCAACCTGAAAGTCACCTACGCCAGCGATCTCAAGCTGGCGCACACGCTGCTGAAGGAGAATTGATCATGACCCAACCCGCATTCCGCATCGGCCAGGGATTCGACGTGCACCAGCTGGTGGATGGACGCCCGTGCATCATCGGCGGCGTGAACATCCCGTTCGAGAAGGGATTGCTGGGGCACTCCGATGCCGACGTGCTGCTGCACGCCATTTGCGATGCGCTTTTGGGCGCTGCGGCCCTGGGCGACATCGGCAAGCATTTCCCGGACAGCGACGCGCGCTACAAGGGCATCAACAGCCGCGAGTTGCTGCGCCATGTCGCGCGACTCGTGGCCGAGAAGGGCTGGGTGGTCGGCAACATCGACGCGACAATCATTGCCGAGGCACCGCGCATGGCGCCGCATGTGCCGAAAATGGTGGCCAACATCGCTGCCGATGTCGGCATCCCCGAGGCCTATGTGAATGTGAAGGCGACCACCACGGAGAAGCTGGGCTTCACCGGCCGTGGGGAGGGCATCGCGGCGCAGGCGATTTGCCTCCTCTCCACGCCCTGACCGTTGCCGCGATGAGCCCGCCGAGGCGCCTGTCTGCCGGCCCGTTCATTGTCTGGATGGGGCGCATCATGCCGGTCGCGCTGGTTGCGATCCTGATCGCCGTGTTCTTCGTCGGGCCGCAAGCGGAGTGGACTGTCCAGCGCGCCATCGCCGCATGCTTCCTGGTGGGCGTGCTCGCGCTGGTCGCCTGGTTCCAGTTCAGTGCGGTGGCGAGCGACGTCATGGACCATGGCGATCATCTGGTTATCACCCAGGGCGCTCGTACTTCAACGGTTCCACTGTCTGACATCAGCGATGTGCAGTACAAGCCGGTGATGCTGGGCAATGTGGTCACGCTTTACTTCCGCGAGACAGGGCCGCTGGGCAGTGCAGTGTCCTACGTGCCGGCAGGCGGACTCCGTCGTGGCACGCAAGGTGATGTCGATGAACTGCGCAGGCGGGTCGCGCTCGCGAGGATGGGGAGTTCAGGTCAGATCAGTTGAACGCTGCGCTGCCCGCGAATATTCGCAGTGCGCGATGGCGGGAATCAGCGCTTTACTTGCGCCAGGACGTTGCTCGTCCAGGCGAGTCGTTCGATGAGGGTCTTCAGGAATTGGCGGTTGAAGCGCAACTGGCAGGCGTCGGAGAGCTGTTCCAGTTGCACATCCTGGATTTTCAGGAGCTGCACTTCGGACACGGAGATGATCGAGGCGGTGCGCCGGGTCTTGCTCCCGGAGAGGTAGGCCATCTCGCCGAAACAATCGCCTTCCTTCAGCACGTTGAGCAGCTTGCCATCCTTGATCACCTTGACCTGGCCGGCCACGATGATGAAGAAGGCCTGACCCACGTCGCCTTCCAGCAAAAGGCTTTGCTCGCGGGAATGGTTTTCCCAGATGGCGCCTCGCAGCACTTCCCACAGTTCCGCGTCGCGAAAATCGCGGAAGAACTCCAGCCGCCGAAGTGAATTGAATTTCTCCGCCGAGGAAATCTCGAAGCTGTACTTCTCCAACTGCGGAAAAGTCTCCGACAGGTCGCGCGCCATCTGGAACCAGGATGCATAGCGCACCTTGGGGTCCTTGGCCATGGCCTTGTTGACGATTTCTACCAGCCTGTCTGGCAATTCCGGGCGCAGTGTCTTGATGTCAGTCGGCTCGTCGTTCAGGATCTTATTGATCATCTGCACCGAGTTCTGCGCCTGGAAGGGAAGGCGGCCGGTCAACAATTCGTACATCACCACGCCGAGCGAATAGATGTCGGACTGCACCGACGGCTCTTCCTCGTTGATCTGCTCCGGCGACATGTAGGCCGGGGAGCCGACGAAGCCATCGATCTGGGTCTGCTCTGAAGACGAAATCTGCGCCGTGCCGAAGTCACCGATCTTGATGTCGTCCCGCTCCGACAAAAGGATGTTGGCACTCTTGATGTCGCGATGAATGACCCCGCTCTGGAATGCGTAGTCCAGAGCGCGGCAGGCCTTGAAGATGATGAGCACCGCCTGGCGCACCGGCAAGAGGTTGGTCTCGGTGCAGAATTTCTTGAGTGACCCCCCCGGCACGTACTCCATGACGATGTAGCGCATGTCGCCTTCGACGACAGCGTCGTACACGCCGACGATGTTCGGGTGGGAGAGCTTGCCGACCAGCGAGGCTTCATTCAGGAACAGTTTGTGGAAGCGCTTCGCTTCGTCAGGCGACATGCCCTCATCACCGATGGCCACCTTGATGGCGACCTTCCGGTCGTTGAATTCATCCTCGCCCAGATAGACGACCGCCGTTGCACCGCGGCCGACCTCGGAGATCACGTTGTATTTGCCGATCCGGTCAGGCTTTTCCATCTCTGTGGCGGTTGGGCGGGAAGTGCGCTGTTGGAAGTTGTGTTGGGCGCTTGCCGGCATCAGCAAGCCGAACTGGGTCGCGCCCTGCTGAAAGTGTACCCCAAGCCGGCAGGCTGGCCACAACATTTGCAAATGTTTTCAATTGTTTCGGCGTCATTTGTCACGTGATATCACGTCATTGCGAGGGCCTGAGCCAGTTTCTTCAAGCTGGCAGCAGAGGCGTCCGTGACCTGCACGCGAGCGGCCTCGCCAATATGTCGGTAATTGCGGAACATCGATTTCCCATAGGCCGGGTCGTAATGGTGGCGCAGCAGATCATCCACCAGCGCTGGCCAGTCAGCCTGGGCAGCCAGTGCCTTCCAGTCGGCGATGCGGGCACTCGGATGCAGGCTTTTGAGGCAATCGAGCTTCTCTGCGAGTAGCGGTCCGTTCTCGATCAGGTGGCGGTAGTCCTCCTGCAGCAAGGTCACCCGCGCCGCCGCATCCGTGTCCATCAGGACGCATTGCCCATCCCGCATCCGCTCCATGAGCGCGTCCGGCACGCGCAGCAGGCCCACCCGCTTGCTTTCGGCTTCCACCCAGATGGGTCGCGCCGGGTCCATGCGCTGCAGGGTGTCCCAGATCGCTGTTTCAAAAAGCTTTTGTGGCGGCTGCGGCGCGTCGGGCAGATCGCCCAGCACCGAACCGCGATGCCGCGCCATGTCCTCGAGGTCCAGGACTTGTGCGCCAGCGGCCTTCAGCGCGGTCAGCAGGCGACTCTTGCCCGAGCCCGTGCGTCCGCACAGGACCTTGAATGTCAGCGTGTGAGGCAGGGCATCGAGATCGCGCCGGACCACCGCGCGGAAGCTCTTGTAGCCGCCCTCAAGCTGCAGCGCATGCCAGCCGATCGCGCGCAGGATGTGGGTCATGGCGCCGGATCTGGACCCGCCGCGCCAGCAATAGACCAGCGGACGCCAGCCACGAGGATGGTGGCGAAAGTGCGCCTCGATGTGCGTGGCAATGTTGCGCGCAACCAGTGCAGCGCCCAGCTTCTTCGCCTCGAATGCCGAGGCCTGCTTGTGCAGCGTCCCGACCTCGACCCGCTCTGCGTCACTGAGGACCGGATAGTTCAGGGCGCCCGGAACATGGTCTTCCGCGTACTCGCCCGGGCTGCGGACGTCCAGGATGGCGTCGAATCCGGCCAGGTCCGCATGCTGAAAGTCCGCCGGAAGCTGATCGTTCCTGACCGGGCGTCTGTCCTGCATCACGCGGACTTCCCGCGTAGCGCGGTCTGCAGCACAGGCCAGACATTTTCCAGCAGGCGCGGTTGCGCCGCAACTGCCGGATGCAGGCCATCCGGCAGGAAGAGTTCGGGCTTGTCGGCGATCCCCTCCAGCAGGAACGGCACCAGCGCGGTCTTTCGCTGCTTTGCCAGCTCGGGATAGAGGTTACGGAACTCCTGCGAATATTCGGGGCCATAGTTCGGCGGAATCTGGATGCCGATCAGTACGGGCACGGCACCGGCCGAACGGATTTGCTGCAGCATGGCGTCGAGATTGCTTCGCGTGGCGGACAGCGGGAGGCCGCGCAGGGCGTCATTGGCGCCCAGTTGCAGCAGCACATGGGTCGGCTTGTGGCGGGCCAGATCCGTCGCGAGGCGAGACCGGCCGCCGGTCGTCGTTTCACCGCTGATGCTGGCGTTGATCACCACGACCTTGGGCTGGGTCTGCTTCAGGCGGTCGGCCATGAGGGCGACCCATCCCTTGGCCGGGTCGATGTTGTAGGCGGCGGACAGGCTGTCGCCGTAGACCATGATGCGGGCAGCGGGTGCGGTCGCGGCGGTCTGCTTGCCCGGGCTCTGGCTGGATGCGGGTGTCGTCCATCCGCCCAGGGTGACGACAAACGCCAGAAAGACGCATTGCGTCGCCCAGTGCTTCCAGGCGGGGCGGTCGCCAGTGCAGGATTTGTGTAACGTATCAGGCATTCGCGTGCTTCTCCGAGAATGGCGCCGGTCAGGGACTTTCCCACCGCACGCCGTCAAGAACATCAACAATCCCATCACAGACCACTCCATGAACATGACCCAGATCGCCAGGCAGGAAGCAACGCTGCTGCCGGAGACGACCCCCGTTGCCGCTGCCCGTTCGTCCGACGTGGCCGGCACCCATCCCGCCACCCTGCCTGTGCCTGTGGTCTGCGCCGAAGCGCTGACCAAGCAGGTGACCACTGCGGAGCATCAGCTCACGATCGTCAACAACGTTCATTTTACGGTGCGGGCCGGCGAGGCGGTTGCCGTGGTTGGCGCCTCGGGCTCCGGCAAGTCGACGTTGCTGGGTTTGTTGGCTGGGTTGGACACGCCGACCTCGGGTCGCGTTCTCATCCAGGGCACGGATCTCAACAGCCTCGATGAGGATGGCCGCGCGGCACTGCGCGGGCGGCTGGTCGGGTTCGTGTTCCAGTCCTTCCAGCTTCTGCCTTCTTTGACCGCGCGCGAGAACGTCATGCTGCCGCTGGAACTTGCGGGTATGGATCAGGCGCGTGAGCGCGCGGAGGCCATTCTTACCCGGGTCGGGCTAGGCGAGCGCATGGGCCACTATCCCCGGCAGCTTTCTGGCGGCGAACAGCAGCGCGTGGCCATTGCCCGCGCGTTCGTCACCGAGCCCAAGCTGCTCTTCGCCGACGAACCCACCGGAAACCTCGATGCGCGCACGGGCCAGAGCATGATCGAGCTCCTGTTCGAACTGAATCGCGAGCGCGGCACGACGCTCATCCTGGTCACGCATGATTTGCAGCTCGCCAACCTCTGCGGCCGCCGTCTCACCATTTCCGCGGGCGAAGTCGTCGATACCGCCCAAGAGAGTGCCCCCAACAGCGCAGCGCAGGCCGCGACATGAACCGCATCCGCCTCGCGGGCCGCATGCTGCGGCGCAACTGGCAGGCGGGCGAAAGCCGCGTCTTGCTCTTCGCCTTGTTGATAGCCGTGGCCAGCGTGACCACGGTCGGCTTCTTCGCTGATCGCGTCGAGCAGGCATTGAAGTTGCAGGCCAATGAACTCATCGGTGGTGATCTGGTCATCGTGAGTCGTGCGCCAGTGCCGGCCGAGTTGCTTGATCTGGCGGGATCCTTGCCGCTGACGCGGGCCACGACCGCGACCTTTCCCAGTATGGTCAGTGCGGATCGGGGGGGCGCGGCACTGGGCGAAATCAAGGCCGTGAGTGATGGCTTTCCGCTGCGCGGCAAGCTCAGGATCAGCGCAGGCCCGGGACTGCCGGACCGTGAAGCAGAGGGCGGTCCCCCGCGCGGCACCGTGTGGGTCACCGAGCCGCTGCTTGCCAGGATCGACATCGCAGTCGGCGACACCCTGAATGTCGGGCGCGCGGCGCTGAAGGTCACCGCGCTCATCACCAAGGAGCCGGACAACGTCCTCGACTACTTCGGTGTGGCGCCTCGCATCATGATCAACGACGCTGACCTGCCCGCGACCGCGCTGGTGCAGGTGGGCAGCCGCATTACCTATCGCATGCTGCTGTCCGGCGCGCCGGATGCGGTGGAGAAATTCCGGGTCACGGTGCAGCCGATGCTCAAGGCTGGCCAGCGTCTCGAAACCGTGCGGGACGCGCGTTCTGAGGTCCGGGTGTCGCTGGATCGCGCGAGCCGCTTCCTTGGTTTGGCAGCGTTGTTGTCTGTCATTCTTGCCTCGGTCGCGGTTGCGCTGGCCGCCCGGCGTTTTTCGCAGCGGCAGATGGATCACTGCGCGATGATGCGCTGCCTTGGCGCGTCCCAGGCTGACATTTTCCTGCTCAACTTCTACCAGTTCGTGATGCTCGGCATCCTGGCTTCACTGTTGGGCGCACTGGCGGGATTCGGCGCGCAGTCCATGCTGGCCAAGATGCTGTCCGGCTTCTTCACCGTGCAACTGCCGACGCCGGGGCCTCTGCCTGCGCTGCAGGGCGCGCTGACCGGCTTCGTGTTGCTGCTGGGCTTCACCGTGCCGCCCTTGCTTCGCTTGCGCAGTGTGCCGACCTTGCGTGTGCTGCGGCGTGACGTCGGCGGGCTGGAGGGCTTCAGTCTTTCCGCCTATGTGTTGGGACTCGGTGCGCTGGTCGGCCTGATCGTGTGGCGTGCGGGCGACATCAAGCTGGGTCTGCTGGCTGTCGGCGGATTCGCTGCGGCGCTCGGCGCCGCCGCGCTGTTGGGACTGCTGCTGATTCAAGCGGTCTCCGGCTTGCGTGGTCGCATCGGCGGCGCTTTCGGCGGTGCCCTGCGCTACGGACTGGCCAACATGAAACGTCGCGCTGGCGGCAGCCTGGTGCAGATCATGGCGCTGGGCCTCGGCATCATGGCCATGCTGCTGCTGACACTGGTGCGCACCGACATCATCTCGCGCTGGCAGGCATCCGTGCCCAAAGATGCGCCGAACCGCTTCGTGATCAACATCCAGTCCGATCAGCTCAAGGCGGTGCAGAGTTTCTTCACCCAGCGCAATCTGACGACGCCGGACCTGTATCCGATGGTGCGCGGTCGTCTGGTCGAAATCAACGACAAGCCGGTCAACAAGGACGGCTATAAGGATGAACGGGCGCGCCGACTGGTCGAGCGTGAGTTCAACATGTCCTTCGGCGAACAGCGCCGGCCAGACAACAAGGTCGTCGCCGGCGAGTGGTGGAAGCCTGGTGATGGCGCCAAAGCTTTTTCGGTGGAAGAGGGTCTCGCCAAGACGCTGGGACTCAAGGTGGGCGACAGCCTGACCTATGAGATTGGCGGCAACCGCTTCAGTGCGCCCATCACCAGTCTGCGCCAGGTGGACTGGGGGTCCTTCAAGCCCAACTTCTTCGTGATCGCGAGCCCGGGCCTGATCGACAACTATCCGGCGAGCTATATCACCAGCTTCAGTCTGCCGCCGGGCAATGAACGGGTGGTGACCGAGCTGGTGAAGCAGTTCCCCAATCTGTCGGTGATCGATCTGTCGGCCATCATGGCGCAGGTGCAGACCATTTCGGACCAGGTCGCCCGGGCGGTAGAGTTCGTGTTCCTGTTTGCGTTGCTGGCGGGACTGGTGGTGCTCTACGCCGCCATTTCCACCACGCAGGATGAGCGAATATTCGAAGGGGCGATCATGCGTACCCTGGGTGCGCAGCGCCGCCAGCTGGTCATGCTGCAGACGGCGGAGTTTCTGGCCATCGGCGTGCTTGCCGGGCTGGTGGCGGCGGGTGGTGCGGTTGGGTTGGGCATGGTGCTCTCCGAACAGGTGCTGAACGTGCCCTACGTCATCAACTGGTGGGTGCCCGTTATCGGCTTGCTGGCAGGCGCGACGGGTGTGACGTTCGCCGGACTGATCGGTACGCGCAGCACGGTGAACAGTCCGCCGCTGCAGACAATTCGTGGCGTGGCCTGAGATCGGACGCACGGGACGTGCAGCAGGCAGCGAAGCAAAAAAGAAAGGGCGCCGCTGGCGCCCTTTTTCGTTTTTCCATCCAGTCGAATGACATTGCGAATATTCGCAGTGCCATCCGGACTGTGATCACCTCACCAGAGCTTCCACCACGGCTTGCCCTGGGCGGGTGCGGTGGCCATCGCATTGTCGGGGAAGTTCTTCTGCAGCACCCGGCGCGCGTCGTCGGCCAGCTGCTTCATTTCCAGCTTTTCATAGGCACGCACCATCATGACCAGTGCTTCCTGGTTGGCCGGGGCCTGCGGGTAACGGGTCAGCGTGGTCTGGGCGCGGTTGGCGGCGGCCAGATAGGCGCCGCGGTTGTAGTAGTACTGCGCAACCTGAACTTCATGCTTTGCGAGGGTGTTGACCAGAAACACCATTCTGGCGCGCGCATCGTCGGCATAGCGGCTCTCTGGAAAGCGCTCGACCAGTTCCTTGAAGCTGTCGAAGGATTCGCGCAACGCCTTGGGGTCGCGCTCCGACATGTCCTGGGTGAGCCAGGAACCTAGGAACCCCAGATCCAGACGGTAGTGGGCGAGGCCCTTCAGGTAGATCGCGTAATCGACGGCCGGATGGTTCGGATGCAGCTTGATGAAGCGGTCGGCGGCGGCGATGGCTGCGGCCGTCTCGCCTTCCTTGTAGTTGGCATAGGCCACGTCTAGCTGGGCCTGCTGCGCGAACTTGCCAAACGGGTACTTGGCCTCCAGCTGCTCGTAGAGTTTGATGGCGCCCAGATTGTTGCCAGAGTCCAGCTCGTCCTTGGCTGCCCGGTAGAACTGCTCGACGGTCCAGGATTTCTGCGGATCGAGCTTGTCGCCCAGCATGCCGCAACCGGAAAGCAGGGTGGCGGACACGACCGCCGCTGCGAGCAGGCGGGACGCCGGGCGGGCGGCGACGGACATCAGGTGCAAAGCGGATACACTGCGCGGCATGTCGGACCTCGAATTCGAAGACGAAGATTATAGCCCAAGCGAATCGACCCTCCCGCGACGCGAATCCTTCATCGCCAGCGCCGCCGAAGCCGGGCTGAGATTGGACCAGTTTCTCGCGCGCCGGTTGCCCGATGTCTCGCGGACGCGACTGGCCGAGCTTGCCAAGGCGGGCTTGGTCCAGGTCGGGGGCCGGCATGCGGAGCCCAAGCTCCGCCTCGCCGGGTTCGAGCGCATCGAGATCGAGGTGCCGCCTCGCGCCGAGGACATGGCGTTTTCGCCCGAGCCCATGGATCTGGCGATTGTCCACGCGGATCGCGATGTGCTGGTGCTGGACAAGCCGCCTGGCCTGGTCGTGCACCCGGCTGCGGGCAACTGGCAAGGCACGCTTCTCAACGGTTTGCTGCATTTCGATCCCGCGCTGGCGAGTGTGCCCCGCGCCGGCATCGTTCACCGTCTGGACAAGGACACGTCCGGGCTGATGGTGGTGGCGCGCACCGAGGCGGCGCAGACTCACCTCGTCCGGCAGTTGCAGGCGCGTACGGTGAGCCGCGAGTATGTCGCCATTGCACAGGGACACATCGCGGCAGCGGTGCGCATCGAGGCACCCATCGGCCGGCATTCCCGACAGCGCACGCGGATGGCGGTGGTGAGCGAAGGGCAGGGTGGCAAGTTCGCTGCGACCCGGGTGCAGCCCGTCGAGGACCTGCCGGCCCATACCCTGATTGAATGCCAGCTTGAAACCGGGCGGACGCACCAGATACGGGTGCATCTGCAGTCCATCGGCCATCCGCTGGAAGGCGACACCACCTACGGCGCGAAACCGTTGAACCGCCATCCGGCGTGGCAGGCGGCGGTGCAGGTCTTCGCGCGCCAGGCGCTGCACGCGCGGCGGCTCGCGTTTGTGCATCCCGGTTCCGGCAAGGAGGTGACATTCGAGTCGCCGCTGCCGACGGATTTCGTCCGGCTGCTGGATATCCTGCGCCACGATCCGGATGGTGATGCCCGATGAAACCGCCCGTCCTCATGCAGCCCGACTGGGCCGCACCGGCGAATATTCGCGCCCTGTTCACCACCCGCGAAGGTGGTGCATCGCAAGGGACCTTTGCCGGCTTCAATATCGGCCTCGGTGCGGGCGATGCGGAGGAGTCGGTCATGAAGAACCGCGAACTGCTTCGCGCCGAGCTCCCCGGGGAGGTGACGTGGTTGCGTCAGGTCCATGGCACCCGCTGCGTGAAGTTGCCTACGACGGATGATGTCACCGCAGACGCGGTCTGGTCGGACGCTGTTGGCACTGTCTGCGCGGTGCAGGTCGCGGACTGCATGCCGGTGCTGCTCGCCCGGCGGGATGGTACGGCCGTGGCGGTCGCGCATGCCGGCTGGCGCGGCATGGCGGCCGGGGTGATCGAATCGACGGTGACGGCAATGCGTGCCGATGCGGCCGCGGTGCCGCTCATGGCCTGGCTAGGACCCTGTATCGGCCCGCAGGCGTTTGAAGTGGGGCCCGAAGTGCGCGAGGCATTTCTCGATGCCGACCCCGGCGCGGGGCTGGCGTTCCTCGAGCGTGGGCAGGGCAAGTGGTTGTGCAGTCTGCCTGCGCTGGCCCGGCGTCGCCTGAATCGACTGGGCATCACGGCCGCGTACGGAGGGGCGTTCTGCACCTACTCCGATCCCTCGCGTTTCTTTTCCTACCGACGCGCCACCCATGAGGGTGTCAGGACCGGCCGGATGGCTGCGCTGATCTGGCGCGAACGCTGATCCTGCGCGGCTGGGCACGGGTGCAGATGGGCCGCATGGCAGCCACCCTTGGCAGTCCCAGCGTGGTGGCCCCTCTTGACAGCCATGCTAGGCTGTCGGCTTGACACAACTCTGTTGCATCTGCGTCCCGACCCTCTGCCTGTCCGACTGCTGTCCATGACCACACTTACCGCCATCCTGCTGACCTGCCTTGCCGGCGGCGTGCTGTCTGTCGTGCTTGCCGCGGTGGTTGCGCTGAACGCGCGGCCGTCATGGATTCCGACGCTGGTCAGCTTTGCGGTGGGCGCGTTGCTGGGTGCGGTGTTCCTTGAACTGCTGCCCCACATTTTCGAAAAGACGCTGAACTACCAGACCACGGCCATGACCATCCTGGCCGGCATCCTGCTGTTCTTTGTGCTGGAGAAACTGGTCCTGTGGCGGCACTGCCACGAAGAGCACTGCGAGTCGCATGAGCCGCACGCTCACGCCCACGACCACGGACGTTCGGGTCTGATGATCACCATCGGCGACACGCTCCACAATTTCGTGGATGGCATCGTGATTGCCGCAGCGTTCATGGCCGATATCAACCTGGGTTTCATCACTGCCCTGGCCATCCTCGCGCACGAGATTCCGCAGGAAATCGGCGACTTCGTGATCCTGCTCCACTCGGGATTCAGTCGCCGCCAGGCCTTCGCCCTGAACCTGATTTCCAGCCTGGCGACGGTAGTCGGTGCACTGCTGGCCTATTTCATGCTGCAGTCATTTGAGGGATGGGTGCCGGTGCTGCTCTGCCTCGCCGCGTCCAGCATGATGTACGTCGCCATCGCTGACCTCATCCCCGGCCTGCACAAGCGCACGTCCATCTCCGCGACCCTGCAACAAGTGACCCTCATCGGCATGGGTGTCGGGACCATCGGGCTGATTCACGTTCTCCTGCCGCATTGACGCATCCTGCTCCCGCCGGGCACGGCGTCGCCGCCGCGCCGGCGTGCCCACCAGCCAGAGAAAGAGCGCCAGCGGCGCCAGGCCATAGAACAGGAAAGTCATCACGCCCGCCACGAAGGATGACTCCGTGATCGCCATCATGAACGTGACATACAACCAGGCAATCGCTACGATATACATGACTCGACTTTAACCCAATCGACATCCGGAACCCGGGACGCTGACTGATCACGGCCACCAGGATGCATCCACCGCTCCATGTCTTGCCCGACCGCCACCTACCGCCGGCAGGATTCCACCGCAGCAACTTCCTGACCGCCGGAATGCCATGACCGAGTTTCCGCATACTTTTGCCAGCGCTTCGGGTTTCCCGACGTTTGCCTCATTGCCCGATCCCGCGATGGCGGGCCAGTTCGCCGAGGTCTACCAACAGTGGACCGACGCCATGAACAAAGAGCCGGCCAAGCTGGCAGAGTTCCAGCGGCGCTACATGGAAGAGCATGTCGAGCTGCTCCGCCATCTCATGGACGGCAAGCGTCATGCGATGCCGGAGGACAAGCGGTTCGCCAGTGAAGCATGGCTGGAGTCGCCGGCCTTCCACTACCTTGCGCATTCCTATCTCATCACTTCGCGCCTCTTCATGGAGGCGCTGAACGATCTGCCCCTGACCCCGGACAAGAAGCGGCGCATGCGCTTCTTCGCCAAGCAATACTTCGACGCGATCGCCCCGAGCAACTATTTGCTCACCAATCCGGAGGCCATGCAGAAGGCGCTGGAATCCAAGGGTGAAAGCCTCAAGGCGGGACTGGAGAACCTCACCAGCGACATCGAGAAGGGGCAGATTTCGATGACCGACGAGTCCGCCTTCAAGGTGGGCGAAAACATCGCGATCAGTGAGGGCGCCGTCGTTTACGAGAACGAGCTGTTTCAGCTCATCCAGTACAAGCCGCTGACGGAAGACGTGCATCTGCGGCCGCTGCTCATGGTGCCGCCTTGCATCAACAAGTTCTACATCCTGGACATGCGGCCGGAGAATTCGCTCGTCCGGTTCGCGGTGGAGCAGGGTCACACGGTTTTCATGGTGTCCTGGCGCAACGTGAAAGAGGATCTCGGCCATCTCACCTGGGATCACTATGTTGCCGGCGGCGTCATCCAGGCGATCGACGCGGTGCGCGTCATCACCCAGGTTCACAAGATCAATGTGCTGGGCTTCTGCATCGGCGGGACGCTGGTCTCCTGCGCCCTGTCGGTCCTGCATGACATGGGTGAGGACGTGGTCGAGAGCGTCACTCTGCTCACCTCCTTCCTGGATTTCTCCGACACGGGCGAGGTGTCGGCCTACGTGGACCGGGGATTCGTCGAACGGCGCGAGCGCGAGGTGGGCAAGGGCGGTATCGTCCCCGGCTCCGAGCTGGCCTTCGCCTTCGCCAGCCTGCGCGCGAACGATCTGGTGTGGAACTACGTGGTCAACAATTATCTGAAGGGCCAGGCACCGCCGGCCTTTGACCTGCTCTACTGGAACGCGGACAGCACCAACCTGCCGGGGCCGATGTACAGCTACTACATCCGCAATGCGTATCTGGAAAACAACTTCGTGAAGCCGGGCAAGCTCAGCATGTGCGGCCATCCGCTCGACTTCCGCCACATCACCCAGCCGGCCTTCGTGTTTGCGGCGCGGGAGGATCACATCGTGCCGTGGCGGACAGCATATGAAAGTGCGCGCCAGTTGCGTGGCGAGGTGTCGTTCACGCTGGGCGCCAGCGGTCACATCGCCGGCGTGGTGAATCCTGCATCGAAGAATCGGCGGAGCTACTGGCAAGGGCCCTTCGACCGCGCGGAACCGCGTCCCGACAACTGGCTGGCGGGCGCGGCGGAAGTGCCGGGCAGCTGGTGGAATCCGTGGGCGCAGTGGCTGAAGGCGCACGGCGGCCGCAAGGTGCCGGCGCGGCATGACCTTGGTGGGCATGGCCTGGCGCCGATCGAGCCTGCGCCGGGACGCTACGTGACGGAAAAGGCGTAACCGTGAGGTAGCCTTGCCATGCTGAACTACTCCCTGGTGCTGACGGTCGTGGCGGCCGTGTTCTTCTGGAATGCTGCAATGCGGGAGAAGGAATCAGGCATCATCTGGGCAGGCGTGTCACTGGTTGTATCGGCGCTGATCATGGCGCTCGGCGGAGGCTTTCTCGTGCTGGTACTGGGCCAGGTGGCAGTGTTTGCGGGCATCACGGTTTTTCGTACCATCAAAGACAATAACGGAGGAGATTGACATGGCACAGCGCGTGGCATTGGTCACCGGCGGCATGGGTGGCCTGGGTGAGGCGATCTGCATGAAGCTTTCCCGCATGGGCATCACGGTGGTGGTGACCTATTCGTCATCCAACAGCAAGGCCGAAGGCTGGCTGAAGGAGATGAAGGAGAAGGGCTTCGACTTCCACGCGGTCCAGGTCGACGTGGGCGACTACGACTCCTGCGTGGCGGCCATCAAGAAGGTCGAGGGTGAGGTGGGTCCGGTCGACATCCTGATCAACAACGCCGGCATCACCCGCGACATGACCTTCAAGAAAATGACCAAGGTCGACTGGGATGCGGTCATCAACACCAACCTGAACAGCGTGTTCAACATGACCAAGCCGGTCGTCGATGCCATGGTCGATCGCGGCTGGGGTCGGGTGATCAATGTATCGTCGGTGAACGGACAGAAGGGCGCCTTCGGCCAGACCAACTATTCCGCCGCCAAGGCCGGCATGCATGGCTTTACCAAGGCGCTGGCACTGGAAGTGGCCAAGAAGGGCGTCACGGTGAACACCATTTCGCCGGGCTACATCGGCACCAAGATGGTCACGGCCATTCCGGAAGACGTGCTCAACTCGAAGATCCTGCCGCAGATTCCCGTCGGCCGGCTGGGCAAGCCGGAAGAGGTGGCAGGTCTGTGTGCCTATCTCGCGTCGGACGAGGCCGCATTCATCACCGGCGCCAACATCGCCATCAATGGCGGGCAGCACATGTTCTGATTCACCGGCATTGCGAATATTCGCACGTTGAAACAGGGCGCCGCGGCGCCCTGTTTTCATTTGCAGCGGCGGTAGCGGTCCTCAGGCGTGCATGTAAGTGCCGCCGTTGACCGCGAGATTCGCGCCGGTCATGTAGCTCGCACCCTCCGACACGAGGTAGGAGACCGCATGGGCGATGTCGTCCGGCACGCCAACCCGCGCGGCGGGAATGCTCGCGACCAATTGCGCGCGCACGTCGTCGCGGATGGCGCGGGTCATGTCGGTGTCGATGAAGCCCGGCGACACGGCATTGACCGTCACCCCTTTTGCCGCGACTTCCAGTGCCAGTGACTTCGTGAAGCCCAGAATGCCGGCCTTTGCGGCCGTGTAGTTGGTCTGACCGAACTGGCCCTTCAACGCATTCACCGAGGAGATGTTCACGATGCGTCCCCAGCCGCGTTCGCACATGCCGTCGATGACATGGCGGGTGACGTTGAACACGCTGTTCAGGTTGGTGTTGATGACCGCCTGCCACTGCTCCGGGCTCATCTTGCGCAACGACGTGTCGCGGGTGATGCCGGCGCAATTGACCAGTACCGAGATCGGGCCCCGCTCAGCGGTGATGCGTTCAACCATGTGACCCATGGCGGCGAAGTCGGTCACGTCGCCATGCGCCAGCGCGACTCGGTCCTCGCCCAGTCCGTTGGCAGCCATCACGTCCTGCCATGCCTGCTCGCTGCCGGCGATGGCGTAGTTGGCAACCACGAAAAATCCATCCGCCGCGAGCCGCAGCGAGATGCCTGTACCGATGCCGCCCACGCCGCCGGTGACCAGCGCCACTTTCCTGACTGTCATGCAGAGACTCCCGAATATTCGCAAAGCGCGCATTGGAGCACAGATGCGCGCGCATAAAAAAACCCCGAAGCAGCGCTTCGGGGTTCGAATCCTTCAGGCCACTCTTGGATGAGCAGTCAGGAAGGAGGAGGAGACTGTTGGCTGGCCGCAGTGCGGCCATGCCGAATTACTTGCGCTTGGCCGGCTTGAACGAGGCCTTCGGCGCTGCCTGCGTGCCCAGATCCTGGGCCGCCTTGACGCTGGCGTCGGCGAAGCTGGCGAACTGCTTGGCAGCCTTGGTCAGGTTGTCCATGGCGGCGGTGGCGGCGGCCAGGTTCGACTTCATCGCGGCGACAGCGATGTCGCTGCCGGCGGGGGCGGTCTTGGCGACCTTTTCCAGGCCGTCGGTCAGCGACGTCTGCAGGTCGGCAACACCTTCCTCGACGAGCGAGCTGTACTTGGCCTGCGTGCTGGTGGCCAGGTCGTACACGGTCTTGGAATAGCCCATGGCCTGTTCCAGCGAGGCTTCGGCCAGCTTGGCGCGCATCGCGTTCAGTTCCTGTACGTCCTTCAGCGTGGCGAGAGCCAGCATGTTCTTGGCGGCTTCGTCGAGAACGGATTTGGTGGTGTTCATCTGCAGCGCGAGCAGTTGCTCGGCGCTGTCCACGCCGACGCGGGCGAATTTGACGGCGGCATCAACGGTGCTCTTGTTCAGTTGGCTGAACTGTTCGTTCACGGTGTTCATGGTGTACTCCTTTGACGATAGTAGAAATGAAATTCTGTCCGGCAGGGTGCTATACCGGTGCGGCCGCGGCTGTCGGGTGATGCAGGACAAAGATTCCGGACAACTTTGTGCGCCGCAACATGAATGATGATAGGGACGGGTCCGACCGAAGTCAAGCACTTTTTGTTGCGCTGCACAATAAATTGCTCCGAATCCCCGAGCAAGTCTTGAAGTGATTTAATTTCAATAGGTTATAATTGAAAAGTTGCCGGTTTTTGACGGGAATCTGACAATTGATTCCGTACTTTCCGGTCCCGATTTGTGTCCTGCAACATGGCCCCGAAGGATGACCGATGCGCATCATCAAGAAGTATCCCAATCGCCGTCTCTATGACACCGAAACCAGCACCTACATCACGCTGGCCGAGGTGAAGCAGTTTGTCCTGGAATACCAGGCGTTCCAGGTGCAGGACGCGCGCACGGGCGAGGATCTCACCCGCAGCATCCTGCTGCAGATCATCCTCGAAGAGGAAAGTGGCGGCGTGCCCATGTTCTCGGCCGACATGCTGGCCAACATCATTCGCTACTACGGCCACAGCATGCAGGGCCTGATGGGCAACTACCTCGAGCGCAGCATCCATGCCTTCGCCGAGGCGCAGAAACAGTTCCAGGACCAGGCCGGCAAGGTCTATGGTCAGATTCCGGCCTTCACGCCGGATGCTTGGCAGTCCGTGCTGCAGGGGCAGGGCAGCGGCCTGCAGAACATGGTTGGCGACTATCTGAAGAACAGTGCGTCCAGCGTCATGGGCATGCAGGAAGAGTTGCGCAAGCAGGCAACGCAATTATTCAGCGGGTTTCCTTATCCTGGCTCAATCCCCCCCGGCCAGACCACTGGCCCGGAGCCTGAGCCCGCCGCCAAAGCCGCACCCAAGGCAACGCCCAAAGCGACTGCAGCCAAGGCCAAGAAGCCCCGCGGACGCGCATGACCGTCGCAAGCAAGCCGGCCAGCAAGTCGGGCAAACGGCAGCCCGCCCCCCCCAAGGTCGGATTCGTCTCGCTCGGCTGCCCCAAGGCGCTGGTCGATTCCGAACAGATCATCACCCAGCTTCGCGCCGAGGGCTATGCCATCTCGCCGACCTATGACGGTGCAGATCTCGTTGTCGTGAACACCTGCGGTTTCATCGATTCCGCGGTGGAAGAATCGCTGGATGCCATCGGCGAGGCGCTGGCTGAAAACGGCAAGGTCATCGTCACCGGCTGCCTCGGTGCGCGGGATGGCAAGGCCGGCAACCTGGTGCAGGAAATTCATCCCGCCGTGCTGGCGGTGACCGGCCCGCACGCCAAGGAAGAGGTCATGGCCGCGGTGCATCAGCATCTGCCGCAGCCGCACGATCCTTTCCTTGACCTCTTGCCGCCGCAAGGCATCAAACTCACGCCGAAGCATTACGCGTACCTCAAGATTTCCGAAGGCTGCAATCACCGCTGCACCTTCTGCATCATCCCGTCCATGCGTGGCGACCTCGTCAGCCGGCCGGTGGCCCATGTCATGCAGGAGGCCGAAAACCTGGTGAAGTCCGGCGTGAAGGAACTGCTCGTCATCTCGCAGGACACCAGTGCCTATGGTGTCGATGTGAAGTACCGCACCGGCTTCTGGAACGGCAAGCCATTGCGCACGCGCATGACCGAACTCTGTGGTGCATTGGGTTCACTCGCAGGCAAGGACTCCGCGAGCGAAGTGTGGGTGCGATTGCACTACGTGTACCCGTACCCGCATGTGGATGAGGTCATTCCGCTGATGGCGGAAGGCAAGATCCTTCCCTATCTCGATGTGCCGTTCCAGCATGCCAGCCCGCGCGTGCTGAAGGCCATGAAGCGCCCGGCCAATTCCGAGAACAACCTCACCCGCATCAAGGCATGGCGGGCGGAGTGTCCCGACATCACCATCCGCTCCACCTTCATCGTGGGCTTTCCTGGCGAGACGGATGCGGAGTTCGAGCAGCTTCTGGACTTCCTGCAGGAAGCGCAACTGGATCGTGTCGGCTGCTTCGAATATTCGCCGGTGGAAGGGGCGAAGGCCAACGAACTGGCCGACCCGGTGCCGGACCAAGTAAAAGCCGAACGCAAGGCTCGGTTCATGGAAGTGCAGGCGGAAATCAGCGCCGCCAAGCTCAAGGCCAAAGTCGGCAAGGAAATGACCGTTCTGGTCGATGGCATGGATGGCGCAAAGGTCATTGCGCGCGGGCCCGGCGATGCGCCCGAGATCGATGGCGTGGTGATTGTCACGGGCGCCAAGGATGCAAAGGCGGGCGACTTCCTCAAGGTGAAGATCACCGGCGCGCTGGAGCATGACCTGAAGGCGAAAGTCATCAACGCCTGATCCGAGGATATTGTCTGGCAATGAAAAAGGCCCGCATTGCGGGCCTTTTTTCTTTGGCGTTGTTGCGAATATTCGCTACTGGCGTACCAGCTTGCCGTCCTGCACCTTGATCTTGTCACCAACCTTGTAGGCGGTTTCGCTGTTGTAGTCGAACGTGCGGATGTTTCCGCCTTCCATCTTGACCATTACTTTGTAGACCGTCTTTTCCTTAGACTTCTTCTCGATCTGGTGGCCCGCATAGGCACCACCCACGGCGCCCACGACCGTGGCCGCGTCCTTGCCGCGACCGCCACCTACCTGATGGCCGAGGACGCCTCCGACCACACCGCCCGCGACTGCCCCGACTCCGGAGCCCTGTCCTTCGACCTTCACCGTCTTCAGTTCCACGACGGAGCCGCACTCCGGACATTTCGCGTGTGCAGGATTTGCCCAGAATGCGGTGGCCAGCGCGACGATGCCGGTGGTGATCACGGCGGACAACATGCAGCGATTGACTTTCATGGCTCTCTCCTCAAAGAAGTACGGGTCAGTGTACGCCTAACGATTCAGGCTGAAAACGGTGGACAGCCGGTCACTCGGCCTTCAGTTGGGGGAAGAGGATCACGTCGCGAATCGACGGGCTGTCGGTCAGGAGCATGACCAGGCGGTCGATGCCGATGCCTTCGCCGCCGGTGGGCGGCAGGCCGTACTCCAACGCCCGGATGTAATCGGCATCGTAGTGCATGGCCTCGTGGTCGCCGGCTTCCTTTTGCTTCACCTGCGCCATGAAGCGGGCGGCCTGGTCTTCCGGATCGTTCAGCTCCGAGAAACCGTTGGCCAGTTCGCGGCCTGCGATGAAGAGTTCGAAGCGGTCCGTGATGCCGGGATTCTTGTCGTTGGCGCGCGCCAGCGGCGAGACTTCCACCGGATAGTCGATGATGAAGGTGGGCTGGATGAGCAGCGATTCTGCAGTCTCTTCGAAGTAGAGCAGCTGCAGCTCACCAAGCGTGATTTCACCCTTGATGTCGTGGCCCTTCTTCTTCAGCGCGTTGGTGAGGAAGGTCTTGTCGCTGAGCTGTTCGTCGGAATGTTCGGGGAAATACTTCTTCACCGCCTGCACCATGGTCAGCCGGTCGAACGGCTTGCCAAGGTCGATGTCCTGTCCCTGGTACTTCACCAGCGTCGTGCCCAGCACGCGCTGGGTCACGTCCTTCAGCAGAGCCTCGGTGAAGTTCATCAGGTCCACGTAGTCCTGATAGGCCCCGTAGAACTCCATCATGGTGAACTCGGGGTTGTGGCGCGTGGACATGCCCTCGTTGCGGAAATTGCGGTTGATCTCGAACACGCGCTCCAGTCCGCCAACCACCAGGCGCTTCAGGTAGAGCTCCGGCGCGATGCGCAGATACAGCTCCATGTCCAGCGTGTTGTGATGGGTGATGAAGGGACGCGCCGCGGCACCGCCGGGGATGGGATGCATCATCGGCGTTTCCACTTCCAGATACTCGTGCCGCACCATGAAATCGCGGATGTACTGCACAACCTTCGAACGGATTTCAAAGGTCTTGCGCGTCTCCGGGCTCATGATGAGATCGACATAGCGCATGCGGTACTTCTGCTCCATGTCGGTCAGGCCGTGGAACTTTTCCGGCAGCGGGCGCAGCGACTTCGAGAGCAGGCGCAGATGCGAGACCTGCACCGTGAGTTCGCCGGTCTTGGTCTTGAAGAGCGTGCCTTCCGCGCCAAGGATGTCGCCGATGTCCCAGTGCTTGAACGCCTCATGCACCTCTGCGCCGGTCTGGTCGTTGTTGATGTAGAGCTGGATGCGGCCCGTCCGATCCTGGATGGTGGCGAAGCTTGCCTTGCCCATCACGCGCTTCAGCATCATGCGGCCGGACACGCAGACTGTCACCGGGCTGGCCTCCAGGTCTTCCTTGGATTTGCCGCCATGCGCCTCATGCAATGCATGCGCCAGGTCGCGCGGGCGGAAATCATTGGGGAAGGCGACGCCACCGGGACTGGTTTCCCGCAGCTTGGCCAGCTTGGCGCGGCGCTCGGCGATGATCTGGTTTTCGTCGACAGGCGGCGTGGCGTTGTTGTTCTCGGTCATGTCAAAAGTCCTTGCGAATATTCGCGTGGGCCGTGGCCCGTTTTCAGATGCCCTGCTTCAGCGAGGCAGTGATGAAATCATCCAGGTCGCCATCCAGCACCGACTTGGTATTGCTGATTTCCACGTTGGTGCGCAGATCCTTGATGCGGCTGTTGTCCAGCACGTAGCTGCGGATCTGGTGGCCCCAGCCCACGTCGGTCTTGCTGGCCTCCAGCTTGTCCTGCTCTTCACGGCGCTTGCGCATTTCGAGCTCGAAGAGCTTGGACTTCAGCATCTGCATGGCCTCCGCTCGATTGCGGTGTTGCGAGCGGTCGTTCTGGCAGCTCACCACGATGCCGGTCGGGTTGTGCGTGATACGCACGGCCGAGTCGGTCTTGTTGATGTGCTGGCCACCGGCGCCGGAGGCGCGATAGGTATCGATGCGAAGATCCGCCGGATTGATCTCGACTTCGAACGAATCGTCGATCTCCGGCGACACGAACACGCTGGCGAACGACGTATGGCGTCCACCGGAAGAGTCAAAGGGTGATTTCCGCACCAGGCGATGCACGCCCGTCTCAGTGCGCAGATGCCCGTAGGCGTAGTCGCCCGCGATCTTGATGGTGGCGCTCTTGATGCCCGCGACTTCGCCGTCCGACTGCTCCATCACCTCGGCCTTGAAGCCCTTGCGTTCGGCATAACGGAGATATTGGCGAAGCAGCATGGAGGCCCAGTCCTGCGCCTCGGTGCCGCCTGCGCCGGACTGGATGTCCAGGAAGCAGTTGAGCGGGTCCGCCGGGTTGTTGAACATGCGGCGGAATTCGAGACCGGCAACAATCTCTTCGATGCCCTTGGCATCTTCGGCCACGGAGAGGAGGGTGGCGTCGTCGTTGTCCGCCTTGGCCATCTCGAACAGCTCGCGTGAATCCGCGAGCCCGCTGTCGACTTTGGTCAATGAGCCGACCACTTCGTCCAGTGCTTTCTTTTCGCGGCCCAGCTCCTGGGCGCGCTTGGGGTCATCCCAGATCTTGGGATCTTCTACGAGGTGTGCGACTTCTTCGAGGCGACGTTGCTTGCCGTCGAAGTCAAAGATACCTCCGCAGCTCGGCCGCGCGCGAGGCGAGGTCGGCCAGGTGGTTCTGGATGGCATTCAGCTGATCGGCTTCCATGATGCGGGTCTTCTTTTGAATTCGGTAAACCGCGAATTATAGCCGACCCGACCCCCTTCCAGAGGCTACTGGCGTGGCTTTTCCGCCCATGAAAGCCGGGTAAAGACCGGGCGGTGGTCCGAGCCGATGTCCGGGCCCACCCGGCGCTCCGCCAGCACCCAATGCGGCGACGCCAGGACATGGTCGATGGGAATGCCCAGCCAGTGGATGCCAGCGGGCCAGGTGCCGGGAAAGGCACTGGACGCTCGACGAAAGCCGGCGCGTGCGGGGCCGCTGAAGGCGTCCGACCAGGGCGAAGCATTGAAATCGCCGGCCATCAGGGCCGGTCGTCCGTGTTGCGCATGCTGGGCAGCTTCATTGGCGAGGACCTGGTCACGTTCACGCGCAAAGGCCGCGGAGAGCGGCGGCATGGGATGCATCACGCTCACCACGAGGGTCGTGCCTTGCCAGTCCACCGTTGCGCGCAGAAGCGGAACGCCGCCAGGAGACTCTTCGAGTTTCAGGCCCGTGATCGGATGTTTCGACACCAGCGCGAGGCCGAAGGGATCGGCGCGTGGCAGCCGCGCCTGATGGGGCCAGGCCGGCCACACGGCCAGTGCCTTCGCGGCACCTGGGCCGATTTCAGCAAGGAAGACCAGGTCCGCCGCTTCCGCATCCATCAACATGCGCAGCTTCGCCGGATCATCGTTCCCGAAGTGCAGATTGGCGGCGATGATCTTGATGGTTCGGTCGGAAGTGCCGTTCGCAGTCGGCAGCGTTGGCGAAGCGCTGAGCCACGGCAGCGCCAAGACAGGCAGCAGGGCCAACCACCGCACATTGCGGTTCAGCCATACCAACGCGAGAACGCTTGCAGCCAGCGCGCTTGCATATAGCGCCTGCCAATGCGCAGCGAGATCGGTGACCCACCAAAGGCTATCGAGTTCGGTGCGGGCCAGCCCTCGCGCCAGCCAAGGCAGCAGCAGTCCTGCACAGCAGAGCACTGCGAATATTCGCAATCGCCGGACCACTGCCTGACGCAGCGCGTTGCGATCCATCATGACCAGTGATTCAACACCAGCTGCAGTGTGGTCTCACCCCGGAACTCATTCATCTGCGGGCGATACACCGCGTCGATCGTGGCGGGCATTCGGTCGGCATGGTTGAAGAGCATGGCATCCAGCATTCGGCCCTGCTGCGCCACTTTCAGCTTGAGGTGCTTCTCGCCCACGATGCGCTGCTCCAGCACACGGAAGTGGCCCTGCCACTGGGGCGCGGCAAATCCCTGGCCCCAGACCTCGGCCTCGATGCGGCGCACGAAGTCGGCGGAGAGATCGTCGTCACCCAGCTCGCCGTCGACTTCGATCTGGCGGTTGAGATCGGCCGGCGCCAACCACTCGCGTGCGACCTTTTCCAGCGCAGCTTCAAAGGCGGGCAAGGCGTTGGGTGGCAGCGTGAGTCCCGCAGCGGCGGCGTGGCCGCCAAATTTGAGGATGAGATCGGGATGGCGCTTGGACACGAGGTCCAGCGCATCGCGCAGATGCAGCGCATGGATGGAGCGGCCGGAACCCTTGAGGTTGCCTTGCGTGTCGCGGGCAAACGCGATCACGGGGCGATGAAACTTGTCCTTCACCCGCGAGGCCAGGATGCCGATCACGCCCTGGTGCCAGTTTTCCTCGAAGAGGCACAGCGTGGCGCGCGCTTCGACTGCTTCTGCATCAACCTCTTCCAGGCGGGCGAACGCCTCGGCCTGCATGTCGCCTTCAATGGCCCGACGCTCGCGGTTGAGTTGATCCAGCTCGCGCGCCTGACGCTGCGCAGTGGCGTCGTCATTGGTGATGAGGCACTCGATGCCAAGCGACATGTCATCCAGCCGCCCGGCGGCGTTGAGACGCGGCCCGGCGACGAAGCCGAGGTCATAGGCACTGGCCTTGGCATAGTCACGTCCGGCGGCGAAGAAGAGGGCCTTCACGCCGGGCTGCATCCGGCCGGCGCGGATGCGCTGCAGTCCCTGATGCACCAGCACGCGGTTGTTGCTGTCCAGCTTGACCACGTCGGCCACCGTGCCCAGCGCCACCAGGTCCAGCAGATCGGCGAGATTGGGCTCCGCTTTGCCTGAAAACGCACCGCGCTCGCGCAACGTGGCGCGCAGCGCCAGCATCACGTAGAACATCACACCCACCCCAGCGAGGTTCTTGCTCGGGAATCCGCATTCCGGCTGGTTGGGATTGATGATGCACGCCGCATCCGGCAAACGGTCACCGGGCAGGTGGTGGTCGGTCACCAGCACGCGCATGCCCAGCCGGTTGGCCTCTGCCACACCGTCCACGCTGGCGATGCCGTTGTCGACGGTGATGATCCAGTCGGGCGATTGCTCTGCGGCCAGCCGCACGATCTCCGGGGTGAGGCCATAGCCGTACTCGAAGCGATTCGGCACGATGAAGCTGACTCTTGCGCCCATGGCCGACAGCGCGCGCAGCCCGACGGCACAGGCCGTGGCGCCATCCGCGTCGTAGTCGGCGACGATGAGCAGCTTCTCCTGGCGCTGAATGGCATCGGCGAGCAGCGTGGCGGCATCGCGAATATTCGCAAGGCCGGATGGCGCGATCAGCGCGTCGAGCTGGGTGCGCAGTTCCGCCGCCTCGCGCACGCCGCGCGCGGCGTACAGGCGGGCGAGGCGCGGGTCCACGCCGGCAGCGGCGAGTGCGGCGGCTGCGGCGGGGTCGGCTTCGCGGACGAGGACGCGGGTGGCTTCAGCCATGCGTTGCTGCCGGTCGGCGCGAGCGCCACAGCTTCCACAGATCCAATCGCGCCACGTGCAGGTATTGCGTGTGCCGCTCACCCGGGAACACGGCACGCAGCACGGGCAGCTGCTTGCCCCACACGGCCTGCATCGCCGGGCGGAACCAGTCCTGCTCCAGCCGCACGAGCGCGGCGTGCCACGCGTCCGGGTCGTGCGCGCGCACGGCCCGCGACAGGTCGTCCAGCACCACCAGCGACATGCCGCTCTCGGGCCGGGCGTCATGCCACTGAGTGAACGTGGACGGTGTCAGGCGATACTCCGACTTGGCATGCACGGCCAGGCCGCGCGTGAGCGTGTCGTCGGCGTAAATGATTTCGGGGGCAAGGCCGGGTTCTTCGGTCAGCGTGTCGCCGCCCCAGAACCACACGCCGCTGATGGCCGGCTCGCCACGCGCCTCACGGGCCAGGTTCACCGGGTGCTCGTGCAGCAGCATCTGGATTTCATTGCCCAGCCGCTTCCAGTCGAGGCCGCCAGCGCTGCCCGGCAGGTGCTCGAAGATGGAGCGGTCGGTCACGCGCCAGAGCGGCGTGGTCGTCGGCAAAGCGTCCGCGTTTACGTGCACGATCCATTCGCCGGGCGTCACGATCTCGATTTCCAGCCCGTCCTGAGCCAGATACGGATTCAGGGTGTTCACCAGCGCATCCGCTTCGTCCGCGGTCAGTGTGAACTGGGCCGGGCTGATGAGCTGCAGATGATCACGCTCGATGCGCAGATGCACCGGGTCGCTGCACAGCCAGTGGTGGGCATCTGTGCCGGTGCGAACCGCTTCCGGGGTGACATCCGCCCGCGCGGCCAAACGCCTGAGTGCCGCCACCGGTGCGCCCTTGAGACTGAATGCGGTCAGCAGCCATTCCTCCTGCGTCATCGGGTCGCCGCGCTCCAGGCGGCCCTTGGACAGAAGGGTGTCCAGGCCGGGGGTGGCGGGCCATTGGGCGGGGAAAGTCGCGGGCGGGAAGAGATCGGGGACGAGCAGGGTGAGCGGCATGGGCCGAATTGTAGATTGAACGCATGGGTGGAGCCGACGGGCCGCTGCGCTCAGCCCGATCGATGTCCCCGCTTGTGGCACACTTCGCCGTCTTCTCCCTTGCGACTAGTTGAAGTCCGGGGGACTTCAACTGGATGCCGAAGGCAGGCCCAAAGGGCTTCAGCCATCGCCTTAGCGAGGGATGAACAATATTCGATATGCAACCCTACGAACTCTTCATCGGCCTGCGCTACACCCGCGCCAAGCGCCGCAATCATTTCATCTCCTTCATCTCGCTGGCGTCCATGCTCGGCATCGCGCTGGGCATCACTGCGCTCATCACCGTCATGTCGGTGATGAACGGTTTCCAGAAGGAGGTGCGCGCGCGCATTCTTGGCGTGGCGTCGCACATCCTCGTGCAGGGCGACGACCGCGGGCTGGCGAACTGGCGTGAGGTGATGGACCAGACGAAGAAACACCCGCGCGTGGTCGGTGCCGCGCCCTTCGTGAATGGTCAGGGCCTGCTGGCGGCGGGCGCCAATGTGCGCGGCGCGCTGATCCGCGGTGTTTCGATAACGGAAGAAGGCCAGGTCTCGGAGCTGCCCCAGCAGATCAAGCTCGGCGCCTGGGAAAACCTCAAGCCCGGCGAGTTTGGCGTCATCCTTGGTGCTGACCTAGCGCGCGCGCTCCGCGTGTCGCTGGGCGAGCGCGTGACCATGATCACCCCCAAGGGCCAGATCACGCCGGCCGGCCTATTGCCGCGCATGCGCAGCCTCACCGTGGTCGGCATTTTCAGCGCAGGGCACTACGAATTCGATTCCACGCTGGCGCTGATGCATCTGGCTGACGCACAGAAACTGTTTCAGCTCGACGACGCGGTGAGCGGCATCCGCCTCAAGGTGGACGACATTTTTGCCGCGCCACAGGTGAGCCGCGAACTGGCCAGGACCATCACTGTCGACGCCTTCCTGCTTGACTGGACGCGGCAGAACGTCAACTACTTCCGCGCGGTGGAAATCGAGAAGCGCATGATGTTCATCATCCTGACCCTCATCATCGCCGTGGCCGCGTTCAACCTCGTGTCCACGCTGGTGATGGTCGTCACCGACAAGCATCCCGACATCGCCATCCTGCGCACCCTGGGCGCCAGCCCCGGCAGCATCATGAAGATTTTCATCGTGCAGGGGGTCGTCATCGGCGTCATCGGCACGGTGCTGGGCGTGATCGGCGGCCTGCTGCTGGCGGCCAACATCGACGTCATCGTTCCCGCCATCGAGCGCGCGTTCAATTTCCAGATCCTGTCCAAGGAGGTGTACTACATCTCCGAGATTCCCTCGCACATCCTCGCGCCGGACGTGATCTGGGTGGCAGTGGTGTCACTGGTGCTGTCGTTTGTGGCGACGCTATATCCCAGTTGGCGGGCGTCGAAGGTGAATCCGGCGGAGGCGCTGCGATATGAGTAGCGCCATAAGGCCGAAAGCAGGGGCCCCGTTTACGGGGATGCGCCGAGCCGCTATGGCGCAGCGCGCGACAAGATGCCAATTGAACTTGCGAGAGCTTGAGGAGCGCGCATGACAGTCATCCATTGCGCCAGCCTGACGAAGACCTTCGGCCAAGGCGATCTCGATGTCGAGGTGCTGAAGGGCGTCAACTTGATCGTTCAGCCCGGCGACAACATCGCCATTGTCGGTGCCTCGGGCTCCGGGAAGAGCACGCTGCTGCATATTCTTGGTGGTCTGGACGCAGCGACCAGCGGAGACGTCTCGCTCCTAGGCCAGAACATCAATGCGCTGAATCCTGCCGCGCAGGGGCGACTGCGCAACAAGGCGCTGGGCTTTGTCTATCAGTTCCATCATCTGCTGCCGGAATTCACGGCAGTGGAGAACGTCGCCATGCCGCTGCTCATCCGTGGCGAATCTGCGGCGAACGCCACTCAGGCTGCGCTGGACATGCTGGGTGAAGTCGGTCTCGCGCATCGCGTGCGCCACAAGCCGGGCGAACTCTCAGGTGGCGAGCGTCAGCGTGTGGCGGTGGCGCGTGCGCTGGTCACGCAGCCGGCCTGCATCCTTGCCGATGAACCCACGGGCAATCTAGATCGCAAGACGGCCGATGGCGTGTTTGACCTTATGTTGAAGCTCAACGCGGCGCGCGGGGCCAGTCTGGTGATGGTGACGCACGATGCGGCGCTGGCGCAGCGGATGGGGCGGGTGATGACGTTGACGGATGGGGTGCTTAGTTGACACAACCCCTGCCTCCGATAGATCCAATCGGCCGATTGCTTCAAGCTGAATCTATCGTCCTAGTACCCAAGATTCCCGATTGGTTGACACACAATCTTCCTGATTCAGAAGTGGTGGCGCTCAGGAAATGCGAGAACACGCAGATGCGCATTGCTCGAATCGATGAGTATGGGTATTTGTGGTTTACGGCTGCCGATGATGGCGGAGAGTGGTTCTGCTTGAGGCCAGACGACGTTTACTTGGTCAAATGGCTACGTCAGACCATCACTCCCAGCGAAACCGCTTCAACGCAATCCGCCCCTCTGCGCTGAATTCAACTCCTTCCTCCTCCAGCAACACCCGCTGCCACTCGTCATTCCCTTCCAGCCCGCGCCGGCTGATCTGCCCCTGGCTGTTCACTACCCGATGCCACGGCACCTTGCTGCCTGCTGGCAATGAAGACAAGGCAAACCCCACATGCCGCGCGTGGCGCGGATGGCCAGCCAGTGCAGCGATCTGCCCATAGGTGGCGACCTTGCCGCGGGGGATCTTCCTGATGATGGCGTAGAAGGACTGATAGAGATCGGAACTCACGCGGACTGTGCCAGGTCAAGCAATTGAACAATGACGGCAGCGTATCATCCGCGCCATGTCCGCAGCAGCCCTCCCGAATTCCCTCCCCGCCGTCCGAGCAGTCGTGCATGACCACAGCCGCCGCGAGTGGCTGGCGCTGTCTCGTCCGTTGCGAATATTCGCAACGGCGAATCACAAGGACGTCGCAGCATTGCTGGCCGAGGTCGAGGCTGCGGTCGCAGGTGGAGAGGGCATCGCCGCCGGTTGGGTGAGCTATGAAGCCGCGCCGGCGTTCGATGCACACCTGACCGTCAAGCCCGCCGGCGCAGTGCCGCTGCTCTGGTTCGGCCTGTTTGCGGATGCCGTGCCCATCACGCTGCCCGATGTGCTGGACGAAATCGTGGCCCGTGACTGGACGGCGGATGTGGACGAGGCGGGCCATGCCGCCGCGGTGAATCGCATCCTCGACTACATCCGCGAAGGCGACAGCTATCAGGTCAACTGCACCTATCGCCAGCACGCCGCGTTTGCGGGCGATCCATGGCGCGCCTTCCTGCGGCTGGTCGCGGCGCAGCGCGAGACCTATGGCGCGTTCATCGACACCGGCCGGCACGTCGTGTGCAGCGCATCGCCCGAGCTGTATTTTCGCCTGGATGGCGAGCGCATTGTGTCCAAGCCCATGAAGGGCACGGCGGCCCGCGGCCGCACGCTGGCGGAGGACCGCGACCAGGCGCGCAACCTGCGCGCGTCGGAGAAGGAGCGGGCCGAAAACCTCATGATCGTGGACATGGTGCGGAACGACTTCGGGCGCCTCGCCGACACGGGCAGCGTGAAAGTGCCGCAGCTCTTCACAGGCGAGAAATACCCGACCCTCTGGACCATGACCTCCACGGTGGAGGCGCGCACCGACGCCAGCCTCTCGCGAATATTCGCAGAGACGTTTCCGCCCGCGTCCATCACCGGCGCACCCAAGCGGCGCACCATGGACATCATCGCGGAGCTGGAGCGATCACCACGCGGCGTCTACACCGGCGCGGTCGGGTTCATCGCGCCCAACCGTATTGCCCAGTTCAATGTCGCCATCCGCACGCTGGTCATAGATCGCGAGCGGCTCGAGGCGGAGTACGGCGTGGGCAGCGGCATCGTCTGGGATTCGGTGCCGGCGCGCGAATGGCAGGAATGCGCGACCAAGACCCGCATCCTGAAGAGCCCCATCACGCCCTTCGATCTGCTGGAGACGCTGAAGTGGACGCCGGAAGCGGGCTATGCGCTGCTGGAGCGGCATCTCTCGCGCTTGATGGATTCTGCGGAGTACTTCGATGTGCCGGTGCATGTTGCGAATATTCGCAAGGCGCTGGCCGAAGCTGCGCAGGCGTTCGGTGACACCGCACAGCGCATTCGGCTGCTGGTGGATCACGCTGCAACCATTCGTATTGAAGCGAAGCCACTCGATCTCTCGCCGCAGCCCGTCATGCGGCTCGCATTGGCTGCCGAGCCCGTCGATTCCAGCAATCGCTTCCTGTATCACAAGACCACGCACCGCCAACACTACGACGCCGCGCGCGCCAGCCGGCCGGGCTTTGATGATGTCGTGTTGTGGAACGAGCGCGGCGAAGTGTGCGAGACCACCATCGCCAATCTCGCCATTCAGATCGACGGCCAGTGGGTCACGCCGCCGGTGTCGTCCGGATTGCTGCCCGGCACGCTGCGGGCGGAGATGCTGGCGCGGGGCGAAGTGGTGGAGCGGGTGGTGACGGTGGACGAATTGAAGTCTGCTGCGAATATTCGCCTGTTCAACTCGGTGCGGGGCGTGTTCAGCGGCACTCTGTCGAACACATGAACCGTCGCCCCGGCGCAGGCCGGGGCCCAAGTTCATCGGTGCGCGTGGCAATCGAAGTTGGACTGAGGCAAGTTTGCAAAGTCGGGTCCGCGCGACGCACTCACCCCAACCGCGCCTCATGCTTGCTGTACGCAGCGAGAAACGCCGCATCACCGATCACTGACAGCTTCCCCGCCTGTTCCACCAGCACCGGCCTGCCCGTGCGCTCTTGGAACGCCCGCAACCAGCCCAGCGTCGCCACATCCGGTTCGCGTCCCGCATAGCGCAGCACATACGCCCGCTTGCCGCGCCAACCCACCGGAAAGATCAGCATGCCCAGCTTGCCCGGCCGCCAGTCATCCGGGAACGGACTGGCGGCCTCCAGCCAGCCGCACACGAAGTCGCGGCAGGGCTGCTGTGGGCGCTCCTCGTAAATGCCGCAGCCGCCTTTATCGCCCGTCGCACGAAAGGCGCAGGGCCGGCCGGGATGCATGGGGATGCCATTGACGACACCCTTGGCCCAGCCGTCGCAGCAGGCGGTGCAAGTGCCGCAGGCTCGCTCGGCACTGGCAACCGGTCGGGATGAGGTGGACGCCTCAGCGCGAATGGGTGTGACGCCGTGGCATTTCTTGAACTTGAGGCCGCTGCCGCAGGGGCAGGGGTCGTTGGGGCGGGCTTTCACGCCGTGCGTCAAGCCGCGTGCAGCAGGAATTCCACTTTCACCGCCTCATACGGAAACACGACGCGCCCATCCTCGGAGCGTTCAAGCACGCCGGCTGACAGCAGCGCCGAAATATCGGTATGCACCGCCTTGACATCCCGTTCCACGCGCCGCGAGGCCTCGCGAATGGACACCGGCCCGGCGCCACACAGCGCCTTGAGCAGCTCCCAGCGCTTGGCGGTCAGCACTTTCCAAAGCAACTCGGGCGTTGCGAACGCGATGCGGGCCTCGCGGGCGGACTTGCCTGACTTCCAGGCGCTGGCGAATTCGCTCATCGCCGCTTGTGGGGTTTTCACTTCAAGGGTCACGGTTTTCATGATTCCACCTTTCGATCCGGGACTGGAAATCCGCGAGCAACCGCTCGACGGATGTGAAGCGGTAGCGGGATTCCCGTCCGCCAACATGCAAGTGGTCGCCCTTGCCGGATTCGTTATCGAAGCGCACGACGCATTCACCGCCGACGACATAGGCCAGCCGATACTTGTAGACGTGCTGCGAGCCCGGCAAAGCCACAGGCAATTTCCACAGAACCAATTCAGCGAAAGCGTCTTCCGCAAAGACCACCCGGTTTCTGAGGAGCAGCGTCGCTTTCATGTCTGAGTGTTGGAGATCATGCCAACAGGCCGTGTTGTTGTCAATGACAACAGTGCATCAATCCTGCGGTACCGCCTCCAGCGCCCGCCAGAGGTACCACGTCGCCACGGTGCTCCAGGGCTGCCAGCGCTGGCCAAAGGCTTGCATCTTCTTCCGGTCGAGGCACTTCCGGCCCTTGAAATAGAGCTTCTCCGTGCCGCGAATGAGCCCGAGATCGTCCACCGGCAGGATGTTGGGCCGCATGAGATAGAACATGAGGAACATCTCCGCCGTCCAGCGGCCGATGCCTTTCACGGCGACCAGCTCGTCGATGATGATCTCGTCATCCTCGCGTGCCCAGCGCCGGGTGTTGATGCGGCCGTCGGCGAAGTGTGCGGCGAGGTCGAGGATGTAGCTCGCCTTCTGTCGGGAGAGGCCGCATTCGCGCAGTGCCTCGATGTCATGCACCAGCACGTTGGCGGGTGTCATGCGGCCGACGCGCCTGGCAAACTTTGCCCAGACGGATGCCGCCGCCTTGGTCGAAATCTGCTGGCCGACGATGGCGCGGGCCAGGGTGGCAAAGGGTGTGCCGCGGCTCCTGAAGTTGGCGACAGGGTAGGTCGCAATCAGTTTTTTCATCACCGGATCGGCACGGGCCAGATCGCGGCAGGCAGTTTTCCAGTATTCAGGTGTCATGGTGCGTGATTCTGTCACGCAACCGCCGAAGTTTTGCCCTGTTCCGCCACGCCAGGGTGACCGTGATCCGCCACGTGACCATGGTGACCACATAGCCGCCCACCGCCAGCACGACCGACAGGATGGCCAGGCCGATGAGCAGCGTGTGCCCTGCCGCCTCGATCCAGGTCAGCAACTGGGGCAGGGCATTCTTGATGCCATTCCAGTCCCAGACCATTTCGGGCGGCACAGCGGCCGGTGCCGCTGACCCGGTGACCCAGGCGCCGAACTGGTAGGCCAGCAGATAGAGCGGGATGAAGGTGAAAGGATTTGTGGCCCAGGTCGCCGCGGCTGCCGCGGGGACGTTGGCCCGCACGACAATGGCAATGACGATGGCCATCAGCATCTGGATGGGCAGCGGGATGAGTCCGGTCACGAGGCCGATGCCGATGCCCAGCGCCACCGAGCGGCGGTGCAGATGCCACAGGCGCGGATGACCCAGCACCGGTTCCATCCAGCGGAACACGCGGTACTGGAAAATCGCTTCAGGCGTGGGCAGGAATTTGCGGAGTCGTTTGCGCATCGTGGCGGGTGACGCAGGGCCGTTTCAAGGGCAGAGTGTGGCATGGTGCATGCGAATATTCGCATCTTGGCTGGTCGCGGCTGATCACGCTCATCCGGCGCACGCCGACACAACTCAATTCATCCTCGCTTGCGGACTTTCATTCTCTCATTCGTCCTCGGCACGCTCTGGCTGCAGCATCAGGCCAGTCTGCCTGCCGTTGCGCAGTCGCTGCAGTGGGGCGCGTTTGCGGTCGCACTGATTGCGCTCGCCTGGCATGTGACCGCGTCGGCCACGGCATCGTTCCGTGTGGTGGGTGCGGTCGGGCTGGCGGCGGCGGGCTTGCTGCTTGGCGCTGCCTGGGCGACCTGGGTGGCGACTGCGCGCATGGCCGACGCGCTGCCTGCCGAGTGGGAGGGGCGAGACATCGACATCACCGGCACCGTGGCGGCGCTGCCGCAGCCGCATGATCGCGGCGTGCGCTTCCTCTTTCGCACCGAGTCGGTCGGCACCAAGGACGCCACGGTCCCGCGACACCTCTCGCTCAGCTGGTACAACGAATTCGATCGCAAGACCGAGACGCGAACGCTCGCGCCGGAACTCTATCCGGGCGACCGCTGGCGGCTCACCGTCCGCCTGAAGCGGCCGCACGGCAGCGCCAACCCGCATGGCTTCGACTACGAAGCCTGGGCGCTGGAGCGCGACATTCGGGCAACCGGCTACGTGCGCCTGAAGGGCGTGAATGAACGGCTGGTGAAGCGCTCCGATGCGTGGATGGATCGGCTGCATGAGACGCGTGCGAATATTCGCAGCCGCATCCTGTCCGCGCTGGGACCGGCGCCCTACGGCGGGGTGCTGGTTGCACTCGCCGTGGGCGACCAGGACGCGATTCCGCAGACGCAATGGAAGACGTTCTGGCGCACCGGCGTCGGGCATTTGATGTCGATTTCAGGCCTCCACATCACCATGGTCGCGAGCCTGCTCTATGCGCTGGCGTTCTGGGGCTGGACGCGATTTCCGCGGCTGGTGGCGCGGCTGCCCGCACAGCGCGCCGCAGCGCTGATCGGGCTGACCGGTGCGGCAGGTTACGCATTGCTTGCCGGATTCTCCATTCCCACGCAGCGCACGCTGTACATGCTCGCGGTGGTGGCGCTGGCGCTCTGCACCGGACGCATGACGTCTCCCTCGCGCGTGCTGTGCTGGGCGTTGCTGGCCGTTGTCCTGATCGATCCCTGGGCCGGGCTGTCGCCGGGGTTCTGGCTGTCGTTTGGGGCCATCGCACTCATCTTCTACGTGACCGCCGGCCGCACCGGACAACTCGGCGTTGTGAAGGGCGCAGTGCTGACCCAGATCGCGGTCACGCTGGGCATGCTGCCCATGCTCCTCGCGTTGTTCCAGGAAGTCTCCGTGATTTCGCCGGTCGCCAACGCGATCGCCATTCCGGTCATCAGCCTCATCGTGGTGCCGCTGACCTTGCTGGCCTGCGTGCTGCCCATCGATCTCTTTCTGCACCTGGCCCATGCCATCACCTCGGCATGCATGCTCTTCCTGCAGTGGCTGGCCGACATACCGGCAGCTTTGTGGGAAAGCCATGAACCCGCGCCGTGGACCGTCCTGCTGGCATTACTGGGCACGGCGTGGCTCCTGGCGCCGCGCGGCTGGCCGGCCCGCTGGCTGGGCGCGTTGTGGATGCTGCCGATGTTCCTCGTCCTGCCGCCCGCGCCAAAGCCGGGCGAGGCCTGGGTGACCGTGCTGGACGTGGGTCACGGTTTGTCCGCAGTCGTTCGCACCGCCAACCATTCACTGGTGTACGACACCGGGCCGCGCTGGAACGACGACGCCGACGCGGGCTCGCGCATCGTTGTGCCGCATCTGCGCGGCGAAGGCATCCGGGCGCTGGACCGGCTCATCGTGTCGCATGACGACGAGGACCACTCCGGCGGCGCGAGGTCCGTGCTCGATGCGCGCGCGGTCGGGCTGTTGTCTTCCTCACTGCCGACAGAGAGTTCCGTGCTCAGCAATCGGTCGCCGGACCTGCGGGTGGAACGCTGCGAGCGGGGTCAGTCGTGGTCGTGGGACGGCGTGCATTTCGACGTGCTGCATCCCGCGCCGGCCGACTTTGAAGCGGAAAAGGTGAAGGACAACGATCTCTCCTGCGTCTTGCGAATATTCGCAGGCGGCAAATCGATGCTGCTCACCGGCGACATCGAGAAAAAGTCCGAAGTTGCGCTGCTCTCGCGGGCCGGCGAGCAACTGAAGTCCGATGTGCTGCTGGTGCCTCACCACGGCAGCAAGACGTCGTCACATCCCGCGTTTCTGGACGCGGTCTCACCGAGGCTCGCCATCTTCACCGTCGGCTACCGCAACCGCTTCCGCCACCCCCATCCGGACGTCGTCGCCCGCCATGCGGATCGACGGATCGCCATGCTGCGAACCGATGAGCTGGGCGCCATCACGGTCAAGCTGGGTGAGGGCGCGGTGAACTGGCAGGCCGAGCGCCACCTGCGGCGGCGCTATTGGCACGATATACCCAAGGTCGGCGTAGCGGACGGTACACCGGAGTTTTGAGGAACTTCGCTGCCATGGCGATGGTCTGTGTCCAGCTAACGGATAACAAAACAGTCGCGTCCGACTGCCAGGCAAGGCCGGGCGTGCATGGGGAGAAGCAAGCCGCATGGAGAAATGGTTCAAGGAGCGCATGCCTTCACAGGAGGCCATGGCGCAAAGCCGCATCATGCGGCCGTTCGCACGCTGGATATTCCAGCCGGAGCTGTGGCGCTGGCGCCGGGGCGCGGTCGCCCGGGGGGTGGCGCTGGGCGTGTTCTTTGGCTTCATGATTCCGCTGCTGCAGATTTTTGTGGCGGCCATCGCCGCGGTCTTCATGCGGGCCAACATCCCCATCGCGGCCGTGTCCACCCTGGTCACCAATCCGTTCACGTTTCCGCCGGTCTATATGGCCGCCTATCAGGTGGGTTCCCTGTTCATGGACCACACCCCGTCGGGCGTTGAAGCCACCGGGATGTTTGCCGGCATGCTCAACTGGCTGGATCGGGTTGGCCCGCCGACGGTGCTCGGGCTCGCTATCTTCGCAGTTGTCGGGTCGATCACGATGTATGCCGTGGTGCAGGGTGTCTGGCGGGCGCGCATCAGCCAGCGCCGCCGCACGCCGCTCAAACTGCGGCCGCGTCGCGCCGCCGTCAGCGCCCAGTCCTGAAATTACCCAGGGGAGCCAATCCCATGCGCAATGACAACCAGGCTTCATTTCCACAGCCTTCCGAGGGACGCCTACAGAGCGGACGCAGCCGGCGGCGCGTGATGGCGATGCTCTCAGCACTGTTCACAGTGCCTGCCTGGGCCTCGCTGCTGCGCACCCCGGCCATGACCGAAGGCCCGTTCTATCCGGTCGAGTTGCCCCTGGATCAGGACAACGACCTCACCCGGGTGGCAGGCAAGACGGGGGTGGCGAGTGGCGACGCCCTGGATTTCGCCGGCCGCGTGCTGGACGCATCGGGTGCGCCCGTGGCGGGCGCAGTGGTTGAAATCTGGCAGTGCAATGCCTTCGGCGCGTACCACCATCCCGGCGACGGCGGCCGCCTCGATCCGCACTTCCAGGGCTGGGGCAAGACCACCACCGACGCGCAGGGCCGCTACCGCTTCCGCACCATCCGGCCGGTCGCGTATTCCGGACGCGTGCCGCACATCCACTACAAGGTGAAGCGCGCCGGCAAACCCGAGTTCACCTCACAGGTGATGATCGACGGGGAGGCGGGCAATGAGCGCGATTTCGTGTTCCGTCACCTGCGCGATGCCGAGGCGCGAAAGCGGGTGTTGATGACGCTCGTCCGGGCGCCGAAGGAGAGTGGGGCGGTGTGGCGGACGGAGTATGAGATTGTGGTTTGAGTCAGCGTCAACGGCCAGCTCATTGTCTATCGTGACCGGCTGCTGAGTCGATCTTCTCCATCAGGGCCTCGCACTTGAGGCGACTAAGACCAAACCGCTCAATCGCTTCCGGATCTTTCATACCGCCGCCATTGATGAAGTAGTTGAGAGGCTGGTGGACAAAGTACAGAGCGGTTTGCGCATTAAGCGAGTTAGGCCAGCCGTCCAGCACATCCTGGAATTCGCTCTGTTCCGGACCAAAGAGCGTCTGACTCTCCCAGTCCCAAGTCACCAATGCGTAGGCCACGACCCGCTTCATGGCCTGCTGCTCTTCCGCAGTAAAGATCGAAATGTCCAATGTCTTCCGAAAGTCAGTTGGAGGTGGACTTAACTGTCACCCCAACGGACTATCCGCCCGCTTCCGTAAATCCAGCGTGAACGGAAACGCCGGATTCCTCGCCTCGGGCTGAACCTTCATCGGCCCCGGCGTGTGCCCCATCTTCTGGAACCGCGCCACGCGCCGCGCCTCGGCCTCGAACGCGTTCACCGGGAAGGTGCCGTAGTTGCGTCCACCCGGGTGCGCCACGTGATAGGTGCAGCCGCCGATGGAGCGGCCGGTCCAGGTGTCCACGACATCGAATGACAGCGGCGAGTGCACACCAATCGTGGGGTGCAGCGCAGACGGCGGCGCCCAAGCGCGATAGCGCACACCGGCGACGAACTCGCCCGGCACACCCGTCGGCGCCATGGGCACAAGGCGGCCATTGCACGCCACCGCATGGCGCAGGCCGATCATGCCCGTGACCTTGACCTGCATGCGCTCGACGGAGGAATCCACGTAACGCGCGGTGCTGGTGCCCGCCATCTCCTCGCCCAGCACATGCCAGGGCTCGATGGCCTGACGCAGTTCCAGCTCGATGCCCTGATACGCGACCGTGCCATAGCGCGGAAAGCGGAATTCGATGAAGGGCAGGAACCACTCGTACTTGAAATCGAAGCCGGCGTGCTGCAGGTCTTCGACGACCGCCTTCATGTCGGCGGCAACGAAGTAGGGCAGCATGAAGCGGTCGTGCAGCTCCGTGCCCCAGTTCACTAGACGCGCCCGGTAGGGCTGTTTCCAGAAGCGCAGGATGAGTGCACGCAGCAGCAGCATCTGTGCCGCGCTCATGCGCGAGTGCGGCGGCATTTCGAACGCGCGGAATTCCAGCAGGCCGAGACGCCCGGTCGGGCCGTCGGGGGAATACAGCTTGTCGATGGAGAACTCGGCGCGGTGGGTGTTGCCGGTGAGATCGATCAGGAAATTGCGCAGCAGCCGATCCACCAGCCAGGGGCGGTCGTTTTCCTTGCCGCTCTTGATGAGGCCGCCGAACTGCTCCTCCAGCTGCTCGAACGCGATTTCCAGCTCGTAGAGATTGTCATCGCGCGCCTCGTCCACGCGCGGACTCTGCGACGTGGGACCGATGAACATGCCGGAGAAGAGATACGACAGCGCAGGATGGTTCTGCCAATAGGTGATGAGCGAACGCAGCAGGTCAGGGCGACGCAGCAGCGGGCTCTCGGCCGGCGTGGCGCCACCCACCGTGACGTGGTTGCCGCCGCCCGTGCCGGTGTGGCGGCCGTCCAGCTGGAATTTCTCCGTGCCGAGGCGGGTCTCGCGCGCGGCCGCGTACAGCGTGGTCGTGTTGTCGACCAGCTCGCGCCAGGTTTTCGCGGGATGGATGTTCACCTCGATCACGCCGGGGTCGGGCGTGATGGCGAATTTGCGGATGCGCGCATCGTCAGGCGGCGCGTAGCCTTCGATGCGCACCGGCTGCTTCAATTCGCGCGCCGTGTCCTCGATGGCGTGGAGCAGGCGCAGATAGTCTTCCAGCGTCGGCAAGGGCGGCATGAAGACATTCAGGCAGTTGTCGCGCACCTCGAAGCAGGCTGCAGTCTTGACCAGCTCGCGCACCGATTCACCGACCTTAGGAGATTTGCGCGCGGGTTTCTTGGCGTCGGCGGGTGCGCTCGTCTTGCTCCGCTTGCCCAGCGTCTCCTTCTCTTCAAACGGATCGACCGGCGGGTGCAGGTCCTCGTCTGCCGGCGCCACGACAGGCAGGGACGAAAGCGGCAGCCGCAGGCCCATGGGCGAAGTGCCATCGACGAGAAAGATGTGCCCGGCACGCAGCGGCCACAGGCTGCTTGCCCAGGTGGTCGGGGCGCTGGCCTTGGCGCGGGCCACCGGCTTGATGGGCAGCACATGGCCCACGGGTTCGCCAATCTTGCCCGCGAGCTGATCGGCCAGCTGGCGGCGTTCGGCGCTATCGCGAATATTCGCAGTGAGCGGATCGACGTTCACCGGCAGCATGGCTTCGTCGCGGATGAGCCGCCACGGGTTCTCGTATGCGGGCTGTACGTAGTCCGCATGCAGCCCAAGCCGCCGGGCCACGTCAATTGCGAATATTCGCGAGAGGTCGGCGGGAGGTGCAGTCTTCGGCGCAGTCCACGCGACGAGCGATTCATCCGCCCACACCGCCTCGCCATCCGGCCGCCACCAGCAGGACAGGGCCCAGCGCGGCAGCGGCTCGCCGGGATACCACTTGCCCTGACCGAAATGCACGAGAGAGCCGGGGGCGAACTGCGGTCGCAGCCGATGCAGAAGCTCGGTCGCGAGTTCCAGCTTCTTCGGCGACAGCGCGGTGTAGTTCCACTCCGGCCCGTCCATGTCGTCCACGGACACGAAGGTCGGTTCGCCGCCCATGGTGAGCTTGACCTTCTCCTTGGTCAGCGCCTTGTCGATGTGCTCGCCGAGCGCATCGATCTCCGCCCACTGTGCGTCGGTGTAGGGCTTGGTCACGCGCGGGTCTTCGTGAATGCGCGTCACCTTCATGTCGAAATGCAGCGTGGACCGGCAGACATCGGTCATGCCGATCACCGGTGCGGCCGACGTGGGCACGGCGGCGCAGGCCAGCGGGATGTGGCCTTCACCGGTCAGCAACCCCGATGTGGGGTCGAGCCCGATCCAGCCGGCACCCGGCACATAGGCTTCGGCCCAGGCATGCAGGTCAGTGAAGTCCACGGCGGTGCCGGCGGGGCCATCCAGCGGCTTTTCGTCCGCCACCAGCTGGATGAGATAGCCCGATGCGAAACGTGCGGCGACGCCGAGATGGCGCAGGATCTGCACCAAGAGCCAGCCCGAGTCCCGGCAGGACCCCTGGCCGCTTTGCAGCGTGACTTCCGGCGCCTGTACGCCAGGCTCCATGCGGATGAGATAACGGATGTCCTGCTGCAGCTGCTGGTTCAGCGCCACCAGCAAGTTCACCGTGCCGGAAACCTTGGGAAGGATGTCCCGCTTTGCCTTCTCAAGCCATGCGGCGAGCAGCGGCCCCGGCGTTTCGGTTTCCAGATACGGCGCCAGCTCCTTTCGCGTGTCGCCGGGATAGTCGAAAGGATAGGTTTCGGCGAACTTCTCCACGAAGAAGTCGAACGGATTGATGACCGTCATGTCGGCCACCAGGTCCACCTCGATTTTCAGCTCGGTGGTCTTGTCCGGAAACACCGCGCGCGCCAGCCAGTTGCCGTAGGGATCCTGCTGCCAGTTGAGGAAGTGCTTGGACGGCGTGATCTTGAGCGAGTAGCTCTCCACCGGCGTGCGCGCATGGGCCGCGGGGCGCAGGCGGATTTCATGCGGTGACAGCGAGACCGCCCGGTCGAAGGTGTAGTGCGTGACGTGGTGGATGGCGACGCGGATGGTCATGGTTCGGGCCAATTCAATGCATTAGTAGCGTCGTTCCCGCGCAGGCGGGAACCCAAGTTCATGCAGTCAAATCGAGATACAAGTCTCTCCAGTGAGGGTTCTCCTTCTGGATCAAGTTGACTTTCCAATCCCGATTCCATTTCTTTATCTGCTTTCCACGTGTAATGGCTGAAACCATTGACTCGTGCATTTCATACCAGACCAGATCATGAGTCTTATGCAGTTTCGAGAAGCCTTCGACAAGATCATTCTTGTGCTGCCACGTTCGCTGCGGCAAGTTGCTGGTTACGCCGAGATAAAGCGTGCCATAGGGTTTGATTGCCATTAGGTAAACAGCGGGTTGTTTGCTCATGCGAACTTGGGTTCCCGCCTGCGCGGGAACGACGGACGCAGTGAGATTCCGCTTTCAATCTTCACTCCATCCAATCCGGATCCGGCAGCTCCCCGAACACCCGGCGCAACCCGCCACCCCAGCGCTGGCGGATCATCGAGAAATACGGGTCGCCTTCGCGGATGCGCTGCTGCACCCCGACACGCAGGCTGTCCTTCGGATACCACAGGAGATCAACGGGCAGGCCAACCGATATGTTGGACTTGATCGTGGAATCGAACGAGATCAGCACGCACTTGGCGGCTTCCTTCTGCGGCGTGGAGGGCGTGAGCACGCGGTCGAGAATAGGTTTGCCGTACTTGGACTCCCCCAGCTGGAAGTAGGGGGTCTCATCCGAGGTTTCGATGAAGTTACCCTGCGGGTAGATGTGGAAGAGGCGCTGCGTCTCGCCGGCAATCTGGCCGCCCACGATCAGGTTAGCGCTGGCATCGATGCCGCTTTGCATCAGCGCCGCGCCGTCGCGCCGCTGCATTTCGCGGAGCGCATCGCCGACCAGGGTGGCCACATCGAACATGGACGTCACATTCCAGATCGTTGGCTGGTCCGGGGCCGCGTGTACGTGCCGGTCAAGGATATTGATCACACCCTGGGTGATGGCGAGATTGCCCGATGACAGCACGACAATGAGGCGGTCATCCGTCTTCTCGTACACACGCATCTTGCAGAACGTGGCGATGTGGTCCACGCCCGCATTGGTGCGCGAGTCGGACGCGAAAATCATGCCGCTGTCCAGGCGCAGGGCGACGCAGTAGGTCATTTGAACTCTCCGAGATGAAGCAATGTAGTTGTGGGTGAATCAGCGCAGCGTTGGCGCGAAAAAGCTCTTGTTGATTTCCTCGCCGAGCTTGCCGGTCGATTGCAGGAAATTGGTGAGGTACTCGTGCAGGCCCTGCGCGAAGATGTCGCTGATGCGGCCGAACTGCAGTTGCGAATAGATTTCGCCCGCCTGACGGGTGGCTTCGCCCGACTGGCCGTTGCGCACGATGTTGAGGATCTGATACACGTCCCGTAGACAGAAATGCAGCGAGCGCGGCAGGTCTTCGCGCAGGATCAACAGTTCGGCGATGCGCAGCGGCGTGATCACGTCGCGGTAAACCTTGCGATAGGCCTCGAACGCCGACACCGAGCGCAGCACGGCCGACCACTGGTAATAATCGACCGCACCCCCCACATCCGCGACGGACGGCAGCAGCACGTGGTACTTCACGTCGAGAATGCGCGCGGTGTTATCAGCGCGTTCGACGTAGGTGCCTAGGCGGTGAAAATGGAATGCCTCGTCGCGGCGAATGGTGCCGAAGGTCACGCCGCGGAAGAGGTGGGAGCGTTCCTTCACCCAGTCGAAGAAATTGGAGATGCCGCGCGCATGCAGGCGGTCCTCGTCCATGTTCTTCATTTCCAGCCAGGTGGCGTTGATGACTTCCCACATTTCGCTGGTGATGCTGCCGCGCACTGCGCGCGCGTTCTCGCGGGCCTGCAGGGCGCAGTTGTAGATGGAAGCGTGGTTGTCCGGGTCCAGCGCCATGAAGTGCAGCACCTGGCGGGCATTGACCTTGTCATGGCGGCCGCTGAACGGGAAGAGGGTGCCGGTGATGTTGAGCGGCGCGAACCATTCCTGGTCCTGCAACGACGGGTCCTTGGTCAGGAGCGACATGCGATAGGCCACATCGAGGATGCGCGCGCTGTTCTCCGCGCGTTCCACGTAGCGGGACATCCAATAGAGGTTTGAGGCGGTTCTGGAGAGCATCAGTCAACGATCCATGTGTCTTTCACGCCGCCACCCTGCGACGAATTCACCACCAGCGATCCCTCGCGCATCGCCACGCGCGTGAGCCCACCCGGCGCGAACTGTACGCCCGAGGTGGATGACAGCACATACGGGCGAAGATCAATGTGGCGGGCACCGAGCGTATTGGCGCCCTTCTTGCCCACGAAGGTGGGACAGGTGGAGAGCGCCAGCGTGGGCTGGGCGATGAAGCGTTCCGGGGCATCGAGCACGCGCTGCTTGTAGCGCTCGCGTTCATCCTTCGTGCTGTGCGGGCCGACCAGCATGCCGTAGCCGCCCGAGCCCTGCGCCTCCTTCACCACCAGCTCTTCCAGGTGGTCCAGCGTGTAGGCGAGATCGTCGGGATTGCCCAGCAGATAGGTCTTCACGTTGTTGATGATCGGCTCCTCATTCAGATAGAAGCGGATCATGTCGGGCACGTAGGGATACATCGACTTGTCATCGGCGACACCGGTGCCGACGGCATTGGCCAGCGTGACCCGGCCGGCACGGTAGGCGGACATGAGGCCGGGCACGCCGAGCATGGAATCAGGACGGAATGCCTTCGGATCGAGGAAGTCGTCATCGATGCGGCGATACACCACATCCACGCGCTGCGGGCCCTGCGTGGTGCGCATGAAGAGCGTGCTGTCTTGCACAAAGAGGTCCGCGCCTTCAACCAGCTCGATGCCCATCTGCTGGGCCAGGAACGCGTGTTCAAAGTAGGCCGAGTTGTAGTGGCCGGGGGTGAGCAGGACGATGGTCGGGTCGTCCACGTCGCGCGGCGCCGCCTGGCGAAGTGTCTCCAGCAGCAGGTCGGGATAGTGGTCGACCGGGCGGATGGACTGCTCGGCGAAGAGTTCCGGGAAGAGCCGCATCATCATCTTGCGGTTCTCCAGCATGTAGGACACCCCGGACGGCGTGCGCAGGTTGTCTTCCAGCACGTAGTACTGCCCGTCTGCATCCTTCACCAGATCAATGCCGGCGATGTGGGCGTAGATGCCGCCCGGCACATCCACACCCACCATCTCGGGGCGGAACTGGCTGTTGCCTTCGATGAGCGCCTTGGGGAGCTTGCCGGCTTTCACGATCTCCTGGTCGTGATAGACGTCATGCAGGAAGCGGTTCAGCGCGGTGACGCGCTGCTTCAGCCCGGCCGAGAGCGTGTCCCAGCTCGCGGCGGGGATCACGTGCGGCACGACATCGAACGGGATCAGGCGTTCCGTTCCCGACGACTCGCCATACACGGCGAAGGTGATGCCAACGCGGTGAAACAGCAGATCGGCGGCCTCGCGGTTCTGCGCGATCTTTTCCGGCGGCGTAGTGGCGAGCCAGTTGGCAAAGGCGGCGTAATGCGGACGCACGCTGCCATCGGCGGCGTACATCTCGTCGTGGAACGTGCGCGGGGTCGGAGTGGGAGCCATGTCCAGGCTTTTTTGTGAGGGTGGAAGCTGTTGCGAGGGCGGTACGGACACTATGCAACAAGCATACCCGCTTTTGTGTGGCCCGCAGCGGCAGCCTGATTCGGCAGCACCCGCCGTCCTGATCGCCCCGGGTAACGGTAAAATTATCGCCATGTTCTCCACCCCGGCCACTGCCGATCCCGATACCGCCCGCGCTGCAGCCGACGTGCTGCGCGCGCGCCTCGCCACGCACTTTTCCGGCGCAGACAGCACCAGGACGGTGCAGGCGCTGGATTTCGCCAGCTCGGCGTGTCAGGTTGCCCAGCGTGCGGGCGATCTTGGCGCGGCTTGCGACATTGCCGGGCTGCTGCTGGATCTGGACCTCGATCCGGACACCATTGCGGCCGCGCTGATCAGCCACGCGCTGCCGGCCGATGAAATGGATACCGAGGCCCTGGCGGCCGCATTCGGCCCGGATGTGGTCGATCTGCTGAAGGGTCTGCAGCGTGCCGGTCGCATCGAGGCGTTTGCCGCCGGTCAGGTCAGCGTCGAGTCGCTGCGCAAGATGCTGCTCGCCATCGCCGAGGATGTGCGCGTGGTGCTGATCAAGCTGGCCGAACGCACCTGGTACCTGCGCTCGCTCACCAAGGCGGACGATGCCACCCGGCGCGCAGCCGCCATCCAGACGCGCGAGCTCTTTGCGCCGCTGGCCAATCGTCTGGGCGTGTTCCAGATCAAGTGGGAACTGGAAGACCTGTCCTTCCGCTTCCTCGAACCCGATCTGTACAAGCAGATCGCCAAGCTGCTGGATGAGAAGCGCGGCGTGCGCGAGCAGTACATCGCCGACGTGATTGCGACCCTGAACAGCGAACTGGCCAAGCTCAACATCAAGGGCGAGATCACCGGCCGGCCGAAGCATATCTGGAGCATCCACCGCAAGATGCAGAAGAAGGGTGTCGGCTTCAACGAGCTCTATGACATCCGGGCGGTGCGCGTCCTGGTTGCGAATATTCGCGAGTGCTACACCGTGCTGGGCATCGTGCATGACCTGTGGAAGCCCATCGCGGGCGAATTCGACGACTACATCGCGCAGCCCAAGCAGAACAACTACCGGTCGCTGCACACCGCGGTCATCGGCCCGGATGGCAAGACGCTGGAGGTGCAGATCCGCACCCACGAGATGCATCGTGAGTCGGAACACGGCGTGGCCGCGCACTGGCGCTACAAGGAGACCGGCGCCAGCAAGAAGTCGAGCGACGCCTTCGACGGCAAGATCGCCTGGCTGCGGCAGGTGCTGGAATGGCGGCATGAGCTGACTGCCGCCGGGGCGCTGGGCGAGCGTCTGCGCAAGGGGGTGTTCGATGACACGGTCTACGTCTTCACCCCGCAAGGCCGGGTGATTGATCTGCCGGCCGGGGCCACGCCAGTCGACTTCGCCTACGCGTTGCACACCGAGCTGGGCAATCGCTGCCGCGGCGCCAAGATCAATGGCGCCATGGTGCCGTTGAACACGGCGCTGAAGAATGCCGACCGGGTTGAAATCGTCTCGGCCAAGACAGGCGGGCCGTCACGCGACTGGCTGAACAAGGACCTGGGCTACATCGTGACCCATCGCGCGCAGACCAAGGTGCGTCAGTGGTTCAACAAGGAGTCGTTCGAACTGGATGTCGCATCCGGGCGGGCCGTGCTCGAAAAAGAGTTGCAGCGCGCTGGCCAGACCGCGATGAAGCACGAGGCCGTGGCGGGACTCTTCGACTTTGACAAGCTCGATGAATTTCTCGCCGCGTTGGGGCGCGGTGAGGTGACCTCGCATCAGGTGGAAGTGGCGCTGCGGCCGAAGGAGGCGCCGGTTGCCGATGCGGCACCCGCACCTGTGGCCCCGGTGCCGTCTGCGCGCTCGGGCGGCGGTGTGCTCGTGCTCGGCGTGAACAACATCGCGACCCTGGTGGCCAAGTGCTGCAAGCCGGTGCCGCCCGACCCCATTGTCGGCTTTGTCACCCGCACCCGCGGCGTGATGGTCCACCGTCAGGATTGCCCGAACATCACCACGCTCTCGGCCGATCAGAAGGACCGGCTCATGCCCGCCGACTGGGGCGATACCGGCAACAACTGGTTCTTCGCCGATATCGAGGTCGTGGCCAACGACCGCCAGGGGCTGCTGCGCGACATCACCGAAGCCATCTCCCGCGAGCGGGTGAACGTCACGGCGATGAACACGCTGACCAAGGGGGCGGTGGCCACGATGCGCTTCACCATCCAGGTGACGTCGGCCGACATCATCGACCGGGTGAAGCGCACCGTGGGTGGCGTGGCCGATGTGGAGAGCGTGACGCGGCGCTGAGCGAGGGCGCTGACGCCTCGGGCTACGAGCCTGCCGGCGGCTCCCAGAGCTCGATCCGGTTTCCGTCGCAATCCTTGATCCAGGCGAAGCGGCCGTATTCCGAGTTTTCCCGCTTCTCGTCGACCCAGACACCCTCGGACTTCAGCGCATCCAGCATGGCATCCAGATTCTCGACGCGGTAATTCACCATGTACTGCTGCTCGGGCCCGCCGAAATAGGCGGTGTCCTTCGCAAACAGGCTCCACACGGTCACGCCGGGTTTGTCCGGCGCATCGTCATGGCGCCACTTGAAGGCATGGCCGCCGGGCCATTCCGGCGTGATGCCAAGATGTTTCTCGTACCAGGCCATGCTGGTCTCGGTGCTGGCGGCGCGGAAGAACACGCCGCCCAGTCCGGTCACTCGCTTCATTTCGATCTCCTCCCCGGTTGGTCGTGCTGTCGGTCTTGCGAATATTCGCAAGGCATCATCCGGCATCCTTGAGTCTGCGTAAACATGGTGTTTCGCAACGGGCTTCGCTCATGGCTTCAAACATGGCTGCGCACATGGCTGCATGCGACCGAAACCCTGTGCGTGACAGCCGACAAACCAACACAAGGAGAACACGCATGGTCAAGGTCTTGGCAATGTACGGGCAACCCGCGGATACCTCCGCCTTCGATGAGTACTACTTCAGCCGGCATGTGCCGCTCGCGAAGACGCTGCCCGGCCTGCTCGGCTATGAAGTCAGCAAGGGGCCGGTAACCGGCCTGCTCGATGGCAGTCGTCCCCACCATCTGGTGGCCACGCTCAGCTTCGCCTCGGAAGCGGCCGTGCAGGCGGCGCTGCAGTCCCCCGAGGGGCAGGCCACTGCGGCCGATCTCGCCAACTTTGCGAGCGGCGGTGTCACGCTGCTGATGTTTGCCAACGAAATCCTCTGAGCCGGCCGAGTCGGCTTGGCGCATTGCATTTTTCCGGGCAAGGGAGTACGTTGAAATCACAAGAACCGACAACACAACAACAATAATCTGTCCGGAGGAAATGCATGAATCCTGCTCTGGTCTTCGGCAAGACGGCCAAGGGACGCGAGGAAATCGAGAAGCGTACCTGGCGCATTGATTCTCGGCGGCGCATGCTGCTGATCATGGTCGATGGCATCCACACGGCCGAGGACCTGGCGTCAAAGAGCGCGACGCCCGAAGACGCCTTCTCCCACCTGCAGTCGCTGTGGACCGAAGGCTTCATCGAGCCGGCCGATGGGGCCCGTGCCGCGCCACCGCAGCCCGCTGCTGCTGCCGCCCCTGCCGCGGTGGCGGGGCGTTCGCTGGAGGAATTGCAGCGCGCGGGCTCGCGCGCCATTTCCAACCTGCTGGGACCGGAAGGCGAAAACATGGCCCTGCGCCTGGAAAAGACCAAGACCGTCGAGCAGTTCGTGATGGAGGCGCAGCGTACCCGTGACGCATTGAAGGACTATGTCGGCGCACGCAAGGCCGAGGCCTTCTGGCAGGCGCTGGGGCTCTAGGGCGTAGCGGTACCCAACCAGCGGATTTGTCCTCCGCAAATGTTCCCGCTATAATGCTCGACTTTGTTTCGCCAGGCACGTAGCTCAGCTGGTTAGAGCACCACCTTGACATGGTGGGGGTCGTTGGTTCGAGTCCAATCGTGCCTACCAATTCATGACACGCCGCGCAGATTGCGCGGCGTTTTCATTTGCGGTCCGCGAATCATGAGCACCCCTGCTCGGGCTCAAGTTGCCGCTGTGTCTGTCGATACCCAGACATCTTCGACTGTCCTGGATGGTTGGCATGTCTTCCTCTCACGGTGGTTTCCTGACCTACGCGCCCTTGCTCGATCCGAACATGGGTCTCACCGGTTTGCACTTTGCCGTGCATGCGAGGAACCCCATGGTCGGCGTCGCAGCCATTCAGGGGCTGGCGCGCGCCTGGCCCAGCGAGTCGGTCGCCGTGATGGTCGATGCCGAGGACGCGAGTCCCGGCCCGGCCTATGCGTCCGTTCAGCTCCCAACCAATGGTGTGCTGAATCTGGGGCCGGATCCCTCACCCCACCGCGAATGGATGACAGGCGCCAACGGCCATTGCCCGTCCATTGCGCTGGCGCCGGAGTTTCAGTCGGTCTGGCCAGCCGCGCAGATCGTGGTGCCGGCCGCAAAGTTGGGCGCACATGCGCTGACGGGCAAGAGCTGGGTCACGGGTGCGGATTCGATGGCGTCCTTCCAACAGGCTGCGAAAGCGGGCGCTTCGCATATTTCCGGCTGGCCATTCCTCGCTCGCGAAAAAGCCCCTGACGCGAAGGGTGGCGTCCCGCCCAGTGCGGTCAATGTGATCAAGCTGATCGATCTGGTGAACCGTGATGCCGATGTTGACGAGATCGGCGCCATCCTGAAGCGCGATGTGGTGCTGGGCTACAAGCTGGTCGCGCTGGTGAATTCCGCCGCGCATGGTCTGCCGGTCGAAGTCCATTCCTATCAGCACGCCATCACCATGCTGGGCATGGCCCGGCTGAAGCGCTGGCTCTCGCTGCTTCTTGTCACCGCGGGTGGCGGAAGTCAGCCGACAGTGCTCTTGCGAACGGCGCTCATTCGCGCCGCCTTCTTCGAAGAAATCGGCCGTCAGCTGGGCTATGTCGAAGACGCCGATGACCTGTTCCTGTGCGGCGCGTTCTCCCTCCTTGACGTGATTCTGGGAATGAGTTTTGCCGACATTCTCGATGAAGTGACCCTGCCCGAACGCATGGCCGATGCCTTGCTCAACGAGGGCGAACCCTTCGGGCCACTTCTCCGCCTGGTGCGCGCCATCGAAGGTGGTGATGCCGCCGAGGTGGAGTCGGTGGCCGGCCGGCTCATGCTGCAGCCTGCGCGCTGCAATGCGGCGTTGCTGCTTGCGCTGCGCGCGGGCCTCAGGGTGGATCTGGGCTGATTGGGTCCAATCCTCTGTCTGAACCCTAAAGTCCCGCCAGATCCGTGCCGATATCCCAAATGGGAGGGTGAAAATGGCTTCGCCCGCCCATTGACCGGATACAGGAGGAAATCATGTCCAACTTCGAAGTGCGACGGCGCGTGGTCATCGGGCTATGCGCGACTCTGGGTTTGACGCCCGCACTGGCGGCGGAGACCGTGGCCCTGGCGGGTACGGCAACGCCCGGACCCCGGGTGATCGTGTCATCGGAGCCCGTCATGCAAGTGGTGGTGGGCGGTGCGTTGAATCATCCGGTGCTTGCGGCCGTGGTGCTGGTGGTCGCGATCGCGCTCTTCCTTTTCCTGCTGCGTCAGCGCCATGCTGACCGCGATGCGCCCGACCAGCCGGAGCCGCCTGCCGTGCCGTCGGCCTGGCCCAAGTCATTCAAACCCCAGGCTGCAGCCGGACATTTTCCTGCGAGGAAGGTGGCCGCTGCCGCGCCTGGAGAGAACCGCGCACCTGCCACGACGAAGAAAGCCGCCGCCATGGCTGGCGCGGTTGCGGCCGAGACTGCTGCTGCAGCCCCGGCCAAGGCGTCGCTGGACTTCGAATGGCCAGGCGCCGCGAACGACGAGCTTCCCGTCGGTGAATCGGTGAGTGCATCGCCCAGAGCCACAACGCCGGCACGCACGGCTGCCGCCCCGTCTTCGCCTGCGCAATCGGCGGATCGTGCTCAGCGCCCGGCCATTGCCCTCAGCAGCCTGCAGCTACGCTTGCGCGACCGTTATATCAGTGTGCGCTTTTCTGGCGTCGCGAAGTCCAGTCAGGATCTTGAGGCCAGTGGCCAGGTGATCAAGGCAGCCCGTCTCTACTTCGAGGACGATCAGGCGCGCCGTGCCGTTGAACTGCTGGAACTCGCCATCGAGCAGCATCCGGAGGCCGAGTCGCTCTGGCTTGCCCTGATCGAAATTCTCTTTCTGGTGCGAATGCGCAAAGAGTTCTGCAAGGTCGCCGCGCGCTACAAGGTGCAGCATCCCGCTTCGCCACAGTGGGCGGAAGTCGCTCGCCTCGGTGCAGTCATTGCGGGTGACAACCTCATGTTTCGCGCCGCCGCAGGCAGCCCTCGCGCGCACGAGCACTATGGTCCTTGGCCGGATTTGCCCAACTGGATACAAGCCCCGTGGGATCTCACTGCCGAGGTGTCGGCGGCCGACTTCCATGCCCGCATGAATCAACGCCTGGCCGCGCGCCGCGTGGCCTCGACACCCGTGGCCGCGCTGGCCAAAGCAGCCTGATCCGGAGAGACCATTCATGAGCTCACATCGTGATCCCCTCAACCTGCGCCAGGCCGACGGCCGGGAGCGGTTCGAGCAGGAGTTCAAGGCCATGCGCGCACAGTTGGGGGACAGCAACCACTCCCTGGCGACCAACACCTGGATAGATCTGGAATGGCAGTTCGAGCAAGAGGTGCACAAGGAGCAGGGGCCTCTGCTGGCCAATCCGCTCATGTGGGACGAATCTGATCAGCACTTGGCGCAGTGGATCCTGCGCCAGTTCACCAAGCTTGCTGACATGGGAAAGCACGTCACTGATCGGGTTGCCGCTGCCGGCAAGGGCGACCCGGTCCTCTCCTACGTGATCGCGCGCGCGCTGGTCAGCCAGGGCAACGTCTGGAAGTGGGCCCAGTTCGCCAATCGTCAGGGCAGCGAACACGGCTTTGGCGCGCTCAATGCCTTGTACGCACGTGCGGTCGACGCCGGACTGGACGACGAGGCACAGAGCTTCAATCGGGAAGGTCGGCCGGTGGCGCCGACAATCGCCGCGCTGTGCCTTCGCGCGCACCTGCTGGCGCGCGTGGCCAGCGGCAATCTCAATCGCCAGCAGACGGAAATATTTGACGCCTGGTTGTGGGCAACCATGGGTGACCTGCATCTGTCGCCTACCGCCGGTGATGCCGCGGTGCTGCGCATCGAGCCCGGATCGCAGCGTGGACTTCAGTTCGGCATCGACGAAACATCGACGACTGCGCGCTATCTGTCCGCAGAGTCGCTGCGCCGCGTTGCCGAACGTGTAGAGCAGTCGTTCCATCGCGGTACCATCTTTCCGGGACACGGCGCGGTGCAGTCTTTCCGCCTCGAGGAGCATGTTGCGGTACTCGACTTCCTGCGAGTACTGGTCGAGCAGATCGAACGTGGCCGCCAGCCGCAGCGCGCGGAACGAATTCCCAAGGATGGCGAGCAGGTTGAAGTGCATGTCGGACTGTCCGACATCGTGCGCACCTTCGGAGCGGGTCGGTCCGGCGTGACGCTGCGTCTGATGTCTGTCGATTCGGCATCGGAAAACAAGCTCGACACCATCTATCAGATGCAGCGCCGCTACATGTCGCTGGTCGACCAGAGTGAAAGCGGTCTGGGACTTGAAGTACCCATGGCCCAGGCCGCCGACATCGGCGTGGGCGAAATCATCGCCATCGTGTTCGCGGACCAGAGCGAACCTCTCATGGGTCAGGTGGCCCGCATTGTCCCCGGCTCGCGCGAAGGCACGGTGCGGATCGGCGTGCATGTCGCGTTCGACGACTACCAGGCAGTGGACCTGTCGGTCGCGGGTGCGCCAACTTCGCGGCGCGAAGCATCGGCGTTCTATGTCCCGGGCGCCGATTCATCGGGTCGCTACGATGTGCTGCTGGTGAGCGAGGCGTTCGCGCAGGCCAAGCCATTGTGCGAAGTCCGTCTGGGTGACCAGCTTTACGATCTGCGCATCAACCACATTCGCCAGAAAGGCCGTGGCTGGGTCGCCGCAGGCTTCGAAGTGGTCGGTGTGCGCGAGGCGGTCACGGCTGAACCGGCGGTGCTGCGCGCAGTGGGTGGTCCCGGCAGCTTGCCACCGCCCGCGCCGACAGCTTCTGAATCGTTTTCGCTGTCGCTGGTCTGAATCGCCGGATCAGAACGCCTGTGGTGAGCTCCTCATCCGAGGGCGCGCAGCTTTCACGCAGCGCGCAAATCCTCCAGCACGCTGTCCACCGCGCGCTCTGACAGAGGCGCCTCTGCGAATATTCGCACCATTCCGTCGCGCAGTTGCAACGCGAAGACATCCGGTGTCAACGAGATTGCGCGCGCCGACGAAGGATTGGTGAACAGCAGCACGCCCTTGTGCGGGCTGACCCAGGACAGTTTGGCGCGCAGCGCACCTTCCGGCCGGCGGAACTCCACCCATGTGCCGCGCACCAGTGTCGGAGGCAACGCCATGTCGACCACGCCGCCGGTGCGTTCAGAGAGACGCAATTCCTCCACCTTCACGCCATCGGCTTCGAGATGGATGCGCATGAGTCCCGGCTCGCCCGGATTCAATTCAATGTTTTCCGGTTCTGCCGCGGGCGGCGGCGGCACATCCACCGAATTGGCGTCCACCAGATCGAGTGCAGGCAGGGTCTGCGTGTCGCCGCCGACATCGGCCTGCTTCAGGCCGGACTTTACCGCCATGGTGTGGTGCGCGACGAGAGTCGCGAAGAAACGGTCACGCTCGCCACTGTCGGCATTGATGGCCGACAACCCCTGCTGCAGGACGCGCAGCATGCGCGGCAGGAGCGACACGAGGCGCTTGCGCTCTTCCGGACCAAAGCGCGCCGTCAGACTCCACAAGAGATCGTCCACCACCTGGCACGCGGTGTGCCAGGCCGCACCTTCCTCGCCACCGGCAAGATGGGCCTGACGCAGAACATCCACCCAGCGCGCCTTCAGCATCACCACCACGGCCGGTGGCAGGATCTTTCCGTCCAACTGTTCGTGGATGAAGTTCTCGGCCACGAGTCGCGCGATTTCGCGGCGCTCCCGGTCGTGCAACAGCTTGGCCGACTGCTCATCGAAGGCGAGCCCGGTTGCCTCGCGTTGCGCCATGAAATCGCGGAGCGCCGTCGATGCCGTGCTGAACACCTCGAGATCCGTGTCGAAGTCGTTCTGCACGCCGGTAACCAGAGCATCGATGAAACGGTAATCGGCATGGCCCGGGTCGATCGCGTCGTCGCATTGCAGTGCGAGATCCGCCAGCCCGTCGAGCAGCATCCGAGCCGGGTGGCTGCGATGCGAGAAGAACCCTTTGTCCAGCAGCGCCGCCTTGAGCACGGGAATCTGCAGCCGCGCGAGGAGCGCCTTGATCGCAGCCGGAATCTGGCGATCATTGAAGACGTAGTCGAACAGCATGGCGACGATGTCGATGGTGATCGTGTCGACCTGGCTGGCGCCCTGCGAAAGACCGCGGGCGCCGATCTCGCGCAGCACATTCAGCGCATCCGCGAGATTCACTGCGGGATCGATTGTCGCGCCGGGTTGATGTTGCGCTCCCGTGGCCGCTGCCGCGCCAGTCGCGGGTAGGCTGACTGCATGCTGCAGGTCATTGAGCCGTCCCATGAGCTGCTCGGTGGCCAGGCGGGCCGTGCCAGCGGGCAAGCCCGAAGACGGCATCGGAACGCCCTGAGCGGGCAGGGTGGCAGCGCCCAGCAACTGCTGCAGCACCGAAAACTTGTCCACCTCCGCAGCGGGCGAAGCTGCCGGGCCACTGCGGCCACGCGCTGTACCCGGCGACGCTGGGCCAGTCCTGGACGGCCCGGGGCGCTGCGTGGGCTGCACCGGTGCGCGGTAGGTCACACGAATGTCCGGCAGCACCTGATGAAGCTCGACCAGACGCGCATTCACGTCGCGATACACTTGCGGCAGGTCCTTGGCCACGTGCTGTTCGAAGAGGCGCATCAGCATCAGCTTGACCTGATAGCCGGCGGTGATCTGACCACAGGCATCCTGAATGGCCTTGCACACCGACTCGGGGCTGAGCGGATTCGATTCGCCGGGCAGGTCGGGTTCATCCAGAAGATAGCCGAGGCGCTTGGTGAGCGCGCCCAGCTCCTCTTCGGCGCCTGACTTAAGCTTGTTCGCCATCGAGGACAGCGCCAGCGACTCGGCGAGCTCCGCATCATCGACCAGCGACAGCTCCATCGCCGGTTTCGTCTTGGCGACGGGGGCGGCATCGCCCCGCACCTTGCCATCGAATTCGCCGAGGAAGCGCTGGCGGAAAGCGTCTTCGATGCCGTGGCGCTTCTCCCGCGCCTGGGCGCGGGCTTCAAGATAGACGGCTTGCAGTTCGCGATCAACCGACTTCTCCGCCAGCGAAAACAGCTCCTCTTCAATGCGGTCGAAGGATCGCTTCACCAAATCGCAGATCCGATTCAGAGCGAGTTCGCGACAGTCGTTGATGGCGTGCACGGCCTTCGGCGCAATGTGCCGAGGCGAGCGCCGCGCGCTACTCATCGAAATCACGTTGTCCGTTTTTTGCGCTGGCTGCATGGTTGTCTCCCGGCCTGCGAATATTCGCAAGCGTCGCGTTTCCCGGCCGGGTGACGGTCGTGCGCGTGCGCGCGCGTCACCGCGATGCAATGCAGGGAGCCACTGGGAGCGGGTCGCGGCGGACAGCGTCCGACACGTCAGTCATGCGGCGCGAATGCGCCGAGCGGGCACGGACCGATGCGATCCGCACGATGGATGTCTGGCAATCCCGCTGTCATGGCGCGTCTCTGTCGGACACGCTGTAGACCGGTGACTTTGCGCCCCCACCTTTCAATGGGTTAGCCCTGTTGCAGCATCACGTTCCGCCGGGGAACTGTCGGCAGAACCACTATTGCTTGCTACGACCGAAATGTAGGTTTGCAGTACCTGGGTATCAATCGGTGGCCCGCTTGAACGCGGGCGGTGAATCCCCTAGACAGGTATGCGGGGGTTCGCGGGGTGCCGTCTTTCAGGCCACGAGCTGATAGCGGCTGCGCCCGAGATGCTTTGCCTCGTACAGCCCGCCATCAGCGCGCCGCAACAGCGCTTCGGGCGTGGTGTTATCGCCCCCGTAAAGCGCGATGCCGATGCTGGTGGACATGGTGACCGGCTGGCCCTCCACGTTGAACGGCTCGCGCAGTCGCGTCAAAATTTTTTCAGCGACTTGACGTGCCTCGACCTCATGATGAATGCCCTCGAGCAGGATCACGAATTCGTCGCCGGCCAGACGGCTGACCGTGTCAGTCTCGCGCACACACGCCGCGAGCCGCAGCGCGAACTGCTTCAGCACGTCGTCACCGGCTGCATGGCCGAGGGTGTCGTTGATTTCCTTGAATCGATCAAGGTCGAGGAACAACACGGCGAGCAGGCAGGCGGCACCACGGGGTGCAGCACGCTCGCGACGCACCCGGCTCATGGCGGCGGCGAGCCTGTCCTGCAGCAAATTGCGGTTTGGCATGCCGGTCAGGCTGTCATAGCGTGCAAGTTGCGACAGCTTCAACTCGATCATCTTGAGCGCGCTGATATCGTGGATCATGCCGTACACGCCGATGAGCTGACTCTCCTCATCCACGTGCGGCAGGAAGGTGCCGCGCACATGGCGCGAGCCGCGGGGCAGGATCAGCTCGGTCTCGAATTCGGTGCGTTCCCCCTGCAGGGCCAGGGTGATTTGCGGCAACAATGCCTCGGCGCCAGTGTGCTCCAGCACGGTGGCCGCCTGGTACCCGATGAGGTGATTGGTGCGTTGGCCCAGCCAATCCTCCCAGGTGCGGTTGGCAAACTGGAAGCGCCCGTTCAGATCCAGGTAGGCGATCAGCGCTGGCATGTTGTCGGTGATGGTGCGCAGGCGTTCCTCACTGCGCATGCGACCCATCTCGGCGGCCTTGCGCGCGGTGAGGTCCTGGGTGAGCCCGTAGCACCCGGACACCTTCCCGTCACCATCGAACTGCGGCATCAGGCTGGTGGACACGAAGCGGGTTTCCCCGCGAACGCGCAGGGCACGCTCGAACGTGACCGGCAGCCCGGCCATGGCGGTGTCCAACTCGTCCTTCATGAGTCGATAGTTCTCGTCGCCGACCAGCTGGCGCAGCGTCTTGCCCAGCGCCCGCTCGCGCGGAATGTCGAAGTAGTCGAGAAAGCGGCGATTGGCGAAGCGGCAGCGTTCGGTGGTGTCGAACTGGCTGATCAGAGCGGGAATGTTGTCAGTGATCGTGCGCATGCGCCGTTCGCTGTCCGCCAGTGCATCCGCCGCGCGTTTGCGCTCGGTGACATCGTGCGACAACGAGTAAAAGCCCTGCACGCGGCCCTCCGCGTCGTAGTCCGGCAGGTAGCAGACGGTGAAATGTCGCGCCACGCCGTCAACAGTGCGGCTTACCTGGTATTCGGTGGGCATTCCGGTGAGCACCTGGCGGCACCAGGGTTCCACTTCGCGAAACATGGCGTCGCCCAGCGCATCTCGCAAGTGGTGGCCGACGACTTCCTCGGGATGGCGACCCAGTACTTCATAGTAGTACGCATTGGCAAAGCGGTAGACCAGGTCGCGATCGAGGTAGCTGATCAGCGCCGGAATGTTGTCGGTGATGAGAGTGAGCCTCTCCTGGCTTGCGCGTAGCTGCTCCGAGATCGACACCAGCGCGGTGTTGGCCGATGTTGCCATGCGCTCGGAACGATAGAGGCGCGTGGCGACCGGGGCCACCTGATAGTTGAGGATGGCCGTGGCAAGAACCGCCAGCAGGATCATGATCGGAACCGCGACCAGGGTGTAGCGACGCAGTTGGGCGTAGGCTTCGCGCGCCGGCAGTTCCAGCGTCAGCGCCAGTCCAGTGTCGCCTACGGGCACTGCGGTCGCGACGATGGCCTCGCCCTCGGGGTTGCGACCCCGATAGAGTTTGCCGCCGCTTTCGTTGCGTTTGGCCGTCGCAGCCTCGGCTGCCGCCGTGGCCGGCTGGCCGCGCTGGTTGGGCAGACACCGGGTCTGCGACCGCACCACGCTGCAGAGCCAATTCGCGCCGCCAGGCATGCCTGCGTCATCGAGCAGCGAGGCGGTCAGCCGACTCAGCTCCGACTGCACCACAATGTCCACCGGCGCCTGCCCCGGAGAACTGATGCGCCAGCGTGTTTCCAGCACTGCATCGCGATGCCACAGCAAATCGGCATCCGATGCGCGCAGCGGCAGCCGCACGGCCGGGATCCACTCGGGTGCGCCGGCCTGGGCCAGCACCGTCGTCCGGCTGCGCTCTGTGTCTGCCGCCGCGAACACCATGATGGCGCGCACGCCAGGGCGCAGCAAGGCCGCGAGAGACGGGTCGGACTCATCCACGCGCTTCTGCGGACGAAGCCGGATTCGTTGAACCACCTGCTTCAGTTCCGGCTGGTTGGACAGTGTGCGCGCATCCTGCAATGCGGCTTGCATCCAGTTGTCGTGGAGTTGCGCCCGCGAGGCCAGAGCATGTTGCCGATCAGTGCGCAGATTCTGGGCAAGGTCGGCCTTGATCATGGCGAATGATGAGATCGCGGCAATACCCAGGAGCCCGGTGATCAGCCAGCCTGCGGAGTAGATGATGCGCCGGTCCGGCCGCGCAGCGCGCTCTGCGGCCGAGGCGCTGCTTGCCTGGATGAGCCCGGCACCGAGTGCGATCAGGCCCAGGGCGGTGGACCAGGGCATGGCCCAGCGGGCATAGGCGAGAAAAAGATCATCCAGTGTGAGCATGCCACCCACCAGATCGACGATCGCGATGGCGATACCGCATGCTGACAGCCAGTAGGCAATGCGCCGCCGCCCGCGGACCGCAGCCAGGACAGCGCAGGCAGTGCCGAACAGCGCAAGGGCCACCATTACCGATGGCGGATAGGTGAAGCCCCAGAGATGCAGGCTGTTGGCATCCACGTGGGGCATCGGGTCGTGAAGTCCAGCCGGGCGGCTGGCGCTGGCAAAAGGATTGCCTGAGAGACCTTGCGCCAGCAGTACACACTGCACCGCAACAATCAGAGTCGCCAGCGCACCGCCGGCATCTCGCAGCTTCTGCAACGCATGGGTGGCGAGCAGTCCCGTCCCGGCGGTACAGGACAGCGCCAGCCCGGCCAGCAGGAGGATTCGATCGGCGGTGCCCTGTGCGCCGCCAACGGCGTCGAGTACGGGTGGTGCTGCCAGCGGGGCGAGCAGGCTGGGAAGCAGCATGTTGAGCAGTCCGATACAGCCGCCGGCTGCGAGCGCGATACGGATGCCTGAGCGTCGCTCGTCGAATGCGCGGTTGTCCGGTGCATGCTCCACGGCACGAGGTGAACTGATTTCCGGAACGACCATGGCTCGCCGTCAGGGTCTGAGGGGCAGCGCGAGGCCGGTGGCGATTGCCGCCTCCAGCATCGGGCCGAGGAACTGCAGAAAGGTGACCAGCACGGTCATGCCGAGCCACAGCGTGGCCGGGAAGCCGATGGAGATGAGGTTCAGCTGTGGCGCGGCGCGCACCAGGACGCCAAGCGCGAGGTTCGCGATCAGCAATGCGGTGAGCACGGGCAGCGACACATGCAAGCCGATGCGGAAGAGTTCCGAGCCCCAGGCGGCAATGGTGCGTGCCCCAAAGGGCGCGCTGCCGCTGCCGCTGGCCGCACTGCCCACGCTGGCGCCGACCGGCCAGGTGGAGAAACTGTCGGCCACGGACGCGATGAGATGGGCGTGGCCGTTCACGGCGAGGAAGACCAGCATGGCCAGCAGGCCGAGGAAGCTGCCCACCAGCGGTGACTGGCTCGAGTTCTGCGGATCAATGAAGGACGCGAACGACAGGCCCATCTGCAGGCCGATGACATCACCTGCCAGTTCCAGCGCGGCGAACACCAGGCGCATGGCAAAGCCGATGGCACCGCCGATGAGGAGCTGCTGGAACACGAGCAGATAGGCGCGCGGAAATTCCAGTGAGCCGGGCGGCACCTCCACACCCGGCGCGATGGCGAGCGCCACCACGAAAGAGAAGGCGATCTTGAACCGTGCGGGCACACTCTGGTGTGAGAGGGCAGGGGCGGTCATCACCAGCGCCGCGACGCGCAGGAATGGCCAGAGGATGGCAGCGATCCAGGCTTCGATCTGCGGTGTGGTGAAAGTCAGCATGGGGGGAGGGCGTCCCTTGCGAATATTCGCTAACCAATCAATGTCGGGATGGCGGTGAAGAGACGACGCATGAAGTCGGTCATGATCGTGAGCATCCATGGCCCGGTAGCCACCAGTGCGGCGAAGATGGCCAGGAGCTTGGGGATGAACGACAGCGTCATCTCGTTGATCTGCGTGGCCGCCTGGAAAATGCTGACGACAAGGCCGGTGATGAGCGCCGCGCCCAGCAGCGGGGCGGAGAGCAGCATGGTCAGTTCCAGCGCCTGCTGGCCGATGGCGAGAACGGTTTGCGGAGTCATGGCAGATCCTTGCGAATATTCGCAGTGAAGTTCATGTGGCGAAGCTCGCCACCAACGAACCCATCAGCAGCGCCCAGCCGTCGACCAGCACGAAGAGCATCAGCTTGAAGGGCAGTGAAATCAGGACCGGCGACAGCATCATCATGCCCATCGACATCAGCACGCTGGCCACGACCATGTCGATGATGAGAAACGGAATGAAGATGAGAAAGCCGATCTGGAAGGCGGTTTTCAGCTCGCTGGTCACGAACGCGGGCACCAGCACGCGGAGCGGAATGTCTGCGGCCGTGGCCGGCTTTTCGCTGCGCGAGAGACGGGTGAAAAGTTCGAGGTCGCTCTCGCGGGTCTGCTTCAGCATGAAGGCGCGCAGTGGCGCCTCAGCTTTCTTCGCGGCGTCCTGGAAATTGATCTTTTCCTCCGAGAACGGGACATAGGCCTCGTCGTAAATGCGGTCAAAAGTCGGGCCCATCACGAACAACGTAAGGAATAGCGCCAGGCCGACCAGCACCTGGTTGGGCGGCGAGCTTTGCGTGCCCAGCGCATGGCGCAGGAGAGACAGCACGATGATGATGCGGGTGAAGCCCGTCATCAGCAGCAGCACCGCGGGCAGGAATGACAGCGCGGTGAGGAAGAGCAGGGTCTGCAGCGAAAGCGAATAGTTCTGCGTGCCGCCGGCACCAGGCTTGCTGGTGATGACGGCAATGTCGCCACCGGCGGCGAATGCGCCGGTGCTCGCCATCATGACGAGCAGGCCGGCCACGGCCAGCAGGAAAAGTTGATTGCCGCGCTTCATTTCGAGGGCTGCTCCGGCCGGGCGCGGGCAAGCAATTGGGCGAAGGCCTTCGCCCCCGCAGCCTGCTCGGCTTCCGGCAACGCCTGACGCGGCAGCTGCGCCAGTGCATTCACGCGGCCGGGTGCTACGCCCAACACGAGCCATTGCTCGCCCAGTTCCACGACCACGACGCTTTCACGCTGGCCGACAGGCAGGGCGCTGATGGTCTTGAGCAGTTGCGTCTTCCCGCCACCGACACGATTGCCGAAGCGCTTGGCGAGCCAGGCACAGGCCATGATGAGCGCCAGGACGACGACGAGGCCGATGACGGAGCGGACGAGGCCCGTGCCGGCGTCGGGCAGCGCGGTTCCGGCTTGCATGGTGACCGGTGCGGCTTTTTCGGCAACCTTTTCTGTGACCTTTTCCGCCACCTGAGCCAGCGAGGCGAGTGGCAGCGAAGCCAGCGCGAGGATGGATGCAACCGCCGTTCTCATCTGTTCAACTTCCGGATGCGTTCGGACGGCGTGATGATGTCGGTGAGGCGGATACCAAACTTTTCGTTTACCACCACGACTTCGCCCTGCGCGATGAGGCAGCCGTTCACCAGCACGTCCATCGGTTCGCCAGCGAGACCGTCGAGCTCCACCACCGAGCCTTGTGCCAGCTGCAGAATGTGCTTGATGGGAATCTTGGTGCGGCCCAGTTCCACCGTGAGCTGCACGGGGATGTCCATGATGAGGTCGATGTCGTTGGGCGCGGCATTGCCGCCACTGCCGGGTGCCAGCGACTCGAACATCGGCTTGGCCGGTGCGGCAACACTCATTCCGGCATCCGACGCTGCCTGTTCGGCCAGCGCGGCTTCCCAGTCGTCGGCGGCGCTGTCGGCGTTGGCGGCGGTGGCAAAAGTTTCAGACATGATCGTCTCCCAGGGTGTTTTCACGTTGCGGAATGGCGAGCACCTTGTCCACCTTGATGGCGTACTGGTTGCGGTGCACGCCGTAGCGGCATTCGAAGATGGGCACACCGTCGACCTTGGCGGTTACGGTGGGCGGGATGTCGAGGCCGATGACGTCACCGACCTTGAGTTTCATGAGATCGCCGACGCGGATGTCCTTTTCCGCAAAGTCGACGGTGAGGTCGACATCGGCCAGTTGCACCTGCTTGGACAGCATGCGCAGCCAGCGGCGGTCCGGCTCGGCGTTGTCGGCCTGGATGCTGCTATAGAGCAGGTCGCGGATCGGTTCCAGCGCGGCATAGGGCATGCACACATGCAGCGAGCCGCCGGCCGAGCCCAGTTCGATGGCGAACTCGACCACGACCACGATTTCAGTCGGCGTGGCGATGTTGGCGAACTGGGTGTGCATTTCCGAGCGCAGGTATTCGAACTTGAGCGGATGCACCGGCGCCCACGACTTCTCGTAATTCTCGAACACCACCTGCAGCATGCGCTGGATGATGCGTTGCTCGGTCGGCGTGAAGTCGCGGCCTTCCACACGGGTGTGAAAGCGGCCGTCACCGCCGAAGAGGTTGTCGACCACCGCGAACACGAGGCTCGGATCGAACACGAAGAGGGCATTGCCGCGCAGCGGCTTCAGCGCCACCAGGTTGAGGTTGGTGGGCACGACGAGGTTGCGCACGAACTCCGAATACTTCTGCACCTTCACCGGGCCGACATCGATTTCCGGGCTGCGGCGCATGAAGTTGAACAGGCCAATTCGCAACAGCCGGGCGAAGCGCTCGTTGATGATTTCCAGCGTGGGCATGCGCCCGCGCACGATGCGTTCCTGCTTGGCGAGGTTGTAGTCGCGCACCCCGTCGCCATCAGCGGTGGCTTCGGGCGCGTCGGTCTCGCCGGTGACGCCTTTCAGCAGGGCGTCGACTTCATCCTGGCTGAGAATGTCGTTGGACATGGCGAATATTCGTGTGCGGTGTGGAAGGGAATTACTGGATGACGAAGGCGGAGAAGTGCACGGCGGTCACGTCCTTGCCGGCGGTCGGTCCGATGACCTGGCGTATTTCTTCCAGCACCTGGGCGGCAAGTTCCAGCTTGCCCTCGCGTTTCATCAGGTTGTCCGACTTCTGCGACGAGAGGAGCAGCAGGATGCGGCTCCGGATGACGGGCATGGATTCGGTGATGGCCTTCTGTGCCTCGGGAGATTCCAGCTGCAGGTTCATGCCGATCTGCAGGAACTGGTCAATGTCCTCGTTGCGCAGATTGACCGTGTAGAGCTCCATGGGCATGAAGATCGACGGCTTCTTCGGGGCCGGCTTCGCTTCGGCGGCAGCGTCTGCCTTCTTGCCCATGGTGAAGTACCAGCCCGCGCCGCCGCCCGCGCCCAGCAGGACCACGGCAGCGATGATCAGGATCAGCTTCTTCTTGCCGCCTTTCGGGGCGGGTGCATCGGTGGCTGCTGCGGCTGCGGACATGTATGGCCTCGGCGATCAGTGGCGGATGCATGCATTGTCGAGGGGCGGCCCTGGCGACCAAGCGCGGAGAAAGGGGAGATTTCCCGGCCATCTCCGGGGTGCGGCTCCGGCGTGCGGCTTGAGAGCGGTACGGTCCCGGCCGTGGTTAGCAGCGCTCAAACGATCCGACAAGGCGCGCGCTGCCCTTGCGAATATTCGCAAGAGCAAGGATGTGCACGACAGCTTGGGCGAGGAATCGCCCGCGCCGGGTCAGGCGAATGTATCGACCAGCCTGAGGGAACGGCGAATCGTCAGCGGCACCGGCTCTGCGGACTCAGCCGATCCAGCCGATTCAGCGCCCGCGCTGGCAGAAGCAGACGCGTCACGACGGCCACTGCCACGCCAGCCGTCTTGCAGCGTGTCCGCGAACCCGCGCGAATCGTCTCGGGTGCCGACATGGGCGCTGCCCAGGCTCAGCCCCTGCTCGGCCAGCATTTCCTTCAATTGCGGAATGGCAAGCTCCAGCGCGTCGCGCGCATCTGCCTGGGTGGCGAAGAAGCCCACGTCCACGGCATCGGCCTTGATCTTGATCTCCACGTCCACCGGTCCCAGCTCGGGCGGATGCACCTGGATCTGGGCGGACAGCTGCTTCTGATCGATGAACACCGCGATCTGCGTGGCCAATTGCTCGCGGAAGGTGGACGTGCCCATGGGTGCGTCCAGGGTCGCAACGGTGGTCGGTGCCGGTGGGGGCGCCGTTGCCGCCGCCGTAGGAGCGTGCGCGGAGGCGGGTCGGGCCGCTGCGGAAGCGTCGCGACTGTCTCCGCTCTGCGCTTGCGAATATTCGCGTGGCGCGATGTCGGCACCGGACGCGCTGGCTGCGGCAGTTTTCTCCGCATCTGAATTCAAGGACTGCACGCCTGTCGCATCCGGACGGGCAGCGGGCACGGCACCGCCACTTGGGCTGCGACCGCGCGCGGAATCATCGGTCGAACCGACGGCTGCCGCCGTGTCGGCGCCAATGCCGGTCGCGACGGGCGATGCGTCAACCGTGGTGGTGCGTTCGCTGAAGGGGTTCCAAAGCAATGCTGCCGGATCGGGTGGCGGTACGGCCTGAGCGGGTGTCGACGCCGCTGCAGTTGCAGGGTCTGACGTCACGATGGGCAACGTGGGTTCCCGGGCTGCGTCACCCGCGTCACCGTTCAGTGCAGGGTCGCCGTTTGCGTCCGCCCCCCAGCCGCCCGCACCCAGTTGCAGCGCGAAAAGGAGATCGAACATCGCCACCTGCGCGCCACGACCGCTCGTGGCCACGGATGTCGACTGCGCTGATGAATTCGGGGACGCCGACGCGGACGTGGACGGACGCGGGCCGGACAGGTGGACGGGGGTGGTCATGCGGTTCTCCGGATGGCCCGCTGCAATGCGAGCTCGTCTATCTGCTTCTGCTCGACGCGGGCCTCGTTCGCGGCCTGCGCAGCCAGATGGCGACCTTGCAGCGTTTCGAAGGATTTCAGCCTGCGCTGCTCGGCCTGCCAGTCGGCCTGCGATTTCTGCACCGACTGCTCCATGCGGTTCACTTCGACCTGCTGCTGGTTCATGGCGTTGTCAAGCTTGTCGAGAAAGCTCGCGGCATTCTTGAGCGAGTGGATGTCGACTTTCCCGTCGACCACGTCGCGACGCTGCGACACATGCTGCGCGCGGTACTCGGCCAGCATGAGCAGCTTGCCTTCGGATTTCTGCTTCATCGCCTGCATGTCCTGCAGCTTGCGGGTGGCGTCATCGACGCGGTTGCGCGAGAGGGCGATCAGGCTTTCGATGGGCTGGGGACGGCTCATGGTTCAACTCGCGCTCAGGCTTGCGGGGTCTGTGGAGAATTCAGCGGAAAGAGGCTGTCCAGCGCGACGGCGCTGGCGTGAAGATCGGCAGATTCGTGCATGGTCTGCTGCAGCATCGCCTCCATGCGGGGATGCAGGGCAATGGCCTGGTCCAGCACGGGATCGGCACCTGGCTGATAGGCGCCCACGGAAAGCAGGTCGCGGCCACGACGATAACGGGAGTAGAGGCGCTTGAACTGGCGCGCCTGCTCCATCTCGGCCGGTGTCGCCAGTGCCGACATGACGCGGCTGATCGAGGCCTCGATATCGATGGCCGGATAGTGTCCCTGTTCGGCCAGATCGCGCGTCAGCACGATGTGGCCATCGAGAATGGCGCGGGCGTGGTCGGCGACCGGGTCCTGCTGGTCGTCGCCTTCGGTGAGCACGGTGTAGAACGCGGTGATGGAGCCGCCACCTTCGGCCGCATTACCCGCGCGCTCGATGAGCTGCGGCAGGCGGGCAAATACGGACGGCGGATAGCCCTTGGTGGCCGGCGGTTCGCCCACAGCCAGTGCGATCTCGCGGCTGGCCATGGCGAAGCGGGTCAACGAATCCATGATGAGCAGGACGTCGCGGCCCTGGTCGCGGAAGTATTCGGCCAGCGCTGTCGCGTAGGCCGCACCCTGCACGCGCATCAGCGGCGCGGTGTCGGCGGGGGCTGCGACCACGATGGCGCGCTGCAAGCCCTCGGGTCCCAGGATGTTTTCGATGAAGTCCTTCACCTCGCGGCCGCGTTCGCCGATCAGCCCGACGATGATCACGTCCGCGCTGGTGAAGCGCGCCATCATGCCGATGAGCACACTCTTGCCCACGCCTGAGCCGGCAAAGAGGCCGAGGCGCTGGCCGCGGCCGACGGTGAGGAGCGCGTTGATGGCCCGCACGCCGACATCAAGCTTTGCGGTGACGGGCGCACGTTGGATGGGATTGATGGGCGGCGCCTGCAGCGGCACCTTGGCGTCCACAACCAGCGGGCCGAGCCCATCCAGCGGTTCACCTGCGGCATCCAGCACACGGCCCAACAGATGCTCGCCGGCGGGCAACTGTTTTGAGCCGTTGCTCACCGAACCGGTGAGACGCGCAGCCCCCGCCAGCGTGCAGGGCAGGCGCTCTTCCTGCGCGCGCACCAGCGCGCCCGGACGCAGGCCCTGCATGTCGCCCACCGGCATGAGGAACAGGCGATCACCGGAGAAGCCGACCACTTCTGCCTCGATGCGCATGTCGTTCTGGATCACGTCGCAGCTCGCGCCGAGCGCCAGACGCAGTCCGGTGGCTTCCATCACCAGTCCGGTAATGCGAACCAGCCGACCGGTCTGGTCGAAGGCTTCCGCGCCACGCGCTTGCGCGCGGGCGTTGCTGAGAAAGCGGCGCCAATGCGGCAGGTTCTCCTGCATCGCGACCGGCGGGTCTTGCGAATATTCGCGCGTAGGGTTCATGGTGCAGAACTCAGTCTTCGCTCTCGACCCAGGACGTGTCCCGGCCCAGTGAAGCCACCACGCGTTTCCAGCGAGTTGGCAGGGTGGCATCAACTTCGCCCTGGCTGGTGGCGATACGGCAGCCGCCCGGCTCGACGCGATGGTCGTCGAGAATCTTCCAGTTGCCGCGCTGCAGCTCGTCGCCGATGGCGCCACGCACCAGGTCAACGTCCGCGGGATGCAATCGCAGCTCTGGCCTTAGCGCACCTTCGGTCACGCACTGCATGGCTTCCTGCACGACTTCGATGAGTGCGTCGCGGCGGGCCTTGAAATCATGGCGCAGCACCTGGCGCGCCACTTCCAGCGCCAGGTCCAGCACTTGTTCCGACAAATCCTGCTCGAGGTCATGCCAGGCCTGCTGCGCGGACGCAGCAGTCTCGGCCAGGCGGCGGGCGGCGTGCTCCACGGCCACACGGCCGGCTTCCTGTCCGGCCTGATAGCCGGCGTTGTAGCCTTCGACGCGTGCGCGCTGGCGCTCGGCCTCGATCGCCTTCTTGGGGTCGATGGCAACCTTCTCCGCGACATTCGGCTGCGGGCGGGCAGCACCCAGCGGGGTGACCTCCGCGAGCGAGGCGGGTTTCCATGGCCGGTAGCCGGCCGGGTCGCGCAACAGCGGTTCAGACATACGCGTCGTCTCCTTTGCCACCGAGGGCTATCTGTCCTTCTTCGGCAAGTCTGCGGACAATCTTGAGGATTTCCTTCTGTTGGGCCTCGACTTCCGAGAGCTTCACCGGGCCGCGGGATTCGAGGTCCTCGCGCAGCTGGTCGCCGGCGCGCTGGGACATGTTCTTCAGGATCTTTTCGCGCAGTTCCTGCGTGGCACCCTTCAGCGCCACGATCAGCGCGTCGGACTGCACCTCGCGGAGCACCAGCTGGATGCCCTTGTCGTCGATGTCCATCAGGTTGTCGAAGACAAACATCTCGTCCAGGATGTCCTGGGCCAGGGTCTCGTCGAATTCGCGGACTGCGCCGAGGATGGCGGTTTCATTGGACGAACCCACGTAGTTGAGGATTTCCGCTGCGGTGCGCACGCCGCCCAACGCGGTCTTCTTCAGGTTGTCGCTGCCGGACATCACCTGGGCCAGACTCTCGTTCAGCTCTCGCAGCGCGCTGGGCTGAATGCCGTCCAGCGTGGCGATGCGCAGCACCACATCGTTGCGCAGGCGCTCGTTGAACTTGGTGAGAATTTCGGAGGCTTGGTCGCGTTCCAGATGCACGAGGATCGACGCGATGATCTGCGGATGTTCGTTGTGGATCAGCTCGGCCACGGTGGCGGCATCCAGCCATTTGAGGCCCTCGATGCCGCTCGTGTCGGAGCCCTGCAGAATGCGCTCGATGAGATAGCCCGCCTTGTCCTTGCCGAGTGCCTTGGTGAGAACCGTGCGGATGTACTCGTCGGAGTTCATGCCGAGCGACGTCTGTTCGGCGGCTTCGGCCTGAAAGCGCTCCATGACCATGTCGATACGCTCGCGCGAGATCGTGCCCAGTCTGGCCATCTTCTCGCCCAGCTTCTGCACTTCCTTCGGGCCGAGATGCTTGAACACCTCGGAGGCCTCCTCCTCGCCCAACGAGAGGAGCAGGATGGCGCTGTCTTCCAGTCCCTGGTCACTCATTCCCGGCCACCCAGGTCTTCACCACGTTGGCGACAATCTTGGGATCGCTCTTGGCGATCTGGCGGACTTCCAACACGCCGTTGTTGACGGCCAGCAGGCCGCCTTGCGGACCGCTTGCGGCATTGGTGGCGAGATTCTCGCCCTCCACCGGGATTTCCAGGGACGGGTTTGCCAATGTCTGCACAGGCGGCGCGGTGATCTGGCGCAATGCGGGGCGGAGGATGCTGAAGAATACGAACAGGGCGAGCATGCCCAGCAACAGGAACTTGCCGCCTTCCTTGGCCAGCGCGATGTTCTCGGGCTGCTTCCAAAGCGGCACTTCCGGCATGGTGACGGGCTCGACCACGGTGAAGGCCGTGTTGACGAGATTCAGCGAGTCGCCGCGCGGTTGCTGGAAGCCCATGGCCTCTTTCACCAGCGCATTGAGCTGGGTGACATCGTCGGCGGAAAGCGGCTCGAACGTGGTTTTGCCGTTGGCGGTGACCTTGCGATGATTGACCACGACGGCGGCCGAGAGACGCTTGACCGTGCCAGGCGTGGCGCGTGTCACCTTCACGGTTTTGTCGACTTCATAGTTGACCGTGGCATCCCGGCGAATATTCGCGTTGGACGCGGTACTTGCGGTCGCGGCCGGCGCTGGAACGCCGGCCTGGTTGGATGCGGCGCCGGGCACGCCCGTGGCCGGGGCTGCACCCCCCGCGCCATTGTCGCTGGTGCGCGAGCTCCGCACGGTAGCCTGGGTCGGGTCCTGATTCGGCTTGTAGGTTTCGGCGGTGGACTCGGACAGCGTGAAATCCACATCCGCGGTCACCTGGGCGCGCACATTGTCCTTGCCGAGAATGGGTTCGAGGATGTCCTCGATGCGCTTGATGGTCGCGGCTTCGATTTCCCGCACATACGACAACTGTTCGGCGGAGAGGCGATTGGCGGCTTGGCCATCGGCAGGATTCGACAACAGGTTGCCGTTCTGGTCCACCACGCTCACGTTCTTCAGCGCAAGTTCAGGCACGCTCGACGAAACAAGATGGGCGATGCCGGCAACTTGCGCACGATCCAGCGTGCGACCTGCAGCCAGTGTCACCAGCACAGAAGCCCGCGGCTTGTCCTGCTCGCGCAGGAATGCGGTCTGGCGCGGAATGGCGAGGTGCACGCGCGCGGCCTGCACGCCGGCCACGGTCTGAATCGAGCGGGCCAGCTCGCCTTCCATGGCGCGCTGATAGTTCACCTGCTCCTGAAACTGGGTGACGCCGAATTTCTGGTTTTCCATCAGCTCGAAGCCGACGCTGCCGCCCTTGGGCAAGCCCTGCGAGGCGAGCTTGAGGCGCAGGTCATGCACCTTGTCGGCTGGCACGAGGATTGCGCCACCGCCTTCGGAGTACTTGTAGGGGACTTTCTGCTGCTCCAGCTGGGCCACGATGGCGCCGCCGTCCTTGTCGGTGATGTTGCTGAAGAGCACGCGATACTCGGGTTCACGTGCCCAGAGGAAGGCGACGGCCAGTGCGGCGATGCCGGCGGCAACGGCGACCAGAAGGCCAACGCGTTGCTTGATGGGCATCTGCATGAAGGGCAACTGGGCGGGCAGGGGAGAAGCGGTGGCGGTGGACATGCGCGTGAGTGAATTGCTCGGTTCTGGCGGTTGTGGATGCAGGTACTCGGATTGAAGCGATTATCGCGATCACGTAAGTCCGACCAAGCCCAAAGGAACAGGGTTTTTCCCGCCCATTTCCCGGGCCCTCGCGCGAACGTCGCTGGTAGATTGGCTGCATTCCTGACTGTCCCCGATGAAAGGATGCCGCCATGCAAGGCATCACTCCAATAGATGATGTGGGCGGGCTTGGCTCGCTGGTGAAAACAGCCGGCGTCGGCGGTGCGGCAGATTCGGCCGGCGTGGCCGGCAAGGGCTTCGCCGATGCGTTGAAGAATGCGCTGGACGAGGTGTCTCGCACCCAGAAGGCAGCCGAAAACCTGTACGCCGAACTGCAACTCGGCAATCCCGCCGTAAGCCTGGAAGAAACCGTGATCGCCCAGGCCAAGGCCAACATCGCCTTCCAGGCCGTCGTGCAGACCCGCAACCGCCTCGTGAGCGCCTATCAAGACATCATGAACATGCAGGTGTAGGGCCAACGCTAGAGCAAGACGGCGAGGGCCGTGTCACGCCACCTGATCTAGGCGTATAGTTGAGTGAAATCCATAAAATGTTCGCCGCCGAATAGTCTGCAAAGTACTTTGAGCAACCGGAGGGGGCGTGATGCACGGGGTACGCAAGTGGCAATCTGAGTTGAGTCACGAGATTCTGGCGGCCATCATCGACTCGGCGCCAACCGCCAATGTGATGGTCGATGGTGAAGGACGCATCGTGCTCGCCAATGCCGAAGCAGAACGCATGTTCCGCTATCCGCGAGAAGAAATGATGGGTCTCGGCATCGAGCAGCTGGTGCCGGAACGCTTCCGTGACCTGCACCGCATCCACCGCACCGGATATCTTGTCCAGCCGCTCGCACGAGGCATGGGCCAGGGTCGCGACCTGTATGGCCTGCGCCGCGACGGCAGCGAGTTTCCCATCGAGATCGGACTGAATCCGGTGGAGACCCAAGAGGGGCCGTTTGTGCTGTCGGCCATTGTCGACATCACTGAACGCAAGGAAATCGAGAACCGGTTCCGCCTTGCCGTGGAGGCGGCACCGGTGGCCATTCTCATGGTCGACGCCGCCGGTCGGATTGCGCTGGCCAATCCCGAATCCGCGCGCCTGTTCGGCTTTTCGGTCAGCGAGCTGATCGGCCAGCCGCTCGACATGCTGGTGCCCGACGCTCAGCGCGGCCAACATCCTGCCCTGCGTCAGGGCTTTATCGCCAACCCGGCGTCGCGCCGCATGGGAGGCGGCCGCGTGCTGCATGCGCTGCGCAAAGACAACAGTGAAGTGCCGGTGGCCATCGGCCTGGCACCGCTCAATACACCCGAGGGCCAGCTCGTGCTGAGCGTGATCGTCGACATCTCCGAGCGCGTCGCGGCCGAGGAAAAGCAGCGCGCACTCAACGAAGAGCTGGAACGCAGGGTCGGTGAGCGCACCGCCGAGCTGGCCCAGGCCATCGAAGCGCTCACCGAAAGCAACGTGGAGCTGCAACAGTTCGCGTATGTGGCGTCGCACGACCTGCAGACGCCGCTCCGCGGCATCGCCGGCTGCGCGCAGATTCTCGAAAGCCAGTATTCCGATGCGGTCGACGAGGCCGGTCGCGACATCATCCGCCGCATGGTGCAAAGCACCGTGCACCTGCAGGCGCTGATCCGCGACCTGCTTGCGTACTCACGCATCGAGAACCGCGAACGCCCCTTTATGCCTGTGGATCTGAACGCCGTACTGACCGAATCGCTGGCGTTGCTCGATGCCAGCATCATCGAATCGCACGCGACGGTGACGCATGACCCGCTGCCCACGGTCATCGGCGACCGAACGCAGCTGGTACAGCTTTTCAGCAACGTCATCGGCAATGCCGTGAAATACCACGGCGATGCACTGCCGGTGGTGCACGTGTGGGCGACGCCGGAAGAGGCCGATACCTGGCGCATTTCCATCCGGGACAACGGCATCGGCATCGCTGCCGAGCATCTTGAACGGGTTTTCGAGGTGTTCACGCGCTTGCACAGCCACAAGGCCTATCCCGGCACAGGCATCGGCCTGGCGGTTTGCCGCCGTGTGGTGGGCCGCCACAACGGCCGCATCTGGGTCGATTCGGTCCCGGGCGAGGGCAGCACTTTCCATTTCACGCTCGGCGTACCGGCCAGCACACCGGCCCAGCCAGAAAGCGAGAAGAGCACATGATTCCCGTGACTTCAACCAGCGATCCGGAAACGCCGGACCCGCTCATCCTGCTGATCGATGACAACGAAGTGGACCAGTTCCTGACGCGGCGTGCCTTTGCCCAGTCCGGATTCCGGGTGCGTCTTGAAACCGTCGACGATGGTGACCAGGCGCTGAAATTCCTTCGCCGTCAGCCGCCCTTCGAGTCCGCACCGGTGCCACATCTGGTCCTGCTCGACATCAACATGCCGCGCATGGGCGGCAAGGACGTGCTCCGCGCGATGAAGTCGGACGAGACGCTGCGTCGCATTCCGGTCGTGGCGCTGACCACGTCGCAATCGGATCGCGACAAGCAGGAAATGTACGACCTGCGTGCCAATTCTTACATCATCAAGCCGGTCGACTTCAATGCATTCGTCGAGATCGTCCGTTCGCTTTGCCAGTACTGGTTCCGCACGGTGACACTACCGCCGAACTGATGCCCTGTTCTCAGAGGCGCTCGCGGCGCTCGATTTCGAGTCGGCGCACATAGCGCTGGATGGCCTGCTCGCCGGATTCACCCAGGCTGCGGAACCGGCAGCGCAGACGAATGCCGCGTAGCTTTCCGCCGCTTCGTTCCTCGGCCGCATGGCGTACTTCAAGCGTGAGGTGTATATCGCCATCCGGCCCGAGCTCCAGCACGCAGTCATCGAAGCGCTCGTCGACCCGGGCCGCCAGGCGGTCGTCCGGCACCAGGATCGATGCGCCACCGCAGGACAGATCCAGCACACGGCAGGACACGCGTCCGCTGAAGCCGGAGAGGCCGGAGGCATCGGGTACGCGGATGAGCAGCGGATTGGCGACTGGCGTCGCAATGCGATAGAAATTGCGACGTTGGAGCCTTACCACGGATGGCGGCACGGGCACCCTGAACGCCGGTTGACCGTCCATCAGCACCAGTTCCACCTGTCCGGAAGAGAACTGCACCCGGACTTCGTGATCACGGGTGACGAATGTGGCATCACGCGCTGCCTCCAGACGGGCGTTGAATTGGACATCATTGCCGATGTCGAAGATCAATTCCTCGAAGCGCGGATTGACCGCAATCAGCATGGACTGGAAAAAGTCGGTGCCTTGATTGAAGTACACGGTCACCGGACAACGCTGATGCTGGATGCTGCGCAGTAGACCGAGCACTTCGCAGCGGTCGCCAATGCGATAGGGGTCGAGTTCCGCTGCGGATTCGTTGAGCGGACCGCGAATATTCGCATTGGCCGGACGGGGGGCGGCATTGGCTTCGGGATGCGGGGAAGCGTGCGACGCGGCTGGGTGGGCGATCATGCCTTGCTCCGAGCCTGACCGATTCCGCGTTCCACCCGGTGCACCCAGGCGAGCAACTCGGCGATGGCAAGATAAAGCGCGGGGGGAATCTGGCGGTCGAGCTCGACCTGCATCAGCACACCCACCAGCTCGCGCGACTCGTGCACATAGACGCCGGCCTCTCGGGCACGGCGGATGATTTCGCCCGCCATTTCACCGCGACCCTTTGCGGCAACGCGTGGCGCGCCGGACCCGGCGGCGTAGCTCAGCGCCACCGCCTGGGCTTTGCGCAGCGCGGTGCCGTCAGGGGTGGTCGCCATGATCCACATCCAGTAGTGGGGCGGGCAGGCCGGATCGCTCCAGCATGATGCGGAGCTCGCCCAGCCGTGCATCCAGCCAGTCTGAGCGATCGGCATCCTCGGCGATGAGAGCGATCGCGAGGCGCGAACCCTGTAGCCGCAGTCGCGCATTCACCACACCCAGTTCGGGCAACTGGCAGTTGAGTTCCGTGACCCAGGTCCCGGCATCAGTGTCTGCCGCATCGTGCGCGCGCTCCTGACCGATCATCAATTCGACCGGGTGCTCGGCACCGGTGATGAGGTGCAGATGCAGCTGGCGAGAGTCCAGCACATCGAGCTGGCGCGAGACCAGTTCCTGCAAGGGCTCCGGCACGCCGGCAAGACGCACCGTCGCCGGGTCCTGGCTGCCGGCCAGCGCTGTGATCGCGGAATGGGGATTCCCCTGCTGTTCCGACGCAGTGTCGCGCTGCCAGCGCATCTGCGGCTGCGCTGTCAGATCCGAGAGCGGACGCTGGCCGCGCGCCCAGTCACTGAGATGTGACTCGTAAAACAGGCCGCTGCGAGTGATGACCGATCGGAGCATGGTGGCGAGTTCCTCCGGCGCCATGTCGGCCAGTGGTGCCTGCACGCTGGCGGTTGCTGCCGTGCCCGTGGAAGCAGGCGCATCGTCCGGTTCCGTGCGGTTGAAGTTCAGCATCAGTTCCAGCGGCGTGCGTGGCCGCATGCCGAGCTGCGCCAGCATGCGCGCCGCTTCCGACAGTTGCGGCATGGCGGCAAGGCTGGCTGATCGTTGCGCCAGCGAGGCGGCGGGAGAGCTGTCGCCTGACGCGAGTGCGGCGAGCAATGTGCTGGCAGCGACGGGCGTGTTCGTGTGCGCGGGAGCCAAAGTGGTTCCGCGCACAAGTGGCTTGCCGCCCGGGTCATCCGGGCGCGTTCCATCGCCAGGCATGGCGTCGAGCAAAAGCGCCAACCGCGATGCGGTCCGCAGTTGCGGCACATGCGCATCCTGTGCAAGCGGCAACGGGTTCAACGGAGTCATGCGCAGTCTCCGACGCAACCGGCGCGCTCATCGACGTGGGCGCCGGGCAATCCAGGCGTGCCGCGGTGTGGCGGGTCTGCCAGCGGCGCATTGCGCCTCGGCCCGCTGCCGGGTTTGCGGGCGGACCCGGGTTTTGGTGCGCGATTCAGGGGGGAGTCTGGGTTGCGCAGCCAAGGTTGGACGCCGGGCAAGCCGCCGACCGGGGCAATGACGGGGAGGTCATCCGAAGCCAGGATGAATGCGCGCCTGGCAGTCCTCACCGCACTGCGCAGCCGACGCGCACGGCCGGTTCGGCAGACGGGGCTGGCGGGTTTTGGATGGTTGGCGCACATGATCTCACCGGATCGGTGCGGATCAGATCAGCTCTGCCGCGCGACGTTGAAGTACGCCGCCTCGGCTTGACGATGCTGGCCCGCACCCTGGAGCAGGCCCTGCAACTCGTCCAGCCAGGGCTGGGTCAGCTTGCGAATATTCGCATCGTCATCGAGCACGTCGAGGATGATGTCGCGCTTGCGCATCTGCTCGTCAAAGGTGAGTGGCGCCGGTGCCAGGGCGCGGACCATGTCGATGTTCCGGGCACAGCGCTGCTCTGCGTCGAAGAGGGCTTCCCAGTCCCCGGACTGGGCGGCACGCAGCATGTCTTTGCTGGCGACGAGGATGTTTTCGTAGTAGTCGATATGACGCATGGTGAGTCCTGTCAGCGGCGCGCCGCGGTGATGGGCACGACGTTTCCGGTGTATCGGGCGTGGAGCGCGTCGGCCACAGGCCCAATCGGGGCAGCTTGCCGCGCTTGCGCGCCACCCTGTGTGCCGATCTCGGCCCACGCGCTGCGGAGGTCGCGCAGCAGCCCCAGCACTTCATTCATGCCTTCGGGTTCGTTACGCACACTGGCGAAGAGCAGGCGGCGTGACATGTAGTCGTAGAGATCGCAAAGCTGCCGGGCCAGCGCACCGCCGACGTTCTCGTCAAGCGACAGGCGCAGACCCTCGTCGATGATCTGGATGGCCTTGGAGACGGCGACGCCCTTCTCGGCAACGCGCTGGTCGGCAAGGTGCAGGAGACCCTGCTGAATGGCGGCAATCGCGCCGTCATACAGGAGCAGGATGAGTTGATGCGGATCAGCCTCGGGAACGCGGCTTTCGACGGCGACTCGTGCATAGGCGGCGGCGCCGCGTGATCTCAGACTCAACATGATTTCCCCGTTTTCTATTGACCCGCCTTGGGCAGGTTGGACAGCTGGTTCTGCAGGAAGGAACTCGTCTGCGTCATGCGCGAGATCATCGTGTCCAGGGCGATGAACTGTGCGCGATAACGCTTCTCCACCGTCGCCAGGCGCTCGTTCATTCTTTCGCGCCTGGATCCGATGTCCTTGATCGTCGCGTTGATGCCATCGGTGCGGCTGGTGATCGAGCCATCCGAGGCGAGCAACTTGTCAACCAGGGTAGAGAGTTGATCGGCATAACCACGGGAAAAGTTGAGGGTGCCGCGATCACCGGCGGCACCTTGCACATCGATTGAGATGCCGGCCGCGGTGAGTTTCTGGCCGCTGCCTGCGCCGGTGACGCCACCGATGCTGCCCGCCACGTCCACGCCCGCCGTGGCGACCGGCGCGCCGAAGAGATCAGCCAGCGCGTTGCCGCCGGAGAGTTCGACCATGGAGGCGGAGCCATAGCGGTTTGATGTCACCGTGAGCACGCCGGCGTTCTGGGTGACCGCGACGCGCGCGCTGCCCGAGGCCAGCGCCCCGTTGATGCGCGATTGCAGTTCCGCGGCGAGCGTACCTGCCGTGTAGGTGCCCGCACCCAGCGTGACGTTGATCTCGGTGCCATCGACTTTCATCACCAGCGCATCGTTGACGCCTGCGGTGATGGTGAGCGCAGCCGCTGCGCCCCCGGCGGCGGTCCCGCGGGTGGCCGCTTGCGTGATCTGCACGCCCAGCGCGCCGGCCGTCGCATTGTCGTCCGCGCTCGCGAACTGGATCAGGTTGTCGGTCGTCGTGCCGGTGACGGCGAAGAAGGATGCGATGTTCCTGCCCGCTGCGATCGCACTGGCGAGCTTGCTGCTGTTCAGCGACAGGTTGCCGTTGGATTCGAACGCGATGCCCAGATCGGACAATGTGCCCACGTCTCCCAGGGCGGCCCCCAGCACCCCGCGCATCTGCGACTGGATGGCCAGCACCGTCGCGTCGCCCTGGAGGATGGCACCCTGCTTGGTCGCGGCGTTGTAGGCGGAGAGATCGCGCAAGGTCTTGGCACCATCATTCCAGGCCTTGACGAAGGCTTCCACAGCACTGGTAGTGGCACCGGTGTCCTTGGTCACGGCGAGTGTGGTCGGGCTGCCGGCATTGGTCTTGTTGAGTTGCAGCGTCACGCCTTCCAGCGCGTCGCTCACGGTGTTGGAGGATTTGGTGATGGCAATGCCATCCAGCAGGAAGGCTGCATCCTGCGCGGCAATCGTCTGGGCCAGGCGCTGGGTGCCACCGGTGGACGCGTCGTAGGCCAACTGCGACAGACCGCTTGCGTCCGTGTGGTTGCCGTCGGCGTCGTCAACCGTGATGCGCAGCGCATTGCTAGCGCCAGAGTCGCGTGCTGAGAGCACCAGACGCTGGCCGGTGCCGTCGTTGACCAGATTGGCGGTGACGCCGGCGTTGGCCTTGTTGATGGCATCGCGCACGCCGGCCAGGGAGCCGTCGGCCGGGTCGATGGTGATGCTCTGGGTCGGCTTGTCGGCGTTCAGCGTGAATGCACCGGACTCGTACTTGCCGAACTGGATCGTGATCGTGCCGCTGCCTACGGTTTCCGTGCTGCTGGCGAAGGCCGCGGACTTGAGCTTTTGTGCCTGGGCCAGTGTGGTGACCTCGAGGCTGTAATTGGCGACGGCCGGCTGCCCGGAGACACTCACGCTGGCGATGGCACTGTCACCGACCGATGCGCGGAAGCCGGAGAAGCGCGCCGTCTCGCGCAGGCTGGCCAGAGCACTCTTCAGTGAAGAGAGCGAGCCTTTGATGCTGCCAAACGCGGAGAGCTTCGCCTGGATGGACGCTTCCCGGATGTTGAGCGCCTCGATCGGCTTCTTCTCAGCGGCCATGAGCTGGGTGACCAACCCGTTCACATCAAGGTTGGACCCCAGTCCAGGTGCGGAAATGGCCATGCGAATATTCGCTATCGATCTCGGGATGAGCCGCTGCTACGCGCCGGCTTCAGGCGCGAATGCGCAGCAGCAGTCCCTGCATGTCGCGGATCGATTTGCTGATTTCCACCATCTCCTCGCTGGGCATCTGGCGGATGACTTCATTGGTGTTGCCGTCGATCACGCGGACCACCACCTTGTTCAATTCCGAATCCATCACGAAGGTGATCGCCTTGCCCGCGTCGCGCGCGGCGGCGTTGGCACGGGAGATGGCCTGATCGAGAGTGGGTGCGGGTTTGGAAGCGGCATCGGGGAGGAGGCGGCCAGCCACGCCGCCGGGCGTGGGAGGATCCCAGGAAGGAGCAGGGACGCCGGTTGCGTGAATTTCCATGATCACCTCCTCGCCGATGAGGCCTCAGCCGGGCGCGCGCACCGACGGATGTGTCGAAACGCGAATCGACCGGAGGGTGTGACCCCTCCGGCCGAATGCCAGGTATTTCCTGATTTCTTCATGTGTTGCCTGAATCTGCATCAACCGCGGAGCAGGGACAGCACGTTGTTCGGCAACGCATTGGCCTGGGCCAGCATCGCGACACCCGCCTGTTGCAGGATCTGGTTGCGAGTCAGCGAGGCCGTTTCCGCCGCGAAGTCAGCATCCTGGATGCGGCTGCGCGCGCCAGACAGGTTTTCCGATGTCGTCTGCAGGTTCTCGATGGTCGATTCGAAGCGCGACTGGATGGCGCCCAGATCAGAACGGATGCTGGAGACCTTGGCCAGTGCCGAGTCGATCACGTCGATCGCGCTCTGCGCACCCGACTGTGAACCGATATCGATGGCCGACACCAGGTTTGCCGTCGAGGTCACCGCGGTGTTGGCGGCCACGTCCAGAATCGAACCGGCGGTGTTGGCCACACTCGAACTCACCGAGTACGTCTCGCTCGAGGAGAAGGACACCGTTCCGCCGACCACGGTGCTGTCAGCCGCACCTTGGGTGAGCGTCACGGCATCGCCGCCCGCGCCGGTCACGGCAACAGTCGCGCTGGCCACGGAGTGGTTGAAATTGGCGAGTTGAACATCCTTGCCTTCCGCCTGGTTCAGGGTCAGCGTGCCGCCGGACACGGTGGCCGTGATGCCCGTCGTTCCGGTCACGTTGTTGATGGCCTTTTGCAGCGCGGAGAGATCCGTGGTCGACACAGCGGCCGAAATCGTTGATGTCGATCCGCCGCTGCCGAGGGTCAGCGTGACCGTTCCCGCGGCGGACAGCGAGCCGAGCGTGACGGCATTCGTGGCCTTGGCGGTGACGCCCGTCGTGCCGGACACGGCATTGACCTTGCCGGCGATGGTGTAGGCGGAATCACCTGCGGAAATCGAAGCGGTCGTCGTGCCCTTGCCACCGGAGATGGTCAGCGTTTGCGCGGCGATGACGTTGGTTGCCGGCAGCGTGGCGGCCGCTGCGGCGGCTTGGCCGGTGCCCTGGTTCGCGCTGGTGTTGTTGCCCGTCGCGGCATAGTTCGCCAGGTCCGAAGCGGCTGCGCCGGAGATGGAAACGTTGATGGTTTCGTTGGCGTTGGCACCGACCTGGAAAGCCTGGCTCTGGAACGTGCCGTCGAGCACTTTCAGGCCGTTGAAGGTCGTGGTGCTGGCCACGCGGTTCAGTTCGCTCTTCAGCTGGTTCACTTCAGCCTGCAGGGCGGAGCGGTCGGAGGCGCTGTTGGTGCTGTTGGCGGACTGGATCGACAGTTCGCGCATGCGCTGCAACAGGCCGGAAGACTGGGACAGGGCGCCTTCCGCGGTCTGGGCCAGCGACACACCGTCATTGGCATTGCGCACGGCCTGGTTGAGACCGCGAATCTGCGCCGTCATGCGATCCGAGATCGCGAGACCGGCAGCGTCGTCTTTCGCGCTGTTGATGCGCAGACCCGAGGACAGGCGTTGCAGCGACGTGGACAGCGCGGTTTGCGAGGTGTTCAGGTTGCGCTGGGCATTCAACGACGCAACGTTGGTATTGATGACTTGAGGCATGAGTGTCTCCTTTACAGAGGTTGAGTGGGGTCCGGTTGCCGTTCCGGAAACCGCGACCCGCATTGGCGAGACGCCGTTGGAGAACTTATCGGTGCGCGCCGGGGAAAACTTTAGCGCTCATCGAAGGCCATGACGCCAGCGGCCGTGAACCGGTTCACGTGTGCAGATTGGACGCGGCTGAACGACCCTCCCGGCATTCCAGCCGCGTCACATGGACACATTAGCCCCGGGCACCAGGCAGTGAAGCCCGAAACAGCGCGGAAAGCACCGTTCAATTCGATGCTTGCGCGAAGCGCTGCAAGCCACCCTTGCGGCGGCACGACGCGGCCTGCGATCAAGCGCCACGGCTTGGCCGGTGCGCTTGGGTGTCGGACTCGGTACCGGTACTGCGAGTGATCCAGCCATCAACGACCTGAACCATGTCCTCGATGGTGGCCGGCTTGTAGACCACCGTGAGAATGCCGATGGCATTCGCGGCATGCTCCAATTCATCGTTGACGAAGCCGGAGGTCAAAATCACGCCACGTTCCGGATGAACGCCGATGAGTCGCCTCGCAAGATCCAGCCCGGACAGGTGAGGCATGTTGTAGTCGACGATCGCGACGTCATAGTCCACCGCAGAGGATTCCACCGCCGCGGCGGCCTCCGTCGGATCGGCAAATCCGTGAACGGTGTAGCCCATTCTCGACAGGCCGCGACGCATCAGGAAGACCAGTGAATCCTCGTCGTCCACATACAGCACTGTGGCGTGTCGGGGTCGACTTTTGGGTGCGCTGTCGATCTGCGGGGCGGGCGCTACGGCGCTGATGCCGGGCAGCCTGATCGTGAAGACACTGCCCTCGCCAACTTCGCTGCGCACGTCGATCCGGCCACCGGCACGCTTCACCAGGCCATGAACCATCGGCAAGCCCAATCCTGTTCCCTCACCGGGGGCCTTGGTGGTGAAGAATGGATCGAATATGCGCGGGAGGATGGTGGGCGGGATGCCGCTGCCTGTATCGGTCACTTCAAGGACGACCTCGGGTGTCGCAGTGGCATCGGCGGTCGCCTCGGCCCTGACCGCGATGCTGATGCGGCCGACATGATCAGGCATGGCATGCGCCGCGTTGGTACACAAATTGACCAGGATCTGCTCCAACGCGACGCGGTCCATCCGCACTGCGGGCAGGTCGGGCGCAACCGCCACGTCCAATTCGATGCCGGCGGGCAGCGTCGGTCGCAGCAGGCGCTTAGCATCCGCCAGAATGGCATCCAGCTCGATGATCTGCGGGTTTTCCTGACGACGCCGGCTGAAGGTCAGGATGCGCTGGACGAGATCGCGGCCGCGCAGTCCGGCACGCTCGACCTCGCGCAAGGAGACCGCCGCGGGGTGGCCGGCAGGGATGTCCTCCAGCGCCAGGGTGACATTGCCATTGATGATGGCGAGGATGTTGTTGAAGTCGTGCGCGATGCCACCGGCCAACGTCCCGACCGCCTCCATCTTCTGAGCCTGCTGAAGCTGCTATTCCAGACGCAGTCGAGCGGCGTCGGCTTCCACTCTGGCGCTGACATCCCGGACGATGGCCAGGTAGAGCGACTGGCCTTCGGACGACAGCCGCGCTATCGACGCCTCAAGCGGCACCTCGGTGCCGTCGGCGCGCAGCCCGACGACATGGCCGAAGGTGCCCATCGCTCGGGCCGATGCGCCATGCTCGCGGAAGGCATTCAGATGACGGCGATGGGCATCGCGGAAGCGCGCTGGAAGCAGGCGATCCACCGGCTGGCCCAGGAGTGCATCGGCCGGATAGCCAAAGATCCGCTCCGCGGCACGGTTCACGAGCACGATCCGCTGCTCGTTGTCCAGCGACAGGATGCCATCCATCGCCGAGTCGATGATGCCGCGCAGCCTGGCGCGCTCATGTTCCAGCGCCTCCCGAGTCTGCTCATGCCGGGTCACATCCAGCTGCACGCCGTCCCAGATGATCTGCCCGTCCTCGCCCGTGCGCGGCCGAGAGGAAAACAGCATGTGCCGGATCTGGCCATCCGGCCGGCAGAAGCGGATAACTCCCGACGCGGGTTGCATGGTTCGTCTGGACTCCGCCTCCGATGCCAGCATCGTCGGCATGTCCTCCGCCAGGATCTGCTTGAACAGCGGCGATCCGTCCCGCATGGCCTCTTCCGCGCTGATCTGGTGCATGGTCTGCACCGCCCGGCTCATGTGGAGGAAGCGGGGCCGGCCCTGGGCATCCCGGGTGAACTGATAGATCAATCCGTCTGGCAGGTTGTCTGCCAGTGCACGCAGCCTGGCCTCGCTTTCGCGCAGCGCCGCGATGGCGTGCTCCAGCTTGCGCATGGGGGCGCGGATGCCATCCAGAAAGATTGCGCTGTAGATGAACCCGTAGGCAACCAGCTTCAAGGCATGCCCGACTATGTTTGCCAGTGAAGTCGGCGCGAGGAACTCGACGAGCAGTGCCTCACCCATGGCGAGTGTCAGGCAGGCGGCGGCAAGCGGCAGGTTTCGCCGGTAATTGACTGCGTCATGCCGGCGAAGCAGGAGCGCGCCTGCGTACACGAATGCCAGGGCCAGCGCGACTTCAATCGAACTCTTGAGCAGCGTCACGCCTTCGTCCGGCCGGTACAGGTCGGGCACCCAGTGCGGGGAGGCTTCACCGATCCAGAGGCTCGCCGCCAGAACCAGGGCGGTGCCGAAAATGAGGCGTCTTGCGGGCTGCCGCCATTCCAGGTTCATCGCGACGGCCAACATGATCACGGCGGTCACGGTGCGTCCCAGCAGCCAGTAGTAGAACGCATGATCCGTGTTCGCGGTGACCAGCGCGCCGGGCATTCCCTCGGAGGACAGCGCATGGATGCCGTCCAGCACCGCGACGCTGCCGAATCCCGCCGCCAGGTAAACCGACTGGCCCGTCCGGTCACGGTCCATCGAGCTTGCCGCCAATGCCGCGACCATGGCCGCCACCGAGACGGCGAAAAGCTCCACCACCATGTGGAGCTGGAGCATGGCCGGGGACCGGGCAGGGAACACGCTGAAGTCCGGCAGCACGAGCACAGATATCCCGAGCGCCAGCATCACGACGGCGTAGATGGTCAGCCGGCGGCGGAGCGTCAACTGCTCCGCGACGGCAGACACAGAGGGCGCCATCCTGTCGGCTGGCCCCGTGGTGCTCAAGCGTTCTCCATTTCCGCTATCGCTTTCTTTTAGGTATTCGAAGCGAGCCATTTTCCCCGATGCAGCCGGTCGGGAAAAGCCTGATCAGGCGGGAAACATAGTCCTACTTTTTGGATTCGCGAGCCTTAAGCTGGATCAAGCCTTGCTGGGCCTCTCCCCGGGCCCCGTTGTCGGCGGCATGGACCGGGGGCGGGATGCTCCCCGCGCCGCCCGTGCGTCCTCCGTTCAACCTCCCGCCCGGAGCGCCCGGCGCCCTCCGTGTAGGACATTTTCCGACAGCTCGGATAAGGCCTTTTCCAACGACACATTCCCTGACTTTCGGATTCAAGAAAACCCTGAGCGGGACGAACATGGCGCCGTGGTCGAACGCAGCGTGAACCGGCTGAAGCCGGCCCCAGGCGAAGCAAGCGATCTTAAAAATGCGAAGGAGACATGGAAATGAATATCGAGCAACTGAAAGAAGAGATCCGTGACACCAATCTGTCCTATCTGATGCTGGCGCAGCAGATGATTCGCCAGGACCGCGCGCAAGCCCTGTTCCGTCTGGGCATCAGCGAGGAGGTCGCGACGATCATCGAGAAGCTCACCAGTGCCCAGCTTCTCAAGATGGCCGCTGCCAACATGCTCATGTGTCGCTTCCGCTTCGATGACGAAATGGTCTGGAACCTTCTCGCCAGCCACAGCAAGGACCGCGCCGTCGGCGCCGGCATCCATGCCTCCATCCTCATGGCCGGCAACATGAACACCTACCAAGAGGCGGCCTGATCATGAGACCCAAGTCCATCATCGACGAAGCCCGCCAGATTCGTGTCGCAAGCGATCTGATTCATCTGGGTGCCCGCCTGCAGGTTCTGGAGTCGGAAACCTCCCTGTCCCGCGAGCGTCTGCTGAAGCTCTACAAGGAGATCCGCGGCGAGTCACCGCCCAAGGGCATGCTCCCGTTCTCCACCGACTGGTTCATGACCTGGCAGCCCAACATCCATGCGTCGCTGTTCATGAACATCTACGAGAACCTGAGCAAGACGACGGAGCTGGACGAGATCGATGCCGTTATCCGCGCCTGCCAGCTGTATCTGGAGCAGGTGAAGAACCTGGGCCACGAGCCGGTGCTGTCGGTGACCCGCGCCTGGCGCCTGGTCAAGTTCTTCAACGCCAACATGCTCACGCTGACGCCGTGCAAGAAGTGTGGCGGCCATTTCGTCGTGCATACCAACGAACTCACCGACGACTACGTGTGCGGCCTTTGCCACATGCCGTCGCGCGCGGGCAAGACGCGTGCTGCCAGTGCCGCCGGATGCGGCCCCGATGAAGAGGAAGATTTTCCGACCGTGCATTGATTCCAAACCTCCGGGCCGGCTTGCGAATATTCGCGCAGCCGGTCCCGCAACGGCTCCTCCCTCAGGCCCGTTTCGGCGCCGCGCGACTCGCTCGCTGCAGCTGCCCGACGGGCCCATTTTTTCCCTGCGGGCCGAACGGAGTCTCTAAAGAATCAATCTCCCATGCCGACATTCACTGAGACTCCCCGAGCCTGTGTTCCCACTGGAACTGCGAGGGGACCAACATTGCTGGGAGGCAATACGTCATGCTGGTGATTGTCGGATACATCGTCGTAGTCGGTTCCGTGCTGGGCGGCTTCATGCTGCACGGCGGCAAGCTGGGCGCGCTCAATCAGCCTTTCGAGTTCATGATCATCGCCGGTGGCGCCCTGGGCGCCTTCGTGGTCGCGAACAACAGCAAGGTGATCAAGGCTGTGCTGAAGGCGCTGCCGACCTGTCTCAAGGGATCCAAGTTCACCAAGGATCGCTACCTGCAGCTGATGGGCCTGCTTTACGACCTCCTGGTGAAGGTGCGCAAGGAGGGCATGATGGCCATCGAGCGCGACGTCGAGAATCCCGCCGAGAGTGCGATCTTCGGCAAGTATCCGGAGCTCCTGGCCGACCATCACCTCATCGAGTTCATCACCGATTACATGCGGCTCATGGTGAGCGGCAACCTGAATCCGATCGAGATCGAAGCCCTCATGGATCAGGAAATGGAAACGCATCATCACGAGGGCCACGTGCCCGCTCATGCGGTGCAGAAAGTTGCCGACGGTTTGCCGGCCTTCGGCATCGTGGCCGCCGTGATGGGCGTGGTGAACGTCATGGGATCGGTGGGCGAACCGCCCGCCATCCTGGGCGCCAAGATCGGCGCGGCCCTGGTGGGCACGTTCGTCGGCATCCTCCTGGCGTATGGCTTTGTCGGTCCGCTCGCGGATCTGCTGGGCCAGAAGCTGGATGAAAGTTCCAAGGAACTGCAGAGCGTGAAAGTCACGCTGCTCGCCAGTCTCAATGGTTATGCCCCGGCGCTGGCGGTGGAGTTCGGCCGCAAGGTGCTCTTCTCGACGGAACGCCCGAGCTTCTCCGAACTGGAGCAGCACGTGAAGCAGGCCAAGGCCCGCTAGCGAATATTCGCAATCAACGCCCACAACGAACACCCGGACATACACATCATGGCCAAGGCCGGCGGCGACGCCAAACCCCCGATCATCATCAAGCGCATCAAGAAAGTGGCCGGCGGCCACCATGGCGGCGCCTGGAAGATCGCCTATGCCGACTTCGTGACGGCGATGATGGCGTTCTTTCTCCTGATGTGGCTGCTCGGTTCAACCACCAAGGGCGACCTGCAGGGCATCGCGGACTACTTCAATTCACCGCTAAAGGTGGCGCTGGCTGGCGGGTCGGGCTCGGGCGACAGCTCGAGCGTCGTCAACGGCGGCGGGCAGGACCTGTCCCGCACCCACGGCCAGGTCGCGCGCACCGACAAGCCGGATCGGAAACGCACCATCAACTTGCAGGCGGCGCAGGAAGAGGTCAGAAAACGCGAGATGGCTCGTCTTCGCGAACTGAAGCTGCGCATGGAGAACGTGATCGAATCCAGCGTCCGCCTGCGCCCGTTTGCCAACCAGATCAAGCTGGACATCACCAGCGAGGGTCTGCGCATCCAGATCATCGACGAGCAGAACCGTCCCATGTTCGACATGGGCCGCGCCAAGCTGAAGGACTACACCGTGGGCGTGCTGCACGAGATCGCTGTCGTGCTGAACGAGGTGGACAACAAGATCAGCCTGTCCGGCCACACCGACGCCGCGCCCTATTCAGGTGGTGAACGCGGCTATTCCAACTGGGAGCTCTCCGCCGATCGCGCCAACGCCTCGCGGCGTGAGATGGTCTCCGGTGGGCTGAATGAGCAGAAGATGATTCGCGTGGTCGGTCTGGCCGACTCCGTGCCGCTCAAGGCAGACGATCCGAGAGATCCGTCCAATCGCCGCATCAGCATCATCGTCATGACGACCGAGGCAGCGGATGCCGTGCGCCATGCGCGCGCCCCTGTCGAGGCAAGCGACGCCGAGCAGGTCAGCGATGCCCTACAGGCCGCGCCGGGGGTGGTTGCCGCCACGCCGGCCGCAGCAACCCCCAATACCGCCACCGCCAAGGAATGACCATGGGCGCACACGACAATCACCTGCTTCGCATGATCGACGACAAGACCCGGCTGGCCGGGTCGAACCGGATGGAGCTCCTGCTCTTCTCGGTGTCTGATCAGGAGACGTTTGGCATCAACGTTTTCAAGGTACGCGAAGTGTGCGAGATGATCGCGCCCACACCGGCGCCGAATCTGCCATCGTCCGTCGAAGGGTTGATTTCACTTCGCGGCAACATCATCCCGGTGTTTGATCTTGCGCTGTGCCTGGATGTGCCGCGCAGGGAAGGGCCGGGCAAGCTCATCGTGACCGAGTTTTCCGGGCACACACAGGCGTTCCATGTCGGCGATGTCGACCGCATCGTTCGCGTCGACTGGACCGAGGTCAAGGCGCCGCGCTCCGTGCTGATGCAGGGCGCCGGACTGGTCACCGCCGTCACGGAGCTGCCACCGCTGCCGGGGTCGACCCGCGGCCGCCTGGTTTCCATCCTCGATGTCGAGCAAATCCTCTCCAATGTCATTGGCGAGGAAGCCATCCCGCGCTTCGACCCCGTCGAGGATGAGGTGGCGCTGCGCAGCGTGTTCTTCGCCGATGACTCTTCGCTGGCAAGAAAGCGCATCACCGAGGTGCTGGACGGACTCAAGGTGGCGCACAACCATGCGGTCAACGGTGCCGAGGCCTGGACCAAGCTGCGCGCGCAGGCCGATGCGGCGCAGGCGTCGGGCACGCCGCTGCACAACACGCTGGGGCTCATCCTGCTCGATGCCGAAATGCCGGAAATGGATGGCTACGTGCTCACCCGCAACATCAAGTCCGATCGCCGCTTCGATGGCATTCCCGTCGTCATGCACTCATCCCTCTCATCCGTGGCCAACCAGAAGCTGGGCCAGCAGGTGGGCGTGGATGCCTATGTTCCCAAGTTCAAACCGGATGACCTGGCGCAGGCCATCCGTCGCATGTTGCAAACCGCGCCACTGCAAGGAGCTTGACCATGTCAGCCGAACTGAAATTCCTCATCGTCGATGATTTCTCCACCATGCGCCGCATCGTGCGCAACCTGCTCAAGGAAATCGGCCACCAGAATGCGGACGAAGCCGAGGACGGCGCCGTCGCGTTGCAGAAGCTCAAGGCGGGCAGCTTCGACTTCGTGGTGAGCGACCTCAACATGCCCAACATGAACGGCTTCGAGCTCCTGCGCCAGATCCGCGCCGACGACAAGCTGAAGTCGCTGCCCGTGCTGCTGGTGACGGCTGAGGCCAAGAAGGAGGACATCGTGACCGCCGCGCAGATCGGCGCGTCCGGCTACATCGTCAAACCCTTCACCAAGGCCACGCTGGAAGAGAAGCTGGGCAAGATCATCCAGAAAATGGCCGCTTAGTTTCCGCTCCAGACAACAAGGGAGTCCATCATGTCCGCCCTGCCTTCCGCAGCCAGCACCGCAGCCGCTACCGACGATCTGGAAGCACTCTTCGATCAGGTGGCAGCCAGCTACCAGCCGCCACAAACCGTCGCCGCTGCGCAGAGCCCGCAGCTTGCCGCGAATGAGCCCGTCATGGGTGCGGAAGACGACCTGGAGGCGCTGTTTGACCGGGTGTCAGCGGCATCCGCAGCAGCACACAGCGCTGATTCTGCCCCTGACTCTGCCCCTGACTCTGCCCCTGACTCTGTGCCGACTGGGGACACCGCAGTCGCCGCAGTCACTGATGCATCGGCGCAAGCATCGTCCGATGCGGTGGAGCCACACGACGTGTTCCACCGCATCGGCGCGCTCACCCGCAATCTGCACGATGCATTGCGCGAACTGGGTTACGACAAGAACGTCGCGACGGCGGTCAATGCGCTGCCCGATGCGCGTGCGCGCCTGGCCTACATTGCCAATCTCACCGGCAATGCCGCTGAACGTGCACTGGGCGCAGCCGAGCGCGGAACCGCGCTTCAGGAAGCCGTGCAGGCCGATGCGGCCGCATTGTCCCGCGACTGGGACGATGTCTACGCCGGCAGGCAATCGGTCGAGGCATTCAAGGCGACGGCTGACCGCACCCGCGCTTTCCTGAATTCCCTTGCTCAGCGCAGCGACGAGACCAATGCCCAGTTCATCGAGGTGATGATGGCGCAGGATTTCCACGACCTGACCGGTCAGGTGATCAACCGCATCGCGTCCGTGGCGACCGGCCTGGAGGAGCAACTGGTCAAGCTCCTGCTCGACACAACGCCGCCCGAGAAGCGCGGGGAAGTCGAAACGGCCTGGCTGTCCGGACCGGTGGTCGACGCTGCCGGCCGCACCGATGTCGTCACCTCGCAGGGCCAGGTGGACGATCTTCTCGAGAGCCTCGGTTTCTGAACCTTTCCTCCATGCGAATATTCGCCACGAATGTCCAACCATGAGCGCCTTTGCCAACTGCCTCGACATCCTCGACGACTTCCTCGTCGAGGCCGGTGATCTGCTGGAAGACGTGGATCGCAAGCTGGTCGCACTGGAATCCGCGCCATCCGATGGCGCACTGCTGAACGATATCTTTCGCGGCTTTCACACCATCAAGGGTGGCGGCGGTTTCCTGGAAGCCACGCCACTGGTGGATCTCTGCCACAAGACCGAGAACCTGTTTGATCAGTTGCGCAGCGGCAAGATGCAGCTGTCTGCCGAGCTCCTCGATCTCATCATGGCTGCCACCGGTGAAGTCCGCCGGATGTTTGCCGAAATGGCAGCGCACAGTTTTCCCGAGCCGGCACCGACCGATCTGCTGGCGGCGCTGGCCGCCGCGATGGAGGGCAGGCCGATCATGACGGCGCAGGCAGGCACGCTCGCGTCCGGCGCCGCAGCCGCGGGCACCGACGCAGCTTCATCTGCAGTGGCGAAGCCCTTGCCGACAGCCGCCGATTCACCCGTGCGAGTGCCCGCAGAAGCCGGCGGCATGCCCGACTGGGCGGCCTATCTCGCTGCGCTGACGGGAATGCCTGTGGACGGGGCGCCCGGCGCCGCCCGGCAGACAGCGGAAGCGATCGTGGCCGCGCCCTCCGCCACACGCGCGGCCCGACCGGTCCCGAAAGCCGTTCCCGCGCCCGCCAGCCCGCAAAACAAGGACAACAGCATTCGCATCGAAACCGGGCGTTTCGATCACATTCTCAACCTCACTGGCGAAATCGGTCTGACCACCAACCGGCTGAAGCGACTCAAGTCGCTGCTGGTGCGGTCCAACGACAGGGAAACCCAGATCCGCCAACTGGAAAAGGCGGTGAGCCAGCTCGACATGATGGTCGATGATCTGCGCTCGGCGGTGATGAAGGCGCGCATGCAGCCCGTGGGTCGTGTGTTCCAGAAGTACTCCCGGCTGGCCCGCGATCTTTCGCGCTCGCTGGGCAAGGACGTGGACCTGGCACTGGAAGGCGAGGAGACGGAGGTCGACAAGACCATCCTGGACGAGTTGAATGATCCGCTGGTTCATCTGGTGCGAAACGCAATTGATCACGGCGTCGAGCCGCCGGCCGAAAGGATCGCCGCCGGCAAGTCCGCGCGTGCCAGGGTGACGCTGTCGGCCCAGCAGGTCGGTGACCAACTCATGATCCAGATTCGCGACGACGGTCGCGGCATGAAAGGCGATGTGATCCGCCAGAAGGCGCTGGAGAAGGGCCTGCTTGAACCTGGCACTGCGGCATCGCTCACCGAAGCGCAATGCCTCAAGCTCATCTTCCTTCCCGGCTTTTCGACCAAGGACCAGATCACCGACGTGTCTGGTCGGGGTGTGGGCATGGATGTGGTGCAGACGAATATTCGCAAGCTGGGTGGTCGCATCGACATCACCTCGGCACCCGGCGAGGGCAGCACCATGACCATTCTCCTGCCGTTGACGCTGGCCATTCTGCCGGTGCTCATGATCCGGCTCGGCGAACAGCCACTCGCACTGCCGCTGTCGACGGTGCGGGAAATCCTCCCGCTCGACGGCCCCGTGGTGCAGCGCGTGTCCGGCAAGCCGACGGTGGTGTTGCGCGGCGAGGTGATGCCCTATCACTGCCTCGCGACATTGCTCGGCAGGAGTCGCCCGGGCCCGGCGCCGGTGGGTGTGCTCATTGGCAGCGGCGACACCAGCTGTGTCATCGGCGTCGACGGTTTCATGGGCCAGGATGAAGTGATGATCAAGCCGCTGGAAGGTGTCAAGCCGCGAGGCGTTTCTGGCGCAACGCTGTCTGGCGACGGCGAGCTGGTGCTGCTGCTGGAGCTGCGCGAGCTGATGGGTATCGGCCGTCTGGTCGAGCCACTGAATGCCTGATCGCATGTCGCTGTCCGCAGTCAACTCCACAGACACAGAGCCACCGAAGCCACCAAAGCTACCGAAGCAAACCCAGCATCTGGAGAACAACATGAAAGCCCTCGTCTCTTTCCGTGTACTTTCGGCCGGCGCCCTGCCGATCGTGGCTGCCGCCGTACTGGCAAGCGTGACCATGCTGCGGCCAGAGCTATTCAGTCGAGAGTATTCGCCAGTGTTCGCCGCTGCGGCGGGCGGTGTTGCAGCATTCGCGTTCCTGGCATTGGTGGTATCGATCCAGGCGTTGCGTGACCTCCACACCCGACTGGGCGCGGCGCCGGACAGGTTGCGTGAAGCCGTAGAAGACTGGGCATCCGGTCGTCTTGAACACGCGATCGATGCCGGCCCCGGCACTGTCGCCGCGGCGCTCGAAACACTCCGCCAGCAATGGCAGCGCTCGCTCGCCGAGATCCATGCCGGCACCCATGGGCTTCGCGCAGTGGCCGATGAACTCTCTGTTGCGTCCAGCCAGATCGCCGCATCCTCCGGACAGCAGGGCAATGCCGCGGCCAGCATGTCCGCATCGGTGCAGCAGATGCTGACCAGCATCGGCAGCGCCACGCAGCATTCTGAAACTGCGCTCAAGGCGTCGCGGGAAGCCGGCTCGCTTTCGCTTGAGGGAAACGACGTGGTCCAGCGCGCGGCCAACCAGATGGCAGAAATCGCCAGCGCCATGCAGGACCTGAATGCCATCATCGAGCGTCTCGGCAGCCAGTCCGACCAGATCTCGCGCATCGTGCATGTCATCCAGGAGATCGCCAATCAGACCAATCTGCTGGCCCTGAATGCGGCCATCGAGGCGGCGCGCGCCGGCGAGCAGGGCAGGGGCTTCTCCGTCGTGGCCGACGAGGTGCGCAAGCTCGCCGAGCGTACAACGGAATCGACACGCGAAATCGGCACCATGATCCAGAACATCCAGGAGGGCACAGCCGAGGCGGTGCACCACGTCGCAACCTGGTCCGAGCGGGTCACCGATGGTGTCGCCAAGGCGGCAGGCGCGGGCGTCTGCATGGCGCGGCTGCAGGAAGGTGCATCGGGCGTGGTGCGCGTGGTGGGAGACATCAACGTCGCGTTGCATGAGCAGACCGGCGCCAGTCATGAAATCGCCCGCAACGTCGATCGCATCGCCAGCGCGTCTGTGCAGAACGATGCGGCGGCGCAGTCGGTGATTGCGGCCGCGCAACAGGTGTCGAGTCTGCTGCGCACGCTGGAGGATGCGGCGCGGCTTGCCGGCACCAGACGCATCGTTGCCGGGACTGGAACCTGACGCACATCCGTCACGGACGGGCGAGTCAGTCGATCCGGCCGTGCGCCTCGCCGCTGCTTGCGTTCTCCTGGCGCACGGCCTGCGCTACACTGCGGGGCACATTGACCGTGCTGAGCATTTGCGCCGTCGAACTGTGTTGCATCCGGGCCGCGCGCGCATTGCGGCCCACCGGCGGCCGACCTGAGCGATGAATTCGACTTGAGCGGGCATGCGTTCGTGTCCCGTACCCACAAGAAGAGCCATGCCCGATCCCCTCGCAAAGTTACCTTCGCAATCTGCCGTCGAGCCGCCAGCCTCGCGGCTGACTGGATTGTCGGCGTCGAGCCGACACGGAGACTCGCTGGCCACTCGCAACAGCAGCCTGCTCAGCAACCGGCGCACGCGCGCGTTCGTCTACACCGCGTGGCTGGCCCTCACCTTCGTGGTGGGCGTGCTGATCTATGCCATTTCCTGGGAAGGCGAGCTGGATCGTCACCAGGAGCGGCTGGCCACGAATGCCTCGATGGGTGCCAAAGCGATCGACAACTATCTGCGCACGCTGGAGAAGTCGCTCAATGTGCTGGGCAATGATCTGCGCAGTTACGATGACTTTACCGATGCGCATGAGCGCCTGGCCGCTTTCAAGCGCGCCTTTCCCGACTTCCAGATCGTCACGCTGACCCTGCCGGATGGCACCAGCCCGGCCAACAGCGAGAGCAGGGTGACCGGGGTGCCGCCCAATGTCGGCGACCAGGCAGCCTTCAGGGATGCGGTCGAGCGGCTGCGCAACGGCGCCACCATGGTGGTGGAGCGCCCCTTCATCGGTCCGGTCTCGAAGACCCGCCTCACCAAGCTCCGCATTGGCGTCAAGGATGCTGCGGGCAACCTGGTCTTTACTGTCGCCGCCGGGCTGCCAGCCGAGCAGGCATTCAGCTTCTGGCGCGGATCAGACTTGCCGGCCGACAAGGCGATGGGCGTCTACCGCGATGATTACTATCTCCTGGTGCGCAATCCGCCGCCCCCGCCAGACAGTGCCTACTACCGCGACGAACCGTTCCCCGGTGTGGTCGCCGTGCATCTCAAGCAGCAGGGCAATCCGGCAAAAGGCATGTTCAAAGGCCAACCGGTTTCCACCGGGCTGGACTCGATCATCGCCTACGAGCGGCTGGAAAGCTATCCGCTGTACTTTTTCGTCAGCGATCCGACGCAGAATGTATGGAAGCACTGGTGGTCCTCCAGCTGGCCGTTCCTCACCCTGATCCTGGCGCTGATGCTGGGCGGCCTGCTGATGATCCGTCGCATTGGCAAACAGCAGGCCCACTGGGCGGCCGAACGCGAAGGCCGGGTCCGCGAGCTGGAAGCGCTGAACGACAAATTGCGCGCGACCAATGCCGAGATCGAAGCCGCCAACGCCGAGCTCAATGCCTTCAGCTACACCGTGTCGCATGACCTCCGCGCACCCATCCGTGCCATCGACGGCTTCACTGCCGTGCTGGCTGAAGAACTGGGCGAATCCCCGTCGCCCATGGCGAGGGACATGCTGAATCGTGTGCGGGCCAATGCGGTGCGCATGGGCGAGCTGATCAATGACCTGCTCGAACTGTCCCGGCTCAGCCGCCAGGAGATGCAGTTGCAGACGGTGGACATGCAGGCCGAGGTGGCATCGATTCTCGACGAGCTGGCGCCGCTCCGCGGCACGGCCACGGTCGAAGTGGGCGAGCTGCCGCCGGTGCATGCTGACCGCGTGCTCATGCGCCAGGTGTGGAGCAACCTCATCGTCAACGCATTCAAGTACAGCGCGAGGAGCGCAACGCCCAAGGTGCGCATCGGCCACGACAGCGGCGGCTATTTCGTCGAGGATAACGGTGCCGGCTTTGACATGGCCTACGTCGGCAAGCTGTTCCAGATGTTCAACCGCCTGCACACCGACCGCGAATTCACCGGCACCGGCGTGGGCCTCGCCATTGTTCGTCGTGTGGTGGAGCGCCACGGCGGCGCCGTTGCCGCTCAAGGCGAACTGGGAAAGGGCGCGCGTTTCAGCTTCACGTTGCCTGAGTGATGAAGCCCGAGACATCCGACATGGCCAATACGCCAACGTTGCTGGAACTGGTTTACGTCAGCAACGCGTTCCCCCATGACTTTCCCGAGCAGGAACTTGAGCGAATTCTTGCCAGCTCGCGACGGCGCAACGCCGCCATCGGCGTGACCGGCGTATTGCTGTATCGGACAGGCACGTTCCTGCAGCTTCTGGAAGGGCCTGCTGATGCGGTGCGGCGGCTGTATGGGGAAATCATCCACCATGATCCGCGGCACCGTGCCCTGGTACTTTGCTGGGAGCAGCCGATCACGACGCGAAGCTTTCCGCAATGGTGGATGGGTTATGTCGACGGCGGTACGCTGGACGCGGCCGCGGGCCCGTTGGAGCCGGCCTGGCTCAGCCGCGGCATTGCCGGACTGGATCTTTCCGGGCCGGGGTCGACCGGCCGCCGGCTGCTGATGAGTCTCGCGCGCAGCTGACGTTTGGCGCGGCTCAGGCCGCCTCGTCGTCTCCGGGTGCCTGCGAATATTCGCCGGTCGCAGCCGGACTGGCGAACTGCCCCAGCTGCCAGGCGAGCGCGACAGTGCGCAGGTCGGTGTCATAGCCTTCGTCGTTGGCCGCTCGGACCACGCTGATGATCGGCAGAATCTGTTCCAGCGCGATCACACCCAGCAGGGCGGCGGCGGAGGCATCAAGGGTGGTGTCCAGTGGCATGGTGATCTCCCGGTGGTTGGTGGCGGGTACGCCGCGCTGCTGGCCGAACACTATGGCGCGTGGCGTCCGGCGCGGTAGGGGTGCGGCATGTTGCATACGGCACGCAGCATTGGGCTCAATCTACGTCCCGGGTCGGGCCAGTCATGCGGCGAACAGGATGGATTTTCCGGTGCAATTTCGCCGGGGGTCATCCAACGAATTGAAGGGTATAACCACGGCAATTGTTCTGGCTCTTGGCCGAATGCAGGCATACACTGAATCCATCGTCGCGGATTGATGCTTCCATCGTCCCCTCGGACAACAACATGGACTCCACGCCTCCCGCTCAGGACCCAGTCGCCGCGCCCCGTGCGCGGCAGGCGGTGTTGGCGGCGACGGTGAACCGCTGGCTGGGCAACGACAGCATTCTGCTCACGAGGCAGCAGCGGGTCGCGGCGTATCTGCTCGCGTTTCTGGTCTTCCTCTCGGTGAGCGGCGCCTACTGGTTTCTGTCCTGGCAGCGCGAGATGGCAAGTGAGCATGCGCGCATGCGCGCCCTCGTGGACATGGGCGCCTATGCCGTCAACAGCTATCTCAAGACGCTGGAGAAGGCCATCGGCGCGGAGGCGGCCGCGATCATGGCTGCGGGCATTCCTGCCGACACCGGTGAGCGCCTCGCTGCGTTCAAGCAGCGCTTTCCCGAGTTCCAGATCATTGTGTTCACCGAGGCCGAGGGCCAGAATCTCTACAGCAGCGAGCCGGTCGCGGGGCCGCTGCCGAATGTGGGCAAGCTGCCGTCGTTCGTGGACGCGCGCGAGAGGCTCAGGCAGGGCGCCGTCATGGACATCGGCCGGCCATACTTCGGTCCCATCTCCAAGGCATGGGTGACCCATCTGCGCTACGGCATCCGGGACGATTCCGGTGCGTTGAAGTACATCCTCGTGGCCGGGCTGTATCAGACCCGCGCCCAGGAATTCTGGCGTGATGTGCCCATGCGGAACGAATCGGCGATGGGCCTCATGCGCGATGATCGCTACATCGTGGCGCGGCACCCGCTGCCGGCACTGCCCAGCGAGAACATCTTCAAGCAGCCCGCCACGGGCACGCTGGCGCGCCATCTCGTGGACGCCAACTTTCCCGAGTCGGGCCAAGTTTCCGGGATCAATTCATTCACCGGAATCGCAAGCACAAACGTCTACCGCCGTTTGCGCGACTATCCGCTGACGATGTATCTCACCCAGCCGGACAAGCTGCTGGTCAGCGAATGGTGGCGAGCGTCGTGGCCCACCTATCTGCTCATCCTGATGGTATTCGTGGGTTCGGTGGTGACCATTCGCTGGATGGGCCATGCGCAAGTGGCACTCCACCAGGAGCGGGAGCGGCGCATGATTGAGCTGGAGGGCCTGGCACGCTCGCTGAAGGAGAGCAACGCCGGGCTGGAATCGGCCAATGCCGAACTGAATGCTTTCACCTACAGCGTGTCCCACGATCTGCGTGCACCCATTCGCGCGATCGAGGGCTTTGGCGCGCTGTTGGAAGAGCGCATCGCCGATCTTCCGGACGAGGAAGCGAAGCATTTGCTGAGTCGGGTGCGTTGCAGTGCGCGACGCATGGGCGAATTGATGCAGGACCTGCTCGATCTGTCCCTCTACAGCAAACAGGAAATGCAGCGCGAGCAAGTGGACATGCGTGCCGAGGTTGCGACAGTGATCGAGGAACTTGACCGTGGTGGCGGACAGGCGAATATTCGCCTGGGCAACCTGCCGCCGGCGGTGGCGGATCGCGTCCTCATCCGCCAGGTGTGGATGAACCTCATCGCCAATGCCTGCAAGTACTCTGGCAAGGTCGCGCAACCGGTCATCGAGATCGGCTGGCGTGATGGCGCCTATTACGTGCAGGACAACGGCGCCGGGTTTGACATGCAGTATGCCGACAAGCTGTTCAAGGTCTTCAACCGCCTGCATCGCGATTCCGAGTTTCCCGGGACCGGGGTGGGGCTCGCGATCGTGAAGCGCATCGTCGATCGGCATCAAGGCAAGGTCTGGGCCGACGCCCGTCTGGGCGAAGGCGCGACCTTCTACTTCACCGTCGGCTGATCCAGTCTTCCCGGCCCCCGCCGGCGTTCCGCGAATCCGCCGGATTCCCCCGCTGGCTAGACCGGAGACACCGGTCAGTGGGAGATTAAGGGCCGATTTTCCGCGCTATTCCCGCCCTGTGATCGGGGCCGACATCTCAATAATGGGCTCATCCGAAAAGCGGCCCGCACTCGTGCCGGCCAGCCAAAACGCCCGAGAAATAGCCTGAAAAAGCGCCCGAGATGTCAGAAGACACCGAAAAGCAGTTACCAGCGACCCAGAAACGGCTGGATGATGCCCGCGAGGAAGGCAATGTGCCGCGCTCGCGCGAGCTGGGTGCCGCCGTCCTGCTGATGGGCGCGGGCGGCATGATGGTCGCCACGGGCCCGGGCCTCACCAGCCAGTTCGCGGGGCTGCTTGAGCAGGGCCTCGTCTTCAACCACGCCACGCTGGTCCAGCCCGCGCTGATGGGAGAGCGGCTGGTCAGTTTCGGCCTGGCCGGGCTGTTGGCGGTGCTGCCGCTGATGGGTGCGCTCGCCGTGGCCGCAGTCGGTTCCAATCTTGCGCTGGGCGGCTGGAATTTCAGCTGGAAGGCCGTCAATCCCGACTTCAATCGCCTCAACCCCATCAGCGGGCTGGGGCAGCTTTTCTCCTGGCATGGCGCTGGTGAGCTGTTCAAGGCAGTGATGAAGGCTGGACTCATCGGCGGTGTCGCTTTCTCGCTGATCCAGTCCGATCTCGCGACCTACAACGCGACGCTCTCAGTGTCTTCGACCCGTTCCGCCGTGGCCGTGGTCGGCGAACTGGCCGGCAAGTCTTTCCTCATCCTCGCGGCGCTGCTCATCCTCGTCGCCGCGGTCGACGTGCCCTTTCAGTGGTGGCGCTATCACGCCAATCTGCGCATGAGCCTGGAAGAGGTGAAGCGCGAGCATCGCGAAAGCGAAGGCGACCCGCATCTCAAGGGCCGCATTCGTCAGCAGCAGCGCGAAATCGCTCGCCGCCGCATGATGGATGAGGTGCCCAAGGCCGATGTGGTCATCACCAACCCGACCCACTTCGCGGTGGCGCTGTCCTACAAAGACCATGGCATGCGCGCGCCGAAAGTCGTGGCCAAGGGCCGTGACCTGGTGGCGGCACGCATCCGTGAACTGGCGGCCGAGAACGGCGTGACGCTGGTGTCCGCACCGCCGCTGGCCCGCGCGCTGTACAAGCATGCCGAGATCGGTGACGAGATTCCGCAGGCGCTGTTCGGTGCGGTGGCCCAGGTGCTGGCGTATGTGTTCCAGCTTCGCCGTTGGGCGCCGGGCCTCGGCCCGATGCCTCAGGCGCCAAGCGAGATTCCCGTGCCCGATGAACTCAGCGTGCCGGAGGTTGCATGAGCACCGTCGCAGCTTCGGCCAGCGTCAGCAACGCGCCACCCGCCACTCCGGGCGGCCTGTTGAACGCGCAGACCCTGCGCGGACTCGCCGTGCCGCTCCTCATCGTGCTGATTCTGGCGATGATGATCCTGCCGTTGCCGGCCTTGATTCTGGATCTGCTGTTCACCTTCAACATCGCGCTGGCCATGATGGTGCTGATGGCGGCGCTCTACGCCAAAAAGCCGCTGGACTTCTCCTCCTTCCCGGCCATCCTGCTGCTCACTACGCTGCTCCGCCTCTCGCTCAATGTGGCTTCAACGCGCGTCGTGCTGATGCACGGGCACACCGGCCCGGACGCGGCGGGCAAGGTCATCGAAGCCTTCGGTCACTTCCTCGTCGGCGGCAATTTCGCCGTGGGCCTGGTCGTGTTCACCATTCTCGTGGTCATCAACTTCGTTGTGATCACCAAGGGTGCCGGCCGCATCGCGGAAGTCGCGGCGCGCTTCACGCTTGACGCGATGCCAGGCAAGCAGATGGCCATCGACGCCGATCTCAATGCCGGCCTCATCGGAGAAGCGGAAGCCCGCCGCCGTCGCTCGGAAGTGGGCCAGGAGGCCGAGTTCTACGGGTCCATGGACGGCGCCTCGAAGTTCGTCCGCGGCGATGCCGTGGCGGGCATTCTCATACTGTTCGTGAACATCATTGGCGGTCTCGCCATCGGCATGATCGAGCACAACCTGTCACTCGCCACCGCCACCAACAACTACGTGCTGCTCGCAATTGGTGATGGTCTGGTGGCCCAGATTCCGGCGCTGATCATCTCCATGGCCGCAGGTCTGGTGGTGAGCCGCGTGGGCACAGACCAGGATGTCGGCACCCAGGTCATCAACCAACTCACCGGCGTGCCGCAGGTGATGTTGTTCACCGGCGGCGTGCTGGGTCTGCTTGGCATCATTCCGGGCATGCCGCATCTCGCCTTCCTCACGCTCGCCGCGATCATTGGCGGCGCAGGGTGGTGGTTGCGTACTCGGGCAATGCAGGCAGCGCCGAGTGCCGAAGTCGTGCCGACGGCTGCGGCGACTGAAGCCTCGCAGGAAGCGTCCCTGGAAGACGTGACGCCGATTGACGAACTGTCGCTGGAGGTGGGCTACAAGCTCATCCCGCTGGTAGACAAGAACCAGGATGGCGAACTGCTGAAGCGCATCAAGGCCATCCGCAAGAAGTTCGCGCAGGAAATCGGCTATCTGCCGCCCACGGTGCATATTCGTGACAACCTGGAACTGCCGCCCAACGGCTATCGCATCTCGCTGAAGGGTGTTGAAGTCGGCACCGGCGACCTCAAGATCGGCATGTACCTCGCCATCAACCCCGGCCATGCCACAGCGCAGCTGCCCGGCGTGGCCGGTGTCGATCCTGCTTTCGGTCTGCCCGCGACCTGGGTGGACGGCGCACAGCGCGATTACGCGCAGGGCACCGGCTACACCGTGGTCGATCCGGCAACGGTCGCGGCCACGCATTTGTCACATGTGTTGCACACGCATGCCGGGATGCTGCTGGGCCGGAGCGAGTTGCAGCAGTTGCTAGATCATGTGGCCAAGGTCAACGCGCGGCTGGTGGAGGACCTCACGCCGAAACTCATCCCGCTATCCACGCTGCAGCGCGTGCTGCAGAACCTGCTGGACGAAGGCGTGCACATCCGCGACCTGCGAACCATTCTGGAAACGCTCACCGAGCACGCCGTGCGCACGCAGGGCGTGGAAGAGCTCACCGCAGCCGTGCGCGCAGCGCTGGGCCGGGTCATCGTGCAGCAGCTCTATGGCAAGGCGCCGGAACTCACCGTGCTCATGCTCGATCCGGAACTGGAGAAACTGCTCGCCCAGGCGGTGAATCCGCAGGGCGAGGCCCTGGGACTGGAACCCGGTCTGCTTGACATGCTGGCCCGAGAGGTGGCCACGGCCGCGGATCGCCAGGAAGCGTTGGGGAATCCGGCGGTGCTGCTGACTCAGGACCGGCTGCGCTCGCCGCTGGCCCGACTGTTCAAACGCAGCATCCCGGTGCTGAAGGTGTTGGCGCACGGTGAAATGCCCGACCACCGCACCCTGCGCGTGGTGGGCGTGATCGGAGGCAAGGCATGAACGTGAAGCGCATCAAGGCCAAGACATCCCGTGAAGCGATGGTGCTGGTCCGCCAGATGCTGGGCGATGAAGCCGTCATCCTGTCCAACCGCAGTGTTGCCGGCGGCGTGGAAATCATGGCCATGCCGCACGATGAGTTGCGCGACGTGGCAGAGCCTGCGCACTTCGTCGCGCCACCGCCTGCGAGTTCACCGGCGAACCGCACCACCCGCAAGGCTGCGTCCACCACACGCAGCGCGCCGGCGGCCAGGGAACGCCTGCCGCTCCGCGATTTCGCGGACGAGCTTGAGGAAGCCGAGCGCCCGCTCACCGGTGTCGCCGCCTATCGTCGACACGGGGGGCATGAAGCGCCGACTGCAGCATCCGTCCGAAAGACGCCGCATCCGACCACCGCGGGCGCAGCAAGCGGTTTCGCCGCGCCGACCGAGCAGCCCGCGCCCGGGGTGCTGCGCGGCCAGCCACGCAGGGCCCAGCACGCCACGCAGGACGGGGCTCAGGCGTCGAAGTTGCCGCCGGAGGCTGCAGCACCATCCGCGCAGCCTGCCGCAGGAATCAGTGAATCCGTCGCCCGCGAACTCGCATCCTTGCGCGCGCTGGTTGAAACCCAGTTGTCCGATCTCACTCTGCAAGGAATTGCAACGCGGGAACCGGCGCGCATGGCGGTCATGGGCGAGCTACTCAACAGCGGCTTTTCGCCGTTGCTCGCTCGCCGCGTGACGGAAAAATTTCCCGTGCATCTGGATGGCCGCGATGCGCGCGACTGGATGCAGGCTTCGCTGGTGCGAAATCTGCGTTGTGCCCGCGCCGAACAGGACCCGGTAGCGGTCGGTGGCGTGTACGCGCTGGTCGGCCCGACCGGTGTCGGCAAGACCACCACCATCGCCAAACTGGCCGCGCGCGCACTGGTGCGCCATGGTGCCACGCAGGTAGGGCTCATCAGCGCAGACAATTACCGCATCGGAGCGCAGGATCAGCTCGACTGGTATGGCCGCATGCTGGGCATTCCTGTGCGCCGTGTGCGTGATCAGGATGAACTGAAAGCGGCGCTGGCCGCATTTTCTGATCGCAAGCTGGTGCTGATCGATACCGCCGGCATGAGCCAGCGTGACGCGCAGGTGTCGGAGCAGACCGCGCTGCTGAGTGCAGAAGGTGTGAGGCGCATCGTGCTGCTGAACGCCGGCGCGCAGGCCGAGACGCTGGATGATGTGGTCCGCGCCTACATTCCCGAGTCCGAGCGCGCGACGGCGCAGGCCATCGTGACCAAGCTGGACGAGGCGGTGAAGCTGGGCGGGGTGGTCGATTGCGCCATCCGCCGCCGGCTCACGCTGCTTTTCGTCACCACCGGCCAGCGCGTGCCCGAGGACATGCACCCGGCGCATGGACGGTATCTCGTTGACAAGGCATTGCGCCACGCCCAGTCGCCGGCTTTTGCCCGCCAGGCAGCGGAGCAGCGTCTGCAACTCGCCGGGACTGTCGCGCCGCAGGCCGCCAGCCCGCTCGTCATGCACAGCCAGAGCAACCACAAGCCTGCCGCAGCAAAGAACGCCACTCAAAAGGACAGCGCCCATGCTTAACAGCCGCACACATCAAGCTGCCGGACTCGCCCAGTGGCGTGCACCGGATGCCGTTGTCCAGGATTCCGACAGCTTGAGGGGTCGCAACATGCCGGCCCGAATCTGTCGGCCGTTCCGCGTGATTCCGGTGCTGTCCGCGCTGCGTGGCGTCGGCCAGCGAACGCTGTTCCGTCAGATGGTGCTGGCCGATCTGAAAAGTGGTGGTCGGCCGCTCGCGCTGGACGAAGAGGATGCAGTGTTGTCTGGATTGTTCGGCCTGACCGCTGCAGACCGCCCCGATCTGCTGGCGCATCTGGATGGTCACGTGCCGTTCGAGGCGCTGGTCGGCACGTCAGCCGAAGGGGCGCGCACGATTTCCGCTCGGAAAGGGCTCGCATCGCTGGCGCTCCGTCCCGTGGCGCTGGCCCGCTTTCTGGATCAGATGGCAGCCCGCCCGGAACGCATCACCACTCTCTGGATCAATGCGCGCGCATCACGCGATGGCGTGATCTCTGCGCTGGCTGAATTGGGCACCGAGGCTGTTGTGGTCACGACTCCCGACAGCGATGCGATGACCGCGTCCTATCAGCTGGCCAAACGCTTGTCGGCGCGGCAGATGATGCAGCTCCGCATCCTCTACAACTGTGCAACGGCCGAGCAGGGCACGCGCGCGCACGAGGGCCTGGCCGATGCCGCACAGCGCTTCATCGGGCTGCGCATCGATTGCCTCGGCAGCGTGCCCTTCGATCCATTGCTCCTGCGTGAAGGCGCGCCGCCACCGGGCGTGAGCCGCCGCCCGCTGCATCTGGCCACCGCAGGCGGCTCACGGCCCGCCATCGAGCGGGTGTTGCGCGAGCTGAATCGGGTCACGCCACCGAGTTCGCACGCCACCTATGCCAACGCGTCCACCCATTCGATCGCTTCCACCGTCGAACCCAGCAACGTCTGAACCGGAGATCGCCATGTATACCCAAAACGGAACCCTGGACAAGAGCGAAACCATCCAGCGCTACTCGCCGCTGGTGATGCGCATGGCGCGTCATCTCATGGCCAAGCTGCCTGCCAGCGTCGAGATTGACGACATCGTGCAGGCCGGCATGATCGGTCTCATGGACGCCGCCAACCGCTACGAATCGGCGCAGGGCACCCAGTTCGAGACCTTCGCCACCCAGCGCATCCGCGGTGCGATGCTGGACGAATTGCGCCAGAACGACTGGCTGCCGCGCAGCCTGCGCAAGACCCAGCGCAAGGTGGAGAGCGCGATCAGCGCGCTGGAGCAGAAGCTTGGGCGCCCGCCGCAGGAGACGGAAATCGCAAAGGAAATGGGCGTGAAGCTTGCCGAGTATCAGGAGATGCTGGCCGAATCGCGTGGCTATCAGCTCTTCAGTTACGACGACTTCATGGGCGAGGACAAGGATGAGCAGTTCCTCGAGCGCCATTGCCCCGATCCGGACGCGGATCCGCTGGCGCAGCTCCAGGACAAGCGTTTCAAATCGGCGCTGGTGCAGGCCATCAAGGATCTGCCAGAGCGCGAACAGCTGCTGATGGGCCTGTACTACGAGCAGGATCTGAACTTCCGCGAAATTGCGGCAGTGATGGGCGTGACCGAATCCAGAGTGTGCCAGCTGCACTCGCAGGCGGTGGCACGACTGCGGGCAAAGCTCCGGGAGGGCTAGACCCGGTATGCGCCGGCATCAGGAAAAGAGCGGCTTCTCAATGAATTGAGCCGCTGAAGCCTTAATTTGAATCAACAAGCCGGAAACATGCACTGAAAAATCCGAGAATTCTGCCGAAATGTTAAGAATGCCAATTGCAGACAAGTCGATTTCGGGTTTTAATTGGCCTACAAGAGTCTAGGTGAATCGCCTAGACCCCCGGGGACGGTGCTGGAGTGAACAAGATACTGCTGGTTGAAGACAATCCGAACGATGCGGACTTGGCCAAGATGGCCATCAGTCGCACGCCGTTCACCGGTCTGGTGACCCATCTCGAAGATGGCGTCGCTGCGGTCGAGTATTTGACTCGTCCCGATGCCCAGCTTCCCTTGGTTGTGCTGCTTGATCTCAAGCTTCCCCGTCTGAACGGTCTTGAAGTGCTGAAGCAGGTCAAGAACCATCCCGGATGCGCCAACGTGCCGGTTGTGATGCTGACCTCGTCGCGCGAGCTGGCCGATATCGAGGAAAGCTATCGTCTCGGCGTGAACAGCTATGTCGTGAAGCCGGTGAATTTCGATGACTACCAGCGCGTGATCCGCGAACTCATCGGTTACTGGACCGACATCAACCAGCCGCCGCTTGCCACTGCCTGAGGCTGCTGCCTGGGCAGCACACCAGCACACGCCCGCGTGATGCGCAGTCATCGCCGCCTGCGAATATTCGCCAGGCGGCGTTGTGCTCCTTTTGGGAAATCAGTCGGGCGTTGCGAATATTCGCAACGGGGCCGCGTCCGCTTCAATCCGTTGCTGCGCCATGCGGGCAAACTGAGGCGCCCCGCGTCGCGTGACTGCAAGGCTGCGGTCTGACGCACAGCGGTCAGCAATGCTGCGGGTCAGGCGCGTGTGTTGGCCAGCGTCCAGCCGTGCGTTTGCGGACGGCCGTCGGCGCCGTAGGTGGAATCCGGTCGGGCTAGGCGGACCAGGGCCGACATGCGGCTTTCGTAGTAGGCAAGCTGACTGGCGATGAGCCGGCCGTTGGTTTCGTTGAGCTGCTGGGCGCGGGTACCCGTGGCGACGATGCCGTCCCAGACTTTGCGCATGGTCTGCGCGAATTCCGGCTCGTCGCGCAGCAGGGTGGCCATGCCATTTGCCGTGGCGGGAATGCCCATGCGCGCCAGCAGCATGTCGCGCTGGCGGTCGATGGCAGCGAGCCGCGCCAGGCGCTGCTCCTTGGCCGTGGTGTTGCCGATCAGCTTCTCGGCATCAAACCCGGCAATGTCCTTCAGTTCACGCTCGAGAAAATCGACGAAGTCCTGCAGCTCCATGTATTCGCGGAGCAGACAGGCACGCAACTCGTCGATCGCACCCAGTTCCCCGGGGCGGTCATGGCCGACAGGGAAGGGAGCGGTTGTGCTCATGACGACTTCTTGGCGATCAGTTCCTGCGCGCTGGCGATCAGCTTGTCAGCCACCACCTCGGCGTTGACGGCGAAGCGGCCCTCGCGGATCGCATCCTTGATCGCGCCCACCTTGGCGGCGTCGAATCCGCTTTCATCGGAGAATTGCGTCTCCAGCGTGTTCAGCTTGGTCGCGACGCTGCTGATGGCGACATCGGCCGACGATTTCTCGGACGGCGCGGCTTTGCCGGCCTTTGGGCCGGACGGGCCATCCAGACGGATGGAATCGGTACTCGAATTGATTTTCATGTGACGCTCCTTGTGTCCAGTTCAGGCGTCTGCGGAGGTTGGTTACCCGCCATGCCACCTGTCCTTCCAGTCACTCATCGGCCCGGATTCCAGAAACTTTAGGCCGTCCCTCAGGAATTTTCCTGCCGCCCCCCGGCGGCGTTGCCACTCCAAATCCCGACTCCCCCTCTTACTGCATGACTTCCACCTGGCGGCCCGACCGCACCGTGCCCTGCAGAATCTTTCCCGACATCACCTGCACCCGCAGGCTCTGGCCCGGGTACCCCGCGCCAAGGGCCTTGCCCTCGCCGCTGATGCTGAATCCGTTTCCGCGCAGCACGATGGTGACCAGGTCGCCCGAGGCGATGGTCATCGGCTGCTTCAGGTCATTCTGGCGCAAGGTGACGCCGGGCACCAGCGGGCGCGCGGCAACCTTGCCATTCAATTGTTCACGGGTGAGCCAGCTGCCGACCGGCATGCGGGAGAGCTCGACATCCACGTCTTCCACGTCGGCCTCGGTGACCGGCTGGCCGCTGGCGATGGGCTGAACGAGTTGCAGCGCCGGGCCGTGCACGCGGATGTGTGCCGGCACGGTGATGCGCCAGGTGGCGCCGTCGGTGCAGCGGATGCCCAGGCGCGTGGCGCCCCAGAGCTGAACCCCGGGCGGCACGAACGGCTCCATGGTCTTGCACGGCGCCAGTTGCAGCCGTGGGTCGGGCTCGCCGACCTCGATCTCGAAGCGCGGAAAGCGGGTGCCCAGGCGTTCCTCTGCGGCGGCGGCCAGGAAGGGCTTCACCACGGTTTCTCCAAACGGCAGGGGATTGGGAAACGCCAGGCTCGCATACGCGATCCAGGGCAGGGCCAGCGCGTGCAGGACCAGTCGGCTGAATCGATTCAGCGAACGGGCTTTCGCGGGCGGTTGGGTCAGGGATTGAAGTGCGTCCATGGCAGGCAATGTATGCCTCGCGCGGGCGCGGCAAGCGGCGGGAAAAGGGGCAAAACCGGGCTCTGTTCCATCGATGGTCGACATGGGCGCTCCCCATAATCCAATACGTCACCGGAAGAGTTTTCCGGATCCACATGATCAGACTGATCGGCAGGCCATGGACAAACTTGAACGCAACAATTCACTGGACCGCGCCCTGGACTTCAACAGCCAGGCGCTGCAGCTCCGCGCGCGCCGTCAGAGTGTGCTGGCGACCAATATCGCCAATGCCGACACGCCCGGCTTCAAGGCGCAGGACTTCGATTTCGCCACTGCCTTGAAGCGCGCGACCAGCGACCCGACCAGCACAACCGGCGCCGGCAAGCGTGGCGTGGCCGATGCCGTCGAATTGAAGGCGCGCGAGACCATCCAGCCGGCCGTGGACGAGAACACCGTGGATCTGGACCAGGAACGCACCGCCTTCGCCGACAACGCGGTGCGCTACGAGGCGGCGCTGCGCACGCTGAACGGCCAGATCAAGACGCTGCTTTCGGCCATCCAGGGCTGAACGTGGAGATCGATCATGTCCATGTTTGATGTGTTCAAGGTGGCGGGGTCGGCCGTGTCGGCCCAGTCGCAGCGGCTCAATGCTGTTGCCAGCAACCTCGCCAACGCGGACAGCGCGGCCGGCCCGAATGGCGCCGTCTACAAGGCCAAGCAGGTCGTCTTCGAGACCCAGCAGATGGCGGCCGACGGCGCGGCCAAGGCCGGCACCGAGTCAGGTGCCGCCGCCGCGGTCGGCGTGAAAGTCAAGGAGGTCATCGAGGACCAGAGCCCTGCCCGCAAGGTCTACGACCCCAAGCATCCGCTGGCCGACGACCGGGGTTACATCCAGCTGCCCAACGTGAATCCCGTAGACGAGATGGTCAACATGATCTCCGCCTCGCGCTCGTACCAGAACAACATCGAAGTCATGAACACCGCCAAGAGCCTGATGCTGAAGACGCTCACGCTCGGCAATTGATGAACACACTCTGAGGCATCTCCGACATGGCTACTGTCACCGGCACCACCACTGATCCGCTTGCCAGCTATCGCGCGGCTTCCAATTCGGCTGCCAAAGCCGCGGATGCCGACCGCTTCCTGACGCTGCTGGTCACGCAGATGAAGAACCAGGACCCGCTGAATCCGCTCGACAACGCCCAGGTGACGTCGCAGCTGGCCCAGATCAATACCGTGAAGGGCATCGAGCAGATGAACGGCACGCTGGCCGATCTCGGCCTGCGCTTCGACGCGATGCAAGTGCTGCAGGCTGCCAGTGTGGTCGATCGCAACGTGCTCGTTGGCGGTACGGACATGACCGTGACCGACAAGGGCGGCGCCGGCGCTTTCGAATTGGGTGCGGCCGCGGACAGCGTGCAGATACGCGTGCTTGATGGCGCGGGCAATGCAGTACATGTCACCACCATGGCCGACAAGGGCGTGGGCATGCATGACTTCAAGTGGGACGGCAAGCTCGCGAACGGCAAGCCGGCAGCACCTGGCACCTACAAGCTGGAGATCACTGCGACTGCCGATGGAAAGCCGGTGACGCCCACCACCTATGTCGCCTCGACTGTGACCTCACTCACGCGTGGTGCGAACGGCTTCGCGCTGGCGCTGGCGAACGGTCAGATGGTCGGTATGGCCGACCTCAAGCGCCTCTACTAATTACGTTTCCGAACACACTTTCTACTGCGAATATTCGCACCAGGAGAACACCATGGGTTTTCAGCAAGGACTTTCCGGACTCAATGCCGCCGCACGCAACTTGGACGTGATTGGCAACAACGTGGCCAATGCCAACACCGTCGGCTTCAAGGCGGGCAATGCGCTCTTCGCCGATGTCTACGCCAACGCGGTCTCCGGTTCGTCCGGCATGATGGCGGGTATCGGCACCACCTTGGCGGCCATCCAGCAGGACCATGCGCAGGGAAACATCAGCGTGTCCACCAATCCACTGGACATGGCCATCAACGGCAACGGATTCTTTCGCATGTCGCAGAATGGCGCGGTGTCCTATTCGCGCAATGGGCAATTCCACCTCGACAAGGATGGCTATATCGTCAACGCCCAGGGTGCCCGGCTGACCGGCTACCCGGCCGGGCCGAATGGCACGGTTGTCGCGTCCACGCCGGGAGATCTGCAGGTCTCCGCCGCAGACATCGATCCCAGCGCGACAACCGAAGCCGGCGTGGGCCTCAATCTCGACTCGCGCAAGACAGCGATCACCGCCGCCTTCAACCTCAATGACCCGGCGACTTATCACCACGCGACGTCCATGTCGGTCTATGACAGCCTGGGCAACGAACACACGCTCTCCATGTACTTCGTGAAAACGGCGGCCAACACCTGGAGTGTGTTTGCCGCCAACGATGGCGCGCAGGTCGGAACAGCGGCAGTTGGCACGCTCAACTTCGACAGCTCCGGAAACATCAACTCCTCCACGACAACGCTGCCGTTCAGCCTGTCGCTGCCGCTGACAACCGGTGCGACCACGCCGATGACCGTCGATCTGGACTTCACCGGCTCCACCCAGTTCGGTTCCATTTTCGGCGTCAATGAACTGACCCAGGATGGCTATGCCTCTGGCCGCCTCACCGGCTTCAACATCAGCGGCGACGGGACCATCATGGGGCGCTACTCGAACGGGCAGTCGCGCGCGCAGGGGCAGGTCACGCTGGCCACCTTCACCAACCTGCATGGTCTGCAGCCGCTGGGCGGCAATCTATATGCCGAAAGCGCTGCATCAGGCCAGCCCATCGTGGGCGTGCCGCAGTCGGGCAGTCTCGGGGTATTGCAGGCCGGTGCCGTGGAGGACTCCAACGTCGATCTCACCGCTGAGCTGGTGGACATGATCACCGCGCAGCGTGTGTATCAGGCCAATGCGCAGACCATCAAGACCCAGGACGCCGTGCTGCAGACGCTGGTGAATTTGCGTTGATTGTCTTTGTGACGAGTGACGGGTGGCAGGTGACGAGTAGTGGGTGCTGTCAGCGAGCCTTCAGTTTGAACCCGTCACCCGTCACTCGTCACCCGTCACCGAGAGAGAAAAACCATGGACCGCATCATCTACACCGCGCTCTCGGGCGCCAAGGCGCTCACCCAGCGCCAGGACGTCATGGCCAACAACGTGGCCAATGCCAACACGCCGGGCTTCCGGGCGCAGGTCCAGGCGCTGGAAGCGGTGCCGGTGAAGGGCGAGGGCATGAAGACCCGGGCGCAGACCATGGAATCCACCGTGGGCAGCGACTTTTCCACCGGGCCGGTGTCGGCCACCGGGCGCAAGCTCGACATCGCCATCGAAGGCGACGGCTGGATCGCGGTGGAGGGGTTGGACGGGCAGGAGTCGTACACCCGTTCAGGAGCGCTGGAGGTGGGCGACAACGGGCAGCTGCGCACCAAGTCGGGCTGGACAGTGCTGGGCGATGGCGGCCCGCTCACCATCCCGGCCGACAACGAGATCAGCATTTCCCGTGATGGCACCGTCACCGCCGTGCCACGCGGCGCGGATGCCAAGAACGCCAACACCGTGGGCCGCATCAAGCTGGTCAATCCGGAAGCCAAGTCGCTGGATCGCCAGGCCGATGGCCTCTTTCGCATGAAGGATGGCGCCCCAGCGCCCGCGGACGACAAGGTGACGGTGAGTCCCGGCGCGCTCGAAGGCAGCAATGTGAGCCCGGTCGATGCCATGGTCGGCATGATCAGCCTTGCCCGGCAATTCGAAACCCAGATGAAGCTCCTGCAGACCGCGGAGCAGAACGACCGCAGCGCGGGGCAGCTGCTGAGCGTCAACGGCTGATCCGTCGCGCCGGACCCTGCGAATATTCGCAAGGTCCCCCTGTCTGCATGACCGCTGTTTTCGGTCGCGCAAAACTGAACCCGACTTTGCCCGCTTTTCCAGGCTTGGTTTGACTCAAGTGCCTGCGATGCTTCATGCATCTACAAGGAGGCACGCATGATCAAGTCACTCTGGATTGCCAAGACCGGTCTGGATGCGCAGCAGACCCAGATGGATGTCATTTCGAACAACCTCGCCAACGTGGCCACGAATGGCTTCAAGCGGTCGCGCGCGGTGTTCGAGGACCTCCTGTACCAGACCATGCGCCAGCCCGGCGTGCAGTCGTCCCAGAACAGCCAGGTGCCCACCGGCCTGCAGATCGGCACGGGCGTGAAGCCGGTTGCCACCGCGCGCGTGCTGACCCAGGGCAACCTGCAGCAGACCGGCAACCAGTTCGACATCGCCATCAACGGCTCGGGCTTCTTCCAGGTGCAGATGCCGGACGGTTCAACCGCCTACTCGCGTGATGGTTCGTTCCATGTCGACAGCCAGGGGCAACTGGTGACCTCCAACGGCTTTGCGGTGCAACCTGCCATCACCATTCCCGCTGGCGCACAGAGTGTGTCCATCGGTGCCGACGGCACGGTGAGCGTCATCGTGCAGGGCTCGGCCGCGCCGCAGCAGGTGGGTGCGCTGCAGCTTGCCAGCTTCATCAATCCCGCCGGCCTCTCCGCGCTGGGTCAGAACCTTTACGGCGAAACCGCCGCGTCCGGCGCACCGGCCACCAACGCGCCCGGCAGCAACGGCCTCGGCATGCTGCAGCAAGGCTATGTCGAGACGTCGAACGTCAATGTCGTGGAAGAGCTGGTCAGCATGATCCAGACCCAGCGCGCCTACGAAATCAACTCCAAGGCCATCCAGACCTCCGACCAGATGCTGCAGCGTCTGGCGCAGCTCTGATTGCCCGCATCGCGAATATTCGCAGGGACCCCGCCATGAAAACCCATCTCCCATTCGATCGCGCCCGTCACTACATCGAGGACCGCTGGCTGCAGCTGCGCTGGCAGTTTCATCAGCACCAAAAGGGTCCCTTTGGCTGGGTGGACTACGCGGTGCTGTGCATCGCCGTGCTGCTGCTGGTGGGCTGCAGCCACATCGCACCATCGGTGGACGTGCGTCAGCCGACAACGCTGCGCCCGGTCGCGGCCAGCCCGGTGCGTCCAGCCAACGGTGCCATCTATCACGCCTCCATCCAGCCCCTGTTCGAGGATCGCCGCGCGCGCAACATCGGCGACATCCTCACCATCAACATCAACGAGCGCCTGTCCGCGACGCAGAAATCCAACAGCAGCGTCGAGCGTGCGGGCGGCACGTCGCTGGACGTGCCCACACTGCAGGGCCTGCCAGGGAAGCGCTTCCTCGGCGCCGCCGTGTCCGCCACCAGCGAGAACAAGTTCGAAGGCAAGGGTGAGGCGACCAGCAACAACGTGTTCGAAGGCACCATCACCGTCACCGTGATTGACTTGTTGCCCAACGGCCATCTGGTCGTGGCTGGCGAGAAGCAGATCGGCATCAACCGCGACGTGCAGGCCATGCGCGTGTCTGGCGTGGTGAATCCCGTGACGATCATGGCGGGCAACACGGTCAGCTCGACCCAGGTGGCCGACGCCCGCATCGAATACCGCGGCCGAGGTGCGATGAACGAAGCCCAGTCACCCGGCTGGCTGGCCCGCTTCTTCATGACCGTCGCACCGTTCTGATCGGAGACATTCCATGGCATCCGTTCCGTTCTTCTCTTCATCGTCGCCATCCGCATCGGCGCAGGAATCACCCGGCCTCATGCGCGCCTTCATCGCCAGCGCTGCCCAACATGCGCTCAAGCTGGTGCTGCTTTGCGTGTTTCTCACGTTCCTGCTGGGCAACGCGCATGCAACCCGCATCAAGGATCTGGCCGGCTTTTCCGGTGTGCGCGGCAACCAGTTGATCGGCTATGGTCTTGTGGTCGGCCTCGATGGCAGCGGAGATCAAACCACGCAAACGCCCTTCACCGTGCAGAGCCTCACCACCATGCTCACGCAGCTTGGTGTGAACCTGCCGCCCGGCACCAATCTGCAATTGAAGAACGTGGCCGCCGTCGTGGTGACAGCCTCGCTGCCGCCTTTTGCGCAGCCGGGCCAGACGCTCGATGTCACCGTGTCCTCGCTCGGCAATGCCAAGAGCCTGCGAGGTGGCACCTTGCTCATGACGCCGCTCAAAGGAGCCGACGGCAACGTGTATGCCATCGCGCAGGGAAACGTGGCCGTGGGCGGCGCGGGTGCCTCCGCCGGCGGCAGCAAGACCCAGATCAACCATCTCTCCGCGGGACGTGTGCCGGCCGGCGCCACGGTGGAGCGCAGCGTGCCGACCGCGCTCGGCGAATCGGGCGTGATCCAGCTTGAGCTGCATCGCGCCGATTTCTCCACGGCCACGCGCATGGCCGATGTCATCAACCAGAAGAACACCGGTGCCCCGGCGCGGGCAATGGATGCACGCACGGTCATGGTGAGCCTGCCGCGTGACGCCCATGATCGCGTCGCCTTCCTTGCGGGTATCGAGAATCTGCCCGTGACGGATGCCATCGGTGCCGCGCGCGTGATCATCAATGCCCGCACCGGTTCGGTCATCTTCACCCAGGCGGTGAAGCTGGAGCCCTGCGCGGTGGCGCACGGCAGCCTGTCGGTGACGATATCGAGCACGCCGGAAGTGAGCCAGCCCAATCCGCTGGGCCTCGGCCAGACAGCGGTGACCAACAAGACCGACATCCAGATCAAGCAGGACGGCACCGCGCTGATGCACCTCAAGGGCGGCGCGGACCTGGGCGAGGTGGTGAAAGCGTTGAACACGCTGGGCGCCAACCCGCAGGACCTGCTCGCGATTCTTCAAGCCATGCAGACCGCAGGTGCCCTGAAGGCTGAGCTGGAAATCATCTGAGCACCATTGCGAATATTCGCAAGGACGGAAGCCACCATGACCTCCACTTCCCGCATCGGCGCCGCCATGGATTCAGGCGACTTCCGCAATCTGGAAGCGCTGAAGCGTGACCTGCGCACCGGCGATGCGGCAGCCACGCGCGACGCCACGAAGATCGCGGCCCAGAAATTCGAGGCCGAGTTTCTCAATCTCCTGATGAAGCAGATGCGCGCCGCGCTGCCGCAGGAAGATCCCCTGTCGAGCAACGCGATGAAGTCCTGGCAGTCGATGTCGGACCAGCGCCTGACCGAGGCGCTGTCGCAGAAGGGCATCGGCCTTGCGGCCATGATCGAGAGGCAGTTGAGCCAGGGCAAGACGAGCGGGATGGATGCGACGCAAACGACGAACAGTCCAATGGCCGCGCTGGGTGTGCCGGCCGTGAATGCCGCGCCGCCCGCGCAGGCGACCGATGCGACGACTGCCGTCACGCCGCTGCGCAGGTTGGCCGCCACGTCGCCCTCCGCCCTGGCCGCACCCGGCCTCGCCAACCGCGTGACCGGCGCCGCCGTGCGTCGCGAACTCGGCTCGCAGCGTGATTTCGTCGAGCGGGTGAACGCGGAGGCAAAGATTGCCGCCGAGAAGACCGGCATTCCCGCCGAGTACATGGTGGGCCAGGCCGCGCTCGAGTCGGGCTGGGGAAAGCGGGAAATCCGTGCAGCGGATGGGTCGCCCAGCTTCAATCTCTTCGGCATCAAGGCAGGCAAGAGCTGGACAGGCAAGACCATCGAAGTGACCACCACGGAATACGTCAATGGCGTGGCGCAGAAGGTGAAAGCGAAGTTTCGTGCGTATGCGTCCTACGCGGAGGGTTTTGCGGATTACGCGAAGCTCATCAGCACCAGCCCGCGCTATGCCGCCAGCCGTCACGCAGGTTCGGCCATCGAATTCGCCCGTGCGCTGCAGCAGGGTGGATATGCGACCGACCCGCTGTACGCGCAGAAGTTGGCAGGTACCATCGCCAGCACCGAGCGCATTGCGCGCACGCTGGTCTGAGGCGGGCAATGACCCATTCAAGAATTCAGGCCATGCCGCCGATAAACCCGAAAGTCCGGAGATAACCCATGGCTTCCGCCCTGTTCGGCATCGCCACCGGCGCGCTCAATGCGGCGCGCAGCGGCCTGCAAACCACGTCGCACAACATCAGCAACGCCAACACCGCAGGCTATAGCCGGCAGGGCATCGTGCAGTCCACGAACGCATCACTGTTCACTGGTGCCGGATTCATGGGGCAGGGCGTCAATGTGAGCACCGTTCAACGGCAGTACTCGGGCTTTCTTGAATCGCAGGTGCAGACGAGCCAGACGCGACTGTCCCGGTTCGAGACATGGCATGGGCAGATGGCGCAGATCGATGACCTTCTGGCCGATCCCACTGCCGGACTGACCCCGGCCATGAATGACTTCTTCGCCGGTGTGCAGACCCTGTCACAGCATCCCGCTGACACCGCCGCGCGCCAAAGCCTGGTGTCATCTGCCTCGGCGCTCGCCGCGCGCTTTCAGTCGCTTGACAACCGATTTTCCCGGATGCTGCAGGACAGCAATGGACGCATCGGGGCCAGCGTTGACGCAATCAACGGCTACACCTCGCAGATCGCCGAGCTGAATGACCGGATCCGCCTTGCCTCTTCCAACGATTTGCAGCCACCGAACGACCTGCTGGATGAGCGTGATCGGCTGATCCGGGGCCTGAATGGCGAGATCGAGGCGTCTGCTGTCCCGCAATCCGATGGCAGCGTCAACATCTTCTTTGGCAACGGCCAGCCCGGCGTGGTGGGCAGCAAGGCGTTCACGCTCGCGGCAACCCGCGATCCGGCCAATCCGGAAACCACCACGGTCGGACTGCAGACTGCGGGTGGAGTCGTGCAATTCCGCGCCGCAGATGTTGGCGGCGGCAATCTCGCCGGCCTCATGGCGTTCCGCGATGTATCGCTCAATCAGGCAACCAACGCGCTCGGCCGAATTGCCCTCGGCCTGGCGCAGACCTTCAACGATCAGCACGCGGCGGGCATGGATCTCACGGGGGCGCTGGGAGGCGCTTTTTTCAATGCGGCCCAGCCTCAGGTGCTGTCGTACAGCAGCAACACGGGCGGCGCCACGATGGCCGCCTCGATTGCGAGTCTCTCGGCGTTGACCGACAGCGACTACCGGGTCGCTTTCGACGGTACCAACTACCGCATCACGCGCATGTCGGACAACAGCGTTCAGACTTTCGCCACACTGCCACAGACGCTGGATGGCGTCACGTTCAGCATCGCGGGTGCGCCGGCGGCGGGCGACAGCTTTCTTGTGCAGCCGACGCGCAATGGCGCGCGCGAGTTCGGTGTGCTCATCAGCGACCTGAATCGCATCGCCGCAGCTTCTCCCGTGCGCTCCGCGAGCGCCAGGGCAAACATCGGCTCCGGTGTGATCGGCGCGCCAACGGTATCGCTTCCACCCGATTCCAACCTGACCCAGACGGTCACGCTCACCTTCAACGCGGGTGGCACCTTCGATGTCACCGGCACTGGCACGGGCAACCCCACCGGCGTTGCGTTCACGGCAGGCGGCGCGATCAGCTACAACGGCTGGACCGTGCGCATCGACGGCACGCCGCAGCCCGGCGACAGCTTCACGATCAGTCTGAACAGCGGCGGCAGCGGGGACAACGGCAATGCCCTGCAACTGGGCAAAGTGCAGACTCTGAAGTCTCTCATGGGGGGCAGCGCCACTCTGGGCGATGGTTACGCCACGCTTGTGTCCGGTGTCGGCAACAAGACTCGCGAACTGGCGGCCGGTGCCGCGTCCCAGCTGATGCTGGTCGACAACGCCGTTGCGGCGCGGGAAAGCCTTTCAGGCGTGAACCTCGACGAGGAGGCCGCGAATTTGTTGCGCTATCAGCAAGCGTACCAGGCTGCAGGTCGGGTCATCCAGATCGCCGACGAAATGTTCAGCACCATCTTGAGTATCGGAGCATGATCATGCGTATCAGCACGGCACTCATGTATCAGACTGGCAGCACTGCCATTTCCCGTCAGCAGTCGGAACTCTCGCGTACGCAGCAGCAGATATCCACCGGCCGACGCATGCTCGCCCCGTCCGACGATCCGGTCGCCGCCTCCGAGGCCTTGCGGGTTGAGCAGGGCCGGGCACTCACCAGTCAGTACCTGTCTGCACAGGGTGCGGCGCGCGACCGACTTTCCATTCTCGAAGTGAGGTTGGGTGACGCTGGGGACATGTACCAGTCGCTGCGCCAGCTCACGGTGCAGGCGGGCAATGCTGCACTCTCCAATGCGGATCGCGCCAGCCTTGCCCGGGAGGTTCGCGGCTTGCAGAACCAGCTATTGGCCATCGCCAACAGCAGCGACGGGCAGGGCGGGTATCTCTTCAGCGGCTTCAATGTCGACACCCAGCCCTTCGACCGCACGCCTGCCGGCATCACCTACAACGGCGATCAGGGCCAGCGTCTGCTCGAGGTTGCTGCCGGACGGCAGATCGCAGTCACGGCCAATGGCGCACAGGTGTTCGACCGGGTGCGTGACGGCAATGGAGTGTTCGCCACCCGGGCTGGGGCGGTCAACACTGGGACCGCTGTGGTCAGTGCGGGCAGCGTCACCGATGCATCCCTGATCACCCGCCACGACTATCAGATCAATTTCTCCGTTGTCGCCGGTGTCACCACCTACGACGTGCTCGACCTCACCGCGGGCACGACGCTGTCGACGGGCAACGCCTATGCGGCCGGAGACGCCATCGCGTTCGACGGTCTCTCATTCAAGGTCGACGGTGCGCCCGCGAACGGGGACAGCCTTTCCGTGCGGCCCAGCCAGAACTCATCGGTGTTCGACATGGTTGATGCGTTGGCCCGCGCGCTGGAGACCCCGGTCATCACCTCAGCGGACAAGGCCGAGCTGCAGAATTCCCTTGGCCAGGCGATGACGCATCTGGATCGGGCCATCGACACTGCGCTGGATGTTCGCACGGGCGTGGGCGCCGCACTGCGAGAGCTGGATGGCCTCGGCGACATGGCCTCAGCCGACGCGTTGCAGGCCGATGCCCGCCTCGGCGAGCTGCGCGATCTCGATCTGGCTGAAGCCATCAGCCGGCTCTCCCTGCAAAGCACGGCGCTCGAGGCCGCGCAGCAGGCCTATCTTCGAACCACAGGGCTCACGCTGTTCAACTTTCTGAACTAGCGGCGTCTTCCGTCGCGCCGGACCGCAACCACAATTCCGCGCCTGTCTGAGCCACGAGTCTGAGTCGAGATTGGTGATCTGGATACTCACGGCGCAAATCACCCCCCGTGTGCATCCACTTTTCCTGCCAGTCTTTCGAATGCCTGGCAATACTCGTCAATAGCGGTTGCCTTGAAGATGAGTTCACGCACACCCGCATCGCGGGCCTGCGCCTGCAGACGCTCGTCGACGAACCCGGTTGTCACCGCAATGGGCAGGTCCGGGCGCATCGCGCGAACCTGGCGGGCCACGTCCAGACCCGACATGCCTGGCATGTTGTAGTCGGAGACGAAGACGTCCAGGTGATCACTGCCACCTGCGATTAACGCAAGCGCGGCGGCCGAGTCGGTGAATCCACTTACCTTGAAGCCTCGTCGGCCCATCAGTCGTTCGACCAGCATGACAAGTGCCGCGTCATCATCAAGATACAACATGTGAAAGGCCCGTCGCGGCATCGCGGCTGGCTGGCCGGCGACGGGTATCGGCTGCTGCAGTGGCGCGGGGAGCGAGGGCTCCAGATTGGACTCGACGGGAAGATAGACCGCGAAAGTGGCGCCTTGGCCGGGCGCGCTTTCAGTGACGATGATCCCCTTGTGTGCCTCCACGATGCCATGCACGACTGCCAGGCCCAGACCGGTACCCTGGTCCACCGGTTTGGTGGTGAAGAACGGCTCGAAGATTCGTGCCAGCGTTGCCTGATCCATCCCCGGACCGTTGTCCCTTACCGTGAGTCGGACTGCGGATGAACCATTGCGCCGGATGAAAGCCCCCAACGCCGGGTGCGCCTCCTGCAACTCGGCACTCACCTGCACGGTATCGAGTGAAATCTCGATTCGCCCCGGCCGGTCTCCGATGGCCTGCATCGCGTTCGTGCAGAGGTTGATGATCACCTGGGCCATCTGCGTGTTGTCGGCAAGCACCGTGGGCGTGGCGCGGTCAATGCTGACCACGAGCTTGTGCCGGGCCGGCAAGGTTGCGCGAAGCAGGCGCACGGACTCCTCGACAACCAGAGCGAGGGCAATGGGGATGCGCTGGGTCGGCTGGCGACGGCTGAAGGAAAGGATCTGCCTCACCACTTCCGTGGCGCGGCTGGCTGCGCGCCGGATTTCCTCCAGGCTCTCCGCGACCCGACTGTCTTGTCCGGCATCCTGAAGTGCGAGTTCGACGTTACCCAGAATGATTGCCAGGATGTTGTTGAAGTCATGGGCGATCCCGCCAGCCAGCGTCCCGATGGCCTGCATCTTTTGTGACTCGCGGAGTTCCGCTTCGAGATCGTTGCGCGCCGCCTCCGCCTGCTTCCGCGCTGTGACGTCATGGACGACTGTGCAGACTGCAGGCGCGCCCGCGTAGCTGATCGCGGTGCCCTGTGCTTCCGCATGGATCTCCCGGCCATCCAGGCTCATGCCCCGCATTTCCATGAGCGGAAACAGTCGCTCCTCCATGGCGATGGACCGCATCCTGGACTCGACGACCAGCCGATCGCTGACGTGGATATAGTCGAGCAGGGGACGGGCCATTGCCTCTTCCATAGATTGCGCGCCCACCAGTTTCACGAATGCCGGATTGGCGTACAGCAACCTTCCCTGGCGGTGAACCACCACCGGTGCGGGAGACCATTCGACCAAAGCCCTGTAGCGCTCTTCACTTTCGCGAAGCGCTCGCTCGGCGAACTTGCGGTCACTGATGTCCCGTAGCGTCGAACAGACGGCGGAGTATCCGTCGAAGGTGATGGCGATGCCAACCGACTCCGCTTCGAAGGCACTGCCATCCGGTCGCACTGCACGGAACTCGGTGCGCGGAGAGGGCTCGCCAGTGGCTTCGACAGCCAGCGTGCGAGCGATTGCGGATTCCCTGTCGGCCGGATGAACAAACTCGCCGACACTCCGCCCCAGCGCCACCTGGGCGGATGCAAGTCGGAACATCCGGATTGCCGCCGGGTTGGCGTAGAGAATCCGGCCGTGGGCGTTGACCACGATGCCGTCCTGCGAACTTTCGATCAGCGTGCGGAAGCGTGCCTCGCTTTCCTCCAGCGCAGCCGCTGTTTTCCGCTGCTCAGTGAGGTCCGTAACCACCGAAATGGCGCCAGCGAATTCACCATTCTTCCAGCGCGGAACCGCGTTGATGCTGACGGTGACGCGGCTCCCGTCCTTGTGCAACAGTCTGGCTTCGTAAGTCGTGGAGTGACCCGCCCGGCGCAGCGCGCGTTGCACCATCTGGGCGGCGCGGTCCTCGTCGGAGGAAATGTCGACCGTATAGCGCCCGATGAGATCATTCGGGGCAACTCCGAGCATCTTGGCGAACGCATCGTTTACGAACTCAAAGCATCCGATTGAATTCGTCACCGTGATGCCCTGGCCCATTCGACGCGCGATCTGTGACGTGAAGTCATGGTCGCGAAAAATCGTGTCCTGAATTTGGGCTTGCTGCCGATGATCGCGGATGATGAGGGTATCGCCGCAGAAGACATCGGGCGCGAATCGTCCCCAGCTGATGATCTTCACTGGAATGACGGCGTCGTCGGGTCCCATCAACGCAGTTTCGTACTGGGACAGTTCACCTTTTCGTCGCTGTGCGCCCGCCGCTGCTTCCACTTCCTGTTCACCAGCATGGGTAATGGCTGCCAGGCGTTTGCCCAGCACGGAACTGGCCCGCAACCCGAGCGTGCCTTCGCATGCAGCGTTCATATCGGAGATGCAGCCTTCCGCGTCGGTGATGATGACACCGGCCGGGAGCTCACAGGCAGTTGAGGGGCCAGCCTCCGACCCTGAACCGCTCTCAAGCCAGCGGCGCACGGCCACGGAAATCTGGGCGCAGAGGTCTCCCGCGCCGACAGGAAACTTGGTCGTGTGCCAAGCTTCAGCTTCAGCAGGCAATGGAGCGCTCACGCTGACGGATTGGAGCAGCACGACGGGCGCGGCTGGCAGACCCGGCAACGCCTGGACAATTCGCTTGATCCAGCCCGGGTCCTCACGCTCAATGTGGATGACGATCACCGGAACAATGCGAGCGTCGGTGACGGCCTCCAGGTCCGAGGGCTCGTTGCTTGCGTCCCACACCTCGAAGCCCGCCGCAGGAAACAAGGGCCGAATCAGCTCCATCGTTCCCGGCTCCTGGGTGAGGAGCAGGACTTGAGGGCGTGTCGGCGGATCTTGCATCAGGACCTCGCAGTCAGGGCGATCGGGTGCAGCCCTGTTTCGGCAGGGATGTCTTCCAGGCAATCCGGGAGCAGACGTGCTGTTGCCCAACCACGCTGGGCGGCGTTTTCTTGTTGTGCATCAATTATTGTTTGGCCGCGAGAAACGCAATTGCGGCCGCGTGTCACCAAACTATCAGAACTGAGGGCGGAAGTAACCTACCAAGCATGGTGGGTTGCCAGGATGGCACGTTCCGGGTGACGTGCCGTTAGCTACTCCACGAGGCCGTGCTTTAGTGCGTAGTGAGTCAGTTCTGCGTTGTTCTTCAGATTCATCTTTTCCAGCAGGCGTGAGCGGTACACGCTCACAGTCTTGGGGCTTAGAGCGAGCGCCTCGGCGATGTCGGACAGTTTCTTGCCTGACGCGATGAGACGCAGGGTTTCGTACTCGCGATCCGAAAGCGTCTGGTGCGGTGCCAGGTCTTCGGGTGCGGTGAGTCGCTCTGCAAGTGTCGCGGCCAGCTCCGGCGTGATGTACTTTTTGCCCTTGGCAAGCACGCGGATGGCGTCGACCAGCTTCTCAGGTGCGCTGTCCTTGGTGACATACCCAGACGCGCCCGCTTTCAGTGCGCGCATTGCGTACTGGTCTTCGGGATACATGGAAAGAATGAGGACGGGCAGCTTGGGCAGGCGCTCGTGCACGATCTTCAGTACTTCGATCCCGTTCTTGCCCGGCATGGAAATGTCGAGGACAAGCACATCGCATTCCGCCTTACGCATCAGAGCAGTCAGCTCGCCATAGTCGGACGCTTCTCCGATCACCTCGATGTCACCCGAGTCGGCGATGATCTGGCGCAGTCCGCGGCGCACTACGGCATGGTCGTCCGCCAGCATCACTTTGATGGTCATGAATTCCCCTTGCCAGAATCGGGTTTGCGTGGAATTGACAGCATGACGGTGGTGCCCTGGCCGGGTGAGCTATTCACCTCGATCCAGCCCCCTAGCTGGGTGATGCGCTCTCGCATGCCGCGTAAACCAAAGGACTCGGGCTTGCTGATGTCCTGCTCCTGCAGGCCCTGGCCGTCATCACGAACTTCCAGTGTCACGTTGCTGTCATTGGAAAATAACTGGACGTCAACGCTGCGGGCGTCCGCATGCTTGGATACATTGGTCAGGGCTTCCTGAAACACCCGAAACACGCCTGTGGCCGATCCGGGATCGAGCTTGAGATTGTCTGCGTTGCTGTTGAATTTGCAGGAGATGCCGGAGCGTTGTTGAAACTCGCGCACCTGCCACTCGAGCGCGGCGGGCAGGCCCTGGTCAAGGATGGCCGGACGCAGGGCCTTGGCGATTCGCTTGGTGGAGCCCACGACCTGCTCCAGCAAGTCACCAAGGTCGGCCAGCTTCTGCTGCGCCCCGGGATCACTGGCCAGATGTTTCTTCAGCCACACCACATCGGTCTTGATGCCAGTGAGCAGCCCTCCGATGTCGTCATGAATCTCCCGTGCAATTGCAGCGCGCTCGTTTTCCTTCTCTGCTTCTTGGTGCGCGACCAACTCGGAGGTCTGTCGGCGAAGCGCTGCCGCCGCCTCCAATGCCTCCTTTTCCGGCGAGATATCGGTGAGCATACCGTCCCAAGCGGACGATCCTGCATCTCGTGTGGCGGCCAGAAGCAGCCAAGTTACGCCATTGGTGCCAATGGTGCGGCCCTCCCAGCGCAGGCTGCGTCCCGATGAGCGATTCGCGGCAGACACCGTAGCGCGCAAATTCTGCACAGTCTCGGGTGAGAACAGAGCGAGCAGGTCGTCAATGCGATGAATCGCCCGAGGGCTGCTGTCGGTGTGCAGAACGAAGCAGCCACCGCTGCTGTACGCGAGGCCCAGCCGCTCGGTTGCGCTATCCCAGGTCAGTCGCAGCAGCACGCCCGGCATGTTCGCGGTGACCGACGCCAGACGGCGGTTGGCCGTCTCCATGGCTTCCTCGGCCTGGCGACGGATCTGGCGCTCGCGGGAATTGCGCAGACCGCGTTCTATCGCAGGAATGAGACGGCCCGGTCGGTGTTTCATCACATAGTCGTCGGCGCCGTTCTGCATCGCTTGCACCGCGGCGTCTTCGCCGATGGCGCCTGACATGATGATGAACGGCGTGCCCGGTGACTGCTGCTTGACCAGTGCCAGCGCTTCGGCAGAACTGAAGCGTGGCAGGTTGTGGTCTGAGATCACCACATGCCAGGCTGCATCGCGCAACGCGGTGCGCAGTTCGCCCTCGGTCTCGACGCGGACGGCGATCGTTGCGAAAGGGGCCTTGCGCAATTGCAGAAGGAGCAATTGGTAGTCGTCTTCGGAATCCTCGACTACGAGGATTCGAACCGGATCAGGCAGCACCGAGGTCATCGCTGAAGTCATCCGCCAGATTACCGGCCGCCGGACGGCACACACAGGCGCCGCGCGCTGTCATTGGCTGTTGGCGACGAGTCGCCAAAGGTGGAAAGCACCAAATTGATTTGGTTTTCACCCTCACCTTCGGGCTTTCCGTGCCGATAAAGCGCCAATAATGCCTCACAGAGTCCATTGCGTGGGAGACGCAGATCATGACTGAAAACACGAGCGAGTTTAGCATGCGCACCGGCGCGGTCATCGCGGTGATCGCGACTGCTTCCGCAGCCATCGGCGCCGGACTGGCCACGCAGAGTGTGCTGGCCGCAGCCCTGGTAGCCGGCACCGGAATGGTTTGGGCTGTTGTGTCCTGGCGCGGGGTGCAGGCGCTGTTCGCGGCGCGCGCCGCTGAGGTGCGCCGCATCGACAAGCGGCTTGACGAAATGTCGCAGCAAAGTGAGCAGGTCATCGCTGATTACGTACGTGAAATCAGCGCCCAGTTTCAGGTGTCACAGGGCGAGCTGGCCCAGTTGCGCGGCCTGCTGCTCGACGCCATCACCAAGCTGGTCAACAGCTTCAACGCGATGGCGGCACTGACCTCGCGCCAGCAGACACTGGCGCTTGGCATCGCGCGCGGTTCCGCCGAGGGCGGCTCGGGCGAGAACATCAGCATCGAAGGATTCATCTCCGACACGGCCGACACGCTGAAGACCCTGGTGGATAACGCGGTGCGCAACAGCCAGACCGCTGGGGGTCTTGCGCAGCAGATGGAAGACATCAAGAGCCATGTCTCCAAGGCACTTGGCATTCTCCGCGAGATCGAGGGAATTTCCAAGCAGACCAACTTGCTGGCGCTCAATGCCGCCATCGAAGCCGCACGTGCTGGCGAAACCGGACGCGGCTTTGCCGTGGTCGCGGAGGAAGTGCGCGTGCTCTCCGAACGCACCAATGATTTCAGTCAACAGATCAGTGCAGACATTGGCGCCATACACAGCTCGATCGCCAAGACTGAGGCGGTGATCCGTCACCTTGCCGTGCATGACATGGACTCCGCCCGCCAGGCTGAACAGCGCTCGGGCAAGACCATGAGCGAGATACAGAAGGTCAACACCGGCATCGCATCCGGCGCCGAACAGCTCGGGAAGCTCACCACGGAGATCGAGGGCCATGTCGGCCAGGCGGTCACCACACTCCAGTTTCAGGACATGGCCACGCAGTTGCTGGGTCATGTGGATAAACGCATCACCGAGGTCGGCGACATGATCAAGCGCCTGACCGCGTTGCCCAAGGTGATCTCGGCCGCCCGCCAGGCGGACGGGAAACTCGTCGTCGCCCCTCTCGAGGACATGGCGATGGCAGTCAAAGGGCTGCGCAATCGCACATCTCACAACCCTGTGACCCAGGGGGAGATGTCATCCGGAAGCATTGACCTGTTCTGAACAGCACATTGAGGGAAAACGATGAGCAAAACAATTCTTGCAGTGGATGATTCCGCGTCCATCCGCCAGATGGTGGCCTTCACTTTGAAGGGCGCGGGTTACTCGGTGGTGGAAGCCGAGGATGGCCAGGCCGGCCTGGACATGGCCAAGTCGGGCAACGTGAACCTGGTCCTCACCGACCAGAACATGCCGCGCATGGATGGCATCACGCTGGTGAAAAGCCTGCGTGGCATGCCGCAGTACGCGAGCACGCCGATTCTCATCCTCACCACGGAGGCGGGCGACGACATGAAGGCGCAAGGCAAAGCCGCCGGTGCGACCGGCTGGCTGGTGAAGCCCTTCGACCCGGCCAAGCTCCTGGAAGTCGTGAAGAAAGTCATCGGCTGATCCAGCCGCCCGCCACCTGCAGGGAAGGCCCGCCATGAACCCCAACACTTCAAGCTCGTCCAGCCAGCCCGCGCTGGACATGAGCCAGTTCTTCCAGGTCTTCTTCGATGAAGCCGCCGAGCATCTCGACAACATGGAGCAGCTTTTGCTGGCCATGGATGTGGAGGCGCCCGACGCCGAGGACCTGAATGCCATTTTCCGTGCCGCGCACTCCATCAAGGGGGGCAGCAGCACCTTCGGCTTTGGCGACATGGCCGAAGTCACCCATGAACTAGAGTCGCTGCTCGACCGCGTGCGCAAGAATGAACTCAAACTCACCCGCGCCATGGTGGATGCGTTCCTGTCCTCCGGCGATGTGCTGTCGGCCATGTTGGCCAAGCACCGTGGGCAGGGCGATGGTGCCGATCCGGAAGACATCGAGGCGCTGATCAAGCGGCTCAAGGCCTTGTCCGTGGCACCCGTCGCCGGTCCCGCCGGACGACGCATCGCCATCGAATGCGGCCCGTTTGAAAACGGCCTGCCGGATGACGAATCCGCGCGCCTCTCGGCCGCATTGCTGGATCTGGGCCTGCCGGACAAAACGGTGACGGTGAGCGAAACGGCTGGTGGTCTGCTTGCGCACATCGAAACGCTGATGTCCAACGCGGAAATCATGGATGCGCTGGCCTTTGTGGTGGCGCCGGACAAGGTGGCCATCCGTGAACGCGGTCCCAAGGTGGCCGCCGCAGCACCCAAGAAGGATGACGGCTTCGGCTTCTTCGATGATGAACCTGCCAAGCCCACAGCGGCAGCCGCAGCGCCGGCCGACAGCGGCTTCGGACTTTTCACCGATGTGCCTGCACCGCAAGCGAATATTCCCAGCGCGGAAGTGCGCAAGGCGGAAGCAAAGCCCGCCCGCAAGATGAATGAAAAGGCCAACGCGGCGGCTGACTCCAGCTCCATCCGCGTGGGCGTGGACAAGGTGGACCAGCTCATCAACCTGGTGGGAGAACTGGTCATCACCCAGGCCATGCTGTCGCAGAAGGCGGCCAAGCTCGATCCCATGGAACACGAGCAACTGCTGGCCGGCATGGAAGACCTTTCGCGCAACACGCGCGACCTGCAGGAATCGGTGATGTCCATCCGCATGCTGCCCATGTCTTTCGTGTTCAACCGCTTCCCGCGCATGCTGCGCGACCTGGCCACCAAGCTGGGCAAGGAAGTCGAACTCAAGACCTTCGGCGAGCAGACCGAGCTGGACAAGGGCGTGATCGAGAAGATCACCGACCCCATGACGCACCTCGTGCGCAATTCGCTGGACCACGGCATTGAAATGCCGGATGTGCGCGTGGCCGCCGGAAAACCGGCCGCTGGCACGCTCACCCTGAAAGCCTCGCATCAGGGCGGGAACATCGTCATTGAAGTACAGGACGATGGCGCCGGGCTCAAGCGCGAGAGGATTCTCTCGAAGGCCCGTGAACGCGGCCTCGATGTGAGTGACAGCATGAGCGACCAGGAGGTCTGGCAGCTCATCTTCGAACCCGGCTTCTCCACTGCCGACAAGGTGACCGACGTTTCCGGTCGCGGCGTGGGCATGGACGTCGTCAAACGCAACATCCAGGCCCTCGGCGGCTCGGTGGAACTGGATTCCGCGCCGGGCATGGGCACGCGCGTCATTGTCCGTCTGCCACTCACGCTGGCCATCATGGACGGCATGAGTGTCGGCTCAGGCGGCGAGAACTACATCATTCCGCTGAACAGCGTGGTGGAACTGCTGCAGGCCAGCAGTCATTCGGTGAAGTCCGTCGCCGGCACCGGCCGCGTGGTGGATGTGCGCAACGAATTCCTCCCCGTGGTGGACCTGCGCGACATCTTTGACACCGGCCGGACGCGCGGCGAGCAGGCCGACCCCGTGATGGTCATCGTGGAGGTGGAAGGGGTGAAGACGGCGCTCATGGTAGACGAGCTCCTGGGCCAGTTCCAAGTCGTGGTGAAGAACCTCGAGAGCAACTATCGCAAAGTGCCGGGCGTGTCTGGCGCCACCATCCTGGGCGACGGCACCGTGGCCCTGATCCTTGATGTGCCAGCGCTGGTGCGCCTGGCCAAGCATTGATTGCTGGCGATCGTGAACACAGTCGAATCCAAATGCGCCAACCGAAAAAACGACCATAAATCCTGGGGAGTCCATTGATGAGCACGAACAAGAAAGTAACCGGCAAGAAGTCTTCAGCCGGTGCCCGCGCAAAAACTGTAGCCAAGCTTCAGACCAAAGTCTCGATCCCGCGCAGCAAGTCCACGGCAAAGTCGGCCGCAGCCAGTCGCCGACAGGATGATCTCTCGGCCCGCATGCAGGCCCTGAACCGTGTTCAGGCCATGATCGAATTCGACCTGACGGGCATCGTCCTGGATGCCAACGACAACTTTCTCGCCACACTGGGCTATACCCGGGACGAGATTGTCGGTCAGCATCACTCGATGTTCGTTGATCCGGCGTATCGCGCCAGCAGCGAATATTCGCAGTTCTGGGACAAGCTTCGTCGCGGTGAATTCGACCGCGGTCAGTATCGCCGCCTTGGCAAAGGCGGCAAGGAAGTCTGGATCGAAGCCAGCTACAACCCGGTGCTGGATCGCAGTGGCAAGCCGGTCAAGGTGGTCAAGTTCGCCACCGACATCACGGCACAAAAACTGCAACAGGCGGATTTTGAAGGTCAGCTCTCCGCCATCAGCAAGGCTCAGGCCGTCATCGAATTCAGTCTTGACGGCACGATCCTGAACGCGAATGAGAACTTCCTGAAGGTGCTGGACTATCGCCTGGAAGAGATCAAGGGCCGCCACCACCGCATGTTCGTCGAGCCGGCAGAAGCCGAGACGGCCGCCTACCGCGCCTTCTGGGAAAAGCTGGCTCGCGGCGAGTACGAATCCGCCCGCTTCCGCCGCATGGCGCGCGGCGGTCGTGAAGTCTGGATCCAGGCCTCCTACAACCCCATTTTCGATCCGAGCGGCCGGGCATACAAGGTGGTGAAGTACGCCACGGACATCACGCCCCAGGTGCGCGCCGAGGAAGTGCTGCAGCGTGCGGTGCGCGACATACAGAAAGTGGTGCAGGCCACGCTCGCGGGTGATCTTTCGGTCCGCGTCTCGATGGAGGGGCTGGAAGGCACCGTTTCCGATCTCTGTGGCAGCGTCAACGGCCTCGTGGAATCCATGGGCGCCATGATCAGCGGCATCGACAACGTGGTGGCCGCTGCAGGCAAGGGTGACTTGCGCGAGCGCATCCAGACGGAAGGCCAGTCCGGCGTGGCGTCTTCGGTCGGCAAAGGGGTCAACAATCTGATTGGCGCCATGACGGACATCGTGGACCGCATCAAGAGCTCCGCCGAGGCAATCACCACGGCTTCGAACGAAATTGCCGCCGGCAACCTGAATCTCTCCCAGCGCACCGAGGAGCAGGCCAGCTCTCTGGAGGAAACGGCCTCCTCGATGGAAGAGCTGACCCAGACCGTCAAGCAGAACGCAGACAACGCCAAGCAGGCCAATCAGCTTGCGGCTGGCGCGTCCGATGTCGCCCAGCGGGGCGGAAAGGTGGTGAGCGAAGTCGTCACCATCATGAGCAACATCCGCGAGAGCTCGAAAAAGATTGAGGACATCATCTCGGTCATTGACGGCATCGCCTTCCAGACCAATATCCTGGCCCTGAACGCGGCCGTGGAAGCGGCCCGCGCAGGCGAGCAAGGCCGCGGATTTGCGGTGGTGGCCGGCGAAGTGCGCAATCTGGCCCATCGCAGTGCTGCGGCCACCAAGGAGATCAAGGGTCTCATCGGCGATTCGGTGGACAAGGTGCACTCCGGCACCCAGCTGGTCGATACCGCCGGCAAGACCATGGGCGAGATCGTCCAGGCAGTGAAACGGGTGACCGACATCATGGGCGAGATCACCACCGCCAGTGTGGAACAGAGCGCCGGTATCGACCAAATCAACCAGGCCGTCGCACAGATGGATCAGGTGACGCAGCAGAACGCCGCGCTCGTGGAAGAAGCCGCCACCGCCGCAGCTGCGCTCAAGGACCAGGCGACCGACTTGCTCGACTCCGTAGCGGGTTATCGCACGGGCAAGGAAGGGCGCAAGGGTGCGGGGGGTGTGGTGGCCGCAGAACTGTCAAGTGCCGCCCGTCGCCGCGACCCGGCCAACGAATCAGTCGTTCCGCTGCGCCGCACGGGTACCGACCAGCACTGGACCACGTTCTGAGCACCGCAGCACATCAACAACTGCAATCTATCAGGAGCAAATCATGGGACGCATGGAAGAAATCGAAGCACAAGGCGTGGCCGCCACCAACGAGTTCCTCACCTTCCGGCTGGGCGGCGAGGAATACGGCATCGACATACTCAAGGTGAAGGAAATCCGCGGGCACGATCCGGTGACCCGCATTGCCAACACCCCGTCATTCATCCGCGGCGTGATCAACCTGCGCGGCACCATCGTGCCGATCGTTGACCTCCGCACCAAGTTCAACCTGCAGGATGAAACGCTCGGCGCGTTGTCCGTGGTGATCATTCTCAACGTGGCTCAGCGCGTGGTGGGCATTGTCGTGGACGCGGTGTCGGATGTGATGGCGCTGACCGCCGAGCAGATCAAGCCGGCTCCGGAGTTTGGCGGCTCGTTGTCCACGGACTACATCAGCGGCCTGGGCTCGGTGGAAGACCGCATGTTGATCCTCGTCGACATCGAGAAGCTGATGACCAGCAGTGACATGGCTCTCCTGGATCAGGCCAGAGAGTAGACGCAGCAGCCCTGTGGGAGGGGCGGAGAGTTCGGAAGGAGAAAGGCATGTTCAAGGCATTCAAGGATCTGCGTATCGGGTTCAAGCTGTTCCTCGGTTTTGGCGTCGTCGGCGGGATTTTCATCCTGTCCATTGGCGTGGGCATCTTCCAGTCGGAGCGGACTGACGCTTTGATGAGGGACATCACCGACAACCACATCGTGCAATCAAGGCTCCTGCGCGGGGTGGCTGACAATGCCCAGGACAACATGCAGATCGTCTCGGAGGTGTTGATCACCGAGGACTTTGCCATGCTCGCCCAGGCCAAGACGCGTATTGAGGCCAACCGTCAATCCAACGCGAAGCTGCTGAAGGAGCTTGATGAGCTGGTCAAGGGCAACAAGCCGGCCTGGTATGACGATGTCAAGGCGAAACGCGATGCCTTCATCAAGAAGCGCAACGCACTTATCGGCCTCATGGAACAGGCACGCTTTGCGGAAGGGCGGGTCGTTTACGACACGGAGCTGAAGCCCTCGGTGGTTGCCTACAAGGCGGCACTGACCACCGCCATCGCGGCACAGGAGAAGGAGTCCGCCGCAGCCACCCGGGAAGCTCATCAGATCTCCAGCCAAGTTCTCTGGATCGAGATGGCTTCGGTTCTGTTGGCCGTGCTGCTCGCGGGATTTGTGTCCTGGCAACTGACCCGCAATGTGACGCGTGGTGTCGGTCGCGCACTTGGCGTTGCGGAAGAGGTCTCTGGAACCAAACTGGCGGGCACGGGCAACGCCGCAGGGGGCGACGAGATTCAGCGCCTGGTTGGCGCGCTTGAGCTCATGAAGCAGCAACTGCATGAGCGCAACGAGCGTGAACGTGTGGCCAATACAGTCAACGCGCGCGTCAAGGTGTCGCTTGACAATGCCTCGACCTCGCTGATGATTGCGGATCAGGATCGCAAGATTGTCTATGTCAATGCTGCCGCGCAGCGCATGCTGCGTGACGCCAGCGATGACCTGCGCGCGAACATCCCCGGATTCGACCCGGACAAGATTTTGGACGCCAAGATTGATGCCTTCCATGTGCGCCCCGAGCGCCAGGTGGGAATTCTGCGCGAAATGAATGGAGAGCACCGGGCGGAGTTCAAGGTGGGCCCGCGGACGTTTCGCATGTCCATGAACAGGGTCACCAACGAGCAAGGGCAGGTGCTGGGCTATGTGGTGGACTGGGTGGATCGCACCATGGAAGTCAAGGTCCAGGAAGAGATTTCGAGTGTCATGAGCGCTGCGGTGCAGGGTGACTTCTCGCAACGCATTCCGCTCAATGGGAAGTCCGGCTTCATGCTGCAAATGGCGGAGCGGATCAACTCGCTCATGGATGTGACGGCTGAAGGCTTGAAGGAAGTGGCCCGTTTGCAGGGTGCCGTGGCGGAAGGTGATCTGCAGGCCCGCATGCAGGGCGACTACAAGGGCGTCTTCGGCGAACTGCAGACGCATGCGAACTCTTCGAGCGAACGTCTGGCCGCCATCATCCAGACCATTCGTGATGGTTGCGAGTCGATCAACACCGCTGCGCGTGAGATCGCCGCAGGCAACACCGACTTGTCATCCCGCACCGAGGAACAGGCGTCCTCGTTGCAGGAGACGGCCTCGTCGATGGAAGAGTTGACGGGCACGGTGAAGCAGAACGCGGAGAACGCCAAGCAGGCCAATCAGTTGGCTGTGAGCGCATCGGAGGTGGCGAAAAAGGGTGGGGAAGTGGTGGGGCAGGTGGTTCACACCATGGGTTCCATCCAGGAATCGGCCAAGAAGATCGAGGACATCATTTCGGTCATCGACGGCATTGCCTTCCAGACCAACATCCTGGCACTGAATGCGGCGGTGGAAGCCGCGCGAGCGGGCGAGCAAGGCCGCGGATTCGCGGTGGTGGCCTCCGAGGTGCGCAGCCTTGCGCAACGCAGCTCGGCGGCGGCCAAGGAGATCAAGGATCTGATCGGGGACTCGGTGGGCAAAGTGGAGTCCGGGTCGAAGCTGGTGAACAACGCCGGCGAGACGATGGACGAGGTGGTGAAGAGCGTGAAGCGTGTGGCGGACATCATCAGCGAGATCACGGCGGCATCGATGGAACAGTCGGCGGGGATCGAGCAGGTGAACCAGGCGATTGCGCAGATGGACCAGACCACGCAGCAGAACGCGGCGCTGGTCGAAGAGGCCGCTGCGGCAGCGATGTCGATGGAAGAGCAGGCGCGCGGGCTCAGGACAGCCGTTGCCGTGTTCCGGCTTGGGCAGGACCAGAAAGCGCCTGCCGCTGAGAACGTGACCTCCATGGTCAAGGCCCAGGAGACGCTTGCAGCACGCAGCAGAAAGCCGAAAGGCACGAAACGTAACGATCCGGAGGCTTCGTCACCACCGCTGCCACTCAAGAAGGCGGTCGGTGGAGAGAGTTTTTCGGGGGACTGGAAGGAAATCTGAACCTGGCTGGCGGCGGGTTCCGGCGCCAGCGAAGGGACTAACGAGGGAACAGCATGGAATTCAACACCAGTAAAGCGAGCCAGACCACCATCGATGCAATGCAATGGCAGGACATCAAGGGTCAGGCCGATGCCATCAATCGTTCGCTGGCGGTCATCCAGTTTGATCTGGATGGAAACATTCTGGATGCCAACGAGAACTTTCTGAAGACGGTCGGTTACGAGTTGTCCGAGGTGAAAGGCCGCCATCACCGGATCTTTGTCGATCCGATGGAGGCGGCGTCGACGGACTATGCGGCCTTCTGGCGGCGCCTTGCCGAGGGACAGTTCCAGACGGCGCAGTATCGCCGGATCGGCCAGTCGGGCCGCGAGATCTGGATTCAGGCCAGCTACAACCCGATTTACGACACCGCGGGGCGCCCCTACAAGGTGGTGAAGTACGCCTACGACATCACCGAAGCCAAGCTGCGTGAGGCGGATGCGCGCAGCAAGCTCGATGCCATCAACAAATCACAGGCTGTCATCGAATTCGATCTCGAAGGCCAGGTGCTGGGCGCCAATGAGAACTTTCTCGCGGTCATGGGTTACACCCTGGATGAAATCCGCGGCAAGCATCACCGGATTTTTGTGGATCCGGCCGAGGCCAACGGGACGGCCTATGCCGACTTCTGGCGCAAGCTCCGCGCAGGACAGTTTGACAGCGGGAAGTATCGCCGCGTGGGCAAGGGCGGTCGTGAAGTCTGGATCCGGGCCAGCTACAACCCCATCCTGAATGCGCGGGGCGAGCCGGTGCGGGTGCTCAAGTTCGCCTCCGACATCACCGAGAGCGTCAGGGCGGCTTCGGCTGCTGCTGCGGTGAAGCTGACCCGCGATGTTGTCCAGCGCGTGCTGGACAATGATCTGACCGCGCGCGTTGCCCTGGGCCAGGAAACGGGTGAAGTGGCTGAACTGTGTGACGGCATCAATGACGTGCTAGACCGCATGACCGAAATCGTGCGCCATGTGAGCCAGAGCGCAGGGGAAATCGATGCCGCGTGCCACGACATCCTCGCTGACGCGGAGGAACTGGATGGTCGCACCAGCCGGCAGCTGGAACAGATGCAGGAAACCACCCGCACCATGGAATCGCTCACCCTGACGGTGAAGGAGAACGTGGCCAATGCGAAGCAGGCCAGCGAGCTCTCCGGCGCCGCTTCCGATGTGGCCGCCAAGGGTGGCGAGGCCGTGGGCCGCGTGGTGCAGACCATGGGCTCCATTTCCGGGTCAGCCCGCAAGATTGAAGACATCATCAGTGTCATTGATGGCATCGCCTTCCAGACCAACATCCTCGCATTGAATGCCGCAGTCGAAGCCGCCCGCGCAGGCGAGCACGGCCGTGGATTCGCCGTTGTGGCCAGCGAGGTGCGCAGTCTGTCACAGCGCAGTGCATCGGCGGCCAAGGAGATCCGCGGCCTCATCACGGACTCCGTGAACAATGTTCAGCAGGGCTCGCGTCTGGTCAGCGAGGCCGGCAAGACCATGCAGGATGTCGTGGCGGGTGCCCAGCGCGTGGCCGATCTCATCAGCGGCATTGCGTCCGCCTCCACGAGGCAGGCGGCAGCGATCGAAGACGTCGGCAGCGCCATCAGCGACATGGGAACCGTCTCGCAGGCCAGCGCCGAAGTGGTCCGGCGTGCGGGGGACTCGGCTGCACGCATGGACGAAGTGGCCCGCGAGCTTTCCGACAGCGTGCGCGTGTTCCGGCTGCCCGCACAGGGTCGCGAGACGCTGCATCCACCGGCAGCACGAAAGGCAGCCTGAGCGACAGGCTGCATTCACTCGAAGCGAGAGACAACATCATGCGCATCAACCTTCCCGTCAGCCAGCAGGAACTCAAGCTGAGGCCGGATCACATCATTGTGTCCCGCACGGATCTGAAGGGCCTCATCACGTATGCCAATCGTGATTTCGTGGACATCAGCGGATTCACCGAAGCGGAACTGATGAAGGCGCCGCACAACCTGGTGCGGCATCCGGACATGCCGGCGGTCGCTTTCAAGGATCTGTGGGAAACGCTCAAAGCCGGCCGGCCCTGGAGTGGGCTGGTCAAGAATCGGCGCAAGAATGGCGACCATTACTGGGTCGAGGCACATGCCACACCCATCTGGGAACACGGCAAGCTCACCTGCTATCAGTCGGTGCGTCGCATGGCGAGCCGTGCCGACATCGATGCGGCCGAGGCGCTGTACCGGGCCGTGCGCGAGGGCAAGGCCAAAGGGGTTGAGGTGCGTCAGGGGGCCGTGGTGTCGTCACGCCCATGGGCTCGGGCGGCGCGCGCATGGCGCGATCTGGGCCTCACGATAAAAGCTGCGTTGATTCTCGGGCCGCTGCCCGTCCTGCTGGCCGTGCTGGGCATGCTGCACTTTTCCGGCATCTCGCTGGATGCCCGTTTCAATGGTGGGCTGCTCGCCGTGGCCGCCCTGGCGCAGCTCGCCGCCACCTGGGCCTGGATCCAATCACTCAAGGCGCCGATGGCCAGCATGGTCACCGCGTTCCGCAATCTTGCGGAAGGCCGCTATGACACGAGGCTGGACATTCGACGCAATGATGAGATGGGCACGCTGCTGCAGAACCTGCATGCCATGCAGGTGCGCATGGGCTTTGAGCGCGACGAGGCCGCCCGCGTGGCGGAAAGCAATCGCGCCATCCGCACGGCACTGGACGGTGCCTCGGCCAGCCTGATGATGCTCGATGGCCTGCATCAGGTCCAATACCTCAACCATGCGCTGGAGCGAATATTCGCAGAGCATGCTGCGACCATCGCGCAGGATGTTCCGGGCTTTGATCCACGTGCACTGCTGGGCGACGTGCTGACGTTGCTCGACCCTGATCCTTCGCTTCGCGACAAGGTTCTGGGCCCGCTCACAGCACCGTTCCTGGGCCACATTCTGCTGGGTGGGCGGGAGTTCGATCTGGTGGTCACGCCGATCTCGGACGATCGCGGCCAGCGCATCGGCACCACGATCGAATGGAAGGATCGCACTGCCGAGATGGCCATCGAGCGAGCCATACGCGGCGTGGTCGATGGCGCGGTGCAGGGGGACTTTTCCGGGCGCATGGATCTGGAATCGCTATCTGGCTTCCACCGCGATCTGGCACAGGGAGTGAACCAGCTGATGTCAGTCAGCCAGGCTGGGCTGGATGCACTGGCCGGCATGCTGTCGGCACTGGCGCAAGGCAACCTGGGCGAGCGCATCGCCACGGAGTTCGCCGGCACCTTTGGCCAGTTGCGCAATGACGCCAACACCACCGCTCAACAACTGAGCCGCATCATCGGACAAATCCGCGAGGCCAGCGAATCCATCCACACAGCCGCCAGTGAAATCGCAGCGGGCAATGCGGATCTTTCCCGCCGCACCGAGCAGCAGGCGACCTCGCTGCAGGAAACGGCTGCGTCCATGGAGGAGCTGACTGGTACGGTCAAGCAGAACGCCGAGAACGCCCGCCAGGCCAATGCACTCGCCGTGTCAGCGAGCGACGTGGCGCGCGACGGGGGCGCCGCGATGCACGAGGTGGTGCGAACGATGGGCTCGATCTCGGAATCGGCGAGGAAGATCGAAGACATCATCGGCGTGATCGATGGCATCGCCTTCCAGACCAACATCCTGGCGCTGAATGCGGCGGTGGAAGCGGCCCGCGCAGGTGAACAGGGCCGGGGCTTTGCCGTGGTGGCCTCTGAGGTGCGCAATCTGGCCCAGCGCAGCGCGTCTGCGGCAAAAGAAATCAAGGGACTCATCGGTGAGTCGGTCGCCCAGGTGCAGGACGGTTCCCGCAGAGTCAATGCCGCTGGCAAGACGATGGAAGAAGTGGTCACCAGTGTGCAGCGGGTGGCCGACATCATCAGCGAAATCACGGCCGCATCTGTGGAGCAGTCCTCCGGTATCGAGCAGGTCAACCAGGCCATCGCCCAGATGGATCAGGTGACGCAGCAGAACGCCGCTCTCGTGGAGGAGGCGGCCGCGGCAGCCGAGTCCATGGAGGACCAGGCCCGGAGCCTGACACAGGCGGTAGCGGTGTTTCACCTCGAGCCACAGAAAGAACGCAGCGCGGTTCGCGGGCCCGGCCCTGGAGCGCGGCTGCGCATGGTTGTTCCGGAACGAAACCTCGCTGTTGGGGGCTGATGCATGCTGTTCAAACGAAGACGCCCGTCAGGCACAGAAGAACCACGTGGCCCTGATGCGGGCATGAATTTTTCCAGTAAGCGGCCGATATCCGCTCTGTACCGAACCCACGCAAATGGAGAGTAATCATGTTGACCATACTCGGTAGCGCAGATTTCAAAGAGTGTCTCGAGCAACTGAACCAGGTGGTTGAACCCGCGCGCAAAGTGCAGGGGGCGTCTGGCGGCAGCGCGCAGCTCAGGGCGGCCGTTGAAGGCGCGCGACGCCAGGTTGATGCCTTGCGCGCGGATGGCGAGCGCATGGCTGCCGAGATTCACCAGCTCAAGGATGAATTGCTGCGCGCGAAGCGCATCGAGACGGCGCTCGACGTGATTGCCACCAATGTCATGGTGGCCGACGAGAACCTGAATGTGGTGGGCATGAACCGATCGGTCCAGGAAATGCTCAAGGCGGCCGAGGCGGACATTCGCAAGGACCTGCCCAATTTCAAGGCGGACCAGGTGATGGGCCGCAACATCGACATTTTCCACAAGAACCCCGCCCACCAGCGCAACATGCTGGCGCAACTCAACGGGCAGCACGCTGCCGAGCTGCGCATCGGGCAGCGCGAGTTCTCCCTGCTGGTGAACCCGATCCTCGCCGAGGATGGCACCAAGCTGGGCATGGTGGTGGAGTGGAAGGATGCGACCGAAGCGCGTGCCATGGAGCGGGAGCGTCAGCAACTGGCAGCCGAGAACCTGCGCATCCGCAATGCGCTGGACAAGTGCACGACCAACGTGATGATCGCCGACTCCAACGGCGAGATCGTTTACATGAATGAGTCGGTTCAGTCCATGCTGGCCGCCGCTGAAAGCGACCTGCGCAAGCAACTCCCGAACTTTGACAGCCGCCGTTTGCTGGGCGAGAACTTTGATGTGTTCCACCGCAACCCGGCGCACCAGCGCAACTTGCTGGGCAATTTGCGCGGCACGCACAAGACCCAGATCAAGGTGGGTGCCCGGAGTTTCTCTCTGACCGCCAATCCGGTCCATTCAGAGGATGGCGCGCGCCTGGGAACGGTGGTCGAGTGGAAAGACCGTACGGACGAAGTGCGTGTGGAGGAGGAGATCGCGACCATCGTGGCCGCTGCCAGCCGGGGTGACCTTGACAAGCGTGTGGCGCTGGATGGCAAGGAGGGCTTCTTCCTCAATCTGGCCACGGGTCTGAACGAACTGCTTGAAACCAGTTCGGCAGGTCTGAGGGACATCGGCCGTGTGTTGGCCGACATCTCGGTCGGGAATCTGACCTCATCCATCACCACCGATTATCAGGGCACCTTTGGCACCCTGAAGACGGATGCCAACACGACGGTGGAGAAGCTCTCGCAAATCGTCAACCAGATCCGCACGTCCTGCGAATCCATCAGCAACGCCGCAGCCGAGATCGCCACGGGCAACAGCGACCTTTCTTCCCGCACCCAGGAACAGGCGGCCTCCCTTCAGGAGACGGCCTCTTCCATGGAAGAACTCACCGGTACCGTGAAGCAGAACGCCGAAAACGCAAAACAGGCCAACCAGCTTGCGGTGAGCGCTTCGGAAGTGGCACGCAAGGGCGGTGATGTGGTCAACCAGGTGGTCGTGACCATGGGCGATATCTCCACCTCTGCCAAGAAGATCGAAGACATCATCAGTGTGATTGATGGCATCGCTTTCCAGACCAACATTCTGGCGCTGAATGCCGCAGTTGAAGCAGCGCGCGCAGGGGAGCAAGGCCGCGGCTTTGCGGTGGTCGCCTCGGAAGTGCGCAACCTGGCCCAACGCAGTGCGGCGGCGGCCAAGGAGATCAAGTCGCTCATCGGCGATTCGGTTGACAAGGTGCAGGCCGGCTCGGAGCTGGTGAACTCGGCCGGCGACACCATGGAAGAAGTGGTGCGCAGCGTGAAGCGGGTGGCGGACATCATCAGCGAGATCACGGCGGCGTCGATGGAGCAGTCCACCGGCATCGAGCAGGTGAATCAGGCAATCACCCAGATGGATCAGGTTACGCAGCAAAACGCGGCGCTGGTGGAGCAGGCTGCTGCAGCTGCCGAATCCATGGAAGAGCAGGCCCATGGGTTGACCAGCGCCGTGTCCGTGTTCCGGGTCGGTTCAGAGGGAGAGCCGCGTGGCGTCGCCCGCCTCGCTGCTGTCCCGAGATCGCCCCGTCCGCGACCGGAGGCCACAGGCAAGCGCGTGCGCGAGGCGACCAATGGCGACTGGAAGGAAATCTAATCATGCAGGCTGCCGGCATTGAGCCGGCAGCCTGTTTTGCCAATCTCTACAACAGGAATGACAGACATGGAAGCCAGCCAGGCAGGCGCGCCGTTTCAGCAAAACAATGCCCCGGATCGGGACATCCTCAAGCCGGGAAAGATGAATCCCATTCTTTACAAGGCGGTGGAGCCGGCGGCCCGCCTGATGGACAGGCTCAAGTTCAAGACCAAGCTGTCGGTCATGGCCGGCATTTTTCTGCTGGCGCTCGCCGGCATGATTGTCATCCTGATTCCGGAACTTGATCAGCAGATCACCTTTGCCAACAAGGAGCGCGAGGGTATTGCGCCCCTGCACACCTCGCGCGATCTGCTGTCCGCCTTGCAGCTCCATCGCGGACTGCAGGCCCAGAAGCTGAGGGGCAACAATGCCGTGGATGCCAGGCTGTCGGAAGCCCGGGCCCAGGTGGACGCGAGGCTGGTGGAACTCAGGGCACAGAGCAAGGCGCAAAGCGAAGATCTGGCCAAGGTGGAGGCCCTGCTTGAGGAGGACTGGGCCAAGCTCAAGGCAAGCACGGAAACGGATGCGCGCAAATCCTTCGTACAACATGAGCAGTTGATTGCTCGCCTCCTGCTCTTCAATGAGGAGATGGCCAACGCCACGAATCTGATGCTGGACCCTGAGCTTGACAGCTTTGCGGTCATGGACCTCACGGTGATGAAGATCCCGGCCACCATGGAAGCGCTGGCTGCGTTGCGCGGCCGGGGCGCTTTGGGTTTGCGTGATGGCAGCCTGACCCCCGAAGACCGGGTGCAGCTGAAGGCCATGCACATCACCTATGACAAGCTCGAAGAGCGGATGCACTCGACGATCCAGTCACTGTTCAAGAACCGGCCGGACATCAAGCAGCGGCTCGCGGCGCTGGAGTCGGAGACGGACAAGGCGGCAGAGGCGCTGATGGAAGCCCTGGACAACAAATTGCTTGCGTCCGAACAGGCGACGATTTCTTCAGACGAGTTTTTCGCGCTCGGCACCCGTGCAGTCGATGCCCAGGTGGCCTTGCACAAGGCCTTCGTGCCTGAGCTTGACATGCTGCTCAAGGAGCGCATTGCGCGCTACAAGGCCAAGGAATACTACACGTTGGGCGGCGTAGGGCTGGGACTGCTTGTGGTCGCGTATCTCTTCATGGGATTTGTGCGTTCATTGACAGCGTCCATGCGTGGCCTGGCTCGCGCGGCTCGTGAAATCGCCCATGGCAAGTTCCCTGATCCGATCATCCTGCAGACCAAGGATGAGCTGCAGGAAATCGCCGACGAGATCCTGCTGATCACACGCACCCTGCAGCGGTTCGAAAATGAGCAGCGTGATCTGGCCGCTGCGCATGAACGCGGTGAGATCGGCAAGCGCATGCCGGAGACAGCCTTTGAAGGCGCGTACCGCGACATGGCCGATGCGGTCAATCTGCTCGCGGAAGGGCATCTGCGGGTGCAGCAGAAAATGGCGGATGTGGTGAAGGCCTATTCACGCGGTGACTTCTCGGTGGACATGGATCGCCTGCCGGGCGAGCTGGCTGCGATTTCCGCCGCCATGGACGGTGTGAAGTCCAATCTTCAGGCGGTCAACCAGGAAATCATGCGCCTGGGCGACGCGGCAGCGCGTGCGAGTTTGGCGAGCGTGGCAACGAAGAGCGCTTCGAATATGGCTTCCGCGACATGGTGAAAGGTCTGAATGGACTCATGCATGTGGTGCAAACCAGCCTCGGTGAGCTGACGGCCGTGCTCAGCGCGCTTTCCCAGGGCGACCTGCGCACGCGCATGCATGGCGACTATCAGGGCATGCTGGCCGACTTGCAGGGCCATGCCAACGAAACCGTGACACAGTTGGCGCAGATCGTTGCGAATATTCGCAGGGCGGCCGAGGCAATTGGAACGGCTTCTTCAGAGATCGCTGCGGGCAATACGGATCTATCCAGCAGGACGGAAGAGCAGGCGTCTTCGCTGCAGGAAACCGCGTCTTCGATGGAAGAGTTGACAGGCACGGTGAAGCAGAACGCGGAGAACGCAAAGCAGGCCAATCAATTGGCCATGAGCGCCTCGGACGTGGCCAAGAAGGGCGGGGAGGTTGTGAGTCAGGTTGTCGGCACCATGGATGAGATCTCCGCATCGGCCAAGAAGATCGAGGACATCATCAGCGTGATCGATGGCATCGCGTTCCAGACGAACATCCTTGCGCTGAATGCGGCGGTGGAAGCCGCGCGTGCGGGCGAGCAGGGACGTGGATTCGCGGTGGTGGCATCCGAAGTGAGGAGCCTTGCGCAACGGAGCGCTGGGGCGGCCAAGGAGATCAAGGGTCTGATCGGGGATTCGGTGGGCAAAGTTCAGTCTGGCTCGAAGCTGGTGAACGAGGCTGGCCAGACGATGGACGAGGTGGTGAAGAGCGTGAAGCGGGTGGCGGACATCATCAGCGAGATCACGGCGGCGTCGATGGAACAGTCGACCGGGATCGAGCAGGTGAACCAGGCCATTGCGCAGATGGACCAGACCACCCAGCAGAACGCGGCGCTGGTCGAGGAGGCCGCTGCAGCCGCCATGTCCCTGGAAGAGCAGGCGAACGGACTGTCCCAGGCGGTCACCGCATTCAAGCTGGAATCCAATCCGATCCAGACTGCCAAGGCACCAGCGCGTCTGGCTGCCGTCAAGGACTCATCCAGGAAGCCGGGCGCCAAAGCTGGCGCAATGAGCTCGGGCGAACCTCGGCCCGGTGGTCGCCGCGTTTCCGGCAGCGATGTTTCCGGCGACTGGAAAGAGATCTGAGCCTGACGAACTAGACGATCCCGCTCAGTCGAGGTACTTCACGAAGGCCCTGCACACATTCTGCAGGGCCTTTTATTTTCCAAGGGGGCCTGCAGGCGGAATCCGGCTCAACCCGTTGAGTGCGCTGCCGATGAAGTACTCATGCCCGGCCGGAGCAGGCATCGGAATGCATGGAATAGGCATGCCTTTGCGTCTGTATTTGACGGGTGCGGTGCCGGTATTGCTCAGCAGAATCCTATGCACAACTCAGTCGGGTTGTGGGAGTGTTCCGGTAACGGCATCAGTCTGCGGCCCGGGAAACGGGTTTGGAAACCAGCCAACGGCGCTGGCAGCGTGACCCGACGGCGTGTGCGTGCACCAGAAAGACGACCATCATGCAACTCAATGACATCACCATCCATCTTCCGGGCCGCGATGCCGAATATGTGGCCACTCTGGCAAAGAGCACCGGTGGCCTAGGCAAACAGGCGGCGGAAATCGCGGGCGTCCTGGAAGATCTGGCCAAGTTGACCGCCAGCGAGACCAACACCTTTGGCGAGTTGCGCACGCGGCTGGCAGAAGTCGGAAAGTGCCAGGAAGACATCGTCGCGCAGTCTGATCATGTGTTGGCGGAATCGGAAGCCGCTCGCAAGGGGATTCATGCCGCGCTGGAACGCACCCGGTCGCTGGCCGAGGCCGCCAGCCAGGTGGAAGAAGGTGTCATGGCGGTTGCGGATGTCCTGAAGCGGGTGTCCTCGGTGGCGGCCGACATCGAGAAAGTGGCATTGCAGACCCGTCTGGTGGCATTCAATGCCACCGTTGAAGCGGCGCGTGCCGGGCAGGCGGGACGTGGTTTTGCGGTGGTTGCCCAAGCCATCAAGGATCTGGCGGAGTCCGCCCGGGCGGCAAGCCAGGACATCAGCGGCACCGTGAAGGCGCTGGACAGGCAGGTTGAATTTCTCTCCGGCAGCACTTCACGTGCCTCGGCCCGCGATGCGGAGCAGGCGGTGACGGCCGCCCAGGCCACGGCGGACGGTGCGTTCGGCCGTCTGCGCGACAGCCTGGGCCAGGTCACGGAACGTGCACGCCATGGCGCCTCGCTGGGACACGCGGTGTCCGAGAGCATCGAGCTCCTGACTCATGAGGTGCAATCCACGGCGACCGCCATCCAAGGCGCTTCGGGCAATGCCACCGCCTTGCTGACGGTCTCCGAAGAGTTGATTGACGCAGCCGTGGCATCAGGATTTGAAACCGAGGATTCGCCTTACATCCGGGCATTGCTCAAAGCCAAAACGGAAGTTGAAGCGGCCTTTGCCGCGGGTCTTGCCAGCGGGGAAGTCACGCTGGCGTCCCTGATGGACCGCGAATATTCGCCCATTGCCGGCAGCAATCCGCAGCAGTTCACCACGCGTTACCTCGCGTTTGTGGATGAGTGCCTGCCGGCCATCCAGGAGCCGATGCTGGAACTCTCCGACAAGATTGTCTTTTGTGCCGCGGTGGACAACCAGGCCTTTCTGCCCACCCACAATCGCAAGTTTTCCAAGCCCCAGGGGCCGGACCCTGTCTGGAACACCGCCAACTGCCGCAACCGCCGGATCTTCAATGACCGCACCGGCCTGGCCGCCGCACGCCACCAGAAGCCCTTTTTGCTGCAGACCTACCGTCGCGACATGGGCGGCGGCAAGTATGTCCTCATGAAAGACCTTTCCGCGCCGATCTATGTGGAAGGCACGCATTGGGGTGCCCTCCGACTGGCCTACCGATTCGAGTGATCTTTCATGAACGACATCAAACTGGTTTCCGCAGCAGAGCGCGAATTCGTCTTCTCCGGCCGTGACTTTGAGCGGGTCAAGAAACTGATTCACAAGCGGGCTGGCATCAGCCTGAATGACAGCAAGGAAAACATGGTTTACAGCCGGCTGTCGCGCCGACTGCGAGCCACTGGGGAGACAAATTTCTCCGATTATCTCGACCGGCTGGAGCAGCCGGACGATCCGGAATGGCAGGCCTTCATCAATGCCCTGACCACCAATCTGACGTCATTTTTTCGAGAGCAGCATCATTTCCCCCTGCTGGCCAAGCACCTGCAGGGGCTGGATCCTCACGAGAACGTGACCATCTGGTGCTGCGCTGCATCCACAGGCGAGGAACCATACTCGATCGCCATGACCGTCATGGATGCGCTGCCCGGCACCCGCCGCGTGAACATCATCGCCACGGACATCGACACGGGTGTGCTCAAGACCGCCCGTGAAGGGGTGTACTCCGCGGAAGCCGTGGGGAAGATCGATTCCGCTCAGCTGAAGAAGTACTTCTTCAAGGGCGAGGGCTCGTATGAGGGCTTGTACAAGGTGCGTCCGGAGCTGCAGTCGCTCATCCGCTTTGAGCAATTGAACCTGCTGGACCGCGCGTGGAATGTGCCACGCAATCTGGATGTGATTTTCTGCCGCAATGTGATGATCTACTTTGATCGCCCGACGCAGATGGACATCCTGTCACGATTTGTGCCGCACATGTCGCCTGGCGGATTGCTGTTCGCGGGCCACTCCGAGAACTTTCATCACTCCCGCCAGCATTTCCATCTGCTGGGCAAGACCACCTACGTGGTGCAGCATCCCCAGCGCGTCCGGGATGCAGCATGAGTGCATTGCTTGCCGATGATCCCGTCCAGCGCAGCTATTTCGACAATCAGTTTCAGCGCAACGCGTTCAAGGTGCTGCCGGGCGAGTACTACGTCACGGAGAAGGACATGGTCCTGGTGACCGTGCTGGGCTCCTGTGTCTCCGCCTGCATACGCGATCGTGAAAGCGGCATCGGCGGGATGAACCACTTCATGCTTCCCGATTCGTCGGTTGAAGTCAGTTACGCCCCTGCGGGCTCTGCACGATACGGCGTCAATGCCATGGAGTTGATGATCAACACGCTGCTCAAGCGCGGCGCGCGGCGGGAGTTTCTTGAGGCCAAGGTGTTCGGCGGCGGAAATGTGATGTCCACCTTCATCTCGAACAACGTCGGCCGCCGCAATGCCGACTTCGTACTCAACTACCTCAAGACCGAGCACATCAGTCTCGTCGGTTGTGATCTTCTCGAAGATCATCCGCGAAAAGTCTACTACTTCCCTGCCACCGGCCGGGCCATGGTGAAGGCGCTGTATGTGCTCAACAACGACACCATTTCGCTTCGTGAGCACGACTACCGAAGCCGCCTCGCGAGCCAGTCTGCTTCGGGTGCGATCGAACTGTTTCACTGAAAGGAAGAACATGGCAAAGACCAAGGTTCTCGTAGTTGATGATTCCGCCCTCATGAGAAGCCTGCTGTCCGAAATCATCAACCGCCAGCCGGACATGGTAACTGTTGGCGCAGCACCGGATCCGATTGCGGCGCGTGAGCTGATCCGCACCCACAATCCGGACGTGCTGACACTGGATGTGGAAATGCCGCGAATGGATGGCATCGACTTCCTGGAAAAGTTGATGCGCTTGCGGCCGATGCCGGTCGTCATGGTTTCCACGCTTACCGAGAAAGGCGCCGATGTCACATTGCGCGCGCTGGATCTGGGCGCGGTCGACTTTGTCGCCAAGCCCAAAATCGGCATAGCCGATGGCATTCGCGAATCTGCGGCAGAGATCGTGGAGAAGATCCGCATCGCATCCAGGGCGCCCATCCGCAAGCATGTGGCGGCCGCACCCAGTGATCGCAACCATGCCCCCAAGGCCATCGGCAATGCGTTGGCCAGCACTGAAAAAGTGATTCTCGTGGGTTCGTCCACGGGTGGTACCGAGGCGGTGAGGATTTTTCTCTCGGAGATGCCAGCGGACAGTCCGGGCATTCTGATCACCCAGCACATGCCGCCCGGCTTCACCCGCACTTTTGCCCAACGCCTCAACGATTTCTGCAAGCTCAAGGTGGTGGAGGCGAGCCACGGCGAGCGCGTGCTCCCAGGCCATGCATATATCGCTCCAGGCAGTCACCATCTGCTGCTCGGCCGCAGCGGTGCCAACTACGTCACCCAACTGTCCGATGCGCCACCGGTGAATCGTCATCGTCCCTCGGTGGAGGTGCTGTTCCGCTCCGGCGCGCAGCATGCGGGTGCCAATGCCATTGGCATCATGCTGACCGGCATGGGGAAGGACGGCGCGGTGGCGATGAAGGAACTCCGCGATGCTGGTGCGTTCAATATCGCCCAGGATGAAGCCAGCTGCGTGGTGTTCGGCATGCCCAAGGAAGCCATCAACGTCGGTGCGGTACACGAGGTTCTCTCACTGACCTCCATTGCGAGTCGGGTTTCGAAGTGGCTGACTTCGAGCGGTGGCAAGGCAAACCGGGTCTGAGTTTTCCGTGAAGTGAACTGGAACGGGGCTGCGCCGCAGGCGCGGCCCTTGGGCTGCACGGCGCGAACACTGGACGAATATTCGCAGTCAGTGCTCCGCCATCGCGAATCAGGAACAGGATCCGGTGAAGACTCAAGTAAATGGAGAAGAGCAGGCCGGGTGCGGAGCCTGGCTTCAGGCCGAAGCGGCCAATGACTGCGGATTCCCGACAAGAACAGCGGGCGCGACGTTCGGTTCGTTCGCAGCCACACGGCCCAGTTTGGCGTGCAGATCGCGATCCTCCAGGAATGCGATGACATCGTTGGCACGCAGCGGACGCGCGATGTGATAGCCCTGGGCGCGCTGGCAGCCGATGCCGCGCAGAAAGTCCAGTTGCTCGGCAGTCTCGACCCCCTCTGCGTGAAGGGTGAGGTGTAGTGAGGTTCCCAGAACGCAGATCGTACGCGTGATGGCGGCATCCTCTTCATCGCCCGGCAGATCACGCACAAACGACTTGTCGATCTTCAGCACATCGATCGGGAAGCGCTTCAAATAGGACAGCGACGAAAAGCCCGTGCCAAAGTCATCAATCGCGATGGCCGCGCCCGTTTCCTTGAGCGAGCGTAGCGTGGTGATGGCGGAATCGACGTCGCTCATGGCGATGCGCTCGGTGATTTCGAGCTCCAGCGCGCTCGCGGGCAGGCCGGATTCCTTGAGTATGCGTGAGACGTTCTTTGCCGCATCACCCAGATTGAATTGGTTGGCTGAGAAGTTCACCGCGACCTTGAGGTCGGGATGTCCCGCAAGCTGCCATGCCCGGGTCATGCGGCAGGCCTCCAGCAAGATCCAGTCGCCCATGTCGACGATCAGTCCGGTCTCTTCGGCAATGTGGATGAATTCATCCGGTGGAATGAGGCCAAGGTCCGGATGGTTCCAACGGACCAGCGCCTCTGTGGCGACAATCCGTCCTGACTGCACGTCAAGGATTGGCTGGTACATCAGGAAGAGCTCATTGCGCGCGACCGCCTGGCGCAGGGAATTCTCCAGCTTCAACTGATAGCCCGTTTCGAAATTTATCTCCCGGACGTAGAGCAGGTTGCGGTTGCCGCCACGCGACTTTGCGCTGAACATGGCGCTCTCTGCGTTCTTCAAAAGGGTCGCAGGATCAGATCCATGTTCCGGATACAGCGCGATGCCACAAGAGATGGTCATGAAAAATTCCTGCCCGTTGAGCAGAAACGGCTGGTTGAACTCGCGGGCAATGCGGTCGGCATACTGGCGGGCCGTGAAGGGATCGGCGTTATCGGGGGTGAAGATCGCGAATTCGTCCTGGCCCAATCGAGCCACCAGATTGCCCTTGCCGGCTGCACGCTGCAGTCTGGCCGCGATCTGTCGGATCAGTGCATCGCCGGCCGCATAACCGAACGATTCGTTGATTCGCATGAAGCGGTCGAGGTCGAAGCACATCACCGCGGGTGAGAGGCCACGCTGCCCTGGCTCTGCAAGCGATCGCGTCATCACCTCGCGCAGATGGTCCAGATTTGGCAGACGAGTGAGAGAGTCGTAGCGAGATAGCTGGATGACCGATGACTCGGCATTGCGCTTCGCGCGGCGCATGCCTACGTTGCGCAGTTCGCGCTCGACCACGGGCAACAGACGCGACGGTTCGTGTTTGGGGACGTAGTCCTGCGCGCCGCTGTTCATGGCGTTGATGGCCAGTTCGTTTTCCATCTGGCCGGAGAAGATGACCAACGGAATGTCCTGTCCGGATCGACGCAGAAGTTCCATGGCGCGACCGGAATCAAAGCGTGGCATATTGTGATCGCAGATCACCAGATCCCATTCACCTCCAACGAGTGCGCGGGTCATGGATGCCTCGTCGTCGACCCGCTCGAAGACGGCGCTTGGTGCCACCCGCTTCAACTGAAGCTGGATGAGCAGGGCATCGTCTTCGGAGTCTTCGACGATCAGGATCTTGGGTGAATTGCTCATCGGTCGCGGTCCGGGACTCGGCAGAGCCCGAGGACCGAATACAGTGGGTCATGCAGGGTTATCGGCAGCATCTGGTGCACCTGTAGCGCGCAGCGGCGTCAGAAGCCAGCGCGCGCGATCGTGCGGTCGATTTGAGTACCCTGCACGGTCGCCACAAGTCGGCCGCTGCCGTCGGCCAGGAATTCCACGCCCATCTCACCTATCTGCTGCAGTCCGAACTGCGTGCTCTTCCAGGTCTGACGGTAGGCGCTGCCGGTGCCTCGATACAATGGACCGCTGTAGCGTCGGACACTGGACCAGCTGCCGCCGAAAGAGACATACCAGACCGGCTTGCCTTCGTCGTCGTACGTATTCCAGACGAGGAGAAGCGTCTGTTCTGTCGTCTGCCGAATGTTTAGCAACCACCCGGTCTCCTCCGGCGATGTCCAGACATCCGAGTAGTCGCTGAGCGGCTTCGGTCCGGAGAGCATCAGTGCCTTTAGCCGCGGATAGTCGGTGTCCAGGCGGGAGTACAGATCTCGATTGGCTGCATGCTGTGGCTGGCCGGATGTACCGCAGGTCGCGGTACCGCCCAGAAGCGTGCCCCGCAGTCGATACTCGCCACCGGCGAGTGTGAACAGGCCCGCGCCGCTGCTGCCTGGTTCGGTTGTGCCCGAGAGCCAGGCAACAGTGCTGAAGTTGGCCGTACTGTTGCCGCCTGAACCTGCCACCAACTGGGCGACGCTGACCTTCTTGAGGTCGCCGCGCGGATGATGGAGCGTGATGCCCGATTCGCCGCTTTGGGGGGCGTTGGGATCCCAACCAGCAAAGTATGCGCCGGCGGGTGAAAGCTGGTTCAGCATGAGCAGGCTCACATCGCTGGTGGCATTGGTGTGCAGCAGACGCGCACCACCGGTCACCTGAACATAGTCGCCAGCACTTTTTGCGCCGCAACTGCGGGCCTCGAAGTTCCAGAACGACACGACGGTGGCTGCGGCTGCCGCGCTGTCGATGCAGTGCGCGGCGGTGAGGATATAGGGCGCTTCGCTGGATTGGTCGCCGTCGCTCAGCAAGGTGCCGGTGCAGACATAGCTCTGACCATTCTCGACATAGGCCAGGCGTGTGGTTGAGCGCACCGCGTTCAGATAGGCAACTGAGGGGTTGGGCACGCAGGCAACATCCTCCTGGCAACTGGCCGAAGTGCCGATGGGTGCTGAAGATTCCTTGAGATCGGTGAACCAATGGGACACAGCATGGACTGTAACCGTCAGGCTGGTTGGCGCCGAGCCTGGTACGCGCAAGGCCACGAATTGCGTCTCACCAAGTGTTACGGGTGACCAGACGCCCGCCGCGTTGACCATTGTGTCGCGATCCCAGTGGATGCGTTGACCGGGCGCGAGTGTCTGGCCATGGAAATCAACGTCGAGTTGTGGAAATGTGCCAGCAATCGAGATTCGCGAACGCAATCCCCGTGCTCCTCCCGAGGAGATGTTGAAGCCGGCCTGCCAGGTACCATCGGCAGCCCGGATCCAGTCTTTGGGCTCAAGGCGCAATGTCCTGAATGCACTGCCGTCGCGAGCGATGCCCACCAGAAAGCGTTTGCTTCCCAGTTCCTCGTGTTGCGCGATGATCTGACCCAGCTCGGCGCTGGAGAGGGCGGGCAGTGCGCCGAGCGAATTGCGGGCACTGGCTGCAGTATTGGACGGAATCGCTGGCAGATCCTGTTTCGCAGGGAGTGACTTGTTACTCTTCTGAGCTTTCCCGGGCACAGCCGGAAGCGGCAACGCTACTTCTGCGGCTCGAAGCGTGGCGATTTGGAACGCAAAAGCCAGCAGTCCACAGATTCCGAGGGATGCCGAGATCAGAGAGCGAGATGTTCGGGTTTCCATGGCTCACTTATCGGAGCTACATGGACAAACTTGAACCGACCCGTGCGAAGTTGTTGCCGCGTCTTCAAAAAATCAGTTGTCTTTGATAGACTTGTCCTCGATTTGCATCGACAGTGATGCGGCAATAGTGTCATGACATGCGGAAGTGTTCGAATTCGATTCGGCGCCGGGCCGCAGCACAGCAAAGCTTGAAAGGGCGCCTGGTTATGAGACCGCCAACTACGTTCAACTCAGGAGATCGACACTAGGTCGAGGGCGGCTTTCGTATTGAGGAATTGAATTCTTCAGAAAAGCGCGGCTTGTCCGCGCTTTTCTGTTTCTGGGATCAAGGAGTGAATCATGGTGAATGTGACGTTGCCGGACGGATCGGTCAGGCAGTTCGACAAGGCGGTTTCAGTGGGCGAGGTGGCAGCTTCGATTGGCGCGGGACTCGCCAAAGCGGCGCTCGCGGGGAAGGTGGATGGAAAGCTCGTGGACACGAGCTTTGTGATGGACAAGGACGCGAAACTCGCGATTGTCACGGACAAGGACGCGGAAGGCCTGGACCTGATTCGTCACTCGACGGCCCATCTCCTGGCTTATGCAGTGAAGGAGCTTTTTCCCGACGCGCAGGTGACGATCGGGCCGGTCATCGAGAATGGCTTCTATTACGACTTCTCCTACAAGCGCCCCTTCACGCCGGAAGATCTGGAGGCCATCGAAAAGCGGATGGCGGAGCTGTCGAAAAAGGACATTCCGGTGTCCCGCGAGGTATGGAAGCGGGATGACGCGGTCAAGTTCTTCGAATCCATCGGCGAGAAATACAAGGCTGAGATCATCGCCGCCATTCCTTCGGATCAGGACATTTCCCTGTATCGGGAAGGCGATTTCATTGACCTCTGCCGCGGTCCGCACGTGCCGTCTACGGGCAAGCTGAAAGTCTTCAAGTTGATGAAGGTGGCGGGGGCGTATTGGCGCGGCGACTCCAAGAACGAGATGCTGCAGCGGGTCTACGGCACGGCCTGGGCCAAAAAGGAGGAACAGGAGGCCTATCTGCGAATGCTGGAAGAGGCCGAGAAGCGCGACCACCGCAGACTGGCGAAGCAGCTTGATCTCTTCCACATGCAGGAAGAGGCACCCGGTCTGGTCTTCTGGCACCCGAAAGGCTGGGTGGTGTGGCAGCAGGTCGAGCAGTACATGCGCAAGGTCTATCAGGACAACGGTTACCAGGAAATCCGCTGCCCGCAGATCCTGGACCGCTCACTCTGGGAGCGATCAGGGCACTGGGAGAACTACAAGGACAACATGTTCACGACGGAATCGGAAAAGCGCGACTACGCGCTCAAGCCGATGAATTGTCCAGGACATATCCAGGTGTTCAATTCTGATCTGCGTTCCTACCGCGATCTGCCGCTGCGCTACGGTGAGTTCGGCGCCTGTCACCGGAATGAGGCGTCGGGTGCCTTGCACGGCATCATGCGCGTACGTGGCTTCACGCAGGATGACGGTCATATTTTCTGCACGGAAGACCAGATCCAACCGGAGTGCGCCAGCTTCATCAACCTTTTGATCAATGTGTACAAGGACTTCGGCTTCACGGACGTGATCTATCGCCTGTCGACGCGGCCGGCCAAGCGGGTTGGCTCCGACGAGGTCTGGGACATTGCCGAAAAGGCATTGGCTGATGCGTTGAACGCTGCCGGCGTACCCTGGGAGGAAAACCCGGGAGAGGGCGCGTTCTATGGTCCCAAGATCGAGTTTTCACTGAAAGACTCGATTGGCCGGGTCTGGCAATGCGGCACGATGCAGGTGGACTTCTCCATGCCCCAGCGCCTGGGTGCGGAATACGTGGCCGAAGACAATACTCGCAAGGTGCCGGTCATGCTGCACCGCGCCATTGTTGGATCGATGGAGCGCTTTATCGGCATCTTGATTGAAAACCATGCCGGCGCACTGCCGTTGTGGCTGGCACCGGTCCAGGTGGTGGCTATGAACGTGACGGAGCATCAGGCCGAGTATGTCCAGGCGGTGGTGGCCGAGCTCAAGGCTGCGGGCATCCGCGTCCAGCCAGATTTGCGTAACGAGAAAATTTCCTATAAAATTCGGGAACATAGCTTGCAAAAGGTCCCGTACCAATTGGTGATCGGTGACAAGGAAGTGCAGGCCAAGACGGTGACGGCTCGGGTTTCTGACCGAAAAGGTGGCGGGGAAAATCTCGCTCCGATGCCAGTCGCCGATTTTGTTTTGCGGCTGAAGAATGAAATCGCAGAGCGCAAATAGGCGGTCTGCGGAAGGTGTCTGAGAATGCGGCAAAGCCGTTTTCCAGACGTTGCAGCAAATAACCAGGAGATGTTTTATCGCTACTGACAAGGATGTGCGGATCAACGGTGAGATCAATGCACCGGAGATTCGCCTGCTGGGCGCAGAAGGCCAGCAATTGGGGATCGTGAGCCTCGCCGAGGCACAACGTCAGGCTGAAGAAGCCGAGTTGGATCTGGTTGAGATCGCACCCACGGCCAAGCCGCCTGTGTGTCGCATCATGGATTACGGGAAGTTCAAGTACCGGGAAGCCAAGAAAGCGCACGAGGCCAAACTCAAGCAGAAACAGATTCAGGTCAAGGAAATCAAGTTCCGGCCTGGCACCGATGATGGTGACTACAACATCAAGGTGCGCAATCTCATCCGGTTCCTGACAGAGGGCGACAAGACGAAAATCACGCTGCGGTTCAGGGGGCGCGAAATGGCGCACCAGGAACTGGGTGTGGCACTTCTGAAGCGGGTGGAGGCAGACCTGTCGGCGTATGGCCAGGTCGAGCAATTCCCCAAGATGGAAGGGCGCCAGATGATCATGATCGTGGCGCCGAAGAAGCACCCGGAAAAGGACAAGCCGGCGAAGGGTGATGCGTCGGCAGTCGCCAAGGAAGGCAAAGAGACCAAAGTGCCCAGCGCCGTCGAAGCGACCAAGTAGTTTCAGCAGTTCGGCAGTACCCACAAGTCGTCTTCAGGTTCAAAGCGTGGAGAGGTTCCACCACCTGCAGCGGCAACGTAGTCAAAAGGAAATGCAATGCCCAAGATGAAAACCAAGTCCGGGGCGGCCAAGCGGTTCAAGCCGCGCGGTTCCGGCTCCATCAAGCGGTCGATGGCGTTCAAGCGCCACATCCTCACCAAGAAGACGACCAAGAACAAGCGTCAGCTTCGCGGTACCGCTGAAATTCATGCGACCAACATGGGCCATGTCCGCGACATGCTGCCCTACGCCTGATAGGAGAGAACGATGCCCCGAGTCAAACGCGGTGTAACCGCCAAAGCACGTCACAAGAAAGTTCTCGAGCAGGCCAAAGGCTTCCGCGGCCGCCGCGGCAATGTCTATTCCATCGCCAAAGAGGCGGTGATGAAGGCAGGCCAGTATGCCTACCGTGACCGCCGCAACAAGAAACGCGATTTCCGTGTTCTGTGGATCGCCCGCATCAACGCCGCCGTGCGTGAGGCCGGCATGACCTACAGCCGCTTCATGAACGGCCTGAAGAAGGCGTCCGTGGAAGTGGATCGCAAGGTTCTGGCTGATCTGGCCGTGACCGACAAGCCCGCTTTTGCCCGATTTATCGAGCAAGCCAAGGCAGGCCTCGGCGCGTAAGCAACATCGCAGCAAACACGCAAAGGGGCTCTAGGGCCCCTTTGTCATTTGTGGTTTCACCGCATCGCACCCTACACGGCACACACCATGCAAGTTGAACTCGATGCCATCGTCGCCGACGCCCGCCAGGTGTTGGGCAATGTGCAAACTGTCGCTGAACTGGAGCAGACCAAGGCGCGCTACGTCGGAAAGACGGGCTCGCTCACTGAACAGATGAAGCAACTGGGCAAACTGCCACCAGAAGAGAGGCGAACGCCTGGCGCGCTGATCAATGCTGCCAAGCAGCAGGTCGAGGCCATCATTGCCGAGCGCAAGGAAGCGATCCTGTCCAAAGAGCTTGAAGCCAAGCTGGCCGCCGAGGCCTTGGACGTCACGCTCCCTGGCCGCACCCGCGGGCGGGGTGGCTTGCATCCGATTTCGCTGGCCCAGGAGCGCATCGAGAAGCTTTTTCATTCAATGGGATTCAGCGTCGCGGATGGCCCGGAAATCGAGACCGACTACTTCAATTTCACGGCGCTGAACACACCGGAAAAGCACCCGGCGCGATCGATGCAGGACACGTTCTACATCGAAGGGTCCAAGCATGTGTTGCGGACCCAGACTTCGCCGGTCCAGATCCGCTACATGCAGTCGCACCAGCCGCCCATCCGCATCATCTGCCCGGGCCGCGTCTATCGCTGCGATCATGACGCCACGCACTCTCCCATGTTTCACCAGATTGAAGGCCTCTGGGTCGATGAGGGCATCAGCCTTGCCGACCTCAAAGGAACCGTGACGCAATTCCTGCGGGGTTTCTTCGAGCGGGACGACATCAATATCCGCTTTCGTCCCTCCTATTTTCCCTTCGTTGAGCCGGGTGTCGAGATCGACATGGAATGGAGCAGGGAAGGCGACGAGATCAAGTGGCTGGAAATCGCCGGCGCAGGCGTGGTGCATCCGCAGGTGCTGCGTAACGGCGGCATCGATCCGGAGAAGTATTCCGGCTTCGCCTTTGGCATGGGCCTTGATCGGCTGGCGATGCTCCGCTACGGCGTGAATGACCTGCGCCTCTTCTTCGAAAATGACATCCGCTTCCTGAGGCAATTCGCATGAAAGTCTCCGTTAAATGGCTGAAGGAACTGGTCAAGGTCGACCTGACCGCGGACGAGATTGCCCGCGCGCTCACCATGGCGGGACTCGAGGTGGAAGAGGCGCATCCGGTCGCGGCGAAATTCGACCGCATCGTGGTCGCCGAAGTGCGGTCCACGGTGCAACATCCCAACGCGGACAAGCTGCGTGTGTGCGAAGTGGATGCGGGTACGGGCGGGCTGCTGCAGATCGTGTGCGGTGCACCCAACGTCGCGCCCGGCCTGAAGGTGCCCTGTGCCCTGGTTGGGGCCAGCCTGCCCATGGCTGACGGCAAGACGCTGGAAATCAAGGCGGCGAAGCTTCGGGGCACGGATTCCAACGGCATGCTGTGTTCTGCGCGCGAGTTGGGCATGTCTGACGACCACGCCGGCCTGCTCATCCTGCCGGCGGATGCACCGGTCGGTGCGAATATTCGCGAGTATCTGGATCTGGATGACATCATCTTGACCCTGAAAATGACCCCCAACCGCGGAGACTGTCTGTCGATGGTGGGGGTTGCCCGAGACCTGGCCGCTGTGACCGGCGCAGCGCTGAAGGTGCCGACCATCGCGGCTGTCCCGGCGACCATCGACGATACGCGACCCATTCGGCTGACAGAGGATTCGGGCTGCGGGCATTACTGCGGCCGGGTGATTCGTGGCATCAATGCCAAAGCACAGTCACCCGCCTGGATGGTGCGCCGACTGGAGCGGGCGGGATTTCGCAGCATTTCGCCGTTGGTCGACATCACCAATTACCTCACCCTAGAGCGCGGCCGGCCGATGCATGCGTTCGACCTGGATAAGCTGTCGGGCGGCATCGATGTGCGCTACGCCCGCGCAGGCGAGACGCTTGAGCTGCTCAATGACCAGCAGGTGACGTTGTCCGCGGACACGCTGCTGATCTGCGACGACGCGGGCCCCGTGGCGTTGGGCGGGGTGATGGGCGGAAAGTCGACCATGGTCACGGACAGCACCGTGAATGTGTTCTTCGAGGCGGCGTTCTTCGATCCGGGCGTCATCCAGGGCAAGACTCGGGAATACGGGCTGAACAGTGACGCGGCCCATCGGTTCGAGCGCGGCGTTGATTTCACAAATGCCCGCGCCGGCATCGAATTGGCCACGCGGCTGACCTTGGAAATCTGCGGCGGCGAGGCCGGCCCGGTGGTGGAAGCCACTGGCAAATTGCCGAAACGTCCGCCGGTACGCGTGCGCGCCGCCCGTGCGGGCGCCCTCATCGGTGTGCCCGTCGAGCTTGACGAGATCCTGCGAATATTTGCAGGCCTGCATTGCGGAGTGACTGCGGCAGGGGATGGTGCCTTGCTCGTCACGCCCCCCTCGTGGCGATTTGATCTCAACATCGAGGAAGATTTCATCGAGGAAGTCGCCCGCATTCGCGGGTATGACAGCGTGCCGGCCATCCCGCCCCGCTCATCCGTTCCGATGCTGCCGGTCGCCGAAGCACTGGTGTCGCGCAGCACGCTGAAGCGACGCATCGCTGGCCTGGGTTACCAGGAGGTGGTGAACTACAGCTTCATTCCGGAAGAATGGGAAGCGGACCTGGGCGGGAACAAGGCTCCGATCCGGGTCGCCAACCCGATTGCCAGCCACCTTGCTGTCATGCGTACCCAGCTCCTGGGCGGTCTCATCGACACGCTCAAGACCAACCTGAATAGAGGCGAGCTTCGGTTGCAGGTATTCGAGATCGGTCGCTGCTTTCTGGCCGATGAGGCTTCGTTCGACGCCCAACCGGAGCGGCTGGCCGCCTTGGCCTATGGTCCCCGGTATCCCGAACAGTGGGGGGAGGCGAAGGGAGAACGCGTCGACTTCTTCGCGATCAAAGGAGACGTTGAGAGCCTGCTGGCTGGACAGTCCTTGCGCTTCGAGCCGGTTGCCCATCCGGCACTGCATCCGGGGCGGTCGGCCTCGGTTTGGGTGAATGGGACGCGCGCCGGCGTCCTCGGCGAGCTGCATCCGCGCTGGCAGCAGAAGCATGAATTGCCCTTCGCTCCGGTCTATTTCGAGTTGGCCACGGCACCGCTCCTGCAGTCTGCGGCCCCACGTTACAAGCAGCTTTCACGCATGCAGGCCACCCGCAGGGATGTCGCGCTGGTGGTCGATGATCAGGTCTCTGCAGGTGCCATGATCGAGGCTGTAAAGCCGGCTTTACCTCCCCAGATTGCCGAATTTGCGTTGTTCGATCTATACCGGGGTGCAAACCTCGATTCCGGGAAAAAAAGTGTTGCGTTTCGGGTGCTTATGCAAGATACTGACAGAACTTTGACAGATGACGAAGCTGACGCAATAGTACGCACAATTGTTGAAGTGTTATCTTCAAAGTTCGGCGCAACCCTCAGAAAATAAAAGAGAAATATGACTCTAACCAAAGCTGAGTTGGCTGATTTGATGTTCGAGAAGGTTGGCCTCAATAAAAGAGAGGCCAAGGACATGGTGGAGTCCTTCTTTGAAGAGATCCGCATGGCCCTTGAGAAGGGGGATAGCGTGAAATTGTCCGGCTTCGGAAACTTCCAATTGCGCAACAAGCCGCAACGGCCGGGGCGCAATCCCAAGACCGGGGAGGAGATTCCGATCACCGCACGCCGGGTTGTCACCTTCCATGCCAGTCAGAAACTGAAGTCCCTGGTTGAGCAGTCATTTGATGGAAACCAGCCCAACGCATAGCCTGCCGGTCATCCCGGCCAAGCGGTATTTCACGATCGGCGAAGTCAGCGAGCTCTGCGGCGTGAAGCCGCACGTGCTGCGCTACTGGGAACAGGAATTCACCCAGTTGAAGCCGCTGAAGCGGCGCGGCAACCGCCGGTATTACCAGCACCATGAAGTGCTGCTGATCCGGCGTATTCGCGAGTTGCTTTATGAACACGGGTTCACGATCAACGGTGCGCGCAATCGACTGGAAGAGCCGCTTCCCGCAAAAGCCGCGCCGGTTGTCGCGGCCAAACCTGCAAAGGGATTGAGCGTCGCGCAGATTCGTGCCGAGTTGAAGGGTATTCTCGGCATTCTTGGCTAGCTCTGATTCACGCGTCGCGCTATAATGCGCGCTTTAGTCGGGGCGTAGCGCAGCCTGGTAGCGCACCTGCATGGGGTGCAGGGGGTCGGAAGTTCGAATCTTCTCGCCCCGACCAAAAGAAATCCCCAGAGAAGCCGCCCCACGGGGCGGTTTTTTGTTTCCCGATTGAGTTTTTCCCTCGCC
>JANRIX010000025.1:0-1512 GCA_033764435.1 Burkholderiales bacterium
TGGCAGACTGGCTCCGAATGGCACCTGCCCTGAGTGCGGGACGCCCTCAAGACAGCGACATGGTTGGAGGTGCCGGCGGATCGAGGATTTTCCTGCTCAGGGCCAAGCGGTTTGGATCGAGCTCAGGGTTTGTCGATGGCGATGTTTGAACTCGGAATGCCGCCGCCGCACGTTCTCCGATCGCGAGGCGGCGGTGGCGACCCCTTATGCGCGCCGGACGTCTCGACAGGCGCAACTCTTAGGCCATGTGGCGCACGCCGCTGGCGGCACCCCAGCTGAACGGCTCTTGCGGCGACTGGGTATCCGGGTCAGTGACGATACTATTCTCCGACAGTTGCTACGCGCAGCTCAAGTTGTTCCACCACGCGCACGGATCATCGGGATCGATGATTGGAGTTGGCGAAAGTCGCAGAACTACGGGACGATCATCATCGACCTCGAGCGTCGCGCCGTCATCGATGTTCTCGAAGATCGTGATGTCGTCACATGCACCGACTGGCTAAGGCGTCATCCTGAGGTGGAAGTCATAAGCCGGGATCGCTGCGGTCTCTACGCCCAAGCCGCCCGAAAAGGAGCGCCGCAGGCGGAACAGGTCGCTGACCGGTTTCATATCATGCAGAACCGATCCATGGCAATCGAGGAGCAAATGAACTTGCACGGTCGCGCGACTGGCAGAGCATTGCTCTCCGATGCAGACAACATCAGCACGGCCAGTAACCTTCTGAAGTCACGTCTTGCGCACCGCAAGTATCGCGAGGAGATATACGAGACAATTCGGGCACTTCGGCAGCAAGGGCTGACGTGCAGCGAGATCGGGCGGAGGACGGGGTTTCCCCGACGTAGCGTCGCGAAATGGCTGCAGTTCGAGACGCCACCGGACCGAAAGCGCGCGGTCCTCAAACGCTCGTCTGCATGGTATTTTGAAGAGTACCTGAAGCAACGCTGGGAGAACGGTATTCGCAGCGGCAATGCACTGCTCCCTTTGATCCAAGAACGTGGTTACGAGGGCAGCCTGTCAAACTTGCAGCGGCTCTTGGCCGGATGGCGCAGAGCCGAAAAACAGGAACAGGAGGGACCCATCAAGGAAGATCAGATCCTTGCACCGGTCCGGGACCCGGAAACCGGGCACGCGATTTCCCCGGTTATAGCGGCCGCACTCTGCATCAAACCAAGAGGAAAGTTCACCTTGGAACAGGCGAGAAAAGTCGAAGTTCTCAAGGAAGGCTCGCCTGCCTTCACAACAATGCGGCGCCTCGCCATGCGTTTCAATGGCATCTTGCGTGGTCGAAAAGCAGACCCGCTGCCCGCCTGGATCGACGATGCGATCGAAACGGACCTGGCGCCCATCGTGCGGTTCGCCCGAACCTTGAACAGAGACATTGATGCGGTCAGGAATGCGATCGAAATGGAGTGGAGCAATGGTCAAGCCGAAGGCCAGATCAACCGATTGAAGACCTTGAAGCGCGCGATGTATGGGCGAGCCGGCCCGAACTTGCTCAGGGCCCGAATGCT
>JANRIX010000027.1:0-2135 GCA_033764435.1 Burkholderiales bacterium
ACGATGGAGGCGCGCAGCTTGTTTTCCGGGTGGAGATAGGCGCGGCGCACGCCTTCGTTCACCATTTCCTGAACGGTTTTCGTGGCTTGCCAGCGGACGTTCATACCGATTTTCACGAAGGCGACCACGATGCCGGTATCCTGGCAGATCGGGCGGTGGCCTTCGGCGCACATGCGGCTGTTGGTCAGGATCTGGGCGATGGCATCCCGTGCCGCCGGCGATTCTTCTGCCTCATAGGCGCGGCCCAGGGCGCGGATATAATCCATCGGGTGGAAATAGCTGATGTACTGCAGCGCATCGGCCACGGAGGTGATGACATCCTCCTCGCGGATCACGGTCATGTTGAGTCCTGTTGCCTTTTGGTCACGGGTGAACGGCTTCAGGATAGGCGGCAGGGCGGTCAGCGTCCAGTTTGCCGCAGCAGGTGCTTGTCGTGTTGATGCAGCAATCGTCCACAAGCCCTTGATGAAACGAATCCGTCATCATCGCAACGCCACGCGCCTGTGGATGAATCGCAACCGATTCAACCGTTTCGGGTGACGTCAAGCAAACATTGGGGCTTGCGCGCTGAATCGGCTGTGGCACTATCACTGGTGTAGCGCGGGCCGTCAGACACAAGTTGTGGTGGCTTCGGGCGGGGGACTTCCCGGGCAAGGGGCGAATTGCCTGTGGATATCGGGGACAAGTGCCACTGCGGCAAAGATGGCGCGTGACCCTGATTTGTTCCCCTCGTATGATTGAGGGGCAAGAAGAGAATGAGTGAGTTTCGCATGACTGACAGCAGCGCCGGCGTGAGCACCGTTGATTCCGCCACCGACGCCTCGAGCGCCACGGCCAGCGACGCGCTGGCTGCGTCGATGGCGGCCGGCGTGCTGGCCCAGGCGGCTGCAACCGTGGCTGCCGCAGCGGCCAAGCCGACCAAGCCCGGCAGCAGTGACATCCTGCCGTGGAAATTCCCGGTGACCGTGGACCGCAGCCGCGACGCGCTGCTCACCGACTTCGGCAAGGACACGCTGGACGACCGCTACCTGCTGCCGGGCGAATCCTATCAGGACCTGTTTGCCCGCGTTGCGGCGGCCTATGCCGACGATGCCGACCATGCCCAGCGCATCTATGATTACATCAGCCAGCTGTGGTTCATGCCGGCAACGCCGGTGCTGTCCAACGGCGGCACTGGGCGCGGCCTGCCGATTTCCTGCTATCTGAACAGCGTGTCCGACAGCCTGGATGGCATTGTCGGCACCTGGAACGAGAATGTGTGGCTGGCCTCGCGCGGCGGCGGCATCGGCACCTATTGGGGCAATGTGCGCGGCATCGGCGAGCCGGTCGGCCTCAACGGCAAGACCAGCGGCATCATTCCGTTCGTGCGGGTGATGGACAGCCTGACGCTGGCCATTTCGCAGGGTTCGCTGCGGCGTGGGTCGGCGGCGGTCTATCTCGACATCAGCCACCCGGAAATCGAGGAGTTCCTGGAAATCCGCAAGCCGTCGGGCGATTTCAACCGCAAGGCGCTGAACCTGCATCATGGCGTGCTGGTCACCGACAAGTTCATGGAAGCCGTGCGCGACGGCGACAAGTTCGATCTGGTCAGCCCCAAGACTGGCGAGAAGCGTGGCGAGGTCGATGCGCGGGCGCTGTTCACCAAGCTGGTGGAAACCCGTCTGGCCACCGGCGAGCCCTACATCATCTTCATCGATGAAGTGAACCGCACCATGCCCAAGCACCAGCGCGACCTGGGGCTGAAGGTGTCGACGTCGAACCTGTGCTCGGAAATCACCCTGCCGACCGGGCCGGATCACCTGGGCAATGATCGCACCGCGGTGTGCTGCCTGTCGTCGCTGAACATCGAGACCTGGGACCAGTGGCACGATCACCCGCGCTTCATCGAGGATTGCATGCGCTTCCTCGACAATGTGCTGCAGGATTATATCGATCGCGCCGAACCGGCGATGGCGCGCGCCGCCTATGCCGCGATGCGCGAACGCTCGGTGGGCCTGGGCGTGATGGGCCTGCACAGCTTCTTCCAGGCGCGCGGCCTGCCGTTCGAAAGCGCCATGGCCAAGAGCTGGAACAAGAAGATCTTCAAGCATATCCGCGCCCAGGTGGATCAGGCGTCGATGACGCTGGCGGTCGAG
>JANRIX010000031.1:0-150141 GCA_033764435.1 Burkholderiales bacterium
CGCGAGCTGCGGCGCGCTGCCGCCGAACCTGCTGCCGCCTTGCTCGATCACCCAGCCGGCGGTGAACGGGACAGGTGCCTACCAGTGGTCCATCCCCAATGGCAGCCTGGCGCCAGGACAGTCCGGCACGGTCACCTTCACGGTCACGGTGCAGCCCTGAACGATTGAACGGGCTTCATGCGAATATTCGCCAAGTGCGAATATTCGCGAAGCCTTGATCGTTCCTTCATGAAATCTCATTACGACGGCGACTGTCGCCGCTGTCCACGGCTGGCCGGTTTTCTCGACGACGTCAAACGGCGCAACCCCACCTTCTTCTGCAAGCCGGTGCCGCCATTTGGTGTCGAGACGCCACGATTGCTGATCGTGGGTCTGGCGCCGGGTCTGAACGGCGCCAATCGGACCGGCCGCCCGTTCACCGGCGACTACGCGGGCAGCTTGCTGTATTCGACGCTGCACAAGTACGGATTCGCGACCTCGCCCGAGCCGCTGACGGCGGCGAGTGAACCGAATCCCGCACTTCAACTCATCGATTGCCGCATCAGCAATGCGGTCAAGTGCCTGCCGCCGGAGAACAAGCCGACACCCGAGGAAATCCGCGTCTGCAATACGTTTCTGGCCAATGAGCTGGCAGGCACGCCGTCCATTCGCGTGTTGCTGGCCCTCGGACAGATTGCGCATCAGGCCGTCTTGCGCGGGGTGGGCTTGAAGCAGAGCGCGTTCGCCTTTGGTCACAGCGCCAGGCATGTCCTGCCCGATGGCCGCGTGCTGATCGATAGCTACCACTGCAGTCGCTACAATACCCAGACCCGACGCCTCACCGAAGCGGGCTTCCACCAAGTCTTCGATCAGATCAGGGTGGAACTCGCAAGGTAATGCATCGCGAATATTCGCAAGACTGCGAATCCCCGCCCGTGACGTCAGAATCCAATCCCTTCGATCCCAAGCCCATCCTCGCGCAGTTGCCCAATCTGCCGGGGGTGTACCGCATGAAGAATGCGGCGGGCGAGGTGATCTACGTCGGCAAGGCGCGTGATCTCAAGAAGCGCGTGTCGTCCTACTTCCAGAAGACGCACGCCAGCCCGCGCACCGATCTCATGGTGTCGCATGTGGCGGACATCGAGACCACGGTCACGCGCTCGGAATCCGAGGCGCTGCTCCTCGAGATCAATCTCATCAAGAGCCACGCGCCGCGCTACAACGTCCTCTTTCGCGACGACAAGAGCTATCCCTACATCATGATCACGGGCCAGCAGTTCCCGCAGATCCGCTTCTATCGCGGCAACCATGTGAAGCCGCATCGTTACTTCGGTCCGTTCCCCAGCGCCTGGGCAGTGCGCGACACCATCGGGCATTTGCAGAAGGTATTCAAGCTCCGCACCTGCGACGACACGGTCTATGCGCATCGCTCGCGGCCGTGCCTGCTGCACCAGATCGGCCGTTGTTCGGCACCTTGCGTGGGTCTGATCGGGGAGAGCGAATATTCGCGTGATGTGAGGAACGCGGAGCTCTTCCTCGCAGGCAAGGAGAACGAGGTCATCGACGATCTGTCCGCCAAGATGGAGGCTGCGGCAACCGAATTGCAGTTTGAGCGGGCGGCCGCACTGCGCGACCAGATCCGCGCGCTGCAACGCGTGCTGACCAAGACCTTCGTGGAGTCCGGCAACCAGCGTGATGCGGACGTCATCGCCATCAAGCAGGACAAGAGCCTGTGGTGCGTGAACCTGGTGATGATCCGCGGCGGCCGGCACCTCGGCGACCGCAGCCTGTTCCCGACCAACGCGCAGGGCGCGGATGAAGGCACGGTGCTCTCCGCATTCATCGAGCAGCACTATGGCCAGCAGCGTGCGCCATCCCGCATCGTGCTCGATACGGCGCTAGATGTATCGGAATGGGAAGCCGCCTTCAGTGAGTCCGCCGGCTACGCAGTCAAGATCATTACCCGACCGCAGGGCGAGACGCGTGGCTGGATGATGATGGCCGAGAAGAATGCCGAGCTGGCACTGCAGCAGCGGCTGGCCAGCCAAGCCTCGCAGGAGGAGCGCCTGGCCGCGCTGCAGGAAGCGCTGGGTTTGAGTGGCGTGGCTCGCATCGAATGTTTTGACATCAGTCATACGATGGGCGAAGCCACGGTGGCATCCTGTGTGGTCTATGATCAGGGCAAGATGCAATCGGGCGAGTATCGGCGCTTCAACATTACCGGCATCCAGCCTGGGGATGACTACGCGGCCATGAAGGATGCATTGACGCGACGCTATCGCAAGCTGGCGGAGCAGGGCGAGGCTGCCGAGGATGCCGCACCGGTGGAAGACAAGGCGGAAGCCAAGCGTCCCGATCTCGTCCTCATCGACGGCGGCAAAGGCCAGCTCGGCGTGGCCCAGCAGGTCATGGATGAGCTTGGCCTCTCCGACATCCAGCTGATCGGCGTGGCCAAGGGTGAGGAGCGGAAACCCGGGCTGGAGACGCTGGTGTTCCCGCGCGAGAACCGTGAAATCAATCTGCGTCCGGATCATCCCGGCCTGCATCTCATCCAGGAAGTGCGCGATGAGGCGCATCGTTTCGCCATCACCGGCCACCGCGCGCGTCGCGCCAAGACGCGCAATACCTCGCGGCTGGAGGACGTGCAGGCCATCGGCCCCAAGCGGCGCCAGAGCCTGTTGAAGCACTTCGGCGGGCTGCAGGGAGTGCTGGCGGCAAGCGTGGATGACCTCGCCAAAGTGGAGGGCATCAGCCGCAAGCTGGCCGAGACCCTCTACAATGAGCTGCACTGAAGACCTCCCGCATGCTGCTCAACATCCCCAATATCCTGACGTCTCTCCGTATTCTCGCGATCCCGCTGTTCGTAGCGGTGTTCTATCTGCCCGAAGGCTGGATCACGGCGCGCGAGGCCAGCATCATCGCCACCGTCATCTTTGTCGCGGCGGCCATCACCGACTGGTTTGATGGCTGGCTCGCGCGCAAGCTGAACCAGATGTCGGCCTTTGGCGCCTTTCTTGACCCGGTGGCGGACAAGCTCATGGTCGCCGCAGCGCTCATCGTGCTGGTGGAGCTGGGTCGAGCGGATGCCATCGTGGCACTCATCATCATCGGCCGCGAAATTACCATCTCCGCCTTGCGCGAATGGATGGCGCAGATTGGTGCAGGCAAGAGTGTTGCCGTCGCCTTCATCGGCAAGATGAAGACCGTGGCGCAGCTGGTCGCCATTCCCTTCCTGCTCTACAACGACTTCCTCTTCGGCGTCATCGATTGCCGAATTGCCGGCACGTTCTTCATCTGGGTCGCGGCCATCCTGACCCTGTGGTCGATGGTCTATTACCTCAAGGCGGCCTGGCCATTGCTGCGCGGCAAGTCGGGCTGAGGCCCCTGACGGCTTGGCGGCGGGTGCGCTGGCGGCTACACTTCATCTCACGTTTTCAGGGACGCCGCCGTCAGAGCGGCAAGGGGAGAACCATGCAATGGCTGCACCGATGGACGCTGATCGCGTGTCTGGTGGGCGCGACCGCAACGCCGGCCGCGCGCGCCGCGGACCCGACCGCAGAGATGAAGGCACTTCTGGAGCAGGGCAAGGCCGCCGCGGCCTGGCAACTGGGCCGGCAGCATGCCGATCAGCTGGGGCAGCCAGCGTTCGATCTCTGGTTTGGCATCGCTGCAATCAATGCCGGCAAACCGTCAGAAGGCGTTCTGGCGCTTGAGCGTTTGCTTTTCGCCGCGCCGGACAATGACACCGCCCGGCTGGAGCTGGCCAGAGGTTACTTCCTGCTCGGCGAGGACGCACGGGCGCGCGAGGAATTCGAATTCCTGCTGAACCGGAAGCCGCCGCCGGCTGTGGCGCGGACGATAGCCGAGTATCTGGATGCGCTGGCAGCGCGCGCCGACCGGTTCAAGAGCGTGCTGACGGGCTATGTCGAACTGGGTGGTGGCCACGACAGCAACGTCCCCTATGGCGTGGACGATCCCAACATCGTCCTGCCGGTGTTCGGCGAGATCACGCTGGCCGACAGTGCGATCAAGGCCAGCGACCGTTTCTTTGTCGCTGCGGGCGGCATCCGTTTCTCCCGTCCGCTCTCGGCGCGCTGGCAGTTGTTCACGTCGCTGTCCGGCGAGCAGCGCGTGCATCGCAGTATCGACACCTTTGACCAGGAGATTTTCAGCGGTACGGCGGGATTCAACTGGAAGCTGTCTGACCGCAGCGCAGTGCGCTTCAGCTACGGCCTCACCACCCAGACCATCGACCATCGCAAGTACCGCGACAACGCCGCGCTCGGCATCGAATGGGGCCGCCAGTTTTCCGACGCGACCAGTGGTGTAGTGGGCTGGCAGCGCGCCCAGTTCCGCCATGGTGGCTTCAACGTCGTGCGCGATGCCGACTATGACGCTGTGTCGATTGGACTGCGCTGGCGGGGCACCGCGCGCTGGCGGCCGGATCTGGACCTGGCGCTGTCGGCCGCGCGGGAAAAGGCACTTCTCGGGGATCGTCAGGATCTGTCGCGGGACATGGCGGGTGCACGGGTCGGCATCGCCATTTCCCCCGCAGCGAACTGGACATTCTCCCTTGCAGGCAACTGGCTGAAGAGCGAATACTCGCAACCCGATCCGCTGCTACTCGTGGCCCGAGACGATCGGTATCGCGGTGCGGACGCTGTCCTGTCATGGTCGCCGCCGATGAGCTGGGCTCGAAACTGGTTGGTACGCATCGAATGGAGCACCTCGACCAACACCAGCAATTTGGCGCTGTATGAATACCGGCGGCGGGCCGGCGCGGTGAAATTGCGCTACGACTTCAAGTGAGCTGAAGATGAAGCAATCGAGTGAGGCGACGATGAACGCGATGCGAATATTCGCAGTATGGGTGATGCTGGGCGCCGGGCTGCTCGCGGCCACTGCGCATGCGCAGGTCGCCGGCCGGGTGCTGCTGGCGGTCGGCGAGGTGTCCGCGCTGCGCAATGGTCAGGTCGTACCACTGACCATCGGTGCCACGGTCGAGAACCGGGACAGTCTGCGTGTCGGCACCGCGAGCAGTGCGCAGATCCGCTTCAGTGATGACAGCATCGTCGCGTTGCGCGCCGGTACTGAGTTCAAGGTGGAGAACTACACCTTTACCGGCCGCGAAGGCGCAGGCTCGCAGGCAGTTTTCAATCTGGTCCGAGGTGGCTTCCGCACCCTGACCGGCCTCATCGGTCGCACGAATCGGGAGAACTATCTGATGCGGACGCCGATTTCAACCTTGGGCATCCGTGGCACCAGCTACACGCTCGTGCTCTGCCAGCAGGATTGCTTTGACGAAGACGGCCAACTGGCGCCGGATGGCAGCTATGGACTGGTCCTTGAGGGCAGGGTGGCCGTGACAAACGCCGGCGGCATCGCGGAATTCGGCGCAGACGAGGCGTTTTTCGTTGCCGATGCGCGCACGCCGCCACAGCCCTTGTTGTCGCGCCCCGGTTTTCTGCGTGACCGGCTGGAGGCCCGTCAGCGGCAGCGTGATCGGGAAGCGGTGCTGGCAATGCGGCGCGAAGCTGGCGATCGTCCCGATCTCCGCAAAGACGGATCACAGGCGCCGCGATTCATTGCGGGCACGGCCAACGCACCGATTGCCGCGGTCGATCTCAAGGATGAGAGCGGCAACATCGCAGTGCTTGGTGCGGGTCTCGGGTTGGGCATCGGCTGGACTGCAGGACTCGAAGAGCGCGCGCAGGTGGAAGGCGGTCGCGGCACTGTCATCGCTCTGGATGGACAGACCAAGTCGTTCGACGGCTTCAAGTTCCTGGCCAATGGCATGAGCGGCGCGCGCGGGTCTGCGCCGCTGCGCGATGTCGGCGGATTTACCGGAGACGGCGGCATGGTCTGGGGTCGTTGGGATAGCGGCGCGCAGATTTCGCTCAATAGTCAGACCTTTGCGCCGCCCACCGGCGTGTTCTTCGTCTACGGCAATCTCACCCCGCCGTCTGCGCTGCCGCAGCCGCTGGCCTCGACAACCGCACTGCAGGGTACGCTGACTTACGACTATGTGGGTGGCCCGCGTCCGACGGATGGGGCGGGCAGCGCCGGACAGTTCCTCAACGGCAGTTTCACGGTGAATTTCCTGAATCGCACACTGGGCGGGAGTGTGGCGTATCAGGTCGGCAACTTCGTCTACAACATTCCTGTGCCTGATGGCACGCGGCTCACCAGCAATACCGGCTATGTCGGCTTCGAGGTGCGCGATGTCAACAATGGACTCTGGCGCAACATCCTGAGCAACGCCACCGGATCACTGGATGCCACCAGCGTGGGTGGGCTGTTCATGGGTAGCCGCGCCCAGGGCCTGGGCGTGGTGTTTTCCGCAAACGATGTGGTCGCAGGCCGCACCGCCGGCGCTGCCGCGTTCAAATGCCGCGGGACACGGTGCTGATCGAACCAAGATAGAGCGCTTCGAACTCCGCTGCCGACACCGGACGTCCGGTGAGATAACCCTGCACGGCATGACAGCCACGGGCCGCCAGCCAGTCGCGCTGCGCGGCATGTTCGACGCCTTCCGCAGTCACCTCGAGCTGCAATGCCTGCCCGAGCGCGATGACCGCAGACACGATTGCGGCGTCGTCCGCATCTTCGAGAATGTCGGTGACGAACGAGCGATCCACTTTCAGGGTGTCGATGGGGAAGCGCTTCAAGTGTGACAGACTGGAATAGCCCGTACCGAAATCGTCAATTGCAACACGCACGCCCATGCCGCGCAGCTCGGCCAACATGCGCCCAGCCACCTCCGCATCCTGTAGCAGGCTGGTTTCGGTGACTTCCAGTTCGATGAGATGCGCTGGGCATCCGGCGCGGCGAAGCTTTTCGCGAATCCGCTCGGTGAAATGCGCCGCTCGGAACTGACCGGCCGAGAGGTTCACAGCCATGCGAATATTCGCACCGCCATCGTGCCACGCTCGCAGCTGGCCCAGCGCGGCATCAAGCACCCAGTTGCCGATTTCGTGGATCAATCCCGATTCCTCGGCCAGATGTATGAAGGCGCCGGGTGCGAGCATGCCGCGCACCGGATGGTGCCAGCGCAGCAGTGACTCGGCGCCGATCAGCTTGCCGGACGCGAGCTCGAACAGCGGCTGATAATGGAGTTCCAGTTCCTGTCTTGCGATCGCGGAGCGCAACGCGTTTTCAAGCAGTCGCATTTCCGCGCCTTGCGCGGCCATGTCTGCCGTGAACATCTGGAAGGTGTTCTTGCCCAGCCCTTTGGCGCGGTACATGGCCAGATCGGCGTTGCGCATGAGCGTCTCGGCATCGTCGCCATCATCCGGAAACAGGCTGAGACCGACGCTGGCGCTGATATAGATTTCGTGGCCCTCGATGTGGCTGGGTTCGCGGATTTCATCCAGCAGTTTCTGCGCCACCATGCGTGGCGCATCAAGGTCATTGACCTGTTCCAGCACGACCATGAACTCGTCCCCGGACAGCCGCACCAGCAGGTCGCTCTCTCGTACCACCCGCGCGAGACGCACCGACATTTCCCGCAGCAGTTCATCCCCGATGCGATGTCCCAGCGTGTCATTGACCTCCTTGAACCGGTCAAGGTCGATGAACAGCGTGCAGACACGCAAGCCCGACCGGCGCGCCCGGGCAATCGCCTGGCGCAAACGATCCAGCAGCAGTACGCGATTGGGGAGTCCGGTGAGCACATCATGCGTGGCCAGATGCTGCAATCGCTCTTCGGCGAGTACGCGCGCGGTTACATCCTGGCCCAACGAGAGCACCGACAGCACCTGGCCAGATTCATCGAGGAGGCTCGAGTTGTACCACTCGCACCAGATCACGCGCCCGTCCTTGCGGCGATTGCGATTCAGGCTTGTCACCCGGCGCTGCTGCCCGGACAGCATGCGGCTGTAGATTTCCCGCACATGGGCCAGATCTTCCTCGTAGACCATGTCCCAGTCATGCCATTCAACGTCCTGCAACTCATCAAAGGTCCAACCGAACATCTTCTCCGCCTGCGGCGACCAGCGCAGCAGGCTGCCGTCACGGCCCCACTCGACCACCGCAAGCGGGGTGTTCTCGAAATGGGAAACGAGCATCGAGTTGGCATGTCGAAGTTCCAGCTCCGCGCGTTTGAGGTCGTCGATATCGACGCCCGCCGAATAGAATCCGATGACCGCGCCGTTGTTGTTGAAGCGGGGCGTGTAGCGGATTCGTAGCCAGCGGTCCGGCCGTCCGAGAACCCCGGGAATCAGGCGCTCGACATCAAATGTCTCGCCAGACAGGACGCGATCGAGATTCGGCAAGGCCGACTTGAAGCGCTCAGGTTCGAATAGATCCTTCAACCGCTTTCCCAGCAGTTCCGCCGGACTGAAACCGGTGTAGTGTTCATACGCGCTGTTTGCCTGACCGTAGCGGAGGTCGGCATCGATGTAGGCAAGCGGATAGGGCACGCTCTCCATGGTGTTGCGCAGCTCGGCTTCACTTTCCTTCAACGCGAGCTCCGCCAACTTTCGCTCGTGAATGTCGATGGCGATCACGTAAATGCCGCGAATGCCGCCCGATTCGTCATGATCCGGTGCCTGCTGGATGCGGTACCACCGACCCTCACCGGAGGCGAGTTGCACGAAACGCTCGAAATTGACCACCTCTCCACCCAGCGCCCGCTCGCGATAGGGTCGATTGTGTTCCGCAGCTTCCGGACCGAGCACTTCCGCCGTGGTTTTTCCCAGCACCTGGTCACGAGACACGCCCCGCGCAGTTTCGAACGCCGCGTTGACGAACGTGTAGCGTGCATCCGGATCGAGATAGGCAATGGCCACCGGAATCCTGTCGGCAAAGCGGCGCATGTCCGCTTCGCGCTGGGCCAATGCATCGCGCAGGCGATGGTCCTCACTGACGTCGGTGAGCAGGGTATAGATGCCCGCAACAGTGCCATCCGGCTGGCGATCGGGAAACAGGTGATTGCGGATCCAGCGCGCCTCGCCTTTTACCCAGGTTGCCTGACGCTCGTAGATCACCGGCTCGCCGGCAAACGCGCGCTCCAGAAAGGGCATGATCGCTGCCAGGTTATCTGCGCCGAGAACATCGACCAGCAGCGCCCCAACAATTTCGGACGCGGGGCGCCCGGCCCAGATCTCGCCAGGCTTGTTCACAAACTGGAATCGCAGCGACCGATCGATATAGGTGATCGGGGCACCGATGTTGTCAGTGATGAGCCTGAGCTGCGCCTCCTTCTGCTGCAGGGCGTGGCGCAACTGATGATCCTGGTCGATGTCGGCCACCACAGTGTAGACGCCGGTGACCGAACCGTCTTCCCTGATGTCGGGCAGCAGGGTGGTTCGAATCCAGCGCCGCCCCCCGTGATGCATCGCATGACGCTCATAGACGACTTTCTCGCCACCAAACGCCTGCTCGATGCGTGGTTTCACCTCCGCAAACACGTCTGCGCCGAAGATATCGGAAACATGGCGCCCGACCATGTCCATCTCGGTGAGGCCGAGACCAAGCTGTCCGGGTCGGTTGCTGAAGCGGAAAATGAAGTCGCGATCAATGTAGCCGATGGGCATGCCCACGTTGTCGGTGATGAGCTGCAACTGCTCCTCTCGCCGCTTCGCCGCCCGTTCGAGTTCCTTGACGTCCTTGATGTCCTGAATCAGCGCGACGTAGCCGAGGACTTGTCCGTCGCCAGATGTCACGGGTGAAAAGTTGACCTTGGCCCATCTTTCGCTGCCATCGGGCAGGAAGTCCTGGCGCTCATAGTTGTCGGCGTCACCGGCCAGCGCGGCACGGATGTGTGGCCGGATGCGTGCATACATCTGTGCACCCACCATCTCGCGAACCGTGCGGCCCAGCAGCGTCTCGCGGGATACTCCCATCCACTGGCAGAAGGCGTCGTTCGCCAGAGCGTAGATCTCCCGCTGATCGATGAACGCCGCCGGCAGGGTGAGCACCTCCAGACCCGGCCACAGTCGGGCCACCTCGTCGGGAAGGTTGTCGAATATATGATTGGACGGGGATGCCTGCATCTGTCGTGAATGGTCTTGTCGGCTGGACGGTACAGATCGGAAAATGAATTCTCGCCGGGTGCCTTGCGGAATCTACACCAAGCCGAGCTGATCGCCGATGCGTGCGCAAACGCGTGGATTGCAGCGGGCTGCCGACTTCGTTATAATGCGATCCGCAATGCGGGCATAGCTCAGTTGGTAGAGCGCAACCTTGCCAAGGTTGAGGTCGAGAGTTCGAGACTCTTTGCCCGCTCCAATTTCAAGAAGGGGAAGGTGACCACCTTCCCCTTTTTCATCCGTCCGGCGCAATGCCGGGCGGCAGAGGCGCGATAGCAAAGCGGTTATGCACCGGATTGCAAATCCGAGTAGGTCGGTTCGACTCCGGCTCGCGCCTCCAATCCCTTCTCCCCACACCCTGACCGAAAAACATCCGCCGTGACCCTGCTTTCCCTGCAATCTGCCCAACTGGCCTACGGCATGCTGCCGCTGCTCGACGGTGCCTCACTGACCATCGTCGCGGGCGAGCGCATGGGTCTCATCGGCCGCAACGGCACCGGCAAGTCGTCGCTGCTTGACGTGATCGCTGGCGCCCGGGTGCTGGACGATGGCGAGCGGCATGTGCGCGACGGTCTCAGGGTGGTGCGAGTCGAACAGGAGCCGGTGCTGCCGGAGGCTGCGAATATTCGCGAAAGTCTGGTGTTGCGTGGCGATCTCGCGAATATTCGCGATGACCGTGAGCGTTGGCAGGTCGAAGCGCGCCTGGATGAATTCCTGCATCGCCTGGGGCTCGACAACGCGACCGCGGTGACGCCGGCGCAGTCCTCGGGCGGCGAACGCAAGCGCGCTGCGCTGGCGCTCGCGCTGGCGCTGGGCCCGGAACTGCTGCTGCTGGATGAGCCCACCAACCACCTGGATATTGACGGCATCGAGCAGCTGGAGTCACTGCTGCTGCGCGGACCGGCGTGCATCGTGGTCACCCACGACCGGCGCTTTCTGGACCAGATTGCGACCCGCATCATCGAGCTGGATCGCGGTCTGTTGCGCAGTTACCCCGGCAACTACGCTGCCTACGAGCGAACCAAGGCGGAGCAGTTGGCTGCCGAGGCGCTGGCGAACCGCCGTTTCGACAAGTTCTGGCGCGAGGAAGAGGCGTGGATACGCAAGGGCGTGGAGGCGCGCCGCACGCGCAGTGCCGGGCGGGTGGAGCGGCTCGAGCACCTGCGCAATGAGCGCGCGGCCCGCCGCGAGCGGATGGGCAACGTGAAGCTCACCCTGGATGCGGGGGAGCGCTCGGGCAAGCTGGTCGCCGAACTCGAAGGCGTCTGCAAGTCGTTTGGCGGCCAGGCGGTGATTCACGACTTCTCCACGCGCATCATGCGCGGCGACCGCATTGGCCTCATCGGGCCGAACGGGGCTGGCAAGTCGACACTCATCAAGCTCATCCTCGGTTCGGTGCAGCCCGACTCGGGCACCGTCCGTCTGGGCACCAGGCTGCTGCCGGCCTATTTCGACCAGATGCGGGCGCAACTGGACCCGGAGGCAACGGTGGCGGACACGATCAGCCCGGGCAGCGAATGGATCGAGGTCAACGGCCAGAAGAAGCATGTGATGAGCTACCTCGGCGACTTTCTTTTCGCGCCGCGCCGGGCCGAGTCACCCATCCGCATGCTCTCTGGCGGTGAGCGCAACCGGCTGCTGCTGGCGCGCCTGTTTGCCCAGCCGGCCAATCTGCTGGTGCTGGACGAGCCAACCAACGATCTCGACATCGAATCGCTGGAGCTGCTGGAGCAGACCCTGCAGGACTACACCGGCACGCTGCTGCTGGTGAGCCACGACCGTGCCTTCATGGACAACATCGTGACCCAGTCCTTCGTCGCGGAAGGCGAGGGGCTGTGGCGCGAATATCCGGGTGGCTATGCTGACTGGATCGCGCAGCGTCCCAAGGGCTGGACGTTTCGCCGCGCCGGTGCCGCGGAATCGGTGTCCACCGCCGCGGCCGAGACTGCGCCAGCCACCCCGGCCACCCCGGCCAAGGCCGCCCGGGTGAAACTGACCTTCAAGGAGTCGCGCGATCTCACCGAACTCCCACGCGAGATCGAGGCGCTGGAAGCCGAACAGGCGGCGCTCCATAAGCTGATGCTCGAACCGGACTACTACAAGACGTCCCTCGATCTGCAGCAGCAGCATCAGGCTCGCCATGCAGAGATCGACGGGCTGCTGATGGAAAAGCTGGAACGCTGGACAGCACTGGAAGAGAAGGCCAGGGCCGCGTCCTGATTGCGGGCCGGGCCCGCAGGCAGGTGTCAGGTTTTGTCAGGGGCCTTTGCTACACTCGAAAGCTTGCCTTCTCCCCTGACCGACTGAAGCGAATATTCGCATGGCCTTGCTGACCTTTCCGGACTCCCCCTACAAGCTGCACCAGCCCTTTGCACCCGCGGGCGACCAGCCGCAGGCCATCGAAAAACTGGTCGAGGGCATCAACGACGGACTTGCCTTCCAGACCCTGCTGGGTGTGACCGGCTCGGGCAAGACGTTCACCATGGCCAATGTTATCGCCCGACTCGGCCGGCCCGCCCTGATCATGGCGCCCAACAAGACGCTGGCCGCACAGCTTTACGCCGAATTCAAGGAGTTCTTTCCCGAAAACGCGGTCGAGTACTTTGTCTCCTATTACGACTACTACCAGCCCGAGGCCTACGTTCCGTCCAAGGACCTGTTCATCGAGAAGGACTCGTCGATCAACGAGCACATCGAGCAGATGCGGCTCTCGGCGACCAAGACATTGCTGGAGCGGCCGGATGCGGTGATCGTGGCCACCGTGTCCTGCATCTACGGCATCGGCGATCCGGGCGACTACTATGCCATGCGCATGCTGGTGCGTCCGGGCGACAAGGCGAATATTCGCGATCTGGTGACCCAGCTCACCGCCATGCAGTACCAGCGCAATGATCTGGATTTCCGCCGCGGCGTGTTTCGGGTGCGCGGCGACACGCTGGATGTATTCCCTGCGGAAAGTTCGGATGCGGCGCTGCGGATCGACATGTTCGACGACACCGTCGACACACTGACCTTGTTCGACCCGCTCACCGGCCAGACGCTGCAGAAAGTGCCGCGCTACACGGTGTTCGCCAAGAGCCACTACGTCACGCCACGGCAGACGGTGCTGGGCGCCATCGAGGGCATCAAGGCGGAACTGCGCGAGCGAATCGAATACTTCGCGGCCCAGAACAAGCTGCTGGAATTGCAGCGCATCCAGCAGCGCACCCAGTTCGATCTGGAAATGCTGAACGAACTGGGCTTCTGCAAGGGCATCGAAAACTACTCCCGCCATCTTTCCGGCCGTGCGCCCGGCGAGCCCCCGCCGACACTGATCGACTATCTGCCCAAGAACGCCCTGATGATCATCGACGAAAGCCATGTCACCGTGCCGCAGGTCGGCGGCATGTACAAAGGCGATCGGGCGCGCAAGGAGACGCTGGTGGACTTCGGCTTCCGCCTGCCTTCGGCCATGGACAACCGGCCGCTGCGGTTCGACGAGTTCGAGAAGATGATGCGCCAGACCGTGTTCGTGTCCGCGACCCCGGCGGACTACGAGAAGCAGCATCAGGGGCAGGTGGTGGAGCAGGTGGTGAGGCCCACCGGCCTCATCGATCCGGTGTTGGACATCCGCCCCGTATCCACCCAGGTGGACGATCTGCTGTCAGAGATTAACAAGCGCGTCGCGGTCGAAGAGCGGGTGCTGGTGACCACGCTGACCAAGCGCATGGCCGAAGACCTGACCGATTACCTGCACGAGCACGGCGTGAAGGTGCGCTATCTGCATTCCGACATCGACACTGTGGAACGAGTGGAAATCATCCGCGACCTGCGGGCAGGCATGTTCGACGTGCTAGTCGGCATCAACCTGTTGCGCGAGGGTCTGGACATTCCTGAAGTGTCGCTGGTTGCCATCCTGGACGCGGACAAAGAAGGCTTCCTGCGCGCCGAGAGGTCGCTCATCCAGACCATCGGCCGTGCGGCGCGCCACATCAATGGCATGGCCATCCTTTACGCGGATCGGATCACCGACTCGATGCGCAAGGCGATCGATGAGACGGAACGTCGCAGAGCCAAGCAGATCGCCTTCAATGAGGCCAATGGCATAGTTCCGCGCGGCGTCTCCAAGCGGATCAAGGACCTGATCGACGGTGTCTACAGTATCGACGACAAGCGATCGGACAAAGCCAAGCTCAAGAAGGCGGCGCAGGACACCGCCCAGTATGAATTGCTCGGTCCCAACGACATCGAGAAGAAGATCAAGAAGCTGGAGAAAGACATGCTGGATGCCGCCCGCAATCTGGAATTCGAGCGGGCCGCGAAGCTCAGGGACGAGCTCAAAGTGCTGCGAAACCGCATGCTCGAGCTCTGATCCTCGATGTCTGGCCCGCAAAAAGCAAAGGCCGCCCGAAGGCGGCCTCCGCCTAACGGCAGTCGGCAATCAGTTGCCGCGGGGCGCGTCGCCAATGGTACGGTTGGCGTCCTGCTTATAATCCTGACCGGAAACCGTCTTGACCGAGGTGTCACGCGACGGAAGACGGGTGCCGGTACGGACCTCGGCATTGCGCGCTTCAGCGCGGCTGTTGTCGCCGGGTGTATTGGCCGTGCCGGCACAGCCTGCAAGCAGCAGAGCGGCGGCGGCGAGTGTGGCGAACTTGATCATTTGTATGCTCCTGTGTGTTGAGGATGAGGTTTTGTGAATGTGCAGGCTTTGTTGTGTGATGAATGTTAACCCATGCACCCAGGCCTGTGACAGGGAATTACTAAGTGTGACACTCAGCCACGTTTTGACACATCTACGCCTCAAAGCATGTTGAGGCCCTTGGCACTTCCTGACTCCCACCCATGATCGATCCCAACGTGCTTCGCCCGACTTCCGTGCTCTTCGTCTGCATGGGCAACATCTGTCGCTCGCCCACTGCGGAGGGCGTCTTCCGGCACCATGTCCGAAAGCGCAACCTGATCGAGCACTTTCTGGTGGATTCCGCGGGCACCCATGGCTACCACGATGGTGCGCCGCCGGACGAGCGCAGCATTGCGCATGCCGCCAGACGAGGCTATGACCTGTCGCAGCTGCGGGCCCGCCCCGTGACGCCCGATGACTTCGACCGTTTCGATTTCATTCTGGCCATGGACAACCAGAATCTGCGGCACCTGAAATCGGTGACCCCCTCGCGCTGCCAGCACAAACTCGAGTTGCTGCTGGACTACTGCAGCGAGCACACGGGAAAAGAGGTGCCCGATCCCTATTACGGGGGCGCCAAGGATTTTGAGCGGGTGCTGGACCTGGTGGAAACCGGATGCCAGAGCCTGCTGGATTTTCTAATCCAGCGAAGGGCGAATATTCGCTAGTCGTTGCGGCAGCCTCGCCGGTGTGTCACCAACCGCCGGTGCGCAGCCAATCGTCAACCTGGGTGAGCCGGTCTGAGCCCCAGAAGGGCTCGCCATCGATGATGAAGTAGGGCGAGCCGCAGACCCCACGACCAATCGCGGCATCGACCTCGCGCTTGAGCCTGTCCTTGACGGACGGATCGGCGAGCGCTGCAGACAATGCAGCCGAGTCAACGTCCAGTTCCGCGGCCAGTGACAGAACGGTTTCGGCGCTGCCGATATCTCGGCCCTCGCCGTAAAACCGGTCGAAGAGTTTGCGGGCCAAGGCCTTGGCAACGGCAGCGTCCCGATCCTGAAGCCAGTAGTAGGCCCGCGCCGCAGCCACCGTTGCGATGGGGAACGGGGCTGGCATGACGAATGGAACCTTCAGGTACCGCGCGGTTCGCGGGAAGTCGCGCAGGGCATATGCGCCCTTGAGGGGCTGGTTCACCAGCGGGCTGTTGCCGGACTGCTGAAACACCGGCCCGAGCAGAATCGGATGCCAGGCCACTTCCCGGCCATGTCTTGCAGCAATGTCGTCGATAAAGCGCGAGGCCAGGTAGCCGTAGGGCGAGGAGAAGTCGAAATAGAAATCAACGGGTGCCTTCATTTTCGCTTCTCCTCAATGCTCTATCGGTCAGGGTTGGGCGTCCTGCTTCTGGGTTTCGACGAACACCAGCGGTTCATTGCTGACGATCGTCTGCCGTCTTGGCCGCGGCGTCGTGCGACGCACAGGTTCCGGCAGCACCTGCAGGGCGGGTGCCGCAGTGTCTCCGCGCGTTTCCACCGAGACCAGCGGTTCGGACGCGGTATCGGGGCCGCCAGCGTACTTCTTGCGCGGGCGCGGGGTGGTGCGCAGCGGACCCGCATCCGGAATCTGATCGATCTGCGCGCCCGTCAGGGTCGAGCCAAATGACTGCGCAGCGGACGGGGCGGGCGCTGCTGCAATTGCGACTACCTCGTTTGAATCTGCGATCGCTTGCGACGGAACCGCAGGCTGCTCCGCTGCGTCACCAGCGGGCGTCGGAATGTCGACCGGTGCGACGGACGCCGGGGCGGCTACGACTTCCGTGATCACGGGTGCCTGCTCAGGCAGGGGAGGAGGCGTCATTGCGGCCGCGTCCTGCGATGCGGGCAGCGGTGCGGGTTGCTGGTCTTCGACCGGTGCCAACGGCGCGCGTTGGACCTGGAACTCGGCTGCGTCACTCAGGTTGGGAGTCCCCGAATCCTGCTTGCCGGAATCCTGCGTGTTCATGGGGCGGTTCTGACCCTCTCCATTCTCTCCGCGATCGCGGCCGCCACGGCCGCGACGGCGACGACCGCGACCCTCGCGGCCCTCTCCATCACGTTCGGCGGTTTCGGCAGGCTTGGCCTCCAATGCGGGTTTGTTCTGTGGCTTTGGTTTCTGAGCGTTTGCGGGTGCGGATTGACCCTGAGCTCCCGGGCTGCCCGCAGCCGGCTGGGACGCCGCATTGGCCTGCTGGGTGTTGGACCCATCAGGGCGGCCGCCGTCGCGACGGTTGCGGTCTTCGCGCTGGCGGCGTTCCCCACCGCGGTCGGGCCGCTCGCTGCGCTCCGTGCGTTCACCACGGTCACCCTTCTCGTTCCGATCACGACCGCCGCGTCCGTTGCGATCATCGCGCTTGCGGTCGCGACGTCCTTCGCGACCATCGCGATCTTCGCGTGCGCTTCGTTCGGGCTTGGCTGCTGGCTGAGGCACTGCCGGGGCAGGCTCTGAGGCAAAGATGGACATGAAGCGGCGCCACAGGCTGGGCTTGGGCGCAGCTGCGGATTGCAGAACGGGTGCGGCGGCAGGCGCCACAGCCCGCGGCTCGGGTTCGGCAACCATGGGTGCGGGCTGGGCGGGCGTGATGCCCTTGACCACCGGCTCCGGTTTGGGCGGACGATTGTCCGGCACCGCGCTGGGCACCGTGACCTTCAGCTCCTGCACCGGCTTGTTCACCAGCTCGTAGCTGGGGGCCGTGCTGTCGAGCTTCTCCGAGTCGTGACGCAGACGCTCGACTTCATAGTTGGGTGTGGTGAGGTGAATGTTCGGGATGAGCACCACATCCACCTTGAAGCGCATTTCGATTTTGTGGATGTCCTCGCGCTTCTCGTTGAGCAGGAAGGTTGCGACATCTACCGGTACCTGTGCGTGCACGGCGGCTGTGCTGTCCTTCATCGCCTCCTCCTGCAGGATGCGCAGGATGTGCAGTGCCGAGGACGAGGTGTCACGGATGTGACCGGTGCCGCCGCAACGGGGGCAAGGGATGTTGGACTCGGACAGCGCGGGCTGCAGGCGCTGGCGGGACAGTTCAAGCAGGCCGAAGCGGGAGATCTTGCCGGTCTGCACGCGGGCGCGGTCATAACGCAGGGCGTCGCGCAGTCGGTTCTCCACTTCGCGCTGATTCTTGGCCGACTCCATGTCGATGAAGTCGATGACGACCAGTCCGCCCAGGTCGCGCAGGCGGAGCTGGCGGGCGATCTCGTCCGCAGCTTCCAGGTTGGTGCGGGTTGCGGTTTCCTCGATGTCATGGCCTTTGGTGGCGCGGGCAGAGTTGACGTCGATGGATACCAGCGCTTCCGTATGGTCGATGACGATCGCGCCTCCGGAGGGCAGGGTGACGTCGCGGCGGTATGCGGTTTCGATCTGATGCTCGATCTGGAAGCGTGAGAACAGCGGCACGTCATCCTTGTAGAGCTTGACCTTGTTCACGTTGGCTGGCATGACCGTGGACATGAACGACTGGGCCTGCTCGAAGATCTCCTGCGTGTCGATCAGGATCTCGCCAATGTCAGGCTGGAACAGGTCGCGGATGGCACGCACGACCAGACTTGATTCAAGATAGATCAACTCTGGCGCCTTCACTTCCTTGCCGGCGCCATCGATGGCTTCCCAGAGCTGCAGCAGGTAATTCATGTCCCAGCGAAGTTCCTCGACGCCGCGCCCGATTCCGGCCGTGCGCGCAATCAGGGACATGCCTTCCGGGATTTCCAACTGGTCCATGATCTCGCGCAGTTCCGCGCGATCATCACCTTCCACCCGGCGCGAAACGCCGCCGCCGCGCGGATTGTTCGGCATGAGCACCAGATAGCGACCTGCCAGCGAAATGTACGTCGTGAGTGCCGCGCCCTTGTTGCCACGTTCGTCCTTCTCGACCTGGACCAGGATTTCCTGGCCCACGCGCAGGCTCTGTGCGATCTTGGAGCGGGAGCCTTCGCCGTCCTCGTTGACGATGTAGTTGCGGGCGATTTCCTTGAACGGCAGGAAACCATGGCGCTCGGCGCCGTAGTCGACGAAAACTGCTTCGAGACTGGGCTCGACCCTGGTGATCGCGCCCTTGTAGATATTGCTTTTGCGTTGTTCCTGACCGGCGTGCTCGATGTCGAGATCGATGAGCTTTTGACCGTCGACGATGGCGACCCTGAGCTCTTCAGCCTGGGTCGCGTTGAACAGCATGCGCTTCATGGTGGCATCTTTCCCGCAGCGTGCAACGGTCCGTCTGGCAGACGGCGCGGGAAGGCGGATGATGCCGGGCACCTGCGTGCCACGGCGATGCGTGGCTCAGGTGCTGCGGTAAGACAACAGGTCCGTGGGGATCTTTGTACTGACGCGTTTCACGAGAGTTTGCGGCCTTGCTTTCGCGGGACTTAATCGTCCCGTCGGGTTGAATCATCCTGAACATTGCCCCGACTTCGCCGGGTCAATGAAAAACCTTCCGGTGTTGCGTACTGCGACTTCATGGGTGCCACTACTCGATGCCGGCGAGTGGCTTAACCGGTCGTCTCCCGCATGCTGGGCCGGGAAGCGCTGACAGCGAATGAAACTGCGCTGAAGGGTGCTGGCGATGGATGTGCGGACCAGGTCCGGTAATCGCGCTGACCCCGCTTCGGGGCAAGAATGCCGGTGATTGAAAGGCTCGCCGGGGCGGGAGGGATCGCGGCCTCATGTCATCAGTGACGTACGGCCTGCTCGCCATTCCGTCCTCTCCGTAGCAAAGAATTACTGCGAATATTCGGAGAGGCTTTCAAATCAACGAGTTGCCAGTATATCCTAGCGACCTTGCCAGGGCAATCACGCCGTGGTTGTCTCTCAATGTGCCGCATCCGTGTCATTGCCCAACAAAACCCGCGAGACCCGCCTAGCCCTGCCACCAGTCCGTGAATCCGCCCAAGTACGGACGGTGACCGTCCTGCCTGACGAAGCGGGGCAGCGAATCGACAACTACCTTCTGCGCGAACTGAAGGGTGTCCCCAAGAGCCACGTCTATCGAATCCTGCGATCGGGCGAAGTGCGAGTGAACAGCGGACGGATTGATGCAGCCTACCGGCTGGCTGATGGCGATGTCATTCGTATTCCTCCGGTCCGTGTGGCTGCCCGGCCCGCGTCGGCCCGGGTCCGCATTCCCGAAGGCACTACGCTTAAGCCGCATATCCTGTTTGAGGATGACGCCATCATTGCGTTGGCCAAGCCATCCGGTCTGGCTGTGCACGGTGGAAGTGGTGTCAGCCTGGGGGTCATCGAACTGCTCAGGCGCGAATATTCGCAATTGAAGTTTCTGGAACTCGCGCATCGTCTTGATCGCGAAACCTCTGGCATCCTCCTTGTGGCGAAGAAGCGGTCCGCACTGACGGGCCTGCACGCCGCTTTGCGCGATGGCGGGATGGAGAAACACTACCTTGCACTCGCCGCAGGTCGTTGGCAGGGCGGAAGGCGGCATGTGAAAGTCTCGTTACGCAAATTTCTGACCGAGGACGGTGAAAGGCGTGTGTCCCCGGATGCAGCGGGCCAGGTCGCGCATTCAATCTTTACGCCGCAGCGTCAGTTTCAGGATGCCGTACTGCTGGATGCCGAGATCCGCACAGGGCGCACCCACCAGATCAGGGTTCATCTTGCGCACGAAGGGCATCCCATTCTCGGGGATGCGAAATACGGGGACTTCGCCCGAAACAGAGAGGTCGCCAAAACCGGCCTGAAGCGCATGTTCCTGCATGCGCATACGCTTGCCCTCAGTCATCCGATTTCCGGTGAGCGACTCGAGCTGCGGTGTCCCTTGCCAGCTGATCTGTCCGGCTACCTCTCGCTGCTGGAAAAGAAGGAGAAAGCCGTTGCGGCGATTTGAACTCATCGTGTTCGACTGGGACGGAACGCTGATGGATTCCACCGGCCTTATCGCGCACTGCATACGCACTGCAGCGATCGAGCTCGGACTGCCAGAGCCGGATGAGTCGGCCGCAAAATTCGTGATCGGTCTTGGTCTGCAGGACGCGACAGCCCATCTCTTCCCCAGACTGAGCGATGCGGAAAGGTTGGAATTTGCCCTCCGCTTTCGCCACCATTACGTCGTCCGCGACCATGAGGCGCCACTTTACGATGGCGTTACCGACATGCTCAAGGCGCTCAAACGTGACGATCGATTCATGGCCATTGCGACCGGCAAGCCTCGCGCCGGCCTCGACCGCGCGTTGGTGCACACTGGCTTGAAGGCCTATTTCGATTTCACCCGTTGTGCCGATGAGGGTTTTCCCAAGCCCCATCCGGACATGCTTGAGCGGCTGATGGACTTCTGCGCCGTGGACAGGGAGAGGGTGCTCATGATTGGAGATACAACGCATGATCTTTTGCTGGCTGCCAACGCCGGCGTTCGGGCAATTGCGGTCAATTATGGCGCGCATCCGATGGACGCTCTGCAGGCCCACGCGCCAATGCTCGTCGCCCAATCCGTTCAGGAGCTGCATGAATGGCTGATCACGAACGCGTAGTGTGCGAATCTGCCGCGCTGATCGAGGGTGGACGTGGCATGCGATTCGATCTAGTTACTGCAGCGAGAATTGTTCCCTGCTTCGCCGTGCGCTTTGATGGACGGGCACTAGCCTACGTCAACAGTTGCCCGCACCGCGGCACTGAACTCGACTGGCAGTTGGGGGAATTCTTCGATGAATCTGGTCTATACTTGATTTGCGCGACGCATGGTGCGGCTTTTGATCCGTCCTCCGGGCATTGTGTATCCGGACCCTGTGCAGGTGAAAGACTCTTCCCTGTCCCTGTTCGAGAGGAATGCGGGCGCGTTGTGATCCAATCAGACATCGGGTCGGTTCAATCCGCCTGAGGACCACCCATAGATGGCGCCCATGGCAACGGACAGATCCAGCAAGCAGGGCAGGAGCCTCCGATTTCACCTCGTGGTGGTGATGGTTCTGCTGACGCTCGGCGTGGAGTTGATGCTGGGTATCACTGCGGTGAGATTGGCCGACGGGCTGGGATTGTCGGATGGTGAACGCACCGCGTTTCTGATCCAGGTTGTCGCTTGGTCGCTCGGTGCCGTGCTGCTCACCGGACTTGCCGGCGTCTTGCTCGGACGCAAACTGGTTGAGCCCATTTCCCGCCTGAATGGCAAGCTGCGAGAAGGCAATCTGCTGGAATTCCGTCGTGACCCGGCTGAGTTCGCAGAGTTCTCCGAAGTCGACCAACTTGCCGGCACCATGGATGAGCTGGCGTCAATTCTTCGTGCGCGGGATCAGGAGCTGGCCGCGAGCGAGGAAAAGTTTCGTGAAACGTTTGATCTGGTTGAAATCGGCTTGGCGCACCTTGATGCAAATGGAACGTTTCTTCGCGTGAATCGCAGGCTGGTCGAGATGCTCGGCTACGGCGCTGCGGATCTGATTGGTAAGCCTTTCCGAACTATTTTTCACCCGGAGGAGCGGGCGATCCTGGATTCGGTGCCCGGTGCTGCAGCGATCTCGGGAATCGCGCCAGGATCCCGCGAGCAACGCTACGTGCGCAAGGATGGCACCACGCTTTGGGCGCGTCGCTCGACGGTATTCATCAATGATGAGTCTAGCGCTGCCAAGTACGCGTTGACTGCGATCGAGGATGTTTCGCAATACCACGCCAATCAGGAAACGCTACGCACGCTCAATGAGTCGTTGCGAGCGATTGTCGAGAATTCTCCGTTGGCAATTTACTCGATCACGCCAGGCGGAATTGTCACCCTTTGGAATCCTGCGGCAGAGCGCTTGTTCGATCTGAAGGAGGCAGACGTCCTGGGCAGGCCATCTCCTTTGGCGATGACAGACCTTGAGCAGACCACGCTGGCGATTCGCAAGCGCGTGCTGTCCGGCGAAACGGTTCATCACGTTGAGATCGAGCATGGAACAGAAACCCGCCGCACCAGCATCAGCTTGTCTGCTGCTCCACTCAGAAGTGGTGACGGCAAGATCATCGGGGTGTTGGTCACCTGTGCAGATATCACTGGCCTGAAGACGGTAGAGCGCGCGCTGGAGGCCAGTGAGGCCCGTTTTCGTGCGCTGTCAGAGAGCGCGATGGACATTGTCACCGTCGTCGATGCCGAGGGTGTCATCCTCTATCAGAGTCCATCGGTCAGACATCTGCTGGGCGTGGACCCCGAAAGCATGATCGGTCTGAATCAGTTCGACATCATCCATCGTGATGATTCGCCAGCGATTCGTGATCGATTCAAGGAACTGATCACCAAGGGCATGCTTGACCGCCCCGTCGAGTTCAGGGTGCGACATGCGGATGGAACCTGGCGCACGTTGGAGTCGATCGGCAAGAACTGTCTTGACGTGCCAGCGATTCGCGGCATCATCGTCAATACGCGTGACGTCAGCGAGCGCCGTGCCATCCAGCAGCGCATTCAGCATCTGGCCTATCACGACGCCTTGACCAGCTTGCCGAACCGTTCGTTGCTGCAGGATCGCGTTGCGCAAGCCATCAGTCGGGCTGATCGTAGCGGCAAGCGACTGGCGGTCATGTTCATCGATATCGACAACTTCAAGAATATCAACGATACGCTGGGTCATGATGTTGGAGACGAGCTTCTGCGTGAAGTGGCCCGTCGACTGAGCGCTTCAGTGCGCGCACACGACACCATAGCCCGACAGGGTGGGGATGAATTCATCGTACTGCTCGAAGAGCTTGAGGGACAGGCTGGCGCCGCGCGGGTGGCGCAGAAGATTCTGGATGCCCTTCGCTCCGCATTTGACCTTAGCGGTTCCAATCAGCACGTTTCCGGGTCGATTGGCATTGCCCTTTTTCCGGATGACGGCAAGGACTCGCAGACGCTGATGAAGAACGCCGATACTGCGATGTTTCACAGCAAGGCGCAAGGAAAGAACACCTATCACTTCTTTACCAGCAACATGAATATCGCTGTGAAGCGCAGGGCGATGCTGGAAAGCAGCCTTCGCGCAGCGGTGAAAGACGGTGATTTTCTGCTCCACTATCAGCCACAGGTCGATCTCACCACTGGCCGCGTTGTTGCAGTCGAGGCCCTGGTGCGCTGGAACAATCAATCGGGTGGCATCGTCATGCCTGGCGATTTCATTCCGCTTGCGGAGGAAACTGGTCTCATCAACGAGATCGGCGAGTGGGTGATGAGAGAGGGCTGCATGCAAGCCCGGCGCTGGCAGGCAGCGGGCATCGCGCCAGAGAGAATCGCGATCAATCTCTCGGCTCGCCAGCTCGGCGACAGCGGATTTCTGGCAATGGTCCAACGAGTGCTTAGTGACACCGGATTGTCGCCCAATTGCCTGGAGCTTGAGATCACCGAAAGCCAGGTCATGAAGCAGGCCGAGGGCAGCATCCAGCTCTTGAATGAGCTTTCAGGAATGGGCATTCATCTTGCTGTCGATGATTTTGGTACCGGCTACTCAAGTCTTTCGTATCTCAAACGATTGCCGATCTCCAAGCTGAAGATCGACCAGTCTTTCGTGCGAGATATCACTGTGGACCCCAACGATACTGCCATCGTCGTTGCGATCATCAGCATGGCACGCAGCCTCGACCTGGAGATCATCGCCGAGGGAATCGAGACGCTGGGTCAGCTGAATCTGCTCCGGGCAAAGGGCTGCGCGATCGGGCAGGGCTATTACTTCTCGATGCCGCTGGGCGAGTCAGAGTTGGAGCCCGTGCTGCGGCGGGGGGCGATTGCCGCAGAGGCCCAATTCGTCTGAAGCGTTTGGTGGCGCGGATTACGCGCCAATTGGCATCGCTGATTCAAGCCTGGAGCAGGAACACAGCGGGCCGCTTGTTCAGATCTGGTGCGGGCAGTTTCTTCCAATCCTCGATGCTTCGCGTGCGAAGGCTCTGTGATCCGCTGGTGAGATCAGCCGCTATGCACAGGCGTGTTGTCGGTTTGCATGTGGCCAGCACGTCGGCAAACATTGCAGCGTTCCGGTAGGGCGTCTCGATAAACACCTGCGTCATGTCGGACTGCGCGGAGGCCCTTTCGATTTCTTTCAATGCGGCCACGCGAGAATTCCGTTCTGCCGGCAGATAGCCCTGAAAGCAGAAACGCTGACCATTCAGACCCGCACCCATGAGGGCGAGAAGGATGGCCGAAGGGCCGACAAGTGGAATGACCTCCAGATTGTGGCGATGCGCCGCAGCAACCAGCGCTGCACCCGGGTCGGCAACGCCGGGTGCGCCAGCGTCCGAGAGCAGTCCGAGGTCGCGGCCTGCAAGCAACGGCGCCAGCAACGCCTCGACCTCATCGGGACGGGTATGCTCGTTGAGCGCGGCCATAACGATGGATTGCAGCGGGGCATCCGTCCCGCAGGCTTTCAGGAACGCTCGAGCAGTCTTGGCGTCTTCAACCACGAACTCCTTCAGTTCGCGAATGACCGCCAGCGCCGCAGCGGGCAGGATGGCCGTCGGCTCGAACGGGGTCGTGAGGTTGCTCGGGATCAGATACAGTCGGCCGGTGTTCGCGTTCATCTTATGGAAGGTTCCAGCCGGCTTCTGACAGCAGTTCGGTGAGCGCAATCAGCGGTAGCCCGATGAGTGCGGTTGGATCGGGCGTAGACATGTCTGCCAGCAAGGTAATGCCGAGACCCTCCGACTTGGCGCTCCCGGCACAGTCATAGGCGGGCTCGAGATCCAGGTACCGTTGTATGGTCTCTGGTGTCAATTTCCGATAGGTGACCTGCGTTGTGACGATACGTTCGTGCGCCGTGCCGTTGACGAGCAGGCACACGGCAGTGTGGAAAGCCACTTGTCTGCCGGAAAGCTGCATGAGCTGCGCCTCGGCCCCTCGACGACTTCCGGGTTTTCCGATGGGTTCGCCATCCAGGTCGGCCACTTGATCCGAGCCAATCGTCCAGGCGCCGGGGAATGCATCGGCGACGGCCGTGGCTTTGGCAAGGGCCAGCCGTGCTGCAGTTTGCCGGGTGCTTTCGTGGGCGAGAGGCGTTTCGTCAATATTTGGGACCGCGACAACAAAGTCCAGACGCAGCCTTCGCAATAATTCCGCCCGATAACGTGATCCGGACGCCAACACCAACCGTGGGGGATTCAATGGATAAGTCTTTGACAAAGTTGGGAAAAGAATATAACATGCGCGCCGCATGACCAAAGCAGACATCGCAGGGAACGGATCAGTCATGATCCGCAATCTCGACAGCTTTTCCCGCCTGAAGCAGCAAGATTCCGGTTCGTTGCCCATCGAGGGCATGGAGCGGCTTGCAGACCTTGTGCTGTCCCCGGAAGGGGACGTTCACTATGTCGCATCGGGCCGCATCGTTACCGGTGCGGACGGCACGGTTTTGCGCAAGTTGTTGCTCAGGGTTAAAGGTTCTCTGCTGTTACCGGGTGAAAGTCCGGATTCGACATGGACCCATGAACTGAACATCGAGCGGGTGTTTGTGCTGGTTCGCAATGAGGCAGAGTTGCCGCCGTTGGAAGACGAACCGGAAGACGAGGATTATCTGGTCGCGGACAGGGAATTGAATCTGTCCGAACTGGTGGAAGATGAAGTGCTGCTGGATCTGCCTGTCAAAGCCGATGGCATTGCGGGTGGCTCGGAATCGAGCAGCGCCGATTTGATCGGGGAGCCTGGTGACGTGGAGCGGAAACATCCCTTCGCGGCTTTGGCGGCCCTCAAGAAACAGAATCACTGATAAGGAGAATTACCATGGCAGTTCAACAAAACAAGAAATCGCCCTCCAAGCGCGGCATGCATCGCGCTCACGATTTCCTGACCAATCCGCCGCTGGCTGTTGAGCCCACGACGGGTGAAACCCATCTGCGTCATCACATCTCCCCGTCCGGCTTCTACCGCGGGAAGAAGGTCCTGAAGACCAAGGCCGACTGATCATCCCTCACTGCACGGGCCGCATTCGTAAGAAGCCCGCAATGACCTGCACCCCGCAGTGAGTACAACCGGCCCCATCACCATTGCGGTTGACGCAATGGGTGGTGATCATGGTCCGACCGTCACCGTCGCCGCGGCGCTCGATTTCATCGGGCGCTCAGGCGACGCTCGTGTTTTGCTGGTCGGCCAAACTGACGCAATCCAGGCCGCACTGCGTAAGGCCGGCGCATCGGATGTTCTCGCCGCCGACTCGCCGCGCCTGAGGGTCGTCGAAGCGCCTGAAGTGGTTGGCATGGACGAAGACATTCGTACGGCCATTCGCACCAAGAAGCGCTCGTCCATGCGTATCGCGATCGACCTTGTGAAGTCAGGCGAAGCACATGCCTGCGTTTCTGCCGGCAACACAGGCGCGCTCATGGGCACGGCGAAGTTCGTGCTGAAGACCTTGCCCGGCATTGATCGGCCCGCAATCTGTGCGGTGCTGCCCTCGCGCAAGGGCGCTGTGTATGCGCTTGACCTCGGTGCCAATGCTGAATGCGAACCAGAGCACCTGCTGCAGTTCGCCATCATGGGCGCGATGCTGGCGAGCGCGGTGGAAGGCAATCCCAATCCGAGCGTTGGACTGCTGAATATCGGTTCCGAGGACATCAAGGGCAACGAGTCGGTAAAGAAGGCGGCTGAGCTCATCAAGCAGAGCCATCTGAATTTCTTCGGCAACGTTGAAGGCACCGACATCTACAAGGGAACAACGGATGTGGTTGTCTGCGATGGCTTCGTCGGCAACGTGATGCTTAAAACCTCCGAGGGCCTGGCGAAGATGCTGGGTGACTTTCTCAAGGAGGAATACACCCGCAGCCTGACCAGCAAACTGGCCGCGCTGATTTCCGCACCCATCATCCGGCGCTTCCGCAATCGCGTTGATCATCGGCGTTATAACGGTGCCGCCTTGCTTGGCCTGAAAGGCGTCGTGGTGAAGAGCCACGGATCGGCCGACAGCTTTGCCTTTCGCAATGCGCTCGAGCGAGCGGAGTCGGAAGTGCGCCATGGATTGCTTGCCCGCATCACCGGTGAAATCGAGCGCCTGCATCAGCAGGGTTTGTTGACACCTCGCGCCAACACTGATGCCGGAGAGGGCGCATGACCTACGCGCGCATCATCGGCACGGGCAGCTACCTACCCGAGAAATGTGTGACCAACCACGATCTCGCGGCAAGCGTGGAAACCAGCGACGACTGGATCGTGAGCAGGACGGGTATTCGCCAGCGTCACATCGCGGCGGACAACCAGGTGACCAGTGATCTCGCGGCGGAAGCCGCCCGACGTGCCATCGCCGCCGCCGGCATCGACAAGAATGACATCGACCTCATCATCGTCGCGACCAGCACGCCCGACATGGTTTTCCCGGCAACAGCCTGCATCGTGCAGGAGAAGCTGGGCATCCAGGGCGGCGCCGCGTTTGACATGCAGGCAGTGTGTTCAGGCTTTGTCTATGCGCTGGCCACGGCGGAAAAGTTCATCCGCAGTGGCGCCAACCGCTGCGCGCTGGTCATCGGCGCCGAGGTGTTTTCGCGCATCCTGGACTGGAATGACCGTTCCACCTGCGTGCTGTTTGGTGATGGCGCCGGTGCCGTGGTGCTGAAGGCGTCCGACTCGCCCGGCATCCTCTCGTCCCATCTTCATGCAGACGGCAGCTATCGCGACATCCTGGAAACGCCTGGCCATGTCGCGCATGGCCAGGTGACGGGCACACCGTTCCTCAAGATGGAGGGCGGTGCGGTGTTCAAGCTTGCAGTGCGCGTGCTGGAAGAAGTTGCACACGAGGCGCTGAACGCCAACGGGCTGACCGTGTCCGACATCGACTGGCTCATCGCGCACCAGGCGAATATTCGCATCCTTTCGCACACCGCAAAGAAACTTGGTCTGCCTGAAGAAAAACTCGTCGTGACGGTGGATCGTCACGCCAACACATCGGCCGCTTCCATTCCGCTGGCGCTTGATGTCGCGGTCAGGGATGGCCGCATCAAGCCCGGCCAACACATCCTGCTCGAAGGTGTGGGGGGCGGATTCACCTGGGGATCGGTACTGCTCAAATGGTAGACAACACGACATTGGCGCTGGTATTCGCGGGACAGGGTTCGCAGTCCATCGGCATGATGGCTGGATTCAGCGACGTGCCCGTGGTCGACGCCACGTTGCAGGAAGCATCGGACATTCTCAAGGTCGACATCATCGGCATGCTCAAAGCTGGGCCCGAGGAAGCGCTGGCCCAGACGGTGAACACGCAGCCGGTGATGCTGGCAGCGGGTGTGGCGACATTTCGCGCATGGACGTCGCTTGGCGGCCCCGCCGCTTCGTTCTACGCGGGACACAGCCTCGGCGAATATTCGGCATTGGTGGCAGCGGGCGCACTTGAATTCAAGGATGCATTGCCGTTGGTCCGCTTCCGCGCAGAAGCCATGCAGGCTGCGGTGCCGGAGGGCACGGGCGGCATCGCAGCGGTGCTGGGTCTGGATGAGGCCGCAGTTCAATCCGTTTGCGCGGATGCAGCCCAGGGCGAAGTGCTCGAGGCCGTCAATCTCAATTCTCCCGGGCAGACCGTCATTGCCGGCCATCGCACCGCCGTGGAGCGGGGCATGGCACTGGCCAAGGAGCGGGGCGCAAAGCGTGCGCTGATGCTGCCCATGAGCGTCCCTTCCCACTGCGCGCTGATGAAGCCTGCCGCCGAGAAACTGGAGGCATACCTGCGTGACGTCCCCATGAAGGCGGCGGTCGTACCTGTCATACAGAATGCCGACGTGCAGGCTTTCGCGACACCCGAGGAGATCAAGGCTGCATTGGTACGTCAGCTCCATCGACCCGTTCGCTGGATTGAAACCGTGCAGGCGCTCGCGGCCCGTGGTGCCACCACGGTAGGCGAATGCGTGCCGGGCAAGGTGTTGACCGGACTCAACAAGCGCATCGTGCCGGATGTACAGTGCGTTGCGCTGGCTGATGCCGCTGCAATGCGAACACTCATCGAAGGATCCCCGTCATGAATCAGGAAGTGAAGAAGGTTCTGGAAGGCGAGGTTGCCCTGGTGACTGGCGCCAGTCGAGGAATCGGCCGCGCCATCCTGATGGCGCTCGGACAAGCAGGTGCCACGGTTGTTGGCACCGCAACGAGTGAGGCGGGTGCCGCAGCAATCACCGAAGCGATTCAAGCCGCCGGATTCAAAGGTGAGGGCAGGATGCTGGATGTGCGCGATTCAGCGCAGATCGAGCCGCTCATCACCGCCATCCAGGGGCAGCATGGTGCGGTCAGCATACTGGTCAACAACGCCGGCGTGACCCGCGACAACCTGCTTGCGCGCATGAAGGACGATGAGTGGCAGGAGACCCTCGATACCAACCTGACACCGGTATTCACGCTGTCCCGCGCCGTGCTGCGCGGCATGATGAAGGCGCGCAAGGGCCGAATCATCAACATTGCTTCCGTGGTGGGCTTCATGGGCAATGCCGGGCAGACCAATTACGTGGCCGCCAAGGCTGGCATGGTGGGTTTCAGCAAGGCACTCGCTCGCGAGGTGGGCAGCCGCAACATCACGGTCAACTGCGTGGCCCCCGGATTCATCGAAACCGACATGACCAAGGCGCTGGCCGAGGACCAGGTGAAGGCGCTGGTGGGTCAGGTGCCGCTGGGCAGGCTGGGCCAGTCGCAAGACATTGCCGAAGCCGTCCTCTTTCTGGCTTCGCCTGGAGCCGGTTACATCACCGGCAATACCCTGCACGTGAATGGTGGCATGTACATGTAATTCGACCTGCGTCTGCCGGGACGAATATTCGCAATGTCTCGGTAATACGGCGTAGACCACGTTTTTGGTAAAATAGTCCGGTTTTAACTTTCAAAAAGCATCAGGAGGAAGTACAAGTGGAAAACATCGAAGCGCGCGTCAAGAAAATCGTTGCTGAGCAACTCGGCGTGGCCGAAGCCGACATCAAGAACGAATCCTCCTTCGTTGAAGACCTGGGCGCGGACTCTCTGGACAACGTCGAGCTGGTGATGGCTCTCGAAGAAGAGTTCGAGTGCGAGATCCCCGACGAGGAAGCAGAAAAGATCACCAATGTGCAGCAGGCGATCGATTACGTCCTCGCGCATCAGCCCAAGTAACACCGTTCATCTTCCATTCCTTGCGGCGGGCGCCCCGAGCGATCGGATCGCCTGTCCGCACCGTTTTTCTCCCTCCCATGTCAAAACGTCGCGTAGTCGTCACCGGCCTCGGCATCGTGGCCCCGGTGGGTAACTCCTTGTCCGCTGCTTGGGACAACATCGTCAATGGCCGGGGCGGCATTGGTCCGATCACCAAGTTCGATGCGTCGGCGCTGCCAACGCGCTTTGCTGGCGAGGTGAAGGGCTTCAATCCCGCTGACTGGATGTCCGCCAAGGAAGTGCGGCGGATGGACACCTTCATCCACTACGGTTTGGCAGTCGCCAAGCAGGCGCTGGACGATTCGGGACTGGTGATCACGGAAGAGAATGCGGTGCGCATCGGCGTCAACATGGGATCGGGCATTGGTGGCTTGCCGATGATCGAAGACACGGCTCGTGAGACCTTTGAGAAGGGGCCTCGCCGGATTTCGCCTTTCTTCGTGCCGGGATCGATCATCAACATGGTGGCGGGCATGGTGTCCATCCAGTACGGCCTCAAGGGACCGAACTATTCCATCGTCTCGGCTTGCACGACTTCCACACATGCCGTGGGCGATGCTGCCCGCATCATCGAATATGGTGACGCCGACGTGATGGTTGCCGGCGGCGCTGAATCAACGATCAACCTGCTCGGTGTGGGCGGCTTCTGTGCCTGCAAAGCACTCTCGGAGCGGAATGACTCGCCGGAAACGGCATCGCGTCCCTTTGACAAGGATCGCGACGGGTTTGTGCTGGGAGAGGGCGGTGCAGCCCTGATCCTGGAAGAGTACGAGCACGCCAAGGAGCGCGGCGCGCGGATCTACGCTGAAGTCATCGGCTTTGGCATGAGCGCGGACGCGAACCACATCACCGCACCCAGCATGGACGGCCCCAAGCGCGGCATGCAGGCGGCGCTCCGCAATGCCCGCGTCAATGCGGACGAAGTGCAGTACATCAACGCCCACGGCACCTCGACACCACTTGGAGATGTGAACGAGACCGAGGCGATCAAGATCACCTTTGGTGACCATGCGAAGAAGCTGGTCGTGAACTCGACCAAGTCGATGACCGGACACTTGCTCGGCGCGGCCGGGGCCGTGGAGGCCGTGTTCACCACGCTGGCCATCCATCACCAGGTGTCGCCGCCGACGATCAACATTTTCAACCAGGACCCTGCCTGCGATCTCGATTACGCGGCCAACAATGCGCGCGAGATGAAGATTGATGTGGCCTTGTCGAACTCATTCGGCTTTGGCGGCACCAACGGTACCCTGGCTTTCCGCAAGCTCGCCTGAACGCAGCCGGGGCGCACCACATGAGGCTGCTCAAGTGGGGTCTCATCCTGGTCGTTCTGGCTGCAGCATTCCTTGGCTGGCAGGCATGGCAGTTCACCCAGACGCCACTCGTGCCGGCAAAGGTTCCATTTGAGTTCACTGTCAAGTCAGGCGCGTCGCTCAAATCGCTATCCGCGCAATTGACCGAAGCGGGTCTGCTGGACCAGCCGGAACCGCTCTGGCTGCTCGGGCGACTCACTGAGAAGACAGCGATACGCGCGGGCACCTATCGACTGGAAAAGCCCATTCTGCCGGCTGAGCTGCTCGACAAGCTTGTTCGCGGCGATGTGGTGCCGGTCAGCATCCAGTTCATCGAAGGCAGCACGTATGCTGAATTGCGCAAGGCACTGGCCGCACACAAGGACGTGCGCCAGACACTGGCGGGGGTGAGCGATGCCGAGCTGCTGAAGCGACTCGGGGCGGAGGAAAAGCATCCCGAGGGGTTGTTCTTTCCCGACACCTACTTCTTCGCAGCTGGCACGACCGATTTCGACGTGTTGAAACGCGCCCATCAGACCCTGAAGCAGAAGCTTGCAGACGCCTGGGCACAACGTGACGAAGGCCTGCCATATAAGTCCCCCTACGAGGCGCTCATCATGGCCTCGATCATTGAGAAGGAAACCGGGCGTGCGGACGAACGCACGACCATTTCCGCCGTGTTCATCAATCGCATGCGCATCGGCATGCGTCTTCAGACCGATCCCACCGTCATCTACGGCATTGGTCCGACCTTCGACGGGAACATCCGCAAGCGCGATCTGCTCACCGACACACCCTACAATACCTACACACGTGATGGTCTTCCGCCCACGCCGATTGCGCTGGCGGGCTGGGGATCCATCATCGCGGCGGTGAAGCCCGCGCAGTCTGACCGGCTCTACTTCGTGGGCAAGGGGGATGGCAGCCACCACTTTTCCCGTTCACTTGAAGAGCACAATCGCGCCGTGGCGCGGTATCAACTCAAGCGATAGCAACCACAAGGGCGCTCATGCAACGTGGCAAGTTCATCACGCTGGAAGGCATCGACGGGGCTGGCAAGTCCACGCATCTCGGCTGGATCGCGGATCAGGTCAAAGAGGGCGGACACGACGTGCTGATGACCCGTGAGCCGGGCGGCACGCCCCTCGCTGAAGAACTGCGCGAGATGCTTCTACGCAAGTCCATGCATGCCGATACCGAAGTGCTGCTCATGTTTGCGGCAAGAGCGGAGCATGTGAGGACAAAAATCGAGCCAGCACTTGCAGCCGGAACCTGGGTGATTTCGGACCGATTCACCGATGCGACCTATGCCTACCAGTGTGGTGGACGCCGTGTTGCGACAGATCGCATTGCGATACTGGAGTCCTGGGTACATGGAGACCTGCAGCCGGATGCGACATTCCTGTTCGATGCACCGCTCGATCTGGCGCGTGCACGGGTCGCGCAGGGCACACCGGACCCCGACAAGTTCGAACGCGAGCAGGCCGAGTTCTTTGGCCGTGTCCGGGACATGTATCTCAACCGTGCTGCTTCGTCGAATGGGCGTACCCGGGTGATCGATTCCAGTCAGCCCATTGCGAATATTCGCGAGGCGCTGGCAGGACATCTGGCGGGCCTGCTCAAGTGACGCAAGTGGCTTCCCTGCCATGGCATCAAGAGGCGCTGAGCGGCTTGATCGCGCGCCGCGAGCGCATGCCCCATGCGCTGCTGCTGACGGGGCGTGAGGGCTTCGGCAAGGTAGAGTTTGCGCGTGCGCTCGCGCAATCCATGCTCTGTGAGCAGCCTGCACAGGGTGGGCTTGCCTGCGGCGCATGCCCCGCCTGTGGGTGGTTCGCTGAGGGCAACCATCCGGACTATCGCGAAGTGCTGCCAGACAGCATGGTCGAAGACGACGCGGAGGTGGAAGCGGACGGCACGACCAAGTCTGCGGACGCCAAACCCGAGAAGAAGAGCGCGCAGATCACCATCGAACAGATTCGAAATCTGCAGCAGTTCATTACGCTGTCCACCCATCGCGCGGGCTGGAGGGTGCTGGTGCTGCATCCTGCCGAGGCGATGAATCCGCAGGCGGCCAACGCACTGCTGAAAACTCTCGAAGAGCCAACCGCCAACACGTTGATGCTGTTGGTCACCGATCAGGCAGGGCGCCTGATGCCCACGGTGCGTAGCCGCTGTCAGGTGGTGACCGTGCCGGGTTGCGAGCCAGAGGTTGCTGAGCGCTGGTTGCTGGATCAGGGACTGGATGCACGCATCGCCAGGGACGCGCTGGCACAGGCAGGCGGCGCGCCCTTGCTGGCGCTGGCCTGGTCAGAAGACACGTGGCAGGAATCGCGCCGTCAGGTTCTGGCGGCCCTTGCGGCCCCCGAGCGTGCCGATTGGCTGCAACTTGCGGGTCTATTGGAGAAGTCGGACCTCAAGGCGGTCCTGCTCTGGGTCCATACCTGGTGCTGCGATCTGGTGCTGCAGCAGCAGACGGGCGCGGTGCGCCATCACCCCGACTTCGCCAAGGACGCCGCGCGAATTGCCGGCCAGGCCACGGCACACGCGCTGTTCCGTTTCGAAAATGAGCTTCGCCAGTTGCGTCGACACATCCAGCACCCGCTGAATGCGCGCTTGTGGCTGGAAAATTTGCTGCTATCCTATTCGCTCGCAGTCAAGGCAGCCGACTGACCGACAAACCGTTTCCCCATCGCCCGTACCCCGATCCCGAACCGCAACATGAGTGCCGAAGCCCCAGTCGCCATCAAGCGCCCCGACGTCATTGCCCTGAACCTGAAGGGCAAGTCGGCGTTGTATGCGGCCTACATGCCGCTTCTCAAGGGCGGTGGCCTGTTCATGGAGAGCAAGCGGAACCACAAGCTGGGCGACGAAATTCTGGTGATCCTGAGTTTTCTGGATGAGCCAACCAAGGTGCCACTGGTGGGCTCGGTGGTCTGGGTCAATCCCAACCACACCACCGGCAACCGGCCGCAGGGCGTGGGCATCCAGCTCCCCGACACGGATGTGGGTCGCGAGTTGAAGAAGAAGATCGAGGGCATTCTCGCGCCGGTCATGCAATCGGGCCGGCCCACCCACACGATCTAGATCGTCTTTTCGGCCGTCTTCGCGGCCGTTCCAGCGAATGTTTGTCGATTCCCACTGCCATCTCGATTTTCCTGAACTCGCCGCCGACCGCGAGCAGGTGCTGGCATTGATGGAGGCCAATCGCGTCACCCACGCCCTGACCATCTCCACGACGCTTGCCACGCTGCCGGATGTGCTCAAGGTGGCCGAGTCGCATCCGCGAATATTCGCAAGTGTGGGGGTGCATCCTGATGAGGAGCGCGATGGTCGCGAGGTGACGCTGGATGAACTGCTCGAGCTGGCGCGTCATCCCAAAGTCGTGGCGATCGGGGAAACCGGCCTCGACTATTACCGTCTGACGGAGCCGCTGGACTGGCAGCGCGACCGATTCCGCACCCACATCCGCGCGGCAAAGGCGTGCAGCAAGCCGCTGGTGATTCACACCCGTAACGCCGCCGATGACACGTTGCGCATCATGCGCGAGGAGTCTGCCGGAGAGGCAGGTGGCGTCATGCATTGTTTCACCGAGACCACGGCTGTCGCCGAGGCCGCGATGGAGCAGGGCTTCCATATTTCCTTTTCCGGCATCGTGACCTTCAAGAATGCAAAGGACCTGAAGGAAACGGCGAAAGCGGTTCCCCTCGAACGCATGCTGATCGAGACCGATTCACCCTATCTGGCGCCCACGCCATTCCGCGGAAAGATGAATCAGCCGGGCTATGTGAAGCATGTGGCCGAGGAAATTGCCGCGCTCAAGGGCATCAGCGTGGAAGAAGTGGCGGAAGCCACCACGGCAAACTTCTTCCGTCTTTTCAAGGCAGCGAACCGCGGCTGAAGCTGCCGCGATTCACTTCAATACCTGCACCAGATTGTTGTAGTCATCCGTCCACAGGCGCCAGCCGGGCTGGGGCGTGATGATGTAGGTCGAGTCGAGAATCTGGTCGCGCAGCAGGAAACGCTTGTCCTTCGACAGCAGGACCCAGTCGCTGACCGTGCGATCGCTATCGTCATCCTTGGCCACTTCATGCACCCAGGCCGTCGTGAGCCCCAGTTCATTGCCAATCTTCTCGACCACCGGCTTCAGGTCCAGGAAGCGGTTGGACACATGGAAGGCGATCACGCCATCCGGCTTCATGTGCTTCAGGTAAATCTGCACCGCCTCCAGCGTGATCAGATGGACCGGGATTGAATCGCTGGAAAATGCATCTACCGCCAGCACGTCGAAACCCTGCGCAGGCTCTCGTTCCAGGTTGAGGCGGGCATCGCCGAGCGACAGTTCGATGGCGGCATCGCTGTCGGCGAGATAGGTGAAGTCGCGCTTGGCGATGGTGATCACTTCGGGATTGATGTCATAGAACCGGTACGTGTCGCCTTTGCGGCCATAGGTGGCGATGGTCCCGGTACCCAGACCGATTACACCGACTTTCATGGGTTTCTCGGCCAGCAGTTGCTGCTTCAGCAGGATGCTCTTGCCGATGCCTGAGCTGGTCTTGTAGTAGGTGGTGGCCGCGGCTTTGTATTCCGGCTGCATGTACTGCTCGCCATGCAGGATGCCGCCATGCACCAGCGAACGGTGATAGGTTTTGTCAGTTGGCGCGCCGTACTCGCGCACCCGCAGCGTGCCGTAGAAGTTGCGTGTCATCACCATGGTGTTGTCCACATACTGGTGAATGGCATAGCCGCCGGCAGCGCCGGTGAGCAGCGTCACCACGATGGCCGGCGCGACATAGAACCAGCGCTCCTTGCGCAGCAGGTACACGGCCATCGCGCCAAAGGCAATCAGCGCGACCTCCAGCTCGAAATAGGCAGGCAGGACGAGTGGCGCGACAATGCCGACCAGCACAGCGCCCACCGCGCCGCCCAGCGAGACCATGACGTAGAACGTGGTGAGATGCCGCGGTGCGGGCTTCAGCCTGACCAGCTCGCCGTGACAGAACATGCAGGCGATGAAGAGGCCAAAACAGAACAGGCCGGTCTGCCAGTAGAGCTCGAAGTGCATGTCCTTGTCGGCCAGCATCCAGCTCATGCAGAGCAGGGCGACGCCGAGCCAAGGCAGAAACAGGGTGCGTGGATACCAGCCCTCGCCGTCGAAGCAGAGGATGAACGTCAGCAGATAGAGTGCCAACGGCAGTACCCAGAGGAGCGGGATGGAGGAGATGTTCTGGGTCAGGTGATTCGACACTGCGAGCAGCAGAACCGACCCCAATGCCGCCAGCGCCACCCAAGTCAGCTTGTCTGCCATGGATGGCGGCGGCTCGTAGGCTGTGGCCGGGCCCGGGCTGGTCATGCTGAGCGGGCCGTCGCTGCCCGCCACGGTTTGATGCGCGGATCGTATCGTGAACCATCCCGCGCCAATGCAAAGAACGGCGAACAGACCGAAGCCTACCGACCAGACGACGGCCTGAAACTGGGTACTCAGCTGCGGCTCAATGAGAAAGGGATAGCCCAGCAATGCCACCATCGATGCCAGATTGGAGAGCGCAAACAGTCGGTAGGGACTGGAGTGCGGGTAGGTACGCGCGAACCACGCCTGGATGAGCGGACTGGTGGTGGACAGCAGGAAGTAGGGCAGGCCGATCGTGGCGGCGAGCAACAGGATGATGCGCAGGCTGGGCGCTTCGTCGCCGGCTGGTTTCCATGCCGCGTCGGGAATGATCGGCATCAGCAGCATCGCGACCAGCATCAGTGCTGCATGGACAAGCAACTGGGTCCTGGGCGTGAGCTTGCGGGTGGTCCAGTCGGAATAGAAATAGCCCAGGAGAAGCGCGGTCTGGAAGAACACCAGGCAGGTGGTCCACACCGCGGCGGTGCCGCCGAACCAGGGCAGGATCTGCTTGGCGATGATGGGCTGGACCAGGAACAGCAGGAAGGCGGAGCAGGAAATCGCGGCGGCGTAAATCAGCATGGGGATCCCGTTGGATGGGCAGCCCGCATTATACGGAGCCATGCCTACGAGTCGGCCAGGCCCAAGTCGACTTCAACCCCGACCCCACCCCCACCCCTCGCTGTATCGTGTGCTGCCCGTGCATTGCCGGTAAACTCAAATGACTTCACCCAAAGCGCACGCGAATATTCGCTTGGAATCTCCCCGCTCAGCGTTTCTCGCCGGCTTCCGGGATCAGGCCCCCGGTGTGCTGGGCAACATCCCCTTCGGATTGATCACTGGCGCAACCGCTTCAGCCGCCGGCATCGACCCTGTCCTGGCGATCGCCATGTCCATCATCGTATTCGCCGGTGCGGCGCAGCTGGTTGCGATTCAGCTCATCAGCGAAGGCGCGCCAGGTGCCATGATTGTGCTGGCCGCGCTGGTGGTCAATCTGCGCATGATGATGTACAGCGCCGCAGTGGCACCCTTCTTCTCGCAGCTCAATCTGCGCTGGAAATTCCTCATCGGTTACCTGCTGACCGATCATGGCTTCGCGCTCATGACTGCGCGATTCACCCACGACGACACCAATCCGCACAAGCGCTGGTATTACCTCGGCGCGGGCAGCCTCATGTGGATGGTCTGGCAGATTGCGCTCGCAATTGGCGTGTTCATCGGGGTGCAGGTGCCGGCATCCTGGTCGCTTGAGTTTCTCATTCCCCTGATGTTCATCGCGCTGGTGGCGCCCGCCCTGAAGACGCGCGCGCAACTCGCCGCTGCGTTCTGCGCCGCAGCGGCTTCGGTGTTCACCGCCTCGTTTCCATTGAAGTCCGGGCTCATGATTGCGGCGTTGCTGGGGGTGGTTGCCGGCCTGTTGGTCGAGCAGCGCACCCGGAATGAGGTTCAGCCATGAGCTCGTGGCAGCTTTGGCTGACCGTGATCGGCATGGGAGTGGTCACCCTGGCTGCGCGCATGTCTTTCATCCTGCTGCCTGCCGATGCCCGCGTGCCCGAGTTGCTCAAGCGATCATTGGGTTACATCGCCGCCGCCGTGCTGCCGGCGCTCGTCATGCCGGATGTGCTTTTTCGCGGCGAGGTGGGCGTACATGGTTTCGATCCCTTGCGCCTCATTGCGGCAATGCTGGCCGGCTTGGTCGCTTGGTGGACGCGCAGCATCTTCGCCACGCTCGCGACCGGGCTCGGCACATTGCTGTTGCTGCGACATATTCTCTCGCCATGATCAGCCGGTTGGCGCGTGCCGCGCTACTGTTCGAATTGCTGGTCTACGTCGCCTGGGGCGTCTGGCTGCACGTGGGCCAGGTTCCGCTCTGGCGAATATTCGCAATGGCCCTCGCGGTGGCGCTGCTCCTGCGTCTGGTCGTGACGCTTGGCCCGTTCCTGACCGTAGTGGTGCTCCGCCTGCGTGATGGTCGAAACATTCTTGGCGTGGGCTTTGGCCGAGCCATGCTGGGCGAGTACGTGGCGAAGTCACTGTCGTTTACCCTCTGGCAGCCGTTTGAGCGTCGCCTGATGCCGCCCGATCCGACACCGACCCCGGGTGGGCTGACGCCCATCCTGCTGGTCCACGGCTATCTCTGCAATCGGGGCAGCTGGCGGGTCATGCGACGACTGCTTGGCGAGCGACTACCCAATCCCGTCTACACCCTCAGTCTGGAGCCGCCATTCGCGCGCATCGACGACTATGTCCAGCAGCTTGAAACGCGTGTCGCCACCATTCTTGCCGGTAGTGGACATGCGCGCATGCACCTCGTCTGTCACAGCATGGGCGGGCTGATTGCACGCGCCTGGCTTGCGCGTGCTGATGGCTGGAGCAGGGTGGCCAGTCTCAGCATGCTGGGTTCACCTCATCATGGCACTGAGCTGGCGCGCGCGGGCATCGGGCACAACGTACGGCAGATGGTGAAGGGGAACGCGTGGTTGACAACGCTGGAGGCGGAAGAGGCCGGTCTGGTGCCACGCGTTCCAGTGATTTCAGTTCACACCGAGAATGACAATCTGGTCTACCCGCCCGAGTCTTCCGACCTGTCCTGGGCTGCGAATATTCGCATCGAAGGCGTGGGCCACGTCCAGCTGCAGTCGTCGGTCGACGTTGCCGACCACGTCGTCACCAACCTGCGCCGCGTAACGCTAGAGTAGCTTCAGCACTTCCTCCGCATGATGCTCGACATCGGGCTTGTCGAGCACGTGGGCGATCTTGCCCTTCTCATCGATGACGAAGGTCACGCGGTCCGCGAGACCCGCAAAGGATTTGGCAGCAGCGAGAAGACCGCCACCGCCGATCACGCCGAACGCCTTGCCGACGGCGTGGTCGGTGTCGGCAAGCAGCGGAAAGTTGAGTTTGTACTTCTCCGCGAATTTCCGGTGTGACGCCTCATCCTGGGTCGACACGCCAAGGATCGCGGCGCCCTTGGCCGCGATGTCCTTGTTGAAGTCGCGCAGCGAACAGGCCTGCTTGGTGCATCCCGGCGTGTCGTCCATGGGATAGAAATAGACGACGAGCTTCTTCCCCTTGTAGTCCTTCAGGCTGACGGTGCTGCCGTCCGTGGTTTTCCCGCTGAATGCGGGGGCGGCATCGCCGGGTTTCAATGCGGGCATGGGAATAGTCCTTTGCGAATATTCGCGGTCGCGTCAGGCGCCGGGCATCACCAGTGAATGCCCTGCGTGATTTGCGCGAAGGCCATCTGTTCGGGAGTGAGTTCGATCTCCGCCGGCTTCTCGCCTTTCTTCTCCTTGCCTTGCGCGGCTGCCGAGTCGGGGAACATGGTAAATGCCGTGTTGAGGATGATCTGCGTGATCTTGGGGGCCAGAGCGTGCAATGTCGCGCCGGCGATGCCCAGACGTGTCGCGATGCGCACGGGCTTGTACAGGATGGCCTCGACCACCAGATCCGCCGCCTGCTCGGGTGAGAGCGTCGGCACGCTGTTGTACATCTTGGTCGGCGCGATCATGGGGGTGCGCACCAGCGGCATGTTGATGGTCGTGAAATGCACATGGTCGCCCGCAAATTCGCTGGCAGCGCAACCGGAAAAGGCATCCAGGGCGGCCTTCGAGGCCACGTAGGCCGAAAAGCGCGGCGCCTGGGTCAATACGCCGATCGATGAGATGTTGATGATGTGACCACCGCCTTGCGCCACCATGCCGGGCAGGAAGCCCATGATGAGGCGCAGCGAGCCGAAGTAATTGAGCTGCATGGTGCGCTCGAAATCGTGGAAGCGATCGTAGCTGTTGGCGATGCCGCGGCGGATGGATCGGCCGGCGTTGTTGACCAGATAGTCGCAACGCTTGAAGTCTTTCAGCACGGATGCGACCAGCTTGTCGCAGTCGGCGATGCTGGACAGATCGCAGGAGTAGAACTTGGCATTTCCGCCCATCTCCTTGATCTTGGCCAGCGTGACCTGGGCCTTCTCCGGATCGCGGGCGACGATGACCACTTGCGCGCCCGCTTCGGCCAGCTTGTAGGCGGTGGCCTCGCCGATGCCGGAGGTGCCGCCAGTGACCACGACCACCTTGTCTTTCACCTTGCCGGCGAGTGTGCGGTCGATGAAGAGATCCGGATCGAGATTGCGTTCCCAGTAATCCCAGAGACGCCAGGCATAGTCTTCCAGGCGGGGCACGCTGATCCCCGATCCTTTCAGCGCCTTGGCGGTGTCGCGAGTGTCGAACCGGGTCGGGTAGCTGATGAACTTGAACATGTCCTTCGGAATGCCCAGGTCAGTCAGCACCTGTTTCTGGATGCGACGGATCGGCGCCAGGGACATGATGCCGTCCAGCACGTAGCTGGGAATGAAGCTGAACATCTTCGTGTTCAGGCGCATGGTCATCTGCGGTGCATGACCGGCCTTGGCGAAAAGGTTCAGCACCTCGCCCACGCGCATGGGTTCCGGATCGGTCAGGTGGAAGCAGGCGCCGTCCAGCCCTTTCTTGTGCGCGATGTGGTCCATGGCATCCACCACATAATCCACCGGCACGAGATTGATGCGACCGCCCTCGATGCCGATGGTCGGCACCCATTGCGGCAACATGTCGCGCATTTTTTGGATGAACTTGAAGAAGTAGTAGGGCCCGTCGATCTTGTCGATCTCGCCCGTCTGCGAATGGCCGACCACGATGCCGGGACGGTAGACGCGCCACGGGCGCTTGCATTCCTGGCGGACGATGCCTTCGGAGTCATGCTTGGTGCGGAAGTAGGGGTGATCCAGCTCCTCGGCTTCTTCAAACATGTCTTCCCGGAATACGCCGTCATACAGGCCTGCTGCCGCGATGGAGCTGGTGTGGTGGAAGCAGCCCGCATTCACCGCCTCGGCAAACTCCACCGCATGGCGGGTGCCATCGATGTTGGCTACGATCTGGCTCTGGGCATCGGCCGACAGGTCATAGACTGCCGCCAGATGGAAGAAGTGCTTGACCTTGCCTTTCAGCTTGGCGAGTTCCGCTGGGGCCACGCCCAGCTTGGGCTTGGCCAGGTCGCCCACGACCGCCACGACCCGTTTTTCGTCGGTGCCCCAGTACTCGCGCAGCGCGTCGAGTTTCTTCACCGAACTCTTGCGTACCAGCACGTAGATGGTGCCTTCCCGGGCCAGCAGCTTCTTGACCAGATGCTTGCCGATGAAACCGGTCGCGCCGGTGACGAAATAAGTCATGGAACTCCTCCGTGGGTCTTGTAGGTTTGAAGACTGACGACTGCATGATGGACGGCAGCCGTTCCGCTCAGCGGCGGCGATTTTTCAGGAATCATACACGGGCGCATCGTGCCCGCAAGACATGGCCGGCTTTTAGTGTGATCGCTCTAAAGCCCTTGCCTACACTGCCTCCATCGTCAGTCCGCTTTCTGCATGTCCCCAACCGCATTTTTAGCTTCATTGATTCCCTCAAGGAGATAGTCATGGCCCGTCGTACCGTCAAGAAAGTTGTCCGCAAGCCCGCCGCCAAGGCCCCCGCTGCCCGCAAGCTGGGCACCACTAACCTGTCCGTCGGTCAGGTCGCCGAATCCGCCCAGAAGGTCTGGCTGGCAGGCCTCGGCGCCGTCGCCAAGGCGCAGGCCAACAGCGGCAAGATCGTCGAGAGCCTGGCCGATCAGGCTGGCGTGCTCGTTGCCGAAGGCAAGAAGATCGAAGCCCGCGTCGTGTCCGCCGCAGCCGCCAAGGCCAAGGAAGCCCAGGCCGCCGCCAAGTCGTTCGCCAAGGCCAAGTCTGCCGAAACCGCGCAGACGCTGGGCAAGCTGGAAGGCGTGTTCGAAGAGCGTGTCTCCAAGACCCTCAACACGTTCGGCATTCCCTCGTCCAAGCAGGTGCGTGAGCTGATCGTGCGCATGGAAGAGCTGCAGTCCAGCCTGAACCAGCTGAAGCGCGCCCGCGCCTGAGGTTGAAGATTCGGTAACATCAAGGGGCCCGCCGCGAGGTGCGGCCCCTTTTTGCTTGGCGAATATTCGCATTCGACGCACCTATTCGCAGTCGTCGCAGTTGCGGCGCAGCGGACCACAGCATTAGAGAGCGTGCACCAGCGCGCCAGTCACACCCGACCCGGAGATTGCATGGCCACGAAGCAAGGATCCACGTCCAGAAACGCACGCGACAACGGCGCACCACCCAAAGTGGCGCTCGCGCTGGCCGGTGGCGGCCCGCTGGGTGCGATGTACGAGATCGGCGTGCTCATGGCGCTGGACGAAAGCATCGACGGACTGGATCTGAACGGCATGGATGTCTACGTCGGTGTGAGCGCCGGCAGCTTCATCACGGCTGCCCTGGCCAATGGCATCACGCCATCCGAGATTTATCGCCTGTTCATCGAAAACGAAGCGGTGGATGGTGCCAAGCTGAAGCCCGAGCTTTTCCTGAAGCCCGCCTTCAAGGAGTACTTCCGGCGTGCCAAGTCCCTGCCTGGATTGGTGGCAGAGGGCATTTACCGGTTTGCCACCAAGCCGTTCTCACGCGGCCCGGTGGATGCGTTTGCGGGGCTGTCTCGCGCGATTCCGACCGGCATCTTCGACAACGAGGCCATCAGCCGCTTTCTCAACCGGACGTTCAGCCTGCCCGGTCGAACCAACGATTTCCGCAAGCTCAAGGCGCGGCTCTACTCCGTTGCGACCGATCTCGACACCGGTCAATCGGTGAGCTTCGGCGGGCCGGGCTTTGACCATGTCCCGATTTCCAAGGCGGTTCAGGCCAGCGCCGCGCTGCCGGGTCTCTTTCCCCCGGTGCGCATTGAAGGTCATTACTACGTGGATGGCGCGCTGAAAAAGACCCTGCATGCATCGGTCGCGCTGGAAGACGGTGCCGAAATGGTCATCTGCATCAATCCCCTGGTCCCGTTCGACGCGGATTCGGCTCGCCGCCGCGGCAAGCCGGACATGGAGAAATTGGTGGAAGGCGGTTTGCCCGTGGTGCTGTCGCAAACCTTCCGCGCCATCATCCATTCCCGCATGCAGATCGGCCTGTCGAAGTACGACACCAAGTACAAGGGTGCCGATGTCGTGCTGTTCGAACCGAACAGCGATGATCCGGAGATGTTCTTCACCAACCTGTTTTCATATTCGACCCGCCAGCGGGTCTGCGAGCATGCCTACCAGCGGACGCGTCATGATCTGCTGAAGCGCCGATTCGAGCTGGCGCCCATCTTCGCGCGTTATGGCATGACCCTGAACGTGGACGTGCTCAAGGACGAGACGCGGACGCTGGATGCCAAGGTGCAGCGCTCCCGCCCGCGCAAGACGCGCAGCGACCGCCTGCGTGGCGCGATGCTGGATCTGTCCGATGCGGTGGTCGAACTGCAGGGACTGATTGCCCGCCGCAAGGCCTCCTGACCAGCTAGGCAAGCGTCGGCTGCGCGGGCGGCCGTCACTCGCGATACGATAGGCGGGTATGTCCCGCTCAGCCTCCCGACCGACCGCATCATTGCCGCCTGCCGGACCGCCGGCCGCAAAGCCTTCGCGCGCCCAGCGCACGCGTGAACGCATCCTGAAGACCAGCCTCGATCTGTTCAACACCTACGGTGAGGCCCACGTCACCACCGGGCACATCGCCGATGAGCTGAACATCAGTCCGGGCAATCTGTATTACCACTTCCGCAACAAGGAGGAGATCATCCAGCATCTCTTCCGCGAGTTCGAGCAGCAGATTGACGTGGCGCCCCATCTCGAAAAGCAGGCGGAGGAGGGCATCGCCGACATTGGCGCGGCCATGGAAGATCTCTGGCTGTATCTGCATCTGGTGTTCGAGGCCATCTGGACCTTTCGCTTTCTCTATCGGAATCTGGACGATCTGCTCGCGCGCGATGCGAAATTGAAGTCCCACTTCAACCGCATCGTGGAGCACAAGCGGAAAAGCGTCGTGACCTTGTGCAAGGGGCTCATTGCCGCTGGCGCCATGAAGGCCGAGCCAGAGCAGATCAAGGCGCTGGCCGAAAACATTCTGGTGGTCGCGACCTACTGGCTCAATTTCCAACACATCGCCCAGCGGCAGGTGTTCCGTGCCGACCTGGGTGAGACCGAGGACCTCGGGCGAGGGGTCTTCCAGGTGATGGCGCTGGTCGGGCCCTATCTGGTCGGTCCGGCGCGCGAACACCTTGATCATCTATCCAAGAACTACATCGACTGAGGAGAACACGCATGGCAAAGACCAAATGGGCTGCCTATCCCCTTTCGCAGAAGGCGTTCAAGTTTGAGGGTGATGCGCTGAAAAAGCAGTGGGCGGCGCTGCATGCCGGCGATTGCGAAGCATTCCCCAAGTCTGCGGAACTGCAGGAGGCGTGGCGCCAGTACCATCTTGGCAACTTCGGTGACGCCGTTGAACTGGGGCTGGCCGAAGGATTGGCGGGCTATGCCGTGGCCAACAAGGCGCAGGCCATGTACGCGACCTACATCGAGAAGAAGGATGCGGCCAAGCTGAAGCACTACGAGGAGGTGATGGCACGTGCGGAGGAGGCGATGAAGAAAGACGCCAAGAACCCCAATGCCCACTACCTCTATGCCTATGCGGCCGGCCGCTACAGCCAGGGTATCTCCGTGGTGAAGGCGCTCTCGCAGGGCTACGGCGGCAAGATCAAGACCGCACTGGAAACCGCGCTGAAACTGGAACCCAAGCATGCCGATGCCCATACGGCCATGGGTGCCTATCACGCCGAGATCATCGACAAGGTCGGCGCCATGGTGGGCGGTCTCACCTATGGCGCGAAGAAGGACAAGGGTGTCGAACACTATGAGAAGGCCTTGAAGCTGGCGCCGAAATCACCCATCACCCATGTCGAATTCGCCAATGGCCTGCTCATGCTCTATGGCGACAAGGAGGAGGACAAGGCCACCGATCTCTACGTGAAGGCGTCCGAGTTGACGCCACGCGATGCGGTGGAGCAGCTGGATGTCGAGGCCGCCAAATCCGAGCTGGAGGATTGAACTTGCAAGTGCCCAGCTATCAGGACGTGCAGGACGCGCATGCGCGCATCCGTCCTCACATCATCCGCACGCCGGTGCTGTCTGGCGAAGCCATCAATGCGGCAACTGGCGGCGAGATCTTTTTCAAGTGCGAGAACTTCCAGCGCATCGCGGCGTTCAAGGCGAGGGGGGCGACCAATGCGGTCTACTCGCTGGACGATGCCACGGCTGCGCGCGGCGTTGTGACGCATTCATCGGGCAATCACGGTGCTGCCCTCGCCTGGGCGGCAAAGCGGCGGGGCATTCGGGCCGTCGTGGTGGTGCCCGAGAACGCGCCCAAGACGAAGATCGCGAATATTCGCAATCAGGGTGCAGAAATCGTCTTTTGCGCGCCCAATGCCGCGGCGCGCGAGGCAGCGGCAGCCAAGCTGGTCGCGGAGCGCGGCATGGAGATGGTGCATCCTTTTGACGACAACCGGGTCATTGCCGGGCAGGGGACAGCCGCACTTGAATTGCTGGATGAGGTGCCCGATCTGGACATCGTGATGGCGCCATTGGGCGGGGGTGGCCTGATGTCCGGCACGACCATCGCGGCCAAGGGCCGCAATGCGAATATTCGCGTGGTGGCAGGCGAGCCGCTGGGCGCGGACGATGGCTATCGCGGCTTCACATCAGGTGTGCGGGTGGCCGAGAATGCGCCGGACACCATCTGCGATGGCCTGCGCACCTGTCTGTCCGAGCGCACATTCAGCATCATCCGCGGTCATGCCGACGGCGTGGTCACGGCGACAGAAGAGAATGTGGTCCGCGCCATGCGACTCACCTGGGATACGCTGAAAATCATCATCGAGCCGTCCTGCTGTCCGCCGCTGGGCGCCATCCTCGAAGGCAAGCTGGATGTTCGCGGCAAGAAAGTCGGCATTATCCTCACGGGCGGCAATGTCGATCTGGACAAACTGCCCTGGCAGTGAATCAGCGGGGCTGCATCGCGAATATTCGCGATGCAATGGTCGCAACACTATTTCCGCAGGCGCTTAAGTTTCTTCTTGGGTGCGGCCGGCGAAGTCTCGGCAGCCGGCTGAGCTTTCGGTTCACCAAACGCGGCTTCAAGTCCTTCCTCGAACTCGGGGCCGTAGGGTCCCATCAGCGTCTGCAGCACCAGCGACTCGAATTCATCGGCGAAGTGGCGAATGATGACATCGGGATCCGGCACCAGCTTGGCATCGGTGATCACGCCGAACTGCACCTTGCCGTTGTACGAGAGGATGGACACGCCCATGCCGATGCCACCTGATTGCGGGACCCAGAAATCCAGCTCGCTGATTTCCTTGCCGGCGAAATAGAGTGGATGCTGCGGGCCGGGTACGTTGGTCATCACGGCCGAGGCATTGCGGCCGATGAGCGCGCCGATCTGATCCTGCAGAATCTTGGGCCCGAGCCCGACGGCGTTCAGAAGCACGAAGGCCACGATGGGCTGCGAGGAGGCCTTCAGGGCATTCATGCGTGCCTGCACGAGCCGCAGCCGCTCGACCGGATCTTCCACACCCACCGGCAGCTCGACAAACACGAGGCCAAACTGGTTGCCAAGGTCGCCCGCCCGCTCTACGGGACGGAGATTCACCGGCACCACCCCGCGCAGCTCCACGGCTGCTGTAGTATCGCCCTTTTCCTGCAAATAGGCGCGCAATGCGCCCGCTGCAGTCGACAGCAGGACATCATTGATCGAGCAGCCCAGCACCTTGCCAATAATCTTCACTTCGGCCAACGGCAGCGGCTCGGCCCAGGCGGCGCGCTTCTTCACCCCGAGCGCGCCTTTGAACCGTGTCGGTGTGTCGCTGGTCATGAGCGCGATCTTGCGCAGTTCATCGGCCAGATCGATACCCTTCAACGCGATGTCCCGCGCCATGGTCGGGTCCTTGGCGATCTCCAGACCTTGTTCCAGCAGCGCGCGGGTCAGTTTCATCGCGTTCTTCCACGCACCGGCCATGGGTTTGGTCACGGATGTCCAGAAATCCATGTCCTTGCGGCTGGGATTGTCCGGCCGTAGCTTCGGGATAAGCAGACTTTCTTCGGGCGTCTTGCCGGTGAGGGACAGCATCACGCCGATCAATGCGATGCCGTCGGCATAGCAGTGGTGAATGCGGGTAATGAGCGCGCTGCCGCCCTCATAGTTGTCGACCAGATGGAAATGCCACAGGGGTCGGTTGAAGTCGAGCGGCTTGCTGGCAAGCTCGCTGCACAGATCCTCCAGTTCCTGCTTGCCCGCCTTGCCCGGCAGCTTGTGCCGGGTGAAGTGGTGCTTCATGCTGAACTTGGTGTCCTCAACCCACCAGGCACCGGCCGGGTCCTGCACCGCGCGTTGGCGGAATCGGGCGTACTTCAGCCAGCGGCCTTCAATGACCTTTTGCACCTGGGTGGCGTTGAGGCGCTCCTTGAACATGAGCACGCCCACGATCATCATCAGATTGGTCGGGTGCTCCATGCGGAGCCAGGCGGTGTCTACGCCCGAGATGCGTTCGCGAATGGCCATTGTGCTGGTCTTCTCTGTAAATGGGGCAGGTGCTGCTCCTCTCCTCCAGAGGTTTGCGGCACCGTTTTGATTCCGCTAGAGTAGCCGCAGTCCCTGCCAACCTGCAACAGACGGGGAAATCACCTCACGGAGACCCAAGCATGTCCGACACCAAGAAGAAGTTCGAAGCCGCGTCCAAGAACGTGACCAAAGCCAAGAAGGACCCCGGCAACGACCTGAAACTGAAGCTGTACGCCCACTATAAGCAAGCTACCGAAGGCGATGTGAAAGGTGCGCGACCAGGCTTCATGGATTTCGTCGGCGGCGCCAAGTATGACGCCTGGGCAAAGCTGAAGGGCATGACTGAAGAAGACGCCATGAAGGCCTACATCAAGCTGGTGGATCGCGTTCTGAGAGACGACGAATAAGAAAAAAGCCCCAAGTCTTTCGACTCGGGGCTGAACGTCCTGAAAAGCCAGGACGAGGAGGAGACGTTGCCGCTGGCTGAGTGATCAGCCAGCGTGTAATCGGTATCAGCCGAGTTTGGCGGCGACGGCCTTCACGGCTTTGGTGGCCTGTTTCATGCCTTTCTTCGCAGCGGACCTGGCGGTCTTCTTCGCGGTGGCAGTCACTTTGGCGACCGTGGACTTGGCTGCGGGTTTGCGCGCGGCAGGCTTGCGCGGCGACGCAGATTTCCTTGTCGACGACTTTTCTGCGGCAACGAGGCTGCGTACGCTTTCGGACAGTTCGGTCACCTGACGGGTCAGATCGTCAATGTCCTTGGCAGTCAGCACACCCAGCTTGTTCAGCGAGCGATGCACGCGGTCCTGAAACACCTGATCCAGCTTATCGATGGTGCCGGTGGCCTTGCCGAACGATTCCGTGGCTTGGGCGCGGGCGGTTTCAGCCGCCTTGCCGGCCATGGCGCGGGTCTTCTGCTCAAGAGCCTGCCCTTGCTGCACCAGCGTTTCGAAAACCTTGCCACCTTCTTCCTGGGCCTTGGCGAACGCGCCGAGACCGGCCAGCCAGATTTTCTGCGCGGAATCCATCACCTGCTTGGCGAGCACGTCGCTGGATGCGCCGGCCGATTTCGCGGTGGTTTTTTGGGCGGTTTTCTTGAGTCTTTTGGCCATGATCGGGTTCCTGTGCGGCCGAGCCGCGCTGATGGGATGGCTTGCACTGTAGCCCCATGTTTTAGAGCAATCACACTAGATGGACGCCGCTCGCGCCAAATCCTCCTTGGATTGCGCCGGGCTGCGTTACCATTCGGTGACGCGCCCCGGGTGGCGCCGCAAACCAATACGAGGAGATTCTGCGGAGATGGAACGCATCTGGCTCAAGTCCTACCCTGAAGGGGTGCCCACCGAGATCGATCCCAAGTCCTACGTGTCCATCAAGGACGTGCTGGCCAAGAGCTGTGAACGCTTCGCGTCCCGGCCCGCCTTCACCTGCATGGACAAGTCGCTGACTTTCGCCGAGGTCGACCGGATGTCCCGGCAGTTCGCTGCCTATCTGCAAAGCCTCGGCTTGAAGCAAGGAGACCGCGTCGCGGTCATGATGCCCAACATCCTCCAGTATCCGGTGGCGGTATTCGGCATCCTGCGCGCCGGGTTGATCGTGGTGAACACCAATCCGCTCTACACTGCCCGCGAGCTGGAACACCAGTTGCACGATTCTGGCGCCAAGGCGGTGGTCATCCTGGTAAACTTCGCGGCCACGTTGGAGCAGGTGCTGCCGAAGACCGACGTCAAGCATGTCATTACCACCCAACTGGGGGATTTCCTGGGTTTCCCCAAGTCCTTCCTGGTCAACTGGGTCATCAAGCACAAGCGCAAGATGGTTCCGGCATGGAACATCCCGCACGCGGTGCCGTTGAAGAAGGCGCTTTCCGTCGGTTCCGGAGTCCCCTACACAGCGCCCACGTTGGGTCTGGAGGATGTCGCTTTCCTGCAGTACACGGGCGGAACGACCGGGGTGCCAAAGGGTGCCATGCTGACGCACGGCAACATCGTTGCCAATCTGCTCCAGGTCGGCAGTTGGACGCTGGGTGAACTGAAGGAGGGGCAGGAGGTCGTCATCCAGCCCCTGCCGCTCTATCACATCTTCGCACTCACCTCGAGCCTTGTGTTCATGAAGCTCGGTGCAGAGAGCGTGCTCATTCCCAATCCGCGCGATATGAACGCCTTCATCGGCGAACTGAAGAAGCGACGCTGGAGTGTGCTGAATGGCGTCAATACCTTGTTCAACGGCCTGCTCAATCATCCCGAGTTCAAGACCTGCGATTTCAGTGGCCTGAAGCTCACCCTGGGCGGCGGCATGGCAGTGCAGCGTGCCGTGGCGGAACAATGGAAGCAGGTCACGGGGCATGCACTGATTGAAGCCTACGGCCTGACCGAAACGTCGCCAGGCGCCGTGATCAACCCGATCACGCTGAAGGATTTCAATGGCTGCATCGGTCTGCCTTTGCCGTCCACCGTCATCACCATCCGTGATGACGACGAGAAGATCCTCGCCGTAGGCGAAACCGGCGAGATCTGCATCGCCGGTCCGCAGGTCATGCAGGGTTATTGGCAGCGTCCCGACGAAACCGCAAAAGTCATGACCAAGGATGGCGCATTCAAGTCTGGCGACATCGGCTTCATGAACGCCGACGGGTATGTGAAGATCGTCGACCGCAAGAAGGACATGATCCTGGTCTCCGGCTTCAACGTGTATCCCAACGAGATCGAGGACGTGGTCGCTGCCTGCCCTGGCGTGCTTGAGGTGTGCGCGGTGGCGGCAAACGACGAGAAGTCGGGCGAGGTGGTGCGCGTGGTCATCGTGAAGAAGGACCCGGGGCTCACCAAGGAACAGGTGCTGGAGCATTGCAAGGCGCATCTCACCGGCTACAAGGTGCCCAAGATCATCGAGTTCTGGAGTGCGCTGCCCAAGACCAACGTGGGCAAGGTGCTGCGGCGTGAGGTGAAAAACATGAAGGCGCCCGCCTGAACCTGCGAATATTCGCGATGGCGATGAGTGCTGTCAGCCGACGGTGGGCTTGCGTTGGCTGACCAGCGCCTCCGCGAGTCGCGTCGCATTGCGGGCAACCATGCCATAGATGGAAAGCTGGGGATTCGCGCCGATGCTGGTCGGAAAGGCGGAGCCGTCGAACACCCACACGTTCTCCATCTGATGGTGACGGCCATCGCCACGAACCACTGAACTCTTTTCGTCCGCACCCATCGCGCACCCGCCCATGACATGCGCGGAGACCACGCGGCATTCCAGCGGCTTCATCGGCAGATCGGCAATGTGCTGTTTGGCCTCCGCCCACGATTTCAGCGGCTTGCCTTTCTCATGCATGGGCATCACGATCTTCGCGCCGGCAGCGAACTGAATCTCGGCCATGGTGAAGAAGGCGCGGCGCATGCCATCCCAGATGTAGTCGGAAATGGGGTAGTCCAGCAGCGGACTGCCATCCTTGCGCAGCTTCACCGTGCCGCCGATGCTCTGCGGATGGAAGCCATCGCGCAGCAATGCCAGAACCACCTGCAGCTGCGGCAGGCGACGCATCCAGGTTGAGTGTCCCTCCCCGAAGCCCTGCAGCGTGATGCCGGCAAGGATCGGGTGGATCGGTGGCGCTTCCAGCTTGTAGCCGATCGGCCCGTCCAGCGACAGCGTGTCGAGAAAGTGATCCGAGTAGATGGTCTGCGGGGCGCCGTTGTAGCCTTCGACCTGCGCATTCATGAGCGCAGCGGATACATTCACCGGATGAAGGAAGGTGCGCTTGCCCAGGGTGCCATGCGGATCTGTTGCCTTGCTGCGCAACAGCAGGCCTGGCGTGTTGATGGCGCCGCCGGCCAGCACGAAGTGACGGGCACGAACGGTGATCTTGACGCCGGTCGGGCGGATACCCGCATCGTCCAGCGCAACCGCTTCCAATGCGACGGCCTTGTCGTTTGCGAAGGTGAGTTTTTCCGCCCGGGTGCGGTGGAGCAGCCGGGCACCGCGATCCAGCGCCGCTGGCACGGTGGTGACCAGCATTGACTGCTTGGCATTGGTTGGGCAGCCGACGCCGCAGTAGCCGAGGTTCCAGCATCCCTTTACATTGCGCTGGATCGCTGCTGCTGGAATACCGAGCGCCGCGCAGCCGCGCCGCAGGATGTCATTGTTCTCGTTGGGTGGCACCGGCCAGGGCGCGATGGACAGGCGTTCTTCCATCCGCGCGAACCAGGGCGCCATTGCTACAGGCGAATATTCGCGCAGACCCCATTGCGATTGCCAATGCTGCAGTGTGGCTTCAGGCGTGCGGAAGCTCGAGGTCCAGTTGACCGTCGTGCTTCCGCCCACGCTGCGACCTTGCAGGATGGTGATGGCCTTGTCCTCCGTCTGGCGGCCGGCGGATTCCTGATAGAGCTGGGGATAGGCTTCGCGTTCCAGCATGCGGAAGTCCGACGAGCTCTTGAGCGGACCTTCCTCGATCATGATGACCTTGAGCCCGGCTGCGGTGAGGATTTCGGCCGACGTGCCGCCGCCCGCGCCGGTACCAACGATGACGATGTCCGCTTCCAGAGAGAGGTCGGCAGTGAGCCTTGAGCCATCCTGAACGGTCCAGCCGCGGTCCAGGCCGAGGCGGATGGGATCGGGGAGCTTGGACATCAGAGGAGATCCTTGGCCTGGGGCGGCAACGCATAGCCCATCGCGGGCCACGCGAGCGGATTGCCGAACCAGCAAGCCTGCATGAGCTGCTTCAGGGCCTGAAAGCCGGCGCGGAGCAAAACGAACCGGCTGGTCTGCCAATTCAGCAGGAAGGCGGTGATGTCGGCCTCTCTGGCGCTGGGCCAGGATGTCCAGATGCCTGCGACCAGGGCGCGCGAGGGGGCGAACGTGAGGAGCCCCAGCAACTGCTCCACCTCGGCCTGCACTGGCAGGGACATGCCGGCGAGACCGCGATCGAAGGCCTCGACCACTTCCTTGAGTGCAGTCTGACGCGCTACCGACTCGGTGGGAATCATGCCAGCGAGAATCACGGGGGCCAGCGCACGGATCAGCTCTGCCTGGGCGCTGTTGAGGGCGCGCATGCCTTGCGCGGGCGTGTCGGGCTCATGGTTGAGCCACGCGGCTGCGCCCAGCACGACAGCACCGGTCACGCCGACCTGCAGGAAACGGCGGCGACTAATCTTCACCATGGATCACCGCGACAGCAGGCGGACCAGCGTCTCGAAGCGCTTGCCGTAGGGAGGGTGGAACAGCTTGAGCCCGTTGAACCGGCTTTGCCGAAATACGGGTTTCAATTTGGAAAATGTGTCAAAGCCGAACTTTCCGTGGTAATGCCCCATCCCGCTGGGTCCGACGCCGCCGAAGGGCAGCGATTCCTGCGAGATGTGCATCAGCGTTTCGTTCACACTCACGCCGCCCGAGATCGTGGAAGACAAGACCTTTTCCACCGTGTCGTCATCGTGGCTGAACACGTAGAGCGCCAATGGCCGCGGGCGGTCGTTCACGTGGCGGATCGCCTCGTCCAGCGTCGAGTAGCCGATAACGGGGAGGATGGGGCCGAAGATTTCATCCTGCATGAGCCGGCTTCCGGCTGGCGCGTTCTGCACGACGACGGGTGCCAGCTTGGTCTCATCCGCTGTTGCGTCCGAGAGTTTGCGAATGTTCGCACCGGCGGCACGGGCTTCCGCCAGCCAGTCGCGCAGACGCGCGCGATGCCGCGGGTTGACGATGGCCGAGTAGTCCGCGCCCAGATCGGGATAGCGCGTCGCGACATACTGCCGCGCGGCCTCGATGAACGCCTCTTCCTTGCCGCGTGGCAGCAACACGTAGTCCGGTGCGATGCAGGTCTGGCCGGCGTTCAAGCATTTGCCAAAGAGGATGCGCTCGGCGGCGAGATCGAGGGGGAAATCATCGGCCACGATGGCGGGCGATTTGCCACCCAGCTCCAGCGTGACGGGCACCAGATTGGCGGCCGCACTCTTCATCACCTCGCGCCCGACTGCGGTGGAACCGGTGAACAGCAGATGATCGAAGGGCAGGGCGGCGAAGGCGCGGCCCGTTTCGGGACCGCCATTGATCACGACCACGTCACCTTCCGGGAATGCGGTGGCGATCAGGCGGGCAAAGAGTTCGCCCGTGGATGGCGTGAATTCCGACATCTTCACCATCACGCGATTGCCCGCGGCCAGCGCGCTGGCCAGCGGTGCCACAGCCAGCAGCAGCGGATAGTTCCACGGCACGATGATGCCGACCACGCCCAAGGGTTGGGGACGCAGCTCGATACGTGCCGGCATGAACCAGAGCGACGCGAAGCCGCGCTGTGGACGCATCCACGTCTTCAGGTGGCTGCGGGTGTGCTTGATGCCCTCCAGCGAGGGAAACAGTTCCAGCAGTTGCGTTTCGTGCCGCGAGCGATGGCCAAAGTCACGGCTGATTGCCTCGGACAGCGTGTCGGCGTTGGCGCGCAGCAGCGCTTCCAGTCGGTCCAGGCGGTCCTTGCGCGCCGCATGGTCCAGCAGCGAGCCGGTCATGCCGCGCAGGCGATCCAGTTGTTCCTTCAGTGTTGCGGGAGAGATTTCGACGGGCGGGGTATTCAGATTCAAGGAGACGTTCCAGTCAGGCGATGGTGCGGAAAGATTCGCGATGATGCGCTGTGCATCAGGGCGACCTCCGGCAGGGTAGAGAATCGCATTAGAGCAAAGCCTCTAAAGTCTGCTGCGGCGCAGCATGCGGACTCGCGTATCGTCCGCGTCTTGTTGTCCAGAGAACCGTCTCCAACTCATTGGCATGTCCCGTCCCCTCGTCCTGCCCCATCTGGAAACGCTCAAGGCGTTGCGCGGCCAGCCATTGGCCGATGTTGGTTTTGCCGGGCGACTGGAAGAAGTGAAGCGTTGGCAACATGACCGGCTGGCCCGAACCTATGCGGATCTCGTCGCGCACCCTCGCTACGCCGAGGCGGCGACGTTCTTTCTTGAGGACCTGTACGGCGCGAAGGACTTCTCCAAGCGCGACGACGAGATGGCGCGCATCTACCCGACCCTGGTTCGTGTGCTGCCGACATCCGCCGTCGAGACGGTTGATCTTGCGCTGGAGCTGGATGCGCTGGCGGAAGGCTTTGACCAGGACCTCGCCCGCGCGCTGCCGGCGCGAGGTGCCATCAGCGAGGCCAGCTACGCGGAAGCATTTCGCAAAGTCGGTCGCGAGCCGCAGCGCTATCGGCAGATCGAGCTCGTCAGCGAGGTGGGACACCGGCTGGATCTGGTGGTGAAGAAGCCGCTGATCGCTACCACGCTGCGCATGTTGCGCAAGCCCGCACATCTGGCGGGGCTGGGCGACCTGCAGGAGTTTCTGGAGCATGGCTTTGACGCATTCCGTGCCATGGGCGGCGCGGATGAATTCCTCGGCATCATCAGCCGCCGCGAGACCGAGATCATGCAGCGAATATTCGCAGGCCACGCCCAGCCGTTCGCCGTTAGCTGAAGGCGACGGCTACTTTTTCTTCGCAGCCGGTTTCGCGGCGGTTTTGGCTGTGGCCTTGGGCGCTGCCTTTGCCGTGGCTTTCGGCGCAGCCTTGGCGGCGGGCGCCTTGGCTGCCTTGGGCGCAGGCGCCTCGTCCAGCACCTTGTCCAGCTGATCGTGGACCGCCTTCTCGATCGGTCCCTTCATCGCCTTGAGCAGGAAGCCCAGGGTCACGGCCAGATGCATGTCGTGGTCGGTAACGGTCAGCTTGCCGTTCACGCCCGGCCGGTCGAAGTGCAGGGTGTTGCCCGTCCACTCGCCGGACAGGTTGAACTGCTTGCCCAGCTTTTCCGCCATCTTTTCGGCGGCCGCGCGTGCGCCCTTCAGGCCCAGATGGTGGGTACGTTTCAGCTCGATGTCGGCCATACGGTTCTCTCCTCTGCTCGATGTCTTTGTTGTGCGGCGATTATGTCATGGCATGCCGCCATTCATCGCGCGTCACGGACATTCGTCGCATGCGGTTGCAGCGGACCGGTGGCGCCGGTAACCTCGCGGCCATCCTCCAGTCCGCCATCCCATGCCTGCCATCTCCGTCCAGAACCTGGTTCAATCCTTGCGAGCGACCTACGCCAATGTCGAGTCGCGCCAGCTGGCCAAGCTGAGCGACCACGAACGGGCCGAGGTGATGGCGTTCGACGCGCTCTTGCGCCGTCGCGCAGGTGTCGCTTGGGGAACGTTTTTGCTCATCTGGGCAGTGGGTGCCGCGGCACTCTACGGTTTCCACCCTCGACTCACCATTCTCGAATCCGCGCTGCTGTCGCTGACCTTCGTACTCTGCACCGGCTTTGCCCTGGCGTCGCTGTGGTTCGGCCATGGTCGCTACAAGGGGCCGCTCTATCGTGCAGCGCTGATCATGCTGGTGCTGCCGGTCATCGGCGCGCTGGTCGGGGCGTTCATCGCCCAGATCGTGAAGGATCCAGTCGGCATTCCCACCTGGGCCTCGACGCATCAGTTTCTGGCCAGCAAGGGGCCCAAGGTGCTCATCGCCGGGCTGGTCGTCGGTTTCATCTACGCCGTGTTCATGGTGAGCGTCATCCGCTACCGTCGCCAGCAATTGCAGGAACGCAATGCCGAGCTGGAGGAGCGTGCGCGCGAGGAACGGCTGGTCCGGAGTCTCACCGATGCCAAGCTGAAGCTGATGCAGGCCCAGGTCGAGCCGCACTTCCTGTTCAACACGCTGTCGAGCGTGAAGCAGCTTGCGGAACGCGGCGCACCGGACGCGGCGCAGCTCACCGGCAATCTCATCACGTTCCTGCGCGCCGGCATGTCCGGCATGCGCGGCGACCAGGCGACGCTAGGTGCAGAGGTCGACATGGCGGCGGCTTACCTCGCCATCATGAAGACGCGCATGGGCAGCCGCCTTTCATCGGTGATCGATGTGCCGGAGGATCTGCGGGCGTTCCGCATGCCGCCCGCCATGCTGATTTCGCTGGTGGAAAACGCCATCAAGCATGGCATTGAGCCCAGCCCCAAGGGCGGCGAGATCCGGGTGACCGTGCGCGCCGCGGGCGAGGGCATCGATATCACCGTGGCCGACACCGGGCTCGGCATGAGCGACATTCCGGGCAGCGGTGTCGGGCTTGCGAATATTCGCGAACGGCTGGCGGCGCTGTTCGGCGACAAGGGGCAGCTCACCTTGGGCGAGAATCAACCGCACGGATTCGTGGCGTGCATGCATTTGCCGCCGCTTTCAACCTGACAAGGGACACGACAATGCCAAAGGCACTGATAGCCGAAGATGAACCGCTCATGCGCGATCGACTGCGCGAGCTGCTGGCCGACACCTGGCCGGAACTCGATATCGTGGCCGTGGCGGCCGATGGCGCCGAAGCGGTGGTCCTCTTCGAGTCGCACCAGCCCGACATTGCCTTCCTGGACGTGCGCATGCCGGCCATGACCGGTATCGAAGTTGCGGCCGAGATCGGCGATCGTGCCCATGTCGTGTTCACCACGGCCTACGACCAGTACGCCGTGGAGGCCTTTGAAAACGGCGCGGCCGACTACATCGTGAAGCCGGTCGAAGCCGACCGCCTGGCGCTCTGCGTGGACCGGCTGAAGAAGCGCATGTCCACCGGCGCGCCGAACGATCTTGCGCAATTGCTATCCAAGCTGCAGCAGAGTGTCGGTGGCCAGGAACCCCAGCGCATGCGCTGGATCAAAGCGTCGTTGGGCAACCAGATACGCATGCTCGCGGTGGCGGATGTCATCTACTTCCAGGCGGATACGAAGTACACCCGGGTCGTGCTGGCAGAGTCGGATGCGCTGATCCGCACGACATTGAAGGAATTGCTCGATGGCCTGGACCCGGACCAGTTCTGGCAGGTGCACCGCTCAACCATCGTCAACGTCAGTGCCATCCAGACCGTGACGCGCGAAGGGCCGGAAAAGCTCACCATCCAGTTGAAGGGGCGCAACGAGAAGTTGCCCGTGTCGCGCCAGTTCTTCCATCTTTTCAAACAGCAATAGTCCTTTCTGTCACCTGTCACTCGTCACCCGTCACAAGGAACTTCAATGACCCGTACCCAGCAGGAATCCCTCCTCACCATCGTTCTCATGGCCGCCTTTGCCGATGGCGGGCGCAATGATGCCGAGCGCGAGCGGGTGCAGAAGCTCGCGGCATCGCTGGGCGGCGAGGCGGCCGGCATCGATGTGGCCGGCTTGGCCCGTCGCGTCATGCTGAAGGAGATCTCGCTGGATGCGCCCATCAGCGGGCTGCAGGATGCTTCACTGAAGGAGCAGGCTTATGAAATGGCCCTGGCGGTGTGCGATGCGGATGGCGCACGCAATGATGCCGAGACGCGCTTCCTCGCCAGCCTTCAGGCGGCGCTGGGTCTGGACGCGACCACCACACAGACGCTGTCCGCCAACGCCGACAAGCTGGCCGACGCGCCGTTGACGGTCGCCAGCGCCATCGAGCCTGCCCCGATGGCCTCGACCATGAGTGCTGCGGAGATGGACAAGATGATCCTGAACTACGCCATGCTGAACGGTGCGCTGGAGCTGCTGCCCCAGGGCCTGGCCTCGATGGCCATCATTCCGCTGCAAATGAAGATGGTCTATCGCATCGGCAAGGCCCATGGATACGAGCTCGACAGTGGCCACATCAAGGATTTCCTGGCCACGGTGGGTGTCGGCATGACGTCGCAATACGTCGAGAAGTTCGGCCGGAAGCTCATTGGCGGCTTGCTGGGCAAGGTAGCGGGCGGCATCGGGCGAGGCATCGGCAGCGCAGTCACCGGCAGTGCGTTCTCATTCGGCACCACCTATGCGTTGGGCCACGTGGCCAAGAGCTACTACTCAGGCGGCCGCACCCTGTCGACCGACATGTTGCAGCGGGCATATCAGAACGCGATGGGTGAAGCCAGTGCCATGAAGGATCGCTACCTGCCGCAGATGCAGGCCCAGGCACAGACGCTGAATCTGAGCAAAGTCATGGAGATGGTGAAGCGCTAAACTGCGCCTGCATCGCTTCATCCACGACTCAGGAGATCGCCATGTCCCGTTTGTTTGCCGCCCTGTTCGCTGCAACGTTTGCGTTTTCGCTGGGCGCTGGCGCCCAAGAGCCGCCCAAGCCCCCCAAACCGAAGCCTGGCGTGGCTGAACCCAAGAACCCATCGCCCCCCAAGCGCTCCCATTTCTGCACCGGCAAACCGGACGGCTGGTACTGCGGGGAGAACAACGAGCCCAGGCTCTTCTTGTGCAAGAGCGGATTCATCGAGGATGGCAAGGAGTGCCCAGCAGGCTGCACCAGCGGCAATACCCGCTGCAACAGCGAGAAGAAATAGTTCGCGTATCAGTCGCTGCCGGCTGTGCAGCACGGGCCGGCGGTTTCTCCCCACGCATGACAACGGGCGCCGCAGCGCCCGTTGTCACGTCAATCGTCACATCAACCATCACGCCAAGCGATCACCTGGCGGCGACTTGGATCAGTTGTCGATCTTGATCCCCGCGTCCTTGATCACCTTGGCCCACTTGGTGATCTCGTTGTTGATGAATGCCTCGAACTCCTTGGGCGACTGACCGCCAGCCGTGGCGCTCTGTGCTTCCCAGATCTTCTTGATGTCCGGATCGTTCATGGCCTTGACCACTTCCGCATGCATGCGGTTGATGATCTCCGGCGGCGTGCCCTTGATGCCCCAGATGGCGTACCAGGTGGTGAGCTCGTAGTCCTTGTAGCCCAGTTCCTGCAGCGTGGGCACGTCGGGAATCACGTTCGAGCGCTTGGTGGAGGTCACGGCCAGCGGAATGATCTTGCCGCCCTTGATCTGTGGCGAGGACGAGGCCATGCCATCAAAGGCGAGATCGATCTGGCCAGCCAGCAGGTCCTGCAACATCGGGCCGATGCCCTTGTAAGGCACGTGGGTCATGTCGATGCCGGCCATTCTCTTGAACATCTCTGCGGCGATGTGATGCGATGCGCCGCTGCCGGCGGAGCCATAGTTGAGCTTGCCCGGATTGGCCTTGGCAAACTTGACCAGATCATCCATGGTCTTGAACCCGGTCTTGGGATGCACCACGACCGCATTCGGCACCGAGCCCAGCACGGTGATTGGAATGAAATCCTGGCGCAGGTTGTAGGAGAGCTTCGGGTACAGCGATTCGGCAATGGTGTGGTGAATGGCGCCGATGAAGAAGGTGTAGCCGTCGCCCGGTTGCTTGGCCGCGGCCGCCGCACCGACGGTGCCGCCGGCACCGCCCATGTTTTCCACGATGACTTGCTGGCCCAGCGACTGGGACAGCTTGGCCGCAAGCGGACGCGCGAATGCATCCGTGCCGCCACCGGCCGGGAAGGGGTTCATGAACTTGATAGGCTTGTTGGGCCAGCCGGACTGGGCCAGGGCCGGGGCGGCCGTGGTGATGGCCGCCAGGGAGAGTGCCACTGCGGCGATCATGCTGCGTCGCTTCATGCTATTCCTCCAGATGTTGTTGTGAATGAAGATTGGATCAATCGGCAGCCATCTTCGTGGCCGTATTCCTTGCAGCGCATTCTGCGAGATAAGCCATCGCGGCGTCCACCCCGCCTTTCTTGTGCGGCACACCGGCCAGCGTCAGGCCCATCTCGACGCCTGCCAGCGTCCCCATCAGCGTGAGGTCGTTGAAGTCACCGAGGTGGCCAATGCGGAAGACCTTGCCGGCGAGCTTGTTCAGGCCCATGCCGAGCGACATGTCGAAGGCATCGAGGATAGCGACACGCAGTTTGTCCGCGTCATGGCCCGCCGGCATCATCACCGTGGTCAGCGCGGAGCTGTATTCGGCCGGTTCTGCGCAGAGAATTTCCAGGCCCCAGGCGCGCACGGCCTGCCGCGTGGCTTCGGCGTGGCGGTCGTGGCGAGCAAACACAGCGTCCAAGCCCTCCTCGTGCAACATGAGGATAGCCTCGCGCAAGCCATAGAGCAGGTTGGTGGACGGGGTGTAGGGGAAGAAGCCGTTCTTGTTTGCCGCGAGCATCTCGCTCCAGTCCCAGAACGACTTGGGCAGTTTGGACGTCTTGTGCGCCTCCAGCGCTTTGGGCGACAGCGCGTTGAACGACAGTCCGGGTGGCAGCATCAGCCCCTTCTGCGATCCGCCCACAGTGACGTCCACGCCCCAATCATCATGGCGGTAGTCGATGGAGCCCAGCGAGGAAATCGTGTCGACCAGCAGCAGGGCAGGGTGGTTCGCACTGTCGATCGCCTTGCGGACCAGCGGGATGCGCGAGGTGACGCCCGTGGAGGTCTCGTTATGCACCACGCACACGGCTTTGATCTGGTGATGCGTGTCCTCGCGGAGCTTCGCCTCGACCTCTGCCGCATTCACGCCGCGGCGCCAATCGCCGGGAATGAAGACCGGCTGGAGGCCGAGCTTCATCGCCATCTTGTGCCAGAGCGTGGCGAACTGGCCGGTCTCGACCATCAGCACCTTGTCGCCGGGATTGAGCGTGTTGATCAGTGCCGCCTCCCACGCACCGGTCCCGGAAGCCGGGTAGATGATGACCGGATGCTGCGTCTTGAAAATCGTCTTGATGCCGTCCAGCACCTCCTTGCCCAGGGCCTGGAAGACGGGTCCGCGATGGTCAATGGTGGGGGCATCGATGGCCCGCAGGATGCGGTCTGGCACGTTGGTGGGACCAGGAATTTGCAGAAAATGGCGGCCGGAGCGGTGGGTCATGTGAAATCCTCTTGCAGGGACAGCGAATGTTTTGTATACAATATTGAACGCGGAATAGGCTGTCAATGCGGCTCTGCAGCAATTGTCCTGCGTCAAGAATTCCGATCTGCCGCCCACTTTTGCATACAAAATAATCATGCCCCTGCACGCCGTGGCACCTGTCGAGTCCGAAGCTGGAAACACCTTGCAGGAGGAGACCACGCGGCATTTGCGCGACCTCATCATCACCGGTGCGCTGGCACCGGGAATGCGGTTGAACGAGCGCGAACTCACCGAGCGTCTGGGTGTATCGCGCACGCCGCTGCGCGAGGCAACCCGGCGGCTGGCGTCCGAAGGATTGGTGGAGCTCTTGCCGCACCGGGGTGCCATCGTTGCGCATATCGACGAGACGCGGGTGCGTGAAACCTTGCAGGTCATGGGTGCGCTGGAGGCGGTGGCGGGCGAGATCGCCTGCGTCCGCGCCAGCGATGCGGAAATCAACGAAATCCGCGCGCTGCATTTCGAGATGCTGGCTGACCGCGCCCGCGAGGATCACCAGAGCTATTTCGCGCGTAACCAGGCCATCCACTTCAAGATCATCGACTGCGCCGGCAACGCCGTGCTCTCGCAGACGTACCGTTCGCTGAACGACCAGGTGCGCCGCGTGCGCTACCAGGCCAACGTCAATCGGGAGCGTTGGGACCAGGCCATTGCCGAGCATGAGGAGATTCTCTCTGCCCTGATGGCGCGTGACGCGACCCATCTGAAAGCGCAGCTCGCTCACCATCTCGCCAACAAGATGGGGGTGGTCGCCAAGTCGCTGGCCGCCTTGCAGGAAGCGGCGGATTGAGCGCGCAGCCCATTCACTTCGTCGGTGCTTCCAGCCATCCGCTGGCGGAGAAGCTCAAGAAGAACGTCGATGGCGAAATCCTCTTCGACGCCGCGTCGCGTGGACGCTACGCGACCGATGCGTCCATCTACCAGATCATGCCCGTTGGCGTGGTGGTGCCGCGCACGGCAGACGCCGCGTTGGCAGCATTGCAGATTGCGGCCGAAGCGGGTGTCCCCATCCTCCCGCGCGGCGCGGGTACCTCGCAGTGCGGCCAGACGGTCGGTGCCGCGCTGGTCATCGACAACAGCAAGTATCTGAACCAGTTGGTGTCGCTGGATGTGGATGCGAAGCGTGCCGTGGTGCAGCCCGGCATGGTACTGGACCATCTAAATGCGCAATTGAAGGCGCATGGCCTCTGGTATCCGGTGGATGTCTCCACCTCCGCGCAAGCCACGCTGGGCGGCATGGCGGGCAACAACTCCTGCGGCTCACGCTCCATTGCCTACGGCAACATGGTGCATCGCGTGGCGGGAATCGATGCGTGGCTGCCGTCGGGAGACCGGGGCTACTTTGGCCGCGCTGCCGACATGAACGGCCCGGTGCGAATATTCGCGGAGAAGGCGGCAGCGCTCTGGGCGCGCGAGCAGGATGAGATTGCTGCGCGCTTCCCCACGGTGCAGCGCCGCGTGGCGGGTTACAACCTGGATGAGTTGGCGCCCGACCGCATCAACCTCGGCAAGCTGCTCGTCGGCAGCGAAGGCACGCTGGCCTACTTCGAACGGCTGCACCTCGATCTCGCGCCGCTGCCCGTCCACAAGACGCTGGGTGTCTGCCACTTTCCCAAGTTCTACGACGGCATGAACGCCGCGCAGTACATCGTGGAGCTCGATCCCTGCGCGGTCGAGCTGGTGGACCGCACCATGCTCGACCTGTCGCGTCGCATTCCCGCATTCAAAAAGACGGTGGGGTCGTTCCTGAAGGGTGAACCCGACTGCGTGCTGCTGGTGGAATTCGCCGGCGATGACCACGCGACCCAGGTCAACAAGCTGAAGCAGCTGGGCAAGCTGATGCACGGGCTGGGGTTCCCGGAGGGTGTTGTCGAGATCATTGATCCCGCGCTGCAGAAAGCCGTGTGGGACGTGCGCAAGGCCGGGCTCAACATCATGATGTCCATGAAGGGCGAGGGCAAACCAGTCAGCTTCATTGAGGACTGTGCCGTGCCGCTGGAACATCTCGCCGAATACACGCGGCGGCTCACCGAGGTATTCCACAAGCACGGCACCGAGGGCACCTGGTATGCCCACGCGTCGGTCGGCTGTCTGCACGTCCGGCCCATTCTCAACATGCGTGCCGATGGTGCGCAGAAGATGCGCGCCATCGCCGAAGAGGCCGCCGAGCTGGTGCGCGAGTACAAGGGCGCCTACTCCGGCGAACACGGCGACGGGTTGGTGCGGTCGGAGTGGATCGCGCCGTTCTTTGGTCCGCGATTGACGGCGGCGCTTTCCGAGATCAAGTCCTGGTTTGACCCGAAAGGACTGATGAATCCGGGCAAGATCGTGAATCCGCCGAAGCAGGATGATCGCTCGCTCTTTCGGTTCAAGCCTGATTACGCCATTGCGAATATTCGCACCGGGCTGGACTGGTCCGAATGGGGCAACGATGCCGCGGGCGGATTGGCCAGTGCGGTGGAGATGTGCAACAACAACGGCCACTGCCGCAAGTTTGACTCAGGGACCATGTGCCCCAGCTATCGCGTGACCAGGGATGAGCGGCATGTGACGCGCGGTCGCGCCAACACGCTCAGGCTCGCCTTGTCGAACCAGTTGCAGGACGGCAGCGGCTTTACTTCAGACAGCGTGAAGCAGGTCATGGATCTCTGCGTCTCCTGCAAGGGTTGCAAGCGTGACTGCCCGACCGGCGTGGACATGGCCAAGATGAAGATCGAGTTTCTGCATCAGTACAAGCAGACGCACGGCTTCACGCTGAAAGATCGGGCGATTGCGTACCTGCCGCGCTATGCAGCGTGGGCGAAGCGACTGGCGCCGCTGGTCAATGCCGTGCAAGGCCTGGGCAAGCCGCTGCTTGGCTTTGCAGGGGCGCGGTCACTGCCAGCATGGCACGGTGCCGGGATGCAACCGACTGCAACCCGCTCAGGCGCGCCGGAAGTGGTCCTGTTCGCGGATACCTTCAACTGCAGTTTCGAGCCGGACAATGTCAGTGCAGCGGTCGAGGTGTTGCAGGCGGCAGGCTATCAGGTGCATTTCGCTTCGAAGCAGGGTGACCGACCCGCCTGCTGTGGCCGCACCTTTCTCTCCGCCGGCATGCTGGACGAAGCCCGCGCGGAGGTGCGGCGCACGCTGGACATTCTGAAGCCTTTCGTCGAGCGGGGCGTGTCGGTCGTTGGGCTGGAGCCCTCCTGTCTGCTCACCCTGCGCGATGAGTTCAGATCGCTGTTGCCGGGTACCGAAGCCGATGCGCTCGCTGCGAAGGCGATGCTCTTTGAAGAATTTCTTGTATCGGAAAAGCGCGCCGGCCGGCTGGATCTGCCGCTTCAGGCGCTGCCGGAAACGCAGGCCCTGGTCCACGGTCACTGCCACCAGAAGGCCTTCGATGCCTTCAGCCCGGTACTGGAGGTGCTGAAGTGGATTCCTGGGCTCAAGGTGGAAGCAGTCGAGTCGTCCTGTTGCGGCATGGCCGGCGCCTTTGGCTACGAGGCCGAGCATTTCGAGGTGTCGATGAAGATGGCCGAGCTGTCACTGTTGCCTGCCGTCCGCAAGGCAGGCGCCGATACGCTCATCGTGGCGGACGGCACGAGCTGTCGCCATCAGATTCAAGACGGTGCGTCGCGCGAGGCCGTGCACGTGGCGAAAGTGCTCGCCAGAGCCGTGCGAAAATCGGGCTCCGTCGCCTAACGCACTGGACGCATGAGCACCCATCTCGAACCTCTCAAACGAGCCGTCGGCTTCACGCCGTTCGGCGATGTCGTCGGCAATCTCACGCTCGGCCGCGGCAAGTTTGGCGACACCGCTGTTCAGGTGGCCCTGGTGGAGAACAAGATCGCCTCCGGCTCGCTTGGCATCATGGAATGCAACAAGCTGGCCCAGCTCTTCCGCCTTGCGGCGAAGGACACCAAGCCGCTGATCCTCTATCTCGATTCCGCCGGGGCGCGGGTGTCGCAGGGATTGCCGGCGCTCGGTGCGTTCCGCGCCATGTTCCGCGCGGCCATGGAGCTGGCCTCGTCACCCGCACAGGTCATCACTGTGCTGGGCACCAATTGCTACGGCGGTGCCAGCATGCTGGCGCATCTCGGCCGGGCGCGAATATTCGCACCGCAGACTCAGCTCGCGATGTCCGGCCCGTCCATTCTGGCGCAGGCGGCGGGCAGCAACCCGCTGGACGAAATGTTCAAGGCCATCGCGCAGGCCAGCATCAGCGCGGAGGCGCGGAGCAAGGTGAGTGCCGCCAACATCCATGCCAACTCCCTGGACGCGCATTTGGCGCGTGCCTTTGCCGTGCCCGCTGTGCCGGCAGCGCAGCGTCATCTGGAACTTGGGGAGCGGCTTGGCAAATTGCGAGACGGGTTGAAGCCTCCGGTTGATCCGGTGCAGCGCAAGGATCTGACCAAATTGTTTGCCGAGGGGCATGAACTGCGTGAGCGTGACGGGCTGGTCGTAGGCGAGGCGACACTCGACGGTGCGCGCCATCGGGTCATGGGTTTCATCGGCGGTAAACCCATGGGGGCAGCGGCCGCCTGGGCACTGGCCGATCTGGCTTGGAAAGCAGTGAACGGCACGCAGGGTGACGCGCCTGCGTTGCTGTTGCTCGATGCCGATTCGCATTCAGCCCGCGTTGAAGACGAGAAGATCATCCTGTCCGAGTATCTGTTCAATCTGTCGCTCGCGCTGCATCGCCTGGCGCCTGCCCGGTTGGCCGTGCTCGGCACATCCGGAGGCGGCAGCTTTGTCGCCTTCTCCGCTTCGACTCAGCGGCTGGGCCTTGTGCACGGCAAGACCATCCAGGTGCTGCCTGGTTCGGCCATCGCCAGCATCCTTGGCGAGAACAATGATGACCAAGTCGACTTTGCCGAGTTGAAGAAGGCTGGCGTCGCTGAAGAGGAACTCAGGCTGGGCTTGTTGCCGGGTGTGGTTGCGTAGGCAGCCAGCGAGCATGGCAGCGGAACCATCACGCGCGAATAATAACGACAGCAAGGGAATGGCATGAACGGCAATCTCTACGCATTGTTTGAATCCCGCTTTCCGGCGGACCGCGAATCGGTCCTCCTGGAAGATGAGCACGGACGGCGCTACACCTTTAACGATCTCGACGCGGCCACGGCGCGTCTTGCGGCGTGTCTGTCCGGCATTGGCGTGAAGCCTGGCGACCGGGTCGCGGCGCAGATCGAGAAATCACCGCAGGGCCTCTTCCTGTATCTCGCGTGTCTGCGCGCCGGGTTCGTCTGGCTGCCGCTCAATACCGCCTACCAGTCGGCGGAGGTGGAGTACTTTCTCGGCAATGCCGAGCCGGCCGCGGTGATCGCGCAGACCAAGGCGATGCCGTGGATGGCGCCACTGTGCGCGAAGCTGGGCATTGGAAATCTGCTCACGCTGGACGAAGCCGGTGCCGGCACGCTCATGGAGGCAGCACAGGACGCACCGGCGACATTCGCCGTTGTGCAGCGTGAAGACAATGATCTCGCCGCCATTCTCTACACCTCGGGCACGACCGGCCGATCCAAGGGCGCCATGATCACGCACCGCAACCTTGCGTCGAACGCGCTGGCGTTGCACCAGACGTGGGGCTTCCGGCCCGGCGACGTGCTGCTGCATACGTTGCCGCTGTTCCATGTGCACGGCCTCTTCGTCGCCTGCCACTGCGCGCTGCTCAACGGCGGGCGCATGATCTTTCATTCCAGGTTCGACGCGATTGCAGTCATGCGGGCGTTGCCGCGCGCCACCGTTTTCATGGGTGTGCCGACCTACTATGTGCGTCTCCTTTCCGAAGCCGCGTTCGGTCCGACGCAAACTGCGAATGTTCGCCTGTTCATATCCGGTTCCGCGCCCTTGCTGATGGAAACGTTTGAATCATTCAAGGCGCGCACCGGACAGGTCATCCTCGAGCGTTACGGCATGACCGAGACCGGCATGATCACGTCCAATCCGCTCGAAGGCGAGCGCAAGGCCGGCACGGTCGGCCCGCCGCTTCCTGGCGTCTCGGTGCGCATTGTGGGAGCTGATATGCAAACGCTGCCAGCGGGCGAGGTCGGCGAGATCCTGGTGAAGGGCGACAACGTGCTGCCGGGTTATTGGCGCATGCCGGAAAAAAACGCCGAGGAGTTCACACCCGATGGCTATTTCAAGACCGGCGACGTGGGCCGGATTGATGCGGATGGCTACGTGTCCATCGTCGGCCGCAGCAAGGATCTGGTGATCACCGGCGGCTACAACGTTTATCCCAAGGAGATTGAGCTCCTGCTGGACGAGATGCCCGGTGTGGCCGAGTCCGCAGTGATTGGCGTGCCGCATCCGGACTTCGGCGAAGCCGTGACTGCGGTGGTGGTTCAGAAACCGGGCGCCGCACCCATTGTCGAGGCGGACGTCATTGCCGAGCTGAAGACTCAGCTCGCCAATTTCAAGGTGCCCAAACGCGTGCATGTGGTGAGCGACTTGCCGCGCAACGCGATGGGCAAGGTGCAGAAGAACGTGCTGCGCCAGCAATACGGCAAGACCTAGCGACACCACATCACGGAACCGGGCCATGAACGAGACGCGCAAAACGACACTGGGACGGCTGGGCAGCATGGTCGGTTCGATCACGGCACTGGCGCTGCCACGCGCGGAACGTCGCGCCAATCGCCTCGCGCGTCTGCTCGCCACGCTGATTTCCGAGCGCGGCGAAGCGTCGGGTGCCGTCATGGCGCGCCGTGCGGTGGCGCTCTACAAAGGTCTGGACGATGACGGTCGCCGGCACTTCTTTGATTTGCTCGTACGCGACTTCTCGCCCAATCCGCGCCAGGTCCTGTCCGCAGCCGAGGCGTATTACCAAGCGCCCACACCCGCCAATCTCGCGTTCCTGCAGTTCGTGGCCGAGCCGCCGCGGCAGGAGGTGTTTCGCCGCATGAACATGGCGCCGGGCGGCACCGAGGTGCTGGTGTCGTTGCGCACGGCCTTGTTGAAGGAGCTGAAGACCCATCCTGAGTACGCCGTCATCGATCACGATTTGCAGCATTTGCTCGGGTCCTGGTTCAACCGCGGCTTCCTCGAGCTGCGTCGCATCGACTGGAATACGCCAGCGGCCATCCTGGAGAAGCTGATCCAGTACGAAGCCGTGCACGCCATCCAGGGCTTTCCGGATCTCAAGCGCCGGCTGGCGGCGGATCGCCGCTGCTTCGGTTTCTTTCATCCGGCCTTGCCGCAGGACCCGCTCATCTTCGTCGAGGTGGCCTTCACCGACGACCTGCCCAGCGCCGTGGCACCCATTCTGTCGCTGGACAGCGCCATCGGTGACCCACGCAAGGCGCGCTGTGCGGTCTTCTATTCCATCACCAACTGCCAGGAGGGTCTGCGCGGCATTTCCTTCGGCAACTTTCTCATCAAGCAGGTCGCAGCAGACCTTCATGCAGAACTGCCCAACCTGCGAATATTCGCAACGCTGTCACCCGTGCCGGGATTCACCAAATGGCTCACCCGCCAGACCGGCGAGCGCAACCTGTGGGCGGATGACGTCGCGCGCCAGGAGATTGGCGGACTGGCGAAGCGCCAGGGGCTGCCGCCGCCGGAGTCGTCCGAACGCATCGAGCAGCTCTTGGCCTGGTATCTCACGCGCGAGTGGGATTCAGGTCAGTCCCGCGACCCCGTGGCGCGTTTTCACCTCGGCAACGGCGCAAGGCTGGAGCGCATCAATCGCGCCGCAGACCTGTCTCCCAAGGGCGCAGCCCAGTCACTGGGCTTCATGGTGAATTACGTCTACGACCTGGCCGATGTCGAAGCCAACCACGAGGCCTACGTCAATGCGCACAAGGTGGCAGCCTCGGGCGCTGTCGAGCGCGCGGCGCGCTCGGCCGAGCCACTGTGGGCGCGGACCGACGCGGAAAAATTATCCGGCAGGTAAACTCCGCGCCTTTGCCGCGCGTTGTCACGGTTGACGGGCTTGAGAAATCACCCGCGCCGCCCGATATATCGAACAGGATGTTTCTTCAGCACGATTTGCCATGATTGTTTTCAACCTCATCTGTCCCGACGAGCACAAGTTCGAAGGCTGGTTCGCCTCCAGCGAAGCCTTCGAGCAGCAGCGCTCGTCCGGGCTGGTCACCTGCCCGATGTGCGGCGATGCGAATATTCGCAAGGCGCTCACCGCGCCGCGCCTCAATCTGGGCAGCGACTCATCCGCGGCAAACCAGCCGACTGCAGAACACTCGGAAGGCACCCAAGCCTATCTCGGCAGCCAGCACATGCTGCTGCAGCAGTTCAAGCAATTCATTCTCGCCAACACCGAGAATGTCGGCGGCGAGTTCGCCGAGCGCGCCCGCCGCATGCACTACGGCGAGGAGGCGCATCGCAACATCCGTGGCAAGGTGAGTGCGGAGGAAGCGGCAGAGCTTCGCGAAGAGGGCATCACCAGCTTCTCGCTGCCGGCGGAGCTGCTGATGGATGAGAGCGTGCAGTAGTGCTTGCGAATATTCGCGGGGGACGAAAAGGCCGGCATCGCCGGCCTTTCTGCTTCATGCGGTCACCATCTCGCAAGGTCGCTGTATCCCGGGCTTGAGCGCCCGGCGCGGGCCTTCAACGCCGATGCGTGAGCAGGAATCGGCCCACCAGCCAGAACACGACACCGCCAATCGGTCCGAGGATGATCAGATTCCAGATCGGCATGAACAGCAATCCCAGCGCAGCGGTCGAGCCCTTGGGCGCGATGAACACGGCGTAGTGCATGAACAGGTCGCCGGCCAGGCAGGCCACTGCATAGCCCAACCCGAAGCCGGCACGGGATGGCACGTAGGCAATCCCCGCCGCGATGGCGTACGGCAGCATCGAGACGAGCAACAAGCCGACGAGGAAGAGCGAGAAGCCGCCGTCCGCCTTGAACAGCGCCACGTAGCCATGCAACAGCGCTGCCACGCCGGCAATGGCATACGTGAGGCGGGTGGCTGTGAGCGGTGCGGCAATCATGGCGCGGTGTCCGGTGCGAATATTCGCATGCCCGGACACCGCCGGGATCAGAACTTGTAGGTCAGCATCAGCCGCAGCGTGCGCGGCTCCACAGGGTGAGTGTGGATGTCGGTGACCGGGTCGGCCTCGCCGCGCAGGCGGGACTCATACAGGTAATCGATGTCCGACACCTTGCGGTCGAAGAGGTTGATGACTTCAAAGGCAATCCTCGCACGGCGATCCAGCTTGTAGCCCAGCTTCAGGCTGGCGAGCGTGGACGATGGCGAACGGACGCTGTTGTCCTCGATGAGCGGGCGCGCGCCGAAATGGCGGATGCGCAAACCGCCAAACCAGGGGCGGTCGTCGTCGAAGGTGACGCCAAGCGATGCCGTGCGTTCGATGGAGCCCGGAATGTATTCGCCTTCCGTCGCGCTGTCGCTGAAGCGCGCGCGGGACAGCGCCACATCGGCATCGAAGTAGATGCCGCGTTTCGGAGACCAGAAGGCGGACAGCTCGATGCCCTTACGCTTGCTCGGGCGCGTGGCCTCGGTCGTGCCGGCGTCGCCAACGAAGAGCAGTTCCGAATCGAGCTTGAGATGCCACAGCGCTGCCGTGATCTGCACCGGGCCGAGCTCCGTGCGCAGGCCCAGCTCGGCGCCGCGCGATTTCACCAGCGGATTGACCTTGTCCAGCGGATCGCCGGTGGCGGGATCGACGGTGATGGTCGTGCCGCGTGCGTCATTGGAATGGAAGCTACGGCCCGCACTGGCGAAAAACTCGGTCTTGTCGAACGGGCCGAAGACCAGCGCGAGCTTGGGGCTGACGATGCTGTCCTTGACCACACCGCTGTTGGCGGGGACAAACGACTTCACGTCGAACTTGAATTCGTCGATGCGTGCGCCGGCCACGCTGCGCAGCCAGGGCGTCCACTGGGTCGTGTTGCGAAGGTGGGCGGACAGGGTGCTTTGCTTCACCTCGTTGTCGGCGAAGGTCGTGTGCCGCGCGCGGCGGGTGGTGCCGAAGAGGCCAACCTGGTCGATGTCGTCACGACGCAGTTGCACGCCGATGGCCGTGGTCGATTCGACCGTCTTGCCGACCGGGCCGAGGCCGTGCGTGAAGCCGCGTTCGACGCTGGCGCCATGCACGCGCCGCCGGTCAATCTGCTCGAACTGGTCGCCGCGCACCGGGTCGGCGGCGAAGTAAGTGAAATTCGAGAACAGGTCCAGCGTGTAGCGGGTGGTGAAGACGCTCGCATTGAGGTAGCCCGATTCATCCATCCACTGCCAGTCGGCTGACAGGCTGTCGCGGCGGGTATCGCCGCCATCGGAATCGTCGAGGTTGCCGAAGCGGCTGATGAGTCCGCTGTCGAGCGCCCGTTGCGGCACCTGATGGTTCGAGTTCCACTTGTTGCGATAGGAGAGCGCCATCACGCTGGCTTTCCCACCCATCGCGGCGAAGCTGTAGCGCAGCATGAGGTTCTTCTTGTCGAGCGACTCGGGCACTTCCCACGGGCCGTCGTTGCGCAGACCCTCAATACCGATGACCAGATTGCCCGGCCCGAGTGTGCTGCCCAGCGCGGCGAAGAGACGACGGTAGCCGCGCTGGCCAATTTCCAGGCTCGCGCTGGACTGGCCGAGCTTGCGGACATACTCGATGTCGGCCGCCCCGGCCGAGGAGAAGTCCCCTTCCTCGGCATAGTACGGCCCCTTCTTGTAGACGATGCGCTCGATGAGCTCAGGGATGAGGAAGTTCACGTCGGTATAGCCCTGGCCGTGGGCGTGGGTGACGTGATTGAGCGGCATGCCGTTCAGCGTGGTGCGAAAGTCCGTGCCGTGATCCAGATTGAAGCCGCGCAGGAAATATTGGTTGGCCTTGCCGCCGCCCGAGTGCTGCGTGACGATGAGGCCGGGAATGGCCTCCAGCACCTCGCCGGGACGGGCGATGGGGCGATGCTCCAGTTGCTCCTTGCTCACGGTGCCCTCGCTGGCGGTGTCGGACTTGGCTTCGCGGCCGGCCGGGGCGGTCACATCGATCTTGTCGACGCGCGGCTCGCCGGCAGCGAAGACGGTGCCGGCGGCGCCGGCAATCAGCAGGGCGATGAGCGGGTTGAGTGGACGCAGGGAGAGACGGACGGTGGGCGTGCGCAGGGCGACGCGCCGAGAAGTGCAGGCGTGGCGGGACATGGTGGCGGGCGTGATGGTTGGTGAAGCGTGCGTGTTGTTTTTTGGGCGTCGCCCCTGCGAATATTCGCAAGAGGCGGGCGACACTTTAGCGGAATTTGCTGCGGCGCATCATGCGGGATACGCCGGCTGGAAGCGGGTGGATGTTTCCCGACATCCACCCGCGCTTCGAGTCAGTTGGCGGACCGCGCTACGCTATTTCTTCACCAGCTCGACCCGCCGGTTCTTGGCGCGGCCCTCGTCGTTGCGGTTGTCCGCTACAGGGCGTTCCTGGCCGAAGCCGGCAGCGGAAAGCCGCTTCGGGTCGATGCCACCCGCCACGATGGCGGCCATGACCGCCTTCGCGCGGTTTTCGGACAGGGTCTTGTTGGCAGCAGCCTGACCCACACTATCGGTATGCCCTTCGACGGCGATCTTCAGCGCGCGTGCGGATTTCAGCATGGTCACGATTTCACGCACCGTGGCCTGGCCGTCTGCCTTCAGGTCCCACTTGCCGGTGTCGAAGTTGATGTACAGCGCGACGAATCCGTTCTTGTTCAGTTCATCCAGCAGCTTGTTGGCCGTGACCAACTGCTGCATGCCGGCCACCTCGACAATCCACAACTTGTAGCTCTGCGTCGGTGCGCTGAAAATGCCGGGCTCGACCCGTACCCACACTTCCTTGCCGCCGGTCGTGACTTTCAGTGTCGTCTCGCCACCGTCGCCTTCGCGCGGCAGACGCTCATAGACCACCTCTCCGCCGATGCCCTTGATGGCGTTCTGGTAGTTGCGGATGAGCTGCAGTGCGCTCGGCTGCTTATCGGCGTTGTTGTGAAAGTAGTGGATGATCGTCGCATCACCTTCGATGGCCTTGCGCACCGGTTCGCTGCCTTTCTTCCCAATCGCCATCTCGACGGCGTTGAAGGCCTTCTCATATTCGGTGATGTGCGAATTCGGGTAGCGCGTCAGCAGCGGGTGGTCTTTGGCGTTGGGGATATCCACAGCGGCCAGCGCGGGCAACGCCGCCGCAAGCAGGACCAACATCCCGCGCCGCAACACAACCATGAGCGAGGCGTTGCCAGCGAAGATCAGTTTGCAGAGGCGCGGATCGAGGCGCATGACAAGTCCTTTGTCCGGAAGGGGAAACTCATTTTAGGGAGGTGGCGAGGGACTTGAAATCAGGATTCACCCGCGACGCAGCTACGTCGTGCACCGATATACCCACTGAAATCGTGGCAGCCTCGCTGCCTCGGTGCACATGATCTGCGCCAACGAGCAGCCGCATGGCTGACTTACTACCAAGGCGAGTGCCAGGCATAGCCGACAATTTCGCCACTGCGCCGATCCAGAACCGCGGCGATGGACCGACTGCGATCAATGAATGGCACGAACCCGAGCGCTGACTCTTCCGCCTGCTGGGCGCCGGCCACGTAGTTGATGTCGAGCACCGTGCCGGCAGGGAGGCGGCTTCGGAGTGTGTCCAGCGGCTTGGCCGCATCAGCAGCCACCTTCCATTGCATCGGGCGGTAGTACTTCGGGAAGCCCCAGTAGTCACGTCCGCCCCCCGCCACGTCAAGGATGACCTTGTTCCGTTCCTCCAGATTGGTCGGCAGCTCCGCCAGCGCCCAGCGCGGCTTGCCGATTCCGATAGACTGAAACTCGGGAAACTTGGCCTCGGCAAGTTCCGCTGGGGAGACATCGTTGGCGCGCACAACCAGGAATCCGTCCTTGGCGAACGTGATGAATGCCGGTCGCGCCACGGCCAGGGTATTCATGCCGTAGATCAGCGCGGCGAGCTGGACAGCCCCGATGACCGTGTAGTCGAAACTGAGTGCCAGCCTTGACTTGCCCGGCTTCGCGATGATCAGGGTGATGGTCGGGCCGAGGACCACATCAATCGCGATCAGCATCAGGAAAATCTCGAATCCACCCAGCAAACGGAGCAGGGGACTCGGATACCAGATCTGTGAAACGAACAAGGCGGCTGCCCCGGCGACAAGCGCGGAGCAGGCCAGATGAATAGAAAATGCTCTGAGTCGTGGGGACAGTGCCATGGAACGAGCGACGGTTACGGGATTGCGGACGGAATTATGCGCGAACTTCGGTCATCTTGGCAGGCTGTGCTCAGAGCAGGAAAAGCGCATTATCCTTCTGGCGCAAACCGGGTACGCTTATGTCCGTGAATCGGTAGCCGAGGAGGCGTCATGACATCCAGTGCAGTGAATCAACATCGCGAGAAGCGGCCTGCAAAGTTGCGTCGCGCCCTGTGGGGCGCAGTTGCGTTGTTGCTTCTGGCGCCGCTCGTTGCAATGCAATTCACCAATGAGGTGAATTGGACGCTTGCTGATTTTGTCGTCTTCGGCTGCCTGCTGGCGATCACCGGGCTCGCTTGCGAGCTGGCTGTGCGCAAGATCCACGACCAGCGCTGGCGTATTGGTGCGCTGCTCGTCATCGCCATCGGGTTTCTGCTGGCCTGGGCGCAGGGTGCGGTGGGCATTTTCGGGTAGCGCCGCGTCGCATGCGGGGCAAATGGACAACTAACGAAGAATTCAAAGAGGAGGAGATACCATGAGCAAACACGCCAGCGCGAATTTCGACTTTTCCGGCACCACGACTGTCGTCACGGGTGGCGCCTCCGGCATTGGCATGAGCTGTGCGCTCGCCGTGGCCCGGGCAGGCGGCGATCTCATCATCTCGGCCAGCCGCAAGCCCGACAAGACAGCCGCCGCCATTGCGAAACTTTCCGGCGCGCGGGCCGGCATTGCGGTCGATGCCTTCCCCTGCGAGGTGGGCGAGGAGGCCAGCGTGTCGTCGTTCTTCGACGCCATCCACGGCGCGGGCAAGCGGGTCGACTACGTCATCCATTCCGCCGGCATTTCGCCCAACACCGATTTTTTCGACCAGACCCAGAAGGAATGGGACCAGGTGCAGAACACCAACGCCACGGGTGCATTCCTGGTCACCAAGCACGCCGCGCGCATCATGCGTGGCAACGCCCCAAGTGGCGAATTCCGCGGCAAGATCCTGCTCATCACGTCGACCAACGGCATCAATTCCAACGATCCCGTGTCCGCGCACTACGACTCGTCGAAGGCGGCGGCCAACATGCTGGTCAAGAACGCGGCCGAGTTCCTGTCGCCAGACGGCATCGTCGTGAACGGACTCGCGCCGGGATGGATCAACACCGACCTCAACGCCACGCTGCCGCCGGACGTGCGCGAGAAGGAATCCGCCAAGATCTGGATGCGCCGCTGGGCCGAGCCGGAGGAGATGGCTGCCGTTGCATTGCATATCCTGACCATGCCCTACTTCATGGGGCAGGTGCTGATGGCGGATGGGGGGTATCGGTAGGCAGCGCGACTCTGGAGCACTGCGAATATTCGCGTCGGAGAAGGGTGCTGTTCAGCCCTTTGCCGCACCGTTCAGAGCGGACTCATAGTGCAACACTGTCGGGAACGGGTCGTAGAAATGATGCAGCAGCTTGCGCCATTCCTGGTATTCCGCCGACTGGCGAAAGCCCACCTCATGAGCTTCAATCGACGTCCAGCGGACGAGCAGCGCGTATTCATCGGGCCGCTCGATGCAGCGCTGCAGTTCATGCGAGAGGTAGCCGGGCATTCCCGCGATGATGCGCTGGGCCTCTGAAAAGGCAGCCTCGAATTCCGAAGACTGCCCGGTCTTGATCTTGAGTTGGGCGATTTCGAGGATCAAGGCGCTCACCCGAACGCCTGAATCCCCGTCTGTGCCCGCCCCAGGATCAATGCATGCACGTCATGAGTCCCCTCGTAGGTATTCACGGCCTCAAGATTCATGACATGACGGATCACGTGGTACTCGTCGGCGATGCCGTTGCCGCCATGCATGTCGCGCGCCACACGGGCGATGTCCAGCGCCTTGCCGCAGGCATTGCGCTTTACCAGTGAAATCATCTCGGGTGCGGCGCGGCCTTCGTCCATCAGGCGGCCCACGCGCAATGAGCCCTGAAGCGCCAGCGTGATCTCGGTCATCATGTTGGCCATCTTGAGCTGCATGAGCTGTGTTGCGGCCAGTGGCTTGCCGAACTGCTTGCGATCCAGGGTGTACTGGCGCGCTGCGTGCCAGCAGAATTCCGCCGCCCCCATCGCACCCCAGCTGATGCCGTAGCGCGCCTTGTTGAGGCAGCCGAAGGGACCCTTGAGGCCCTTCACGTTGGGCAGCAAGTTCTCCTCGGGCACGAAGACTTCATCCATCACGATTTCGCCGGTGATGGAGGCGCGGAGCGAGAACTTGCCTTCGATCTTGGGTGCGCTCAAGCCCTTCATGGCCTTTTCGAGGATGAAGCCGCGAATCTCGCCGTCGTCATCCTTGGCCCAGACGACGAACACATCGGCAATGGGCGAATTGGTGATCCACATTTTGGCGCCGGAGAGGCTGTAGCCGCCTGCGACTTTCTTGGCGCGCGTGGACATGGAGGCGGGGTCCGATCCCGCATTGGGTTCGGTGAGGCCGAAGCAGCCGACCCATTCGCCAGTGGCGAGCTTGGGCAGGTACTTTTCGCGCTGCGCCTCCGTGCCGTAGGCGTGGATCGGATGCATTACCAGCGACGACTGCACGCTCATCGCGGAACGGTAGCCCGAATCCACGCGCTCGACTTCCCGCGCGATCAATCCATAGGCCACGCTGGACACGCCGGCGCAGCCATAGCCCTCGATGGTGGGGCCGAGGAAACCCAGCTCGCCCATCTCGCTCATGATTTCGCGGTGGAAGATTTCGTGGCGATTGGCTTCCAGGACGCGCGGCATCAGCTTTTCCTGACAGTAGGCGTGGGCCGAGTCGCGAATCATGCGTTCGTCGTCGGTGAGCTGATCATCGAGGAGAAAGGGATCGTCCCATTTGAAAACGGGCTTGGCGGAAGAGGGGAGGTCGTTGGGTTTCATGATGGGGCTCCTGAGAGAACCGGGATTTTACTCGTGGACGCTGTCTCTCGCGGCGGATGTCGTAGAGCGCTGTCGACAGGGGAGATCACTGATGCGAATATTCGCTTGCAAATGCGAATAGTTCGCATTAAGATGAATTCATGAACCGCCACCAAGATCGAATCCAGGCAGCCATCGCCCCAGGACACCCATCATGACGACGCTGAAAAAACCCGCCATCACCCATCGCCCGCCCACCCGCGCTGCCGAGGCCGGCAACGGGTCGGGCGTCTCCAGCGAATTGCTGCTGGGCGAAAAGAGCGAACTGAAGATCCGCCATAACGGCGAGACCTACTCGCTGCGCAAGACGCGTCTGGGCAAACTCATTCTGACCAAATAGCGAACCCCACAACCCCCACCCCACGCAAGCCAGCCAACACGCGAATCTCTCTCCTGGGTGCAACGGGTCCGTCCCGGCGCGCCGCGTCCATAGCCAGCCAGCGACCCTCATTTAGCGACCCATATTTAGCGACCCTTATCCGAGGCCCGCCATGCTGTGTGAACCACGTGTGACTTCGCAGGACGAATTGGACGAGCTGCACCGGCTTCTCGCGGCGACGCTGCATCTCATGACGGCCTACTCGGCATCCCTGGACAGCGGGCAGGCCTGCCCATTGCTCGCAGAAGTGATCTCGCGCCACCTCTCGGAAATTTCTCGCGCCGCCGACTGCGATCACATCCTGCGCGCCACCAGCGCAGACCTGCAGGATCGTTGGAAGCAGCGCGCTGGCGTGCCGCCAGATTGTCCGCGCCGTCCCTGGTGGTTGCGCGTCGTGGAGACGCCAGCGCGCTGATTCGGGAATTCCCGTGGCACGAATGCGGAACAGAAGCCAGGCGAGCGGGTCATAATTTCCATCACAACCGGATGGTGGAGCATCCAGCCCGCCAGCCGGCGTTCGCCGCATGACTCATGTCCAGGAGACGCTGCCATGAAGCGCCCCATGCAACCTCGCATTCTTGGTTTGTCGGCACTTGTGCTGACGCTGTCAGTTGCCCTCTCCACTACGGCGTCGGCACAGGCGTCGCCGGTAGTCGAAGTGTCCTTCGAGAAACCGGAAGGCTTCACTGATGCCTATCCGCGCTCACGCAGCGGTTCCAGCGAAGAGTTGCAGGAGACCTTGAATGAGGTAACGCGACTCTTCACCGAGCAGGCGGCGCGCCACCTCAAGGCGGGCGATCGCCTGAAGGTGACGATCACGGACCTCGACCTTGCCGGCGAGATTGAGCCGGGCCGGACTGGCGCAATGTCGCTGCGGGTGCTTCGGCCGATCAACTGGCCGCGCATGTCACTGCGCTACACCTTCACCCGCGATGGCAAGGCGTCCTCAGCCGAAGCCAAGCTCTCCGATCCGGGCTATCAGGACAATTCGGGGACGTGCGCCCGGGTGGGTGGCCTGTGCTACGAGAAGCAGATGGTCGGTCGCTGGATGCAGCGGCAGTTTGGATGAGCGTTTCGGATCTAAACGGGTCCGGTCATCCCCCCGGGCTGCGTGACGCCTGGCGTGCGGGCCGGCATGTATTAGCCGCAGGCGCGAGCGCCTGACCCCTGCACAGTTTGTCGTGTGCCCGCTTGCGCTCATAAATGAGAATAGCTATCATTACGAGGTGTTGCTTCACCTCGCGAATATTCGCACCGTGTTAGCCAGATCTCCCGTGCATTCAACGGGTTGAAGGGTGCAGCCAGACGGTTCGAGGGGCCCAGGTTTATTGCCGTGTGCGCCAAGCAACCCGTTCCAGCCAGCCCGCGATGATCTCGCCAGCCAGCCAGTTCTACTCCAACGCAATCCACTGGAAGGCTCAGCATGACCATCGATTTTTCCCGCGCGAATTGTCGCGAACCGGGTGCCGGCATCGCCGCATCAACGCTCAACCCCATCCCCCTGAAGTCCTCCCTGATCGCGCTTGCGGTCATGGCCGCGCTGGAGGTCCACGCGCAGGCCGCACCTCCCCCTACGGCGCAGGAGGCCGACAAGAAGGATGCCCAAACCCTGAAGCCCGTCATCGTTCAGGACAAGGTCGAGGCCCAGCAGGGCAAGGATGCGGTACGGGCAGTGACCACCCCCTCGTTCAAGGGCAACCAGGCGCTGCGCGACATTCCGCAGTCGGTCACGGTGGTGACCGAAAAGCTGATGCTCGAGCGCAACCTCGACACCGTGAAGGACGTGCTGCACAACACGGCAGGCGTCACGTTCCTCGCGGCCGAAGGCGGCGAGGAGGACATCCGCCTGCGCGGCTTTTCCATGGCCCAGACCGGCGACATCTTTCTCGATGGCATGCGCGATGCGGCGTTCTACGACCGCGACACGTTCAACCTGGACCGGCTCGACCTCTTGCGCGGCTCGGCATCGATGCTGTTCGGCCGCGGCTCTACCGGCGGTATCGCCAACCAGGTGAGCAAGAAGCCGCATCTGGTGGAGGAGAAAAGCGTCGCACTGACGCTGGGCAATCACAAGTACAACCGCTTTGTTGCCGACATCAATCAGCCGGTGGCGCAGGACACGGCCGTGCGCTTCACGGCCATGCACACCGAAGCCGACAACAACGGCGTCGGCACCAGTCTGAACAAGCAGGGCGCGGCGCTGGCAGTGACCCACGGCATCGGGTTGCGCCACGAGTTTCAGGCACAGCTCTATTACCTGGACAACAAGAACGGCATCAACTATGGCCTCCCGTGGATTCGCCCCACGACCGCCTCCACCAGCGCGGAAAACACCATCATCGGCAGCCTGGAACCGGATGCGTATTACGGCGCCGCAAGTGATCGCAACCTGGGTCGCGCCATGATCGGCACGCTGGGCCATGTGTTCCGAATCAACGCCGACACCGAACTCACCACGCGCGTCCGCGCCGGCGAGTACGAGCGGGACATGCGCGCCAGCACCGTGCGCTTCGTGGGTGGGACGGGTGCCGTCCAGAACACGCTGGAAGGCTTCGGTCCCTCCACGGTTTTCTCGCGGGGCAACCAGTTGAAGGTGCAGAACCTGCAGACCACCCAGGCGCAGTCCGATCTCTCGACCAAGTTCACGGCCTTCGGCAAGACCCATCAGCTGCTCGCTGGTGTCGACTTCGCCAAGGATGAGCGCGTGGTGTTCGCCGCGCGGAGCGCTGCTCAAGGCGGCGTGACCGTGCCCAACAAGCCCACCACCACGGCCGGCACGCCGCATGATGGCGCCGGCGTGGATGAAGGCTCACGCGTGTTCCGTCGCGGCAACGATTTCAATGCCGAGGCCTGGGGCGTGTACGTGCAGGACAACATCGAGATCACGCCCACGGTGAAGGCCATCCTCGGATTGCGCTACGACAGTCTCGACGGCCGCTACAACACCTATGCCATCCCGACCAACGCGGCCGGTCCCGAGACCGTGACGTCGTACCGGCAGAAGGTGTCGGAGTGGAGCCATCGCATCGGCTTCCTGTATCAGCCGAGTGACTCGCTGTCGTTCTACGGCTCTCATGGCACGTCGTTCAACACGTCGGGCGATGCCTATTCCTACAACGCGTTGTCGGCCAACACGCCGCCGGAATCGAGCGAGAACGTCGAGATCGGCGCGCGCATCGAGTCGTTCGACAAGCGGCTCTCGACCCGTGTTGCCTTGTTCCGTTCGGTGAAGAAGAACGAGCGCAACACCGACCCGGACACGGCTGCCACCCGCCTCCTGCTCTCGGGCAAGCGCCATGCGCAAGGTCTGGAGCTGGACATTGCCGGCCGCATCTCGCCGGCGTGGGAAGTGTATTTCTCGTACACCTGGATTCCGACTGCCAAGGTGGATGACGCTGCAAGCACGGTGAACACGGTCGGCAACCGCGAAGGCGACCGCCCCGGCCTCACCCCGAAGCACAACGGCACGGTCTGGACCACCTATCAGCTCACGCCCAAGTTCCGTTTCGGCGGCGGCATCAACTTTCGCAGCAAGACCGCACCGGCGGACGTGACCGCGCCGGCCTGGGAGGCGCCGAGCTACACCACGGGTGATCTGTTTGCGGAGTACAAGCTGAACCAGACCTTCACCTTCAAGGCCAACGTGACCAACGTGGCGGACAAGCTGTATGGCGACGCGCTCTATCGCGGACACTACGTGCCCGGCCCGGGACGGCTGGTGCAGGGAACGCTGACGGTGAGCTTTTGACCATGATGCTGGTCATCGAACAGGTCCTGACCCTGGATGAGCTTGCGAATATTCGCAGGCTCATCAACGTCGCAAAGTGGGAACCCGGTCGAGAGACGGCTGGTGCGCAGGCGGCGCTGCTGAAGAACAACGAGCAGCTCTCGCACGAGTCCGACGAAATGCACGCCATCCGCCAGATCGTGCTGGCGGCGCTGGATCGGCATCCCGTGTTTTTCAGCGCCACGCTGCCCAAGCGGGTGTTCCCGCCTCGCGTGAATCGTTATCAGGGGGCCAACAACCACTTTGGCGCGCATGTGGACAACGCCATCCGTTTCGCGCCGCACTCCGGCCTTCGCGTGCGTACCGACATCTCCTGCACGCTGTTTCTCGCCGACCCGGACAGCTACGAAGGTGGTGAGTTGATCGTGCACGAGCCGGGCGGTTCGCGAGCGGTCAAGTTGAATGCAGGCGACGCGATCATTTACCCGGGCACGACCGTGCATGAAGTGGCGCCGGTCACGCGAGGCGCGCGGCTCGCCTGCTTCATGTGGATCGAGAGCATGGTGCGCGACAACACGCAGCGGCAGATGCTGTACGAACTCGACCGCACCATCATTGCATTGCGCAACGAACACGGCGACAACGCGCACAGCGTCGCGCTGACGGGGACGTATCACAACCTCCTGCGCATGTGGGCTGACACATGAACATGGATGTTCCGATAGAGGTCGGCCTGGCCGCGCGGCGGGGCGATGCGGCGGGCTGGCAAAGGAGCCGCCGGCAACGCGCATTGCGGCTCACGATTGTTGCGGTGGCGCATCTGGGCTTCTTTGCAATGCTTTGGCGCAGTGTCGCCGCCGTTGCTCCGGCCATCGTCGTGCCGGTCAGCCTCCAGATGTTCGTGCCGCAGGCCGAGCAGGCGAAGACTCCCGAGCCGCTGCCGCAGCGGACCCCTGTGCCAAAGCGGATTGATCAGCCGAAGGTGCAGCAGGTCGAGCCGGAGGTGCCGGTGGTATCCAGCTTCAGTCTGCCCGTCTCGCCACCTGAGCTGCGAGCGGCACCACCGCCTGCCGCGCCAGTCATCGCGCCGGAGACGGTGTCATCCGTGCCAAAGATCCAGTTGCCCAGCTCGACAGCGGATTACTTCAGCAACCCCGCGCCCGCCTACCCGCCACTCAGCAAGCGCCTGCAGGAACAGGGCAGGGTGCTGCTGTACGTGCTGGTCGATGCGCAGGGCGCACCGCTGAAAGTTGAACTCAAGTCCGGCAGCGGATTCAGCCGCCTGGATGAGGCTGCGCTGGATGTCGTGCAGCGTTGGAAGTTTGTCCCCGGCACACGCAACGGTGTGCCGGAAAGCATGTGGGTGGAGGTGCCCATCGAATTCCGGTTGCGGACCTAGCCTTTCCAGGACTGCGAATATTCGCAGTCCGCGCTTGCGGCAGGTGCAGACTTGGGTTGAAATGCGGAAGCGGCACCGTCCCGCTGGCACATGTGTGTGGCCGGGCGGCACAACATCCTCACAACACTGCCCCCGCCCATGCTCATCCGCTCTCCGCAGTTGTCCGGCCTGATTGGCCAACCCCGCTTCGCTGTCCTTGCCTTGTTCATCCTCTGCCTCATGGGGAGTGCGCACGCTCGCCAGACGTTTCCGCTGGGTGGCGGTACCACGCGCCTCACTGTCGAGGCTGCCGGGGTTCAGCTGCTTGAAGGCAAGCCGGTCTATTGGATGAAGTCCCAGCCCCAGCAGCCGATCACGCTCGCGACCGAATCCGGCACGCTGAGCGCGCAGCACGCGCTGGCACGCACCGAGATTGATTGCGCCGCCCAGTCGGCTCGCGTGCCCACCACCGAATACCGCGACGCGGCCGGGCAGGCATTGCGCGTGGTGACCAATCCCCAGGCCCCGGCGCGTCCCTGGCCCAAGTCGGGCGACCTGGCCGGTTGGCATGCGTTCCTCTGCCATGCGGCCAAGCTGTCCTCGGGCGGCACGCTGCTCTCCCAGCTCGCGGCGGGCGGCAACTGGGCTGTCTGGCAGAACACGCCGGATGGTGCACGTGGATTGCGCCGCGATGCCCAGGGTGCGGCGCTCACGGCGGATGTTGTGACCATTCGCGAAACATTCAATCCACCGCGCGCGGCGGGCGGCACAAGCGTTGCCGTGCGCACGTCCACCAATCTGCTGGACTGCAAGGCGCAGACGCTGACCACGCTCGCGCAGGCATCATTCGCCGCTGCAGGCGATGGCGCCGCGAGCCGTGCGCGGTTTCGCGCGCCGGGCAGTGCCGAAGAGGACTTTCGCCTGTTCGCGCCCGAGGATGCACGGGCACTTTGCACCCACCTGGCCGACAGCCAGGCCGAGCGCGACCGGGCAGCGGTCAAGCGCCATGTCATGCCCGGCGCCGACAAGCCTGCGGGTCGCAGCCATGCCGCCGAGGTCCGCTTCCTCGCCGGCCGCGCGACCACCGAGCGCGAAGGACGTGCCGTCCCACTGGTGGTCGGCATGCAACTGCGGTCCGGTGACCTGATCCAGACCGGGCCGGATGGTGAGGTCCATCTCGCTTTCATCGATGGTGCGTTGATGTCCATTCGCAAGAACACGCAGCTGCGCATTGGGACGTACGCCTACGATCCACCCGGGCAATTGGCGGCCGTGTTCGAGCTGGTGCGCGGCACCGTGCGTTCGGTCACCGGCCTGGTGGCGCGCCAGTCGCCCGCCGATTACCGCATCCAGACACGGCTGGCGACCATCGGCGTGCGCGGCACCGATCATGAGCCCTACGTGCTGCTCGAAGGTGAAGATCCCGAGACACCGCCCGGGGTGTACAACAAGGTCAACAAGGGCGAAAGCACGTTGCAACCGCTGGCTTTGCCCGATGCATCGGCGAAGCAGGCCATCGCCCCCGGGCGGGTCGGCTTCGTGCGCGACTTTGCGGCCGAGGATGCGGCCGCCCGCGCCCGTGGCGAGGAGGTGAAGCCGCGCTCGCCGCTGTTGCTCATGCCTTCGCTCATCGCCGTGATCCCGCGAATATTCGTACCGGCGCCGAATGAGAAGGGATTCGAGGCGTTGATCGAGACGACAGAATCCTCGCGGAGTCGATAGCCGTGAGCCGCTCGCTGTACTGCGGTCTATTCCTCTGCTTCTCGTTGTGCGCCCTTGCGCAGAGTCAGCCTACAACGTCGCGGCCGACGCTGCAGGTGCAGCAGTCGCTGGGTGGCGCGCACCTCGCCGCGCGTTCTCCTGACGGGCGCCTGCTGGTCACCGCCAGCATAGACGGTGGCGCGACACTCTGGGATGCCGCGCGCGCTGTCGTGCTACGCACCTGGCGCTTGCCAGCCAAATTTCCCACCGCACTCTGCTTTCTTGGATCGGACAAGGTCTTTGTCGAACTGGATGACAAGTTCCATATCGCTGACGCACGGAATGGCAGCGTTGCACTGCTCCCGCTGACCACCCATCTCAAGCCACGCCACGCCTGTCTGGAAGGCGGGCGCATTCTGATATTTGATGGCGGCCTGCGATTCAGGGAGCTGCTTGCGGATATGTCTCTGAAGCCTTTGGGCAGCCCTGGCCTGCCTCGCGCCGACAGCGGCATGCTGGGGCGGTACATGGCAGCCTCTCCGGCCGGCAACCAGTGGCTCGCGATTCCGATTCTCGGCCCAGAAGACGGCCCGGCAGAAATTCTCGTCGTTGCACGCGAGGGCTATCGCATCGTGGACCGGCTGCGGACGCCCACGAAACGGCAGACGCCGGAAATTGTGGGCCTTGCACTCAGCGAGGATGCGCGCCATCTCGTGCTGGCGGAAACAGTCAGGACCCATCAGGGCGAATTCCAGACCAATGTCCATCACATTGACCGAGTGACCAAGCGCGCGTCGCCAATCCGCGACCTGCCGCAACGTGGCTGGGTACAGGTGGTGGCGCTGGATGCGCGGCACTTTCTTCTGGGTTATGAGGAGGAGACGGTGGTGTGGGACGCGGAAGCGGGCCGCGTGGTCCACCGCGTCCCGGGCCCATCGGTTCGGCTCGCAGGCGGTGCTGGAACCGATGTCGCTACGAGACTCTGGTCCGGTGTGCGCATCTTCGACTGGACCCGACCCGGCAAGGAGAGGGTTTTCATTGGCAGCGCAGCCGGCATCGGAGCGGTGATTGCCCGCGACAGCACGCTCACGGTGCGGGCGGGGGATCGGCTGAGAAGCTTCCGCTTTCCGGAGCTGGATGCCGCGACGTTCGACGTGAGCGGCCCGCTAGCGGAGGGCGTGGCCTTGAAGTCGCTGAGTGATGACGGGCGGCAGAGCATCTGGTCCATTCCGAGCCAGGACGTGGAGGCGCGTTGTCGTGCAAAGCCGGAGGAAATTGCTGTCGTGCCGGAGGAGGAGGGGGGCTTTGCGTTCACGACCGAACACTGCTTTCTCGTGCGGGATGCGACAGGCGGGGAGCGACTCCAGCGCATGCCACACGGCGAGGTGCTGTTCGACGCCGTGTTTGGCGAAGCGGGGCGCATCTACTTCGCCACCACTGAGCTGGCCGGCCAGAGGAAGGCGGCAGCTGCCACGAGGGATGCGTTGGCGGCGCTGAAGCGTTCAGGTAACGCGCAGTCGCTGACCGGGGCATTTGCGGTCAACGACGCAGCGTTGGCCAAGCACGTACGCCATCACCTTTACGTGGTGGATGGGACGAATACGCAGCGCAGATTGGCCTCCGGGCAGGGGGATATTCGTGCGCTCGCCTATCTTGCGCTGCGCCGCGAGGTGGTCTGGCAGGTGGGGCCGCGGGTGAAGAGACTCGCTGCGGACGGGAAGTTGGGTGAGCTCACGCTGCCCACGCCGGATGCCATCGACGAGATTCACGCTGACGGGACGCACGCCTATGTCATTACCAATGCGACCGAGCGGCGCCTCACCGTCATCGACATGGCGACTGGACGTGCGGTGGCGTCGCGATCGCCGTGGCTGGGCATGAACGGTCTCGGAATCGCCAGCAAGGCGCAGCGCGTGTTCGCGCGGGACTATGCGGGACGCATCTTTGACTGGCGTTGGGCGCAGGGAGCGGCGCCGCAGCCGCTGAAGACTGCACCCGCGGCGGATCATGACTTGGCCATGCCCCGCATTGACGCATTTGATGAAATCCGCGAGCGGCAGGGCAACTGGATCATCGTCAACAGGCTTGTCGGTCCGCGGCGCGTGAATCACCTCTGGAACACGAAAAAGGGTGAGTGGTGGCGATCCGTCGTCTGCGCCGAGCCGCTGGCGTTGACCCCGCCGGGTGACGCGGTGCTCTGTCGGGTTGAGGCAGAGTTCGCACTGCGCCAGCAGCAGAAGCACGCCGTCGTTGACCTTGCTACCGGCGAGCAGCGCTTTGCATTCAGCGGTGAGTCGACGATGCAAACGAGCGCACCGCCGACAGCGCAAACGGGCAGGCTGCCGCGCGTGCTGCCGACAGCAGACATTGTCAGCATCGGGCTGCGCAAGGATGGAGTACGTGTGCTGCAGCTGTTCAACGCGCGAACCGGGGCTGTCCGAGATCTTGCAGACACGGGCCGTGATTGCAGCTTCTGCAAATGGCATGTCAGCTTCGACCAGCAGGGCCGGCTCGGCGTGGTCCGCGAGTGGCTGGATGAGCGCTCGCGACGGCTTTGCGACTTCAGTGTGTACAGCGGGCCGGACTGGAAGCGCGTTGCAGGCGCGGCGTTGCCCCTCCGGCCGCTTGAATCCGCGCCTACCGATGTGGGGCTGCTGGTGCTCGGCTGGAACCCGCGCAGTGCAGGCGAGTCATCGGGCCATGAACTGGGCGAAATCGACTTCGCTTCTGGCAGCTGGCGCAGCATCGCGTTTCGCGAGGGGGACGACTGGTCGCCGACAGCGGTGCTTGGCAGCGCAATGCACCACATGCCCGGATCGCGCACGGCACTCATCATCGGGCGTGATCAGAAATCGATGGGGGCGAGGAGCAAGTCTTTTTTTGCACATCGCATCGATCTGGACAGTGGCGATACCGCCGCGCTCCTGCTGGAGGATGGTCTGGACGATTCGTATGCGGCAGTCAGTCTTTCGCCCGATGGCAGTTACTTTGCCGTCAAGGTAGGCGGCGATTTGCGGCATCGCGCGGTGCTGTACTCGCTGGATCCGCTGAAGCGCACGGGCGCAATTACGCTTGAGGATGCCGCGACGCGGCTTCGCTGGACTGCAGAGGGGCGATTCGCTGCCGTCTCACCCCTGAATGGCGTGATCGAGGCGGATCCCGCGACCGCGCGGGTATTGGCGACGCATCGCAATAACCCCAGCCAGCGGGTCGAGCATCTTCTGAATCCGGCGGGCAAGGTTTACGCGTCGGCAACGCTGGAGGGCAGGCAGGCCGTGAGGCCGGTCGATGCCGATGGGGCGCTGAACTACTTTCCGGACGATTTGCCGGCTGTCAAGGCAGTGAGCGGCACGCTGCTGAACGATCAATTCACTGTCACGCTGCATGAAGATGGCGGACTCGCCGTATGGGACGTGACGACGCGTCGTTGGCTGGCGCGCATCTTCATGTCCGCGACGGGTGACTGGGTCGTTGTCGATCCTGAAGGTCGCTTCGATACGAGCGACATCCGTGGTTTCAATCTCGCCCGCTGGTCGCGCGCGGATCGCCCTTTCGAATCGCTTTCGCCGGAAGTCTTCATGCGCGACTACTTTGAACCGAGATTGCTTGCCCGCCTGTTGGCGCGCGAGTCCTTCCGTCCGGTGCGGTCACTGGAAAAGCTGAATCTCAATCAGCCGCGGGTGACGCTTCGCGCCGTGCGACCTGACGGCGCGGGCAAGGCCAGTGTGGAGGTGGACGTCGCCAGCGTGGATGGCGCGCTGGTACATGACCTGCGCGTGTTCCGTGACGGCCAACTGGTTGCATCGGCGCCTGAACAGTCGGGTGCGTTGCAGCCGGCGGTGTACCGGTTCAACGACATAGCCCTGCCAGTTGGACGCAGCGTGGAGTTCTCTGCCTATGCCTTCAATGCCGATGGCGTACGCAGCGAATATTCGCGCATGCAGCTCGAGCAGACCGCGACGGCACCGCCTACCCGTCGCGCGTTCGTTGTCTCCATCGGCGTCAACCGCACGGAGAACCCGGACTTCGATCTCGACTTCGCCGCGGCGGATGCCCGTCGGCTCAATGCCGCACTTATCCAGCGGTTCACCCGCAGCGGCCGCTACGCACGTACCCACAGCGCAAAAGTCATTTCCGACAACACGCAGCTTCAGGGCGCCACCAAGGCGAATATTCGCAATGCTCTGACTGCCTTGGCCAAGGGCTCGGCCGACGCGCCAGGGCCGGACGATCTCGTGGTGCTGACCTTCTCCGGTCACGGCTTGGTCGATATGCAGGGCAGCTTTCACCTCATGCCGCACGACACCGGGCCGGGACGGGGCAAAGGCGTGGGACTGCTGCCCGAGGACCTCAAGCGCATGATTGGCAGCGACGAGCTTGCCCTGTGGCTGCGCGATATTGATGCGGGAGAATTCGTTTTCATCGTCGATGCCTGTCATTCCGCAGCCACCGTCGAGAGCCCCGACTTCAAGCCGGGCCCAATGGCGAGCCGGGGGCTGGGCCAGATGGCCTTTGACAAAGGCATGCGCATTCTGGCGGCGACCCAGGCCAATGATGTTGCGCTCGAGGCGCAAGCCATCCAACAGGGGCTGCTGAGCTACGCGCTGGTGGCGGAAGGGCTGGATGCTTTCCGTGCCGACTTCAAGCCGCAGGACCGGCGGATTCTGATGGATGAATGGCTGGCCTTCGCAGTGGACCGCGTGCCGACGCTGACCCGGGAGATTCGCACGGGTCAGTTCAAGGGCGGGGTGGGCGGCGCGGCGCCGGTACGGCCACGCAATGCCCAGCCGCTGCCGGCGCGCATTCCGTTGCAGCGGCCGTCGTTGTTCGACTTCCGCCAGCAGCGGGGCGATGTTGTGCTGCAAGTGCAGGGCGGGTCACGATGATCGTGCTGATCGGAAATGTATTCAACTGAATCCTGTCCTCTGAAATTTCACATTCGGGAGTTTCCATGAAGTCCATTGTTCAACGTTCCGCCTGTGCCGTCTTGCTGTTGGTTGTCGCCGCGCAGTCCGCCTGGGCCCATGTCGGAAGCTGTGACGAAAAGACCGGCGTCGAGAAGGCACGCTGCGAGCGTCACCAGAAGATGTTCGACAAGTGCGGTGTGCTGAAAGGTGAAGAGCACTTCAAGTGCGACCGCGAGTTTCTGCTGGCCAATCCACTCGACTGCGGCAAGCAGGCGGGTGACGAGAAAGCAAAATGCGAGAAGGAAGTCGCCGCGTTCAAGACCTGCGAGACTCAGCAGGGCCGTGAGTTCATGCGCTGCGTGCGCAAGGAGGCAGGCTCAAGCCCGATGGGTCATTGAGCCCGCAAGCCGCATCTCTGAACCTGCACGTTCGTTCGCTCAGTTGGGGAACGCGAACCGCACCATTTTCGCCAGCGTGCGCTGGCCGCTGACGGTAAAGGTGAGATCGACATTGTCGCGATTGGAAAACACCAGTGCGACCAAGCCGACCTCTGTCAGGCCATAGCGCGAGGGATCCACTTCGGCGGCGGTGAACGGTGAGCCCCTGCCCCGAAAGAGCGGCGCGGTGTAGATCGACGGCCCGCTCCAGCTGCCTCCGTTGAACAGGAACCAGACTGGATTGCCTGACGCATCGTAGGTGTACCAGATCCCGGCCAACTGGTTTCTTCCAGAGAATTGGCGCAGGTTGATGCTTGATCCACCGTTCTTCTGGTCCCACCAGAAGTCCCCCACATTGTAGTCAGGACGATTCGTGGGTGGGCCCAGCGACTCGACAAAGTACGCGGCGAGATCGCGTTCGTCTTGCGCCGTGATGACGCTTTGCAGGAAGCCCATCGGCGACACGCGGTTGAGTGCGCCGCGAATCTCATCAGGCGTGCGCACCCGTGGATCAATGAAGCCAGAGCCGGGTGGATCGGCATGACAGCGCGCGCAGTTGGCGACATAGAGCGCCCTGCCGCGCGCGCTGTCCTGGGCGGAGGCGAGCTCCGCGCAGGACAGGAGAGCGATGAAAAAAAGAGGCCCGCTCGCGCGGGCCAGGAGGAGGTTCAACGGTCGAAAGTCCTTGGTTGCGCGAAGCGTGGCGGATCAGACCAGGCTGGCGCCGATGTCGCCACCGTCATCCTTGGTGATGACAATCGTTGCCGAGCGCGGGCGATTGTTGCCGCCGTCCGGCCAGTAGCTGCCGTACGTGCGGGTGGCGAAGTTGGGCGCGGTGTCTTCGCCGGGATGCTGGATGTTGACGAAGATGGCCTTGCCGTCCGGCGTTTCGGCGATGCCGGTGATCTCGCATTCCTTCGGGCCGACCAGGAAGCGGCGCAGGTTCGACTCTGACATCTGCGCGGCGACTTTGGTGGTGACCGATTTGGTGGCGGCGCCGTCAGTGTTGACGATGGTTCTGGTCGTGCCGTCACCCACGCGGCCGGGAATGCAGGCCAGCATCATGCAGTTGGTGACATCGGTATAGGCGCCGTCGTCAGTCTGGATCCAGAGCACCCCGTTCTTGCCGAACCACGCGCCGTCGGGGCTCGAGAAGTCATTGCCTGCAGTGAGGCCGGAGATGTTGATGTTGGGGTCAGTGACGGACGCGCGGGCGCCAAAGAGGAAGATGTCCCAGGCGAAGGTCGTGGCGCCGTTCTGTCCGCCGGTTTCCGCCCACCGGATGATGTGGCCATTGGGATTGCCGCGCTGCGCTGTCCCGGTGGTGCGGGGGTCGTTGTAGAAACGCGGGTTGGCGGGTTCGGTGTTGGCGAGCGTGCGAACGGTGCTGTTGTTGTTGGTGAGGGTCAGGTACACATCGCCATTGTTCGGATTCACCGCTGCCCACTCCGGCCGGTCCATCTTGGTCGCACCGACCACATCGGCGGCGAGGCGAGTGTTGATGAGCACATCGGCCTGATCGGCGAAGGCGTAATTGGGGCTGGACGCGGAAATGCCATTGAGACCAAAGGTGAGTTCAATCCACTGGCCGGTGCCGTCGGCATTGAACTTCGCAACATAGAGCTTGCCGGCATCGAGATACTTGTCCCCCGCAGCGAGGCCACGCGTCGCATCAGCCGGGTCCCAGTTGGCGGTGGAAACAAACTTGTACATGTATTCGCCACGGGAATCGTCGCCGGAGTACCACACCAGCGGCTGGCCGGCACGCACGGGACCCAGCCAGGCGCCTTCGTGGCCGAAGCGGCCCAGCGCGGTGCGCTTCCTGGGGGTTGAAGTGGGGTTGAACGGGTCGATCTCCACCACCCAGCCGTAGGTGTTGGCGACATTGCGGAAGTCGTCGCTGCCATCGTTCGAGGTGCCTGTCTTCATGGTGTTCCAGCGCGAGAACGTGGTGTCGTTGGGATCGGTCGCCGTCGCAGTGGCCCAGAGCTCGCGACCGTTCCCGGCCACGCCATACCGCGCGAAGGAGGTAAGTTCCTTTGCGCTGCGATTGGGGTTGTCGGTGGCCGTGATCCGGCGGAAATAGCCGGCCCAGTTTTCCTCGCAGGTCAGGTAGGTGCCCCAGGGCGTGTAGCCGTTGGCGCAGTTGTTCACCGTGCCCCGCGTGCGCGTGCCGTTGGTGGAGTAGCGCGTGATCATCATCGCGCCGGCGGCCGGACCGGACAGGATCATGTCGGTGTTGGTGGTGATGCGGCGATTGAAGCTGGAGCCTTGAGAGTAGATGTAGCTGTTGTTGCTCTTGTTGACTTCGATGACGGACACGCCGTGGACATTCAGTTCCTTGATGACCTCGTCATTCACGGTGCGCACGCCGCCCACGATGGTCGGACCGTTGACGTGCAGAAAGGCCGGCGTGATCGCTTCGTGGTTCATGACCAGCAGGCCGCGATCGCTGGCATTCGGCGCGTATGCGCCGGCTGCCGACAGGCCAAAGTAATGCATGCCGTCATGATGATCACCCGCGCGGTTGGCATAGGAGGCACCCGGATCGGTGCCGTCGTTGGCGTAGGCCGGCGTCGTCAGGGTCATCGGATCGCCGAGCCGGAACAGCACGCGGGCCGTGTAGCCTTGTGGCACGACAACGGTATCCGCTGTGCCCTTGGCGACCGCGCCGAAGTTGAGCTGCAGCGTTTTCGGGGTCTCGACCGTATTGACATCCGCGCAAGCCATCAGGCCGGTGCCCATGAAGCTGCTTGCTGCCAGACCGAACGAGCCCTTGAGCAGCGTGCGACGGGAGAGTCGCGCATTCAGCACGCTTTCGAAATCCGGGTTCTGCGAGGGGTTGATGCCGATATCTTCAAGTTCGACGGCCGTGTCGGAGTGCGAGTGGCTCATGGCGAGATGTCCTGGGTGTGGGATTGAAACGGAGAAGCGCTGCGTCGAGGACTGTAAAGAGTCCGCTTTACAACGCCATGACACTTCCGTTACGCAGGGAGGCGCCGACGCGCTCGCGGGCTACAATGCGGCCTTTCGTCATTCACACCCTCTGCACATGGCCAAGAAAAACAACCGTCTTACCGTTGAACACCTCTGGAAGATGAAGCGACAGGGCGGGCTCTCGTTGTCGCCTGATGGCTCACAGGCCGTGGCGTCGGTCACGTCCTACGACATGGATGCCAACAAGGCGCAATCCTCGCTGTGGCTGCTGTCCACCTTTGGCGGCGAGCCGCGCCAGCTCACGACGTGTGGTGAGAAGGATGGCGAGCCGGCATGGTCGCCGGATGGCAAGTGGATTGCATTCGTGGCCAAGCGCACCGAAGGCGACAAGAAGGATGAAGAGCCGCAGCTCTACGTCATCGCGCCCGATGGCGGCGAAGCGCGCCGCGTCACCAAGCTGGCCACGGGTGTGGCCGGCATCAAGTGGTTTCCCGATTCGAAGAAGCTGGCCGCCATTACCTGGGTCTGGCCCGATCTCAAGGGTGAGAAGCAGCAGGCCGAAAAGCTGAAGGCACACAACGAATCCAAGGTGAAGGCCCATGTGGTCGAACACGCCGCCTATCGCTACTGGGACCACTGGCTCTCCGACGGCCGCGTCCCGCACGTGATCACCATTGATCTCGCTTCGGGCAAGGTGAAGGATCTGTTCGAAGGCACAAAGTACGAACTGAAACAGGCTGATACGGCGGGTTACTACTACGACATCGCGCCTGACGGAAAGGAGATCGTGTTCAGCTTCGATCCGGCCGAGGAGAAGCGCTTCGACCACGAGCACCATCTGGTCACGCTGGACCTGAAGAGCGGCAAGTTCCGTACGCTCACCGACAAGTCGTCACTGAACCATGAGCACCCCGCGTATTCGCCCGACGGCAAGTGGATCGCCTGCGTCACCAACAATCTCCGCAAGAGCTATATCGCCCAGGACAAGTTGACGCTCATCGAGCGCAAGACGGGCAAACTGACCATTCATTCAGCCAAGTGGGATCGCGGCGTGAATGCGCCGCTGAAGTGGGCCGGAGACAGCCAGTCGGTCTGGTTCACCGCCGAGGACAGCGCACGCACCCATCTCTTCCGTTTCGCGCTGGAGGTGAAGACGCCCGAGATCATCGGGCAGGGCGGCACGGTCACCGACTTCGCCGTGACCGGGGAACATGCCGTCTTCGTGCGCAACAACATGTCCACGCCCCCGCGAATATTCGCAACGGATCTCGTCACTGGCGTGGAGTCGCCCCTGGAGGACTTCAATGGCCCCGTCATGGCCGGCATCAGGCTGGGCAAGGTCGAGGAGTTCTACATTCCCGGCTTCAACGGCGACAGCACGCAGATATGGGCCATCTATCCGCCGGATTTCGATCCGAAGAAGAAGTGGCCGCTAGTGCACAACATCCACGGCGGCCCGCATTCCTGCTGGGGCGACAACTTCCACTTCCGCTGGAACAACCACACATTTGCTGCGCAGGGCTATGTAGTTTTGTGCGTGAACTATCACGGCTCTTCAAGCTTCGGCCAGGACTGGAACGAATCCATCAACGAGGACTGGGGTCGCCGCGAGCATGCCGACGTCGAGGCCGGCACCGATTTCATGCTGAAGCAGGGCTACATCGACAAGAACCGCCTCGCCGCCACCGGCGGCAGTTATGGCGGCTACATGGTGGCGTGGATGAACAGCAGGAATGGCGCCAAGAAAGGCGGCGACCGCTACAAGGCTTACGTCTGTCACGCCGGCTGCTTCGACTGGGTCGCGATGATGTCCGACGACGCCTACTACTGGCATCCGAAAGAGCTGGGCGCGTTCTATTGGGACGATTTCAAGAAGGTCGAAGGTCAGAACCCGCGCGCGCTGGTGAAGCCGATGCAGACCCCAACCTTGGTGATCCACGGTCTGCTCGACTACCGCGTGCCAGATTCACAAGGCCTTGCCTACTACAACTCGCTGAAGGCCAAGGGCGTGGATGCGCGACTGGTCTTCTTCCCGGACGAAAACCACTGGATCCTGAAGCCGCAGAACTCGCGGCTCTGGTACCAGGAGTACTTCGGGTGGCTGAAGCGTTATATCGGAGCAGGTGCAACGAAGAAGTAGCAAGTCTCGCCGGCGAAGCAGGCACTGGAACCTTCGCGCACATGCGCGGTCTGCTGATCGTCAGGCCGCGCCGGCGCAGGCGCCGCTCGTTCGCACGGGGCTGGTTGGTTCGGATTTGACGTGAGTCAAAAAGGCGCGGCGCAGACCCTCCTATCCTCCAATCCATCCATTCCGTCCGGAGCGAACACCATGAAGCGAATTCTTGCGGCCACCGACTTTTCCGACCTGGGCAATGCTGCCGCGCTGCGCGCCGCGCAGCTGGCCAAACAGCATGGTGCCGCGTTGCGCTGCCTCCATGCTGTCCCCAGCGAAATTGCCTTGCGGAGCATCTTTGCCGACGTAACCGACAGCTTCGTGGAGGAATTCCGCACCGCCACGACCAAGCAGGCCGATTCGTTCGGGCAGGCGCTTCGCGAAGTGCGCGGCGAGCCGGTCGCCGTCGAATGTCTGGATGGTTCACCGCATCGCGTGGTGCTGGACGCGGCGGAGGACTGGGGCGCCGACTTGCTGGTGGCGGGCGCCCATGGCCAAGGCGCGATGGAACAGCTCTTTCTCGGCGGCACGATATCCAAGCTGATGGCAGGCGCAGAATGTCCGCTGCTCATCGTGCGCAAGGCGCAGCAACGTCCGTATCAGGCCGTGCTGGCCGCGGTGGATCTGCAGGCGCGGTCCAAGGAGGTCATGGCCGCCGCGCTGACCATGTCAACCACGCATATCGAAGTCTTCCACGCGATGCAGCCCCCGTTGGAAAGCCGGCTCCGCATGTACGGCGTCAGTGACGACATCGTGAAGCGGCTGGCTGGCCAGCAGTCCGAGCACGTCAATACGGTTTTGAAGTCGCTCATCGATGCCACCCCCGAGCCGACTCGCCTGAGTCCGCGCGTTGGCAAGGGACACCCCAATACGGCCGTTCTTGAGGCAATCGCGCTACGCGCCGCAGATTTGTTGGTCATCGGCAAGCACGGCGGCGGCCGCTTCGCCGAGCGGGTTCTGGGCAGCGTGCCCAAGTTCCTGGCCTACAACGCGGGCTGCGACATCCTGATTGTCTGACGTGGTCAGGGGCCTGCTCACTCACCGTACATGAGCCAGGACGCGTACGCGCCCGCAGAGATCGCTGCGCGCGTGGAAACCCTTGGCGTGGCCAAGGCGCGCATGCCGTTCCTCAAGACGGCATTGCTGGGCATGCTGGCTGGCGCCTTCATCGGACTTGGCGCATTGTTTTCGACACTGGTGCTGGCAGACGCCAGTCTCAGCTTTGCCGTGCAGCGTGTCGCGGCCGGTATCTGCTTCGCGCTCGGGCTTTTCATGGTTGTGGTGGCTGGCGCGGAACTCTTCACCGGCAACAATCTGCTCGCCATGGCCTGGGCAGCGCGGCGAATCACGACGGCGGAAGTGCTGCGGAACTGGAGCATCGTGTGCCTGGCCAACTTCGTCGGTGCCGCGGGTCTGGCAGTCGTCGTCTATCTCTCGGGTCACTGGCACATGAATGGCGAGGCCGTGGGCAAGACCTATCACGCCATCGCGGCGAGCAAGTCGGCGCTGCCGCTCTGGGAGGCATTCTGGCGCGGCGTCCTTTGCAACGTGCTGGTGTGCATGGCCGTGTGGATGGCGCTGGGCGGGCGCAGCGTGACCGATCGCGCCATCGCTGTCGTGCCGCCGGTGGCGGCCTTTGTCGCAGCGGGCTTCGAGCACTCCATCGCCAACATGTACTACTTTCCGCTGGCTTGGCTGCTGTCGGGTGATCTTGGCCTGTCGGCACCGGCGTTGGGCGACATGACCATGAATCTCATCGTGGTGATTCTGGGCAATCTCCTGGGTGGCAGCGTTCTGGTTGCGCTGGTGTACTGGGTCATCTATCTGCGAGACGCAAAGCGCGGCGACTGAGCGGTCTGCGCGGCAGGCGGCACCGTGCCACTCATGCCGGCATGACCGCTGGCTGGCCAATGCCGGTCACCCGGCGCGCGATCTTCTCCAGTTCCACGCACAGCGCGGGCAACAATCCCACGGCCAGTACACGCACCCATTCATCGGGCGAAAGTGCCGCAGTTTGAAAGAATCGCTGCATCGGCTCGGTGTGGACGTAAGCGAGCTGCAGCAACCCGCAGGCCGCAATCGCGATCCAGACCTGGCGGTTGCCGAAAAGCCCCTCGAAGGTCAGCACGCTCTGGTGAAGATGGCGGCTCGCGATGAGGTAGAACATTTCTGCGGACACGATGGCCGACACCGCCATGGTTCGGGCAGTCTCAAGCGTGGCGCCGCGTTCGATTTCCCAGAGGAACAGCCCCAGCGCACCGCCCGCCATCAGCACCGACACCATGATGAGCCGCCAGAGAAAGAACCAGGACAGCAGAGGCTGGCCGGGCGGACGCGGCGGCCGGCGCATGACATCGCCTTCCGGCGGCTCGAACGCAAGGGCCAGTCCCAGCGTTGCCGAAGTCACGAGATTGATCCACAGCACCTGCGCGGCAGTCATCGGCAGCAGGAGCTCGAACAGGATGGCGGCCACTACCACCAGTCCCTCGCCGCCATTGGTGGGCAGCATGAAGATCACGAATTTCTGGATGTTGTCGTAAATGCCGCGCCCTGCGCGCACGGCGTTGGCAATAGTGGCGAAGTTGTCGTCGGCCAGCACCACGTCAGCCGCCTCCTTCGCCGCCTCGGTACCCTTGTTGCCCATGGCCACGCCGACATCCGCGCGCTTCAGCGCCGGCGCGTCGTTGACACCGTCGCCGGTCATGGCGACGATTTCGCCATGCTTCTGCAGCGCCCGCACCAGGCGCAGCTTGTGCTCGGGGCTCGCACGTGCGTACACGTCCACCTCCGGCACCAGCCGTTCCAGCGCGGCATCGTCCAATGCCTCGATATCCGCGCCGGTGAGCGCCCGTTCGCCGTTGCCGATGCGCAGTTGCGCGGCGACCGCACGCGCGGTGTCGGGATGGTCGCCGGTGATCATTTTCACGCGGATGCCCGCGGACTGGCAGTGCGCGACGGCGGCAATGGCTTCCTCTCGCGGGGGATCCAGCATGCCGGCCAATGCCAGCATGCGGAAACCGCCCTGCATGTCGGCAAAGCTCAGCTCGCGCTGCTGAACAGGAACGATCCGCTCGGCCAACGCAAGCACACGCAATCCGAGTGCGGCGCACTCGCTGGCCGCCTGTCGCCAGCGCTCCAGGCCTGAGCCGTCGGCGCACATTTCCAGGATGCGTTCTGGCGCGCCCTTCACCAGAATGCGGGCTTGGCCGCTGTGGTCATGGTTCAGCGTCGCCATGAAACGGTGGTCGGACTCGAAAGGGATGACATCCACGCGGGGCCATTCGGCGTGTTCGAGCGCGGGGTCCAGTCCCGATTTCATCGCGAGCGCGAGCAGGGCGCCTTCGGTGGGGTCGCCCTGCATGTCCCACGTATCGTCCTTGAGGTGAAGCTGTGCGTCGTTGCAGAGCAGTGCCGCGCGCGCGGCTTCCCGGATCGCATTGTCCGGTGGCACGGGCTGGCCGTCGCGATGCAGTCCGCCGTCAGGCGCGTAGCCGATGCCGCTGACTGCGTAGATCGCGTCTGGTGTCACCAGCCGCTGCACTGTCATCTCATTGCGAGTGAGCGTGCCTGTCTTGTCCGAGCAGATGACGGTAACCGATCCGAGCGCCTCCACGGCGGGCAGGTGGCGGACGATGGCGTGGCGCGCCGCCATGCGCCGCACACCGAGCGCCAGCGTGATGGCCATGATCGCGGGCAGGCCTTCCGGAATGGCGGATGCGGCCAGCGCGACCACCATCATGAACATCTCGCTGGGCGGATGGCCGCGCCACATCACACCGATCGCGAATGTCGCGGCGGACATGAGCACGATGATCAGCGCCAGCCACCGCCCGAAGCCTTCGATCTGACGCAGCAGCGGCGTGGTGACGCTGCGCACCTGCTCCAGCAACGTGCCGATGCGGCCGAGCTCGGTCTGTTGCCCGGTGGCGACCGCGACCCCGACGACCTGACCAGCGGCCACCAGCGTGCCGGCGTAGAGCATGGAGCGCCGATCAGCGATGGCGGCATCCGCCGGAACCGGTTCGACCGACTTGTCGACGACGGTGGACTCACCGGTTAGCAATGCCTCGTTCACCCGCACGCCCTTGCCACCAATCATGCGCAGATCGGCCGGGACCTTGTCGCCCGAGGCCAGCAGCACGATGTCGCCCGGCACGATGTTGTCCGCAAGAATATCGAGCCGCTCGCCGTCACGCAGCGCAGCGGCGTGCGGGCTTAGCAGATTGCGGATCGCTTCCAGCGCCTGCTCGGCCTTCTGCTCCTGAATGAAGCCGATGATGGTGTTGACGAGAACCACCAGCAACAGCACGGCCGTGTCGACCCACTGACCCAGCGTGGCGGTGATGCCGGCAGCGGCCAGCATGATGTAGATCAGCACGTTGTGCAGTTGTCGACCCAGCCGCGTCCACCAGCGGTCGCGCTCGGCGGCAGGCAGACGGTTCGGGCCGTGCCGGGCCAGTCTGCGGGTCACGTCCGGTTGCGAGAGGCCCAGCGCAGCGTGGGTGTCGAGCCGCAGAAGGACAACGTCGGCGGGCAGCGCGTGCCAACACGGCGTCGCACCATCTGAAACCGCCGGATGTGTCGTCCCCTGTGTCATGCCCTCAGGATAGCAATCAGCCGGCGTTCAAATTTGACTTCGATCAAATGGTGGGCTGGCCCGTCTCTGCTGGGCGGCCGTAAACATGGCGCCGCCACCACGTTTCCATTGGCCCGGTGTCATGCTGCGCCAGCCACCATCGGCTGACGACGATCTGCGTGACGTAAACGCCGATGGCCAATGCAGCCAGGCCTGCCTGGCCGATGGTCTGGCCGAGGCCCAGACCGTAGCCGTACAGCACGAAGGAACACACCACAGACTGCGCGAGATAGTTGGTGAGCGGCATGCGACCGGCGGGCGCGAGCAGCGCGACGAGGCACTGTACGGTCGACCGCTCCAAATTGATCATCAGCAGCGCAATCATCGCAGCCGCCTGAAACGGCATCAGCAGATCGAGAAGCGGCATCCACATGGTGAGCGCCGGATTGAATGTCACGGCGTTGTGCCATTGCATCCAAGCCCACAGCGCATTCACCGGGAGGCCGACCACGAGGCCTGTGACGAGCACCTTGCGCCAGAAAGCATGATGACGCGCGGGCCGGTCGATCCAGCCCATGCGTGCGACCAGCACGCCGAGCAGGAAAATCACCATCACTTGCGGCACCAGGAACACGAACATGATGGTGATGGCCAGATAGTCCTGCAGCCGCTGTGCGGTCACCGCCAGAAACCCGCCGGTGGCATAGACGGAAACGATGGGCGTCTGGTTTGTCGCCCCGCTGCCCGACGGCGAATCCATCACGCCAACCACGGCGAAGACGACGCCGATGCCCACAGCCAGTAGCAGCCACTTGCGAATCGATCGCAGCAGCTGGCGCGGTCGGTAATCCAGCCGCTTGCGCAGGAAGATGGCAACCACCGCGTAGCGCGACAGGATGTCGCCGAACCAGATGAAGATGCCGTGAAATGCGCCCAGCAATCCCAGGAACCAGAGGCGGCGGCTGTAGAGCGCATCGACATCGGCGCCACTGGCACGTGCGCGGCGCCAGATCTTCAGGAAGCCGTAGCCGAAGAGGAAGGCAAAGATGGGATAGAACTTGAACTCGCCCAGGAACGCGACCAGCACCAGAACAACGTGATCGGCCAGGGTGGAATCGTCCGTGAGGATGCCCAGCGACGGACCGGCGAGGCCGCTGGTGAAGCTCATCAGGTTGACGATGAGGATGCCGAAGAGCGCAAAGCCGCGCAGGGCATCGATGTGAGCGTCGCGTCTCGGCTGCGGTTGTGCCTGAGGCTTTGGTAGGGCGCTTGCGGCGGGTTGCGCCGCGTTATCGGATGCCATCAACCCGACGCGGCGCGCGACAAGGCAAACCAGGCAATCACGAAGCAGCTTCCGACGATGGCCGTGATGAGCGAGCGCAGGCGGAAGAACCAGCGCGGAATGATGCCTTGCACCGAGAGTAAGCCGTCCAGCGCCCAGACCGCCAAGAGAATGACGAACATGCCAACCAGTTGCCAGCGCGGATCGGCCACCAGAAACAGCACGGCCCACGCGGCGAGCGCCGGCAGGACCGACAACACGAACAGGCGGCTGGCGCTGGTCGGGGCGCTGTCCATGATCTTGAGGGCCAGGCCCCAGTGGATGCCGCCGAGGAAGGACAGGATCACCGCCGCATAGGTGACGAGCATGACCACCGCGATGGTCTGGTGGAAGGGCCCGCCCGCGACCAGCGACAGGGTGGCGGAGAGGAAGGGCAAGGCGCCGGTGAGGACGAGAAGGGCGGGCAAGGGTTTCATGGAGACGGGATCGGCGCGAAAGACAGGCTTGGCGATGACACCGGGCGAAACCATCGTGCGGCCCGGCGGTGTCGGGACCGGCGAATTATAGCGATGCTAAAGTCGCCACCTGCTCCAGTCACTGCAAGGCAATCAAATCATGGCCTCACTTCCGCTCTCCGGCATCCGTGTCCTCGACCTCTCCCGCGTGTTGGCCGGCCCCTGGGCCACGCAGATGCTGGCTGACCTCGGGGCGACAGTCATCAAGATCGAGAAGCCCGGTTCCGGCGACGACACACGAGGTTGGGGGCCGCCTTGGGCGAAGGATGCCAGCGGTAAGGACACTGCAGAATCGGCGTACTTCCTCTGCGCGAACCGCGGCAAGCAGTCCATCACCGTGGATATCACCACGCCCGAGGGCCAGGCGCACGCGCAGCAGCTGGCGCGTGAATGCGATGTGCTGGTGGAGAACTACAAGGTGGGTGGTCTCGCCAAATATGGTCTCGACTACGCGAATATTCGCAAGCTGAACCCGCGCCTCGTGTATTGCAGCATCACCGGGTTTGGCCAGACCGGGCCATACAAGGATCGTGCCGGCTACGACTTCATGATCCAGGGCCTGGGCGGGCTGATGAGCATCACCGGCGAGAAGGATGGCGAGCCGGGCGGTGGTCCGCAGAAAGTGGGCGTCGCAGTCGTCGATCTCTTCACCGGCATGTACAGCTCGGTCGCCATCCTCGCGGCCTTGCGCCACCGCGATGCCACGGGCGAAGGTCAGCATATCGACATGGCGTTGCTTGATTGCTCGGTCGCCATGCTCGCCAATGTCGCCAGCAATTATCTGGTGTCGGGCAAGGTGCCGCAGCGCATGGGCAATGCGCATCCCAACATCGTTCCCTATCAGGCGTTTCGCTGCCGCGACGGCTTCCTGATCCTGGCCGTGGGCAACGACGAGCAATTCGCGCGCTTCTGCGCCGAGGCGGGGTTGCAGGATGTCGCGGCCGATGCCCGCTTTGTCCGCAATCAGGGACGGGTGCAACATCGTGATGCGCTGGTGCCCGTCATCGAGGAGGTGTTCCTCACTCGTGATCGGGACGACTGGCTGGCTGCGTTCGAACGGCTGGGCATTCCGGCTGGTCCCATCAACACTATCGATCAGGTCTTTGCCGATCCGCAGGTCATCGCGCGCGGGCTGCGTATCGATCTGCCGCATCCGACGGCGGGAACGGTGCCGGGTGTGGCCAATCCCATCCGCTTTTCCGCGACACCGCTGGTGCCGGAGCGGGCGCCGCCGGTGCTGGGGCAGGATGGCGTGGTTTGATTTGAAGTGACATCCGGCAGGTCGGGTTATCACGTCCAATCCGGACAAGAACCATCGGAGGATCGCCATGCGAATATTCGCACCGCTCGCCGTTCTGCTCTACACCCTGTCCGCATCTGCAATGGCATTCAGCGCCGAACGCATCCTCGGTCCCTGCGAAGGCTGCGAAGCCGTGTTTCAGGGCCGGCCGGCGACGTTCGCATCCCAAGGTCGTATCGCGCCGCAAGGCGCGCCGGGCGAGGCCATGCAAGTCGATGGCGTTGTACGCGACGCCAAAGGCAAGCCCACACCGGGGATCGTGGTGTATGCCTACCAGACGGACCACACCGGCATCTATCCGCGTCTTGCCGATGCATCGGGCCGAGAATCCGGTCGCCATGGCGTCTATCGCGGCTTTGTCATCACCGACACCGAGGGCCGCTATCGTTTCGACACCATTCGTCCCGGCGGTTATCCCGGCACGGACATTCCTCAGCACATCCACCTGCACGTTGTGGAGCCGGGACGATGCACGACGTACATCGACGACATCGTGTTCGAGGATGATCCACGCCTCACGCCGCGCCAGCGCGCCTCCCATTCCACCGGGCGGGGAGGGAACGGCGTGGTGAAACCGCTGAAGGAAGGCGCTGTGTGGAAGGTGAAGCGCGACATTGCGCTGGGACAGGGGATCCCCAACTACGGCGAGTGCGGGCGCTGAATTTCCGGTAGACCTGCTGCAGGGGCAGGTCGGGGACTGACGTGAATAGGGGCTGCCCCATTGGGGCACGCAGCGTGATGCGAATATTCGCAATGGGCGCGCGGCAGGAGCCAAGTGGCATTCACGGCTAAAATCGCGGTCTTGCGCCTCAATCTCACAAGACCGAAAGAAAGCTCCACCATGTACCAGTCTCCCCTCCTGAACGATCTGACCGCGCGCGGCCTGATCGCCCAATGTACCGATGCCGAAGCGCTGGACAAGCTGCTTCAGGAGGGACCGATCACGCTGTATGCCGGCTTCGACCCGACGGCGGACAGCCTTCACCTGGGACATCTCGTGCCTGTGCTGATTCTCAAGCGTTTTCAACTGGCGGGACACCGGCCCATCGCGCTGGTCGGTGGCGCGACCGGCATGATCGGCGACCCCAGCTTCAAGGCGCAGGAGCGCAAGCTCAACTCGCCTGAAGTCATCGCCACCTGGGTGGACAAGATCAGGAAGCAGGTCGAACCGTTCCTCAGCTTCACCGGCGACAACGCCGCCATCCTGTCCAACAACCTGAACTGGTTCGGCGGCATGGGCGCGCTCGACTTCCTGCGCGACATCGGCAAGCACTTCTCGGTCAACGCCATGATCAAGAAGGAAGCCGTGAAGCTTCGCATCGAGCGAGAGGACCAGGGCATCTCCTTCACCGAGTTTTCCTACGCGCTCTTGCAGGGTTACGATTTCGCCGAGCTGTATCGCCTGCACAACTGCCGTCTTCAAGTGGGCGGCTCCGACCAGTGGGGCAACATCACCGCCGGCATAGATCTCGTGCGCCGCATGCACCAGGGCCAGGCCTTTGGTATCACCAATCCACTCGTCACCAAGGCGGACGGCACCAAGTTCGGCAAGACCGAGTCCGGCGCCATCTGGCTGGATGCTTCCAAGACCTCACCATATGCCTTCTACCAGTTCTGGATGAATGCGGCGGATGCTGACGTGTACAAGTTCCTCCGCTACTTCACCTTCCTCGATGTGAAGCGCATCGACGAGATCGAAGCCGCCGACAAGGCGAGCGGGCAGAAACCCGAGGCGCAACGCATTCTCGCCGAAGAGATGGTGCGGCTTGTGCACGACGCCGATGCCCTTTCGGCGGCGCAGCGCATCAGTGCGAGCCTGTTTGACGGCAGCCTGGATGCGCTGACCGAAACCGACTTCGAGCAACTGGCGCTGGACGGTCTGCCCACGCTGGCGCTGGGTCGCGACCGCACCGGCTTGCTCGATGCGCTGGCGGAGTCGGGCCTCGCCAAGTCAAAGAGCGAGGCGCGCACCTTCATTTCCAGCGGGGCCGTGACCATCAATGGTCAGCGCGTGGACGCGCTCGATCATGCATTGGGTGACGCCGACCGCAAGTACGGCCGCTATACGGTGCTGCGCAGGGGGAAGAAGCAGTACGCGCTGCTGCGTTGGGAGTAGGTCGACGTCACACCAGACGGAAGCCGGCGGTGTGCGGCACCGTCCGTGACACGGCGCGTCAGTGTGTCAGTGTGTCAGTGTCTCAGTGCGGCAGTTCGCTGAACACAAATCCCTTGTCCGCACGCCGGGTATGGCAGGCATGGCATTCAGTCCGGCTGTCCAGGGTCTTGGGAATCAAAGTCGGCCCGATGAATTCCGCATAGCCCCAGCCATCGGTGGCGGCGAAGCGCACGGTGTCGAACACCATCACGTCCACCAGGCGAATGGCGCCCCCATCAATCACGTTGCCCTTGCGATCGAGCTCACGGAACTCCGCGACCAGCATCGCACCGTTCTCGAAGCGACGACTGCGCAATCCGCTCAGCGCGCGCTCGTTGGCATAGATGTGGTGCATCCCACCGAAGCGGTCGAAACCCGGTCCTTCCTGAATGACCTGCGTTTTGACGTGGCGCCACTGTTGGTAGTCGCCGGGCAGGGCGATGGTGCTCGGAACCGGCGGAGCGCTTGTGCTGCGAGCCTGCAGGACCTCCGGCGCCGCCATCAAGGCAACGATGATCACGAGGCTGAGGAGATATTTCATGGGTTCACGGATGGATGGCAGTCCAGGCAGGATAGTTCGCTGCATCTGGCATGATGGAGCCACTTCAGTGAATATCCATGGAGCCACTTCTCATGTCGAAGCCAGACATCGCGGCCCGGCAGCAGACTCGCACTGACCAGCTGGTTCGCCGACTGCAGGGATCCATTCGGCGCGGCGTACTGGCGCCCGGTACGCGACTGCCTTCCTCGCGCGAATATTCGCAGACGCTCGGACTCGGCCGAAACACGGTCATGGCTGCATTTGCCAGATTGATCGAGGAAGGCTGGCTGGTCGCAAAACAGGGTTCCGGCACCTATGTGGCGGATCCCGTTCCGGCCCCCCTGGTGCACACGCGCCGGACATCGGCAGGATTCACACCGGCGTTTGTCCCAACGCTCTCGCGGCGGGGCATTCACCTTGCATCGGTCACTCGCTCACGCACCACGGCATTTGCGCCAGGTGTTCCCGACGTGTCCGAATTTCCCTTCGCGCAGTGGCTGGAGGCGCTCCAGCGGGCATCGCGCCGGGTGACGCCACGCATGCTGAGTTACGGGCAGGGCAGCGGTCTGGCCGCATTGCGGGAAGCGCTTTGCCAACATCTTGCGCTGAGCCGAGGCGTCATGTGCGATCCGGGGGACATCATCGTCACGAGTGGCACCACGGACTCGCTGCTGCTGTGCGCCACCCTGTTCGCCGAGGCGGGCGACGGTGCCGTGGTCGAACAGCCCGGTTTTGCTCAGGCGGCTACAGCGCTGCGATCTGCCGGCCTCGCGGTGAGTACTGTCCCGGTGGATGTCGATGGATTGGATCCGTGGCGGATTCACTCTTCTGCTGCGCCCCGTCTTCTGTACTTCACACCCTGCCGCCAGTATCCCCTGGGCCATGAGTTGTCGGCGGAGCGGCGCGTTGCGTTATTGGCGTGGGCGCAACGGCACGGCACTGTCCTCATCGAAGACGACTACGACAGCGAGTTCGTCAGCTCGGGCGAGCCGCGCATGCCCATGCGCGCCGGACCAGATGGCGAGTCAGTGGTGCTGCTGGGTTCGTTCAGCAAAATGATGTTTCCGGGGTTGCGCATCGCCTACGTGGTGATGCCCCACGCGCTGGCGACACAGGCCCAGCGGGCAGCGGCCCGGCTGTTCATGGCCGCGCGGCCCTGGGAACAGCTCGCGTTGGCCGAGTTCCTCACGACCGGCAGACTGCGCCAACACCTGCTGCGAATGCGCGAGAGCCTTGCCCGCAAGCATGCCTGGTTCGGACAGTTGTGGCAGCGTGAACTCGGGCAGGTGCTGACGCTGAACGGAGATGCAGGCGCATTGCATGGGGTGGCCCTGCTTCCGCGGGGCATTCAGGATCAGTCGTTGGTGCAGCGTCTGCGCGAGGCGGGTTTTGCGCCGGAAACGTTGTCATCCATGTGCCTGGAACGGCCGCCTCTTCAAGGCCTGGTGATCGGCCATGGCTCTCTCTCCATGGGTGAATTGAAGCGCCTGGCGCCGCGCCTGGTGAACGAGATCGCGCTGGGGTTGCGAGAACAATCTCGGTCACGCGGCTAGCGGCCAGGTCACGCCAAGTTTCCGATTGTCCCGTGCGTTCTCCTTGCGGATGCCAGGACTTCACTCATGCCACGAATGCCCATTGCGCTCCGTGAGCGCGATGGCGGCACTCGGTCCCCACGTCCCGGCTGCATAGGGCTTCGGCCCCATTCCCGCCTCTTTCCAACCTGCGATGATCCCATCGACCCATTGCCACGCGGCTTCGATCTCGTCGCGGCGGAGAAACAGCGCGGAGTTGTCGCGCAGCACGTCGAGCAGCATGCGTTCGTAGGCGATGCGGCGGCGGGTCGACTCGAATGCCTCGCCCACGGACAGATTGAGCGGCACCTCGGCCAGCTTCACTTCGTTCATGCCCGGCTTCTTGTGCATGAGTGTCAGCGTGATCATTTCCTCGGGCTGCAGCTTGATGACCAGCGTGTTGGGTGACAGGGTTGCGCCGATGCCGGCGAAGATGTTGTAGGGCGCTGCCCGGAACTGGATCGAGATCTCCGACGAGCGCTGCGCCATGCGTTTGCCGGTGCGCAGATAGAACGGCACGCCGGCCCAGCGCCAGTTGTCGATCTCGGCTTTCACGGCGACGAAGGTTTCGGTGTCGCTGGTTGCGGCGGCACCTTTCTCCTCCAGATAACCGGGGACGGCACCGCCTGTGCTGAAGCCGGCGGTGTACTGGCCGCGCACGGTGTGCGTCGCGACATTGGTTGCGGTGATGCGCCGGAGCGACCACAGCACTTTCACCTTTTCATTGCGCACGGCAGATGGCGTGAAGCTGGCCGGCGGCTCCATGGCGACGAGGCAGAGCAGTTGCAGCAGGTGGCTCTGCACCATGTCGCGCAGGGCGCCGGTGCTGTCGTAGAACGGCCACCGGCCATCCACGCCCACGCTTTCCGATACGGATATCTGCACCTGCTCGATGGCGTTGGCGTTCCAGAGCGGTTCGAAAATGGCGTTCGCGAAGCGGAGCGCCAGCAGGTTCTGCACCGCTTCCTTGCCGAGATAGTGGTCAATGCGGAACACCTGGTGCTCGGTGAAGGCCGAGCCGATGGCGCTGTTGACGGCTTCTGCGCTCTTCGCGTCGGTGCCGATGGGTTTCTCGATGACGATGCGACTCTTCGCATCGACCAGCCCGGCAGCGCTCAGTGCCAGCGCGATGGGGCCGAAGAGTTGCGGGCCGGTGGAGAGGTAGAAGATCACGCCGCCCATGTTTTCCGCATGTGATGGAGCCACAGCGGATTTCAGCGCAGTGAAGCTTTCCGGAGCCTGCACATCGACGGAGACATAGACCAATCGCTTCGCGAACGCAGAGAATTTCGCTTCGTCGTACAGCTTCGAATTGGCCGACTGCTGGATCGAATCGCGCACGCGCTGCACCCAGGCTGCATGCTCAACGGTCGACTTGGCCGCGCCGATGAGCTGGAAGGGTTCGGGCAACAGCCCATCGCAGTGCAAGGCATAGAGGGACGGCCAGAGCATGCGCTTGGCAAGGTCGCCAGTGGCGCCGAAAAGAACAAGTGCGCGGCAGGGCAGGGCGGTGTCGGTCATGGGGAGAATCTCATGCGGCGCGAAGGCTGGCGGCCTCGCGTGCCAGATGTTCGATGCTGGCCCAATCGCCTGCTTTCATGGCTGCCGCGGGTGCCAGCCAGGAGCCGCCCACGCAGGTGACGTTGGGTTGCTTCAGGTATTCGCGCGCCTTGGCGAGGTCGATCCCGCCGGTGGGGCAGAAGCGAATATTCGTAAAGGGGCCGGCCAGAGACTTCAGCATCGTGATGCCGCCCGCGGCTTCAGCGGGAAAGAACTTCATCGCATCGAAGCCATGTTCGATGGCATACAACACATCCGATGGCGTCATCACGCCGGGCAGGAACGGCCACGCGCCATGCCGGGTTGCAGCGAGCATCGCGGGCGTGGCACCGGGGCTCACGCCGAATTGCGCGCCTGCATTCATCGCGGCGGCGATGTCGCTCACGCGATTGATCGTTCCCACGCCGACGATGGCCTCTGGCACCGCTGCGCGAATGGCGCGGACGGCGTCCAGCGCAGCAGCGGTGCGCAGCGTGACCTCCAGCGTGCGGATGCCGCCCGCCACCAGCGCGTGCGCCAGCGGCACGGCGTGATCCGGGTTGTCGATCACCAGCACTGGCATGACCGGGCTGGCCTTCATGATGTCGTGGATGTTCATGGCTTCACTCCATCGCCACCGCTGCAGGGGGGATGACTGTCGGGTTGATCGGCGCCAGCCAGGGGTCGAAGCAGATCGACGCGCCGGTTTCAGCGGTGCTCGCGGCAGCGCGTGCATGGGAAAACAGCATGCGACCGAGGCCAATCTGGTTGCGGGAGAGATCCTGCAGAGGCGTGGCGCGCTGCGCCCAAGCCGCAACGTCGACCTCCGCATTCAGGGTAGCCGCCTCGGCGTCCAGCATGATGAGATCGCCATTGCGCACCTTGCCAAGCGGTCCGCCCATCAGGCACTCCGGCGAAACATGAATGGCGGCCGGCACCTTCCCGGACGCACCCGACATGCGGCCATCGGTGACCAGCGCGACCTTGAAGCCCTTGTCCTGCAGCACGCCCAGCGCAGGCGTCAGCTTGTGCAGCTCCGGCATGCCGTTGGCACGCGGACCCTGCCAACGCACCACGGCGACGAAATCCCGCTCCAGCTCGCCGCGCTGGAATGCCGCCAGCATTTCATCCTGGTCGTTGAACACGATGGCTGGCGCGCGCACCACGCGGTGCTGCGGTTTGACCGCTGAAATCTTGATGACTGCGCGACCGAGATTGCCCGACAGGAGACGCAGCCCGCCATCGGTGCTGAATGCATTGGTGACCGGGCGCAGCACGCTTTCGTCGCTACTGGCCGCGGGTCCGTCGCGCCAGCTGAGCTGTCCGTCCCGCAACACCGGTTCGCGCGTTTGCTGCGAAAGCCCCGGGCCGGCCACCGTCTGCACGTCGCCATGCAACAAGCCTGCCGACAGCAGCTCGCGGATGATGAACGCCGTGCCACCGGCCGCATGAAAGTGGTTCACATCCGCACTGCCATTGGGATACACGCGAGCCAGCAGCGGCACCACGGCGGACAGGCGATCGAAGTCGTTCCAGTCGATCAAGATGCCGGCCGCGCGGGCGATGGCGACGAGGTGGATGGTGTGATTGGTCGAGCCCCCGGTGGCCAGCAGGCCAACGATGGCGTTGACGATGGCGCGCTCGTCCACGATGTCAGCGAGCGTCACGCCGGATGCATCGGACTTCGCCAATTCCGCGGCGCGCTTTGCGGCGGCGCGGGTCAGCGCCTCGCGCATCGGTGTGCCCGGATTCACGAACGCGGCACCCGGCAGATGCAGGCCCATGACTTCCATGAGCAGCTGGTTGCTGTTGGCGGTGCCGTAGAACGTGCAGGTGCCGGGGCCGTGATAAGCCTTACTCTCCGCTTCCAGCAATGCTGCGCGATCCACCTTGCCCTGCGCGTAGAGCTGGCGCACCTTGGCTTTCTCATCATTGGAAAGTCCGGAGGTCATCGGCCCGGCCGGGACAAAGATGACCGGCAGATGGCCGAACTGCAGCGCACCGATGAGGAGCCCCGGCACAATCTTGTCGCATACGCCAAGGCAGAGCGCGGCATCGAACACATCATGCGACAGCGCAACAGCCGTGGACATGGCGATCACGTCGCGCGAGAAGAGGGACAACTCCATGCCCGGCTGACCCTGGGTCACGCCGTCGCACATCGCGGGCACGCCACCGGCGAATTGCGCCGTGGCGCCCACTTCCTGCGCTGCCGCCTTGATGAGGGCCGGGAAGGTGGCCAGCGGTTGGTGCGCGGACAGCATGTCGTTGTACGCGGAGACGATGCCGATGTTGGGCTGCCGCAGCTCGCGCAGCATCAGCTTGGACTGGGGCGGCTCGGCGGCGATGGCATGGGCCAGGTTGGTGCAGGACATGCGCGCCCGTGCCGTGCCCTGACTTCTCTTTGCAATGGCGACCTGGGCAAGATAGGCCGCGCGGTGTGCGTGGCTGCGTTCACGGATGCCGTCGGTGACGGCGGCCAGGACAGGGTGGAGAGACATGGTCGGTTCCACGGTTGGGGTGGCTGGATTGTAGAATTTCAACAGGCAAAGCGCAACGCCACGGCCCCGGGGGCGGCGTTCCGTCTTCCTTTGGCGCCAGGGCAGGGGCTTGCACTGCTTTACTGGCTTGTTGATAATCTACAGAATGTCCGCTTAACGCGAATATTCGCACATGCCCACACCTGAAGTTCTTCACTTTTCCGATGCTGGCGAACTGGCCCGCCAACTCGCGCGGGATGTGGCCGCTGGTCTTGCGGCCGCCATTGCGAGGCGGGGTGAAGCGAGGCTGGTGGTGTCGGGCGGCAAGAGCCCGATTCCCTTCTTCGAAGCCTTGCGTGCGACTGAACCGGACTGGGCCAAGGTGCGAATCACGCTGGCCGACGAGCGCTGGGTGCCGACCGATTCGCCCGATAGCAACGAGCGCCTGGTGCGCGAGCATCTGCTGCAGGGTCCCGCAGCGGCATCCACCTTCATCGGTTTGAAGCAGTCGGCCCCCTCGGCCGCGAAAGGGATCGCGGCAGCGTGGCATGCGGCCCTGGACACGGGGATGGAGGCCGACGAACTCATCCTCGGCATGGGGGAGGATGGCCACACCGCTTCCTTGTTTCCCAACATGCCGGACATCGACGACGCCATGAATCCCAAGCGCTGGTGCGGGCTGGTGCCGGCCAAGGCGCCCGTGCCGCCGACCGAGCGCATCAGCCTCAATCTGTCTGCGCTGCTGTCTGCGCGCAGCATCCGGTTGCAGATTCCGGGGCGTCCCAAGCGGGCGTTGCTCGAGCGCATGCTGGCTGCACCGAATGCGGTGCGCTGGCCGGTGTCAGCCGTGCTGAGTCTGGCCAGATCACCGGTCATCGTTTACACGTCCGATTGATGGCCATGGCGCGCGCGAAAGCCAATGCGAGGAAAGCCGGCACGGTCGATAGCCCCGGGCCGTCGCTGCTGGATCGCATCGAAGCCGGTCTGGAATCGCTGCGACCATCCGAACAGGCCGTGGCGCGATACATCCTGCGGCATCCCAATCAGGTCATCGACCTGACGTTCCCCGACATCGCGCGCCGGGCTGGAGTCAGCCAGCCGACGGTGGCCCGCTTCTGTCTTGCGTTCGGCTTTGCCGGCTATCGCGATTTCAAGCTTCGACTGGCGCAGAGTCTTGCCGGCAGCATGCCCTACGTCCATCGCGATGTCGGCATGCAGGATTCTGCGGCCGAAATCGGCGCCAAGGTGTTCGACCGCAGCATCGCGGCCCTCGTGCACACGCGCAACCATCTGGACCCTGCGAATATTCGCGATGCTGCTACTTTGCTCGCGCAAGCCAAGCGCATCGAGTTCTACGGCTCCGGCAATTCCGGCATCGTGGCGCAGGACGCGCAGCACAAGTTCATGCGCCTCGGGCCGCCGACAGCGGCATACTCTGACCCGCACCTGCAGTTGGTTGCCGCCGCCTTGCTCGGTTCGGACGCCGTCGTCGTGGCCATCTCCGGCAGCGGCAGCACGGTGGATTTGCTGGAGGCCGTTGGCGTCGCGCGCGAAGCCGGTGCGAAAATAGTCGCCATCACCGCGAGCGGTTCGCCGCTTGCCGCGCTGGCCGACGTTTTGCTGCGCGCCGATGTGCCGGAAGACCTGGACGTGTACGCACCCATGTCCTCGCGGCTGGTTCATCTCGCGCTCATCGACGTGCTGGCGGTGGCGGTGGCAGTTGAGCGCGGACCGGCGCTGGCCCAGAAGCTGAAGCGATCCAAACAGGTGCTTTCCGAAAGACGCATTGATGACATCAGACCTTCCCGCACGCGCTGACCTCTCCGGCCACTGGGCCGCGCTCGATGCCGAACTGGACCGGGTCGAGCCGTTGCGCATGGCGGATCTCTTCGAGGCGGACCCTGATCGCGCCGCGCGCATGACGATGAGTGGCGCCGGCATCACGTTGGACTATTCGAAGAACCGCATCGACGCGGCGGCGTTGAAGCATCTGCTCGATCTGGCGCGCGCGGCCGGTGTGCCGGCGTGGCGCGCCGCGATGTTCGCGGGTAAACCGATCAACACCACCGAAGGCCGCAAGGTGCTGCATGTCGCGTTGCGGGATCGCAGCGGTGCGCTGGAGGCGGTGACGGGACTCGTACCCGGCACCATCGCCAACGTGCGCGAGCGCTGCTACGCCTTGGCGCGCGCGGTGCGCGCAGGCGATTGGCGCGGCCACACCGGCCAGCCCATCCAAGCTGTGGTCAATATCGGCATCGGCGGTTCCGATCTCGGCCCGGCCATGGCTTGTCGCGCCCTGCGAATATTCGCAACGCCGGACATCGCATTCCGCTTCGTCTCCAATGTTGATGGCACGTCGCTTGATGAAGCACTCTCCGGGCTCGATCCTGCGACCACACTCTTCATCGTCGCGTCCAAAACCTTCACCACCGACGAAACGCTGACCAATGCGAAGAGTGCGCGCGACTGGTTCATCGCCTCTGGCGCACCGGCATCGGCGGTGGCCCGGCACTTCGTCGCCGTTTCCACGAATTCAAAGGAAGTCGCCGCCTTCGGCATCGCGCCCGAGAACATGTTCGGCTTCTGGGACTTCGTCGGCGGCCGCTACTCCATCTGGTCTGCCATCGGCCTGTCGCTCATGATCGCCATCGGCCCCGAGCGCTTCGACGAATTTCTCGATGGCGCGCACGCGATGGACCAGCATTTTCTCACCACGCCGCTGGAGCAGAACCTGCCCGTGCTGATGGCCGTCCTGGGTGTCTGGTATCGCAACCAGTTCGAATGCGCGAGCCACGCCGTGCTGCCGTACAGCGAGTCGCTGTCACGTTTCCCGGCGTATCTGCAACAACTGGAAATGGAGAGCAACGGCAAGGGTGTCGCACTGGATGGCGCTGACGTTCCTCGCGCCACCGGCCCCATCGTCTGGGGCGAAGCCGGCACCAACGGCCAGCATGCATTCCATCAACTGCTGCACCAGGGTCCGGACTGGGTGCCCATCGACTTCATCCTGCCCATCCGCCATCTGGGTGCATTCCCGGCACACCAGACCAAGCTCATTGCCAATTGCCTGGCGCAATCCAGCGCGCTGATGCTAGGCAAAACGCGGAGCGAGGTCGAGGCCGATTTGCGCGCAGGCGGCATGGCGGCCGACGAAGCCGCACGGCTCGCAGCCCATCGCGCCTTTCCCGGCAATCGCCCCAGCAACACGCTGCTGATCGATGCGCTGGACCCGGCGCGGTTTGGCGCGCTCATTGCGCTGTATGAACACAAGGTCTTCACCCAGAGCATCATCTGGGGCATTAATGCGTTCGATCAGTGGGGCGTGGAGCTGGGGAAGGTCGCGGCGAAGGGTGTCGAGGCCGCGCTGCGGGGGGGAGGCGGGGCGATGACGCTCGATCCTTCCACGCTGGGGTTGATTGCGAATATTCGCAAGAGCTGGCCCTTGTGTGCTGAACTTTCGTAAGCCATGCGAGCAGCGTCAATTGCTTGAGAACTCGCCTTCTCAGGCATCAACGCGAAAATTCAGCATTAACCCCTGATCCTCATGCTCCAAGTTGTGGCAATGAAACATGTAGATGTTTTTCCCAGGAAGCGCCGGTGAGAAATCAACCAGAATTTTCACCACTTCGCCGGGCCAGACGAGGACCGTGTCCTGCCAGGCCAAGTCTGTTGGAGTGATGCCCGAAACATTCAGTGCCTGCTGCCCAATTTGCCTCGGGCTGCCTCGGCGCTCCAGAACCCGAAAGTGAAAACCATGAATGTGCATCGGATGGGGCATGCTGCGGATGTCATTGCGGATTTCCCATACTTCCGCGTCGCCGCCCTTCACCATGAACTCAATGTCATGCATCGACTCATGGTAGTTCTTTCCGTTGATGAGCCAGGTCAGGCCCTTCATGTGAACACGGAATCGACGCGGAATCCGGTTCTTTGCCACCGGCAGTTTGATTGGCGAGGACAGTATCTTCGGTAGCACTCGATTGGCGCAGATTGGCCGCTTCACGTTGAACTGCATGATGTCCAGTGCCTCGCCCATGAGTGCGGCGCCGGGGTGTTCGATAGCGGGATCGACAGGAGGAGCGCCATCGTTTTCCATGGGGTCATAGGCCAGGCTGGTCAGTGTCACAGCACTTCCCAGGGGCAATTTCTCAAAGTCAATGAGTATGTCCAGTCTCTGGGCTGGCGCCAGGAAAGCCTCACGAACTTGCTGAGGATGATGCAACAGGCCGCCGTCACCGCCGATCAGGGTAAAGGGCAGGCGCTTGCCTCCGGCAAGGAATGCGAGGCGGTACACCCTGGCATTGGAGCCATTCAATAGACGCAACCTATACAAGCAGGTCGCGACGTCGTGGACGGCTTCAGGGGTCCAGTTGACCATGACCCGGTTGCCAATCCAATCGTCTTCGCCCATTGAATATTTCAGCTTGTTCAGCGTATCCACCTGCTTGTCCTGGATAAGCAGGGGGAGCTCGGTTTCTCCCCAGACCAGGCCCAGTGTCTTGCGCAGCGCATCCTCCTCCTCGCCTTCGACCAAAAGCAGCCCTGCCATGCCTTGGTGGACCTGCGCTCCGGTCCGATCGTGCGGATGCGGGTGATACCAGTACAACCCGGGGCGATTGTTGACCTTGAAGCGATAAACGTACTGCTGCATGTGGTGGACAGGATGCATTCCACCGCCGTCATTCCTCTCGTCCACGTGCAGCCCGTGCCAATGAATTGTCGTGTCCTCGCCCAACTCGTTGCGCAGCGTCACATCGAGTGTAGTGCCCTGGCGCACTCGCAAGATGGGGTTCCACAGTTTTTGTCCAGCGCTGTCCGCTTCATACACAAGCATGTCGGTGCTGCGCCCGGGAAATAGCTGTTGCCGTGTTGATTTGGCGGTCAGTCTAAGCGGCTCGCGCAGATTCACATCCGCAAACAACCCCGTCGCGCTCGGCATGCGCAAGGGATGGACGAACGGCCTGGCTTCGCGAGTCGGCAGCGGCGGCGGAATCAGGCGCGGCGCGCTCGCGCTGGGCGGGTGCACATGTGCCGTGGCTTCGACGGTTCGCGCATACGTGGAAACGCCCAAAGTCATGCTGGCCGCAGTCAGAAACTGTCGTCTATTCATGATGGTTGCAGGGAGACATGATAGTGCTGCCGGATGCAAGTACGAACATGGCATTCGTTGTGGTGAGTCCATACCCCATTTTGGAGAGAAGCGCGTAAATGTATCACCGTCGCAGTGATGCCAAGGGATTGACGGCGGTCAACTATTTCTGCTGTAATCCGGCCGGCTTGCGAACCCATGATGCGTGGCTGTCAATTGACAGACCATGCGCGCCTGCAGTTTTTTGGAGAACGAGGGGAGATCGTTTTCCTTGAGCGACGGTTCCGGCAAGCACCTAACAGGATAAGGGGAAATACCGTGCCGAGACTCTTTGCGATCGGGCGCGCAGTCTTTTTTTGTTCGCTTTTCTGCACGGTACAGTCGGTCAACGCCGCCAGCTCGCCGGAATTGGAACGAGCGCTCAACTGGCTGCAGAATCAAGTTCAGACTGACGGCACCCTTGCGGCGGAAGGCACCTCAATTGCCACCGGTGTCCAGGCGCGCGCTGAAACCGCGACTGCATTCAAGGCCTACGGACCCATTCCCAATGCCTTGGTGAACGGCCTGACGTCGGCGTCCGAAGACAGCATTGAATACATTGCACGCAAGGCCGGTGCCATGGCTCTGTCGGGCCGTGACGCGTCATCACTGTTTGCCTTGCTCGTAGCAGAGCAGAACCCGGACGGCGGCTTTGGAGAGCTGCCGGGGCACGCGAGCAATGTGCTCGATACAGCCTATGTTCTGGTGGCTATGCGCCAAGGCTCGTTTGCCAACCAGGCAGTTGTCAGCCGCGCAGTCGACTACCTTGCCGCCGCCGCGAATGCGGATGGGGGCTATGGGATCGATGGTGGCAGTGCCGTGTACCCCAGTGCAGAGGTCTTGCTGGCGCTCAACGGTTACGCACAATCCTTCCCACTGGCTGCCACCATTACGAATTTGAAGAGCTACCTGGTCAACGCGCAGGTGGCGGGCAAGTACGCGGGGACACTCGATAGCGCTGTTGCGGTCTTGGCGCTGGCGGGCGCGAGCACGGACTCTGCAATATTTACACCGGCAGTAGCGGATCTGATTTCCCGCCAGACTGCCGACGGAAGCTGGTCAGCAGACCCCTACCTGACGGCTCTGGTCATCCGTGCGTTGACGGCCGCAGCAGGGGCGGCACCTTCGCCGACGACCGGCCAGATCAGCGGTACAGTGGTCTCCGATCAGGATGGAGCAGCCTTGGAGAACGTGCAAGTCTCCGTCAATGGATCGGTCGTGATGTCCACAGGTGCGGCAGGCACCTTCAATGTCCCCTCGCTTGCTCCCGGTGCGTACACGCTCCAGATCACCAAGGCCGGTTACACCACCGTGTCGGCCAATGTGACGGTCAGCGCAGGTGCGATCAGCAGCCTCGGTACGGTTCGGCTGCAAGTCGCAACCACCGTTGCGGGTCTCAGGGGCCAGGTGCGTGATACAGCCTCGACACCTATCGCGGGCGCCAGCATCGCCCTGTCCGGCGGCCCCGTCACCACGTCGGATGCCAACGGCAACTACCAGATCGCCGGGATCATGCCGGGAACGTACACGATCACCGTTACCAAGGCGGGCTTTCTGGATGCCGTCGCATCTGCGTCATTCAACGCAGGGCAAGTGATTCTCTTCTCGCCCCTGCTGACGCCCGGAAACCAGCAGCCGCCAACCACGGCGACGCTTCGGGCTCGGGTCGTGAATGCGGCAACGGGCCAGCCCATCAATGGCGCTTCAGCGCGCGTGGGTACCGTTACCGCCACCAGCGACACTGACGGACGCGTCACGTTGACCGGCTTGCCATCAGGACCCGCGACCATCGAGCTGAGTGCCGCAGGATATGTCTCAGCGACGTTCACCACCACCTTGGCGCTCGGCGTCAACGAGTTGGGAAATCTCGCCGTGTCGCCGCCACCAGCCACCATCAGGATCACCGGCAAGGTGACAGAGGCCCAGACCAACCTGCCTGTCGCCGGAGCTTTGGTCCGCGTCCAGGATTCATCGCTCACTGCGACAACCAGTGTCAACGGCACCTATGCAATCGAAGGTGTGACCCGTCAGCAGTTCATTGTTGTTGCGAGCGCAGCTGGCTATCTGAGCAAGACGACCAGTGTCGCCTTGTCCGCGTTCGCCGACGCCACGGTTGATGTGGTGCTGGACAAGGTCGAGAGCAGTGGCGTGACCTTCCGCCGAGTCTCGACCAATCTGGCAGCCTATCCGCCGTATGCGGCGATTGAAGTCGAAGCGGAAATTCTGAGTAGCCGAACCAGTTCAACGGAACTGATACTCACCGCGACAATCCTTGATGCCCAAGGCACACCCATCATGGAAGTGCCTGGCATCCGCACCACAGCGCCGGCGAACGCACCACACGAAGTTGAGCTTGAGACTCACAATAGTAATGAGCCGGCCGGACAATACTCGGTATTGGTCCGCGCCTTTGAAGTGATCGGCAATGAAGTGGGAAGGGTGGTGGCCGAAGGCACCACCAGTTTTCAGATCCTGCCGCAGACTACGCTGTCGGGTGGTGTCACCTTGAGTCCGCCTATTCTGCAAGCGGGCAGCAACCAACCGGTTGGCATCGTCGCCAACGTTGCCAATCATGGCAACCTGCCCATTCAAGCCGGTCAATTGGAACTCACGGTGACGCTTGAAAATCCGGACACGTCACCCGTGGCGCGAGTCGACACCTCGACAGAACGATTGCTGTCCGGTTCCCCGCTCAATGCGCCGGTCGGTGTCGCCTATGATCCGCAAGGCAACATGTATGTCCTCAATCAAAATGATCGCCGAATCATCAAGGTGGCAGCGGACGGGCAAAGCACCATCTTCGCAACACTGCCGGCTTCGCACGCCGGTCCGCCGGCTGTCTCCATCACGCCGCGTGACCTGATGCGGGATGCGGCTGGAAATCTGCAGATCCTTACGAGCGAGGGACCCATCTACAGGTTGGGCGTGGACGGCACACTGGCTCGCCAAAACACGGGAGTCGTGAACGCCCAGAGTTTTGATCTGGATGTGCAAGGAAATTTCTGGGTGTTGTCAAACTTCAACTCAAACGTCGGCTTGCACAAAGTAGCTGCCGGGGGCGGGACGACAACGGTAGCGGGTAACGGACTGAGTACGCCTTCGGGGATTGTCCAAGGTCCGGACGGTCAGCTGTACGTCAGCAATTCCGGGGACAACACCATCTCCCGGGTCAGCACGACGGGAAGCATCGAGACCTTCGTCTCTTCCGGGCTGTCCTCTCCCAACGGTCTGGCTTTCGATGCGACGGGCAACCTGTTTGTCGCCAACTCGGGTACTCAAATCATCAAACGGATTACCCCTTCTGGCGTCCAGTCGACGTATGCCTCGGGCCTATCATCGCCATCCGCCATTCGGTTCGATGGGCAAGGAAACCTGTTTGTTGCCAACCGCGGGAATAACACGATTGCGAAGATCCCTCCCAATGGCACGCCATCTCTTTTCGCCAAGAGTCTGGTCAATTCCCCGTTGAGCATGCGCTATGACTCGCAGGGCAATCTCTACTTGTTGGGGTCGGATGGTCAACTTGTGATGCTGAACACGAGCGATACCGCAACAGTGATCGCATCTGGACTCGCGGCGCCGCAAGGTGTCGCCTTAGCGGCCAATGGTGATGTGTATGTCACCTCGGCCAGCAACGGGCGTTTGGTCAAGGTGTCGGGCGGCGTGACAACGGTTGTGGCGAGTGGCCTGGCGACACCCCATGGCGTTGCGCTGGACGGCAGTGGGAAGCCACATGTGACAGAGAGAGGCGGAGTCAACCGGATTTCATCGATCGACGCGCAGGGTGTGCGCGTGACCGAGGCCGAATCACTTATCAATGTGCCGGTCGATGTCCACATCGCGTCGAATGGAGATAGGTTCATCCTCAATCAGAGTTCGCTTTCGCGGGTCCCAGCTGACGGTAGCCGGGGCAACGTGGTGGCGAACTCTGGTTTCAGTTCCGCACGGGGACTGGCCCCCTCGAACGATGGTGGCTACTACATCATTGAGTTGAATGCTGTTAAGAAGTGGCTTGGAACGGCCACAGCACAGGTGGTGAAAGGCGGCCTTCCTTCACTGGGTCTCGGCGCGGCATCTACGCCCGACGGCGGTGTTCTGGTCGGTGATTACAACAATCGAAAGATCCTTAAAGTCAGTCCGGCAGGAGGCGTCTCGGAATTCGCCGCACTGGCAGGCAACCCATACTCCCTGACGACCGACCTGGCGGGCGGAGCGTATGTCCTTTATAACGGCGGCCAGATCGTGCATGTGAATGCCAGCGGCTCGACGACCTTGATCACCGCCGCGGTTAGCGCGCCCCAAGTCCTGACTCTGGACGCCACAAACAATCGCCTCTACGTTCGTACGTCCTTCGGCATCAGCCGTGTGGACCTCGCGACCAAGGCGGTGAGCGCGTTGCTGAGTCGAAGCGGTCTGAGTGCACTCGCGGTGGAGAACGGCAGTCTCTTCGTGCTGGATTCAAGTCGCGAGGAGGCCCTGAGCGTCACGCCGCAGGGCCAGGTGACATCTCTGCTTTGCGGTTTCAGCTACCCGGGCCCTATGGCCTGGGACGGTAACCGATTCATCTTTGCTGATACGTATCGCTTGATGGCCCTGGTCCCTGGTGGAAACCCCAAGCTCCTGCTCATGTCGAGCGGGTTCACCAGTCTCGACGCTCAAGGCGGCGTGTTGTATGGCGCCATCACCAATACAGTCTATCGATTCGTACCCGGCACGGATTCTACTGCGCAAGTCCATGTTCAGGATTCGCTGTCCACAGGCGCTTTAGTCGTTGCGGCGCGTCCGGATGGCGCGCTCAGCGTCGGCTCCACGGCAGATTCGCGTGTCATTACATTGAATCCTGCGAAGCAGGTCATTGCTTCGTATGCCGGCATTTACAACCCGACGGGTATAGATGTCGATGCAGCGGGAAATGTCTTTGTGAGCAGCACCGGATCCAACCAGATTATCAAGATCGATCCTACTGGTAAGCGGTCTGAGCGAATCGCCGTGCTGAACTATCCGACCGGAGTCCATATTGAGCAAGACGGGTCGCTGCTGGTCAATGAGGCCAGAAGCCTGGTTCGGATCGATCCCCAAGGAAACAAATCGATCGTCGCGACAATAAACGATCCGCTCGGCAGCAACCTGACTGGCATTGCAAAAACTGCACAGGGCTTGTTCGTTACCGATGGTACGACTTCGATCATACGGCGCGTCACAGGACAGAGTCTGACTTTGTTCGCGGCAGGGCTCACGGGGGCGGGGCGTGTGAAGGTAAACGCTTCAGGCGTTCCGCATATCGCCAGCTCAGGAAGTGGAACTGTGGTGGCCTATGGTCCCAATGGCCTGGGTGTCGTCGCGGCGGGTATGTCGCAGCCCTATTCCATGGCATTTGACCCTGCAGGCAAAGCCTATGTCGCGGGTATTGGCGGATGGGTCTATGTCGTGGGTTCTGATGGAGGCGCCACCGAACTCTCTTACTTGGGGGCGACCCTCTTGACCCATCCGGGTGCCAGCGCGATGGCGATCAGTGGTGCCGGGAATGTGGGATTGGTCTTCAATGCCGGTATCAGCAATCTCCTCCGGCTGAAGATCACTTCAGCGCCATCGATTCCGCCGGCAGGCACGGTGCTGCATACCGCGACCCGGTCGTTTGGCGGCCTTCCCGTTGACTCCAATCCGCTCACCGTGGACTTCGGCACTTGGGTGCCACCCTACGCAGGCGATTTCAAGTTTTCCGTGAAAGCGGTGGGGAACGGCGTGCCTGGTGCGGCGATGAACTTGCTGCATGTTGGGGCACTTGCCCTGGCCAACATTGCGCCCAGTAAAGCCACGGTCGCGCCTGGCGACTCAAGCGTTGGCGTTAACGTGCGCGTTACTGGTGGCGACTTCACCACCATTTCCAAGGTGGACAGCGTCAACATCTCGGTGGGTGTTTCGACTGGCGTGTACCCCACGGCGATGGGCGCTGATGCTGCAGGCAATGTACTTGTCCTGGTCGGCAATACCTTGAGCCGCTTCCATCCTGGTGGTGCCAGCACCGTGCTGTACTCGGCACCCCTGACAACTGGCTTCCGCATGTACGGCGAAATTCCTGTCGACAACGCGCAAAACATCTATTTCGCTGAGAACGGTCCCACGCTTCGTGAAGTGAAGAAGATCTCCCCGTCGGGCGTCGTAAGCGTGGTCGCTTCCATTCCTGAGCCCATCAGGGGCATGGTTCGCGACAGCACAGACCAGCTATTTGTCCTCGGGTACACACGTATTTACCGAGTAACACAGTCGGGAGTGGTGACAGCGCTGTCGTCGCCTGTCGGCGGCGGTCCTTACGTCATGACGATTGATGGCCATGACAACTTGTACTTGTTGACAAATAGCAACTCAATCCTCCGCTACCGCCCTGACGGATCAGTGACGGATATTTTGCCGCGCGGAGAGCACAGGCCAACATTCGAGTACGAAGGTGCTGGGGCCATCGCGGGTGACTGCGCGGACAATCTGTTTGTCGCGCCTTATTCTTGGCCACAAGTGGGGCAAGGTGGCGAGGAATACACGCTTGTCCAGGTCTCCGGAAAGACCGGGTCCATTTCGCAAATTCTTGATGGACGCAAGATCAATCAATCGCTGACTGACATCGACTTCATAGTTTACGACCGCTTCAGCGGCCATCTGCTCATGTGGACTGACGTTGGCAACGGGCGGGTGTACCGCATTCCAGTCACCTGCGGCGCCATCAGTGCCGATCTGCAGATGGTCTTTTCTGCTTCCCAGAGTGTGAGCGGATTCAATGTCGCTCCCAAGGCTGTCAAGACCTTGCCCGATGGAGCGCGCGAAGTCATCTGGAGTCTGAAGGACGTCAACGCTTTGGGCAGCATGGTCTCGATGACCGCAGGTCTGGCCAGCATGACACTGGGCGAAAGCAGGCCGGTCGCGAAGGAGGCTTTCCTCACCTTCCGCAATTCCTTTGCAGCGGGCGAAATCAAACTGCCCCTCACCATTCCCGAAGTGGGTGTGGACAGCTTCATCGATATGGCAGTTGCCACGGACAAGCTTTCTTATCCGGCGAACAGCAGCGTGCTTTCGCAGGTGCTGCTCACCAATCGTGACGCACAGGCGAAGACTGGCGTCCTGATTGTCGATATCGCCGACGCACAGGGTGTGCAGCTCGCCCAGATCGCCAGCCAGAATCAGAGCGTCAGTGGAAATGGCACGCTAACAGTCGAACCGCCATTCAATACCGGCACCTTCCTCACGGGCACGTACCAGGTGAAGGCGCGGCTCATCGATCCGGCGACGGGTGTGGAATTGGCCGCGGGGCAGGCAGGCTTCGACATCGTCGCGGAAGGCGTCCAACTGATTTCCACCGTGACGACCAACAAGCAGGCCTACGATCCGCTGGACGCCGTTGCGATCAGCAGCCGTGTGAAAAACGTATCCGTCAACGCCATTACCTCCAATCTTAGAGTTGAAGTCAATGTGATAGGTCCGGGCGGACACGTGGTCTACACCAATGGCGCCAACATCGCCCAACTTGTTCCAAGCGCGTTGCGCGATGTGTCGTATACCTATCGACTGAACGCTGTCGCGCCGGGCGGCTACGTTGTCGAGCAGCGATTGCTGGATGCGGCTGGTGCGGTCGTCGAGACCCGAAGCGCAAACTTCAGCGTGCTCTCGTCTGCCGACACTGGCAGTGGCCTGCGCGGCGCACTCAGCACCGTTCGTCTGGCCAATGCCGGCGATCCGGTCGCGCTCACCGGCACAGTGCGAAACCAGGGCAACGCCACCCAAAGCAATCTGCCACTCACCTTGCGCGTGACCAACTCGCAGCAACAGGTGGTGCAGCAGTGGACGGACACGCAGACAATTGCAATCGGACAGCAGACTTCTTTCTCACGTACCTGGAATACAGCGGGCATGACTGCGGGCGTCTACACCGTGACCTGGAGCACGTCGGTTGGCGGGCGCACCATTTCACTCGGCCAGGACAGCGTGCAGGTTGGTGTGCTTGGCCCTATCTCCTTTACGTCTGAGACAGGTGTACCGCTGCAGTCTGTGCGCACCTCGAACACGGTCGCGATCAGCGGCATCATTGCCCCGATGACGGCCGCGATCAGCGGGGACGCCAGCGCCGAGTTCCGTATCAATGGAGGCGCATTCGGGCGCGGGGCGCAGTCGGTCAAGGCCGGAGACACGCTGCAAGTCCGGCTCACGGCGGCGAATGACTTCTCCACAGCGGCTACCGCCACGCTGACGCTGGGCGGCACCACGGCCAGCTACACGGTCACCACCGAGACGGCAGATACCACGCCGAATGCGATCAGCTTCGCGCCGCAGACTGAGGTCCCGCTGGCTTCGGAGCGCACGTCCAACACTGTGACTGTCAGCGGTATCAACACCTCGGTGCCCATCAGCATCACCGGTGGCAGCTACAGCCTGAACGGCGGTCCATTTGTCGCAACCGCAGGCACCGCACGCACAGGCGACACGCTGGCTCTGCGTCAGACTTCGTCTGCACAGCCTGGCACGAAGACAACAGTCACCGTCGCGGTTGGAACGGTCTCTGCCGCGTTTGAAGTGACGACGTTGAATGCCGATACGACGCCTGACCCGTTCACATTCACGGCGCAGACCGGTGTTCCGCTTTCGTCGGTTCGGACCTCGAACCTGGTCACCATCGCCGGCATCAACACACCTGTACCGGTTTCCGTCTCAGGCGGTACCTACAGCGTCAATGGCGGCGCATTCGTTTCTGCAGCCGGGACCATCAAGGCCGGCGATACCCTGGCATTGCGTCAAACCGCGTCAGCGAACCCGTTAACCACGACCAGCTCGGTAGTGTCTGTATCCAGCTACAGCACGGGCTTCAATGTCACCACAGAAGCCGTTATCACACCGACGGTCGGATTCCGGTTACCGAAGGAGGCGAGAGTCCTGGTGTTGCTCTCGTGCAAGGGTTCGAGCGGCAATGCAGACGACCCGGGCTGTCTCGCGCAGAAGAAGCAGGCCTTGGAGGCCTACTTGGCCGCGACCGGCTGGAGTGCCAAGGTCGTGACCGACAAGGTGTCCTTCCAGCGTGAACTTCGCTGCGGCCGCTACAACACCTTCTGGGTGTCCGGAGGCTTCGAAAAGCTGGGCGGCTCGCTGATTGGCGAGTTGCGCGAGGCCGTTTACGCCGGCTCGGCTTTGGTCGTCGATGGCTTGCATGATCAGCGCAACAGCGCACTGGATGACATCGCGGGCATTCGCTATCGCGGCAAGCCGCCGCAGCCGAGCACGGTCGTGGTCGGCAGCGCGGTGTTGCCAGCGGGGTCATTTGCCTACGTCGGCAATCCCTTGCGTCTCGATCTGACCACGGGGCAGGCGCACGCGCGATTCGGTTCGTCTTCCGGCGACCCGGCCATCGTGATCAATCAGTTCGGCCGTGGAAAGTCCATGCATTTCGCCTTCGACCTTGCCGGAACGCTCCTGGCCCAGGGTTCGACCGCATTCGTCGGCGATGTCATCGAAGCCGGCATTGAGCACTTGGCGCCGCAGCAGCAGTCTCCCGTCTCCGGCGATGCCTACCTGCCAGTCCAGGTCGAGATCGGCAATGTCGCGACCATCGCCCAGACCTTTGATGTCGTGTTGTCCTGGCCGTCGTCGTTCGCGTGGATCGAAGGATCGCCCGCGACCGTGACCCAGGGATCGGGCACAGCGACGTGGCGAGTGACGATTGCAGCCAACCAGCAGTCGACGGTTCGATTTGCTCTGCACACGCCAGCCACTTCAGGCAGCCACAACATCAGCGTGCAGATCAATCGCGTGGACACTTCTTCTGGAACAACGCAGTCGGTTCACTCGGGGACATTGCCGATCACCATCGCGGCGTTGAACACGGCCTCGACGCAAACCGTTTCTGCCATCCAGGCGCTCGCGGCCACTGGCAATCAGGACAGAAAGTCCCGGGATGATGCGGTTGCGGATGTGCAACAGGCCCTGACAAAGGTCTCAGCAGGTCTGATTGATGATGCGATGACGCGCTTCGTCTCCGCAGCCGACAACCTGGCGGAGATCTCCAGCGTGAGCGTGGAATCCGTCCGGGTTTCGTTGGCGCGTCACATGGCTGAAGCCGGCCGCAAGACGTGCGCAGCGGAGGCGGCCTGCGCCGTGTCCTCGCTGGCGCCATCCGCCTACGGGCTCATGGTGTTCGGCTCCGCGAGTTTGTCCAACGGTGAGTCGCACGGCTCCGTCGGTGTGGGTGGCGCGGCCAGTGTCTCGTCCTTCACCGTTGGCAGCCAGTTGCGCGGTGATTCGGCGCGCCTCGTCGCGGGCGGCAGCGTGAGCTACAACAACGGCAGCGTGGGGCAGGGCGGCACCGGCATCATCATCGCCGGTGGCGCCGCCACCGTCAGCCAGTCGGTGGGTCGGGCAGACGTCAAGGCCAACACGGCGAACGAAGACTGGAACGCGCTCAAAGCCGAGGCATTGGCGCTGTCCGATTCGCTCGCTGCCAGAGCGGGCACCGCAGCGACAGTGGTGTCCGGCAACCAGTTCAATTGCACCGGCACCAATGCTTCCTGGAACGTGTGTTTGCTGACTGGCAGCCAACTGGGTAATGCGCGAACCATCAATCTGAACTATCCCGCCACGGCCAGCGTGCTGGTCAACGTCACGGGTGGCGCCGCGACACTCACCAATGGCCAGGCCAACTTCAACGGTCAGCCCTTGCTGGGCAGCAGTGCCGCATCCAGAGTGATCTTCAACTTTGCCCAGGCTGGCAGCTTGTCGATTTCAGGCTTCGGCATTGGCGGCACCATCCTGGCGCCTCGCGCGAGTCTGAGCCACGCCAACAACGCGATCGACGGCCAGGTCATTGTCAACGGCCTGTCCTCGACGGCGAGCTACCGTTGCGGCGGCGTATTCCTGGGCACGGTCCCCGCGCAGTAACCCTCCCTGAACCATGCACCCGCATCACGCTTTCGCAGCAAAGGAATCTTCGTGAATATCCCGTCCGCCGTCGCCCATGTGGTGTCCCGTATCGCGCACCAGAAGCTGCTGACCATACTTTCCGTTTCGGTCGCCTTGATCACGGCCGCAATGCCCGAAGGTCGCGCCTGGGCGGCAGCCAGCTCGGTGGTGAAGCTGGACAAGAGCACGCCCACTCCGGTTCGCAAGGACAAGCAGACTCGTTTCCGCATTCCCGAAGCCAAGGTGCGGGAGCCTGCTGGCTCGGCAGCCGAATATCAGGAGCGCCGTACAAAGGCAGCGGTGATGCTGCTGAAATCCGCGAGCGTGGCAAAGGCGGCCCCGCCGGCCGCCGGCCCCGCCGACCTGGCCGAGAGTGATGAGGTCGTCCTCAGCCCGGCCGTGCGCGCACTCGCGGCCACGCTCAACAACAATCCGGTCAAGATTTCCGCTTGGGTGCACGACAACATCCGCTTCGCACCGACTTACGGCGCCACGCAGAATTCCGACACCGTTCTGAAGTCGCGCCAGGGCAATGCCTTCGACATCGCGAGTCTCACCATCGCGCTCTTGCGGGCCGCGAACATTCCGGCGCGCTATGCCTACGGCAACATTGAAGTCTCTGCGAACCCTGCCCAAGCCTGGTTGGGTGGGGTCGCCACGCCGCAAGCGGCACTGGATCTCTTGGCGCAAGGTGGTGTGCCGAGTGCTGCCGTCATCGCCGGCGGCAGGGTGGACGCCATCCGGCTGGAGCACGTGTGGGTCGAGGCCCATGTCGACTTCTACCCCTCACGCGGCGCCGTCAACCGCGCGGCCGACAGCTGGGTGCCCATCGATCCCTCCTTCAAGCAGCCGGTCGTAGTCTCCGGTCTCGATCTCCGCGCAGTCGCAAACGTTGATGCCGTCGCACTGTCGGGCCAGCTGCTTCAGGGCGCCACTCCGGCGCAGGATGGCGTGACGCGTCTGAATCAGGCGGCACTCACCGATTCACTCACCGCCTTCAAGACGCAAGCCCAAACCGCCATCAACGGCCAGAAACCGAATGCGACGGTGGGGGACGTTCTGGGCCGCGAGTCGATCACGCCGCACACGCTCTCGCTGCTGGCGGGTACGCTGCCCTACAAGCTTGTGGCGCAACTCGATCGCTATGCCGTGGTGCCTGACGCCATGCGCTGGCGTCTGGGCTACGGCGTCTATGCGAGCGATGTGGAACGCGGGCAGGGTGCCGCCATCGCGGTCGTGGAACGCAGCCTGGCCGCTCTGGCCGGCAACAGCGTCGCCGTGACCTTCGCCGCAGCCAGCACGATGGATCAGTCCGAGCTTGACCAGGCCCTTGCCAGCGCGCTACCAGTCTCCTTGCCCGCCCATCGCATCCGCGTGAAGGCCCAATTGTGGTCCGGTGGACAGCTGGCCGGTGAAGGCGGCAACGTCCTCATGGGCACCTCGCTCGTGGGTGGCCTGCGTCTCTTCGACCCGCGCACAGGAAACTGGATTGAAGAACCATCGCATCGCATCGCCGCAGGCGAAACGCATGCGCTGGCCGTTGCGGCACAGAGCGTCACGCGCGAAGACCTTGAGGCCAGCCGCGACCGCCTGACTGCATTGCGCGCGAAACTCGACGCGCGGCAATTCACCGGGCTCACCCAGGCTGGCGTGACGGCGGAAATGCTGCATCACACCGCTTTGACCTGGCTTGCAGCCCATGCGGGCGACAGCCGTCTCGTCAGGCGCGCCCAGAGCATGGCGGGCTTCGCACTGCCTTCCGTCGCACGCGCCTCCACTGTCGCCGACGTCACCCTGCAGTCAGGTGCGATCCACACCGTTCAATTCCCGGCCTTGGCACTCACCAGCGAAATCGTCGCTGCGACCGCTGTGCCCCGGCATGGTCAGGCTGCACGGGTGACGGAACACTTGCGCGCCACCAGCGCGCGCGGCTCGGTCGTTGCGCAACTTGTCATGGAGCGAATATTCGCAACGCAGGCAGGCGCCACCGCATCCGCAGTCTGCGCGCTGAACCGCGCCAACGACGAGGCGCAGAAACTCTTCGTGGTCACCCAGGCCAATCGTGCGCAAACGCTGCCGCAGCTTTCCGTGCCGGACGTGACGCGCGCGGCCCTCGATGATGGTGCGGCCATCGGGCTTACCGGACTGACCGGCCAACGCTCGGTGCAAATCGGTGGCTGGACGGGCGCCGGCACCATTATCGAAGACACGACGACGGGCGGCGGCGACTACGCCGTGTCCGAGGACAAGAGCGCCGTGCATGCCCCGCTCGGTGGCTGGATGTCCCTCGCCCTGGCTGCCGAGGCAGTCAAGGGTGGCGGTGCCACGACTGTTGCGACCACACTTTCCGCCGCACTGGGCGCGGCTATTGACTACCATCCTGCCGCCATCGCGTTGCTGGCTGACTACGATGCCGCGCCCTGGAGCAGTTTCGTTGGCGCCAATCCGGTGCTGGAGGCGCTGTGGAGTGCGCAGATGCAGTCCGGGCTCGGGACGCCACTGGCCAATGCGACCGGCCCCGCCGCACCTGGCGTGATGAGCCTGGCCCATTCGATTTCCGTCTGTCTCGCCTCTGCATTGACGCCGGCGCCGACACCCAACAACGCGCCCGGCTTCACGTCCACGCCGCCCATGGCCGCGGTCATCGGCCAGCCGTATCAGTACCTCGCCACCGCGGTCGATCCCGATGGCGACCGGCTCACGTTCAGCCTCGTCTCCGGTCCGCCCGGCCTGACTGTCTCCGCACTGGGTCTGGTGAGTTGGTCAGCACCGTTGCAGGGCGCGCATGAAGTGGTCGTGCGTGTCAGCGACGGCAAAGCCAATACCGATCAGCGCTACATCCTCACTGTCGGCACCGTGCTGCCCCTGGAGCTGCAGCTGGCTGTCTCGCCTCAGTTTGTCGGCACGGGTGACACTGTCACCATCCTGGTTGCGGCAACAGGCGGACGCAGCCTCGTCACGCGCAGTCTCAAAATCAACGGCGTGAGCCGGACACTGGACGCCAACGGTCAGGCCATCATCACGGCCGGCGCATCGGGTGTCTACCGGATTGAAGCCACGGCGAGCGACGGCACCGACAACCTCGTCCGCGAGGGCTTCTTCGCCGTGCGCGACCCCGCCGACACCGCTGTGCCGGTCGCCCAGATCACCACACCCGAGCAGGACGGTGAAGTTTCCGCACCGGTAAATATCATCGGCACGGCGAGCGATGCCGCGCTGGCGGAATACCAGCTCCTCATCGCCCCGGCCGGCAGCGGGCGCTACAGCGTCTTCGCGCGCGGTTACACATCCGTCACCAACGGCGTGCTGGGCAAACTCGATCCCAGCGTGCTGGCCAACGGCCTGTGGGATCTCCTGCTGAATGTGGTGGATGTCAACGGGCAGGTCACCACGTCCAAGCTCACCATCGAGATCACCGGGCAACTGAAGGTGGGCCAGTTCTCCGTGTCCTTCCTCGACATGTCGGTCGAGGCGGCGGGCCTTCCGCTGCAGGTCACGCGCACCTACGACACCCGCAGGAAAGCCGAGAGCCTGGACTTCGGTCACGGCTGGACGGTGGACTACCAGAACCTGAAGCTGCAAAAGAACATGACCACGGGTCTCGGCTGGAATGTCGTCACCCGCCAATTCCAGCTCTGCCTCGTGCCCGCCGGCAAGCGCAAGGTCAACATCACGCTGCCGGATGGCAAGGTCGAACGCTTCGAAGCCCGCCAGGCCCAGGAATGCGCGACGGGTGCGGTGCCGCCCATCGACATCCGCTTCGATCCGCTGCCCAATACCACCAGCAAGCTCGAGGTTCTGAATGTCCCGCCCCTGCGCGCCCAGGGCGGCCAGCTCATCGACGACAACGAGTTCGGCCCCTGGAACCCGAAGGAATTCAAGCTCACCACGCTGGACGGCCTGCAGTTCTTCCTGGGCCAGGACTTCGGCATCCGCAAAGTCGTTGAGCCCAATGGCAACACGCTCACGTTCGGCGCGTCAGGTGTCGTCCACTCCAACGGCGACAGCATCACCTTCACCCGCGATGCGCAAGGCCGCATCACCGCCATCACCGATCCCACCGGCAAGCGAGTCACCTATGCCTACACCGCTGATGGCGACCTGAAGAGCGCCACCGACCGCCAGGGACTCGTGGCCGAGCACACCTATGACCGTCGTCACAGCCTCCTGTCCTTCACCGACCCGAGAGGCGTGCAACTGGCCCGGAACGAGTACGACGAGGCCGGCCGTCTCGTCGCCCAGTACGACGCCAACGGCGCGAAGCTGGATCTATCCGCCCGTGATCCCGCCGCCAACAAGGAAGTGGTCAAGGATCGTCGCGGTGGCATCACCACCTATGTCTACGACGCAAAGGGAAATGTCACAAGCCAGGTGGATGCCTTGAATGGCACCACGGCCTACACCTACGACGCCAACGACAACGAACTCACCGTGCGTGATGCCAACGGCCTCACCACGACGCGCACCTTCGACGCCAACAACAATCAGCTCACCGAAGCCAACGCGCTGGGTCACACCACGACCTACGCTTACGCCCCCAACACCCGCAACGTCACCAAGATCACCGACGCACGCGGCAAGGTCACTGACATCAGCTACGCCGGCAACGGCAACCTGCTGAGCCTTAAAGACGGCGCTGGCAATGTCACCAGCCTGGGCTACGACGCCGCGGGCAACCTCACCAGTCTCAAGAATCATCTGAATCAAGAGACCAAGTATGTCTACGACGCCAAGGGCCGCAAGATCGAAGAGACCGACCCGGCGGGCACCAAGACCACCTACACGCACGATAGCAACGGCAACGTCCTCACCACCACCACGACCCGGGTCGTGAATGGGACTACCCAAACCCTCACCACCACCCGCCAGGTCGACGCCGACGGCAACGTCACCCAGGAGACCGACCCCGCCGGCGGCATTACCCGCACCACCTACAACGCGCTCAAGAAACCCGCGACCGTCACCGATGCCCTGGGACGCGTCACCCAATACGGCTACGACGCGCGCGGTCATCTGACCAGCACCACCCACCCGGACGGCAAGGTCGAAAGGAAGACCTACGACGCCGACGGCAACCTCACCGAAGAGACCGACCGCGACGGCCGTACCACCGTCCACACCTACGACCTCCTGAAGCGCCTCACCAAGACCACGTATCCCGATGGCCGCTTCATCGAGAACACGTACGACGCCGGTGGCCGCCTCACCCAGGTGAAGGACGAACGCGGCAACACGACTGTTCACGAATACGACAACGCCAACCGCCGGATCAAGACCACCGACCCGGCGGGCGTCACCCAGTTCGCCTACGACAACACCGGCAACCTGACCCAGGTCACCGACCCCAAGGGCCGGATCACCACCCACACCTACGACGACGCCAACCGGCGGACGCGGACCACACACCCCATCACCGCGCCCGACACCACGGCCCGGTTCGAGCAGTTCGAATACGACGGCGCCGGCAGACGCACCGCCTGGATCGATACGGCGAATATTCGCACCGACTACGCCTACGACCCCGCAGGCCGGCTGAACAAGGTCACCCAACCCGTCCCCGGTACCAGCGGCACCCGACCCGTCACCCAGTACGGCTACGACGAGCAGGGCAACAAGGTCAGCCAGACCGATGCGCTCAACCGGCAAACGAAGTGGGAATACGACGCACTCGGCCGGATGACCAAGCGCATCCTGCCCGGCGGCCAAAGCGAGAGCTTCGAGCACGACGCCAACGGCAATGTCACGAAGCACACCACCTTCAAGGGTGAGGTCATCACCTATGCCTACGACGAGCTGAACCGCGTCAAGACCAAGACCGTGCCCGCCGGCACCAGCCAGACCGGCCAGGTGCTCACCACCGAAACCAACTGGACCTACACCGCCTCAGGACAAGTGGAAAAAGTCTCCGACCGGCGGGGCGACACGCTGTACCAGTACGACGCAAGAGATCGCGTCAGCCAGATCACCCATCCCGAAGGCTGGGTGGTGCAGTACGGCTATGACGAGGCCGGCAACCGCACGTCACTCAAGACGAAGTACCGCGAGGAAGCAGAACGAACCACTGCGTACGAGTACGACAGCGCCAACCGCCTCGTCAAGCACACCGACCCCGATGGCGGCATCACCACCTTTGTCTACGACGCCAACGGCAACCAGACCGAGGTCACCAAGCCCAACGGCACCAGGACCGTCAACACCTTCGATGAGCGGAACCGGCTCACCAAGATTGAACACAGGAGGACCAGTGACAACAGTCTCCTCCAGTCCTTCACCACCAAGTGGAATGCACAAGGGTTGAGAAGCGAAGTGACCGCAGCCGGCACGTTCGGCTGCTTCACCCAATACCAGTACGACAACCTGGGCCGGCTAACCAACCACCTCACCTATGCCGGCACGCGCTGTCCGCAACTGGTGGACCAATACAACTTCGATGCCGTCGGCAACCGCACCACGGACTACAACGGCCTGGCCGGCAACGGCACCTACACCACCGATGCCAATGACCGCATCACGAAGGTCACGGGCAGCAGCTACGCCGCCACCTACGAACATGACGCCAACGGCAACGTCACGAAACGGATCGACAACTACATCGGTCGGGAAAACGCGGAATACCGCTATGACGCCGAGAGCCGGCTGATCGCGGTCATCCCTGGGAGCGGCAGCAATACTGGCAGGGTCTACAACTACCACTACGACCACGAAGGCCAGCTCGTGGGTACGAGTGACGGGGAGGGGACGGATCTGACCAAGACGATCCGGTACCTGGTGGACAAGTTGGCGCCGTATAGCCAGGTACTGGAGGAAAGAGACGCCACCGGAAAGCTCAAGGCCCGGTATGACTTCGTGCCGGGCAGTACGACGCCACTCAAAGCCACGGCACGCGTCACTAGCGGATCAACGGAGACATTGCAGACGGCGTATTACCACTCGGACCACCTGTCGGTGAGGTTGTTGACGGACACGGTGGGCGCCGTCATCAACACCTATGCCTACAGTCCGTTTGGAGAACCCATTCCGCAGTCGACCTCGGGGACGTTCCCCAACCCGCATCAGTTCGCGGGGGAGCGGTACTACGCCGAGAGCGGACTTACCTACCTGAGAGCGCGGTGGTTGGATCAGCGGACGGGACGGTTTGTTGGGATTGATCCGCATCCGGGGACTCCCACAAAACCGGTCACGTTGCATGACTATATGTATGCGGGAGCTGATGCAATTAATGGCATGGACCCGAGTGGAAATATGACGTTGATGAATGTGATTGGCGCAGCTGGCCACATCTCAAACATTTATTCAGCTGGAACAATTATTTTCATGGCAGCGACGGGCAACGTTGGTGGCGCAGGTGCCTTGTTGATAGAGGAGGTTGTTTATTCGAAGTTAGGCGGCGCCTTCGGAAAGCGAGTTGCTGAAATAGGGAAGAATCAGCTACGAATCTTTTACGGGCTATTCAAAGGAAATAGCATAAAACTCACACTAGGAGCAGCTCCAAATTCCACCGTATTGCGTAACAATCTGACTGCAGTTGGCGTACATGCTCCAAGTGGTTCGCAAGCACATCATATTGTTGGAGGTGCAACTGACGTCGGCAAGGCGACCCAAGAGCGACTCAAGAAACTCGGGGTTGATCTCAATTCCCCAATGAATGGCGTATTCCTGCCGGGTTGTGGCAAGAGCAATGCGCTTGGTACCATACATTGCGGTAAGCACACAGGCGATTACGAGCGGTATGTAGAGCGTCTTCTCTCAAAGGCAACTACGAAAGAGCAAGCCATCAACATTCTCAATGACATTCGGTCAGATCTCTTGAATAATGCAGTCATGCTAAACGCGCGAAGCTAAGGAATGGTAGACGCCTACTTTTGGTTTCCCTCAGAGAAGTACCAAGACTTTAGCCCCATCAATGAACAAGATGGGGCGAAACTGAGTTACTGGGATAGCCTGACTGGTACCCCTCTTCCTCATCTGTCGCGATGGCAGCCACCCAGACTCGTTCCATATTTTCCCGGTGAGTCAAATGCACGAAAGTTGAAGCCGATAGGCGACTTTGCTTCGTCGAGAAACCCTTATTTGATTAGTCAGAATGCGGCTAACGTTCTTGGTGATTTGTTTGAAAGGCATGGCTCACTGTATCCAGTCATTCTTGAAGGCGCTAGCCAAGCCTATTTCATGTTTGTTTGCCACACCATAGTCAACTGCCTTGATCGTGAAAAATCTAGGATTAAGTGGTCTCCGATAGATCCAAATGACGTCGCTGTCGTGCTTGAACCTGCTTTTCATGCCAAAGCCTTAGGCGATAATGTGATCTTTGCTGTGCCTGAAGTACCTCACTGCTACTACGTTACCAATGCATTCAAGGAGCGGGTAAAGAAAGCAAAACTCAAAGGTCTGAAGCTTTCGCGAAGTTGGTTTGATTCAAAGCCTTGGTATTCTTGAGTTGTAAATCAATGAATCGTCTCGCCACTGCCCTCATCGCCGCCATCTTGGCGGCGATGTCGTTTGGATAAATGGGGTCAGACACCATTTAAGTCATGGTAGGATTGGTCTCCATTTTTGTACTGGAGATCAGCCATGGCGCGCCTGCCTCGATATGTCATTCCTGGCCAGCCCCAGCACATCATCCAACGCGGCAACAACCGGCAGGTCATCTTTGCCGCGGACGCGGACTATCAGTTCTTCCGCGATGCGCTGGTTGAAGCGGCAGGGCGATTTGGCCTGGCCATCCATGCCTATGTCTGGATGACCAATCACATCCACTTACTGGCGACGCCCACGCATACCGACAGCATCAGCAAGACCTTCCAGTCTGCCGGCCGGAAGTACGTTCAGTACTTCAACTACACCTATCGACGCAGTGGCACGCTTTGGGAAGGACGATATCGGGCCACGGTTGTCGACAGCGAGCGGTACATGCTGAGTCTCATGCGCTACATCGAACTCAATCCGGTACGAGCCCGCATGATCGGTCATCCCCGAGACTATCCCTGGTCCAGTCACCGTCGCTATGCTTATGGCCAGAACGGGCCCAATCTGAATTGGCTGATCGAGCCGGACCAGTACCTGTCACTGGACCGAAGTGATGAGAGTCGGCAAGCTTCCTATCGGGATCTGTTCAAGACTGAGATTGATCCTGATGACCTTGCAGCGATTCGGACTGCCACCCACAAGGGCTGGGCGCTGGGTGACGAACGGTTCAAGGCGATGATCGAGGCATTGGGTGAGAGAAGGGCGGCCCCGGCTCCGAAGGGCAGGCCGAAGAAGGCGAAGGAAAATGGTGTCTGACCCCATTTATTTAGAATCTCTTCCCGCTCGATAAGAGAACGGAACATGACCCCATACACACAGGTCTATCGGGTATAGAGATCAAGGTGGTTGCTATTGAACGAATTGCCGATGTTATTTTTAACTTTAAGAAGGGGCAAAGGTATCTCAACAAGAATCGTCTTGCCCGCATTCGATTTGCAAGGACTCCGGGTGGCCGCAGAGTTATCGCTCTAGGAATTTTGGCTTACTACGAGGACTCCAACTTTGGTAGTCTTAGGCGACCAATTCCAAGCTTGGGAGGCTTGCCGCTGTCTCTGTCTGAGTTGACGATTAAGGAGACTCAGCGTTTTACACCGAGGCGCCCCAAGCACAACTCCTTTCCGTGGTGTCGCTGATGAGACTACTCGATGTTGAGGAGGTGCCTCTAGCAAGTTTCAAGGAGGCCTCGAACGAAACGCTTTCTGTACGCTATAGGGGTAGTAAACCACGTGCTCTGGTTACGCGCTTAGGCGACGAGATTCAAATAACCAATATTCTGCTCTGTTCACCTCGTAATTCAATCTGGAGGATGGGACTACCGGGCGGCTCTTGGGATGCACACACGGACTTGATCCGGCGTATTGCAACCAAGTCAGTACATGACGCCTTGGTATCAGAACTGCGTAGCCACGGCCTTGGAAAGTCAAGTGTTTGTGAAGGGCTTATTGCGTTGGCTAGTTGGGGTCAAAGATTTGGACAAAAGCGCGAGATTGGCCCATTCGGTCAGCGAGCATCCTCTACTTTGAGCAGCTATTGGTTTATTGCAATTGCATGCCCAAACGAGAGGGTTCTACCTTTTCTTGAGTGTCTAGACAGTGTACTCACCGAGGTGGGGTCGTACGCCTTCGGAGCAATTCCTGACAAGGAATTTACTGAGCACAGATACTTTCATCTTCATGACAATCGAAATTGCTGCGAATGGGCATCGACAATAGGTGGCGACCTAAATCGATCATTGATTGGAACCAGCTTTGAAACTGCGGTCGCAACAATGGTCAAGAATTCGGACATCGTACTAAGTGCAGTACGCTACGGGAGCACGGTCCTCACGCAATTGGATACCTGTCAGTACCACAGGCTCTGTCCAGAAGTGTCATTCTTATCCGGGGAGATGCGCAGAACTGATCAGATGGCTGAGATTGCACGAGTAAATGAGTCTCGCAGTCGAATTTGTGCGGCCCTTCACGACCCTTACTTTGCAGCGGTTGTTCGTGAGATGCAGGACAGGCGAGGTAGTGGCGGATTAGTGCCGATGACACAAGCAGGGGAAGATGCGCTAGAGGCGTTTTCCCTGCAAATGCATCAGAAGTATCCGCTCTTTTCTTCATCTTGTTGCGCTCATCATCTCATTTTGGAATAAAGCAAGAACAACGAGGTCTTGCAATGTAGCATTTTCACATTTTCACATTGCAAGACCTGACAGATTCAACTCGGAAGTGCCACACCTGGCAGGTGACGCTGTCCCGTCCACCGTCCGAATGCCCTAAAGCCACCCCTGATCGGGTGGCTTTTTTGTTGACAATCTTCCCAACTGGCGGCGTCCACAACCAGTTTTCAGCCTAGATTCCCCTTGCGAATATTCGCAATGCATCGAGTGACTGAGTATTTCCGTCCTTAAGACGAGCCTATCCCGGACAGTCGATGCCGCCCGTTCCCGCCACGAGGAACACATCACGCCGCCGCTACCGTCGCATCTGCACTCCCGTCAACAATCCACCCCAAGCAGAGAAGAACGAGGCCGCCTTGGTGGGGCGCGAATATGGATCGGTGACATCCCAAGCCTCCATCGGCGTCCACCCGGCCAGGTTCCGATGTGGCCGCACATGGTTGGAACAACGGGGTCAGGTCTTGCAATATAGCATTCGCCCCGCTATTCTCTGGTCATGTCCCGCCCCCTCAGGCTGGAACTCTCCGGCGGCCTCTACCACGTCACCTCACGCGGCGACCGGCGAGAGGACATCTTTGTTGATGACGACGACCGCCTGATCTGGCTGGATGTCCTGGCGCATTGCTGCGAGCGCTTCAACTGGGCAATCCACGCCTGGTGCCTCATGGACAACCACTACCACCTGGTCATCGAGACACCCGAGGCCAACCTCTCGGCCGGCATGCGCCAGCTGAATGGCGTCTACACCCAGCGCTTCAACCGCCGGCATGGCCGGGTGGGGCACGTCTTTCAAGGCCGGTTCAAAGGCATTCTGGTCGAGAAAGACAGCTACCTGCTGGAGCTGGCCCGTTACGTGGTCCTCAACCCCGTCCGCGCCCGCATGGTCCGCCACCCAAAGCAATGGAAATGGAGCAGTTGGCACAGTATGGTGGGACACGAACCCCCGCCGGACTGGTTGCATACCGACTGGCTCCTCAGCCAGTTTGGCGCACAGCGCAGCCGCCAAATTCAGCGCTATGCCGAGTTCGTCGAAGCCGGCATTCAGCATGCTTCCATCTGGGAGCACCTGAAGGGGCAGGTCTATCTGGGTTCAGACGCCTTCGTCGAGACCATGCAGGAGAAACTGAAAGACCATGCCAAGCCGCCCAGTCAGGAAATCCCCCGCGTGCAGCGCCGGGCGCTGGCCAAGTCACTGATTTTTTACCGGGAGAACTTCGATGACCCCCGGGAAGGCATGGCTGCCGCGTATGCGACCGGCGACTACACGCTGCAGTCCATCGCGGATGTGTTTGGTGTTCATTACGCGACGGTGAGCAGGGCGGTGAATCGATAGTCCAGCGCTCGTTCGGGAGGAGCGGTCAGGATACGTGTTGCCCGAAGCCGCCCCTTTATTCTGTCAAGCCCTCTAAGGCATTGCGAATATTCGCCCTGTCACTGCCCCACCTGCCGCACCGACGAAATCTTGCTGTCCATTTCGCGCGGAATGGACCCATAGCGGCCCGGGCCGACGGTGCGGCACGTGCCCTGGAAATGCGCGTCGGTGCAGAACTCCCAGGTGCCGCGATCGATGACCACGGATGAGGCCTTGTCGTTGAAGCCGACGTCGGCCAGCGAGTTGATGGTGCCGCTCACGGTGTAGCTGCGGCCGACGAAGTCGTTGTATTCATAGAGCGTGACGCTGCCGCGGCTGCCGGACCAGCCGCCACCGCTCCAGCCGCTGCTGCCACCCCAGTTGCCACCCTGGTTGCCGCCGTAGTTGCCGCTGCCGCGTTCCGGACGGGCGGACGAGATCTGGTTGCGCAGACCGCCGTCGAGTGATCCGTACCGGCCCGGGCCGAGTGTCTGGCAGTTGCCGCGAAAGTTGGCGTCCGTGCAGAACTGCCAGTTGCCGCGGTTGACGATGATGGACGAGACGACGTCATTGAAGCCGATGGTCTCGAAGCTCTCCATGCGGCCATCCAGCGTACGTGAACCGCCGGTGAAATTCGTGCCGGAGAACACGACCACGTCGGCATTGGCGGTGCTGTGGACAGGCGGGTTTGACGGATAGGACGGCGCAGGCGAGCCGGGATAACTGGTGACATTGTTCACCGGCCGCGCGGAGGAGAACTGGTCGTTGAACTGCTCGCCCACGGAGAAATGATCGCCGGGCCCGAACTGGCGGCAGGGCGGCTGGAAGTTGGCGTGGACGCAAAGCTCCCACACGCCGCCGCGAACGATGAGCGATGACACGGCGTCGTTCATGCCGATGGATTCGAAACTGGTGACCGGCGCGTTGAGGGAGATGCCGCGGCCGCCAAAGTTGCCGTGTTCGTAGATCGTGATGCCACGCGAGCTGTCAACCTGGGCGGGATAGCTGGGCTGCCCGGGCTGCACGGGGCGAACCTGGTTGGGCCGGTTGCTCAGTTCGCGCAGGGAACGGACGCGGTCATTGAGATCGCCGATCTGGGAATAGTCACCCGGCTGGAACACCCGGCAGGTGCCGCGGTAGTTGAATTCGGTGCAGAGCTCCCAGGTGCCGCTGCGGACGCTGATGGAGGAAATATCGTTGGCAAAGCGCATCGAGCCCAGCTCGGCAAGCGATCCAACCAGGGTTTCCTGGCGACCACGGAACCGGTCGTGCTCATAGAGAATGATTTCGCCGGCCACGGCGGCTGCCGACATCAGCAGCAGGCTCGCGGCGGCGAGTCGCGGGAAGAGGCGAAACTTCGAAGGTGCGCTGCGGCTCATGTCTACTCCTGTTTGGAATGCTTTTGTGCGCGCGTCCCGGTCCGCGCTTATCGGGTCTTCCGGGTGATGGCTCGCGAGGCGAGTAGCACGGGTATCAATCCTACCAACACGATGGCCAGTGAAGCGGTTGACGCTTCCGACAATCTTTCGTCGGCCGCAAGATTGTAGGCCTGTACCGCGAGCGTATCGAAATTGAAGGGGCGCATCACGAACGTGGCAGGCAGCTCCTTCATGACATCGACGAAGACGAGCAGGGCCGCGGTGAGCAGGCTGCCCTTCAGCATGGGCACGTGCACGCGCATGGCTGTCTCCACCGGCCCGCAGCCGAGCGAGCGGGCGGCGTCGTCCATGCTCGGCGTGATCTTGGCAAGGCCGGCCTCGGTGGATTGCAACGCCACGGCAAGGAAGCGGATGACATAGCCGTAGATGAGCGCCGCGATGCCACCGGTGAGCAGGAGCCCGGTCGATAGGCCAAACACGGATTGCAGAAAACCGGAGAGGCGATGATCGAGCCAGGTGACGGGAATGAGCACGCCGACGGCAATCACCGAGCCGGGGACGGCGTAGCCGAGGCCCGCCATGCGATTGACGAGCTTGCTGACTGGCGTGGGATTGAGGCGGAGGGCATAGGCGAGCAGCAGGGCGAGACCCACGGCGATGAGCGAGGTGATGCCGGCCAATGTCACGCTGTTCAGCGTCAGCGTGATGAAGCGTGCGCCGAGCTGGGCATCGCCATCGCTGATGGCCATGCGCAGCAGTAGGTAGCAGGGCAGCAGGAAGCCGAGCAGCAGGGGGGTCACGCATATCAGCACCGCGGCACCCGCCTTCCAGCCCACCAGCGGAATGCGCTCGCTCAGCACGCGTCCGGTCTGGTGGAAGCCAGCCCGCCGCCGTGACAGCCGCTCGATGAACAACACCAGCGCCACGAAGCACAGGAGTCCCACCGAGAGCTTGGCTGACGACACCGGATCCCCCATCGAGTACCAGGCGCGGTAGATCCCGGTGGTGAAGGTCTGGATGCCGAAGTAGGAGACGGTGCCGAAGTCGGCCAGTGTCTCCATCAGGGCGAGCGCGGTGCCGGCGGCGATGGCCGGGCGCGCCATCGGCAGGGAGATGCTTGCGAATATTCGCATGGTGGAGAAACCGAAGGTCCGGCCGGCCTCGATATAGCTCGATGACTGTTCCAGGAACGCAACGCGGGTCAGCATGTATACATAAGGGTAGAGCACCAGCGAGAACATCACGGCGGCACCGCCCAGCGAGCGAATGTCCGGAAACCAGTAGTCTCCGCGCGATTGCCAACCGAAGAATTCGCGCAGTGCCGTCTGCACGGGCCCGGCGTATTGCAGCAAGTCGGTGTAGGCATAGGCCATCACATAGGCTGGCACGGCCAGCGGCAGGATGAGCGCCCATTCGAATATTCGCCGTCCGGGAAACTCGCAGACCGCGGTGAACCAGGCGGTCGCCACACCACCGAAAATCACGCCGAACCCGACCAGCAGGACCAGCCCGAGCGACGTGGCGATGTAGTCCGGGAGCACCGTGGACGCCAGGTGCGACCATCCATCGCCGGCGGGCTGAAAGAGCTGTGCCAGCACGGCCAGCAACGGAACCGCCAGCAACAGCGCAATGACGATGCTGACCCAGCCCAGCGTGCCGGGCCAGCGCCTGCCGCGGGTGATGGCGTGGAAGCCGGCTGGAGTGGCTGCGCTGGCGTCAGACAGGGAAGCGGGGGGTGCCATCGCAGCATTCTAGCGCGAACGATTCTCATCTTCTTTGCGCTGGCGCAGGGTCGGACACCGTTTTGGCCCTGCAAGCTAATGATTATTTGCATCTTTCCAAACACGCTGGCATACTGCGCGCACTCCAAAGGGGAGTAGCTCAGGTGCAGGGTGGTTTCAGCCCCGTGCCGGCGTGGCCAACGTCAATACGTGACCTTGCGAAGTTTCGCGAGTGATCCGGGGGCCACGGAAGCGGGGACGGCTCCGGTCCCGACTTCAGCAAGACCTTTGCCTGCGTGGCAAAGCGTCGTTCCCCGGAAGCATGAATTCCGCGAAACCCCGTTTGCCTGCGCACTCGGGGTTTTTTCATTCTTCTCAAAGGAGCGGTACATGGAAACAGTGGCAAGCATTGAATGGTCCTGGTGGTGGTACGCGGGCTTTGCCGCGTTCGTGCTGGTTGCACTCGCCATCGACCTGGTGGTGCTGGACAAAAAGGCGGGCCAGAAGGTCACCGTCAAGGAAGCGCTGATCTGGTCGGCGATCTGGTTCAGCCTGTCCTTCGTGTTCGCAGCGGGCATGTGGTGGCATCTCGACGGCAGTGTCGGCCGCGAGCTGGCCAACCTGAAGACCACGGAGTTCCTGACCGGCTATCTCATCGAGAAGTCGCTGTCGGTGGACAACATCTTCGTGTTCCTGATGATCTTCACCTACTTCGCCATTCCGGCCGAGCATCAGCGCCGCGCGCTGGTACTGGGTGTGATCGGCGCCATCGTGCTCCGGGTCATCATGATCCTCATCGGCGCCTGGCTGATCGCCAAGTTCCACTGGGTGCTGTATCTGTTCGGCCTGTTCCTGCTGGCGACGGGCGTGAAGATGCTCATTTTTGCCGACCAGAAGCCGGACCTGGAGGCCAATCCGGTGCTGAAATGGATGCGTGGCCACCTCAAGATCACCTCCAATCTGCATGGCGAGCAGCTCACCGTCATGAAGGACGGGGTGAAATGGTTCACGCCCATGTTCGTGGTGCTGGTGCTGATCGGCGTGACCGATGTCGTGTTCGCGGTGGACTCGATCCCGGCCATCTTCGCCATCACCTCCGACCCGTTCATCGTGCTGACGTCGAACATTTTCGCCATCCTGGGCCTCAGGGCGCTGTACTTCCTGCTGGCCGACATGGCGGACCGCTTCCACCTGCTGTCCTATGGTCTGGCACTGGTGCTGATGTTCGTGGGCGTGAAGATGCTCATCGTGGATTTCTACAAGATCCCGGTGTTCCTCTCCCTGGGTGTGGTCGGTCTGATCCTGACCTCGGCCATCGTGGCCAGCCTGGTCATCCCGCGCAAGCCTGAAGTCGCCAAGGCGGAAGGCTGACCACGGGGCCTGGCTGGCGTGCTACCCGCCGGCCGGGCCGATGCTTCGGTGCCATCGGGCCCGCTTCCGTCTCGCCTTGCCGGGCGGAATGCGGGCCCGATTGCCTATAAATCAGGCAGCAAAAAAAGGGTTTGGAAGGGTTTGGGCTTTCGGCTAGACTTACGTATTTTTTCGGGGGGCCAACCGGTCGCCCGGCCCGAGTCAGCACTTAGGTCAGCACTTGGGGCAGCACATCAGGCAGCACTCGAGGAGACGCAATTTGGCAACGAAGGCATCCAGCACGGCGAAATCAGCCGGTGTCAGCAAGACTGCGGCAGCGAGCAAGTCTGCCGCAAAGGTTCCCACCAAGGCCGCGGCCAAACCGGTCGCCAAAGCGGCTGAAAAGCCCGCACCGGCCAAAGCCCCTGAAAAACCAAGGGAAACTGAAAAAGAGCGCAGCAACATGCATGGCCCGCTTATGACCGAAGCCGAGGTCATCAAACAGGCCAAGACCGACTACATGAACAAGGACCAGCTGGCGTTCTTCAAGCAGAAGCTGCTGGACCTGCAGTCCGAGCTCCGCGCCAACGCCGGGGCCACAACCGAACACTTGCGTGAATTGTCCGTAGCCCCCGACCCCGCCGACCGCGCCACCCAGGAAGAAGAGCATGCGCTGGAACTCCGCACTCGCGACCGGGAACGCAAGCTGCTCAAGAAAGTGGAACAGGCGCTGGCCCGCATCGAGGAAGGCACCTACGGCTGGTGCGAGGAAACCGGTGAGCCGATCGGCATTCCGCGCCTGTTGGCCCGCCCGACGGCGACCCTGACCATCGAGGCGCAGGAACGCCGGGAATTGAAGCAACGCATGTACGGCGAATGATCTGTACGCATTGATGCACTGATAAACGGCCATCTGATGATGGCCGTTTTCGTTTGTGGTGACCTTCGAGGCGACCGTTGGGCCGACCTTTGTTCGGAAGTTGCAAGCCCTGATACGCGAGAAGCCCCCGGGTCGTCGGGAACCGGTGCGAATATTCGCAATCTTTACAGCGCCCACGCGGCCGCCTGTTGCGACTGCGGCTCTCAGTGCTTTTGGAAGGATTTTGAACCCATGATGGAGAACGCCATGCATCCCGAAGCTGTTGCCTTTTCCCCCCGCCCGACATTCAGCCGGCGCGAATTCGTCGTGACCACGCTGGCCGCAGGATTTGCTGCCGCCGCCATGCCGGTCTCGGCCCAGACCATGATCACCACCGACAGCAAAGGTCTCACGGCCGGTGAGGTGAAAATCAAGGTGGGCGACGGCGAAATCCCGGCCTACCGCGCCCTGCCGGAAGGCGGCAAGAACCTGCCCGTGGTGCTGGTCGTCCAGGAAATCTTCGGCGTGCACGAGCACATCAAGGACATCTGCCGGCGCTTCGCCAAGGCGGGCTACCTCGCCGTGGCACCCGAGCTCTACGCGCGCCAGGGTGACGCCAGCAAGATCACGGAAATTCCCAAGCTCATCAGCGAGATCGTGTCCAAGGTGCCGGACGCGCAGGTGATGAGCGATCTCGATGCGGCGCTCGTCTGGGCCGGCCAGAACGGCGGCGACGTGAACCGCGCTGCCGTGACCGGCTTCTGCTGGGGTGGGCGCATCACGTGGCTCTATGCCGCACACAACCCGAAGCTGAAGGCGGGCGGCGCCTGGTACGGCGGACTGATCCGCCCGGCCAACGCCATGAATCCCAAGCACCCCATCGACGTGGCCGCGACGCTCACCGTCCCGGTTCTGGGTCTCTACGGCAGCGCCGACACCGGCATCCCCAACGACACGGTTGAAAAGATGCAGGCTGCGTTGAAGGCTGCCAAGAGCAAGTCGGACATCATTCTCTATCCCGACATGCCGCATGGCTTTCACGCCGACTACCGTCCCAGCTATCGCAAGGAGGCGGCCGAGGATGCGTGGAAGAAGCTGCTGGCCTGGTTCAAGACCCACGGCGCCGCCTGAGCGGGCCTCGATCTTTATTGCACCGCCGAAGCCGGTCCCGCGGGACCGGCTTTTTGTTTAAAGCCGGCTCATGTCCGGCGCCAGACCATCCAGCATTCCTTGCCGCGAAACACGTCAATCGAGTCGGTTGGAACGGTTGAGGATTCCAGGGTGAATCGGCCCCGCATCAACGCATCCAGCTCGCCCGCGCGCAGACCGAAAGGCGGGCCGCGCTCGCTGTCATCCGCGTAGAAAAATCCTGCGATGCAGCCGCCGGGACGCAGCAGCGCGTGGCAGCGTGCTGCCCAGTCTTGCCAGAGCCGGCGGGGCAGGGCGCAGAGGAATGCGCGCTCGTATATCAGGTCGAAGCTGTCCGGTTGCAGTGCATCGCCGAAAAAATCGGCCTCGCGCACCTTGTCCGCATGGATGCCGAGCACCTTTCGCGCTGCCGCCACCGCGGCCGGGCTGAAGTCGATCGCGGTAGCCGGCCAGCCGAGTTCGGCCATGAACGCCAACTCCCAAGCCGATCCGCAACCCGGAATGAGCACGTCACCCGGTGGAGACGGCAGCGCAGTGGCCCATTGATTCAGCGAGTCCGGCACGCCACCTGCGTCCCACGGCGCGAACGCTTCGCGGTAGCGGACCTCCCAGAAGTCCGCAGTTGCCGGATCGTGGCGAGGAAAGGTGGGCGGCGAAGAGGCTGTCATCGGGTTCAATCCAGGTTTATGGGCGTGCGGCATGGCATTGGCGCCGCAAACCGGGGCATTCGTCGCAATGCTTTGACATGCGCCGTACCGCGCCCGTACTCTGCGCGCACTCTTACCTCACACGATAGATGCCATGCAACCATTGTTCAATCAACCATCAATGCGGGTTCTGCCGGAACGAGCGAGCCCTGGCTGGATGCTTTTCATTCTAGCGGTTGGTGCTTCACTGCTCGCCGGTCATGCGCCGACCGCCGACGCCTACGCAAACCCGCCCGCTGCCACTGCGGCGGCCGTGCAGCCAGCCAAAGCTGGTGGATCGGCGACCGAACCCTGTCGCGTCAAGGGCTTCGACATCGAGATCAAGTGCGCGAAAGTGTCCGTATTCGAGGATCGCGATGGCAAGCAGGGTCGCAAGATCGATATTCACGTGGCCATCCTGCCCGCCAAATCGGATCGCAAGAAGCCGGACCCGATCTTCATCTTTGCTGGCGGACCCGGCCAGAGTGCCATCGAGGTTGGCCCGCGCGTGCTGCCGGCACTCAGTCGCCTCAATCGTGAGCGCGATCTGGTGTTCGTCGACCAGCGCGGTACGGGCAAGTCGAACAAGCTGGGCTGCAAGGTTGCCGAACAGGATTCACTGGAGGGCTTTGGCAGCGACGCCGAGGTGAAGAGCTTCATCGAGTCGTGCCTCGCCGAGGCGAAGAAGCATGCAGACCCGCGCTTTTACACGACGACACTCGCCATGCAGGATCTGGATGACGTGCGCCGTGCTCTGGGCTACGACAAGATCAATCTCTGGGGTGCCTCCTATGGAACGCGCGCTGCGCTGGAGTACGTGCGCCGCTTTCCGCAACAGGTCCGCACGGCCACGCTGGACGGCATGGCGCCTTTCGACATTGCGCTCCCGCTGTCCTTCGTGGCGGACAGCCATGCGAGCCTCAGCGCGTTGTTGAAGGCCTGTTCAAGCGAACCGGCCTGCACGAAAACCTATCCGAATCTGGAAGCCGACCTCACCGAGCTGGTACGCGGGCTGGATGCCAATCCGCGCAAGGTGGCGGTGCGACATCCGCGCACCGGGGAGGCCATCAAGGTGCGCGTCTCGGGCGCCATGGTGCTGGGCGGCATTCGCGGCGCCATGTACGGGCCCAACGTCGCCAGCGTCGTGCCGGCCGCCATCCAGGCTGCCAGGGCGGATGACTTCGGGCCGCTGGCCGCGCTGGGGTTGGCGATCGGCGGATCGGTCATGGACGAGATGGCGCTGGGCATGCATCTCTCCGTCGTCTGTGCCGAAGACCTTCCGCTGGTGCGCAAGGCGACCGAGGGCGGCGTGAAACGCGTCGGACTGTATGGCGACGAACTGATCAAGGACCACCGCAACATGTGCTCGGTCTGGCCCCAGGGAACGATTCCCGCCGACTTTCATTCACCAATGAAGTCGGACGTGCCGATCCTGCTGCTCTCCGGCGGCATCGATCCGGCGACGCCACCCCGCCACGCCGAAGCCGTGCTGCCAGGTCTGTCGCGTGCCAAGCATCTCGTGGCGCCCAATCTCGGCCACGGCGTCAGCTCGCAGGGCTGCGCGCCGGAGCTCATCAAACGCTTTGTAGAAGATGGCAACGCCGACAAGGTGGATGGCGCCTGTCTCGGCAAACTGCCGCGCCCGATCTTCTTCCAGCCTCTGTCCTACGCGTCCACCCCGGAATCCACAAAATGATCGAAGCCCAATCTCTTTCGAAGCACTTCAAGGTCAAGGGCAAGCCCGACAAGGTTGCCGTGGCCGATGTGAGTTTCACCGCGCGCGATGGCCAGGTCACGGGACTGCTTGGCCCCAACGGCGCAGGCAAGACCACGACGCTGCGCATGCTGTCCACGTTGGTCGAACCCACCAGCGGCCGCGGCCGCATCGATGGCAAGGACATCCGCACCGATGCCATGGCGGTCAAGTCTTCAATCGGCGTGCTGTCCGACGCGCGGGGCCTGTACACGCGCCTCACCGCACGTGAAAACATCCGCTACTACGGCGAGCTCCGCGGCATCACCGGCAAGACCTTGGAGGAACGCATCGAGAAGCTCGCCGGCCTCATCGACATGACGCCCCTGCTGGATCGCCGCACCGATGGCTTCTCGCAAGGCGAGCGCATGAAAGTGGCGATCGCCCGCGCGCTGATTCACGAGCCGCGCAACGTGATCCTTGATGAACCCACCAACGGCCTAGACGTCATGACCACGCGGAGCTTGCGCGAACTGATCCGCAAGCTGCGCGAGGAGGGCAAGTGCGTCGTCTTCTCATCACACATCATGCAGGAGGTGTCGGCACTGTGTGACGACATCGTCATCGTGTCCAACGGCAGGGTGGTTGCGCAGGGCAATGCCCAGCATCTCCTCGACATTTCCGGCAAGTCGTCCCTGGAAGAAGCCTTTGTGCATCTTTCCGGCGAAGGCGAGCTGCCTCTCACACCGTCCGCGGCCCAGGGAATCGCCCAATGAGCATCTTCACCACCATTCTCAAGAAAGAGCTGGTCGACAGCGTTCGCGACCGGCGCACCATCGCCATGATCCTCGTGGCCAGCATCCTGACCGGTCCGCTGGTGCTGATGATGCTGAACAGTTTCGTGTCGAAACTGTCGGACAAGGCGGAGGCGAAGAAGGTCCAGGTGCACGGCATGGAACATGCGCCGTCCGCCATCAATTTCTTCCAGCGCCAGGGGGCGGACATCCTCAAGGCGCCCGATGACTATTTGCAGAAGGTGAAGGACGGCAAGCTCGATGCCGTCGTCGTGTTCAAGTCGGGCTTCGAAGACGAGCTGCGCTCGGGCAGACAGGCGTCGGTCGA
>JANRIX010000033.1:0-411857 GCA_033764435.1 Burkholderiales bacterium
ACCGGCTGCCGCGGCCGGCAGGAAGGCAAGCAAGGCGCCCAGCTCAAGCATTCGACGCCGGCTGGGCGATTGGGGCGTCAGACGGTCGCCCTGACCGGTCGGGGCAGAAAAAATGGAAGCACCCGGAGTGGGGCTGCGGACGGAGCGCGGCAAGAAAGTCTTCATGGCCGGTTGGTCGTGCACAACCGGCCCGCCTTACTCATGGCGCGGTTCAGTTGCTCGCGGCGCGTGCGAGTCCGACGTACTGGCGGATCAGTGTCAGCAGCTGGTCTTCCTGATACGGCTTGCCCATGTACTCATTCACGCCGATTTCCATGGCGTGGTTGCGGTGCTTGTCGGCCGTGCGCGAGGTGATCATGATGATCGGGATCTTGCCGGCCTTGGCATCGGCGCGGACATTGCGCGCGAATTCGAAGCCGTCCATGCGCGGCATCTCGATGTCGAGCAGGATGATGCTGGGCATGATGTCCTGCAGCTGCTTCAGGCCATCCACGCCGTCCTTCGCCGTGGCGACCTCGTAGCCTTCGCGGGTGAGCATGCGGCTGGTGATTTTGCGCACGGTGAGCGAGTCGTCGACCACCATGACGAGCGGGACGGTCGGTGCGGCCGGGACCATGGCCGGCGCGGGCGCATCCGGCCCGGCGGCTTCGATGACAAGCGGGCTCGGGGCCAGCACCGTAGGCGCGGGCTCCTGCACGGCAGGGGCCGCCGCGGCGTCGCCAGACGCGGACTCGACGGCGACGGCCGCGCCAATGGCCTCGCGGAACACGAGATGGACCGGGTTCAGAATCAGCAGCACCTGACCATTACCCAGCACCGTGGCGCCGGACACACCGGGCAGGCGGGCAAGCTGCGGCCCGATCTGTTTCACCACGACTTCACGGTTGCCGATGATTTCATCGACCTGCACCGCTGCGCGCTGCTGGCCGCTCTTGGCGAGAATGGCGTAGGCGCGCTTCAGCACCGACTGCTGCGGCGCGCCGCCCAGCAGGGCTTCGAGCGAACGATACGGGTAGCGATTGCCCTTCCAGTCGATGTCGGTCATCGTGAGCATCGCGTCGTACTTTTTGCCCTTGTACTCCTGCACCTGCTCGACCATCACCGAGGGGATGGCGTACATGGCATCGCCCACGCGAACCATCACGGCCTGAGTCACGGCCAGTGTCAGCGGCAGCGTGATGACGAATGTCGTGCCCTTGCCACTGATCGAGGACATTTCGATCCGGCCGCCGAGCGAAACAATCTCGTTCTTGACCACGTCCATGCCAACACCACGGCCGGAAATGGCGGTGACTTCGCTGGCGGTGGAGAAGCCGGCCTGGAAGATGAACTGGGCGAGTTGATCATCGGGCAGATCATCGGTGGCCTGCATCAGACCCGCCTCGATTGCGCGAGCGCGAATACGCGGATAGTTGAGGCCAGCGCCGTCGTCACGCACGGTCAGCACGACTTCATTGCCGACCTGGTTGGCGTCGATGCTGATTTCGCCGATTTCGGCCTTGCCGGCATCGAGACGGCGATCCGGTGTTTCCAGACCATGCGCAATGGCGTTGCGGAGCAGGTGCTCGAAGGGCGCGGTGATCTTTTCCAGCACCGAGCGGTCGAGTTCCACGCGCGCGCCACGGAATTCCAGGTTGGCCTTCTTGTTCAGTTCCTTCGCTGTCTGGCGCACGATGCGGTACAGACGATCCTGCAGGTTGCCCAAGGGCACCAGGCGCACGCCCATCAGCCCCTGCTGCAGGTCGCGGTTGAGGCGGCCCTGATGCGTCAGTGCGGCTTCGACTTCATCCAGGTTCTTCTGCAGCGACTGTTGCAGGGTGACGACGTCATACAGCGATTCGGCGAGGAATCGGGTCACTTCCTGCATGCGCGAGAAGCGGTCGAACTCGAGCGGATCAAACGTCTCGGAATGCTCGTCACGCTCCTTGATGCGCGAGGACATCGCGGTCTCGGCTTCGATCTCGATTTCGCGCAACTGCGTGCGCATGCGGGTCACGTTTTCCGCAAGTTCCGCCATGCTGCGCTTGAAGGTGATCATTTCACCGTCAACGCGGGAACGGGTGATGGCCAGTTCGCCGGCTTCGTTCACGAAGCGATCGATGAGGTCGGCATTGACGCGCAAGAGCGCCTGGCGCTCACGGCCTTCGATCTGCACTTCCTCGCGTACGGCAGCAGCGGCCGCAGCCATGACGGCGATGGCACCCGGCTTGTCCTTCTGGTGTTCGAACAAGTCGGTGATCGGCACCTCGATCGCGGTCGGCAGATCCTCGCCGGACTCCAGTCGGTCGATGGAGGTGGTAAAGCGGTCCCAGTATTCCTCGAAGCGTTCGAAGCGCTGCGTGGCCGGGGCGCTGTCCTTGTCCATCTCGATGACATGGGTCTCGATGATGTGGGCGAGCTCACCCAGACGCATGAGACCCGCCATGCGCGCGCTGCCCTTCAGCGTATGCAGATGGCGGGCGAGTTCAACGACCGGCGAATGATCGGTGGGCGTGCCTTTCCATGCTCGCAGGCTGTCGCCGACGCTGGGCACGATCTCCTTGGCTTCCTCCAGGAAGATTGGCAGGAGGTCGGTGTCGATGTCGTCCTGAATGCGCCGCTTTTCCTTGCCGGCTTCGAAGACGGCGGGCGCAGCTTCCTCGACAACAACGGGTTCTGCGGCGATCGCCAGTGAATCGATTGGGGCAGCGGCGCGGAGCTCTGGCGTGGCTGCGGCGAACGCGGCCGCAGCGGCGCCACCCAAAGCCACCGCGCCAGCCGCGGCAACGCTCGCTGCGTCGATGGCGGGCCCTTCTTCCACAGGCGCTTCGGGCGCTTCGACAGGCAGCGCAGCTGCGGCCACCGAATCCGGAATCGGGGGCGGCTGGAGGTCTGCAGGCAGTTCGGCGACTGTCTCGGCTTCAGGTGACGGCTCGGGCAGCGCTTCGGATTCGGCAAAGAAGGCCGCTTCCGCATCGATCTCGACAGCGGGTTCAGGCGCCGCCTCGGCGGGCGGCTGCTGGACAGGCAGCTCGATGGCGGGTTCAGGCGTTGGCGCGGCTGCGACATCTGGCTCGGCGAAGAACGCGGAGACGTCATCTTCCTGCACCACTGCGGTCGGTGCCTCCACCTGTTCGGCTGGCTCAGCGGATGGGGCGGGTGTGTCGAGGAAGGCGAAGTCCGGTGCGCCGTCTGACACCGGTGATGCCTCGGCAGGCGCTGGCGCTTCGAGGTCGAGGTTGGGCACTTCAAAGGAGATTTCAGCCGCCGGCTCGACCGGAGCAGCCACAGCAGGTGCGGCGTCACTGACCGGCAGATCGAAGGGCAGATCAGCAAGCGGCGCGACTGCAACTGGTTGGTCACCCTGCCGCTCAACTTCCGGCACGGCGGTCTTGAGGAAGTCAAACGCGGCAACATCCAGCTGCCCGGCCTGTGCCTCGCTTGGGGGCAGGGGCGGCGCGACGACCTCACTGGCTTCCGCGGGCGCAGCGGTCCCGGCCTCTGGTTCAAAGTTGAAGGCCGGGATCGTGGCATCAGGCTCAAGCGGGATCGGGGGTGGCGCTTCCTCGGTGTGTGCCGGCGCGGACTTCGTCTCTTCGGCGACCTGTTCAGGCTGAAGACCGTAAAAGCGGCCCGTTCGGACGAGCGTGTCTTCGCCGGGCCGCTGGGCCGCGACATGCTGGTCGCGCAACTGATCGAGCTCTGCTGCCAGATCCGGCCGCTGCAGCGGTGCTTGTTGCGCCTTGAGTGCCTCAACCATGTGCCCCAGGGCATCGACAGCCTGACGGACAACAGTCAGCGCAGTCGCGGACTGGACGGCAGGAAACTCGATTGCGGACTTCGCCCAGGATTCCAGCGCATGCGCGAGCTGGGAAACGACTTCGATTCCAGTGGTGTTGGACGAGCCGGTGAGGGTATGCGCCGCGCGCATGAATTCGTGTGAGACCGGCGCGTCCGGTGCCGACTCCAGCAACGCGGATTCACGTTGCAGCGTGGCCAGATGATCCTGTGCTTCTTCGATGTAGATGTCGAAGAGCGGCGCGAACACAACCATGTCGCCGATGGCGATGTGATCTTCGGGTATGGCCGGCTGCGACAATACGACAGGTTCGGCAACTGCGGCGAGTTGAGCCGACGCGGCGGTCTGGTCGCCTGCATCGGCGGCGATCGCCATGGCGGACTCGCCTGGCGCCGGCAGCGTCAGTGACGCGGCCACCTCATCTGTCGGCGATTCGGTCGCTGTCGACGCTTCACCCGGGAATGCCGGCTCGCGGTCGCTCTTGATGGCATCGGCAATGCCGGAGATGACACTGCCGTCAATCGCGGCATGGCCCTTCGCCTTCAACTCACCGACCCAGCCTTCGAAGGACTGGGCGGCCAGTTCGATGAAGCGCATCAATGATGACGATGCCGGCTTTTCTTCCTTCAACCATTTGTTCATCACCTGTTCGGCCTGCCAGGCGACCTCACCAAGATCAGTGAGTCCGACCATGCGACCGCTACCCTTCAGCGTGTGGAAGCTGCGGCGAATGGTGGTGAGCGCCTCTTTGTCGCCGGGTGCTGCCTTTACGACGGAGAGATGCTCGTGAATCGTGGCGACAACCTCGCCAGCCTCTTCCAGGAAAATCTCCAGCAGCTCTGCATCGACTTCCGCGCTTTCCTTGTCGAGCAATTGGACAGCCTGTGCCGAGGGTTCCGGCGCCGCCGTGGCGGTTGCTGGCGCGATGATGCTGAGTGCTTCATGCAATCCGGTTTTGGTCGGGTCGGCCGCCGTTTCGAGCAGTGACAGGGCCTGGGTACTCTGCTCGATCGTCGCCTTGTCGGCCACGATTTCGGCGTCGCGCTTGATGTCCTCGACCGCCTGCTTGAGCTGATCGCGCGCTTCGGTGGCCCCGGGCTGGCTTTTCCACTCCTGGTAGAGTTCCTGGGCCTTCTGCTTCTGTTCCTCGATATCCGCCTGGGATACCGATGACTTTTCTGATTGCTTGGGCTCGGCGGGCTTCTCGGCCAGGCCGAAGCGGATGAGCGCCGGCATGAGCGCTTCAATGGGCTGTGCCGTGCCCTGCTGCAGGGCGCCGATATAGAGGCCGAGCGCGGATACGCCTTCGGCCACACCCTCGGCATCTTCACCTTCACCCTTGCGGGCACCGCTGGCATATTCAGCCACCCGCCGCGTGATCAACTGGTTGAGCGCAGCCGCTTCATTGAGATCGAGGATCGCCAACGCACCCTGGACCTGATTGAAGAGTGCCGCCAGCGGCTTGAGTTCGCTGGCCTTGAGCGGGTCGCGGAAATAACCATCGAGCACCTGCTCGATTTGCTGCAGATTGACCTGCACCTCCTGGCCAACCTGGAAAATGAGCAGGCGTTCCTGTGCACGACGACTCATGTCATCCATGAGGCCGGCAGCAGCGGGGTCCAGAACGGGCAACGACGCGCCACTGAGCGCAGAGCTCACTCGTCCGGCAACGCCACGTGCCTGGGCCGTGAACTCAGGGCCAAGGCGGAAATAGTTCTCGAGCGAATTCTCGAGGAACAGCAGGGCGGTCGCAACTTCCAGCGCCACAACCTCGGAGGCCGTTGCGGCGGAGGACCGCAAGTTGGCCCCCACGCTGCCCAGTGCACGATAGATGATCGCGAAGTCGTTGTTGCCGAGCTTGACCGCGCCCTGCATCAGCACTTCCGCCTGTTTGACGAATGCATCGATGAAGGTGCGATTGCCCGACGTGAACTTGAGCCAAGTGTCCTTTTGCTGCGCGGTGAGATCGCGCAACTGCTTTAGCAGACCCTTGGTAACCTCGCTCGCAGCATCACTCCGTCCATGTTCGTCGCGGGCAAGGAGATCATCAAGGCTGAAGAGACTGCGGATCTGGCGGATGCGATCCGAGGTCGCGCTGCTGCGTCCGACCACGAGCAGCAAGTCGCGGAACAGGCGCTCCGGTACCTTCTGCGTGCCTTCCTGCAGCAGCTTGATCTGCTGGTCGATCTTGCCGAAGAGGGCCACGGCGACAGAGCGCTGGTCATTGCCACCAAGGGCAACAGCGTCCAGAAAGCCGCTGGCGGCGAACCAGAACGTACGGGACGGCGAGTGGAGCTGCAGCGATTCGACGCCCAGCACCGCCTCTTTCATCAGGCGAACACCATTGTCGAAGTCGCGGTCGCGCAACAGCTTGAGCAATCCCGCCTGGAACGTAGCCCGCTTCTGCTTCAACGAATGCTCCAGCATCTCCTTGGTCGGTACGACCACCGTGTCCTCGGGTGCCGCCATGGACACGGAAAGGTCAGGGAAAAAGAGGTTGCTCTCGGACACATCCGGTGCACCGCGGGTCTTGGCCAGCTCGACATATGCCGGCGCAAGGGACATGGGACGGTTGGGCGAGCCAGCCAGCAGGCTGTCAAGGTATCCGGATAGTGCCGACATGCCTTTCTTCGCGGTGACGATGACCGCACCCGCGCTGGCTCCTGGCTCTGCCAGCAGGCCCACTGTTTTCTCGATCTCCTCATTGAAATGCGCCGCCGTACCCAGGCCGACCATAGACAGCGCACCCGTCACTTGGTGGAGATGGGTCTGGACAAACTTGAGCGATTTGGCGTCCGCCGGATCCGCGGCGACCTTGTCGAGGTGCTGTCGCGCCTCGTTCAATGAATGGTCGATCTCGGTCTTGACCCAGGAAAGGGGACCGACATCAAACGTGTTGGCGACAGCAGCGGCCATGAGCAGGAATCGTTACCGTTGTTGAATCAGAGCTTGAAGCCGGACACGGAGGCCTTGAGGTCGTTTGCCACTGACGCAAGTTCCTGAATCGAACTTGCCGTCTGCTGGGTACCCACCGTGGTCTGCCGTGTAATCTCGAGAATGTCCTGCATGTTTTTTGCCACTTTGTTGGCTGACGCCGCCTGTGTCTGAGCGTCGGAAGAGATCTTCTGAATGAGTGTGGCAAGGTTCTTGGTCACCGAGTCGATCTCGGTCAGCGCCTGACCTGCAGCGTCGGAGAGCTTGGCTCCTTCGACCACACCCTGCGTGGACTTTTCCATAGCGGCCACGGCGTCTTGCGTATCCGCCTGAATGGTCTTCACGATGGCGCCGATCTGCTTCGTTGCTTCGGCGGAGCGTTCAGCAAGTCGCTGCACTTCTTCCGCAACCACCGAGAAGCCGCGACCCGCGTCACCTGCTGATGCCGCCTGGATGGCGGCGTTCAGTGCCAGCACGTTCGTCTGTTCGGTAATGTCGGTGATCAGTTCCACGATTTCACCGATCTCCTGGGAGCTTTCACCGAGTCGCTTGATCCGCTTAGAAGTCTCCTGGATCTGGTCGCGGATGTCGTTCATGCCCGAGATGGAGTTCTGCACAGCCAACCGGCCCTTGTCGGAAGCCGCCAGAGAACGCATTGCAACCTGCGCCGATTCTTCTGCGCCGCGGGACACTTGCGTCAGCGTTTCGGCCACGCCCAACACCTGCTGCGTGGTTTCCTGAATTTCCTTCGACTGCTTTTCCGCAGCATCGAGGAGCTGCACGGCCACGGCCTGGGCTTGCTGGGACTTCACCGACACCTGCGTGGATGCATTGTTGACCCCCGTGACCAGCGACCGGAGTTCATCGATCGTGTAGTTCATGGAGTCGGCGATGGCGCCCGTGATGTCCTCGGTCACCTTTGCGCGGATGGTGAGATCGCCGTCAGCCAAGTCGCCCATTTCGTTCAGCAGCCGCAGAATGGCTTCCTGGTTCCGCTTGTTTTCTGCTTCGGATTCTGCCGCGCGACGGCGCGCGTCAGCGCCGAAGACCAAGGCCATCAGGCCAAGCACGACCACGCCGAGTGTTGCCAATCCGACTGCAACGTAGACCAGCAAATTGCTCCGTTCGGCCTGCAAGGCGCCCTGCAAGAGGTCCACGTTGCTCGCGAGCTGTTCGGAACCTGCGGTCAGGGCACGCGCGGATTGACGCGCAGAAACGAGCTTTTGAACGTTCGCGAGAATTGGCGACACGTTCTGCTCGAAGTTGTTGAACTGCTCTTTGAGCGCGGTGATTCGGCTTCGTACATCGGCGTCCCGCACCGCCGTCACACCAATTGCATCATTGCCAACATCGAGCGCCTTGAGCAGCTCACGGAAATCGTTGGTGTCCTTGCCCATCAGGAAGGGCACTTCCGGATCAATCGTGTCGGAGCCCAGAATTTCGGCCGCACCACGACCCAGTCGTTCAGCAAAGAAAGTCAACCGGTTCGCGCGGAGGACCTGACCGGGCGCGGCACCTGACTGCTGCATCAGGCCGGTGATCTCCTGCGACAAAGCGGCCAGCTCCTCGGAACCCGCGCGCACTTGCGCGATATTGCGAGACAGTGCAGTCAAGTCAGTGCGCGCTGCCAGAATCGAGGATGCGTATGCGGACACTTCCTCGTTGCGTTTTGTCAGCTCGACCAGTCGGGAACGCAGTTCCTCGTTGGTGCCCGCTGCCGGGACCGACGTGTTGAACACGGGTCCGCCGTTGTTGAGCACGGTCACGTAGTTGCCGAATTCGTCGCGGCTGTCCTGTAGCTGAGCGAAGCTGTTTGCGTCACCGCGCGCAGCCAGACCCGCTGACTTGGCCAGACGTTGGGTGTGGTACTGCAAAAGAGAAGCGATGTTGATGTAGGTGGAATTGTTGCCGCGCTGGTAGGTATCCAGACCCACCGCTGCCGCTGCGAAGAACAAGCTGGCGAGAGCAACCGTACCGAGCACCTGCAGCTGCGCCTCCACCGACTTGTTACCAATGATGGGAAGCTTGAGTGCGCGGTCCTTCTTGGCGCCAGCCTTGCCTGCGGCGGGCTTTGCGCCAAGTGCAGGCGTCATGACCGTCTTGCTGCCGACCGGGCTTGCCGACACTGGGCCGGCCGCCGTCAAATTGGTCTGGGTCGTGGTCTGCGAGGATTTGTCCATCGGCTTGGCGGGTTTCTTCTTTCCGAAGAGCCCCGCCAGACTGAATCCGCCTTTTTTCTGCGTGGGTGAAGTGGTGTCCGGCCCCTTGCCCTTGTCGCCTCCACCCGGCAGGTTCAGTTTCGCCATGTCTTTATCTCCACTAGCAGTGTTCTATGTTTACGGTTAAGCGGCGTGGGCAACGCCCACTTCCAGAAACTTCGGGTCTTCAGCCAACGCAGCGACATCAAGCTCTTTCCAAAGCACGCCGGCCGGATCGCGGAAGATGCCGCGCACCCATGCAGGCTTGTCCAGCGGGTCAGCCTCAAGCGTCAATTGCTCGGGATTGCGCAGTCCCAGCATCCGCCCGATGAGCAGCCCGGATCCGGCAATACGACGGTCCGACAGCAGAATCACGCGTCGCTCTGCCCCTTGCGACGTTTGTTCGCCTCCCTGGAACGCGGCGAAATCTGCGATGCTGTAAAGGTTGCCGCGAACGTTTGCAACGCCACGAAACCAGCTGAGCGTCAGCGGTACCTGCATCACCTGCGGGACGGGAATGACTTCGCTCACATCCACGAGATTGACGATCCAGTTCTCGCCACCGACCTGGAATCCCAGTTTCGAGGCAACTGTCTTTCGGGATGCCAGATCACGCAGCCGGTTGGCGACAGATAACTGGAATTCCCGAAGACTGGTCTTGCGTGCCATGATCAGTTAGCCGACTAGTCAGCCAAGAGCCTTGATTTTCGCCAGAAGGTCAGCAGGCGTGATTGGCTTGACCAGATAGTCCTTGGCACCCTGACGCATGCCCCATATCTTGTCGGTTTCCTGGTCCTTGGTGGTGCAGATGAAGATAGGAATGTGCTTGGTCGAGTCTTCCCGAGTGATGGCGCGCGTCGCCTGAAAGCCATTCAGTCCGGGCATGACGACATCCATGAGGATGAGATCAGGAATTTCCGCCTTGGCTCTTTCGATGCCTTCCTCGCCGCTGTTGGCTGTGACGCACTGATATCCGGCCTTGGTGAGCGTTGACTCCATGAAGGCGCGTTCGGTCGGTGAGTCATCGACAATGAGAATTTTCTTGACTGGCATGAGCGTCTCCGGGTGCGTTCTAGATTGAATCCCTGGCCGCTCTTACGCGGCCTTGCGGTTTGCGAGGTGGGCCTCCACCGCCTTGAGCAAGCTTTCCTTGGTGAATGGCTTGGTGAGATATTCGTCCGACCCCACCATTCTTCCCCTCGCCCGATCAAACAAACTGTCTTTGGAGGACAGCATGATCACCGGCGTCTCCTTGTACTTGGCATTCTTCTTAATGAGCTGACAGGTCTGATACCCATCCAGCCTCGGCATCATGATGTCAACGAATATGAGATCAGGCTGATGGTCGGCGATCTTCACGAGCGCATCAAACCCGTTTTCGGCAAGGATGACCTGGCATCCCGCCTGTGTCAGGAAGATCTCTGCGCTACGCCTGATGGTGTTGCTGTCATCAATCACCATCACTCGCGCACTCGACAGTGTCTTGGCATCCGCCACGCGACCCCACTCCCTCCAGCTTGTTATCCAAGTGAATGGTCACCGGGCGCTGAACACCCCCTGTCCCATTCCAATTCACGTCCCGGCAGATGCAGGCGGTGTTTTCCTGTCAATGCGACGCGACAATGCTCTCGCTATGCCTGTCCGGACCCGAGAATCACGAACCTACCACGAATGCCCGGGCGTCCGCACGGTTCCTGCGGAAGATCGACATCAGATTAGCCTGTTTGCCATTTCAAAACAAGCAGTAACAGCAGGTTGCTCATGCGGAAGTGGAGATCTGACCGCTCTGTCAACTCCTTAAATCTCGACCATTTCAAAATCGTCCTTGCGAGCCCCACAGTCTGGGCAGGCCCAGGCGATGGAAATGTCCTCCCAGCGAGTTCCCGGCAGGATGCCTTCCTCGGGAATCCCGGCTGCTTCATCGTAAATGAATCCACAAACGAGGCACATCCAGGTGCGATATGGCTGCTCGGCATTCTGCGCTGCGGTCATCGGCTACAATCCTTTCCCATTTACCTGATTATTGTTGCGCGCTGAGACGGGCTTAGCAATTTTCGCACTGCGAAGCTGGCCGACCATCTCGGTTGACGTGACACATTGCCATGTATTCACAAGTTCCGCAGGCGCCACCGGCCGTGCTGGCAATTGCCGCCTCGGACCCGAGTGGCGGTGCTGGCATTCAGGCTGACCTGCTTACGCTGGCCAGCATGGGCTGTCACCCGCTGTCTGTTCTCACCGCGATCACCATTCAGAACACGTCCGGTGTAGAGGAGCTGTTGCCGCTCGATCCCGACTGGGTTGCGGATCAGGCGCGCTGCATTCTTGAGGATGTTCCGGTTGCCGCATTCAAGGTGGGCGTGCTGGGCAGTGTCGAGATTGCGAGTGCCATCGCAGAAGTCATCGCAGACTACCCCGACATACCTCTCATTCTTGACCCGGTGCTTGCCTCTGGGCGAGGCGACGAGCTCGCGGGCGAGGAGCTGATCGAAGCAATGCGGGAAATGCTGATTCCCCAGACAACGATCCTCACACCGAACACGATGGAGCTGCGCCGGCTGGTCGAGGAGGACGGATTTGATCTGGCGGAAGAAACGGTCTTGGACGCGGGGGCCATGGCCCGAAGCCTTATCGGCCTTGGTTGCGAGTACGTCCTGCTGACCGGGACCCATGCGGCAACGCCTGAGGTGATCAATATCCTGTATCACTCTGACGGCGAGTTCAGGCGCGATGCGTGGCCCCGACTCCCTGGCTCGTACCATGGCTCTGGCTGCACCCTCGCTTCTGCCGTGGCGGCCACGCTGGCTCGCGGTCTGGACATCGGCGACGCCGTGCGCGAGGCCCAGGAATACACTTGGCAGACACTCAAGTCGGGCTACCGGATTGGAATGGGCCAACACCTGCCGGACCGTCTTTTCTGGGCGCGCGAAACAGCGGACGAATTGGATGATCCGGACGCTCGCGGAGCCAAGTAGTGCGCCTGCGCGGACTCTATGCCATCACCCCTGCCTGGACGGATAGTGCGCGCGTCATGGACGCCGTGTCTGCCGCCCTGGACGGCGGGGCCTCCGCCGTGCAGTTTCGGCGCAAGCATCTTGCCGGCGCAACGCTTCTCGATGAGGCTCAATCCATGGCATCGCTCTGTCGCAGCCGCGGTGTCCCGTTCTTCGTGAATGATGACCCGCTTCTTGCGCTGGCCTGCAGCGCAGACGGTGTCCACCTGGGGCGGAATGACGGCGACGTGGCTCAAGCTCGCGAGCTGCTCGGACCGGGAAAGCTGATTGGCGTGTCATGTTACGGCGATATCGGGCGCGTGCAAGCGGCAGAAGTCGCCGGTGCCGACTATGTCGCGATCGGGAGCCTCTTTCCATCCGGCTCCAAGCCGGAGGCGCAACCGGCGTCGCTGGCCACACTGACCCAGGCAAAGTTGGCCATCCGGATACCTCTGGTGGGTATCGGGGGCATCACCCGGGAAAACGCAGGTGCCGTAAAGTTGGCAGGCGCGGACATGATCGCGGTCATTGGCGCATTGTTTGAATCCGATTCGGTTCGCGAGACCGCAAGTTTTTTTTCAGCCATGTGGGAAGGTCAGGATGTTCAGTCAGAGTGAAAAGTTGTTCAAGGATTCGCAGGCACTGATACCGGGAGGCGTCAATTCGCCGGTGCGCGCCTTCCGTGCAGTGGGTGGCACACCCATCTTCTTTCGGGAGGGCAAAGGGGCGTGGCTGACTGACGTGGATGGCAATCGCTACGTCGATTACGTTGGGTCCTGGGGCCCGATGATTCTCGGACATGCCCATCCTGATGTTCTCGCTGCGGTCCGGGAAACTGCTGAGCGCTCCCTGAGTTTTGGTGCACCAACGGCGCTCGAACTCGAACTTGCCCTGCTACTGACTCGCCTGGTGCCCTCCATCGAGCAGGTTCGGCTGGTCAGCTCGGGAACCGAAGCCACGATGAGCGCAATCCGGCTGGCGCGCGGGTTCACCGGCCGCAACAAGATCCTCAAATTTGAGGGCTGCTATCACGGACACGGTGATGCCCTGCTGGTGAAGGCGGGTTCCGGTGCTCTGACGTTCGGCAACCCCAGTTCGGCAGGCGTGCCACCGCAGGTGGCAGCCGATACGCTGGTGCTGGAGTACAACAATCCGGAGCAACTCGAAGCCACGTTCAACCAGATCGGCAACCAGATCGCCGCAGTCATCATCGAGCCCATTGCCGGCAACATGAATTTCGTCATGCCCGCACAGGCCTACATGCAGCGACTGCGCGATGTCTGCACGCAACACGGAACCGTGCTGATTTACGACGAGGTGATGACCGGATTCCGCGTCGGTCTGGGTGGGGCCCAGGCGTTCTTCAACATCCGGCCCGATCTGACAACCCTGGGCAAGGTCATGGGGGGTGGATTGCCCGCCGCAGCGTTCGGCGGTCGTCGCGACATCATGTCGGCACTGGCGCCGTTGGGGGCGGTGTACCAGGCGGGAACGCTGTCAGGAAATCCCGTGGCCGTGGCTGCCGGATTGGCAACATTGAAGGCGGTGAGCACCCCCGGATTCTTCGAGCGCCTGACTGCGACCACCGAAGCGTTGATGGCTGGCCTGCGCCAGGAGGCCGAGAGGGCCGATATGCCCTTTTCGGCAAAAAGCCTTGGAGGCATGTTCGGCATCTTTTTTTCTGCCACTCCGCCCAATGACTTCAGGGAAGTCATGCAATGCGACAAAGAACGCTTCAACCGTTTCTTTCACGCGATGCTCAAGCGCGGCGTGTATCTTGCGCCGTCCGCGTTTGAGGCCGGGTTCGTTTCCGCTGCGCACGGCGAGTACGAACTCCAGTACACGCTTGACGCGGCCAGGCAATCCTTCATCGAAATCAGGAACTGAGTCCGCCTTCGGCGGCACCATGAAAAAGGGCCTGTTCGACAGGCCCTTTTTTCATTCACTCTCTGGCGGGATTCAACGCAGTCCGGCCATGTACTCCGACAGCGCCTTCATCTGGTTTTCCGACAGACGTTGCGCGATGGGCTGCATCATGACGTTCTTCCGGGTACCGGCGGCGTACTGCTTCAGGGCATCGAGCGTGTACTCCGGCCACTGACCCGCAACCCGAGGATATTGCGCAGGAATGCCGGCACCCGCCGGCCCGTGGCATCCCGCACAAGCTGGAATGTCCAGCTTCTTGATGCCGGCACGCCAGATCTGCTGTCCTTCCAGCGCCAGCTTCTTGTCTTTGGCAATGGCAGGTTTGGTCAGTCGTTGCTTGGAAAAATAAGCGCCCACCGCTTTCATCTCGCCCGGCGTCAAGCCGGCCGCCATGCCCTGCATGATTGGATTGGCGCGGGCGCCGGACTTATATGCCGCCAATTGGGCCGCGATATACTGCTCGCTTTGCTGGGCAAGATGCGGATTGGCACTGACCATGCTGTTGCCGTCTGCGCCATGGCAGGCAGCACAGATGGTTGTTGCGATTTGCGCACCATCGCGATCAGGTGCCTGCGCACCCGCCTGCAAAGTGAGCGTGAGCAGTCCGGCGGCCACGAAAACGCCCCGAAAGCCTGACGCGATGCCAAAGCGCGCGCCAGCGGATCTGCCTGCCAGTCTTGTCGAGTTCATGTTCCTGCCTTGCCTGATCGTTTGCAAAAGGCGGATTCTATCGTATGCCGCATGGCTCTTGCCAGCGGCAAGATGTAGTGGCTGATTGACCGTAGGGGAGCATTGCGTGGGCCTGTTTGATCGCATCCAGTACTCGATGTCTGTTCATGATCTGGACAAACTCCCTCCCGAAGGGGCCGTCGAAGTCGCATTCGTGGGGCGGTCAAACGCCGGCAAATCCAGCGCGATCAATACGCTGTCGAATCGCAACCGGCTGGCGTTTGTGTCGAAGACGCCCGGTCGGACCCAGCTCATCAACTTCTTTTCGCTCGGCGACAATCGTTATCTGGTGGATTTGCCCGGATATGGATTCGCCGGTGTCCCGATTGCGGTCAAGCGCCACTGGGAGCAGCTTTTGTCCAGCTATGTGGGTGAGCGCAAGTCACTGGCCGGGCTGGTCCTGATCATGGACGCAAGGCACCCGCTGAAGCCGCTGGACCAGCAGATGCTGGGCTGGTTCGCGCCGACCGGCAAGCCTGTCCATGTACTGCTCACCAAGGCGGACAAGCTCTCGCGCAACGACGCGCTGCAGACCTTGGCCCGGGTGAAGCGTGAGGTCGCGAAGCTGGGCTCGCATGCATCCATCCAGCTTTTCTCGAGCCTCAGCAAACTGGGTGTCGAGGAAGCGGAAACCCGTATCGGGCGAATATTCGCCACACCGCTGGAAACCGAAAAAGAAAAAGGCCCGGGGAAAGGGGATGCCCCGGGCCAGGAACAGCCTTAACAGGATTAAGGCACCCGCTCAGGGAGGAGAAGCGGGGAAGGGCACACCCTTCAGCGGATAAGATGCGGATGCTCGGGCAAAGTTCAATCTGGCAGGAAATCTTTTTTGGAGTACCTGGAATGACCCCACAAATTGGCATGTTTCCGAACCGCAGAATGCGCCGCCTCAGACGAACTCCGGCATTGCGTGAGATGGTCGCGGAAGCCCGGTTGTCCGCCTCAGACTTCATCTATCCGGTCTTTGTTCTCGAAGGGCAGCAGCGCAGGGAGCACGTCGCATCCATGCCCGGTGTCGACCGCCTATCGGTCGACCTGCTGCTGCCGGTCATCGACAAGGCGGCTGGGCTTGGCGTGCCCGCCATTGCCTTGTTTCCGGTGATTCCGCTGGAAAAGAAGTCGCTCGACGCCGCGGAGGCATGGAACCCCTCGGGCTTGGCCTGCGACGCGATTCGACGCATCAAGTCGATGCACCCTGAGATTGCGGTGATCGCGGATGTCGCCCTGGACCCCTACACCAGTCATGGTCAGGACGGGCTGATCAATGAGTCCGGCTACGTTTTGAATGATGAAACCATCGTGGCCCTGTGCCGGCAGGCCACGGCGCTTGCCCAGGCAGGCGCTGACGTCGTCGCGCCGAGCGACATGATGGATGGTCGAATTGGCCAGATTCGGACGTCCCTGGATAAGGACGGCCTCATCCACACCGCGATCATGGCGTATGCGGCGAAGTATGCCTCTGCCTACTATGGCCCCTTCAGGGACGCCGTCGGCTCAGCCACAAATCTTGGCAAGGCAGACAAGAAGCAGTACCAGATGGACCCGCGCAATGGCGAAGAGGCGCTGCACGAAATTGGCCTGGACCTGGCCGAAGGTGCGGACATGGTGATGGTGAAACCGGGCCTTCCCTATCTGGACATCGTGACCCGGGCAAAGCAGCGATTTGGGGCACCGACGTTCGCGTACCAAGTCAGCGGTGAGTACGCCATGCTGAAGGCCGCTGGTGCTGCGGGCTGGATTGATGAACGCGCCTGTGTGCTGGAAGCGCTGACTGCCTTCCGTCGGGCGGGCGCCGACGGGATCCTGACTTACTTCGCGCTCGAGGCGGCCGCCTGGCTGAAAGAGTAGGTCGTCAGAAGCAACCACGATGCGGTCCAGCGGCCCGGACTCAGGTCGCCCTCGAGTCTTCGGCGAGCAATGCCTCCAGATCGCGCGTCATGAGCGCCGCAGGGCTTTGGGCTGCGCGTCTGTTGCTGCGTCCGCGCTTGCGAATATTCGCAGTGATCACAACGGCCGGTTCTGAACCATCGCAACGATAGCGAACAAAATCGCCGGCGACCGCGTCGACGACATCGAAATCGATGCCGGCATTCAACAGGTAGCTTTCAAGCTCTTTCTCGCTGTCCACTTCTGCTAACAGCTCGATGGGGGTGTGGTCGGTGACCACGCCAGCAGCGACTGCGCCGTGAAGGGCAGGGTTGAACCGGTCCAACTGACGCATGACCTGCAGTGCTGCCTGGCGCAGCCGGTACAGCGTCAAATCCGACCCCGGCTCGAAAAGCTTCTGATGTGCCAGCAACGCCTGCCGGATATCAGACTCGTCGACCTGCTTCGCTACCCCCGGGCCGACTCCCAGCCGGCGCGCAGCCTTTGCCCTGGCGCCCAGCCAGTCCAGGCCACTCTCCGCCATGATTCTCGCAGCAAGTGCCGCGAGCTCAACCTGTGTCCGTCTGTCCATGACTGGGTGAGGGTCGACAGAATCAGAAAATCTGATTCTTCACCTCTTCCGTGGGCCGGGGCCGCTCCTTGGTCGCTGCGGGCGCCTCGCTGGTGCCAGGCGCCATCTCCGCATAGAAGAACTCCTTGATCGCATCCTTGGCACCTCCGTCACGGAGCCCGCTCACGGGATCAACGTTTACCGCCACAACGCCGTCGGGCACCTCGAGTTCGTTCTCTGGTACACCTTTCAGCGCCTTGGTCATGTAACCGATCCAGATGGGCAGAGCGGCTTGTCCGCCCGTCTCATTGGCACCCAGATCAGCTGGGGTATCGAATCCGATCCATGCCACACCGACGAGACTGTCATTGAAGCCCGCAAACCAGGCGTCGTTGTGATCGTTCGTGGTCCCGGTCTTGCCGGCCAGGTCCTGACGGCCCAACGTCTGCGCACGCGTCGCAGTACCTGAGCGAACCACTTCACGCATGAGCGAGGTCATCAGGAACGCGTTGCGAGCGTCGAGAACGCGTTCGGCATCCTGTCCTGCCTTCTGAGGTTTTGCGGCGTAGATGGTGGCGCCCTTGTCGTCATTGATTGTGGCGATAACGTACGGGCTGATGCGAAAGCCGCCGTTGGCAAAGGATGAGTAGGCGGCCGCCATTTGCATGGGCGTCACCGATCCTGCCCCCAGGGCCATGGTGAGATAGGGCGGATGCTTCTCGGCTTGAAATCCGAAGCGTCCGACATACTCTTGCGCATACTCGGGGCCGATGGCTTGAAGTACGCGAATGGACACCATGTTCTTGGATTTGGCGAGGGCCGTGCGAAGGCGCATCGGGCCCTCGTATTTGCCGTCGTAGTTCTTGGGTTCCCAGATTTGTCCCCCCGTGCGTCCAGGATCGACCACAACCGGGGCATCATTCACCACCGTCGCGGGCGAAAAGCCCTTTTCCAGCGCAGCAGAATAGATGAACGGCTTGAAGCTGGAACCGGGCTGCCTCCAAGCCTGGGTGATTCGATTGAACTTGTTTGACCCGAAGTCGACACCGCCGACCAGGGCGCGAACAGCACCATCCACCGGCGATACGGAAACGAACGCCGCTTCAACTCTGGGCAATTGGGCAATGGCCCATCCGCCCTTCTCTTCCTTGTAGATGCGGACTACGGCACCGGGAGTTGGTTTGAGTTGGGATGCCTTGTCGCCAAGCAACCTGGCAACCTGGCGCAGGCCGTCACCGGTAATGGTGATCGATTCGCCGCGTTTGTTGACGACCACAATCTGCTTAGGGCTTGATTCGATCACTACCGCCGGGTATAGGTCAGCAATTACTTCGCGTTCGGCCAAGGCTTCTTCAATCGCTTCGTCCCGTTGTGCGGGATCCGCTGGGAGATTGAGCCGGCCTTCGGGACCCCTGTAACCATGCCGGCGGTCATAGTCCATGACGCCTCGTCGCAGACTCTCCACTGCCGCAATCTGGTCTGCAGAGCGGATGGTCGTGTACACCTTCATGCCGCTGACATAGACCGTATCGCCATATAGGTCGAAGACTTCCTTGCGCGCCATCTCGGCCACATGTTCCGCCGGCACCGGAAACTGATTCTGGGCGGCGTTCAGTTTCAGCGGGGTAGCCATTGCCTGCTGGTACTGGTCTTCCTTCAAGTAGCCCAGGTCGCGCATGCGCCGGAGTACATAGTGCTGGCGCTGGGTGGCGCGTTTGGGATTCACGACGGGGTTGAATCGTGATGGGGCCTTGGGCAGCCCTGCCAGCATGGCCACCTCTGCAGGCTGCAGGTCCTTCATTTCCTTGCCGTAGTAAACCTGTGCCGCGGAGGAAAACCCGTATGCTCTCTGACCCAGGAAGATGTGATTGATGTATATCTCCAGGATCTGATCCTTGGTCAGGTTTTGCTCAATCTTGAAGGCCAGCAGCGCTTGGGAAATCTTCCGGGTGAAGGTCTTCTCTTTGGTCAAAAAGAAGTTCTGCGCAACCTGCATGGTGATGGTGGAAGCCCCCTCGGTCCTGGCGCCCGTGGTGAGGTTCGAGAGCGCCGCCCGACCGACCCCCCAATAGTCGACCCCGCTATGCGAATAGAACCGCTCATCTTCTGCGGCAAGAATGGCCTTTTTCAGCAGTTCGGGCACATCCTTAATGGCGACCACTGCACGCTTCTCCTCACCGAATTCACCAATCAGATCACCATCCGCCGTGTAGATCCGCAGCGGGATTTTTGGCCGATAGTCCGTCAATACCTCGACAGACGGAAGGCTGGGATAGAGCAAGACGATAGTAAGCGCTACCACTCCCAGCGCAACCAAGCACAAGGACGCCAGCAGAATCAAAGGGTAAAACCACCAGCGAGCAGCCACAGAATGCACTTTCGAAAGGAGACAGGTAATTATAGCCATCCCCGAATCGGGCATTCTGGCCCAACCACGGCAGAAATCGGGCAGCACTCCCCACGCGCCGCCGAAATACCCCAAGAAACAAAAGGCTTTACACAGTGGGGGGTTGTTGCTAGCATTTAATGTAATTTATGCGTTATGGGGCGTAACCCAACACCATGCTTAAAGAATCGCTGGCTTCCCAGTTTGACTTCCTGCAGGCGAAGGCACCCCCAGTCATCGGGGTTGATATCAGCTCGTCCTCAGTCAAGATGGTCGAGCTGGCCGACGCAGGGAAAGGCTTATACCGTATTGAGCGGTACGTCATCGAGCCGCTGCCGAAAGATACGGTGACCGATGGAAATATCGCGAACATTGAAGCCGCTTCAGAAGCGGTCAAGCGCGCCTGGAAAAACATGGGTACGCGGATCAAGCATGTTGCGATGGCATTGCCGTCGGCGGCGGTAATCACCAAAAAAGTCACGCTGGCAGCAAATCAGCGTGAAGAAGACATGGAGTTCCAGGTTCAGGCCGAGGCCAACCAATATATTCCGTTCAGTCTGGACGAAGTGAACTTAGACTTTCATGTTATTGGCCCAAATCCTACCAACGAGGAAGAGGTCGAAGTTCTGATCGCCGCGTCGCGCAAAGAGAAAATTGAGGATCGCGTTGCCGTTGCGCAGGCGGCTGGACTGAAGACGCAGGTCATCGATGTGGAGTCTTTTGCTGCACTCGCCGCATTCGACATGATCAAGGGTGCCACCAGCGGGATCCAGCATGAAGACGTCACGGCGATTGTCGATATTGGCGCCCAGATCACGCGCGTCACTGTTATGCACCAGGATCAGGCGGTATACACACGCGAGCAACAGATTGGCGGCGCGCAGCTAACCCAGGATATCGCCCGGCAATTCGACATGCCCCAGGAAGAGGCGGAAATCGCGAAGCGCACCGGCGGCCTGCCTGAGAACTACGGCCCTGACGTCCTGCAACCCTTCAATGAGAAGGTCGTCATGGAGATTCAGCGCGCTCTCCAATTCTTCTTTACGTCGACCCAATTCAACAAAGTCGATCACATACTGCTGTCCGGCGGTTCCGCGATGCTGGACGGCCTTGAGGAGATGGTTGCCAACCGAACGCAGGTGCATACGCTGGTGGCAAATCCTTTCTCCAACATGGCACTCTCCTCGAAAGTGAAGCCTCGACAGCTCACTCAGGATGCTCCCTCATTGATGGTGGCATGCGGGCTCGCGATGCGGAGGTTTGATCCATCATGATTCGCATCAATCTACTTCCCCATCGAGAGGAAAAGCGTCGGCTGAAACAGCAGCAGTTTGCGGTGCTTGCAGGGTTGACTGCCGTGCTGGCGCTGGCGCTATCAGCGCTAATCTGGGTGGGTTTCAATCAGGCAATCGACATTCAAAAGGCCCGCAACAAGTATCTGAATGACGAGATCGCCAAACTTGACAAACAGATTGACGAGATCAAGAAAATTCGCGAAGAAACCCAAGCGCTGCTTTCGAAAAAGCAGGTGGTAGAAGGTCTGCAGTCGAATCGCTCGGAGCCTGTGCAGCTACTGGATCAAATGCTGCGCCAACTGCCCGAGGGCCTGTATTTGAAGAGCATCAAGCAGACCGGGACAAAGATCAATGTCACCGGCTATGCACAGTCGAATGCTCGAGTATCGGCGTTCATGAGAAATATTCAGGCGTCGCCTTATCTCGAAAATCCCAATCTGGTCGAAATCAAGGCTGTGGATGTCAATCGTCAGCGCGCGAACGAGTTCAGTCTGGACTTCTTCATCAAGCGCAGTCAGTCCGATGCCAAGTCAGGCAAGGGATCAGCGCCTGCCGCAGGAGGCAAAAAGGCATGAAGCTTGATGATCTGAAAAACCTGGATCCGAAAAATCCGGGGCAATGGCCTTGGATTGCCAAAATAGTATCGTTCGTGCTGATTTTCGCGGCGATTCTGATTGGCGCTTACTTCGCCCTGTACCAAGGCCAGCTAGCAGAAAAGGAAAAGGAAGAGCGGCAAGAAGAAACGCTCAAGAACACTTTTGTCGAAAAGAAAAAGCTAGCGGTCAATCTGGACGCATACAAGGCCCAGCGAGCGGAGATCGAGCAGTCCTTTGGCGCGCTGCTTAAGCAGTTGCCGACCAAGTCTGAGATGGATGCGTTGCTGATCGACATCAACCAAGCGGGCTTGGGACGAGGATTGCAGTTTGAACTGTTCAAGCCGTCGCCAAATGAGAATTTCACCGAGTTCTATGCGGAATTGCCCGTAAATCTGAAGGTCACGGGCAATTATCATGATCTTGGCGCGTTCGCCAGCGATGTGGCCAAGCTCCCACGCATCGTACTGCTCAATGAGTTGAATGTTTCCGTTTTACGCGAAGGCGCTCTGAACATGGAAGCCGTTGCGAAAACCTATCGATACCTGGACGCCGAAGAACTGGCCAAGCAACGCAAGGTCGCGAAGGACAAAGCAAAGCCCGCACCGGCGAAGGGAGCCGGCAAATGAAGCGATTCTCTATGCTGATTCCGATAGTCATCGCAATCACCGCGTGCTCAGATGAGCCTTCTGACCTGAAGCGATTTGTGACTGAGCAGGAAAAGTCCTTGCCGCGGCGGATTGATCCATTGCCGGATGTCAAACCTTTTGAACCGTTCGGTTACGAGGGTTTTGATCTTCCAGACCCGTTCAAACCGCGCAAGCTGGCCGTCAAGCAGAATGACGGAGGCGGCCTCCAACCTGATCTGAACCGACGCAAGGAGCCTTTGGAGGCATTTCCGTTGGAGCAGTTGAAGATGGTGGGGACCTTGCAGCAGGGCGCTGAGGTGTTCGCGCTCGTCAAGGCTGACAAGACCTTGTACAGAGTGAAGAAGGGCAACTACATGGGCCAGAACTTCGGGTTGATCACCGAAATCACCGAAGCTGAAGTCAAATTGAAGGAAATTGTCCAGGATGGCACCGGGGACTGGGCTGAGAGAATCAGCTCCTTGCCATTGCTGGAAGAGGCCGACAAGGGAGGCAGAAAGTGACCAGCAGAACATCGTCAATCCTCAGTTGCACACGTGCGCTGTTGATCTTTTCGGCAACTTGTTTGCTGCTGCTGCCAAATGCCGCACTATCTCAGAGCAAAAACGTGCTTGAGTCCGTTTCGGCGACAAGCATGCAAGGTGGAAAAGTCGTAGTGCGAATGAATTTCAAGCAGCCGCTTTCCGCCGTTCCCCCTGGATTCACGGTTACCAACCCACCCCGCATTGCGATAGATTTGCCAAACGTTTCAAACGGGACAGGCAAGTCGACGATAGAAGTTGCGGAAGGCGATGTACGCAGTGCCAGTATCGTTGAGGTCAACAACCGCACCAGAGTCGTCCTAAACCTTGCTCGTAGCCTGAACTACGCTCCGACTATTGAGGCGAACTCGCTGCTGGTCGCAATCGATGGTCCTGCTGTTTCGTCGACCAAGCCTTCCGGCCAGGTTACTCAGTTTGCCGAAGCAACGCCCGGTGACAACAGACAAAGCCTTAAGGACATCGATTTTCGTCGCGGCAATGGAGGCGAAGGCCGCATAATTGTCGACCTATCAAGCGCCACCACCGGCATAGACATTCGTCTGCAGGGCAAGTCGATTCTGGTGGACTTCATCAATACTTCAGTGCCCAAGAACCTTGTGCGCCGCCTTGATGTGGCGGACTTTGGAACCCCGGTTCGTACTGTAGATACGCTTGATCAAGGCGCGAACACGCGCATGACTGTCGAACCCCGCGGGCTGTGGGAGTACTCGGCTTACCAGACCGACACTCAGTTCATCTTGGAAGTGAAGCCGGTAAAGGAAGACCCCAACAAACTTGTTCAGGGCACGACGCCGGGCTACGCAGGCGAAAAGCTCTCGCTTAACTTTCAGAACGTGGAAGTGAGGGCGGTTCTGCAGGTGATCGCGGACTTCACCGGACTTAACATTGTTACCAGCGATACTGTTGGCGGAAGCCTGACCCTGAGGCTGAAGGACGTTCCGTGGGACCAGGCGCTGGACATCATTCTTCAGAGCAAGGGACTCGGAAAGCGCAAGAACGGGAATGTTGTGGTAATCGCCCCGCTTGACGAAATCGCCACAAAGGAGAAGCTTGCGCTAGAGGCCAGTCAGCAAATCTCGGAATTGGAGCCTGTGCGCACCGAAAGCTTCGTGATGTCATATGCGAAGGCCTCAGACGTCCGAGCTCTTCTCTCGGATCGTGACCAGAAGATTCTGTCGAAGCGCGGATCCGCGACTGTGGACCAGAGAACTAATACGCTGTTCATTCAGGATGTCCCCGCACGGCTTGAAGAGGCGCGTCGTCTGATAAATCAGTTGGACGTACCCGTTAGACAGGTTCAGATCGAAGCCAGAATAGTCATCGCGGATGACAAGTTCGGGCGGCAGCTGGGCGCCCGATTTGGACAGCAAAGCGCGTTCAATCGAAATGGCGTGAATGTTGGCTCCTCGGGCACTCTCTGGAACACGGTCACTCCGCTTACAAACAACGCCATCAACGCCGGTTCGGCTGGCGCCGTGACGAACAGCTTTCAGCCAGGGGGCGGCGCGCAACCCGAGCAACTCAACGTCAACTTGCCGGTGATTGGTGCTGCGGGGCAGCTTGCATTGACATTCCTTAATCTGGGAAGCGGAAACATCGTCAACATTGAGCTTTCTGCGCTTGAGGCGGACAACCGGGGGAAAGTGGTTTCGAATCCACGAGTGATTACTGCTGACAAACGCAAGGCGGTCATCGGCCAGGGCACAGAGATCCCATTCTTGACTGCCTCAGCGAGCGGTGCGACGACGGTACAGTTCAAGCCGGCCGTGCTCGAACTCGCCGTCACCCCACAGATCACACCTGATGACAAGATCATCATGGATCTCGAGGTGAAAAAGGATACTGTGGGACAGGTGTTCGCCGGTGTGCCTTCGATCGATACCAGGCGTGTTCAGACGCAGGTGCTGGTCGAGAACGGTGACACGGTCGTATTGGGTGGCATTTTCGAACAGAACAGCAGAACCGATGTGGTCAAAGTACCTGTGCTGGGAGATATCCCGATCATCGGTGCCGCGTTCCGGCGGACGCAGAAACAAGAGGACAAGACAGAGCTTCTGATCTTCATCACGCCAAAAATCATCAAAGACAGCATTACCATTCGCTAAGCGTTCTTCTTCAGCCACCCCTGACGGCGCCCCATTGGGCGCCGTTTTTGTCTGGCGTCTCGCCAGCGGATCTGCTGTTTCAACCTAGAACTCAGGAATGCCACGCATCGTACTCATCGGCATGCCAGGCGCTGGCAAAACTACAGTCGGCAAGTCTTTGGCCAATGTCCTCTCCCTACCCTTCTTTGATGCGGACCGCGAATTGGTTGCCCGCACAGGTGTGTCGATCGCGACAATCTTCGAAATTGAGGGGGAGGCGAGTTTTCGCCGACGGGAGGCCGCCCTGATAGCCGAACTGTTCGGGCGCGAGGCCTTTGTGATGGCAACAGGGGGGGGGGCAATTCTTGATTCCGCGACACGAACACTCATTCATTCTTCCGCAATCGTGGTGTACCTTCGCGCAACCTTGGGAGCGCTCATGGATCGGACGCAGAAAGACAGCACGCGTCCGCTCCTCGCAGATGGAGACCTGAAGGAGAAGCTCGGCGCCCTGCTGGCGATGCGCTCCCCGCTGTATGAGGAAGCAGCTCATCTGACGTTTGACACCGGTCGACAAAGTCCCTCCCGTCTCGCGGCTGCCATCGCCAAGGTCATCGAATCAAGAATTGGGGAATCCGGAGAAGTGACCAAAGCATGAGCCTTCCTCTGATCGTTTCATTGGGGTCCAGAAGCTATCCGATCCACATTGGCCCTGGGCTCCTCTCCAGCGGCTTGATTGCTGAATCCCTCAAGTGCGCGAGTGCCGCTGTGGTGACCAATACCACGTTGATGGGTCCGTATGGGCTTGCGCTCGTGCGCACGCTTGAAGCAACGGGTCTCACCGTGAGAACGGTTGTGCTCCCCGATGGTGAAGTTCACAAAACACTGGACACGCTGAACGTCATCTATGATGCCCTGCTAGATTCTGCATTCGGCCGCAGGAGCTGCATCGTTGCACTTGGCGGAGGCGTAATCGGCGATATGGCAGGCTTTGCGGCGGCGACATACCAGCGCGGCATCCCATTCATACAGATTCCCACCACGCTGCTGGCACAGGTGGATTCATCAGTGGGCGGAAAGACCGCCATCAATCACCCCCGGGGCAAGAACATGATCGGCGCATTTCATCAGCCGCTGGCTGTGTTTGCCGATACCGACACCCTGAAGACTCTGCCGGAGCGCGAACTGGTCGCAGGCATTGCGGAGGTCATCAAGTACGGCCTCATCCGCGATGCGCATTTTCTGACGTGGCTGGAGGGCAACATGTGCGCGCTGCGCGACCGTGAGCCGGAAGCCCTGACCCACGCAATCAGGGAAAGCTGTCGCAACAAGGCAGAAGTGGTTGCCCGTGATGAGCTCGAAACCGGGGAGCGCGCGTTGCTCAACCTGGGCCACACCTTTGGTCACGCCATCGAAGGCGCATTGGGATTCGGCACCTGGCTGCACGGCGAGGCGGTCGGCGTGGGCATGCTGCTGGCGACACTGTTGTCACGGGAACTGGGCCACCTGTCCGATGAGGACGTCGGTCGTGTGGCGCGTCTGCTTCGTGCGGGTGGCCTGCCATTGCGCCTGCCCGACATTCCGGCCGAGACCATGCTGTCATTCATGGCCGTCGACAAGAAGAACGAAGGCGGGCAGATTCGCCTGATACTGCTGAAGCGACTCGGCGAAGCCTATATCGAGGACGGCGTCGAGCGGGCTCGCCTGCATCGATTTCTGAGAGAGGCGCCGTCAGCCGTGGGCGCCCTCGCCTGACGAGTCAGGGGCCGCCTGGGCGCTGTCTTGATCCGCCGCAGCTCGCTTGTGTAGCCGCCGCAGGAAGACCTGCATCTCCTTCGCCGCCTGCTTGTCGCCACGCGCCTCGGCGGCCCCTATGCCGCTTTCCCACGCCCTCGCGGCACCCGTGCCGTCCCCCACAGACTCTCTGGCCTTGCCCAGCAGCTTCCATGCGGCCGAATACCCGGCGTCCGTGGCAACCGCTCGCTCGAGGTGCGTGACTGCGGCAGCCGCATCGCCGGCGCGCAAGTACTCCTGACCCAGCCCGAAACGCAACAGGGCGGAGTCCTTGCCGTCACGAATCATGCGTTCGAAGTTCTCGATCAATCCCATATCAAAGCCTCACCGCTCGGGCCGTTCTCTGAGACGCCATTGTGTGCGATAGTGCCCCCTGCGAAAAAGACAGGGAGAACGCCCCATGATTCCACGCCTCATCCGCCGACTGGCCGTCCTGCTGCTGGCCCCCTTGGCAGCGCTCGCCACAACGGGCGCACTTGCCGCCCGCGACATCAGCATCGGCCTGCAGGCCGCCATCACGTCGATGGATCCGCATTATCACAACCTGTCGCCCAACAACAGCATGATGCAGCACGTGTTCGAGGGGCTGATCCGGCGCGACGAGAACCAGAAGCTGGTGCCCGGCCTGGCCGTTTCCTGGCGCGCGGTCGACGACCTCACGTGGGAGTTCAAGCTGCGCAAGAACGTGCGCTTCCATGACGGCACCCCCTTCACGGCTGAAGATGTCGCGTTCACGCTCAAGCGGGTGCCCAATGTGCCAAACAGCCCCTCATCGTTCGCGACCTTCACCAAGCCCATCGTTGACGTGAAGATCGTGGATCCGCACACCATCATCTTCAAGACGTCCACGCCACACGTGCTGCTGCCCTCTGACCTGGCCTCCGTGATGATCGTGTCGAGACTTCATGGCGAAAAGGCCGCCACTGAGGATTACAACTCGGGCAAGGCGTGCATCGGTACCGGCCCCTACAAGTATGTCGAGTTCGTGCCGAATCAGCGCGTGGTGCTGAAGGCCAACTATGGCTACTGGGGCGGTGAAGAACCCTGGGACAAGCTCACCTTCAAGATCCTGACCAATGCCGCAGCGCGCGTCGCCGCCCTCTTGTCGGGCGACGTGCAGATGATCGAGAACGTGCCCACCTCGGACATTGCCAAGATGGAAAAGGACAAGAACCTGTCCGTCGTCTCCAAGGTGTCCAATCGGGTGATCTATGTCCACCTGAATCAGAGCACGGAGAAATCGCCGCCTTTTGTGTTCGACAAGAGCGGCAAGCCGATGGAGAAGAACCCCTTCCGTGACGTTCGGGTGAGAAAGGCGCTCTCCATGGCGGTCAACCGCGATGCCATCGTGGATCGCGTGATGGAGAAGAAGGCGGTCTCTGCAGCGCAACTGCTGCCCGATATTTTCTACGGCACCAGCAAGAAGCTGAAGCCGACCAAGTTCGATCCGGAAGGTGCCAAGAAACTGCTGGCCGAAGCCGGCTATCCCAACGGCTTTGCCATGACGCTGCACGGACCGGCCGGCCGCTACATCAATGATGACAAGGTGATCCAGGCGCTGGCCCAGTTCTATTCCCGCATCGGCATCGACACCAAGGTCGAGACCTTCCCGGCCAGCGTGTACTTCACCCGCGCAACCAATCTCGAGTTCGGCTACATGCTGCTGGGCTGGGGGACCGAATCGGGCGAGCAGGCCTCCGCCATGCGCTCACTGCTGGCGACCCGCGACCCGGCCAAGGGCATGGGCGTCAACAACCGCGGCCGCTACACCAATCCGGCTTTTGACAAGCTCCTCGAGCAGGCGCTGGTGACCATGGATGACAAGAAGCGCGAAGGCCTGATCCAGCAGGCTGCGGAGATGGTGATGGGCGAGGTCGGACTGATCCCGCTTCACTACGAGGTCAGCACCTGGGCGGCCGCCAAAGGCTTCAAATACACGCCACGCACCGATCAGTACACGCTGGCCACCAGCCTGAAGCCGTCCAAGTAATTTTCTCGCCACAGAACCCGCCGGCACCCCCGGCGGGTTCTTGCTTTGTCCCGATGCGAATATTCGCAACATGACCGAATACATCATCCGACGTCTGATGCAAAGCGGCCTCGTGCTGGTCGCGATGTCGGTGCTCGTCTTCGCCGGCGTGTATGCCATCGGCAACCCGGTCGAGTTGCTGGTCAATCCCATGGCGGACGAGGCCGAGCGCGCCCGCGTCATCGCAAGCCTGGGCCTGGATCGGCCGCTGTGGGAGCAGTACCTCACGTTCTTCAAGGGCGCCCTGACGGGCGACCTCGGCAAATCCTTCGTGTTCAACGTGCCTGCCGTTGGACTCATCCTGCAGAAGCTCCCCGCCACCATCGAGCTGGCGTTCTGCGCGATGTTCATCGCCATCCTGTTCGGCATTCCTCTGGGCCTGTGGGCGGGGCTCAGGCCGGACTCCATCCCCGGCAAGGCCATCATGGCGGGATCGATTCTGGGCTTCAGCCTGCCGACATTCTGGGTCGGTCTCCTGCTCATCATGTTTTTTTCCGTGCAACTCGGCTGGCTGCCGTCGAACGGGCGCGGTGACACGGTCAATGTCTTCGGCTTCGAGGTGAGCTTCCTCACCGCCGACGGGCTCTCGCACCTTTTCATGCCCGCGCTCAATCTCGCGCTCTTCAAACTCTCGCTCATCATTCGCCTGACCCGCGCGGGCACCCGCGAAGCGCTGCTGCAGGATTACGTGAAATTTGCCCGCGCCAAGGGCCTTAAAGCCTCGCGCGTGGTCGGCGTGCATGTGCTGAAGAACATCATGATCCCCATCGTCACAGTGATCGGACTCGAGTTCGGATCGGTCATCGCCTTCGCCATCGTCACCGAGTCCATCTTCGCGTGGCCCGGCACGGGCAAGCTGCTGATCGACTCCATCACCAGCCTGGACCGGCCGGTGATCGTGGCCTACCTCATGATCATCGTGACGCTCTTCATCGTGATCAATCTGGTGGTGGACATTCTTTACTCCGTGCTTGATCCGCGCGTGCGCCTCGGTCAAGCCCAGGGACAGGGCGGGCACTGATGACGACAGCCGCTGTCCAGACACCATTCCAGCGCATCGCCACCGACTTCGCCCGGAGCCGCCTCGCCATCGTGGGCCTCTTGATGCTGGCGCTGGTCATCGCCATCGCGCTCTTCGCACCCGTCCTGTCGCCGCAGAATCCCTACGACCTGGCCCAGATCGACGTGATGGACAGCAAGCTCGGCCCGGGCGAGAAGTCCATGGCCGGCAAGACCTATTGGCTGGGCACGGATGACCAGGGCCGCGACATGCTGTCCGGCATCTTCTATGGCCTGCGCATCAGCCTGGGCGTGGGCGTGCTCTCGACCCTGCTCGCGCTGTCGCTTGGCATCGTCTTCGGTCTCTCGGCGGCATGGTTTGGCGGCAAGGTGGACACGCTCATCATGCGGGTTTGCGACATCCAACTTTCGTTCCCAGCCATCCTCATCGCACTCATCCTCCTGGCGGTGCTGGGGCAGGGCGTGGACAAGATCATCATCGCGCTGGTGACGGTGCAGTGGGCGTACTACGCGCGCACCGTGCGTGGCGCGGCGCTGGTGGAGCGCGGCAAGGAGTACGTCGAGGCGGCACGCGGGCTCGGCCTGTCATCGACCCGCATCCTGTTCCGGCATCTGCTGCCCAATGTGCTGCCACCGCTCATCGTGGTGGCCACCGTGCAGGTTGCACACGCCATCGCGTTGGAAGCGACGCTGTCCTTCCTGGGTCTCGGCCTGCCGATCACCGAACCGTCGTTGGGCTTGCTCATTTCCAATGGCTTCCAATACCTGATGAGCGGCAAGTACTGGATCAGTTTCTACCCCGGACTGGCGCTACTGCTCACCATCGTTGCCATCAATCTGGTGGCAGACCAATTGCGCGATGTGCTGAACCCGCGGTTGCAGAAATAGCTTACGAATACTCGCAATGAGCCCTGTTCTGGATGTGTCCGATCTCTCCACCCACTTCTTCACGCGCTCAGGCGTGGTGAAGGCCGTGGAAGGCGTCAGCTTCACCCTCAATGCGGGTGAGATCTTCGGTCTCGTCGGTGAATCGGGCTCGGGAAAGTCCATGACCGGCTATTCCATCATGGGCCTCATCGATCCGCCGGGGCGCGTGGTGGCGGGCACCATCCGGCTCAAAGGCGAGGACCTGACCGGCTACGACGAAAGACGCTGGCAGGCGATCCGCGGCAATCGCATTGCCATGATCTTCCAGGACCCGATGATGACGCTGAATCCGGTGCTGCGCATCGACACCCAGATGATCGAGGCCGTGTTGGCGCATCACGACGTGTCGCGCGACGAAGCCTTGTGCCGTTCACGAGAGGTGCTGGTGCAGGTCGGCATTCCGTCGCCTGACGAACGCCTGCTCGCCTACCCGCACCAATTCTCCGGGGGCATGCGTCAGCGCGTGGCCATCGCCATCGCGCTCTTGAACAAACCGGACGTGATCATCGCCGATGAACCCACGACCGCGCTCGACGTGACCATCCAGGGCCAGATCCTGTACGAGATGCAGAAGCTCTGCCGCGAGTCGGGCACGGCGCTCATCTGGATCACGCATGACCTCTCCGTCATCGCTGGGCTCGCGGACAAGGTGGCGGTCATGTACGCCGGACGCATCGTGGAAACCGGCGCTGTCGACGACGTGCTGGACCAACCGCGCCATCCCTACACCCACGGCCTGATGGGCTCTGTGCCGGCCAACAATCCGCGCGGCCGGCCGTTGAAACAGATTCCGGGCATGACGCCGTCGCTGTTGTCGCTGGGCGCGGGCTGCGCCTTCCGGGAGCGCTGTGATCGCGCCACGGATCAATGCGCTGCCATGCCCGCGCTTGAAGGCGACGTCCACGCGGTGCGCTGCCACCATCCGCACGGCGCACGACCATGAGCACACCCATCCTCGAGTTGGTCGACATCAGCAAGCGCTTTGCCAAGTCGCCGGATCTGGCCGCGCGCATTGCGCAAAAACTTGGCGCTGGCACGCCGCCGGTCGTGGTGCACGCGCTGGATCGGGTAAATCTGCGGGTGCAACCGGGCGAGGTGGTTGGTCTTGTCGGCGAATCGGGATGCGGCAAGTCCACGCTGGGGCGCGTGGCAGTCGGTCTGCACGCGCCTTCATCTGGCGAGCGCCGCTGGAAGGACATGACGGTCGCGCCGGATGATTTGCCGACCCGGCTCGCCATCCAGATGATTTTCCAGGACCCGTATGCGTCACTCAATCCGCGGCTGCGCATACTCGACATCATCGGCGAGGCGCCGGTGGCGCACCGGCTGATCGCGCCAGCCGACCAGGAAAGCTACGTGGCCGGTCTCATGCAGCAGGTGGGGCTCGATGCGTCGCTCATGCGCCGCTTTCCGCACCAGTTTTCAGGTGGCCAGCGCGCGCGTATCGGCATTGCCCGGGCTCTCGCGGTGAAGCCGGAGTTCCTGGTCTGTGATGAAGCGGTTGCCGCGTTGGACGTTTCGATTCAGGCGCAGGTGCTGAACCTGTTCATCGACCTGCGCGAAAAGCTTGGGCTCACCTACCTTTTCATCAGTCACGATCTCGGCGTGGTGCAGCACATCTCTGACCGCGTCGTCATCATGTATCTGGGTCGCGTCGTCGAATCCGCACCCACCGAAGACGTATTCCGCGATCCCCTGCATCCCTACACCCAGGCCTTGCTCGCGGAAGTCCCGCGCCTCGATCAGCGGCGCAAGGACTTCGTGGCCATCAAGGGCGAGATTCCATCGCCCATCAACCCGCCCTCGGGCTGCCACTTCCATCCCCGCTGTCCGCACGCCACGGATCGTTGCCGCGCCGAGGCGCCCGCGCTCGCCGAAGTGGCGCCGGGTCGCGTGGTAGCCTGTCACCTTCATCCCGCATCACCGGTCGCATCATGAGCACATCTGCCCTGTCATCCGCATCGCCTGTTTCCATCATTCCGCCCACCGTGCACGCCGTGCCGGTCGTGTTCGACTCGCCGCACAGCGGCACTTGGTATCCCGACGATTTCCGCTACAAGGTCGACTTTGCGTTGCTGCGCATGGCGGAGGACACCCATGTCGAAAAGCTGTTCGACGCTGCGCCGCGCCACGGCGCCACGTTGATCGCCGCCCAGTTTCCGCGCAGCTACATCGACGCCAACCGGGCGCTGCTGGACATCGACAATCTGCTGCTGGACTCGCCCTGGCCCGGCCCGGTCAATCCGTCGAAGAAGACGGAGAAGGGCATCGGCCTTGTCTGGCGCAAACTCGATACCGGTGACGACATCTACGACCGCAAGCTCACCGTGGCCGAAGTCATGGCGCGCATCAAGTCCTGCCACGCGCCGTACCACGCCGCAGTGCGCGACGCGCTGAATGAAGCCGTTGCCCACTATGGCGCCGTGTGGCACCTCAACTGCCACTCCATGCCTGCCGTCGGCGGCGTCGTGGCGGAAGAAGGCCCGGGGAAGCCGCGCGCGGATTTCGTGCTGGGCGATCGCGACGGCACCAGCGCCTCGCCCGAGTTCACCGCACATGTCGCGGAGATCCTGAAAGGCTTCGGCTACGACGTGAAGGTCAACGATCCCTACAAGGGCGTTGAATTGGTGCGCGCGTATTCCGATCCTGCCAACCACCGACACAGCCTGCAGATCGAGATCAATCGCCGGCTGTACATGGACGAGAAGACGCGCGAGCCGAACGCCAATTTCGCCACGCTGAAATCGCACATCGATCAATTGGTGGAAAAGCTTTGCGCCTATGGCGTCGCGCACGCGCCGGGGCACCACCATCACCATTGCGACCATGACCACGGTCATGGGCATCATCATGATCATGGCCATGATCACGCGCACGGCAAGCATGATCACGGCCACCACGATCACCACCACGATCTCCAGCACGATCACGAACACTCGCATGACCATGGACACAAGCATTCGCATTGAACTGACGCCGCCGGACATCAAGCGCTGGCGCGTGGGTGCCGGCAATACCGGCGTCGAATACGTTCACACCTTCGACAGCGGCAAGCCCGGGCCGCACGTGATGGTCAATGCCATCACCCATGGCAACGAGATCTGCGGGGCCATCACCGTGGACCGCCTGCTCGACATGGCCCAGGCGGGCATGCGCCCGCCCTCCGGCAAGCTCACGCTGTCCTTTGCGAATATTCGCGCCTACGAAAACTGGAATCCGGACAACCCCCATTCCAATCGCTTTGTCGATGAAGACTTCAATCGTGTGTGGACTGCCGAAACCCTGGACGGTCCGCGCCAGAGCGCCGAACTCACGCGAGCCCGCGCCATGCGTCCGGTGGTCGAGACGGTCGACCTGCTCTACGACATCCATTCCATGCACAACCCGCATGGCCCGGTGATGATCTGCGGGCCGCTGCAGAAGGGCATTGATCTCGCCAAGGCGGTCGGCGTGCCCGAATTCATCGTGAGCGACAAGGGTCACGCCAATGGCACGCGCATGCGCGACTTCGGCGGCTTTGGCGACCCGGCCAGCCCCAAGAATGCCTTGCTGGTCGAGTGCGGCCAGCATTGGGAGTCGGGAGCCGCCGTGGTGTCGTGGCAATCAACGTGGCGCTTCCTCAAGGTGAGCGGCATCATGGATGCGGCGCTCTGCGACCGCGAAATCGGCAACGTCGCGATGCCTGAACAGAAGGTCGTGAAAGTGTCGGAAGCCATCATCGCCAAGACCACCGACTTCCGTTTTGCCGACGGCCTGGAAGGTCTCAGCGTCGTGGCGAAAGCGGGTGATCTCATCGGCACAGACGGCGATCAGCCCGTCACCGCGCCCTATGATGATTGCGTGTTGATCATGCCCACGCTGACCCATGTGAAGCCGGGACTCACCGTGGTGCGCATCGGCCGGATGGTTTGACCGGCGGGCGTCAGCTTGAGGATTCTTCGGTCTTGCCGGATGGCTTGATGCCGAGCTGCTTCAGCTTGCGATAAAGGTGGGTGCGTTCCAGACCCACGCGATCGGCCACGCGTGACATGTTGCTGTCCTCGCGGCGGATGTGGTGCAGGAAGTACTGGTACTCGAAGCGTTCCCGCGCCTCACGCAAGGGCATGTCCAGCGGCACCCCTGCAAACGCGGGTTGCGCCTCCTGCGTGTCCAGCCCGAAGTCACGCACGACGCGGTGCACATCTTCCACACCGATGTCGGCATGCGCTGCGGTAAGCGCCAGCGTCTTGATCACGTTGCGCAACACGGGCAGATTGCCCGGCCACGAGAGGTTGCGCAGCACGTTGAGCGCCGCAATGTTCAGGTTGCGCGGCGGCACTTCGCCCGCATCGACCATCTGCGCGAGCACCGTGTTCGCCAACTCCGGAATGTCCTCGGCGTGTTCCTTCAGGCTGGGGACCCGCAGCGTCAGCGCCGATATCTGCGAGAAGAGCTGCGCATCAAAGCGGTCCTGTTCAACCAGCGACACCAGTGGCTGGCTGGCCGAGCACACCAGGCGCACATTGAACTTCTCCAGCTTGGCCGTGAGCTGCAGCAGCCCTTTCTGTTCCAGCCGCTGCAGAGTATGAATCTCGGACAGATACAGCACACCGTCCTTGACTTCATTCAGCGGCTCGAACGGATTGGTCGCGAGCCAGGACAGATCGGCTGGCGCGAGCCAGGGCGCATTGCGCTGATGCAATTGGCGGGCGCATAGCTCGAAGCCGCACCCGGGATCGCCGCTCAAGAGCACCGGGGTCTTCAGTCTCGCGGCCTGTTCCAGCCGCTGCTGCAGTTCCACCATGATCCGGGCGCGACCGAGATGGGCAAACGTGAGCCCGGGTCGCGGCAGCACGCTGCCACCGGACAGCGCCTTGCCGACTGTGGCAAGCAGCTTGGGCATGCTGATGGGCTTTTCGAGGAAATCGACCGCACCGATGCGCGTCGCTTCCATGGCGCTTTCGATGGTGCCGTGACCGGACATCATGACCACGGGCATGGTGAGCTGGCCCGAGACCGCCCACTCCTTCAGCAGGCTGATGCCATCGGTGTCGGGCATCCAGATGTCGAGCAGCACCAGATCCGGGCGGATCTCCTTGCGAATGGCCCGCGCGGTCGCCGCATTCTCGGCTGCGCGCACGCTGAAGCCCTCGTCCTTCAGGATTTCGGACAAGAGCTCGCGGATGCCGATTTCATCATCCACCACCAATATCTGATTGGAACCCATGGCGCCTTAACAATACCTCAAGCGAAATCTCAAGATGTTTCCAATCCCGGTGCGGGGGTCCCGACCGGGAGGGGAAGTGTAATGGAAACGCATGCCCCCTGCGGACGCACGTTCTCGATGGAAACGCGGCCGTGGTGCTCGTCGATGATCTTCTTCACGATGGCGAGACCGAGCCCCGTTCCCTTGGGTTTGGTCGTCACGTAGGGTTCGAATATTCGCGTGAGCATGCCGTCGGCGATGCCGCTGCCATTGTCGGCGACGGTGAGCACCACGCCGCCGGACGCGCGCCGGGTCGCGACGCTGAGCCGCGGCGAGGGTTGTCCGGCCAGCGCATCGACCGCATTCTGCAAGAGGTTGTGCAGCACCTGACGCAGCAGCGCCGCATCACCGCGCAGCACCGGCACGGTCTCGTCGAGCGTCATCTCCAGCTTCACCGGCATGGATTCATAGAGCACCATCACCTCGCGCACCAGCTCATTGAGATCCACATCGGCTTCCGTAAGCCGGGAACTGCGCGAGTAGATGCTGAAGTCATCGACCATGCCTTTCAGCGCGCCAACCTGCGCGACGATGGTCTGCGTGGAGCGCTTCAGGATGTCCGCTTCTGCCGGGGGCAGGTTGGCAGCGAGCTTGTGCTGCAGTCGCTCGGCGGAGAGCTGTATCGGCGTCAGCGGATTCTTGATCTCGTGCGCCAGCCGGCGTGCGACCTCGCCCCAGGCGGCGTCGCGCTGCGCCTGGATGAGATGGGTGATGTCGTCGAACACGAGCACGTAGCCCGAGCCGATGGACACCGGCAGCCGCGTGCCGCGCATGAGCAACGTGCGCGGACCATCGGGGCGGATGTACTCGACCTGGCGCTCCCAGGCACGTTCGCGTCCGGCCGAGAACTGGGCCAGCGATTCATCGATGATGGGTTTCAGCTCGGGTGCATGCTGTGGCCATTCGGTCGCGCGCAGTCCATGCAGCAGCTGCGGTTCCACGCCCAGCATGTCTGCGGCCGCGGCATTGATGGTGTTGAGGTGGTGGCGCTCATCCAGCGTGATCACGCCGGAGCTGAGATTGCCCAGGATGGATTCCAGGTAGGTCTTGGCGTCTTCCAGTTGCTGCTGGTTGCGGCTCATGGCCTCGGATGCCTCGGCCAGCTGCCGGGTCATGGTGTTGAACGACTGCGTGAGCACGCCAAACTCGTCGCGGCTCTTCACCGGATTCAGCTTCGTGTAATCGCCCTTGGCAATGGCGCGCGTGCTCTCGGCCAGCGCGGACAGCGGCGCGGACAGCCGCTCCGCCAGGAGGAAGGCCAGCACCACAGCAGAGAACAGTGTGAGCAGCAGGGCTAGCGTCAGCGTGAGCCGGAAAATCCAGCGCAGCGAGGTTCTCGCCAGCGCCAGCGCCTGGTAGTCCTGCAGCCCGGACTCGACCCGCTGGGCCTCGGCCGCCAATTCGGGGGGGGGTGCCTTGAGCGCCTGCAGCCACCGCGTCTCGTCATCGCCCGCATAGATGGCGACGGGCGCGATGGCGCGCAGCAGCAAACCGCGATCGGCCACGGCTTCGGTGCGCTTCAGCACCGGGCGCGAAGCCTGCAGCAGATCCGTCGCCGGCAGCTCTGGCAGGGTGCTGCCGTTGCGAGGATCCGCCGCGCTGTGCGCGATGATCTTGCCCGAGGCGGCGAAGAGCGTGATCTCACTGAATCCCAACTCGCTGCGCAGGGCATCCAGCGCCGCCTGCTCGCCATTCTTCACATCCGTGAGCCGCAGCGCAGCCATGCCGGTTTTCTGGCCGAGCTCGTTCAGCAGCGGATCCAGCGCCGACTTCCCGAGCTTGAGACCGGACTCGAGCGCCTGATCCACCGGCACGTTGAACCAGGACTCGATGGAGCGCTCGAAAAACTGCAGCGAGACCACGTAGAGCAGCCCACCCGGCACCGTCGCCATCAACGCGAAGACGAACATGAGCCTCAGCGCCAGCTTGGCGCCAAACACGCGCCCCTTCAGCTTGCGCCAGAGGACGATGATCTGATAGCCGATGAGGCCGAGGAGGCCGAGTGCCACGAACAGGCCGGAGCCGATGAGCCAGGGCAGGTTTTCGGTGAATTGCGAGTTGTTGGCGCTGGCGCGGGAGAGCAGCACGATGAGCGCGAAGCCCGCCGCCACCAACGCGAAGGTCACGATGCGGATGCCGCGCATCATGGCTTGACCTCGCCGGCCGCTGCGTTCAGCGGCGTGAGGGCGGGGGCCAACGACACCTTCACTTCCGGCTGCACAAACGACTTCTGATCCGGCGCCAGCGTCCAGCGAAACCAATCGGAGGCCAGCGTCCAATCCTTGGACGCGAAGGCGGTGATCTGAAACGGCTTGGGCAACTGCGCCGTGTCCAGCCGCATGCGCACCTGAACGTCGTATTTTTCGCCCGGCTTGAAGCTGTCACGGCCGGTGACTGCCCAGCCGCGCACCCGGGCGAGACGGCGTTTCACTTCATCAAACGTCTTGATCGATTCCGAGAAGTTGCCCACGGACATACGGTATTGCTCGGTGAGAGGCAGGTAGGCGATGCGCCGCTCGCGCTCCGCCTGCACGGTCTTCTTGTCGAACCAGTACCAGCGCGGGCTCTTGGCCTCGAACTCGATGACGAAATACAGCGGCACGCCGCGGATGACCGCTTCCTGCAGTGTCGGCGTGAACTGGATGTCGAAATCGGCGGAAAGCTGCCAGCCATCGTCGGCCAGCTCCAGCCGGGCTTCCTTCACGGTGATGCCCTGGTCCGCCGCCTGGGCGGGGGCGATCGGGCCCGCCAGCACGAGCAGCAGCGCCAGCAGCCACACGACTGGCCACCGCATGCTGCGTGCCCAGCCCGCCTCAGGGCTTGGCGAGCAGCGCATAGAAAAAGCCGTCGTGGTGGGCATCGGGGAGGAGTTGGCCGTCACGGAAGGTCGGCGCAGGATACGGATGTTGTTCTGGATTCGGGTCCGACAGGGGCAGACGTTGCACCACATTTCCCGATGCGGTCTGGGCGTTCATGAAAGCTTCGACGACGCCCTCGTTTTCCTGCCTGAAAATGGAGCAGGTGACGTAGAGCAATCTACCACCGCTGCCGAGGCATTTCCAGAGCGAGGACAGCAGCGCCACCTGCTGCGCGGCGAACCCGGCGAGATCGCTTTCCCTGCGCAACCACTTGATGTCCGGATGGCGACGGATGACGCCCGAGCCAGAGCAGGGCGCATCGACCAGAATGCGGTCGAAGGGCCGGCCGTCCCACCAGCTCTCTGGTTGGACGGCATCGGCAGTGCGAATATTCGCACTCAACCCCAGCCGGGCGAGATTGGATTCGATGCGACTCACGCGTTTCGCATCGTTGTCCAGCGCAGTGAGTTCAATGGCGTTGCGCTCCAGCAGATGGCCGGTTTTGCCGCCGGGTGCGGCACAGGCATCCAGCACCCGCATGCCGTCGGCGGCATCGAGAACGTGTGCGGCGTATTGCGCGCCCGCATCCTGCACCGAGACTTCGCCTTCGGCAAAACCCGGGATGTCATTCACCGGTCGCGGCGGATCGATACGCAATGCTTCCCCGCCGAGCCGTGTCACCGTGAAGCCGGCCGCTTCCAGTTTCGCCTGCGCGCTGTCCACAGTGGCCTTGCGAATATTCGCCCGCAGGGTCAGCGGCGGATGCAGCATGGCCGATGCCGCCATCGCCTCCCAGTCTTGCGAATATTCGCGCTGGATGCGCTTGATCCACCAGCCCGGCAGGTTGTACCGCGCCAGCACGCTCGCGGCACGCATCTCGTCCGGCAGGTTGTCTTGCTTGCGCTGGAAATTGCGCAGCACGGCATTGACCAACCCCCGCGCCTGCGGCTGGCCCAGCGCGTTGGTGGCCTTCACGGCATGGTCTACGATGGCATACGGCTTGGCTCGGCCGAACTGCAATTGCGCCAGCGCGACCTTGAGCAGGCTTTCGATCTCCTCCCGTGCCGGCGTCTTCACCAGCGCCCGGAGCTCGGCCTCGATGAGGCCGTAGTGCCTGAGCGTGTCGAAGCAGGCTTCGCGGATGGCCCCGCGCTGCTGGGGCGTCAGGCCCGGGTCGGCGGCCAGCGCGGCATCGAGCGCCTCGTTGAGATTGCGTCCGTTGAGCACCTGGGTGAGGACGCGCGAGGCGGTGAGCTGGGTGGCGAGCATCCCGCGATTTTACGCGTCGGCGCTAAACTCCCAACGGGAGGACGCGGATGCACAACCTGGAACCCTACGACTACGTCATCGTCGGCGCCGGCAGCGCCGGCTGCGTGCTGGCCAATCGGCTCACACGCGATGCGAATATTCGCGTGCTGCTCCTCGAAGCCGGCGGACAGGACGACTGGTTCTGGATCGACATCCCGGTGGGCTACCTCTTCACCATCGGCAATCCGCGCACTGACTGGTGCTTCAAGACATCGACCGAGCCGGGCCTGAACGGCCGCCAGCTGGGTTACGCCCGCGGCCGCGTGCTGGGCGGCTGCTCCTCCATCAACGCCATGATCTACATGCGCGGCCAGAAGAGCGACTTCGATCACTGGGCGGCGCTGGGCAATCGCGGCTGGGCCTGGGATGACGTGCTGCCGCTCTTCAAGGGCATGGAAGACTATTTCGCCGGCGCCAATGAATTCCACGGCGCGGGCGGCGAGCTTCGCGTGGAGCCGCCGCGCGTGCAATGGGAGATCCTCGACGCCTGGCGCAAAGCCGCCGCGCAATGCGGCATCGCCCCCATCGATGAATTCAATCGCGGCGACAACGCCGGCTGCGCGTATTTCCACATGAACCAGAAACGCGGACAGCGCTGGAGCGCGACGCGCGCATTCCTGCGTCCGGCGCTGACGCGGCCCAATCTCACGGTCATCACCGGCGCCATGGTGAAACGGGTGCGCACCGAGCAACGCGACGGGCGAATATTCGCAGGCGGCATCGAGTTCCTCCACCCAACGCACGGCGAATGCTTTGCCGAAGCGCGCCGGGAAACCCTGCTCGCCGCAGGCGCGATCGGCTCGCCGCAGATACTGCAGCTCTCCGGCATCGGCCCTGCATCGCTGCTGGCACAGCACCAGATTCCTGTCGTGCATGACGCGCCGGGTGTCGGCGCCAACCTGCATGACCATCTGCAAATCCGCATGGTCTACAAGGTGGCGAACACCGTCACGTTGAACCAGCGCGCCAACAGCCTGTGGGGCAAGGCGGCCATGGGCCTTGAATATCTCTTCTTCAAGACCGGTCCGATGACCATGCCGCCCTCTCAGCTCGGTGCCTTCGCCAAGAGTGATCCCGACCAGCCCTCGGCCAACATCGAATGGCATGTGCAACCGCTCTCGCTCGACAAGTTTGGCGAGCCCTTGCACACGTTCAATGCGGTGACGCCTTCCGTCTGCAACCTGCGCCCCACGTCGCGCGGCCATGTGCAGATCCAGTCGGCCGATCCGGCGGCGCATCCGGAGATCTTCGTCAACTATCTCGCCACGCCTGAAGACCGGCAGGTCGCGGCCGACGGCATGCGCTTCACCCGCCGCATCATGGCGGCCGAGGCGCTGCGCGAATATTCGCCAGAAGAGTGGAAGCCTGGCCCCGCCATCGAGACGGATGAGGCGCTCGTGAAAGCCGCCGGCGATCTCGGCACCACCATCTTCCACCCCGTCGGCACCTGCAAGATGGGTCAGGATGCACTGGCCGTGGTCGACGACACGCTGCGCGTCCATGGCGTGCAGAGTCTGCGCGTAATCGACGCCAGCATCATGCCGCGCATCACCTCGGGCAACACCAACGCGCCGACCTACATGATTGCGGAGAAGGCGGCGCAGTTGATCCTGACATCCGCTACCGAGCATTGATCGTGGGAAAAACTACGGCCCTACGCAAGGAAGTTCGTGAGCACTTTGTAAAGCGCCTGACCCAAGATGGATTTCAGCTATGCGAAGACCATATGCCAAGTCTTCTAGTGCTACGTCGCAGCGTCGGAGATCGTGTGCAATTGCTCGACATCCTATGGGACAAATATGGAAAGCCGCGATTCGTCATCACTTTCGGCGCATGCCCCAAAGAGGGCATTCAATGTCGAGGCGAACACATCCCCGCCAATCGAATGCTCTCGACTTGGTCGCCTCGATACGGCACTCTGCAACCTCGGAAGGGATTCTCTAGCAGAAGCTGGTTCAGACAGGACTATGGCTTGATCGAGGGCCTGTTCAAACAAGGTGGAAGTCGTTCGCCCCAAGAGGTCGTCTCAGGTCTTCTCAGTTTGTTCCCTGAAGTCGAAGATTATTGGGTATCGGGGGCGATTGGGCCACACCTCACCCTCTTCACCAATGACAACGTTCTCGAAAGACCTGTGTCATCACGCCGATCATGAATCAGCGCCTCGCTCGCGAATATTCGCAATATGGGCTGATACCGACATCCGGGTTTCCGCCAATTGCTTGTGCCCGGAACCAAGCGCAAAATTCTTCGCCTAACCGCAATCGTCCCAAGCCTCACGCTCAAACAGCCAGGAGCCTCCCATGATCACACTGCAAGTGAACGGCAAGACCCTCAATCTCGATGTGGAACCGGACATGCCCTTGCTGTGGGCGCTGCGCGATGCGGCGGGAATGCTCGGAACCAAGTACGGCTGCGGCATCGCCCAGTGCGGCGCCTGCACGGTGCATGTGGATGGCGAGCCGGTGCGGTCCTGCGTGATGCCGGTGTCTGCAGTCGCGGGCAAGAAAATCACCACCATCGAAGGCATCTCCGCCAAGGGCATGAACGCGGTGCAGAAGGCCTGGGTCGAGCATGAGGTGCCGCAGTGCGGCTACTGCCAGACCGGAATGATCATGGCGGCCACCGCCCTGCTTGCAAAAAAGCCGAAGCCCACCGACGCAGACATTGATGACGCCATGACCAATCTTTGCCGCTGCGGTACCTATGCCCGCGTGCGCAAGGCCATCCATGCCGCAGCCGCCGATCTCGGCAAGGCGAAGACCGCCAAGCCTGCCGCGCAGAAAGCTTGAGGAGAGACGCCATGACCCTCGAACTCTCCCGTCGCGAATTTCTGAAAGCCTCCGCCGCTGTCGGCGGGGGTCTCTCGCTGCAATTTTCCTTTCCCCTGCTGGCCAAGCCGGGCGCGGCCGCGAAGGCCACCGAAGTCACGGCCTGGGTGGTGATCCATCCGGACGAGACGGTGGCCATCCGCATCGCCCGCTCGGAAATGGGTCAGGGCACCATGACCGCACTGGCCCAGCTGGTGGCCGAGGAGCTGGAGTGCGATTGGTCCAAGGTCCGGGCCGAGTTCGCCTCGCCCAACGAGCATGTGCGGCGCAACCGCATCTGGGGCTCGATGTCCACCGGCGGCAGCGCCGGCGTCAGGGCCTCGCAGGACTATGTGCGCAAGGGCGGCGCGGCCGCACGGCACATGCTGGTGACGGCAGCGGCCGTGGAGTGGGGTGTACCCACCTATGAATGCACGGTGGACAAAGGCGTCATCACCCATCCGGCAACGAAGCGCTCGACCACCTACGGCAAGATGGCTGCCAAGGCCGCGACCTATGCGCCGCCGAAAGACATCACGCTGAAGGACCCGAAGGAATGGAAGATCGCCGGCAAGCCGGTGAAGCGCCTGGACATCCCGGACAAGGTGCTCGGCAAGCCCGTGTTCGGCGTGGATGTGCAGGTGCCGGGCATGCTGCATGCGAGCGTCGCGCAGTGCCCCGTCTTCGGCGGCAAGGTGAAGAGCGTCGATGCCAGCGCTGCGGAAAAGATGCGCGGCGTGAAAAAGATCGTGCGCGAGGGCAACTTCGTCGCCGTGGTCGCCGACAACTGGTGGCGCGCCCATCAGGCGTTGAAGCAGGTGAAGATCGAGTGGGACGTGGGCGCCAATGGGGACGTGTCCGATGCCAGCATCGACAAGCTCTTCCGTGAAGGCCTGGCTGCGACCAATCTGCCGGAAGCACGCAAGATCGGCAACACCGCCGCCGCGTTCGCCACCGCGGCCAAGGTGATCGAGGCCGAATATTCCTCGCCGTATCTCAATCACGCCACGATGGAGCCGCAGACCTGCACCGCCTGGTTCAAGCCGGACGGCACGCTGGAGGTGTGGACCTCCACGCAGAACGCGGAAGCCTCGATGGCCGCCGCCTCCGAAGTGTCTGGCATTCCCCAGGACAAGATCGAGGTGCACAAGCCCATGCTGGGTGGCGGTTTCGGCCGGCGCGGCGCGCCGCAGGACTTCGTGCGCCAGGGTGTGGCCATTGCCAAACAGATGCCGGGCACGCCGGTGAAGATGATGTGGAGCCGGGAAGAAGACATGCAGCACGGCTTCTATCGCCCGGCCAGCCTGGTGCAGATGAAGGCGGGCCTCGACAGTCAGGGCAACATCGTCGCGATGCACACCAAGATCGCCTGTCCCTCCATCTTGGCGCTCCTGCGCCCGGAGGGCATCCAGAAGGGCATCGACTTTTCCGCCGTGCGCACCTTCAACGACATGACCTACACCATCCCCAACCAGCAGGTGGATTACGCCATGCGCAATCCGCACGTGCCGGTGGGCTTCTGGCGCGCGCCCGGCTTGCAGAATGCGCATTACCGCGAATGCTTCATCGATGAGCTGGCGCATGCGGCGGGCAAGGAGCCGCTGGCGTTCCGTCTCGCGATGATGAAGCCGGACGACAAGAACCGCCGCGTGCTGGAAGCCGCTGCGAAAGCCGCCAACTGGGGTTCGACGCTGCCCGTCGGCGTGTTCCGCGGCATCGCCCAAGCCGATGGCTTCGGCAGCTTCAGCGCCATGGTCGCGGAAGTATCGGTGAGCCCGGCGGGTGAGCTGAAGGTGCATCGCATCGTGTTTGCCATCGATTCGGGCCATGTGGTCAACCCGGACACCTGCGCGGCCCAGGCCGAGAGCAATGTGGTCTACGGTCTTGGCGCGCTCCTGTACCAGTCGCACAAGGTCAAGGACGGGCGCATCCAGGAGTCCAACTTCAACGACTTCCCGCTGCCCAAGCTCACCGACATGCCCAAGGTCGAAACCGTGCTGGTGCCGTCGGGCGGGTTCTGGGGCGGCCATGGCGAGCCGGGCATCCTGGCGCTCACGCCGGCCATCTGCAATGCCATCTTCGCCGCCACCGGCAAGCGCATTCGCACGCTGCCGTTGAAGGCGGAGGATTTGAAGAGAGCGTGAGGCCGATGACGGGTGACAGGTGACGCGTGAGGGAACGCACGTGGGCGGCGCTGCTGGGCATTGCGTGGCTGGCGGCTTTGCCGGCGGCCAGCGCGCAGCCGGCCGCCCAGGCCGACCGTGCCGAGCGCACTGATCGCATCGACTCGCCCCTCACCACCACGCCGGGCAATGCCGAGAGCGGACTGCGAATATTCGCAAGCCGCGACGGCGGACATTGCGTGCTGTGCCATGCGGCGCCCGGTGTTGCGGTCGCCGGCAACATCGGCCCGGCGCTGCACGGCGTGGGGCGGCGGTTTAGCGCTGCACAGATCAGGCTGCGCGTCGTCGACATCACCCGCGTGAACCCCGATGCCGTCATGCCAGCCTTTCATAGAACCACTGATCTCGCCCGGGTGACACCCGAGCGTCGCGGCCAGCCCATCCTGTCGGCGCAGCAGGTCGAGGATGTGGTCGCGTGGCTGGCCTCGCTGCAATGACCGACGCGCCTACCCGCTTCTCGCTCAGCGAGCGCGCCCGGCTGATCAAGCGTGACGTGTTGACGCTCTGGTTTGCCATGCGCCATCCGGCGACCCCGCTGGCGCCGAAATTGATGGCGGCATTGACCGCCACCTATGCGTTGTCACCCATCGATCTCATTCCGGATTTCATCCCGGTGATCGGCATGCTGGACGACGTCATTCTCGTCCCGCTGATGGTGGCCCTGACAGTGAAACTGGTGCCGGATGTCGTACTGGAAGAGTGCAGGGCGAAGGCGGCAGCGCATCTTGCGGCAGAGGCCGGCAAGCCGACCAGCTGGACGGGCCTGGCGATCATCCTGATGGTGTGGATTGGCTGTGCGTGGCTGGTGTGGAAGGCGCTCGCATGAAGCGTCGTTCGTTGTTGAAGGCTGGCGCGATTCTTCTTGGCACTGCGAATATTCGCCATGTTCACGCGCAAAACTTCCTGCCCCCGCAGGACCTGAAGCCCTTCATCGAGGCGCTCACCCGTGGCGCGCCCGTGCGCGCAGGTCGGGTCACGATGGAGATGCCCGCTATCGCCGAAAACGGCAATTCCATTCCCTTTCTGCTTCGCGTGGCGAGCCCCATGACGCCAGCCGACCATGTGAAGAGCGTGCACATCTTCGCGCCGCGCAATCCGCGGCCGCAGGTTGCTGCGTTCCAATTCGGGCCGCATGCGCCGCGCGCCGAGGTTGCCACGCGCGTGCGCTTGGCCGGCTCGCAGAAAGTGCTGGCGATTGCCGCAATGTCCGACGGCAGCTTCTGGTCGGGCGAACTGAATATCGTCGTGACGGCGGCTGCCTGTCTGGACGAGGCCCTGGGTTGATCGCGCAATGAGCAGCGGCCTTGCCCGTCTTCGCGTGCCCGAGAGCGCCCAGCCCGGCGAGATCGTCGAGGTGCGCCTGCTCATTCAGCACGACATGGAAACGGGTTTTCGCCGTGACATGCAAGGCCGCGCCGTGCCCATGAATGTCATCACCGAGGTGCGCGCCCGCTACGGCGATCAAGACGTCTTCCGTGCCGAGTTGGGCTCGGGCATTTCGGCCAATCCCTATCTCGCCTTCTCCATTCGTGCCGTGAAGACAGGCGAGATCCGGGTGGAGTGGATCGACACGGCCGGCGTGCGCGGCAGCGTCAGTGCCGTGCTCAACGTGACATGAGCTTGGGCCGCCGGACGTTGTGGTGGATGGCGATGTGCGGGTCGATGGCGGCCCTCGCGCAGCCCGTGCCACCGCATCCCGTGCCGCCGCAATCCGGCAGCACGTTCCAGAGCAAGGAGAACCGCGCGCTGGAGGCGGACGAGTTCGCCAACCCCGGCATGTTGTGGGTGGAGCAGGGCGCGAAGCTCTGGCGTGAAGCGCGCGGCACTACGGGCAATAGTTGCGCGGACTGCCATGGCGATGCGAAGCAGACGATGCGTGGCGTGGCTGCAGCCTATCCACGGCATGATGCAAGCATTCGGCGCATCCTCAATCTCGAGCAACGCATCAACCATTGCGTGAGCGAGAACCAGAAGGCAACATCGCTCGCTTACGAATCCCGCGAGCTGCTGTCCCTTGCCACCTTCGTCGCACATCAATCGAAAGGCATGCCGATCAAGGTCGATGTCAGCGGCGCGTCAGCAGCGACCTATGGGCGCGGCAAGGCGCTGTACTTCCAACGCATCGGTCAGATGAACCTTGCCTGCACGCACTGCCACGACCAAAACTGGGGCAAGACGCTGCTCGCCGAATCAGTGAGCCAGGGCCAGCCGGACGGTTGGCCGGCCTATCGGCTGGAATGGCAGACGGTCGGTTCGCTGCAGCGGCGGCTGCGCGCCTGCTTCTTCGGCGTGCGCGCCGAGCAGCCGGCGTTTGGCTCGGACGATCTGGTGGCGCTGGAGCTCTATCTCGCCCAGCGCGCGGCTGGCTTGCCGATCACCGCCCCCGGCGTACGCCGCTAACGCTCAGACGTGGATCTGCCGGCCCCCGGCAAAGGCCCAGTTCTCCCACTGCGTTTCCTTGAAGACCACGAATACGTGCTCGGGATCCAGCCCCGGATCGGCACGCAGGTTGGCAATGATGTCGGCCAGGATCTGGCGCTTCACCTTCACGCTGCGCCCGACTGAAAGCAGGATCTCAATGAGCACGAAATCCTCGCCGCGCGGACGGGCTGCATCGGGATACGCGGGGTCGAAGCGGAAGTCTTCCGGGGCGAGCGCCAGCACGCGCTGGAAGCGATCCGTCGGCGGCACGCCCGAGGCGACCAAGGCGGCATGCACGCCCGCCAGCACGGCCGTCTTGAATGTCGCCGGCTGGGCGTCAGACAGCGTCAGGGTCACGAGCGGCATGGTCGGTCCTCCAATGAGATGGGTTTACTCGTGCACCAGGTTGCGCGGACGTGATGGCCGGACAGCCAGCGCGCCATGGGTCAGCCGCGCGCGCAGGTTGCGCCACAGCGCAGACCAGGTGGGCGCGGCTGGCCGGCTGGCGGTCAGGGTCGCCGGGCCGTTCATCGCTGTCACCAGCGTGCGGCCTCGCTGCCGCACGACCAGGCTGTCCCCGGGCCCTAGGATGTGATCCGCCGGATCTCCATCCAACGTGACCCAGAGCGTGCCGCGCATGGCGCGCAGCTGAATGCCTTGCGCGTCGATCACGCTCAGCATCTGGCGATCAGCCAGCTGCAGGCTGATGTTATGGCGTTGCAGCAACAGGGCCAGTTCCTTCGCGCCGGTTCGAGTGTGCAGCATGGTGCCTCCTTCGCATGCCATAAATGCATGCATTTCACGAATGTCGATGCGCGGAGTATCCTCGGTGCCGCGCTTGTCCACAAACGATGTTTCCGCATGCTTCGCATGCGTAGAGCTCATGTGAAATTGTCCGATGCGTAAGGATCTCCCCTCACTTGCCCTGCTGCCCGGCTTCGAAGCGGCCGCGCGCCATCTCTCCTTCACCCGCGCCGCGGCTGAACTGTTTCTGACCCAGTCGGCTGTGAGCCGCCAGATCAAATCGCTGGAAGACGAGCTGGGGGTGGCGCTCTTCGTGCGCAGGAATCGCGCGCTGGCGCTCACGCCCGAAGGCGAGGCCCTGCTGCGCGCCACGCATGACGTGCTGGCGCGGCTCCGCGACACCACGGCGGGGCTGCGTGCGCGTCATGACACCCGCGCACTCACGGTGAGCACCACAGTGTCCTTCGCGTCGCTGTGGCTGGTGCCGCGCTTGCAGCGCTGGCGTGCGCTGCGGCCGGCGATCGATGTTCACATCGCGGCCAATGACCGCTATGTGGATCTGGAGCGCGATCGCATTGATCTGGCCGTGCGCTTCTGCGAGCCGCAGGCGGCGCCCGAAGGCGCCATCCGCCTCGCCGAGGAAGTCGTGTTCCCGGTCTGCAGCCCCAGGTTGTTGCGCAACAAACGCCGGCCCCTGAAGCGCCCGGAGGATCTCGCGCATCACGTGCTGCTGCATTACGAGGATGCCGGCCGGCGCTGGCCGTGGCTGGACTGGGGACAGTGGCTGGCCGCAGCCCGCCTGCCGCAGCTGAAGACGGCCGGCGGTCTGCACTTTTCACACTACGATCAGTTGATTCGTGCAGCCTTGGCCGGCGACGGCGTGGCGCTCGGCCGCACGCCGCATCTCACTGCGTCGCTCAAGTCAGGCGAGCTCGTCGCGCCGTTCGCGCGGCGCACCGCGTCGGGCCGGCAGTACTTTCTGATCGTGGCGCGCCATGCGGCGGCGCGGCCGGAAGTGCAATCGCTGGTGCAGTGGATGCTGGACGAAGCGGGGTCGGACTAAAGCAATCGCGTCAGCTCTCGCACCTGCTCCGCCGCCTGTACGGTGCGACATCCCGAGTTGTTCTGGCCGTTCCAGAGCGGTGAAAACTCGCCCGACCCTTTCGCTTCCGCCGCCGCACGCAGCGGTGCCAAGGCTGATGTGGCCATGGGAAATGCCGGGGCTGCCGCGCTGAGGGGGCCCAGCTCACGCATGAGTCGATTGACGATGCCGCGCGCCGGGCGGCCGGTGAACAGATTGGTCAACGCTGTGTGCCTTGCGTGCTCGCTTTGCAGCGCCGCACGATGCAGCGCAGAAGTTCTCGCTTCGTCGCACAGCATGAAAGCGGTACCCACTTGCACGGCCGCTGCGCCCAATGAGAGGGCGGCGGCGACTCCCTCGGCCGAGGCGATGCCGCCAGCCGCGATCACCGGCACCTTCACTGCCGCGACAGTTTGCGGGAGCAGGGCAAACGTGCCCATCTGCTGCGTGAGGTCGTGCGACAGAAAGTGGCCGCGATGGCCGCCCGCCTCCAGTCCCTGCGCGATGACGGCGTCGACCCCCTTGGCCTCCAGCCAACGCGCTTCGTCCACCGTGGTGGCGGATGACAGGATGCGAGAACCCCACCCCTTCACACGCGCGAGCAAATCGTCCGGCGGGAGGCCGAAGTGAAAACTCACGACGTCGGGCCGGAAGGACTCGACGATGTCGGCGATGGCGTGACTGAATGGAGCGCGACCCGGACCGGGGCGAATATTCGCAGGATCGATACCGAACTCGGCGTAATACGGTAACAGCGCGTCACGCCAACGCTGCTCCGCCTCCGCGTCGGGCGCGGGCTCTACGTGGCAGAAGAAATTCACGTTGAATGCCGTGCCCGCGGCAGCCTTCAGCTTGGCCAGCTCTACGGCGAGTTGCTCGGGCGACAGCATGGCCGCAGGCAGCGACCCCAGGCCACCCGCGCCGTGAACAGCGATGGCAAGCGCCGCATCCTGAACGCCGGCCATGGGCGCCTGGATGAGCGGCAACGGTGCTGTGAACTCGTCGCGAATATTCGCAGTCATGACATTCCTTTCGTGATGCGCATTGTGCGCCGCTGTTATGCTTGCCGCCATGCCCAAACCCGGACTGTCCACACCCTTGGCCGATCGCGCGCTCACCATTCTTGTGGTGCTGCTGACGGTGGACGTTTTTCTACTGGCGCCGCTGGTGGAAATGTATGGGCAGAATCACCTTATGGCCGATCTGGTCTTTACCGCTGTACTGGTATTCGGCGGGCTGGTGATCTGGGGCGATCTCTGGATCACGAACATCTTCGTGGCCACCGGCATCATCAGCATCGCGCTCAGAGTCACGGCCATCTGGTTTCCAGAGCTGGATGTGCGCGGCTGGGACGCGGGCTTCGCGATCTTCAACTTCGGCGTACTGACCTGGCTGGTGCTGCGCCGGGTCTTTTGTGCCGGCCGGATCAATGTGCACCGAGTGCTCGGCGCAGTGGCGGTATATCTGCTGATGGGCCTCATGTTTGCCCACATCTATCGGCTCATCGCGCTGGGTGCGCCGAAGGCGTTCCTGCTCCTCGGGCAGCCGGCCACCTACGAGCAGATCGCATCTCACTTCACCTACTTCAGCTTCGTGGCGCTGACCACGCTCGGTTTCGGCGACATCACGCCGGTGCATCCCATGGCCAAGTCGATGACGCTGCTGGCCGCCCTCGTGGGGACCTTGTATCCGGCCATCCTGATCGGCCGTCTGGTGTCACAGGAGTTGCTGCACAAGGACGACCACTGAAAGGCAACAACAGCCCAACAGAAAAGCCGGGCACAAAGAAAATGGGCCCGCTTGCGCGGGCCCCAAGCTGCTGCTGGAGAACAGGGGCTTCCGCCCCCGGGGACTTCGAGAGGAAGTCTGCCCGACCTGAAAACAAAAAACCCCACCAACCTTTGTAGGGTTTTGCGGTTTTTTCCAATTTTTTTTGGTTTTTCTGGCCTGATCGGCCCGTCTGCGTCCGAAGTACGGCCGGGACGCTGCACCCGGGGTCGGGAACAGCTGGCGCCGGACGGGTACACTTTCGCCTTTCCGATTCACCGCCCGGTCCATCCCATGAGCGTCATCACTGACAAGAAGGCCTTCACGGCCGCCACGCGAATATTCGCTACCGACAGCAAACGCCTGCCTGACTTTCTGGCAGGGCAGACACCTTTTGTGCGCAAGTGGCTGGAAGCGAGCGGTTTCGATGCCGCCCCCAACGCCTGCGCACTGGTGCCGGGAAAGTCGGGCGCGGCCGAATTCGTGGTGGTTGGCGTCAGAGATGGCAACGACCCGTGGGCACTGGCTGCACTGCCGATGAAGCTGCCCCGCGGGCGCTACGAGATCGCCCAGACTGCCGGCACGGTGAAGATTGCCGCCGACAAGGGAGCATTCGGCTGGGCGCTTGGCTGCTATCAGTTCACGCGCTACAAGAAGGCCAAACGGAAGGGCGCCGATCTGCAGTGTGAAGCGTCGCCGAAGGTAAAGGCTGCGCTGGCGGAGGCTGAGGCGGTGACGCTCGTACGTGACATGGTGAACACGCCGGCCGAGGACATGGGTCCGCAAGACATTGCCGACCTCGCCCGCGAGCAGGCGCAGCTGTTCGGCGGCACATTCACCGAGATCGTGGGCGATGAGCTCCTGGCGGAGAACTTCCCTGCCATCCACGCTGTGGGCCGTGCGGCCGACCCGCAACGACAGCCCCGTCTCATCGAAATCACCTGGGGCAACCCCAAGCACCCGAAGGTCGGCATCGTGGGCAAGGGCGTGTGCTTCGACACCGGCGGCCTGGACATCAAGACCGCCGACGGCATGCGGCTGATGAAGAAGGACATGGGGGGCGCCGCACATGCGCTGGCGCTGGCCCGGCTGGTGATGCAGCAGAAGCTGCCGCTGCGCATCCAGCTCCTCATTCCTGCCGTGGAGAACGCCATCAGCGGCAACGCATTCCGTCCGGGCGACATCATCCGCACCCGCCAGGGGCACACCATCGAGATCGGCAACACCGATGCCGAGGGCCGCGTGATCCTGTGCGACGCGCTCGCCTACGCCGCGGAACAAAAGCCCGGCCTGCTCATCGACTACGCCACCCTCACCGGGGCGGCACGTGTCGCGCTGGGGCCGGAGCTGCCGGCCGTGTTCACCAATCGCGACACGCTCGCGCAGAAGCTGGAAACCACCGCCAACATCACCCACGACCCGCTGTGGCGCATGCCGCTGTGGCGCAATTACCGGCGCCTGTTCGACTCCGACGTGGCGGACTTCAACAATGCAGGCAAGGGCGGCTTCGCCGGTGCCGTGGTGGCGGCACTCTTCCTCGACTATTTCGTCCCGGACAATCTGCCCTGGGTCCACTTCGATACCTATGCGTGGAATGACATTTCGCGCCCCGGCCGACCCGCCGGCGGCGAGGCGATGGGGTTGCGTGCGATGTTCGAGCTCCTGAAGGACCACCGCTAGTCGCGCGGCGCCGCCATGGCCCGCATCGTCCTCACCGCCTGGGGCACGTTCGGCGATGTGTTTCCGGCGCTGGGGCTGGCACTTGAGCTGAAGCGGCGAGGCCATGATCCGGTCGTGGCCACCTGTGCGTACTACCGAGACATGGTGGAAGCGCGCGACGTCAATTTCGCGCCGCTGGCGCCGGACATCGACCCGGACGACAAGGCGTTCGCTGCGCGGGTGATGGATCCGTGGCGTGGGGCCGAGGCGATTTTCAAGGAGAGCATCCTGCCGGCGCTGTCCGCTTCACTGGCCGACATGCGCCGCGCGGCAGACGGCGCAGATCTGATCGTTTCGCATCCGGTGACCTTCGCCGCGCCCATCGTGGCGGAGGAAAGAGGGTTGCCCTGGCTGGGCTCTGCGCTGGCGCCCATATCGTTTCTGTCCTCATACGATCCGTCGGTGCCGCCGGCAGCGCCGTGGTTACGCCATCTGCTTGCACGCGGACCACTCTGGGGGCGTTCCTTCCGTTGGCTGGCTGAACGAATCACGGCGCCCTGGTTCGCACCAGTGCATGCACTGCGCAGTGAGCTGGGCCTGCCGCCTGTGGGCCATGCCTTGTTCGACGGCCAGTTTTCGGGCCTGGGTACGCTGGCATTGTTCTCTCCGGTGATCGGCGCACCGCAACCCGACTGGCCCCCGCAGTCCCAGCCCACCGGCTTCATCAACTACAACGGTGGCGAACCGCCATCGCCCGAGGTCGAAGCCTTTCTTAATGCAGGGCCACCACCGCTGGTGTTCACGCTGGGCACATCGGCGGTGTTTGTCGCCGGGGATTTTTACGAGCAGAGCATGGCTGGCGCGAGGCGGCTCGGCATGCGCGCGCTGCTCCTGACCGGACCTGATCACCTCGAACGCGTGCGGGCACAGACGGGCGACGGCATGCTCGCAGTCGAATTCGCGCCGCACGCCGCCGTGTTTCCGCGCGCCGCCGCCATCGTCCATCAGGCAGGCATGGGCACGCTGGCACAGGGCCTGCGCTCGGGTCGGCCCACGCTCATCGTGCCGCATGCCAACGACCAGCCGGACAACGCCTGGCGCGCGGCCCGTCTGGGCACGGCGCGGGTGTTGCTGCCGAAACACTACCGCGCCGAAAAAGTGGCAAGGGAATTGCATGCGCTTCTGACCGACGTGCGGTATCTTGATGCGGCTGCGAATATTCGCACTGCGTTGCAAGACGAGAATGGCGCCAGCGCGGCCTGCGACCGGATCGAGGCCACGTTGAGGAAGTGAAAACACGCCGTTCCACATAACGTCCCGGGGAACAGAATCAACAACGGGAGCGAAAGATGACATCAATGTTGAAAGGCCTGCTCGCGGTTGCAATGGTGCTGGGCCTCGCGGCCTGCTCCAGCGGCCTCGACCAGAAAGTGGATGCGTCCAGCGACGCCGCGCTGTCGGCGAGCCTTGCGAATATTCGCAATGGTGCCAAGCCCGAGGAATATGAGGCCCTCGAGGCCGCGCTCAGAGTGCTGGCGGTGACCGATGTGAGCATCGGTTACGAAGGCGGCATCGTGGGTGCGCTGGAGAAACTCAAGAACCAACCGGTTGCCCAGCTGCGTGATCGCTTCGAACCCCTGGTGCAGGGCAAGAGCGGGCGCACCATCATCGCGGCGGCGAGCGGGCGAAAGAAGGCGCAGGCCGGGCGCGAGTTGCCCTTGGTGGAGCAGGAGCTCGCCACACTTGCCAAGCTGGGTGCTGCGCGGGAGGCGGGCAAGACGATCCTGGACAAGATTGAAATCCAGCTGCCGCGGTTCGGCTATCAGCCGACGCCCACCGGCAAGTTGGCGATGCTGGAGTTCAAGGTGACCAACAACACCGATCAAACGCTCACGTCGTTGTTCCTGCGCGGCAGCGCCATTGATCCGGGTTCGCAGAAAGTGCTCTTCGTCGACGACATCAACTACAAGCTGCCCGCCGGTCTGGCGCCGGCCGAGACCAAGGACATTCGCCTGCCCTATTCGCAGCCGGGCAAGTGGAACTCGCCTGAGATCGCGCAGCGCAACGAAGTGGAGCTGGGCATCGAGGTCGTCAACGCGGAGATTCGTCCTGGCGTGAAGATCGTCGCGCACTTCACTCACAAGGATGCGGAGCGGCTGGCGCGCCTGGAAGTGCAAAAGCCGATCCTCGAAGCCATGGCACAGGGACGTTAGGACAACATGCTGCGCAAGACACTCATCGTTCTGGGATTGCTCGCCGTGCTGATCGGCGGCGCGGCCTGGTGGGCCATTCACTCGCTGGACCACATCGTCAAGAGTGCGCTGGAGCATTACGGTCCGCAGGTGCTGGGGGTCAGCGTGGCCGTTGGCAACGTGGAGATCTCCACCCAGAATGGCCGTGGCGTGATTCGCGATGTGACCCTGGGCAATCCGTCCGGCTACGCGGGGACGCATGCGTTTCGGGTCGGCGAAGTCACGGTGGCGCTGGATGCGGCAACGCTCACCTCGGATGTCGTGGTCATCCGCGAGATCAGCATCGACGCACCGGATATCCAGTACGAACTGGTTGGCGGCAAGGCCAATCTTGATGTAATCCAGCAGAACATCGAGCGCTACCTCGCCCAGGCGCGCGGCACGTCGAAGGACGAGAGCGCCGCCAATGCCCCCAAGAAAGAGCGCCGCTACATCATTCACGCCGCGAATATTCGCAAGGCACAGGTTCGGGTCACCAATCCGTTGTTGAAGAACGGTGGCCTGGATTTCACCCTGCCTGACATTACCCTGCGCCGGATCGGCGACGACGGTGCGGGCGTGACCGGCGGCGAAGCGGCGCGGATCGTCGCCCAGGCGCTGGTGCTGCGCATTGCCGCGAAGGCGCTGAGCAGCGGGCAGCTCTTCGAACGCGGTGTTGATGGTGCCTTGGACATGCTCAAGGAAATCCTGCGCCCACGGAATTGAGTACGCCGTAACGCTGCAAAGCAATCACGGGTTCAACGCAACTTCACAGGAGAGCGCAGATGCGCAACGATTCGAGGAAACGGTCACGACGTGCTGCAGCGGCCGCGCTGCTGCTGGGCGCACTGCTCGGCACCACCCATGCCCAGCAGCCCAAGGATGCCGGACGCGAGTTCAACGCGTGTTCTCTGTTCACGGCAGAGGATGCTGCAACGGTACTCGGTACCAGCGTCGAACAGGAAGTCTTCAAGAGCAAGGCACCCAAGGTCCAGCCCAACTGCGTCTATACGGCCAAGGCGGACGGCAAGGCCCTGCTCATCAGTGTCCAGTTCCGCTTCTTCCGCTCGCCCACCGAAGCGGTTGCCGCGCTGAAGGAAGCACGCCTCGAGGCGCGCGGCCAGCCGCTGATTCTGAGTGGTCAGGATGCCTATTGGAACGCCAAGCAAGCGCTCCTGGTTGTCACCAAGGGCAACAGCATCGTCACGATCACCGCCGGGCCGGCGCGAGAGAATGAGCGGGTGCCTGAGCTTGCGCGAAAGGTTGCCGAGCGCCTGCTGCCCAAGCTGGGCTGAGTAGAGCCGCCCTGGAGGATCAACCTAGCTGCTGGCCCGGCGCCAGCCCGACGGCGCGCGCCCATTCGAGCGCGGGCTGGCGTCGCCCGCCGGGTTTCTGCACCACCTCCACCCGCAAACAACCTGCGCCACAGGCCACGACAAATCCCTCCGGACCGATCGCGACCACGGTGCCCGGCGCGGCCGAGCCAGACGGACCTGCCTCCGGAACCGCCCGCCACAGCTTGAGGGCTGCGCCCGCATACTGCGCTTCGGCACCGGGGAAAGGATCGAATGCGCGAACCTGGCGCGCCAAATCAACCGCCGGACGTCGCCAATCAAGCGGGGCTTCGCTTCGGGTGATTTTGTGCGCATAGGTGATGCCGTCGTCCGGCTGGGGACGCGCGGCGAGCGTGTCCAGTTGGCCGAGTGCTTCAACGATGGCCTCGGCCCCGAGCCGGGTGAGCTTTTCAAACAAGGTGGCACTGGTGTCGTCCGCCGCTACCGGCAGACGCTTTTCCAGCAGCACCGGGCCGGTGTCGAGTCCGGCTTCCATTCGCATGATGCCGACCCCGGTCTCGGCATCGCCGGCCAGAATCGCGCGCTGCACCGGCGCGGCGCCGCGCCAACGCGGAAGTAGGGAACCGTGGATATTGAGACAGCCCTGTTTGGGAATGTCGAGCACCGCCTGCGGGAGCAAGAGCCCGTAGGCGGCGACGACCATGACGTCAGCGCCCACTTTCGCAAGCAGCTCATGGGTTTCGGCATCCTTGAGGTGCGCCGGTTTCTCCACCGGCACCCCAAGCTCACGCGCGGCCTGACTGACCGCGCTTTCGGTGAGCTTCATGCCCCGCCCTGCCGGGCGGTCCGGCTGGGTAAGGACGAGGGCGATGTCGTGGCCCGCCGCATGCAGCGCTTTCAGCGCCGCCGCGGCGAAGGGCGGGGTGCCTGCAAAGATCAGCTTCATGCGCCGGACGGATTGGCGCGGAGCTCAGGCGGTCGCGCGGTCGCGCTTCCGGAGTTTGGTCTTGATGCGGTTCTGCTTGAGGGCAGACAGGTATTCGACAAACACCTTGCCCTTGAGGTGATCCATTTCATGCTGGATGCAGATGGCCAGGAGGCCGTCGGCGTCGACCGTAAAGGACTTGCCATCGCGATCAAGCGCGCGCACGGTGATGTTCGCAGCGCGTTCGACCTTGTCATAAATGCCGGGCACGGATAGGCAGCCTTCCTCGGCCACTTCGTGTCCTGCAGCCGCCACGACCTCGGGATTGATCAGCGCCAGGAGCTGGTTTCGCTCTTCCGAAATATCGATGACGATCACCTGCTCGTGCACATTGACCTGGGTTGCGGCCAGCCCGATCCCGGGTGCGGCATACATGGTTTCAGCCATGTCATCGATCAGGCGGCGAATCCGGTCGTCGACCTGGGTCACCGGCTTGGCGACGGTATGCAGGCGTGGATCCGGGTAGGTCAGGATGGGCAGCAGGGCCATTATTCTTGCTAATTGAATAAATTAGGTGCAGAATCTGCGAGAACACTTGAAGTATCAGGGCACTACAGCGGGTTTTCAAGTGCCGAGTCAGAAGTGCCTGTTTGGTCCGCCGCGCAACGAAGGTCGGGCCACGATCAGCATCGCCGACAATACTTTGCGAGAGCGGCCATGAGAAAACCGATTATAGCTGCAGTCCTGTCGACGCTTTGCGCCGCATCCGTGTTGCTCGCCATCCCGGCGCGGGCCCAGGCGCTCGCCGAAAATGCTCCGTCGACCTACACCGTGGTCAAGGGCGACACGCTCTGGGGCATTTCCGGCAAGTTCCTCAAGGAGCCGTGGCGCTGGCCCGAGATCTGGAACATGAATCAGGACCAGATCAAGGATCCTCACTGGATATATCCCGGCGACGTGATCAAGCTTGAATTCAGCGCCGACGGCAAACCCCGACTCTCTCTGGATGGTTCCCGAATGGCGGGCTCCACGCAGGCTGACGGCTCGGTCCGTGTCTCACCGAAGGTGCGTAGCGAAAAGCTGGGGCAGGCCATCCCATCCATCCCGGGTGCCGCCATTTCGCCGCTGCTGTCGCAGCCACTGGTGGTTGACGAGGTGGGACTTTCTGATGCCCCAAAAATCGTGGCCACCGAAGATAGCAGGGTTATCGTGGGCGCCGGGAACCGGGTCTACGTCGACCATCTCGGCCAGAGCGATGGCGTACGTTGGCAGGTTTATCGACAGGGCAACCCCATAGTCGATCCGGATTCCAAGGAAATCCTGGGTTATGAAGCGCATTACATCGCCGAGGCGCGCGTCACCGCGTTTGGTACGCCCTCCACACTGGAAATCACCAAGTCAGCGCAAGAAATCAATCGCGGCGATCGTCTGACACCAGTGCGCGAAACGCCGATCCCATCATATTCGCCGCGCGCACCGCAAACTCGGATTCAGGGGAAGATCATCGGACTGAGCCAAGGCGTCGCGGAAGCAGGCCAATACTCGATCGTGACGCTGAATCGGGGCAAGCGGGACGGACTGGAAGTCGGACATGTACTGGCCACTCACCGTTTCGGCGAAACCGTGCCGACTGACGACGCCGGACTCGCCGCCCGCCTGAAGGGCATGCTCCCCAACTATGTCGTGCCGGATGCAGTAATCACCAGTCCGGACCCGCGAACCCAGGCCCGCCTGCAACGGGAAGTGAAACTGCCCAACGAACGCTCAGGGCTAGTGTTTGTGTTCCGCGTCTTTGATCGCGTCTCATATGGCCTGATCATGCAGACCCGCCGTCCGATCTACATTAACGACGTGGTGCAAACTCCCTGACCGGTTCAGGCGTTGCCCAGAACCACCCGGGACTTTCCGGACAAACGCAGTACGATCACGACGCGGGCTTGATGCCCGCGTTTGTGTTTCCGGCCATCACGTACTGAGGTCTACATGCCTGTTCCCGCCAGCTCCAGCGAACCATCCGCATGGCTTGCACTCTGCCTTGCTCGAGGCGTGTCGTCAGCCATGGTGCGCCATCTGCTGGCGCGATTCGGCACGCCTGCATCCGTACTCGCGCAGACGGTGGCGAGCCTGCAATCCGTGGTGTCCAGGAAAGAAGCTGACGCGATACTCACGGAACGCAATTCGGCGCGCGTGCTAGACGCACTCGCGTGGCTTGAGGCGCCCGACAATCACCTTGTGACGCTGGCGGATGAGGACTATCCCGCCACGCTGCTCGAGATCGGCGATCCGCCACCTCTGCTCTATCTGAAGGGTCGGCGCGATCTGTTGGGTGCCGCTGCGTTGGCCATCGTGGGCAGCCGCAATGCAACACCACAAGGCCTGAAGAATGCCGAGCAGTTTGCCGAGGTGCTGTCCGAGGCTAACCTGACTATTGTGAGCGGGCTGGCCCTCGGCATTGATGCCGCGGCTCACCGCGGTGGATTGCGCGGGCGGGGATCGAGCATCGCGGTCGTGGGCACGGGCCTCGACATTGTCTACCCCGCGCGCAATCGCGAACTGGCCCACCAGCTGGCCGCTCAAGGCGCGATCCTGTCCGAGTTCGCGCTGGGTACACCAGGCGTGGCAGCCAACTTTCCGCGCCGCAATCGCATCATCAGCGGGCTGTCCAAGGGATGCCTCGTGGTCGAGGCGGCTGTTGCGAGCGGTTCGCTGATCACCGCCCGGCTCGCGGGTGAACAGGGCCGCGATGTGTTTGCCATTCCCGGGTCCATCCATTCGCCCCTGTCCAAGGGATGCCACCTACTCATCAAGCAGGGGGCCAAGCTGGTTGACGCGGCTGAGGATATTCTTGAAGAACTCGGGCTGGGTCGTGCGCTTGCATCGCGCGCAGCACCTGATGAATCGGCTTCAAGAGCGGGCGCTTCGTCTGGTGACCGTTTGCTGGACCAGCTCGGCCATGACCCAGTGAGCCTGGATGAACTCATGGCTCGGACCGGGTTCGCTGCGGATGTGCTGTCTGCGCGCCTGATGGAACTTGAAATCCAGGGCCTGGTGGGCAGCATGCCGGGCGGAAAATTCCAACGGCTTGGGTAGGATTCCGGACCGCTTGATCGGGTTCGCTTGCCAGCCAGCGACGATTTCGCCTATTCTCTGCCGCCCCACTCCTTCCACTTTCAGCGCAGGCGCGCATGTCCAAAAGCCTCATCATTGCAGAGAAACCATCGGTCGCCAACGACATTGCCAAGGCATTGGGCGGCTTTGCGCGCAAGGACGATTACTTCGAAAGTGACGACTATGTGCTGTCCTCGGCTGTGGGCCATCTGGTCGAGATCGGCATGCCCGAGGAAGAGGAAGTCAAGCGCGGGAAATGGACCTTCACCCACCTTCCCGCCATTCCATCGCAGTTTGCGCTGAAGCCTATCGAGAAGACCGAGTCGCGACTGAAGCTGCTGCTGAAACTCATCAAGCGCAAGGACGTGACCGGGCTCATCAACGCCTGCGACGCGGGGCGGGAAGGCGAGTTGATTTTCCGCTACATCGTTCAATATGCAGGCGCTAAGAAGCCCATCCAGCGTCTGTGGCTGCAGTCCATGACCCCCAAGGCCATCAAGGATGGCTTCAAGGCCCTGCGCGAGGACGAGGACATGCTGCCGCTCGCCGCCGCAGCGACCTGCCGTTCGGAATCCGACTGGCTGGTCGGCATCAATGGCACTCGGGCGATGACCGCATTCAATTCCAAGAGCGGCGGGTTTCAGCTCACCACCGTGGGCCGAGTGCAGACGCCGACGCTGGCCATCCTGGTCGAGCGCGAAGCCAAGATCAAGGCGTTCGTGTCGCGTGATTTCTGGGAAGTGCAGGGCACTTTCGCCACGCCTGGCGGCGAATACTCGGGCAAGTGGTTTGATGAGAAATTCAAGAAGGGTGACGATGAGGCGCTGCGCGCCGATCGCCTCTGGGACGAAAAGAAGGCGGCAGAGATCCGGGCCAAGTGCCTGGGCAAGCCGGCCACGTTCACCGAGGAGTCCAAGCCTGCCACGCAAGCTCCGCCCCTTCTGTTTGATCTGACCTCGCTTCAGCGCGAAGCCAACAGCCGTTTCGGATTTTCGGCCAAGACCACGTTGTCATTGGCACAGGCGCTGTACGAAAAGCACAAGGTGCTCACCTATCCGCGTACCGATTCGCGCGCGCTGCCCGAGGACTATCTGCCCACGGTGAAGGAGACGCTGGAGGTATTGAAGGACAGCGATTACAACGTCTTTGCCAAGCGCATTCTGGACAAGAAGTGGGTTGTGCCGAACAAGCGGATCTTCGACAACACCAAGATTTCCGATCACTTTGCCATCATCCCGACGCAGCAGCAGCCGAAATCGCTGAACGAGCTGGAAGCCAAACTGTACGACTTCGTGGTGAAGCGATTCCTGGCGGTATTTCATCCGGCCGCAGAGTTCACCCAGACCACCCGCATCACCCGGGTCGAGGGTGAGCCGTTCAAGTCCGAGGGCAAGGTGCTCATTGAGCCGGGCTGGCTCGCGGTCTATGGCCGCGAAGCGGAGGAGGAAGGGGCTGCCAACCTGCCGCCGCTCAAGCCGGATACGAAGGTGATGGCCGAAGATGTCAAGGTTGTTGCCAACCAGACCAAGCCGCCTGCGCGTTTCACGGAAGCCACACTGCTGTCCGCGATGGAAGGCGCTGGCAAATCCATCGAAGACGAGGAGCTGCGCGCGGCCATGAAGGAAAAGGGCCTTGGTACGCCGGCAACGCGTGCGGCGATCATCGAAGGTCTGATTTTCGAAAAGTATGTCCACCGCGAGGGACGCGAGCTCATCCCGACTGCAAAGGCATCTTCGCTGATGACGCTGTTGCACGGCCTCGGCGTGCCGGAACTCTTTTCGCCGGAGTTGACCGCGAACTGGGAGCATCAGCTCGCACTGGTGGAACAGGGCAAGTTGAAGCGCGACAAGTTCATGGCCGAAATCGTCAAGATGACGAAGCACATTGTCGGCCAGGCGAAGAATTACGAACTCGACACGATTCCCGGCGATTTCGGCAAGCTCTCCAGCACCTGTCCGAAGTGCGGCGGTGAAGTGCACGAGAACTACAAGAAATTCCAATGCCAGAAATGTGATTTCGGCTTCTGGAAAATTCTGGCCGGCCGGCAGCTGGAGCCGGCAGAAGCAGACGCTCTGATCGCAAAGCGGGAGATCGGACCCATCGATGGTTTCCGTAGCCGACTCGGGCGCGCATTCAGCGCAAACCTGGTGATGAAGGATGACTTCACCATCGAGTTTTCTTGGGGAGAAGGCGGCGAGGACGACGGCGATGAGGGCCCGGACTTCAGTGGCCAGGAGGCGATCGGCAAGTGCCCCAAGTGCAGCCACAACGTGTTCGAGTCGCCCAATGCTTACGTGTGCGAGAAAGCCGTCGGCAACGCGCGGACCTGTGATTTCCGGTCGGGTCGAATCATTCTGAAGCGCCCCATCGAGCGAGAGCAGATGGCGAAGCTTCTCGCGAACGGGAAAACTGATCTGCTGGACAAATTCATTTCCAAGAAGGGTCGGCCCTTCTCCGCGTTCCTGGTGAAGCAGAAGGACGGCAAGATCGGCTTCGAGTTCGAGGAACGCGACCCCACCAAGAGCAAAGGGCGCACGGCAGCCGCGGCCAGTGCCGGGCGTGTGCTGGGCAAGCATCCAGCGGACAACCAGGATGTTTCCGTTCACTCTGGCCGCTATGGTCCTTATGTGAAGCACGGCAAGGTCAACGCAACGTTGCCAGACAAAGAAGGGATGGACAAGGTCACGCTCGAAGAGGCCATCGAGCTACTGGATGCGAAGGCAGGGGTGAGCACCACGAAAGTGGTCAAAGCGAAGCGCTCGGGAACCAAGGCGGCAACAGTGGAGGCACCGCGCAAGCGCAAGGCGACCTGAGGGCACGCTGTAACGTACGGCCGTTCCTGGATCCCGGCCCCGCTTGCGCATGCATCCTGTCGAATTTCGGCCATCTGTCGGGATTTCGCGACAGTGCGGTCACTCACTACCCGAAATGTCCGCGCCTCCTTCGTCTCGCTCCTTGGCGTGATCTTTGCTGAATCCATGTTGAGCACTGCGAATATTCGCGGTGCTGACGGAGCACATCATGGATCGCAGCGAGCATCGGACCCTGCATGACTGGATTTTGCGCATCTGTACTGCCTTCGTGATCGCCAGTTGCGCCTGCCAGACTTACGCCCAGACGCACCTTCCGGTGAAGTCGAAGCTGGCTACCTCCTTGACCGCTGTATCGCCAGCCGCGGGCCGCTCCGCACCATTTGTCGCGCATAAGGGACCTGAATGGGCCGAGGCGCCCCCGCTTCTGCTGCCGCTCGCACCAACACGAGACAGCGACCTTCCGGGCTCCTGCTCTCGCGATGCCGACACGCTGTGTTACGACTATCGTCAGGGGCGTGTCGTGTACAAGCCTGCCCGGAAATTGATGCCCGAGATTGCGGGTCTTAGGCGTGAGAGTCTCACATTGAAGCGGGACAAGATCACGTTGAACTACAGTTTCAAATGAGTCTCTTCGCAGAAATACAGCGAATATTCGCACCTGCCGGAGATTCCGTCCGGATAGCTTTCGTGCCTTCCAAATGTCACAAGGGGCCTTCCGGCCCCTTATCCATTGTTTGTCTACTGCTGGTCAGACAAAGAAAATCGCTCAAACGTCGAGGTTTTGCACCACCAGGGCATTGGTTTCGATGAACGCCCTGCGTGGTTCAACGTTGTCACCCATGAGCGTTGTGAAGATTTCGTCCGCGCCGATGGCGTCCTCGATCTGCACGCGGTTCAAAATGCGCACCGTCGGGTCCATGGTGGTTTCCCAGAGCTGGTCAGGATTCATTTCACCCAGCCCCTTGTAGCGCTGGATGTGCATGCCGTCGCGCGCCTGTTCGAGCAACCAGTTCAGCGCCTCACCGAAACTGGCAACCGCGATACTTTTCTCGCCGCGGCGCATCTGTGCACCTTCCTGCACCAGACCGTTGAGGGTATGCGCCGTTTTCACGATTTGCTCGTAATCGCCCGTCTCGATGAAGCTGTTGTCGATGACGGTTTCGCGTGCGTTTCCGTGCAGCATCTTGGTCGCGCGCAATCGCCATGCATCGTGCACTTCATCCTGTTCCACCTTGATGTCGATGCGGATGCCCGCTGCCGTGCGCACTTTCTCCGTCAGCGCGTCGGTGAGCCAGGCGGCCGCCTTGGTGGCTGTTTCCGCGGTGGACAGGTCGAGCCTCGGCGTCTCCAACAGTCCGCGCAAAACGTCGGGATCCATCACGCGGGACAGTCGCTCGATCACGGCTTCGGTGAGCAGGTAATCGATCGCGATGTCATTGAGCGCCTCGCCGACAAGCGGCTGACCACTGGCGGACGGCAACAGCTCCGCATCTGCCAGCGCCTTCTTCAATTGCGCCTGCTTCAGCTCGTGCTCGTCTTTCACGTAGCGCTCTTCCTTGCCCATCTTCACCTTGTAAAGCGGCGGTTGCGCGATATAGATGTAGCCGTTTTCGACCAACTGCGGCATCTGGCGGTAGAAGAAGGTCAACAGAAGTGTGCGAATGTGCGCGCCGTCGACGTCCGCGTCGGTCATGATGATGATGCGGTGATAACGCAGCTTGTCGTGGTTGAAGTCATCCTTGCCGATGCCGGCACCCAATGCCGTGATCAGGGTGGCGATCTGCTCGCTGGAGATGACCTTGTCGATGCGGGCCTTCTCCACGTTCAGCACCTTGCCACGTAGCGGCAGGATGGCCTGGAATTTGCGATCTCGGCCCTGCTTGGCGGAACCGCCTGCGGAGTCGCCCTCGACAATGTAGAGCTCACACAGCGCTGGATCCCGCTCCTGACAGTCCGCGAGCTTGCCGGGCAAACCGATTCCATCCATCACCCCTTTGCGGCGCGTGAGCTCCCGGGCCTTGCGCGCTGCTTCTCGCGCTCGTGCTGCTTCCACAATCTTTCCGCAGATGGTCTTTGAGTCCGCTGGATTCTCCAGCAAATACTCCGCCAGCTTGGCTGCCACGACTTCCTGCACCACTGGTTGGACCTCGGATGACACCAGCTTGTCCTTGGTCTGCGAGGAAAACTTCGGCTCCGGAACCTTCACCGACAGCACGCAGGTCAAGCCTTCGCGCATGTCATCGCCACTGGTCTCAACCTTCGCCTTCTTGGCGAGCTCGTTCTCTTCGATGTACTTGTTCAGAACGCGCGTCATCGCCGTGCGCAATCCGGTCAAGTGCGTCCCGCCGTCCCGCTGTGGAATATTGTTGGTGAAGCACTGCACGTTTTCGCCGTAGCTGTCATTCCATTGCATGGAGACTTCAACGGTGATGCCATCCTTGTCACCCACCGCATGAAAAATACGCGGGTGCAGAACGCTTTTTGAGCGATTCATGTACTCAACAAAACCCTTCACACCGCCGGAATAGGCGAAGTTCTCGCTCTTGCCCGTCCGCTGGTCGATGAGCTCGATTTTCACGCCGTTGTTCAGGAACGACAGTTCACGCAGGCGCTTGGCGAGGATCTCGTAGTGGAATTCGATGTGGGTGAACGTTTCCTTGGCCGCGAGGAAGTGGACTTCCGTGCCGCGCTTTTCCGACGTCCCCACCACCGCCAAGGGGGCCACGCGCTCGCCGTGGCGGAACTCCATCTGATGTGCCTTGCCGTCTCTCCAGATGCGAAGCTTCAACCACTCGGACAAGGCATTGACCACGGATACACCCACGCCATGAAGACCGCCTGACACCTTGTAGGAGTTTGCGTCGAACTTTCCACCCGCATGCAGTTCGGTCATAACGATTTCCGCTGCTGAACGCTTGAATTCGTCGTCTTCCTTGATGCCTGTGGGAATGCCACGGCCATTGTCGATGACCGAAATGGAATTGTCAGTGTGGATCGTGACCTTGATGTCATCGCAGTGGCCGGCGAGCGCCTCGTCGATGGCGTTGTCCACCACCTCGAACACCATGTGATGCAGACCGGTTCCATCGGATGTGTCACCGATGTACATACCCGGACGCTTGCGTACCGCTTCCAAGCCTTTCAGAATTTTGATGCTGTCGGAATCGTAGTCTTTGGGAGTGCCTTGCTGCTTGTCGGTCATGCCATGCTTTCTGTTGCGATATGGGGAGATGCGAAAGGGGATACGAGTCACTGCGAATATTCGCAGTACGCGCGAGGTCAACGCTGCATGATCAGATACGCATCGGCATCACGACATACTTGAACTCGTCCCCGCCAGGCACAGTGAACAACGCACTGGTATGCACGTCACCGAGGGACAGTTGCACCGTCTCCCCGTTGAGGTGGTTGAGCACATCCAGGAGATAGGAAATGTTGAATCCGATATCCAAGGCTTCTGCGCCGTACTCGATGGCCACGGTTTCTTCCGCCTCTTCCTGCTCACTGTTGGTGCAGATGATGGACAGCGCATCCTTGGTGAAGACAAGGCGGACACCACGGATCTTGTCATTGGAGAGAATCGCAGCTCGTTGCAGTGCTTGCTGCAGCGTGACGCGGCTGACCTGGATGTGATTGGTGTAATTCGTCGGGATGACCTTCTGGTAATCCGGAAACTTTCCTTCAACGATTTTGCTGACGATTTCGATGCCCTCGAAGGAAAACTTGACCTGGTTGCCGTGCACCGTGAGTGAAACCGGGTCATCACTTTCATTCAGCAGCTTGATGAGTTCGATCACCGTCTTCCGCGGCAGGATGGCGTCCACCTTGGGCGCGTCTTCCGGCAGCTGGTAGGACGCCATGCTGAGTCGGTGACCGTCCGTTGCAACGACACGCAACGTCCTTCCTTCTGCAGAGAGAAGCACGCCATTCAGGTAGTAACGAATATCCTGAACGGCCATCGCGAATTGAACCAGGCCCAGCACCCGCTTCAATTCGTTCTGCGGCAACGACAAGGTGGCTGCCGCGTCACGTGCTTCGGAAATCTTCGGAAAGTCTGCCGCCGCAAGTGTCTGCAAAGTGAAGCGGCTTTTTCCCGCCTTCACGGTCATGCGGTTGTCCTTCGTTTCCAGGACCGTGTCAGCGTCGGGCGGCAGGGCGCGAAGAATATCCTGCAGTTTCTTGGCAGCGACTGTCAGTGACCCGGTCTTCTGGCTGGTTTCCAGTTTTGCCGTGGCGCGAATCTGGACTTCAAGATCGGTAGCCAGGAAACGGATCGAGGCATCCTCGACCTCGACTAGAACATTGGACAGGATAGGCAGCGTGTGGCGTCGCTCGACGATCCCGGTCACTTGTTGCAGCGGGCCGAGCAACGTGCTGTTCTTGGCTTTAATAGTCAGCATTTTTTTCTAACCTGGATAGTAATAGATAGTTAAGGTTGTGCCGCTTCCGGGAAAACTCTTCAAGGCATTGAAGCAAATGGACAAAAGCCAGATTCACCTTCCGGGATAACGCGGTCCGAATCCCGGGGGCGCCTGTGGATGAAAAATCGTGACACGGCTTGTTCTGCCGGAGAACCGGAGTTTATCCACCTCTGTCCAAAGATTGTGCCTGCGTTATCCACTGGGTTATTCAGTTTCACGATTGCGCTTCAGCCACGCAGAATCTGCTGCAGCAACGCATGGTCTCTGGCGATGTCGCTGTCAATTTCAATCAATTCCTGAACCTTGCGGCAGGCATGCAGTACGGTTGTGTGGTCCCGGCCGCCGAATGCCTCGCCGATTTCCGGCAGAGAAAGGGGCGTCAGGTCCTTGGCAAGGGCCATTGCGATCTGACGTGGACGAGCCAGAGAGCGCACTCTTTTCTTCGAATACATTTCCGAGACCTTGATCTTGTAGTAGTCGGCCACGGTCTTCTGGATGTTTTCGATTGAGATCTGGCGGTTCAGGACCGCGAGCAAATCCTTGAGTGCCTCTTTCGCGCCCGCGACGGAAATGGGCACGTTGTTGAACCGGGAGAAGGCCAGCACTCGCTTGAGCGCACCCTCCAATTCGCGGACATTGGATCGAATGTGTTTGGCGATGAAAAAAGCAACCTCTTCATCCAGCGATACCCCTTCCGACTCGGCCTTCTTGATCAGAATGGCGACACGCATTTCCAGTTCCGGCGGCTCGACCGACACCGTCAGACCCCAGCCAAACCGGGATATCAGGCGATCCTCGATGCCCGAGATTTCCTTGGGGTAGCGATCACTGGTGATGACAACTTGCTTCCCTGCCTCGATGAGGGCATTGAAGGCGTAGAAGAACTCTTCCTGGGTGCGTGACTTGCCGCCGAAGAACTGAATATCGTCAATCAGCAGAAGATCCAGCGAGTGATAGGATCGCTTGAAGCTTTCAAAGGACTTGTGCTGGTAGGCCTGAACAACCGCGGTGACAAACTGTTCCGCATGGATGTACTTGACCTGCGCCCGAGGATGATGCGACAGCACGGTGTTGCCAATCGCCTGGACCAGGTGCGTCTTGCCGAGGCCGGTTGCACCGTAAATGAATAGCGGGTTGTAGGCCGAGCCCGGGTTTTCGGCAACCTGGATGGCTGCAGCGCGAGCCAGCTGGTTGGCCTTGCCCCCGACAAAAGCAGAGAAGGTGAAAGCGGGATTCAAACGGTTGCCTGGTGCGGGGCGGATCGCGCCGGTCAGTTCCTTCCGGGGCTCGGCAGCTTGCTTGGTGGTGTCATCGAGGTCGGTCGACGCAGGTGGTGGCGGCGCGGGTTCGCTGTCTTCTTCCAGCGCCAGACCGATGATGATGGGCCGGGCAAAGAAACGCTCGCCTGCCTGCTCTATCTGATTCAGCAGCCGATCCTTGGCCCACTGCAGCATGAAACGATTGGGCGCAACAAGGGTGAAACCGTCGCCATCCTGTTCAAACCGCAGTGGCTTCACCCAGGTGTTGAACTGGTGCTGGGAGAGATCCCGTTGAAAGTCCGCAAGGCAGGCGGTCCAGAAAGGGTGCGACGACGCGTGCATGGAGATTCGAAGGACGGGCTTGATTGGAAGAGAATGGAAACGCTTGGAAAGCGGAGCAGAACGGACAGCACAAAACAGGAAGACAGATCTTGCGGGAAGGAGACCGGGATTTCGGTACACAACCGCATCTGCGTTGAGGGCAGATACCAGTGACGCTGCACCAGCGGAAATCAGGGCTCGATTGTAACGCCTTAAGGCAAAGTTATCCACAGACCGCTTGACCGGGCCACCGCGGCGGGGCCAGCGCGAATGCTTCGGATGGCCTAGGGAGCGATTGACTAACTGGCTGAAAATTCGAGATAATGTCCGGCTTTGCTTCAACCTGTCAGGAATAATCATGAAACGCACCTATCAACCTTCCGTTGCCCGTCGCAAGAAAACCCACGGCTTTCTGGTTCGCATGAAGACTGCTGGTGGCCGCGCTGTGATCAATGCGCGCCGAGCCAAAGGTCGCGCCCGTCTCGCCGTCTAAGTTCGGTAGTCACGCCGCCGCATGTCTGCCAAGCCGTTCGGGCGTGTCCGCCGGCTGGCCGATGGCGCGGTATTCAGGGCCTTGCTGACGAAAGGCCGCCGGCAGGCGGAAGGCGCAGTGACGGCCAGGGTGCTGTTTGGCGATGGTGTTGGCAGGCTGGGCCTCAGTATTGCCAAGCGCCATCTGCGCAAGGCAACAGCCCGGAACGCGATGAAGCGCATCATCCGCGAGGCCTATCGCGCCCGCGGCACAGCGTTGGAGCGCATGGATGTTCTGTTCATGCTGACCGAGGGCAGCCGCGGCAGGGAAGATGTGAGGCGCGTACCTCAGAAGCTGAAGTCCGCCGACGGTCGCAGCCAAATTCGCTCGGCAGTCGATGCCGTGCTCGACCGACTCCAATCAGGCACCCACCGGGCGCCCGATCGAGGAAATTCCCCGCAATGATCTCGAGGGCCCTGATTCTCCTCATCCGTGGGTATCAGTATTTTCTGAGCCCGTTTGTCGGACATCAGTGTCGCTTTACGCCGACCTGCTCGCACTATGCTGTGGGCGCCATCCAGCGCCATGGTGCGCTCCGCGGAACATGGCTCGCCATGCGAAGACTGTCAAAATGCCACCCTTGGCACACCGGAGGATTTGACCCGGTACCGTAGTTGTTGTCGGACCCAACCACCCTTTAGCTTGGACCAACCCCCGGGCAGACGCTCGGGCCGCTTTGCCTGACCACCTCTGGATCAACATGGACACCCAGCGTCTCATCGCCCTGATCGTATTTTCCTTCTCCTCGTTGTTGCTCTGGGATGCATGGCAGAAGCACAACGCCCCAAAGGTTGCGCCGCCTGTCACCCAAGCACCGCTCGCAGCCCCAGCAGGAGCGCCGCCGGCCACGGCGGCGCTGCCCACACCAACCACTGCGTTGGGGTCGACAGCACCGGCCAAAGCGGCGGAAGCGGGCACCCAGTCCGTGCCGGATTCCAGCCGTGCGCCGGCAAATGATGCCGCAGGTGCTGTCGTCGTTCGGACGGATACGATGGAGGTCGAGATCGGGCGCCGGGGTGGAGATATCCAGCGGGTGACCTTCCTGAAGCACTTCGCGGCCACCGACAAGACCAAACCGCTCACCTTGTTGCAGCCGAAAGACGGCCACTTTTTCGTCACCCAGACCGGACTCCTCGGCGGTCTGGCGAATCACAATTCGATGTGGAGCGCTGCGTCAGACCGGTTTGAGATGAAGCCGGGCGAGGGCGCGCTGGAAGTTCGCCTCACGAATGCCGAGAGTCCGGGTGTCGAGGTACAAAAGGTCTACCGCTTCAAGGCGGGCAGTCACGTTGTGGATGTCAGCCAGGAGATCCGCAACCGGAGCGAGCAGCCCGTGGCTGCCACGGGGTATTTCCAGTTCCTCCGCGACGGCAATCCACCTGAAGGCGAAGCTGCCCAGAACAACCCCATGACCGGCGTGGCCACTTTTACCGGCCCGGCCGTGTTCACCGACGAGAAGAAGTTCGTGAAGGTGTCGTTTTCCGACATCGACAAGAACAAGCAGTCGCACCCGGTCAAGGCGAGCGATGGTTGGCTGGCAATTGTTCAGCACTATTTTGTTTCCGCATGGCTCCCGAAGCAGGGGGTCGAGCGCGAGTATTTCACGCGCAAGGTGTCGGACAAGTTCTATTCGGCCGGCATCATCCTGAGCGGCGGCACCATCGCACCGGGACAGGATGGCTCGATCAATCTGTCGCTTTATCTCGGCCCGCAGATCCAGGACACCTTGAAGGCGCTGGCGCCCGGGCTGGATCTGGTGGTGGACTACGGATGGCTCACCGTCTTGGCCGCGCCGCTGTTCTGGGTGCTTCAATTCATCCAGGGCTTTGTCGGCAATTGGGGCTGGTCCATTGTGCTGCTGACCATTCTCATCAAGGTCGTTTTCTATCCGCTCAACCAGAAGGCCGGCATGTCGATGGCGCACATGAAAGCCGTGGCGCCGCGCATCCAACAACTGCAGCAGCGTTACGGCGACGATCGCGCCAAGCTCAATCAGGCCATGATGGAGCTCTACCGTACGGAGAAGATCAATCCGTTGGGTGGGTGTCTGCCCATCCTGGTTCAGATCCCCGTGTTCATCGCTCTCTACTGGGTGCTGCTGGCTGCCGTGGAATTGCGCCATGCGCCCTGGGTGGGCTGGATCACCGACCTCTCGGTTCCTGATCCGTACTACATCCTCCCGCTGATCATGGCGGTGTCGATGTTTGTCCAGACCAAGCTGAACCCGCCCCCGCCGGATCCGATCCAGGCGAAGGTGATGCTGTTCATGCCGCTCATTTTCAGCATTTTCTTCTTCTTCTTCCCGGCGGGCCTGGTGCTCTACTGGACGGTCCAGAACCTGATTGGTATTGCCCAGCAGTGGTGGATCAACAAGATCGTCGAGAAGCAAACGTTGCAGAAACACGCAGGGAAGCGCTAACTTTCCCCACATGGGGCGCAACGACACCATCGCAGCAATCGCCACGGCGCCTGGTCGTGGCGGCATTGGGGTCGTACGGGTATCAGGCCCCGAAGTGCCTGCCATTTCTGAAGCCGTTCTTGGCCACCTGCCGAATGCTCGCCAGGCGGCGTTGGCCACGTTTCGGGCGGCCGACGGCGCCCCGATCGATCAGGGCTTGGCGCTCTACTTTTCAGCACCCCATTCATTCACGGGCCAGCATGTCCTCGAGCTCCATGGACATGGCGGCACCGCTGTCATGGGCTTGCTCTTGCAGCGCTGTCTCGCGCTGGGCGCCCGGCTGGCAGAGCCGGGGGAGTTCACGCAACGTGCGTTTCTGGCAGGCAAGCTGGACCTCGCACAGGCAGAGAGTGTTGCCGATCTGATTGAGGCGTCCAGCGCCGAGGGTGCGCTGTCGGCAGCCCGGTCGCTGGTGGGCGAGTTTTCGAGGCAGATCCAGGCATTGGTCGAGGGGTTGATCGATGTGCGCATGCACGTGGAGGCTTGCGTGGACTTTCCGGAGGAGGAAATTGATCCGGCAGACACAGGCGCCATCTCCGCCAAGATCACAGCCGTTCACACCACACTATCGGCGCTTCTGGATCGCGCCGGCCAGGGGGCGGTCCTGCGCGACGGCCTGACGGTGGTATTGATCGGGCGACCCAACGTGGGCAAGTCCAGCCTGCTCAATCGCCTGGCCGAGCAGGACGTGGCCATCGTCACGCCTATTGCGGGCACCACCCGCGATCAGGTCAGGGCGACCATTCTGATCCAGGGTGTTCCGATTCATCTTGTCGACACGGCCGGCTTGCGGGAAACGGACGACCCGGTGGAGCAAATCGGCATTGCCCGAACCTGGCAGGCGGTCGCACAAGCGAGCGCCGTCCTGCTGCTGACTGAGGCGGGCGAGATGCTGGGCGCTGCCGAGGCCGCCATCTTGGCGCAGGTGCCTCGCGGGCTGCGCATGGCTTGGGTGTATAACAAGATCGATCTGCATGGGCATATGCCCGGGATGAAAGCAGCCGGCCAGGAAGGCAGTTTCCGGATTTCAGCCTTGACCGGGGAGGGCGTTGATGCGCTCAAGGATTGGCTTCTGCAGGTTGCCGGCTGGCGGCCGGGCGGGGAGGGCGTATTCATGGCGCGGGCGCGGCACCTTGCAGCGCTGCGCGCCGCGCTGGCCCGCCTTCAGGTGATCCACCAATCCCGTCTTCCGTTTGAGTTGATTGCCGAGGAGTTGCGGCTCGCCCAGACCGACTTGTCGGCCATCACCGGCGAGTTTTCGCCCGATGACCTGTTAGGTGAGATCTTCAGTCGATTCTGTATCGGCAAATAAGCTGTTCCACGTGAAACATCCCCCGGGGCCATGGACGCACGAATAGTGCGGCGTGTTCCACGTGGAACATTCGAGGGGGGCGCCACGCGAATATTCGCGTAGGCTTTTGGGGGCAATTCCCGTAAAATCCGCGTCCCACATTCCCTTCGTGCCAATAGGCACCCTCTGCAGGACGTCATGCAATTCCCGTCTCGATTCCAGGTCATTGTCATTGGTGGCGGCCATGCCGGCACGGAGGCGGCGCTTGCCGCCGCGCGCTCGGGTGCCCAGACCTTGCTGCTGACCCATGCCATCGAGACGCTGGGGCAGATGTCCTGCAATCCGTCCATAGGCGGCATCGGCAAAGGCCATCTGGTGAAAGAGGTCGATGCCCTGGGTGGCGCAATGGCCATCGCGACGGACGAGGCGGGCATTCAGTTCCGCACGCTCAATGCGTCCAAGGGCCCCGCGGTTCGGGCCACGCGAGCTCAGGCTGACCGCGTGCTCTACCGTGCCGCCATTCGCCAGCGGCTGGAAAACCAGCCCAATCTCTGGCTCTTTCAGCAGGCGGTAGACGACCTGATTCTTGAGGGGGATCGGGTGGTGGGTGCGGTAACGGCCATAGGTCTTCGTTTTCTTGCCGACGCGGTTGTTCTCACCGCGGGTACGTTTCTGGGTGGAAAGATCCACGTCGGGCTCAACCACTATGCTGGGGGTCGTGCCGGCGATCCCCCGTCGTTGTCGCTGGCGGCGCGGCTACGTGAGCTCTCGCTGCCGGTTGGGCGCCTGAAAACGGGAACGCCCCCACGCATCGACGGCCGCACCATCGATTTCAGCAAATGTCAGCCCCAACCCGGCGATGGCCCCACACCGGCGTTCTCGTTCATGGGCGATGCCGCCATGCATCCGCGGCAGGTCCCGTGCTGGATTACCCACACGTCGGCCCAGACCCACGACATCATTCGCGGCGGTCTGGACCGCTCGCCCATGTTCACAGGGGTGATCGAGGGTGTCGGGCCGCGCTACTGCCCTTCCATCGAAGACAAGATTCACCGTTTTGCCGGCAAGGACAGTCATCAGATTTTCCTGGAGCCGGAGGGTCTGACCACGCATGAGGTCTATCCCAATGGGATATCCACCAGCCTCCCGTTTGACGTGCAATGGGCGCTGGTCCGATCCATCCCGGGGCTTGAACAGGCGCACATCCTGCGGCCTGGCTATGCCATCGAGTACGACTATTTTGACCCGCGTGGCCTCAAGGCCAGCCTCGAAACCAAGGCAATCAGCGGGTTGTTCTTTGCCGGACAGATCAATGGCACGACAGGCTACGAAGAGGCCGCCGCACAGGGCCTGCTGGCCGGCATCAATGCGGCCCGCCTGGCGCGCGGTGAAACCGCCTGGAGCCCGCGTCGTGACGAGGCTTACCTGGGTGTGCTGGTGGATGATCTGATCACCCGGGGCGTCAGCGAACCCTACCGCATGTTCACCAGCCGGGCCGAATACCGCCTGCAGTTGCGGGAAGACAATGCCGATGCGCGTTTGACCGAGTTGGGCCGGAAAATGGGCCTGGTCGATGACGCGCGCTGGGCACGATTCAGCGCCAAGCGGGACGCGGTCGAACGCGAAACCGCCCGCCTGAAAGCAACGTGGGCCCAGCCGGGCCGTGTTCCCCCGGCTGTCCAGGAGGCGGTGCTGGGTCAGGCGTTGAAACGCGAATATTCGCTCTTCGATCTGCTACGGCGGCCGGAAGTTAGTTATAACTCGCTTTCCCAATTTCCAATGTTTGGCAAGGATGGTGTGCCCCTTGATGTCGCCGAGCAGGTCGAGATTGCGGCCAAATACTCAGGCTACATCGAACGCCAGCGGCATGAGGTTGCGCGCCAGCTTGAGCAGGAAAACGAACGGCTCCCCAGCGAATTCGATTACGCAGCCGTCCGTGGTCTGTCGAAAGAAGTTGTGCTGAAGCTGAATCAGCACCAGCCTGAAACGATTGGTCAGGCATCGCGCATCCAGGGCATCACGCCCGCCGCCATATCCTTGCTACTCGTCCACCTGAAGCGGCGCAGCTTGCATGCCCGGGTGGATGACGCTTCCACGACCCCTCCCGATTCCGCAGAACAGGTTGCCTGATGCTTGAAACACGACTGGCCGAGGGACTCTCGGCCCTGGGGCTGGCTTTGCCACCCGCTGCCCAGACAAAACTTATCGAGTACATCAAGTTGCTTGAGAAATGGAATCGCGTGCACAACCTCACGGCGGTGCGCGAACCCGAGCAGATGGTGGTGCTGCATCTGCTGGATAGCCTGTCTGTGCTGCCTCATCTCGAAGGCAAGACCTCGGTACTGGATGTTGGAACCGGAGCTGGACTGCCCGGTATTCCTCTCGCCATTGCGCGCCCCGATCTTGAGGTGACACTTCTCGACAGCAACCACAAGAAGACCACGTTTCTCGCGCAAGCCAAGGCCGAACTCGCGCTTGCGAATATTCGCATCGAGACCGGTCGTGTCGAATCGTATCGGCCGGCGAAGCCGTTCGATGTCGTCGTGTCGCGCGCGTTTTCCGAGCTTTCCGATTTTGTCACCCAGGCGCGCCATCTCGTCCAACCGGACGGCGTCATGCTGGCGATGAAAGGTGTCTATCCCTTCGATGAAATCGCGCGCGTCCCCAACACGCATGTGGTCAGCAAGGTTGACGAGCTGCATGTGCCCCTGCTTGATGCCAAGCGCCACCTCGTCACGCTGAAAGCCGCCTGATGTCCAAGATATTCGCGATCGCCAACCAGAAGGGCGGTGTCGGCAAGACATCCGTCGCCGTGAATCTTTCCGCCAGCATGGCACATTACGGCAAGCGAGTCCTCTTGATCGATCTCGATCCGCAGGGCAATGCGACCACGGGCAGCGGCATCGACAAGTCATCCGTGAGCAACACGGTTTACGAAGTGCTTCTTGGTGAGGCCAGCGCGACCGACGCACGCGTTCGCGCCGAAGGCAATTACGATGTAATTGCGGCCAATCGCAACCTGGCCGGCGCCGAAATTGAAATGATTGCCATTGACCGTCGCGAATATCGTCTCAGGGACGCGCTGGATGCGGTACGGGCGGAGTACGACTTCATGGTCATCGACTCACCGCCCGCACTCAACATGCTGACGGTCAATGGCTTCACGGCAGCCGACTCGGTGATCATTCCGATGCAGTGCGAGTACTACGCGCTGGAGGGTCTGTCAGACCTGGTGGGCACGCTGCGCAAGGTGAAGGCGAATCTCAACAGCCGCATCGAAATCGAGGCCCTGGTCCGCACCATGTTCGATCCACGTTCCACCCTGACCCAGCAGGTCTCCGACGAGATCAAGAAGCACTACGGTGCGAAGGTGTTCGACACGGTCATCCCGCGCAACATTCGCATCGCCGAGGCGCCGAGTTTCGGCAAGCCCGTTCTGCTGCACGACCCGCAATCCAAGGGCGCCCTGTCCCATCTCGCCTTCGCGCGCGAGCTGCTCGACCGTCAGGGCCAGAACGTGAGCGAGGCACACACATGATCAAGCACAAGGGATTGGGCCGTGGCCTGGACGCGCTGCTCGGCGGCGACAAGCCGGAGGCGCCCGCAAACGACCAGCAGGGCACGCTCAAAGTCACCCAGCTGCAGCCCGGCAAGTATCAGCCGCGCACCCACATGGGCCAGGACGCACTGGCCGAATTGGCCGACTCGATCCGTGTCCGTGGTGTCATTCAGCCCATTCTGGTCCGGCCCGTTGGCAAGGACAAATACGAAATTCTGGCCGGCGAGCGCCGCTGGCGCGCTTCCCAGCTCGCAGGCCTCATCGATGTCCCCGTCGTCATTCGTGAGGTGCCCGATGAAGCGGCGTTGGGTATCGGGCTCATCGAAAACATCCAGCGCGAAGACCTGAACGCAATGGAAGAGGCCATGGGCCTGCAGCGACTGGTGGATGAATTCAAGCTCACGCATGAAGAGGCCGCCAAGGCCATCGGCCGTTCACGGAGCGCAGTCAGCAATCTCCTGCGCCTGCTTGATCTGGCAAAACCGGTTCAGCAGATGGTGATGGAAGGTCGATTGGAAATGGGCCACGCCCGGGCGCTTCTGGGTGCCGGAAAAGCCGCACAGATTGAGTTGGCCAACCAGATCGCAGAGAAGGGCGCATCGGTACGCGATGCCGAACGCCTGGTCAGGCTCGCAACCCAGCCGCCGACAGCGACCCGCAAGGCCCAGAAGGCAGATCCGGACGTCCGCCGATTGCAGGATGAATTGGCCGAAACGCTGGGTGCGGCGGTTGCCATCAAGGCAACCCCGAGGGGCAGGGGCGTGCTCAGCATCCAATATGGCAGCTTGGACCAGCTTGAAGACTTGATTGCGCGTCTGAAGCGGCGACCAGACCAGCCGGCCGGCTGAACGGCCCAGCATCCGCCCCACACTTTTCCACAGATATTCAGGCAGTTCCTGTCTGTGTGCGGCGCAACATGGCTTTGACCCGGGAGCCGCTTTCGGGCTAAAATCTTGCGGTTTGTCGACATGACCCCCCGGCAACAGCCCGCTGATCAACGTCTCGGCGTGATCAAAAACGTAAGGGCTGGCCGGCATACCAAGGTGCACACGTGCTCAGCGCTCTCAGCAAAGTGACTTCGGTCCAGGCCCTGCTGGCGCTGATTTGCGCAGCGATCGCGTGGATGCTGAATGGTGGCAGCGCGGCCGCAGCGGCCCTTGCGGGCGGGATGGTTGTGGTGGTGTCGACACTGGCTTCGGGGTGCGCCTTTTTCTGGCGCAGTCCTCGGGACCGGGGTAATCCGGGGCGGGCATTGCGCACGATGCTCTTCGCGGAGGCAGTCAAATGGATGATTGCCATCGGGGGACTGTTCTGGCTGCTCAAGGCGTCCAGCCTTGCAGGAGATGCAGGACCCGTGGTGGCCGGTTTCGTGGTGGCGCTGACCGGATCGTGGTTTGCGTTGCTCGGTAAAACTTAGAACCTGGAACTCGAAGCATGGCGTCCGAAGCACTCACTCCCACCAGCTACATCTCGCACCACCTCACCAACCTCACCGTCAGCGTCGATGGGTTCGGCAAGGTCAATGTCGACACCATCGTGATGTCGTGGGTAGTCGGCCTGGTTGGCCTGGGATTGTTCTGGCTCGTGGCTCGGAAGGCCACCACCGGGGTGCCGGGGCGGCTGCAGTCCTTCATTGAAATGATGGTCGAGTTTGTCGACAACACCGTCAAGGACATCTTTCCCGGCGACCGCAAGTTTCTGGCGCCCCTCGCCCTGACCATTTTCGTTTGGGTCTTCATGATGAACCTCATGGACCTTATCCCCATCGACTGGGTCGCCACAGTGAGCCACGGACTGGGTGCGCCGGCATGGAAGGCCGTACCGTCCACCGACCTGAACACCACCTTCGCGATGTCCTTCACGGTGTTCTTCCTGATCATCTTCTTCAGCTTCAAGGCCAAGGGTGCGGGCGGCTTCCTGCATGAATTGATCGCCGCGCCGTTCGGCGACAAGGTCTGGTTGTGGCCTGCCAATCTGGCGCTGAACATCATCGAATTCCTGGCCAAGCCCATCTCGCTCGGCATGCGTCTGTTCGGCAACATGTATGCGGGCGAACTCATCTTCATGCTGCTTGGCTTGCTTGGCACCATTGCCAGCCTGTCCTTCGGCGGCGTCGTGGCGGGTGCGGCGTCCGGCATCCTGACCTGGGGCTGGGCCGTGTTTCACATCCTGATCATCATTCTGCAAGCCTTCATTTTCATGGTGCTGTCGACGGTGTACATCGCCATGGCCCATGAAGGCCACTGATTTGTTTTGTTGAGTTATCCGTTTATCACCATTTGATCGAAAGAAAGGAAGAACCATGCAAGCATTCCTCGCGACCATCCAGGCCTCCACCGCTCTGGGCATCGGCATCATCATCGGCCTGGGCGCCATCGGCGCCTGTATCGGCATCGGCATCATGGGCTCCAAGTTCTTGGAAGCCGCCGGCCGTCAACCCGAGCTGATCCCCCAGCTCCAGAAGTTCATGTTCCTGCTGGCCGGTCTGATCGACGCAGCCTTCCTGATCGGTGTGGGTATCGCCATGTTCTTCGGCTTTGCCAACCCGCTGCTCTCCGTCATCAAGCCCTAAACCAGACCAGAAAGGTTCGTCGCCATGAACATCAACGCGACGTTGCTCATTCAGGCGCTGTCGTTCGCCGCGCTGATCTGGTTTTGCGTCAAATTCATCTGGCCGCCGCTGATCACCGCCATCGATGAGCGCAACAAGAAGATCGCCGATGGCCTGAACGCCGCCGAAGAGGGCAAGAAGGCATTGGTCGAGGCCGAGCGCAAGGGCGAAAGCTCGATGAAGGAAGCGCGCGACCGCGCCCAGACGCTGCTCGCCGAAAGCGAGCGCCGCGCCAACCAGATCGTCGAAGAAGCCAAGGCTGCAGCCAAGACCGAAGCCGACCGCATCGTGGCCTCTGCCCAGGAACAGATCGAGCAGGAAATCAACAAGGCCAAGTCACAACTGCGCGAGCAGGTGGCGGCGTTGGCGGTGTCCGGTGCCGAGAAGATCCTGAAGAAGGAAATCGACGCCAAGGCACACGCCGACATGCTCGGCCAGTTGAAGGCCCAGCTCTAAGGAACCGCCATGGCTGAACTCATCACGGTCGCACGTCCTTACGCTGAAGCCGCATTCCGTGCGGCACTCGATGCCAAGGACCTGGCCGGCATTTCGGACCAGCTCAAGCTGGCCGCGGCGGTTGCCTCCGATGCACAGATGTCCGCATTGCTGGCCAACCCGAAGGTCTCGCCCGCCGACAAGCTCAAGCTGTTCCACGGCGTGACCGAGGGCAAGCTGGGCGATACGGTGAAGAACCTGGTCAACATGCTGATCGACAACCACCGCACGGTGCTGCTGAAGCCTGCGAGCGAGCTATTCGAGAAGCTGAAGCACGAGCATGAGAGCGTTCTTCACGCCCGCATCATCAGCGCCTTCGCCATGAGCGATGCCGAGAAAAGCGACCTCGTGGCAGCGCTTGCCAAGAAATACGGCAAGAAGGTCGAGGCCGATGTGGTTGTCGATGCCTCGCTGATCGGTGGCGTCAACATCGAGATCGGCGACGAAGTGATCCACGGCTCGGTGCGCGACACGCTCGACAAGATGGCTGTAGCACTGGCCGATTAAGAAACGAATTCAAGTAAACCAACCGGAGTTCCGGCAATGCAGATCAACCCCTCCGAGATCAGTGAACTGATCAAGAGCAAGATTCAAAACCTTCAGGTCGCCGCCGAAAAGCGCAACGAAGGCACAGTGATTTCCGTGACCGACGGCATCTGCCGCGTGCACGGCCTGTCCGACGTGATGCAGGGCGAGATGCTGGAATTTCCGGGCAACACGTTCGGTCTGGCGCTGAACCTCGAGCGCGACTCCGTCGGTGCCGTGGTGCTAGGTGAATACGAGCACATCTCCGAAGGCGACACGGTGAAGTGTACCGGCCGCGTGCTGGATGTGCCGGTCGGCAATGCGCTGGTTGGACGCGTGGTCAACGCTCTGGGCCAGCCCATCGACGGGAAGGGCCCGATCAACACCACCGAGCGCGACGTGATCGAAAAGGTCGCCCCGGGTGTGATGGCACGTAAAGCCGTGGGCCAGCCGGTGCAGACCGGTCTCAAGTCCATCGATGCCATGGTGCCCATCGGCCGCGGCCAGCGCGAACTGATCATCGGCGACCGCCAGACCGGCAAGACCGCGGTGGCTGTCGACGCGATCATCAACCAGAAGGGCAAGGATCTCATCTGTATCTACGTCGCCATCGGTCAGAAGGCGTCGTCGGTTAAGAACGTGATCCGCAAGCTGGAAGAGACCGGCGCGATGGCCTACACCATCGTTGTCGCCGCAACGGCTTCCGAGTCCGCCGCGATGCAGTACATCGCACCCTACTCCGGCTGCACCAGGGGCGAATACTTCCGCGATCGTGGCCAGGATGCGCTGATCATTTATGACGACTTGACCAAGCAAGCATGGGCCTACCGCCAGATCTCGCTGCTGCTCCGCCGCCCCCCGGGCCGCGAAGCCTACCCGGGCGATGTGTTCTATCTGCACTCGCGTCTGCTCGAGCGTGCCGCGCGTGTGAACGAGGAGTACGTCGAGAAGTTCACCAAAGGCGCTGTCAAAGGCAAGACCGGTTCGCTGACCGCGCTGCCTGTGATTGAAACGCAGGCGGGTGACGTGACCGCATTCGTGCCGACCAACGTGATCTCGATCACCGACGGTCAGATCTTCCTGGAAACCGATCTGTTCAACGCCGGTATCCGTCCCGCCATCAACGCGGGTATTTCGGTTTCACGCGTGGGTGGCGCTGCGCAGACCAAAGTCATCAAGAAGTTGGGCGGCGGTGTGCGTCTGGCGCTTGCTCAGTATCGTGAACTGGCCGCGTTCGCCCAGTTCGCGTCCGACCTCGACGAAGCCACCCGCAAGCAGCTTGAGCGTGGCCGCATGGTGACCGAGCTCATGAAGCAGCCGCAGTATCAGCCTCTGCAGGTTTGGGAAATGGCGTTGATGCTGTTCGCCGTCAACAATGGCTACTTCGATGACGTGGATGTCAAGAAGGCGCTGTCGTTCGAAAAGGCGCTGCGCGAGTACGCCAAGACCAAGTACACCGAGCTCGTTGATCGCATTGAAAGCACCAAGGATCTCTCGAAGGACGACGAGGCCAAGCTGCACGACGTGATCAAGGATTTCAAGAAGAACGGCACGTACTGATCATCCGGATAGCCCTTGCGAATATTCGCAGGGGCGCCGGTAGATAAGGCACCCCACGAGGCAATCAATGCCAGGCTCAAAAGAAATACGCACCAAGATCAAGAGCGTCGAAAATACGCGCAAGATCACCAAGGCCATGGAAATGGTCGCGGCATCCAAAATGCGCAAGGCGCAGGACCGGATGCGCGCTGCCCGTCCGTATGGCGAGAAAATCCGCACGGTGACGGCCAACCTGTCACATGCGAATCCCGACTATCGCCACCCGTTCCTGATCAAGCATGATGGTGCCAAGAAAGTGGGCGTCATCGTGATCACGTCAGACAAGGGATTGTGTGGCGGTTTGAACACGAACGTGTTGCGTCTCGCGGTGAATCGCATGAAGGACTGGGAGACAGCGGGCAACACGATTCAAGCGACCGCAATTGGCCAGAAGGGTTTTGGCTTCCTGCAGCGTTACGGTGCCGAAGTCAGCTCGCATGTCACCGGGCTCGGGGACAAGCCCCATCTGGAAAAGCTCATCGGCCCAGTAAAGGTTCAGTTGGACGCTTACACCGAGGGCAAGATCGACGCGCTCTATCTCTGCTACACCCGCTTCATCAACACCATGAAGCAGGAACCGGTGTGCGAGCAGCTGTTGCCCCTGACCGGCGATCGCCTGGGTGCGCCCGAGACGCAGTGGGACTACCTGTACGAACCGGACCCCAAGACCGTCCTGGATGAACTGCTCATCCGCTACGTGGAGGCGCTGATCTATCAGGCGGTCGCTGAAAACATGGCGTCTGAACAGTCAGCCCGCATGGTGGCCATGAAAGCCGCAACGGACAACGCCAAGAACGTCATCAATGAATTGAAGCTGGTCTACAACAAGGCCCGTCAGGCTGCGATCACGAAAGAAATTTCGGAGATCGTCGGTGGCGCCGCCGCAGTGTAAGCCTGCCCACAGAATCAGATTGTAGAAAAGGAAAACACGATGAACGCAATGACCCAGGGCGAAATCGTCCAGATCATCGGAGCCGTGGTGGACGTGGAGTTTCCCCGCGAAGCCATGCCCCATATCTATGACGCGCTGAAGCAGGACGAAATCGGCCTCACACTCGAAGTGCAACAGCAGCTGGGTGACGGCCTCGTCCGCACCATCGCGCTGGGCTCCACCGACGGCATGAAGCGCGGCATGAAGGTGGCCAACACCGGCGCGCCGATTTCCGTGCCTGTCGGCCCCGGCACCTTGGGCCGAATCATGGACGTGCTGGGCAACCCCATCGATGACGCCGGCCCGGTCGAGTCGAAGGGACTGCGTTCCATTCATCAGAAGGCCCCGACGTTTGACGAACTGTCGCCTTCCCAGGAGCTGCTCGAGACCGGCATCAAGGTGATCGACCTCATCTGCCCGTTCGCCAAGGGCGGCAAGGTGGGCCTCTTCGGTGGCGCCGGCGTGGGCAAGACCGTAAACATGATGGAGCTCATCAACAACATCGCCAAGCAGCACTCGGGTTACTCGGTGTTTGCTGGCGTGGGCGAGCGTACCCGCGAGGGCAACGATTTCTACCACGAGATGAAAGACTCCAACGTGCTCGACAAGGTGGCCATGGTGTACGGCCAGATGAACGAGCCGCCGGGCAACCGCCTGCGCGTGGCGCTGACCGGCCTGACCATGGCTGAGTTCTTCCGTGACGAAGGCCGCGACGTGTTGTTCTTCGTGGACAACATCTACCGCTACACCCTGGCCGGTACCGAAGTGTCCGCACTGCTGGGCCGCATGCCGTCCGCCGTGGGCTACCAGCCGACGCTCGCCGAAGAAATGGGCCGCCTGCAGGAGCGCATCACTTCCACCAAGAAGGGCTCGATCACTTCCGTGCAAGCTGTGTACGTGCCTGCTGACGACTTGACCGACCCGTCGCCCGCCACCACGTTCGGCCACCTTGACGCCACCGTGGTGCTGTCGCGTGACATCGCTGCACTGGGTATCTACCCCGCCGTGGATCCGCTGGACTCCACCTCGCGCCAGGTTGACCCGAACGTTGTGGGTGAAGATCACTACAACACCACCCGCCGCGTGCAGGCTACGCTCCAGCGCTACAAGGAGCTGCGCGACATCATCGCGATTCTGGGCATGGACGAACTGGCACCCGAAGACAAGCTGGCCGTGGCTCGCGCCCGCAAGATCCAGCGCTTCCTGTCCCAGCCGTTCAACGTGGCTGAAGTGTTCACCGGTTCCCCGGGCAAGTACGTAACCCTGAAGGACACGATCAAGGGCTTCAAGATGATCGTGGACGGCGAATGCGATGCCCTGCCGGAGCAGGCGTTCTACATGGTCGGCACCATCGAAGAAGCTTTCGAGCGCGCCAAGACTTTGTAAGGTAAGCGACCACTACTCAGGAAAGCCGCATGGCACATACGCTCCAAGTCAATATCGTCTCCGCCGAGGAAGCCATTTTCTCGGGCGAAGCCGAACTGCTGGTGGCCCCGGGCGAGACGGGCGAGCTGGGCATCCTGCCTGGCCACGCCCCCCTGCTTACCCGGATCAAGGCCGGCACGGTCAAGATCAAGCAGCCGGGAAAAACGGAAGATGAACTAATCTACGTTTCCGGTGGTATGATGGAAGTACAGCCAAAAGCTTTGACGATTCTGGCCGATACGTCCATCAGGGCGCATGATCTGGATGAAGCCAAGGCGCTGGCAGCAAAGCGGGCAGCGGAAGAAGCGCTGGCCGACAAGAGTTCAGAGATGGATCGCGCGCGCGCGTTGGCGGAACTGGCTCAGGCAGCCGCCCAGTTGCAGGCGATCCAGAAACTTCGCAGGAAGTAGGTTGTCCTACGAGAAGATTTAGAGGCGCAACACAATTAAGGCAGCGGTTTCACCGGCTGCCTTTTTTTTCGCCTGAATTTGCCCGAATTCTACGGGAAGCCTCGGCCCAAGTCGCCTAAAATGCCGGGCATGTCACACACTCTTTCCGTGGTCATCATGGCGGCCGGTCTCGGCCAGCGCATGAATTCCGATCTGCCCAAGGTGCTGCACTCACTGGGTGGTCAGCCCCTTCTGGCTCACGTGCTCACAGCCGTGGGCAATCTCAATCCTCACAATACTGTGGTGGTGGTCGGGCACGGTGCCAATCTCGTGCAGGCTGCCTTTGCGGATCGGGGCCTCCGCTTCGCCCTGCAGGTGCCCCAGCATGGAACCGGTCACGCGGTTATGCAGGCTGCGCCGCATCTGCCTGATGAGGGCGTCGTTCTCATTCTGAATGGCGATGTGCCACTCGTGCAGGCGGGCACGCTGAATCAGGTTGTCGCTGCAGCACAGAGCGGCGCACTTGTCCTGCTCACACATGAGCTGGATGACGCCGGCAGCTACGGCCGCGTCGTGCGCGGCCCCGATGCGAATATTCGCCGCATCGTCGAAGCCAAGGACGCCACGGCCGAGGAACGCAGGATTCGCGAGTGGTACACGGGCTCGATGGCCGTGCCCGCGCGCCATCTCAAATCGTGGCTTGCCCGACTGGGCAATCAGAATGTGCAGAAGGAGTACTACCTCACGGATCTGGTTGCGCTCGCGGTCACGGATGGCGTGCCAGTCACTTCCATCAAGGCACCCACTGAATGGGAAGTGCAGGGCGTGAATCGCCGCAGTGAACAGGCGCGACTGGAAAGAACGCTGCAGCAACTCAGAGCGCAGATGCTGATGGAGCAGGGCGTCACTCTCGCCGATCCGGCACGCCTTGATATCCGTGGCAGTCTGTCCTGTGGGCGCGATGTCACGATCGATGTGAACTGCGTCTTCGAGGGCAGCGTGAAGCTGGGTGCCCATGTGCAGATCGGGCCGCACTGCGTGATTCGCAATGCGACGATTGAGGACGGCACGCGAATCGAAGCGTTCACCCACATCGACGAGGCGGATGTCGGGCCGGGTGCGCGCATCGGGCCCTACGCAAGGTTACGTCCCGGCACCACGCTGGGCGCGGACGTGCACATCGGCAACTTCGTGGAAGTGAAGGCCAGTAATTTCGGCACGGGCTCCAAGGCCAACCATCTTGCCTATGTCGGAGACAGCAGCGTCGGCAGTCAGGTCAACATTGGTGCCGGCACCATCACCTGCAACTACGATGGCGCGAACAAGCATCGCACCATCATCGAAGACAATGTCCACATCGGATCGGATGTGCAACTGGTGGCGCCCGTCACCGTGAAGGCGGGCAGCACCATCGCCGCCGGGACGACGGTGTGGAAAGATACGGCCGCGGGCGAACTCACTCTCAACCCGAAGCAACAAACCACGCGCCCTGGTTGGCAGCGTCCAGTAAAGAACAAGAAAGCTTGAGCATGAGATTTCTCATCCGCATTGTTCTGCTCTTCGGCGTGCTCGCAGGCGCCGCGGCATGGTTGATGTCCAACGGGGCCATCACCGGCAGCGGACTGCTGCAGGGGATCGGCCTGGCTGCACTCATCATCGTGGGCATTGTCGTGCTGGGCATCGCCTGGTTCGGCTTCAAGGTCTACCGTCTGGTCAAGGGCGCCATCGCGAGCGGCGGCGGCATGGCCGCGCGCGTTCGCCTCATCGAATCCGAGGACGAAGGCGCGCACCCCAACGAGACCGCCGCATTCATCTCCCACTTCGAGTCACTGGGCTTTCAACGCGCAGGGCGATACCGCATCGACGAACTGCAAGGACTGATGCTCGATGCACTCATCAAGCCCGAAGAAGAAATGGCCGCGGCTGTCTACGATCACCCCAACTTTTCCGTGTTCTACGACGTGACCGCCATTGATCACGAAGGCAACTGCTTCACCATCACCACCAGCCCGCTTTCCCATCCGGACAACGTGCCTGCCGGAAGCCAGGTGGTGATCGCACAGGGCCTGCCCGTGCAGGAAGCTGTACGGCGCATGCGTGCGGAACGCCCGGAAGGCAATTGGCAAACCATCGAACGCGAGAACGTTGTTGCGTGCATTGAAGACGCCTACGCCAAGAGCATGGACTTCCAGATCAGGAAGGGCACGATCAGCGAGGCCTACGTGCGCCAGATCGCCGCGGTGTCAAACCCGAAAGCGAAACTTACGGAGGAGATGATTGAGCAGGCCATCAAGCAGCATGAGCAAAACTTGCGCGGCCTGATCGAGGAAGCCTGCATCGCCAACTTTCTCAAGACGCACAGCCTGCCAGTAGCCGAGTGGGAGCGGGCTCGCGACCACGTGATCGTCGTGCATGACCGCATGGAAACGGCCGACATCAAGGCACTCATCGACCCATACATGCCGGAAGGACAGGAAGCCAAGCTCCCCCGCGAGCCGCTGCCAGCGCAGGAAATGTTTCTCAAGTACCTCGAGAAGTATCGCCTCATGGCCAAGTTCAAGTATCTCGGCGCCGTCCAGTCTCCTGTGCCGGCCCGGCTGTTCCGCGCGCCGGACTGATCGCGCCGGTTTCTCCTCACACCGAATATTCGCAAGGATCTCCCCTCACCATGTGCGGCATCGTTGGCGCCATCGCGGATCGCAATGTTGTTCCCCTCATCACCGAAGGCCTGAAACGGCTTGAGTATCGCGGTTACGACTCGGCCGGCGTGGCGGTCGTCGGTGCGCATATTCGCCGCGTGCGGCGCGTGGGCCGCGTGGCGGAATTGGAATCGGCCATCGCCGCCGAACAGCTCACCGGCGTTCTCGGCATCGGCCACACCCGCTGGGCCACGCACGGTGGCGTCACCGAGCCGAACGCGCACCCGCATGTGTCGATGAATGAAATCGCCGTCGTGCACAACGGGATCATCGAGAACCACGAGGCGCAGCGCGAGCGGCTGAAAGCCGCGGGCTACAGCTTCGAGTCGCAAACCGACACCGAGGTCATCGCCCACCTCATCCATTTCCATCTGCGTGATACCAATGATCTATTCGTTGCCACGCAGCGCGCGGCACGTGAGCTGGAAGGCGCCTATGCCATCGCCGTGGTGGCGCTGTCGTCGCCAGGGATCATGACGGGCGCCCGCATGGGTTGTCCGCTGTTGGTGGGACGCGGTGACGGCGAGAATTTCATTGCCTCCGACATGTCTGCCATCATCAGCGCCACCAAGCGCGTGGTGTATCTGGAAGACGGTGATGTCGTCGCCGTCACGCGCGAGGGTGTGCGCGTGGTGGATCGCAGCGGCCAACCGGTTGAGCGCATCGAGCATGTCTCCACGCTCACCGCCGACGCGACCGACCTCGGCCCTTATCAGCACTACATGCAGAAGGAAATCCACGAACAGCCTCGCGCCATCGCCGACACGCTGGAGGCGGTCATCGATGGCGGCATCGATGCCGCGCTGTTCGGGCGCGACGCCACGCGAATATTCGCAGAGGTGGATGCGGTGCTCATTCTCGCCTCCGGCACCAGCAGCTATGCCGGCCTGGTCGCGAGGCAGTGGATCGAAACCTTTGCCCAGCTGCCCTGCACGGTGGAGCTGGGGCATGAATATCGTTACCGCGATTCCATCGCCAATCCGCGCCAGCTCGTCGTCACCATCTCCCAGTCGGGCGAGACGCTCGACACCATGGAAGCGCTGAAGCGCGCCAAGCAGCTGGGCCACGCCCACACCTTGTCCATCTGCAATGTGCAGGAGAGCGCCATTCCCCGTGCATCTGCGCTGGTGTACTACACGCGCGCCGGTGCAGAAATTGGTGTGGCGTCCACCAAGGCTTTCACGACCCAGCTCGTCTCACTCTTCACGCTGGCCATGGCACTCGCCAAATCGCGTGGACGGCTCACGGCGCATGCCGAGGCCGATGCCATCGAGCAGCTCCGCTTCCTGCCGGGCAGTGTCCAGCATGCGTTGAACCTCGAGCCGCAGATCCAGGCCTGGGCCGAGCGATTTGCCGACAAACAGAATGCGCTCTTCCTCGGGCGTGGCATTCACTATCCCATCGCCCTCGAAGGCGCCTTGAAGCTGAAGGAAATCTCCTACATCCATGCCGAGGCCTATCCCGCCGGCGAGCTGAAGCATGGCCCGCTGGCGCTGGTGGACAACGCCATGCCGGTCGTTGTCATCGCGCCCAACGACGCGCTCCTGGAAAAGGTGAAGTCCAACATGCAGGAAGTGCGCGCCCGCGGTGGCGAGCTGTATGTGTTCACCGATCTCGACAGCCACTTCACGGACAGCGAAGGCGTGCATGTCATCCGCACACCTCGGCATGCCGGCGTGCTGTCGCCGGTCGTGCATGCCATTCCGGTGCAGTTGCTGGCATATCACACCGCGCTGAAGCGGGGCACGGACGTGGACAAGCCGCGCAACCTGGCCAAGAGTGTGACGGTCGAGTAGTCGATGAACGGCTTGGCCGGCGCAGCGCGAGCATTGGGCGCGGCATGCCGGGTCGCGGTGCTCACCGGTGCCGGCATTTCCGCAGAATCCGGCGTCCCCACTTTTCGCGACGCCCAGACCGGACTGTGGGCGCGTTATCGTCCGGAGGACTTGGCCACACCGCAAGCCTTCGCGCGTGAACCCCAACTCGTCTGGGAATGGTACGCATGGCGACGCGAGATGGTGGCGAAGGCGCAGCCGAATGCCGGACACCGCGCGCTGGTCGAACTGGCTGCGCGCGTGCCGCAGATGACGCTGATCACCCAGAACGTCGATCACCTCCACGAGTTGGCCGGCTCGCGCGACGTGCTGAAATTGCACGGCAGCCTGTATGCGAATATTCGCGAAGACGACCACCTGCCGGTTGCTGAGAGCGACATGACTGACGACGTGCCCCCGCGCTGCCGCGTGACCGGACAGCGCATCCGGCCCGGCGTGGTGTGGTTTGGCGAGGCGCTGCCCGCTAATGTGCTGCATGCCGCGCTTGCGGCGGCACGGGAAGCGGATGTCTTCCTCAGCATCGGCACCTCCACCGTTGTTGAGCCCGCCGCATCCTTGCCCTTCATGGCGAGCCAGCGCGGCGCGACGGTCATCGAAATCAATCCGGACACAACGCCGCTCACCGGGCGGTGCGACTATTCGCTGCGCGGCCCCGCCGCTGAAGTGCTGCCTGCGCTGGTCCAGCAAGCCTTTGCCGCAGCCGAATGAAGGCGTGCCGGCGACAGACTTGCGCCTTGCGAATATTCGCGTGAGACTCCCCGCTGCCATTCTCCTCGAGTACTGCCCATGAAGATCCGCGCCGCTGTCCTCCATGCCTCAGGGGCCGAACTGCCCTATGCGCAATCACAGCCGCTGCGCATCGAGGAACTTGAGCTCGCACCCCCGGGCCGCGATGAAGTTCTGGTGAAACTGGCCGCAGCGGGTCTCTGTCATTCCGACCTCTCGGTCATCAACGGGGATCGCCCGCGTCCGACACCGATGGCGCTCGGGCATGAAGCGGCGGGCGTTGTTGTCGACTGCGGTGAAGGCGTCAGCGATCTCGCGCCGGGCGATCACGTCGTCATGGTCTTCGTGCCCAGTTGCGGCCACTGTCTGCCGTGCATGGAGGGCCGGCCCGCGCTGTGTGAACCCGGCGCCGTGTCGAACACCAAGGGCGAACTGCTGGGCGGCTTCAAGCGTCTCTTCAAGGACCGTGCGCCCATTCATCACCACATGGGCGTCTCCGCGTTCGCCGATCACTGTGTGGTGTCGCGCCGCTCGCTGGTGAAGGTGGATCGCGACCTTCCGCTGGCGCATGCCGCGCTCTTTGGTTGCGCGGTGCTGACGGGCGTGGGTGCTGTGGTGAACACGGCGGAGGTGAAGGCCGGGTCATCGGTGGCCGTCATCGGTCTGGGCGGCGTGGGCCTGGCCGCGTTGTTGGGCGCGGTCGCGGCGGGTGCAGCGGACATCATCGCCATCGACATGGCGGACGACAAGCTCGCGATGGCGAAGTCATTGGGGGCGACCGCGACCGTGAATGCGGCATCGCCCGATGCCATCGATCAGGTGAAGGCGCTGACAAAGGGCGGTGTGCATTACGCGTTCGAGCTGGCCGGTTCGGTCAAGGCGCTTGAGCTGGCGTACCGCATCACCCGTCGCGGCGGCATGACCGTGACCGCGGGACTGCCGAATCCCGAGCATGTGTTCAACCTGCCCGCGACTCATCTGGTCGCGGAAGAGCGCACATTGAAGGGCAGCTACATCGGTACCTGCGTTCCTGCACGCGATGTGCCGCGCTACATCGCGCTCTTCAAGCAAGGGCGTCTGCCCATGGATCGACTCCTCACCGGGCGCATCACGTTGGACGAGATCAATCACGGCTTCGATCTGCTGCGTGAAGGAAAGGCGATTCGCCAGGTCGTGGTGTTCTGAGCGCGCAACATATCTTGCAGGCGCCAGCAATCCGGCGCAGCATGAGACTTCGCAAGTAGATCGCAGGTGGGACTGCACACACTGCGGCGCGGCGAATCCGCCATCACCCTCAGAGGAGAGAGATCGATGAAGCGCATCCGCACCGCATCCATGCTGTCTGCCGTCGTCCTGGTCATTACAGCCTGCGCGACCGGCGATTCCGGCAAACCCGCCACCACGGCCAGCGAGCCTCGCCTGTCGCAACTGCCGCCGGTGGTGAACCCTGAAACCAATCCCACCACGCCGGAGAAGGTGGTGCTGGGCGCCAAGCTCTGGATCGACAAGCGTCTGTCCGGCTCCGGCAACCAGGCCTGCACCACGTGCCACGTACGCGAGAAGGGCTGGACCGATGGCGAGACGCTCTCGCGCAAGGACAACGGCGATCTCAACACGAGACACTCGCCTACCATGTACAACATTGGTTATTCATCCAACTACTACTGGGATGGACGCGCTGCGACGCTGGAGGGCCAGGTGCTCGCAGCATGGCGCTTGCAGATCTACGGCGACCCGCCCAAGGTCGCAGAGAAGCTCGCCGCCGTGCCCGGCTATGCGGCGGAGTTCCAGAAAGTGTTCGGTGGACCGCCCACGCAGGACACCATCGTGAAAGCGCTGGCCGCCTACCTGAGGGCAAAGGTCAGCGGCGACTCGCCCTGGGATCGTCATGAGAAAGGCCAGAAGGGTGCCGTGTCTGCGGACGCGCAAGCGGGCTTCCTCCTCTTCATGGGCAAGGGCCGCTGCGCCATCTGCCACACGCCGCCGGTGTACAGCGACTTCAACTTCCACAACATCGGGCTGGAAGCCGGCAAGGCCAAGCCCGACATCGGCCGTGGCAACGTCACCAAGAAGCCGGAGGACATGAGCGCCTTCAAGACGCCCACACTGCGCTCGGTGGCCATCTCCGGCCCGTACTTCCACGACGGCAGCCGGAAGACGCTGGAAGAGGCCGTGCGCTTCATGGCCAGTGGCGGCGGCAAGGACCCCAACAAGACCGCGCAACTGGTCGACACCGGGCTCAGCGATCAGGAGATCAAGCAGATCGTCGCGTTCCTGACCGCGCTCACCAGCGACGAGCCCTACACACCACCCAAGCTCCCCTGAGTGATCATGCAGGCAGCGCAGCGCGCGGGCTGAACCGCGCGCTGTTTTCATTTTGGGCATGCGAATATTCGCACTGACACCGCTTCGATCCAATCGCCCATGTCCACCCCACAACCCCTCGCAGATCTGAAGGTCATCGAGCTCGGCACACTCATCGCCGGCCCCTACTGCGCGCGCCTCATGGCGGAATTTGGCGCCGAGGTCATCAAGATCGAGACACCCGGCGAGGGCGACCCATTGCGCAAATGGCGCGTCCTGCATGAAGGCAATTCGCTCTGGTGGTATGCCCAGGCGCGCAACAAGAAGTCGGTGGCGCTCAACCTGCGCGAGCCGGCCGCACAGGACATCGTGCGCAAGCTCATTCGCGATGCCGACATCGTGGTTGAGAACTTCCGTCCCGGCACGCTGGAGAAGTGGGGCTTGTCGTACGAATCGCTCGCGGCCGAGAACCCCGGGCTCATCATGGTGCGCCTTTCCGGCTTCGGCCAGACCGGACCCTACAAGGATCGCACCGGCTTCGGCGCCATCGGCGAATCCATGGGCGGCATGCGCTACATCACGGGCTATCCGGATCGCGCGCCGGTGCGGGTGGGCATCAGCATCGGTGATTCGCTGGCGGCCATGTTCGGGGTCATCGGTGCGCTCACCGCATTGCATCACCGTGGGACGAGCGGCAAAGGGCAGGTGGTCGATGTCGCGTTGTACGAAGCCGTGTTCGCGATGATGGAATCCATGCTCCCCGAGTTCGGCATGACCGGACTCGTGCGTGAGCGCACTGGCGCGTCACTGCCCGGCATCGTGCCTTCGAACACCTATGCGTGCCGGGATGGCTGCTACGTCGTCATCGGCGCCAATGGCGACGCGATTTTCAAGCGCATGATGAACGCCATCGGCCGCCCTGATCTCGCAAGCGATCCGACGCTGGCGGACAACGCCGGAAGGGTGAAGCGCACTGAGGAACTGGACCGCATCATTGGCGAGTGGACCGCGCGGCACACGCTGGACGAGGTGCTCGCGGTGCTGGAGCCGGCACAGGTGCCCGCCGGCCGAATCTACTCCATCGCCGACATCGTCGCTGACCTGCAGTACCAGGCGCGCAACATGATCGAACAGCACAAGCTGGCCGATGGGAAGGAGATTCTCCTGCCTGGCATCGTGCCAAAACTCTCCGCGACACCCGGCGGTACGAAGTGGGTGGGGCCGAAGCTGGGTGAGCACACGGAAGCGGTGCTGGGTGAGCTTGGGTACGACCAGGCGGCGCGCGATGCACTTCGTGCCGCGGGCGTCATTGGCTAGCGAATATTCGCAAAGGGTGTATCCCCTACTCGTCGCCCAGTCCGCGCGCTGCATCGCGCGGCCGTTCGCCGGGCTCGCCGCATGCGGCTCGAAGTCCCCGGCTCACCCGGAGTTTCTCAATCCCGCCGCCAGCCCGTTGATCGAAATGTGAATGCCGCGTTTCACCCGCTCCGCCGTGTCGCCGGCGCGGTGGCGCTTGATGAGCGCGATCTGCAGATGGTTGAGCGGATCGAGATACGGGAAGCGGTTGCGGATGGAGCGCGCCAGCGCCGGATTGCTGGCGAGGAGCGTGTCGCTGCCGGTGATGGCGAAAAGCGCTTCCACGGTGCGCACCCGCTCCTCGGCAATGCGCGCGAAGATGGCGGCAGCATCTGTCTGCCCGGTGGCGAGTTCCGCGTAGCGTGCCGCGACGGCCAGATCGGTCTTGGCGAGCAGCATGTCCATGTTGGCCAGCATCGCTTGGAAGAAGCGCCACTTGGCCCACATTTCCTGCAGCAGCGCCAATCCATCCGGCTGGGCGTCGCGCCAGGCGGCCACCGCACCGCCGAAGCCGTACCAGCCCGGCAGCATGATGCGGCACTGGGCCCAGGAGAACACCCAGGGAATGGCGCGCAGGTCTTCGATCCGCTGCGAGGCCTTGCGTGAAGCGGGGCGCGAGCCGATGTTGAGTTCGGCGATCTCACGAATGGGTGTGATCGCGCGGAAAAATTCGACGAAGCCGGGTGTTTCGTACACCAGCGCGCGATAGCGGGCGAACGCGGCCGAGGACAGCGCCTCCATCACCTCGGCGTAGCGCGGCGCGTTACGCGGTTCATGGGTGGACAGCGTCGCCCGGGCGGTCGCGGCCACCAGCGCCTCCAGATTGCGCCGCCCGATCTCGGCATTGGCGTACTTGCTCGCAATCACCTCGCCCTGTTCGGTGAGGCGGAGTTCGCCCTGCACCGCGCCCGCCGGCTGCGCCAGGATGGCTTCAAAGCTCGGCCCGCCACCGCGGCCCACCGTGCCGCCGCGGCCGTGGAAAAAGCGCAGGCGCACACCGGCTTCGCGGAACACATTCACCAGTTCCGTCTCGGCTTTGTACAGCTCCCAGTTGGCCGTCACGTAGCCGCCATCCTTGTTGCTGTCGGAGTAGCCCAGCATGATTTCCTGCGCGCCGCCCAACGACTTCACCAGGCTCATGGCCGCCGGCAGGGCGAACCATGCGCGCATGGTTGCGGGTGCTCGGCGCAAGTCGTCGATGGTTTCGAAGAGCGGCACGATCTGCAGCCGGCTCGTGGGCGCAGCACCCGGCGTGACCAGCCCGGCTTCCTTCAGGAGTACCGCGAGCTCGAGGAGATCCGACACACTGGCCGCCTTGGAGATGATTGCCTGGCGGATGGCGTCCGGCCCCAGCATTCGCACCGCCTGCGCGGCGCGATGGAAGATGGCGAGCTCGCCTTCAGTCACCTGCGAATATTCGCAATAGGGCGAGCGCAGCAGTCGCGGCGATGTGAGCTCGTTCAGCAGCAGTCTCGCTCGCGCCGCCTCGTCCAGCGCGCCATAGTCCTCGACCACGCCGGCCACGCGCAGCAGTTCCGCGATCACGGCCTCATGCACATCCGAGTTCTGGCGCAGGTCCAGCGTCGCGAGCTGAAAACCGAACGCACGCACGGCGTGACGCAGTTCGCGCAAGCGGCCTTCGGCGAGCAGCGCCAGACCGTGTTCGCGCAGACTGGCGTCGATCACATCCAGGTCGGCGAGAAACTCGCTGGCCGAACCATACGCATCCGCGTCACCCAGGGCGCGACGATGCTCGCGGGCCAGGCCCAGCGTGCCCGCCGTCGCCACGAGGCGCGCGAACACCCCGGTCAATGCGCGGCGATAGGGCTCGTCCTCGCGATGCGGCGAGCGATCTGGCGAGCGTTCCGCCAACGCGAGCAGGGCCGGGCTGCCGCCGCGCAGCATCTGCGACAACGGCAGGTCCGCGCCCAGCGCATGCACTTCGGCGAAGTAGTGATCGAAAATGATCTCGCCCTGGCGCTTCAGTGCGTGATCCAGCATCTCGGCGGTGACGAAGGGATTGCCGTCGCGATCACCGCCCACCCAGCTGCCCATTCGCACGACAGGTGGCAGCGGCTCGGGAGAGCCAAGCATGTCCTCCAGCGCGCACTGCAGCGTCGGCAACACGCGCAGAAATGTGTAGTGGAAATACGCCAGCGCGTTCTCGATCTCGTCCTTCACGCCCAGTTTCACGTCGCGCAGCATGCGTGTGTGCCAAAGCGTGGTGATGGCGCGGCGCAGGCCGGTGAGCCGTGCTTCGCGCTCCTCAGGCAGCAGATTGGAGCCGTGCTCGCCCGAAAGGCGGGCGAGCAGATCGGCGATGGTGAGCTGGCAATCGAGAATGCTCTTGCGCTGCACCTCGGTCGGGTGCGCGGTGAGAACGGGTGAGACTTGGACACCTGACATGAGCTGCGCGGCGTCGTGGCCCTCCAGTCCGCGCGACTTCAACTCGGCGGTGAGTCCGCCCAGGCTGGCCGGCAGGGGTGTCGAACCTTCGTGCCGATGCAGGCGATGGCGGCGGGTGTGGTGACAGTCCTCCGCGATGTTGGCGAGCTGCGAGAAGAAGCTGAACGCTCGCGCCACCCGCACACTTTGCTCGTCCGTGAGGCTCTCCAGCAGGGTAGTGAGCCGACGGTGAGCCGCCTCATCATCCAGCTTGCGGCTCGCCACGGACAATTGGCGAATCGATTCGATGAGGGCGAAGGCGTCCTCGCCTTCATGCTCGCGGATGACTTCGCCCAGCAGCCGGCCGAGCAGTCGGATATCGTCGGCCAGGGCGGCGTCCTTGCTGGCGGTGGGGGTGGCGGCATTCATGGGCCCAGCTTCGCTCAAGCCATGCCGCAATGCAACAGCGGTAAACTGCCGGGATTGCGAAACCCCGGGCAGCCATCATGCGAATATTCGTGAACGACGTCGCCGTGCGCGACGGCTTCCAGATCGAGAAGACTCTCATTCCCACCGCGACCAAGATCGCGATGGTCGATGCCCTGTCCGAGACCGGGCTCGCCAAGATCGAGGTCGCGTCGTACGTGAATCCCAAGCTCGTGCCCAACATGGCCGATGGCGATGAGGTGCTGGCGGGCATCCAGCGCAAGCCGGGTGTTCTCTATACCGCCATCGCACTCAACCTGAAGGGTGTCGAGCGTGCCGTCGCCGCCAAGGTGCCGGCGCAGGAGATCAACGTCGTCATGTCGGCGTCAGAAACCCACAACCGCGCCAATGCCAACCGCACGCACGCACAGTCGCTGGCCGAGTTCGCCGAGGTGGTGAAGATCGCGAAGCCGGTCGGCATGTTGGTCAACGGCGCCATCTCCACTTCATTCGGCTGTCCGTTCGAGGGCCGCATCAGCGAGGAAGTCGTCATCGGCTTTGTCGGCAAGTATTTGGAGCTGGGCTTCGATGGCGTGTCGCTGGCCGACACCACTGGCATGGCGAATCCGCGCCAGGTGGCGTCGCTGGCCGAGCGTGTGGTCAAGACCTTTCCCGGTGCAGAAATCACGCTGCACTTCCACAACACACGCAGCATGGGGCTCGCCAACGTCATGGCCGGCATCGACGCGGGGGTGAAGCACTATGACGGCTCCATCGCCGGTCTCGGCGGCTGCCCGTTTGCACCCGGCGCCACGGGCAACATCTGCACCGAGGACATGGTCAACATGCTGCACGACCAGGGCTTCGAGACGGGTGTGGATCTCGACAAGCTCATCGCCTGCGCCAAGCAGATCGAGCAGATCGTCGGTCATACCGTGCCCGGCCAGGTGATGAAGGCGGGCAAGACGCTGGACCTCCGACCCATTCCCGCGCGACTCACCCAAGAGGACTTCGCCAAAGCATGATGAAAAAGCTCTCCCTCGGCATTGCCGCGATCACGCTTGTCTCAACGTCCGCTTTCGCAGGCGATCTCAACAACATCGGCAGCCTCGGTCAGGAATCCTTTCTGAAGCTCTCGAAGGACCTGGGCGCGATCACGTCGTACAAAGGTGTCACGCCGGCCACGCCATTGGGCGTTGTCGGCTTCGACATCGGCATCGAGCTCACCGCTACCAACATCGAGAACAGCAGCATCTTCCGGCAGGCGGGCGGCAGTTCGTCGTCGTCCGTGCTGGTGCCGAAGCTGCACATCCACAAGGGCCTGCCCTTCGGCTTTGACATCGGCGCGTTCATCTCGAAAGTGTCCGACGCCAACATCTCGCTCATCGGCGCCGAGGCGCGCTGGGCGCTCATCGATGACGGCATCGCGACCCCGGCTGTCGGGCTGCGCATCGCAGGCACCAAGGAAACGGGTGTGGGCCAGATCGACCTCTCCACGCTGTCAGCGGATATCGTGCTGTCCAAAAAGCTCACGTTCGTCACGCCGTTCATCGGCGCGGGCCGGGTGCAGGTGAAGAGCAAACCCAATGTCGGCGGGCTGAAGGAAGAGAAGTTCAACCAGTCGCGAATATTCGCGGGATTGAATGCCAACTTTGCGGTGGTGAATGTCGCGGTGGAGGCGGAGAAGCAGGGCGACGCGACATCGCTCTCTGCCAAGGCGGGCTGGCGGTTCTGAGGACGGCTTGAATGCCGGCATCCTGTCCGCGCGGGTGCTGAATGCACAGGTCACTTTGGCGGAGAAATCAGTTTTCAAATAGCGCCCCATCCAGGCAGAAAGCGAGTCCCCGTGAATGCAGGCCTGCAATGTCCGCGCGATGGCGCGGAGATGTCTCTCATGGATTTCGAGCGTGGCAAGCTGCACGCCTGCGTATTCTGCAAGGGCTGCTTTCTGCCCGGCGACGTGTCCGGCGAAGTGCCTCGCATCCAGGCCTGGTTCGAGTCACGCGCTCACAGCAAGGGCGTGGTTGAGGAGAGCGAAGTTGCCTGCCCAGAAGGCCACGGCCCGATGCGCGCGGTGGAGCTGCACGGGCACGACCTGGATGCCTGCATGCACTGCCACGGCTTCTGGTTTGATGCGGATGAACTGAAGCGTCTGCAAAAGGGAGGTGTCGCGGTTACTGCCGCGGCGGCAGGCGGTGCCGCGGCCAGCACCAGCACCACCGAAGCGGTTGCAAGTGTGGGTGATACGTTGGCAGTGGTGGCGGAAGTCGCGGGTGGGGTGTTTGCGCTGCTGGATCTGTTGTGAGTTGCTGAACGCGGCAATTCGCCCCCGCCAGCCATTACCTCTCGTCCATCTTTACCCCATCTGCCCGTAATACACCAGCGTGTCGTACTCGAATGTCACGCGGCCATTCTTCTGGTGTGCCGCGAATATTCGCGAGAGCGCCTTCTCCATCGCGGCAAACTTCTCCGTCCCGCGCTCGGGCGCATAGGACGATGACGCCACCCGGCCGATCAGCCCTTCCAGATCGAAGTGCTGCGCATTGTCGAACCGCGCCTCATACACATCGCCGCCAAAGAACGGTTGCAGCAACGCAAGGTCCTGCACGTTCTTGTGGTTGATGTCCTGATAGTCTGTGCTGAACTCGTTGAGCACAGCTTCGTACGCCTTCAGGAACGGCGTCGAATCCACGCGCCGGTCATTCCAGATGAGCACGGCCCAGCCGCCGGGGCGCAGGATGCGCAGCCATTCGGTGCGCGTCTTGTCGCGATCAAACCAGTGGAACGCCTGACCCGCCAGCACGAAGTCGACCGAACGGCCGGGCAGGTTGGTGGCATCTGCCGTTCCGTTCACGCTGCCGTATTGCGAATATTCGCTGAGCCACGCATCGGCGGCGGCGCGCATGTCGGCATTGGGTTCCACGCCGACCACGGTGTTGCCGTTTTCGAGAAACAGTTTGGTCAGGATGCCGGTGCCTGAGCCGATGTCGGCAATGGGCGATTCCGGTGTCAGCGCGCAGCGGTCCGCGAGCAGGTCGACAATCTCGACCGGATAGCTCGGACGATATTTGATGTAGTCCTCGACGCGCGAGGAAAAGCGCGTCGTGGCGTTGGCGGCCGGTGCTTTGGTGGCGGTCATGCAGCGTCTTTCTTCTTCAGTTCACCGTCGCGTGGCTTTCGCGGCATGCGCGTGAACGCGAGGTCGTAGAGCCAGTTGGGCAGGATGCGCAGCACGCGCGCGGCCATGCCCATCTTCCAGGGAATGACGGCGAAGCTCGCCTTGCGATCGATGGCGCGGGCGAAGCGCTCCACCGCATCTTCCACGCCGATGATGAAGGGCATCTTGAAGCGGTTCACCGCCGTCATGGGTGTGCGGATGTACCCGGGGCAGATGGTGACCACCGATATGCCGTCGCGCTTCAATTCCACGCGCAGGCTTTCGCAATACTTGATGGCCGCCGCCTTGGACGCGGAGTACGCGCCACCGCCGGGAATGCCGCGAAAGCCCGCGACACTGGCGATGCCGACCAGCGTGCCTTGCCTGGCCTCGCGCATGGGCACGATGAACGGATGAAACGTGTTCACCATGCCGATCACGTTGATGTCGAAAATCTGCTGGAAGACATCGATGTCTTCCGCGTGCTCGGTGAGGGTACCTTTGGACACGCCGGCGTTGGCGATGACGATGTCGGGCACGCCGAAGCGCTGGATGAAATCCGCCGCCGCCGCGTTCATGCCGGCACGGTCGCGCACATCGACGCTGTAGATTGCAGGGCGAGGCGTTAGTGTGGCAGCGAGTGCTTCGAGCTTGTCGCCGCTGCGGGCTACGAGGCCCAGCTGGACACCTTCGCGCGCGTAGTGACGCGCGAAGGCTTCACCGATGCCGGTCGAGGCGCCCGTCAGGAAAACCTTGAGCGCCACGAACGGTCGGGCTTACTTGGTCGCGGGTGCGCTGGTCTTGACCGGTGCGGCCTTGGCCGGTGCCGCTTTGGCTGCTGGTGGCGCGGCCGCTGCAGACGGAGCGGACGCTTCAGCAGTCTTGGCAGCGGCGCGCTCGGTCGCGATCAGCGAGTCGGCGACGCGGAAGGTGGTGTCCATGTCACGCAGATTGGGCACGCTGTACTTGCCATTGATCACCAGTGTGGGCGTGCTTTCGATGCGGTACTTCTGCGAATATTCGCGGGCCGCGCGAATCTTGTTCTGAACCGAGAACGACTGCTCGACTTCCTGGAACTTCTTCGGGTCCACGCCGTTCTTGGCCAGCCACTGGTCGCGCACGCTGGGGTTGCCGAGGATGACGTTGTCGTTGTGCAGCGCTTCGAAAATCTTGTAGTGCAGCTTGTCCAGCTGGCCCATCGCTTCCAGCGTGTAGTAGAGCGGCACGCTGTCCAGGCCGCGGATGGCGAACGGCGTGGGCACGCGGGTCAACTTGGTGTCCTTGGCCAACGTGGTCTTCCACTTCTCCAGCTTCGGCTCAAGGTGGAAGCAGTGAATGCAGCCGTAGGCGAAGAACTCCAGCACTTCGATCTGGGTGTCGGTGATCTTGGGCTGGGGCGGATTGAGTTGCGAGTAGTCGCGGCCGGGCACGGCGGCGAACTGGGCAGATGCGGTGCCGGCGGCCAGCAACAGGGCGGTGCCAGCGGCGAGGGTGATGCGGAGAAGAGGCTTGAACATGTACAGCTCCGTTGTTGTCGTGGTGTTGTCGCGTGTTGTCGTGGTGTGTGCGCGGTATTGTCGCGTGCCCGGCCGACGGATCAGTTGAGCACGTCCGTGGTCTTCACCACGGTTGCGGGGATGCCAGCGTCGGACAGCGCCGTCTTGATCCGGTTCACCGGTTCCAGGCTCTGGTACGGGCCAAGACGCACCCGATGCAGCACGCCCTTGTCGGGAATGTTGGCGGCGGTGACGCTGGCCGACAAGCCAATCAACGCAATACGCGCCTTCAGGTTGTCAGCATCGGCCAGATTCTGGAAGGCACCGGCCTGCAGGTAGTACACCTCGCGGGGGCCCTGGGTGGCTGGCACAGCCTTCTCGGCGGGCTTGGCCACCTTGTCAGCGGGTTTCTCAATCAGCTTTTCCGCCGGTTTCTGCGACTTGGCGTCGGCCTTGGGCTCGGCTTTCGGATCGGTCTTGGCGACAGCCTTGCCGTCCTTTTCGCCCTCCTTGCCCGGGAGGATCTGATAGAACTCGAAGCGCGGCTTGCCGTCCTTGCCGGCTTCATCCTTGCCCGGCTCCGGCTTGGCGCCATCGGATCTGGCCGGTGGTGCCTTGGCCTCCAGCTTGGGGGCCATTTCGGAAGGCTTCGACTCCTTCGCCTTTTCCAGGCTGGGGAGCGCGGTGCGGTTCAGCCAGAGCGCAACCCCCAGGGCGATGGCGATGCCGAGCAGGAGCCCGATGATGATCCCGAGGAACAGCGGGTTCATGCGGGGGCCGCTGGCAGCGCCACGCGGGGCGCGGGATTTCACATCTTGGCTCATGAAGGTTCCGTCACATCTTGTCGGGTGCGGACACGCCGACGATGGCGAGCCCGTTGGCCAGCACCTGGCGCGTGGCGAGGATCAGTGCGAGACGTGCACGCTTCAACGCCTCGTCCTCCACCAGGAAGTGCTCGGCATTGTAGTAGGTGTGCAGTTTGGCCGCGAGGTCGGAGAGGTAGAACGTCACGTGGTGCGGCGCGAATTCGCGCGCGGCATTGGCGAGCAGCTCGGGGAAATCCGAGAGCGCGCGCAGCAGCGCTGCCTCGTACGGGCTCTTCAGCGGCGAGAGGTCGGCGTCCTTCAGCGTGGCGACATCGCCGCCCCACTGGTTCAGCACGCTCGAGATGCGAGCATGTGCGTACTGCACGTAGTACACCGGGTTCTCTTCCGACTTGCTGGCCGCGAGATCGATGTCGAAGGTGAGCTGCGAATCGGCCTTGCGCATGACGAGGAAGTAGCGCACCGCGTCCTTTCCCACCTCGTCGATGAGATCGCGCAACGTCACGTAGCTGCCGGCGCGTTTGGAGAGCTTCACCTCCTCGCCGCCTTTCATCACCAGCACCATCTGGTGCAGCGCGTAGTCGGGATAGCCTTGCGGCACGCCGAGTCCGAGAGCCTGCAGACCGGCCCGCACGCGCATGACCGTGCTGTGATGATCCGACCCCTGCACGTTCACCACATGCTTGAAGCCGCGGCGAAACTTGTCCAGGTGGTAGGCGACATCGGGCACGAAGTAGGTATAGCCACCGTCGGACTTCCGCATGACGCGATCCTTGTCGTCGCCATACTCGGTGGTGCGCAGCCACAGTGCGCCGCCGTCCTCGAACGTCTTGCCGCTCGCTTTCAGCAGGTTCACGGTCTCGTCGACCTTGCCGTCGCTGTAGAGCGACGATTCGAGGAAGAAATTGTCGAAGCGCACGTCGAATGCCTTCAGGTCGGCGTCCTGCTCGGCGCGCAGATACTTCACGGCGAATTTGCGGATGGCTTCGAGGTCATCGCCGTTCTTGTCGGCAGGATTCTCGGCAACGTAATCCTTCGCGATGTCGATGATGTACTGGCCGTGATAGCCATCTTCCGGCAACGCCAACGGTGCGCCACCGAGTTCGCGGATGCGCGCCTGCGTGGACAGCGTGAGCGTGTTGATCTGGTTGCCGGCGTCGTTGTAGTAGAACTCGCGATAGACCTTCCAGCCCTGCGTTTCCAGCACGCGGCAGATCGAATCGCCCAGCGCCGCCTGGCGGCCGTGGCCGACGTGCAGCGGACCGGTGGGATTGGCCGACACGAACTCGACCATGATCGATTCGCCGTGGCCCGCCGTGCCTTGGCCGAAGGCGCTGCCTTCCGCGAATATTCGCTTTACCACGCCGGTCTCGGCCGCGTGCGACAGGCGGATGTTGATGAAGCCGGGGCCGGCGATGTCGTGCGAGGCGATCAGGTCATTGGCCGGGAGGGCTGCTACCAATGCGTCGGCGATGTCGCGCGGCTTCTTGCCCAGGCGCTTGGCGAGCTGCAGCGCGCTGTTGACGGCGAAATGGCCGTGCTCGGGATTCTTGGGCCGCTCGACTTCGATGGTGAAGTCTCCCAGGTCGGGGAAAGCGGCGGCGGCGGCGCGCTGGAACAGCTCGGATAGCGCAAGACGGGTTGAACTCACAGTGATCCGTAGGGGGAAATCGAACACGCGATTATAGCCGCGCGGAGGGGGTTGGTCAGAGGGGGATGACCGCCCGCATGGCCGGCACTTCAGAACGCGATCAGACCTCGATCGGGTCCACGTCGAGCGCCCAGCGCACATGACGCGGCAGCTCCGCCGCCAGCGCGACCCGCCATGGCGTGATGAGACGCTGCAGCGCCACGCGCGACGGGCTTTGCACGAGCACCTGGGCGCGCTCCCAGCCGCCCTTCTTTGCCAGCGCCGCGGGCAGGGCATCGTGGAGCGTGACCTCGTTGTTGCTGCCAGCATGCGAGCGCGCCAGCGCTGCGGCTGCGCGAGCATGCTTCATGGCTTCACCGGGCTTGCGGCTTTCCACGCGCAACAGGACCAGCGACCCATGCGGCGGCAGTCCGGCGATGCGGCGTTCCAGATCCTGCAGCTTGGCGAAGCCGGGATAGTCCTGGGTGCGCACCGCCGCGTAGAGCGGATGGCTGGGAAACTGGGTCTGGATCAGCACCTCGCCCGGCAGCCCGGCGCGGCCCGCACGGCCGGCCACCTGCACCAGCTGAGCGAAAAGACGCTCCGGCGCCCTGAAGTCGGCGGAGAACATCGCGTCATCCGCGTTCAATACGCCGACCAGCGTGAGATTGGGAAAGTCGTGGCCCTTGGACAGCATCTGCGTGCCGACCAGGATGTCGACCTCACCCGCCGTCGCCGCAGCGAATATTCGCGTGGCCACACCCTTGGCCCGGGCGGCGTCGCGGTCCAGCCGAGCGATACGGGCGTCGGGGAAGAGGGTGGTCAGCGTTTCCTCGACCCGCTGCGTGCCGCGGCCGACGGGCGCCAGCTCGACCGAGCCGCACTCTCCGCAATGCGTGGGCACCGGCCGGGTCTCGCCGCAGTGGTGGCAATGCAGGCGCCCCGGCCGATCCGGCGAGCGCCCGCGATGGAACACCATGCGTGCCGAGCAATGGCCGCATTCCGGCATCCACGCGCATTGTCCGCACACCAGTGCCGGCGCAAACCCGCGACGGTTGATGAACACCAGCGATTGCTCGCGCCGTGCCAGACGCTGCTTCAGCGCGGCGATGAGGGACGTGCCCAATCCTTCCTCGAGATGCTCGCGCCCGGTGTCGACCAGTCGTACTTCCGGCAGACGCGAGCCGGGCACCGCGCGGTCGGGCAGCGTGATCAGTTCATAGCGGCTTGCGCTCTCGCCGTCTGCCTGGGCATTGCGCCAACTCTCCAATGACGGTGTGGCCGAGCCCAGCACGACCGGGCACTGCACCAGCGAGCCGCGATAGACGGCGGCATCGCGCGCCGAATAGCGCAACCCGTCCTGCTGTTTGAATGAGGCGTCGTGTTCCTCGTCGACGATGATGAGTCCCAGCGCGGGCATGGGGGTGGTCACCGCGAGCCGCGTGCCCAGCACGATGCGTGCGTGACCGGCCTGCGCGGCCAGCCAATCCTTCAACCGCTCGCGCGACGCGGCGTGGCTATGCAGCACGGCCATGGGCACGTCGGGAAAGCGGGTGCGAAATCGCGCGGCGAGCTGCGGGGTGAGATGCACTTCCGGCACGAGGATGAGCGCCTGCCTGCCGCGGGCGAGGCAGGCTGCCACGGCCTGCAGATACACCTCGCTCTTGCCGCTGCCGGTGATGCCGAACAAAAGGAAAGTCTGGAAGCGATCCAGGCTGTTGGCGATGCGGTCCACGGCGGCCTGCTGGGCGGGATTCAAGGCCAGCGCGGAACTCGGCGGCGGGTGGGCGCGTGATGCGCCATCGGGCGCCACCACATCCAGCTTCACCAATGCCTTCTGGGTCAGGGCCTTCAATGCCGCCGCCGCACCGGGAATGGCGGCGACCAGCGCCGCGCGCGTCTCGGGACGAACCTGCAGCGCCTCCAGGACGCGCCGCTGCGCCACTGATCGTGCGGGCAACGTGGCCGGATCAAGGGCTGCACCGGCCGGGGTCAGCACCACGTGTCGCACGATCAGCGCGGCGACGGCCTCTGCCGCCTTCTCGTTGCGCAGCGCCGGCGGCAGGCAGCTCATCAGCACCTGGCCCAGTGGATGCTGGTAGTACGTGGAGAGGAAGCGCATCAGCGCCAGATCCTGCGTCGAGGCGGCCGGCACATCGCGCAGGATGCGCTCCACCGGTTTCAGCTGCGCCGGATCGATGTCGCTGGCGCCGGAAACGGCGAGGATCACGCCGGTGGTCTTGCGCTTGCCGAAGGGCACCACCGCCAGCCGGCCGACGTCATGCGGCGTTGCATCCGGGGCAATGAAGTCAAAGCGCTGATCCAGCGGCACATCGAGCGCAACTTGAACGAAGGGCACGATTCGGGAGGTCACGCGGCACTCCGGCGGAGGAACAGCGCGGGCGTCAGCCTGCGGAACGAGCAGTCGCGCCAGATGGCCCGTCGGGCAACGGAACACAAGCGGGCGGGCTGTGGATAACTTTGTGCATAGAAGGGACCACAGGTGCTGGCAAGCAGAGATTTCCCCGGCGTCCCAGAGCCAATGGTGCGCTGGCGGGCAATAAATTGATTAACAATCAATGCGTTGCAGCGTGTTGCTGCAAGACTTCGTGAATCTGTTGCAGTAACTTGGAAATCACAGTTCCTGTGAATAAGCAAGCCGATTTTTTCGCGTTTTTTGACGGAAACAGGCTTGACAGCGCCTTCCGGGCTGATCAACGCCGGGTGCTGCGATGCACAAAATCGACCAGCGTCTTCACGTTGGCGGGGTCGGTGAACTGGGAAATGCCATGGCCCAGGTTGAAGATATGGCCATCGCGCTGGCCATCCCCGGCGAAGCTGGCCAGCACCTTGCCGGCTTCCGCCTCCACCCGTTCGGGCGTGCCGAACAGCACGGACGGATCCAGGTTGCCCTGCAACGCGACCTGCTGGCCCACGCGCCGCTTGGCCTCGCCGATGTCGAGGGTCCAGTCGGTGCCCAGCGCATCGGCGCCGCAGCCGGCCATTTTCTCTAGCCACAGTCCGCCCCCCTTGGTGAAGAAGATCCGGGGTACGACGCGGCCTTCATTCTCGCGTTTCAGGCCTGCGAATATTCGCGTGACGTAGGCCAGCGAGAATTCCTCGTAAGCCGAAGCGGAGAGCGAGCCGCCCCAGGTGTCGAACACCATCACGGCCTGCGCGCCGGCGTCGATCTGCGCGTTGAGATAGGCGATGACCGCCTGCGTGTTCTTTTCCAGAATGTGGTGCAAGAGCGCAGGCTGTTGGTACATCAGCGTCTTCACGCGGCGGAAGTCGTCGCTGCCACCGCCTTCGATCATGTAGCAGGCCAGCGTGTACGGGCTGCCGGAAAAGCCGATCAGCGGCACCTTGCCGTTGATGCCCTTGCGGGTCAGCGTGATGGCGTCAAAGACATACTTGAGGTCATTCATGTCCGCGTCGGGCAGCGCCTTGATGGCGGCTTCCGTCTGCAGGGGGCGCTCGAACTTGGGGCCTTCGCCTTCGGCGAAGTACAAGCCCAGCCCCATCGCGTCCGGCACGGTGAGGATGTCGGAGAAGATGATGGATGCGTCGAGATCGAAGCGGTCCAGCGGCTGCAGCGTCACTTCGCAGGCGTACTCGGGCGTTTTGGCGAGGCCGAGAAAACTGCCGGCCTTCTTGCGCGTCGCGTTGTATTCCGGCAGATAGCGACCGGCCTGGCGCATGATCCAGATGGGCGTGTACTCGGTGGGCTGGCGCAGGCAGGCGCGGAGGAAGGTGTCGTTCTGGAGTGGCGCGGTCACGGGGCGGGCGAGGATGATTTCAGGAAAGCGGCAATGGTATCCCAATAGCCCGCAGTCTCCGGAATGTCATTGTGATCCGCCGTGGCGAAGCGCTTTATCTGTACCGGGCCGCCCCATGCCTTGGCTAGTGCCTCGTGCTGATTCGGACGCATGATCTGGTCGCGGTCCGCCACCAGCACCAGCACGGGAGCCTTTACCTGTGGCGCACGCATGACCGAATCGAAAGGATGCTGCAGAAGCCAGCTCGTGGGCAGATAGGGATACGCGTTTCCTGCGATGGCGCGCAGGCTGTCGAACGGCGTGGTCAGAATGACCTTGTCCACCGGGCGGGCGGCAGCAACGGCCACAGCCACCGCAGAGCCCAGACTGCGGCCGTGAATGCTGATGCGGTCATTGCGAATATTCGTAAGGGCTTTTGCCTGATCGAAGACGGACAGCGCATCGGCCACCAGCCCTGCTTCCGATACATCGCCTGGGTGTCCGCCGTAGCCGCGATAGTTCACCAAGAGCAATGCGTGGGCTCCAGCACGGTCTGCATTGAGCGCTGTCCAGGATACTTCCTCTGCATTGCCGCCGAAGTAGATGAGGAGCGGTGCCATGCCGGTGGACGGGCGCACCAGCCAGGCAGTCAGGGCGAGTTGATCGTGGCTCTTGAACTGCAATGTCTCCACCACCCAGCCTGTCGGCGCCTGTGGCTTCCCGGCCGTTTGCGGCGCGGGAAAGATCAGGCTCCCCTGCTTGAAATAAAGCAGAAGGCACAGACCGGCATAGGACGCCACGATGATGAAGAGAATGCTCTTCATCAGGCGTTTGGCAGTCAGCGCGGCAACTCCGATGACCCCATCAGGAACTCATCCACGGCGCGCGCGCACTGCCGGCCTTCGCGAATCGCCCACACCACCAGCGACTGCCCGCGGCGCATGTCGCCGGCGCTGAACACTTTCGGCACAGACGTCTGATAGCTTGCGCCGCCCTCGGTCGCGGCCTTCACGTTGCCGCGGCCATCCTTCTCAACACCGAACTGTTCGAGCAGCCCCGTTTGCACCGGGCCGGTGAAACCCATGGCGAGCAGGACCAGATCGGCCTTCATCTCGAACTCGCTGCCCGGCACTTCCTGCATGCGGCCGTCCTTCCATTCGACGCGTGCCGCCTTCAGCTTCTCGACCTTGCCGTTTTTCCCGACGAACGCCTTGGTGGCCACCGACCAGTCGCGCTGGCAGCCCTCCTCATGTGAGGACGAGGTGCGCAGCTTCACCGGCCAGTAGGGCCAGACCATGGGCTTGTTCTCCTGTTCGGGCGGCTGGGGCAGAAGCTCGAATTGCGTGACCGATGCCGCGCCGTGACGATTGGAGGTGCCGACACAGTCGGAGCCGGTGTCGCCGCCGCCGATGACCACCACGTGCTTGCCGGTGGCCATGATCTGGTTCCCAACCTTGTCGCCTGCCACGACCTTGTTCTGCTGCGGCAGGAACTCCATTGCATAGTGCACGCCATCCAGCTCGCGGCCCGGGACCGGCAGGTCGCGCGGCTGCTCCGCGCCGCCGGCGAGGATCACCGCATCGAAGTCGGCCAGGATGGCGGATGCAGGCGTGTCCACGCCGATATGCTGGCCGGTGCGAAACTGCACGCCTTCTGCACGCATCTGGTCCAAGCGGCGGTCGATGTGCGACTTCTCCATCTTGAAATCAGGAATGCCGTAGCGCAGCAGTCCACCGATGCGGTCGCTCTTCTCGAACAGAATTGCATCATGTCCGGCGCGCGCCAGCTGCTGCGCGGCGGCGAGGCCGGCGGGGCCGGAACCGATAATCGCGACTCGCTTGCCGGTCTTCCGCTTGGGCGGCTGCGGCACGATCCAGCCTTGCTCCCAGCCCTTGTCGATGATGGCGTGCTCGATGGACTTGATGCCCACGGCGTCATTGTTGATGTTCAGTGTGCACGCGGCTTCGCACGGCGCGGGGCAGACGCGGCCGGTGAACTCGGGGAAGTTGTTGGTGGAGTGCAGGACATCCAGCGCCTCCTTCCAGTTCTGCCGATACACCAGGTCATTCCAGTCGGGAATGATGTTGTTGACCGGGCAGCCCGACATGCAGAACGGAATGCCGCAATCCATGCAGCGGGCCCCTTGCTGCTTAGCCTCGTCATCGGTGAGGTGCAGCACGAACTCCTTGTAGTTCTTCAGCCTTTCCGCCGGCGGCACGCTGGCCTCGGCCAGACGCTGGTACTCGATGAATCCTGTGGGCTTGCCCATTGCTTGCTCCGAATGCGTTTGATTGAAAGCGTGCTGTTCCTTCGCGAATGCTCGCAGTACGAATATTCGCGAGGGGCTACGGCTAGGCCGCTTTCTGTTTCTTGGGTTTGGCCTTCTCTTCTTCGGCGCGCTTCGCGGCCATTTCGGCCAGCGCGCGGCGATATTCGATCGGCATCACCTTCACGAACTTGCGTGACCACAGCACCCAGTTGTCGAGGATGGTGCGGGCGCGCTCGCTGCCGGTGTGGGTGGCGTGGGCTTCAATGAGACGCTTCAGGAGCACCTCGTCCTCGACACCCAGGTGTTTCACATCCACCTTGCCATGTGAGGAGAGTCCGCCTTTCTCGGTGACGTCCAGCGCGGCGTCCTCTTCGGGCAGCGGCTCCAGCTCCACCATGGCGAGGTTGCAGCGCTTCTCGAAGGAGTTGTCCTCATCCAGCACATAGGCCACACCACCGGACATGCCGGCCGCGAAGTTGCGCCCTGTCTGGCCCAGCACGACCACCGTGCCGCCGGTCATGTATTCGCAACCGTGGTCGCCCACACCTTCCACCACCGCGGTTGCGCCGGAATTGCGCACGCAGAAGCGCTCGCCACCCACGCCACGGAAGAACGCCTCGCCCGCAATCGCACCGTACATGACGGTGTTGCCGATGATGATGTTCTCGAGCGGGTCGCCGCGGAACGCAGGATCGGGCTTGACAATGATGCGTCCGCCGGAAAGACCTTTGCCCACATAGTCATTGGCTTGGCCAGTGAGCTCCATCGTGACGCCCTTGGCGAGGAAGGCGCCGAAGCTCTGGCCGGCTGTACCGGAAAGCTTGATGTGGATGGTGTCGTCGGGCAGCCCCGCATGACCATACAGGCGAGCCACTTCGCCGGACAGCATCGCGCCGACCGTGCGGTTCACGTTGCGAATATTCGCCGTGATGGACACTTTCTTCTTGTCCTTCAGCGCGGGTTCGGCTTCCTTGATGAGTTGATGGTCCAGCGCGCCGGCGAGACCGTGATCCTGCGTTTCGCTGTGGAACCGGGCGACGTCAGCGGGCATGTCGGGACGATGGAAGATCCGGCTGAAATCCAGCCCCTTGGCTTTCCAGTGGTCGATGCCCTTCCGGGTGTCGAGCAGGTCGACCCGGCCGATGAGGTCGTTGAAACGCGCGATGCCCATGCTGGCCATCAGCTCGCGCACTTCCTCGGCGACGAAGAAGAAATAGTTCACGACATGCTCGGGCTGGCCGGAGAATTTCTTGCGCAGTTCCGGGTCCTGGGTCGCCACACCCACCGGGCAGGTGTTGAGATGGCATTTGCGCATCATGATGCAGCCCTCGACCACCAGCGGTGCGGTGGCGAAGCCGAATTCATCCGCGCCCAGCAGCGCGCCGATCAACACGTCGCGGCCGGTCTTCATCTGGCCGTCGGCCTGCACGGCGATGCGGCCACGCAGGCGGTTCAGCACCAGTGTCTGCTGGGTTTCGGCGAGGCCGAGTTCCCACGGGGTGCCGGCATGCTTGATGGAGGACACAGGCGATGCGCCGGTGCCGCCGTCGTGACCGGAAATGGTGACGTGATCGGCCTTGGCCTTGGCGACACCTGCCGCCACCGTGCCCACGCCGACTTCGCTCACCAGCTTCACGCTGATGGAGGCGCGCGAGTTGGCGTTCTTGAGATCGTGAATGAGCTGCGCCAGATCCTCGATGGAATAGATATCGTGGTGCGGCGGCGGGGAAATGAGACCGACACCGGGCACTGACACGCGGAGCTTCGCGATGTACTCGGACACCTTGTGGCCGGGCAGCTGGCCGCCTTCGCCGGGCTTCGCACCCTGGGCCATCTTGATCTGGATCTGATCGGCACTGTTGAGGTATTCCGCCGTTACGCCGAAGCGGCCTGACGCCACCTGCTTGATCCGTGAGCGGAGCGAGTCGCCCTTCTTCAGCGGCACGTCCACCATCACCACGTCGCCCAATCGCGATTTGAGCGATTCGCCATCCTTGATGTCCGGGCCGGTGTAGCGCAGCGGGTCTTCGCCGCCTTCGCCGGTATTGGACTTTCCGCCGATGCGATTCATGGCGATGGCCAGCACGCTGTGGGCCTCGGTCGAGATGGAGCCCAGCGACATGGCGCCGGTGGCGAAGCGTTTCACGATCTCACGCGCTGGCTCCACTTCGTCGACAGAAATGGGCGGGCCGGCCGGCTTGATTTCGAAGAGGCCGCGGAACGTGAGATGCCGCTTCGACTGATCATTGATGAGCTTGGCGTATTCCTTGTACGTCGCGAAACTGTTGGCGCGTGTGGCGTGCTGCAGCTTGGCGATGGAGTCCGGCGTCCACATGTGGTCTTCGCCGCGGATGCGGTAGGCATACTCGCCACCCGCATCAAGCTGGGTGCGCAGCACCGGGTCGTCGCTGAACGCGAGGCGGTGCAGGCGCATTGCTTCCTCGGCGATCTCGAAGAGGCCGATGCCTTCCACGTTGGTGGGCGTGCCAGTGAAGTATTGCTTCACGAATGCGCTGGAGAGTCCCACCGCTTCAAAGATCTGCGCCCCTACATACGACTGGTAGGTGGAGATGCCCATCTTGGACATCACCTTCAGCAAACCCTTTGACACGGCCTTGATGAAGCGCTTCTGCGCATCCTTGGGCGAGACATCGGGCGCGTAGTCCTTGAGATGGGCCAGCGTTTCCAGTGCGAGGTACGGATGCACGGCCGCTGCGCCATAGCCGGACAGCAGGGCGAAGTGATGCACCTCGCGCGCAGAACCAGTTTCTACGATGAGGCCGGTGCTGGTGCGCAAACCCTTCCGCACCAGATGTTGATGCACCGCGCCCAGCGCCAGCAGCGCGGGAATGGGCACATGTTCGGCATCCACCTTGCGGTCGGAAATGATGAGGATGTTGTAGCCCAGACGAATGGCGTCCACGGCATGCGCGCACAGGCTGGCCACGGCCGCCTCCATGCCCTCTGCCCCCCACGCGGCTGGATAGGTAATGTCCAACTCCTTGGAGCGAAAATGCCCGCCGGTGAAAAGCTCGGCGTGGCGGATCTTCTCCATGTCCTCGGTGGTCAGCACCGGTTGTGCGACGTCAAACCAGATGCCGGGATCCTTGGCGTCGATGTCCAGCAGGTTGGGACGCGGGCCGATGGAAATGCCCAGCGCCATGACCAGCTCTTCGCGGATCGGATCGATGGGCGGGTTGGTCACTTGCGCGAAGAGCTGCTTGAAGTAGTGATACAGCGTCTTCGGTTTGTCCGACAGCACAGCCAGCGGCGAGTCGTTGCCCATCGAGCCGATGGGCTCCTCGCCGCTTTTCGCCATCGCGGACAGGATGATCTTGAGATCCTCCTGGGTGTAGCCGAAGGCCTGCTGGCGATCGAGCAACGGAACGGGCGACACCTCGGCCGGTGCCGGATCCGGCAGGTCTTCCAGGCGGATGCGGCCTTTCTTCACCCATTCCTTGTAGGGCTTGGCGGCGGCGAGATCGCGCTTGAGCTCGTTGTCGTCGATGATCCTGCCGCGCTCCAGGTCAACCAGGAACATCTTGCCCGGCTGCAGGCGCCACTTTTTCACGATCTTGGACTCGGGAATGTCCAGGACACCGGCTTCCGAGGCCAGCACGACGTAGTCATCGTCCGTGACGATGTAGCGCGCGGGGCGCAGGCCATTGCGGTCCAGCGTCGCGCCAATCTGGCGGCCGTCGGTGAACGCCATCGCGGCCGGGCCGTCCCACGGCTCCATCATGCCGGCGTGGTATTCGTAGAACGCCTTGCGATCCTCGTCCATGAGCTTGTTGCCGCTCCAGGCCTCGGGAATCATCATCATCATGGCTTGGGCCAATGGATAACCGCCCATGGTGAGCAGTTCCAGCGCGTTGTCGAACGATGCCGAGTCCGACTGGCCGTCATAGATCAGCGGCCAGATCTTGTCGAGGTCCTCGCCCAGCACGGGTGAGGAGATGCCGCGCTGGCGCGCGCGAATCCAGTTCACGTTGCCACGCAGCGTGTTGATCTCGCCGTTGTGCGCAATCATGCGGAACGGGTGCGCCAGGTCCCAGGTCGGAAACGTGTTGGTTGAGAAACGCTGGTGCACGAGCGCCAGGGCTGTGACCATGGTTGGATCCTGCAGGTCGACAAAGTACTCGCCCACCTGGTCCGCGAGCAGCATCCCCTTGTAGACGATGGTGCGCGTCGACATCGACGGCACGTAGAACTCCTTGCCGTGGCGCAGATTGAGCGCCTGGATGGCGTGGCCGGAGCTCTTGCGGATGATGTAGAGCTTCCGTTCCAGATCATCCTGCGACATGTTGTTGCGGCCGCGGCCGATGAAAACCTGGCGCACGATCGGCTCCACGGCCACGGCGGCGCGGGAGAGTCCCGTGTTGTTGGTGGGCACGTCACGCCAGCCCAACAGCACCTGCCCCTCGGCCTGGATGGCCCGCTCGATTTCCTGCTCGCAGGCCATGCGTGAGGCCGCTTCGCGCGGCAGGAACACCATGCCCACGCCGTACTGGCCGACTGCCGGCAGCGTGATCTTCTGCAGGCCGCACACGCGGCGCAAATGCGCATCGGGGAGCTGAATCAGAATCCCGGCACCGTCGCCCAGGAGCGGGTCATAACCCGTGGCGCCACGGTGGCTCAGGTTATCCAGAATCTTCAGGCCCTGCTCGATGATCCCGTGCGATTTCCCGCCCTTGATGTGTGCGATGAAGCCGACACCGCAGGCGTCGTGTTCGTTTTGGGGGTCGTAGAGACCCTGTGGGCCTGGAGTCTGGCCGGAGCGGGATGCCTGCATGGTGAGTCCTCAAAAAGTCGGGCGGACAGCTAGGCTGTCTAGTTTCTGACAGTCTGTCCGCCTGAGGCAAGAACAGACTTTGCGGGCAAGGCTGGTGGCCTCGTTGGGGCGGGTGCGCCGGGAAGCCCGAGCGACCCGTCCTTGGACGTGCGGGGATGGATTGATGATAGCGAGACGCGTGCTGCGCCGCAACATTGGGAGGAGTAACAGCGGTTCATGATCTGAATGGGCAGGCGCCTGAAGGCGCACTGCTGCAGCGCAGGTCGCGCGTTGTACACTTCCAGCTGGCGCATTCGTATCCATACGAAGCGCATCAGCCCACACCTGCGAGGACGCCCATGTCTGTAAAACAACTGGCCCAGTTTTTTCTGCCCACGCTTTTGCTCGCCGGGCTGTTACAAGGATGTGGATCTGGCGCGGTGTCTTCTCCGCCTAGCACAACCACAGGTGAATTGCTGGTCCTACCGGCGCAAGCGGAGGTTTTTCCGAATACGCCTACAACGTTCACCATCAGTGGGGGGCGTGCCGGCTATGCGGTGTTCTCGTCGAACAATGCGGTAGTGCCCGTGACCGAGACGGTAAACGGTGCGCAGTTCACCATTATCGCGAGTGAAGTTGCTCAAGATACAACCGTAACCTTGACGGTTCGAGATCAGAACAACACGACCAAATCCGCGACGGCCGTCGTCAAGGTCTCTACCCTTTCCAGTGCGGTGACGTTCACGCCGGTTTCGCCATCGGCCACCACCAATTGCGGTACCGGCGCCGTCATGTGCGGCGGCGGGGATGCCGTCCTTCAAGTGAGGTCCGTTCAGAATGGCGTGCCGCTCGCCAATCGCGCACTCCGATTTGATGTAGTCAACGGCCAGTTTGCATTCGTGACCTCCCCGAATGGCGCCACGGCATCGACGCACACGGTCTCGACAGACGCGAGCGGTACGGCCAATGTCACCCTTCGTGCGGGAGCGGGTGTTACTTCGCAAGCGGCGGTCCTCCGATACACAGATGTACCGACCGGCCAGGCCAAAACGTTTCCGTTTGCCATCACCCAATTCATCAATGGGGCATCGACCCTGACCGTGATTCCTTCCAGCGCCGGCTGGACCGGGACTAACACCACGAACTGCGCGGCAAACGTCTCGACGACACACTACATTTTCGGCGGTACGCCGCCGTATACCGTTTCCAACACATCGCCCTTGTTTGCACAGATCAGTCCGACCATCGTGGCTGCCAGCGGCGGCGGGGTGAACGTCACCGTCACTGGTTCCGTCTGCAGCACTGGAACGGGGGGAACACAGTTCGCGGTAACAGATGCGGCCGGGCTGACCACGACGTTCAGCGTGTCGAATACGGTAGGTACTGCTGCCCCGCCTGGTCCGCCGATTTCTGCGCCGATATTGGTCCCGCCTTCGGTGACGCTGGCGTGCGGACAGAGCACTCAAATCGCAGTAGTCCTTACCGGCACACTGAGCTACGCAGTGAGCCATCCCGGTCTCATCACCGTCCCGCCTCCCGCTGGAAACGTACTGACAGTCACGCGCTCCAGTCCGAGTACGTCCGCAGTTGGGGCGGCTGGCCTCGCAGCCGTCACACTAAACGTTTCGGACGGCACGCGCGTAACGACAGGAACTATCACATTGAACCCGCCAGGCGCCTGTCCCTAATTAAATCAAGGAGTTGCCGGGGTTGGAGGGGTTTGATGCCACCAACGGGGCTCAGGACGCTATCGGTTGGAGCTAACCACAAAGTACTTGCATCAATCTGCAAGTTGCGCTTTAATAAAACTCGGTAACCCTATAATTTTCGGCAACTATCTGGAAATCCACTAGACAGTTTCCGGCAAAGCGAAAGGAAACGACCGTGCTCAACGACTTCTTGCGTCGGTCCAACAAATCCCTGGCAGCCTTGGTTCTGGGCGCCTCAACCCTCCTGCTCCAATCCTGTGGCGGCGGCGGAACATCCAGTGATACAGGGCTGAGGACGGGTGAACTTGCCATCCTGCCGGCCACCTCGACGGTCTTCGCGGGGAATCCGTTCACCTTCACCATCGCAGGCGGGACGCCCCCTTATAATTTGCAGAGTAGCGAGCCCGCGCTGCTTCCTCTCAACTTAACCACCAGTTCGAATTCGTACACGGTGGTGCCTGGCAACCCCTCCGTGATCGACGCCGGTTTGCCGCCCGAGGCCTACCCCATACGCACCGTCAACCTGACTGTTCGTGACAATGGCGGACGGCAGGCCACCGCGACTGTCGCCGTGGGTCAGAATTTTTTGCTCGGCTTTGATGTATCCATAACTTCGATCTCCACTTGCGGAGTGACGGGGGGAGCAGGCGCAACGGTTTCAGTGGCAGCATGCGCAGGCGCAGAGTCACGTATCGACATCAGACCCTCCTCCAGCGGACTCTTCCGACCCAATCGCCGTATTCGTTACTCGGTTCTGTTTGGGCCACTGTCATACATTCAGGATGACAATGTCACCTTGGCGCCAACCTATACAGTCGTGACTGACGGCTTTGGCAGATCTGTTGCCCGGTTTGTGCCGGCTGCGAACGCATTGACACAGTTTGTCGGCATCCGCCTTACGGATGTGGATTCTGGCTCTTATCGTGATGTCGTCTTCACTCTCTTGAGTGCGCCAACGGGGCCGCTGACCGCGACGCCGGCTACATTGCCCGTCATCGCCGGTGGAACCACCCAGCAGTGCGGCCAGGGGCAGGCAAACGTGCTCATCACGGGCGGCGTGCCGCCGTACACAGCGGTGACAACCGCACCGCTCAACGTGTTGATCACCCCGTCAACAATTCCTGCAAGCGGCGGCGTGCTCTCCGTTTCATACGGCGGTGGCTTGCCACCAAACTGCGGAGGCGGCTCGATCGTGATTACTGATGCGGTCGGCACGTCGGTTACGGTGACGGCGTCATCGGCGCCCGGCACCACGACGCCAACTCAGCCGCTTACCGTGTCGCCGACAAGCTTCTGCTTCACTGCGGCCTTGCAGACCGGCACCGCGATAACGCTTGGAGGCAATACCACCAAGGTCGTCAATTCCGCCAACACTTCGATCGCAACGGCGACCCTTGCGGGCAACACTGTGACAATCACTGCGCAAGCCGGATTGGGCACTACCACCGTGACGGTGAACGATGGAGCGGCATCGGTGGGTATCAACGTCACACGCGCAGCAGTCTGCCCATAGGCGGCTACCTTGCTGCAGGTTCGATCGCGGGCACCTTCGGGTGCCCGCGTTTTTTTCATGCGGGAGTCGACCGCTGGCTTGTGGCGGTGCGGCGCACCGCACGGTCCATTCGGGGCATGAGTCCGGGAGTCTCCGTTCTGGTGTGGGTGGTTGCGGCGGCGCTGCTAGCCGCAGCACTCACTGCATTGGCGGCGCGTCTTTCGCTTCGAGTGGGCATCCTTCTGGATCATCCCAATGCCAGGTCGTTGCATCGACGTACAACACCGCGGATCGGTGGGATCGCATTTCTCGTTGCGGTTGTCGTGACCATGATCGCATCGGGGCGCGGCATGCCGTTTGCACTTTCGCTTGCGGTGCTCGCGGTGGTCATGATTTCCTTGCTCGATGACTGGCGCGCCCAGCCCATTGCTTTGCGTCTTGCCGTCCACGCGGTGTCGGCCGTGGTCGCAGTGGCCGGATTGCTGCCAGGCAATTGGGCGGTTCCGCTTCTTGCGGTGCTTGTTGTGTGGTCGGCCAACCTGTTCAACTTCATGGACGGCGCAGATGGTCTCGCGGCATCGATGGCGCTCATCGGTTTCTCGATGCTGGGCTGGGCCGGCTGGGGGTCTGGGCACGAGGCGGGAAGCATTTCCCTTATCCTCGCAGGCGCGGTCGCCGGATTCCTCCTGTTCAACCTGCCGCCGGCCAGAGTTTTCATGGGCGACGCCGGATCCATTCCGTTGGGCTTCGGCGCGGCCCTGATTTCAATCTGGGGGGTTCGGGATGGCCTGTGGCCCGCCTGGTTTCCCGTGCTTGTGTTCCTGCCCTTTCTTCTCGACGCGAGCTTCACGCTGCTTCGCCGTGTCTGGCGGGGAGAGCGGTTCTGGATGGCGCATCGTGAGCATCTGTATCAGAGGCTGGTGCTCGCAGGATGGACGCACCGAAGACTTCTGACGGTTGCGGTCCCGCTGATGCTTTTGACGGGCATGACGGCGTGCTGGCTGCTGAAGCTGCCGATCACCGTGCAGTTCCCTGTTTCCGTGCTGCTCTGTCTCTGTTCGGCGACACTTTACTCGATAGCGCATCGTCGGCTTGCGCGTTCGACTGAATGAGCCAATAATCATTACGAAGCAGCCAACGAATCCCAAAAAAAACAATGTGCCATGCCCCCGGGCGCGGCATCGCGCGCAGGACCGGAACCTCGCTTTGATTGGAGCCTGCGATGCGAATTGACTTTGCCCACACTTGGGCGCGCGTTTGCCTCATTGTGTTGGCGATGTCCGTGCTTGCAGTCGTTGCCGCTCTTTCTGGTTCACTCTGGCTGGGTGCCGCCGGTTGGATTGTGGCGGGCGTGGCCTGCGTTGCTCTGGCGGAGTACGCAAGAAGGTTGCGAACAACAAAAAATGTCGATTCCGCGCCCCGGCCCAAACGTCCCACCCCAATCGTGCTTGTCGATTGCGCTGCAGAACGCGACCTGATGGCGCTCAGGTTCGACGCTGGTAGCGACTGGTGCGTGGTGGCGTCGTGCGTCGAGGAACGATTCACCCACGAGGTGCGCCGAAGTGGCGCAGCCCATGCCTGCGTGTCGTGCCTCCCTGCCAGCCACGAACAGCGCAGAGATCTGCTAGAACGGGCGGCGGAGCTTGGGGTGACGCTGTGGCTGCCGGAAAGCGAACGGAGCAACGCCGACGGACGCAACCGGCTGCGAAAGTGGCGAATCGATGATGTTCTTCTCTGCAATGCGGTCGATTCTACGGAGATGTCGGTGCGCGAACTTCTTGCGGGCAAGGTTGTGCTTGTGACCGGTGCGGGTGGCTCGATAGGCGGGGAGCTTTGTCGCCAGATCGCGGCGCAACAGCCAAGCCTGATCATTCTGTTCGAGCAAAGCGAATACGCGCTTTACAGCATAGAGCAGCAGCTGGGGGACCAGTTTCCTCAACTGCCAACGGTAGCGGTCATCGGTGATGTGAAGAGCGAGACGCGAGTCAACGACCTCATGCGGCGCTACCAGCCCGCCGTGGTCTTCCATGCTGCAGCCTACAAGCATGTGCCGCTGATGGAGGACTGCAACGCGTGGGAGGCCTTGCGCAACAACGTGCTCGGCACCTACGTGCTTGCGCGCGCTGCGATCAATCACGCAGTGGACAAATTTGTCCTGGTATCGACCGACAAGGCGGTCAATCCAACCAATGTCATGGGTGCGTCGAAGCGTCTTGCGGAGATGGTATGCCAGGCATTGCAGCAAACGACGTCACTTCCAAGATTCGAGATGGTTCGTTTTGGAAATGTGCTGGGCAGCGCGGGCAGCGTGATCCCCCGTTTCGAAGAGCAAATTGCCAAGGGCGGGCCGGTCACGGTGACCCATCCGGATATGGTCCGCTACTTCATGTCCATTCCAGAGGCGGCCAGACTCGTCTTGCAGGCGGGCAGCATGGGACTGGGTGGCGAAATATTCGTCATGGACATGGGTAAGCCCATTCGGATTCTGAACCTCGCCCAGGACATGATCAGGCTATCCGGACACGGGCTCGACAGAATTCCGATAGATTTCAGTGGTCTGCGTCCCGGGGAAAAACTCTTCGAGGAACTCTTGCTGGACGGTGAACAAACTCGCGCAACACCGCACCCTCGGCTGCGAGTTGCCAAGGCGCGCGAAGTACCCGCGAACTGGTTACCCGGACTGCTTGAGTGGATGTCGGCTGAGTCCGAGCCTGACGAGCATGCACTGCGCCGTGACCTCAAGAAGTGGGTGCCGGAATATGCGACACCGATCCGGCCACAGCTGCGCGCAGTGGGCGGCGGCCGAGCGCCACATTGAAGCGGTCAGGGTGGCCGATGTAGGTGACAGCCTCGTGCGTTACCCCCCAGCAGCGGGCTTGGCTGAACGCAAAAAAAGACCACGCTCAGGTGGCATTCAGATGGCGCGCCCAGCAGGAGTCGAACCTGCGACCTTTGGCTTCGGAAACCAACACTCTATCCAACTGAGCTATGGGCGCTTCCTGAGACTGCTCAAGGGCTGGCAGTTTAACCCTTAACCTTGTTCGCCGCCATGGTGCTCACCCATTGTTGCTGGAGCGACAAGACGGGTACACGGCGGGTGCTTGGCACGACCTGACGGTATAATCCGCCCAGTTCAACAGAGGATTCATGAGGGAAACATGTCACACGGAGAATCGTCGGGCGGTAAATCCAACGCTGTCGGCATGGCGGTCGCCATCACGGTCGGAACGCTCGGTCTGGTTGTGGGCATTGTCCTGCTCGCCAAATTCGCGGTGGGCACGCACACAGTGGGTGCCGGGACGCAGGCGTCCACACCCGAGGCCATCGCGCAGCGAATTGCGCCCGTGGCAAAGTTGGCCGTCGAGGGCGGTCCCGCAGTGGCTTCTGCTGTTGCGGCGCCGCCTGCCGCGCCTCCGGTCGCTGTTGTGGCCGCGGCCGCAGCCGGCAAGGTGGATGGCAAGTCGACCTATGACGGCGCATGCATGGCCTGTCATGCCGCCGGTGTGGCGGGCGCACCCAAGACGGGCGACAAGCTCGCATGGGCGCCTCGCATCAAGACGGGCGCTGCCGCGCTCCATACCGCAGCGATCAAGGGCAAAGGCGCCATGCCAGCCAAAGGCGGCAACGCCGCGCTATCGGACGAAGCCGTGAAGGCAGCCGTGGACTACATGGTGGCGCAGTCGAAGTAATTGGTCGAATTGCTCGTGCGACGTTGTTCATGAACCCATCTCGAAAGGGCGGCAGTTGCCGCCCTTTTTGTTTGCTGCCCGCTCATGGCTGACTATGCCATCGGTGATCTCCAGGGAGGCCGGGACGCCCTGGAGAGGCTGTTGTCTCGCATTGCCTTTCGCCCCGGCCAGGACCGGCTGTGGCTGACGGGTGACCTGGTCAATCGTGGGCCGGATTCGCTGGGCTGTCTGCGGCTGGTGAAGGGGCTGGGCGCTTCGGCTCGGGTGGTGCTGGGCAATCACGACCTGCACTTTCTCTGTGTCGAGGCCGGAACGGTGACAACTCGACGCGGCGACACGCTGGACGACATTCTGAATGCGCCGGATCGTGATGAGCTCTCCCGCTGGCTGCGAGGCCTCCCCCTGGTGATCCGTGAGTCGGGCTGGTTGATGGTGCACGCCGGTCTGCTACCGCAATGGACGGCCGATGAAGCGCTGCAACGTGCAGCGGAAGTCGGGACGCAACTGCAAGCCGAGGACCCTCGCCGCTTTCTGGCAGAACTCTATGGCGATCTGCCTGATCGCTGGGACAACTCGCTGGCCGGCATTTCGCGCTGGCGGCTGATCGTCAATTCAATGACACGGATGCGCGTATGTGATGCTGCCGGGCGGATTCAGCTGCGCTTCAAGGGTCAACCCGAGGATGCGCCGGTTGGCACGATGCCCTGGTTCGATGTGCCCGGTCGCCGGTCCGCCGACATCCGGATCATTTGTGGCCATTGGTCCGCGCTCGGGCTCAGGATGCGAGATGACCTGCTGGCGGTGGACACCGGTTGTCTGTGGGGCCGCGCGCTCACCGCGGTGCGCCTGCATGACAGGACAGTGTTCCAGGTCATGGGTGAGACGCCTCCAGGCGCCGTGACCGACTAAGCGGTCATGTCTCTTCGAATTGCTCGGTCTGCGCCGCGAGTTCGCCGCCCAGTGCCAGCCGCTCACGGATCACTTCGACATCCAGAATTCGCGCGATCAGGGTCTCGCAGGCGGAGGCGAGGTCGCGGCGCTTGAAGGCATCTGCCGCAAGCGGATCGCCGCAGGTCACCTCCACGACCAGTTTGGGGCAGTCCAGTATGGCGCGAATCGACTGGGCAAACGTCACATCCTCGATGTAGGCAGGTGCCAGGCTGCGTTCGCCATCTTCCTCGCGATAGGCAATGGCCAGTGGCATCACCTTGGCGCCGCTGACGACTGCAGGCTCGAACAGTGACGAATGGAACTTGCGCAGTCGATCGCCGCCCGTCGTCGTGCCCTCAGGAAACAGGCCGACGCAGTCGCCGCCCGCCAGCACGTCGTGCATGACCTGATTGATCTTGTGCGTATCGCTGCGTTTTGCGCGCTTGATGAAAATCGTGCCGGACTTCTCGCACAGCCAGCCAACGAACGGCCAGTCACGGATTTCTGATTTGGCCACGAAGCGGGTCGGGCGCACGGCATTGATCACGAAGATGTCCAGCCACGAGATGTGATTGGCGACGATGACCAGATTCCGCGCCTGCCAGTCCGGTGGGTGACCATGAATGGCCGGGATGACACGGAGAATCCGCAGCAGTTTTCGCGACCACCAGCGCACGATCCGCGCCCGCGTCGATTGGCTCGCGCGCGGAAAGATTGCGCCGACCAGTGCGAACGCAACCAGACCATGCAGGATAAGCCGGGTCCATCGAAAGGCGCGCACCAGGCGCGATGTGGATTGCCTCAGGCGGCCATTTGCAGCGCCGGGTTCCGCAGAAAGTGCTGCGTGTAGCGCGGGCTGATCTTGTCCATCGGCAGAAGCAGAAACAGATCCGCCGTGTTGAAGTCCGCGTCCCAAGCCGGTTCTCCGCAAATGTAGGCGCCGACGCGCAGGTAGCCTTTGATGAGGGGCGGCATCTGAGCGGGCGGACAGACATGCACATCCGGAAATCGCTCGAGCAGCCGGGCCGGACGATGTGGCATCACGCGCCAGTTTTCCGGGCCGGAATGATTATGGCACACGGTCTTGTACACGCTCGCGGCAGAACGCCCGCCGTCGGCCAGGCTGATGCTTGCGCACCCTGCGAGATAGCGGTGTCCGCGAACACGCATGTAGCTGATCAAACCCGACCACAGCAACGTCACGACCGCACCTGAGCGATGCTCGGCGTGGACACAGGAACGGCCGACTTCGACCAACCCGCCGCGAATACTCGCCAGCGATTCGAGGCAGAACTCGGATTCTGAGTAGTACCCGCCTGCGGTGCGGGCGGCGTGTGGCGAGAGGATGCGGTAGGTACCGACCACTTCTTGGCTGTGGCGATCACGCACGAAGAGGTGGTCACAGAAGGCGTCGTAGCGATCGACATCGAGGCCGATTCGCGCGGCATCAACGTCAAGCCGGGCACCGAGCTCACCGGCAAACACGCGATAGCGTAGCGCCTGTGTTTCCTGCACTTCCGATTCGGAAGCGGCAAGACCGACCACGTATCGACTGCCGAGCTCTGCGGCATTTGCGTCGTTCCGGTCCGGACGCAATCGGGACAGATCTTCCTGGCGCATGGCGCCCCCGTGTGATGAACACGGAGGGCACCTTAGGTCACGACGGTGACGGTGCCGTGACGGTCACATGAAACTGGTGTTACGAAGAGTCACTTCTCTGGTCAGTAGCGCGAGACGCGTGTGGCACCCTGGCCCGACAGCACGCGCACGCGGTCGCCGACACGGAACACCTCGTCAGCCTCCTGCGTCACCGCAATGATCTTGCCGCTATCCAGCTTGACCGTGACTTCCACGCCGCGCCGATCGCTGTTCGACTTCTCGATGGACTGGCCGATGATGCCGCCGACCACGGCGCCCGCGACGGCGCCCGCCACCGAACCGCGGCCCTTGCCGACTTCGCTGCCGGCGAGCCCACCCAGGACGGCGCCGGTCGCCGTGCCCACACCCGAATCCTTGCCATCAATGCGCACCTCGCGCACGCTCTCGACGACACCGATGCGAACGGTTTGTTCGCCGCGAACCTGGCTGCGACTGTAGTCACCACCGCCAAGGCCCTGCTGGGCACAACCACCCAGTACGGCGACCGCACAGACGGCCATTGCGATTGCTTTCACGTTCATGATGCTCTCCTTACCAAAGTTCGCTGCCGAATGCAGCGCGATACTGTTGTGCCAGCTGGTCACGCGTGAAATAGTGATTCTGCGGACCACGCTGTGCGATCTTGATGCTGCCGAGCAATGAGGCCAGCCGCCCCGTTTTCTCCCAGTCCCAGCCTGCCTGGAGTCCATACAGGATGCCAGCGCGGTAGGCATCACCGCAACCAGTGGGATCGGCAATCGCAGTCGGGGCAACAGCGGGAATGGAGATCTCGCGATCCCCGGTGCAAATCAGCGATCCCTGGCCACCGCGTGTGACGATGAGCGCCTTGGCCTTGACCGCCGCCTGTGAGATGGGCTGCCCCAGCCGCTCCTCGACCATGCGGGCCTCGTAGTCATTGACCGTGACATAGTCGGCCAGTTCGATGACTTCACGCAATTCGGTGGCGACGAAGATGGGCAGAGACTGACCCGGATCGAAGATGAATGGCGTCCGGCGAGCATGAAACTCGCGGCAGTGCTGCACCATGGCATCCGGCGCATCGGGCGCCACGATGCCCAGATCGATGTCGACCGCAGCGGACACATGATTCTGCTTGGCCTCGGCCATCGCGCCCGGATGAAACGCGCTGATCTGGTTGTCATCGATGTCGGTCGTGATGTAAGCCTGCGCGGTGTACATGCCGGGCAGGTGGCGCACATGGGTGCGGGCAATGCCCAGCGAGTCGAGGTGTGCCGCATAGGGACCGAAATCGTCCCCCACGGTCGCCATGATCAACGGTTCACCGCCCAGCAGCTTCAAGTTGTAGGCGATGTTGCCGGCGCAGCCGCCAAACTCCTTGCGCAGCTCCGGTACGTGGAAGGACACGCTCAGAACATGAATCTGGTCGGGCAGGATGTGCTTCTTGAACTGGTCGCGGAACACCATGATGGTGTCGAACGCGAGGGAGCCGCAAATCAGGGCGCGCATGGTATTGGACAGGTGGAGGGGCGGAAGCCGGAAAGGTGGGGGGAGAAACGCTGGCGATTATACGACGGGGCTTTCATGCGGCCTCTGGCGGGGATGGTTTGCCGATGCGAATATTCGCAATGTCGCCGTGAGAGAGCGCGACCATCGGGCAAGGGTGGCTCAGGGGGCCATCAGGGAAAGAACAGCTCGACGTGGTATCCGGAGGCATTGACAAGCTGGCTGTCGATGCGCACGTTGATGGCAGCGCTGCTGCCGGGCGCCATGCCCGCATTTCTCACGCTAGCCGCCCCGAGGTATGCGTCCGGCGACAGCACGCGGCGCGCCAGCGTCTGATTGTTCGTGTCCGTCAGGCTGAGTTCAAGGTGCGGAAAGTCCTGCACCACGGCCGCACGATTGGCAATGGTCGCCGTCAGCAGGAATCGTCCCTTCGCGCCCAGTTCCTCGATCAGATCGGAGCTTTCGACCTTCAGCGCGGCGGCATCGCGTCCCCACGGCACGGTGCAGCCGATGAGCTCGCACGCCTTCTCGAAATGCGGTCGCACGACCGGGTACTGACTCACGATCTGGCTGCGCCAGAGATACGCTGCCTGGAGCAACAGCCCGCATCCGGCAAGGACGGCGAGCACCGTCCAGCCAACGGGACGCGGCTCGCGAGCCGCCTCCTTCGGGAGCAAGGGCGCGTTGCGATAGGGGCTCAGCGTGTTGGCCTCGGGCGGCCGAGGCGGCTGCGACGCATCGAGGAAAGCCGGCACGGAGGGCGGACTGCCGATATCGATGGCAGGCGGTGGTGATTGAACGGCGGGCGAGTGTTCCTCCAGAAGCGGAGCTCCGGCCGCATGTTCTCGGTCTGCCTCGGATGGCGATGCCTGACTTGACGCCAGCGGCCGGGACACAGGCCCGTCGCCCAGGGTGCTGTCGATGCGTTGCAGAGACTCGAAGCTGTTGAACACATGCCGGCAGCGTCCACACATCACCCGGCCCGAGCGGACATTGAGCTGCTCAGGCGATACCTTGAACTGGGCCTGACAGTTGGGACATGTGGTCAGCAGCATCGTGGAAGCCGAAACAGAGAGTTGAGAGCAGTCAAACCGGATTCAGCCAGCAAGGTTTCCACTCAAGCATACCCAATCTTCATCCCGCGCCGCCACACGAAGTGGGATCCATGGCGCATAGGCGGCGATCACTTCCTCAGCCTGATCCCCGAGAATTCCGGAGAGCGCGAGTGCACCACCCGGACGCACGCAGCGGGAAAGGAAGGGTGCGAGCACGATGAGTGGGTGCGAGAGGATATTGGCAACCACGAGGTCAGCCGGTTCCGGCTGACGTTCAGACGCAGACAGGAAGTCGGCCCTGACGCTGTTCACGTCGGCGTTGTGGCGTGCCGTCACCAGCGCCTGCTCGTCGATATCCACGCCGGTGGCCGACGCGGCGCCCAGCTTGAGTGCGGCAATGGCCAGTATGCCCGAGCCGCAGCCGTAGTCGATGACGGATGCATTCGGACGATCGCGCAACGTGGATTCCAGCCAGCGCAGACAGAGTCGGGTCGTCGGATGACTGCCGGTGCCGAACGCGGCACCCGGATCAATCTGGATCGGCAAGGCACCGGCGGGCAGCGGTTCGTGCGCATGCCAGCTCGGCACAATCCATACGCGGTCGGAAATGCAAATGGGCTGGAACTGCGCCTGGTTGGCACGCACCCAGTCGATATCTTCAAGCACTTCGACCGTGTACTGCGGCACCGGGAGCGCCAGCGCCTCTGCGCAGGCATTCATTGCCGCTGCAATGTTCGCGCCTGGCGCGAAATGGGCCACCACGTCGCACAGCTCCCACAGACCGGCATCTGCGCCGGGCTCGCCGAAGATGGGTTTTTCCTGCGACGTGCCTGCCTGCGCGTCCTCGACGCTCACGGACAGGCTGTCAAACTCCATCAGGGCATCGGCAAACGCCTCCGCCTCCTGGCGGGCGAGCGTGAAACGCACGGCGGTCACGCTCACCCGGCTACTCCCCGCTTTCGATGGCGATCTTCTTCTGGACGCTCATGCGGTGCTCGAGGAAGTGGATGCTGATGCCTCCCCGGATGAAGGCCGCGTCGTTGAGCAGGTCCTGGTGCAGCGGGATGTTGGTCTGAATGCCGTCGACGATCATTTCCGACAGTGCGGTGCGCATGCGCGCCAGCGCCTGCTCGCGGGTGTCGCCGTGGGCGATCACCTTGCCGATCAGCGAGTCGTAGTGCGGCGGCACGTAGTAGTTCTGATAGGCATGTGAGTCGACGCGGATGCCTGGCCCGCCGGGCACATGGAACTGGGTGATGCGGCCGGGCGACGGCACGAATGACACCGGATTCTCGGCATTGATGCGGCACTCGATGGCGTGGCCACGCAGCTGAATGTCCTTCTGCCGATAGCGCAGCTTGTGGCCGGCCGCGACCCGGATCTGTTCCTGGACAATATCCACACCGGTGATCATCTCGGTCACCGGGTGCTCGACCTGCACCCGGGTGTTCATCTCGATGAAATAGAACTCCTCATTCTCATAGAGGAATTCAAAGGTGCCGGCGCCACGATAGTTGAGCTTGCGGCAGGCTTCCGCGCAGCGCTCGCCAATGCGGTCGCGCAGGCGCGCCTTCAGTTCCGGCGCCGGGGCCTCTTCAATGATCTTCTGGTGGCGACGTTGCATGGAGCAATCGCGCTCCCACAAGAAGATCGCATTGCGATGTTCATCCGCGAGCACCTGGATTTCGATGTGCCGCGGGTTCTCCAGGAACTTCTCCAGATACACCGTCGGGTTGCCAAAGGCCGATTGCGCCTCGCTGCGGGTGAGGGTGACGGCGTTGAGCAGTGCGGCTTCGGTGTGCACCACGCGCATGCCGCGCCCGCCGCCGCCGCCCGCCGCCTTGATGATCACCGGGTAGCCGATCGCTGCGGCGATTCGACGAATTTCCTTGGGGTCCTCAGGCAATGCGCCATCGGAGCCGGGCACGCAGGGGATGCCCACCCGTTTCATGGCGGCTTTGGCCTCGACCTTGTCGCCCATCATGCGGATGTTGTCGGGACGCGGGCCGATGAACACGAAGCCCGAGTTCTCCACGCGTTCGCAGAAGTCGGCATTCTCGGACAGGAATCCGTAGCCGGGATGGATGGCCTGTGCGTCGGTGACTTCGGCCGCGCTGATGATGGCGGGAATGTTCAGGTAGCTGTCGCGCGACGGGGCGGGGCCGATGCAGACCGATTCGTCCGCCAGCATCACGTATTTGGCATCCGCGTCAGCTTCCGAATGCACGGCAACGGTTTTGATCCCCAGTTCGCGACAGGCGCGCTGAATTCGGAGCGCAATCTCGCCGCGGTTGGCGATCAATACTTTTTCAAACATCGCCGGCTCCGAAGACCGGCCAAAGGCGGCCATAGGGCCCCCTTATTCAATGACGAAGAGCGGCTGGCCGTATTCCACCGGCTGGCCGTTCTCCACCAGAATCGCCTTGACCGTGCCGGCCATGTCGGATTCGATTTCGTTCAGGAGCTTCATCGCTTCGATGATGCACAGCGTCTGGCCCTTGGTGACCGCCTGGCCAATTTCCACAAATGCGGGCGAGCCGGGAGAGGGCGAGCGATAGAAGGTGCCAACCATCGGCGCTTTCAACGTGTGTCCAGCGGGTTCTGCCGGGGCGGCAGGTACCGCTGCGGCCGGCGCGGCCGCTGCCGGGGCGGGGATGGGTGCGGCACTGGCCTGCGGCATGTAAACCTGCGTCGAGCCGGCATTCGTGCGGGCAATCCGTACCTTCTCCTCGCCTTCCGTGACTTCCAGTTCGGCAATGCCGGACTCCTGGACGAGGTCAATCAGCTTCTTGAGTTTTCTGAGGTCCATGATGATTCCTTGTTCTCCGCGCAGGCCCTCTCCGGGGCTTGGCGCCGGGGTTGGGCCGGGCTGCGGTCAGGCCGGCCGGCCGATGTGCTTCAACGCGGCTTGCAGAGCCAGTTCGTAGGACTGGGCCCCAAATCCGCAAATCATCCCTACGGCCAGTGGGGCCAGATAGGAATGGGATCGAAATGCCTCGCGGGCATGGATGTTCGACAGATGCACTTCAATGAATGGAACCGCAACAGCCGCCAGCGCATCCCGCAGTGCAACGCTGGTATGGGTCAACCCGGCGGCGTTGATCAGGATGAACTGAAATCCGCCAGCCTTGGCGGCCTGAACTTCGTCGATCAGCGTCGATTCGGCGTTGCTCTGCACGCAGCGAATCGTCACGCCAGCCGCCGCAGCCAGCGCTTCGAGTCGCTGATTGATCTCGCCAAGCGTGACTGAACCGTAAATCTCCGGCTCGCGCGTTCCCAGAAGATTCAGATTGGGCCCGTGCAGCACCAGAATTTTGCCGGCCGCGTCATGCGCCCCAGCTTCTTTTTTGGTCATAGGGGGCGGAGTTTGCCGCAAGTTCGGCGAAATTGTCCAGTTGCGGGCATGGGCGCGCCGTGTTAGGCGGGCATCCGGGGCGCTTCACCAATTCGGGCCTGGTATGGTTTCACACGCCGGTTCGCTTTCCGCGCCGGGCGAGGCCGCGAACACATTCAGGGTTTAACGGAGTCAAGTGCGATTAATGGTTTTTTCTAAACAGTTTCCGTCACTTGGGCGCATTTTCGCGGATGATCAGCTCCATTTCCGCCTTGGTCAGCTGGCCAATCTTGTTCAGAAGCAGCTCGCCGTTGGGGCTGAAGACCAGCGTGTGCGGCAGCACGCCGAGATGATTGCCCATGCGCCTGGAGAACGCCAGCGCGCCATCGCTGTCTGGCAGCAGGGGGTAGGTCACAGGCGTCTGGTTCTGAAACAATCGAACTTTGTCTACAGAATCGGCGGCTATGCCGACAACTTGAACGCCTTTCGCGGCATTTTGACGGAAGATACTGTCGAACATGGGCATCTCCTCTTTGCATGGCGCGCACCAAGTGGCCCAGAAATTGATGAAGAGCAGTTTGCCCTGCCACTGGCCCAGCGACTGACGTCGCCCTTCAAGATCCGTGAAGGATGCGGCCAAGACGGCGGCATAACTGGCGCCTTTGCCGTCGCCAGCCGACGGATCTGTCGATGTGCCTGGGCTTCTCGGTGGATCCTCGGCGGTCAGCCACAAGGCAGCGCCCGCCGCGACGATCAGGGCGGCGAGGAAGATGGCGATGGGGATCTTGGGCATGTCTCGGAGCTGAACCAGCGGTTCGGGATGGGTGGCGGGGAGGTTGGGTACTGAGCAGAGCCGGAAGGGTGGGTGTGCAGGGCTGCCGCAACGGGCCGCCGAACACGGCCGAGTCAGGCGGTCTGTCCGGAAATCCAGCCCAAGTAGTCCTCCAACCCGCGCACGACTGGGACGGCCACGATTTCCGGCAGTTCATAAGGGTGGTTTTCCAGAATCAGGCGCTCAAGCAACGGATAGACCGCTTCGGTGGATTTGATCAGCAGCGTGCACTCGACGCTGGACTCGATCCGGCCCTTCCAGCGGTACACCGATTGACCCGCCGGCAGGATGTGAACACAGGCCGCAGCATGGCCTTCCACCAGCATTTCGGCCAGCTTTACAGCGCTGGGTGAGTCCGGTAGTGTGGTCATCACAACCAAGGCTGTCATGAAGTTGTCGTCCTTTCGGGTGCGCTGGCTTGATCTCGGGCAGGTTCAGCCCGATCTCCTTCCTGATATCGTGTCCCGGCACATGGTGCAACGTTCAAGTCGGTTGTCCCGTCCCGGGGTTTCCGGGGCCGGTCTTCCAGCCAGTTGGCTGGTTGTCGACACCCAGAAAGAGGCAAGTGCATGCGTTATGTTTTGTTGGCCATTCTAATCGCCTTTCCCTTGGCGGAAGCCGCGCTGCTGGTCGCCGTGGGCGAAGGTCATGCGCTGTGGGTGCTTGCCTGGCTGGTCATGGCCGCCATCATCGGCATCGTGCTGATCAAGGAAGCCCGTTTCGCGCTGCTGGCCCGTCTGGCCAGCTCGTTGGCCCAAGGCCGCTTCTCCCTGTCGGCGCTGATCGACAGCGGGCGCACCGTGCTTGCCGGGCTGCTTCTCATCTTCCCCGGACTGATGAGCGATGCGCTGGCGCTGCTCCTGCTCCTCCTGCCGGTGCGCACACGCGACATCGAGCTGCAGACCGCAGCGTCCTATGCCGACAGCATGTCGGGCGCCTACCGCAGCCGTCCCGGCGTCATCGAGGGCGAATATCGTCGGGAGCGCTGAGCGCGCCACGCACAGCTAAATCCGTCAACCCGGCCAGCATGCTGGCCACGGTCGGATAGGCCAGATCAAGCCGCAGTTCGCGACGCATGCGTCCGTTGTCCAGCCGACGCGATTCCCGCATGAATGACAGCAGCGATTCCGGCAGGTCTCGTTCGGCTTGCTGCCGGGAAATTCTTGCTGGCCGCGCCAGGCCAAACCGATCCGCCACGGCATCGAAGTACTCACCCATCCTGAGAGGTGCATCGTCACACGTGTTGTAGACGCGGCCGTTGCGTCCCCGGAACAGGGCCGCCATCACTGCCCGCGCCAGGTCATCCGCATGAATGTGGTTGCTGTAGCTGTCTTCCTCCGGACTCAGCGCCGGCAGGCCGGCTTTCAGCCGCGCAATGGGCAGCCGGTCGGCTGCGTAGATCCCGGGCGCGCGCAGAATGCTGACCGAGCGGTGGGCCGGCGCCGACTGTACCCAGGCACGCAGCGCGGTTTCGGCGTCGAGCCGGCGGCGACCCCGCTCGTTGCCGGGGTGCGGTGCGCGGCACTCGTTTACCCACGCGCCGCCACAATCGCCATAGACGCCCGTCGTGCTGACATAAACGACATGACAGTGCGCTGACTCGCCAGAGCGCGAATATTCGCCACCGGCGCCGGCCGAGAGTGCGGCCAACAGATGACGGGTGCGCGGATCCCCCGGGCCGCTCGGGGGCGGCGGCGCAAGATGGACAACGCAATCAGCCAGACCGCCGACGCGGACCAGCGTCTGCCGGGCATCCAGGTCGCCCAACACCGGCGTCACGCCCAACTCGCGCAGCAGGGCAGCCTTGTTCCGGTCGCGGATGAGCCCATATACGCGGAACTGTGGGGTGAGCAGCGGCGCCAGCCGGGTCGCCACATCGCCGAAGCCCACGATCAGTATTCGCATCGATTGAGTATAGTGTGAAGCCCGCGCCGGGGTGCCCCCGCGCCTTCCGCCGCACCTGACGAATTCACCGAAGTCCCGCTCATGAACACCGCCGTCGATTCCCCCGCCACCGCCACCCGCCACGCCGTGCGTCTGCCCAGTGGTACCACCTTCCAGGTTGACCCGGGCGAGACCGTGCTGGCCGCAGCCCTTCGCCAGAATGTCGGCCTGCCTTACGGCTGCCGCAATGGCGCCTGCGGCTCGTGCAAGGGCCGCATCGTGTCGGGCGAAGTTGACTACGGAGCCTATCAGGCGCGCACCTTGACCGATGAGGAAAAGTCGCAGGGGAAGGCACTCTTCTGCTGCGCCAAGCCGCTCACCGATCTGCAACTCGACGTGCGCGAAATCAGCGCCGGTGACATCCAGATCCGTACTCTGCCTTGCCGGGTCGAGAAGATCGAAAAAGTTGCGCATGACGTTGCCGTGCTGAAGCTCCGCCTGCCGGCCAACGAGCGCCTGCAGTTCCGCGCCGGGCAGTATCTCGACATCCTGCTGAAGGACGGCAAGCGACGCAGTTTTTCCATGGCCAATGCGCCGCACAATGACGAATTCATCGAGCTGCACATCCGCGCCGTGCCGGGGGGCACCTTTTCCCAGCACGTGATGAACGAGATGAAGGAGCGCGCCATCCTCCGCTTCGAAGGGCCGTTGGGCAGCTTCTTCCTGCGCGAGGAGAGTGACAAACCCATCATCTTCATGGCCGGCGGTACCGGCTTCGCGCCGATCAAGGCGGTCATCGAGCATGCCTTGCACACCCATGTCGATCGCCAGATGGTGCTGTACTGGGGTGCGCGCAGCCTGCGCGATCTCTACATGCCCGAGCTGCCCGCGAAATGGCAGCGCGAATATTCGCACTTCACGTTCATCCCGGTCCTGTCGGAACCGTTGCCCGAAGACAACTGGCAGGGCCGCACGGGGCTGGTGCACCAAGCCATCCTTGACGACTTCACCGATTTGTCCGGCTATGAGGTCTATGCCTGCGGCGCGCCGATCATGATCGAAGTGGGGCAGAAGGCTTTCGAAGAACGGGGCCTGCCGGCCGATGCGTTCTTCGCCGACTCGTTCACCTTTGCGGCCGCACCTGCGGCCTGAATTGAATCCGAATTTTTCCGACCACACCCACACCCGAGGAGACACCATGATCAAGGTTGGCGACACACTTCCCGATGGCACGCTCACTGAATTCATCGAAGAGGAAACCGCGGGTTGCAGCATCGGCCCGAATGCCTTCAAGGTGTCCGATCTCACCAAGGGCAAGAAGATCGTCGTGTTCGGCCTGCCCGGTGCGTTCACCCCGACGTGCTCGGCCAAGCATGTGCCCGGCTACATCCAGAACCATGACGCGCTGAAGGCCAAGGGTGTCGACGAGATCTGGTGCGTGGCGGTCAACGATGCCTTCGTCATGGGCGCCTGGGCCAAGGACCAGAAGACCGCAGGCAAGGTGCGCATGCTGGGTGATGGCAGCGCGGTTTGGACCAAGGCGCTCGGCCTGGAGCTCGATCTCACCGCGCGCGGCATGGGTGTGCGCATGCAGCGCTTCTCGATGCTGGTCGAAGACGGCGTGGTCAAGACCTTCAACCTGGAAGGCCCGGGCAAGTTCGAAGTCTCGGATGCCGACACCATGTTGAAGCAGGTTTGATTCCACCCACACAGCGAATATTCGCACCATGAGCAAACCGGCCATCTTCATCGACGGCGAGCACGGCACCACAGGCCTGCTCATCCGCGAGCTGCTCGATGCACGCAGCGATATCGAGGTCATCAGCATTGCGCCCGAAAAGCGCAAGGACCAGGCTGAACGCAAGCGCCTGCTGAACGCCGCTGACGTCGCCATCCTCTGTCTGCCTGATGATGCCGCGCGCGAGTCGGTGTCGCTTATCGACAATCCGGCGACGCGCGTCATCGATGCAAGCACCGCGCATCGCGTGCATCCGGACTGGGCGTTCGGCTTCCCCGAGATGACGCCGGGGCAGGCGGAAAAGGTGGCCGCAAGCAAGCGCGTTGCCAATCCTGGCTGCTGGTCCACCTGTTACATCGCGCTGGTGCGACCGCTGGTCGATGCCGGGCTCATCGCGCCGTCCGCCGCACTCACCACCTGGGGCGTGTCCGGCTATAGCGGCGGCGGTCGGCAGATGATCGAGTCATTCGAGAATCCCGCCACGGCGAAGAACTTCATCGGCTACGGCTTCGGTTTGAAGCACAAGCATCTGCCTGAGATGAAGCATTACAGCGGCCTCAACCTGCCGCCTCTGTTCACGCCATCGGTGGGACGCTATCGTCAGGGCATGCTGCTCCAGGTGCCGCTGCCTGCGGGCACGCTGCGCGCCGGTGCCTCCAGCAATGACGTGCTGGCCATCTGGCAGTGCCACTATGCTGGCGCGCGTCACGTCGAGGTCGTTGCAATGGCCACGCCGCCGGCAGAGCTCGATCCCGAGGCGCTCAACGGCACCAATCAGATGCAGCTATTCGTCTTCGACAATCCTGATCTTGGTCAGACGCTGTTGATCGCGCGCCTGGACAATCTGGGCAAGGGCGCAGGACGCGCGGCGCTCCAGAATGCGGCGCTGATGTTGGGCCTCTCCGGCTGACAGCGGCTGCAATTTGAAACCACGGCACTCTGAGCCGCCCTCGCATGCCCCAGAGGGCGCCCGCCCGGGAGGAGAGACCGGACGGGCGCCAGGCTCCAAGACGGTGGGCTAGCGGGCGGCACGCTCGACAGCCTGCGGGGCCTGGGCCAGCGCCTCGCTGGTGTCTTGCAGGTGCTGCTGGCTGGCGACGAGCCACACCAGCATTCCCGACACAAGGCTGAAGACCACGCCGCTGGCGAAGGCGGCGAGCGCCATGCGCACGAATTCGCGGCTACCGGCTGAACGCAGCGTGCCCTGGGTAACGGTGCTGTTTGCGGACTGAGCGACGGATTCAATCTTGCAGCTCGTTGATTTGATCGGGGCGATGCGGCTTTCCATCTGCGTCTCCTTGGGTCACGTTGCCGATTGGATGACGCCATTTCAATCCCAGATTCGGCCGGATTGTGGGCGGCAAATCTGCGGCAGTGCCGACGGAATGTGGCGGAATCGTGGCGCGCCATCGCCAGGTGCGATGCTGCCGTGGGTTCGGGCTATAGTTCAGCCAACACTCACAGCCTTGCGAATATTCGCAACCGATCCGGAGACCCGACATGACAAAACGAGTGGCCTTGGTCGAAGACGACAGCGCCATCCGCGACAACATCAGCGACGCGTTGAAGAAGTACGGCTACGAAGTCCAGCCGTTCGCCTCACGCCCGGAGGCCATGGCCGTACTCAAGACGCGCCTGCCGGACATGGCCATCATCGACATCGGCTTGGGTGCGGAAATGGACGGTGGCTTCACCCTGTGCCGCGATCTGCGCGCACTGTCCGACCAACTGCCCATCATCATTCTCTCCGCGCGCGACAGCGATTTCGACATCGTGTCCGGGCTGCGCCTCGGGGCGGACGACTATCTCACCAAGGACACCAGCCTGCCGCATCTCATGGCCCGCATCGCAGCGCTGTTCCGTCGCGTCGATGCGTTCGGCGAAGCCCCGCGCAACGAGGAGATCGTCGATCGCGGAGAGCTCAGGCTCGATCTCAATCGCCTTACTGCGACATGGAAAGGCGAGCCCGTCGTGCTCACCGTGACCGAGTTCTGGATGGTCCATGCGCTGGTGAAGTTCGTGGGTCACGTGAAGAACCGCGACCAGCTCATGGGCGAGGCCGAGATGGTCGTCGATGACAGCACCATCACCTCGCACATGAAGCGCATCCGCAAGAAATTCATCGCGGTCGATCCGGCGTTCGATGCCATTGAGACGGTCTATGGCATGGGCTATCGCTGGATCGTGTGATTCGCCGTCGGCTGGCATTCACCCTTGAAATTCCTGCTCTCCATTCGCGGCAAGCTGCTGCTGGTGTCGCTGGTGCTCCTGGCGATCCCGGTGGTCGGCTATCGCTTTGTCACGCATATGGAGGTGTTCCTGCGCGAAAGTCAGGAGCAGGCATTGGTCAGCGCCACGCGCGCCATTGCCGCGACGCTCTCCGAGCGGCCGGGGCTTTTCGACCGCCGTGAAGCCACGGCGGATGAAGCCGCCGAGCTGGAGCGCCGGCAGATCGTGGCGCTCTTCGGCAGTTCCGATCCCGAGGCGGTGGCAACACTGGGAGGCGCGTATCAGCCCTCGCCGGATATTGAGCGCATCCTCGAATTGCTGGGTCGCAGCGCCTCGCGCATCTGGGTGGTGGATGCCGCGTCACGGGTGCGCGGGCTGTCAGGGTCGCTGAAGCGCGCACAGAGCCCGGCGGGCACGACGGACGCCGACAGCTCGCGTCCGCTCAGCCGGGCACTGGTCAGATTGTTCCGTCTGCCGTCGGGCGATGCGAAGGATGATCCCGAACAGGGCAAACGCGCCGTGATGGCGCAGGTCGATCGCGCGCTCATCGGTTCGCCATCGGCCATCTGGCGCTACACCCGCGATCGCCAGGGCGTGGTGCTGTCCGCTGCGCAACCTGTGTGGTCGGGCGAGAACATCGTTGGCGCGGTCGTGGTCGAGGAAACCACCGGTGCGATTCAGCTGCTCAAACTGGAGGCGCTGGAGAATCTCCTCACCATCACGCTCATCGTTTTTGTCGCGGGCTTTGTCACCCTTATCCTGTTTGCCTGGCGACTGGCAGCGCGGGTGCGCAAACTGGGTCGCGCGGCGGATGCCGCCATCGACGCGCAGGGCCGCATCCGTGGTGAGCTTGAGCCTTCCGATGCGGATGACGAGCTGGGCGAGCTGTCGCGCAACCTCGCGGCGACCGTGCGCCGGCTGAAGGACTACAACCAGCATCTGGAGAGCCTGTCCGCGCGGCTGTCGCATGAGTTGCGCACGCCGGTCGCTGTGGTTCGTTCTTCGCTGGACAATCTCAAATTGCATCCCGTGGCGCCCGAGACGGCGGTCTATATCGAGCGCGCCGATACCGGCGTGAAGCGGCTGTCCACGCTGATCTCGCGCCTGTCCGAGGCGACGCAGCTGGAGCGTTTCCTGCAGGGCGCCGAGCGGGAAACATTCGATCCCGGCGAAGTCATTGCGGGCTGCGTGGCGGGCTATCGGGCCACGTTCCCCTCGCGAATATTCGCATTCGAGAACGCCGCAGAAGGTGTCACGCTGCAGGGGGTGCCCGATGCCATCGCGCAATTGCTGGACAAGCTGGTTGCCAATGCCATCGACTTCCAGCTGCCGGAGACGCCGATCGACATCCGCCTGGCCCGCGCCGGCCGTTATCTGGTGCTGTCCGTGAGCAATCAGGGACCGCCCCTGCCCGAGGGATCGGCCGCGACCCTGTTCTCATCCATGGTGTCACTGCGTCCACAAGGCCCTGCGCGCGTGGGCGAACACGCCGCCGACGCCGGTCAGGGCGACACCGCAGTCGGCCATCTCGGCATGGGCCTGTATATCGTCCGTCTCATCGCCGAATTCCACGGCGGCTTTCCGGAAGCGGCCAATCGGGCGGATGGCCGTGGTGTGGAAATGCGCGCCTGGCTCGCCATCACGCCGGCGGGTTGAGAAGGCGCGATTGCAACAAATCCCTACAGCCGCCTGGCACACACTGCTACATCCCGGCGCAGAACGATGGCCTACGCTGCTTCTATCGGCAGGTCAGCAAATCTGTCTGCGAGTGAAAGGAGTCAGCCATGCGCCTTGTGAAGATCCTGTTGATGCTCGTGTTGCACGCGCCGGTTCACGCGTTGGCGCAAGCGGCCACGGCGCCGCCACCGCCCTGCCGCACACCCGAGGCGCGGCAGTTCGACTTCTGGCTGGGCAGCTGGACCGCCCGGTTCCAGAACAATGGCAAGGCGGTGACGGGCAGCAACACGGTCAGCACCCTCTTTGACGGGTGCGTCATCGTCGAGCAGTTTGACGGCGCGCCCGGCTCGCCGCTGAAGGGGCTGAGCCACTCGGTTTACGACGCCAGCGCCGGACGCTGGAAACAGACCTGGGTCGACAATGCTGGCGGCTACCTCGACTTCAGTGGCGGCTGGGAGGGCGACCGAATGGTGTTGACGCGCGAGGCGGAGCGCAACGGCAAGCGCTTCCTGCAGCGCATGGTGTGGTTTGACATCCGGTCGCGCGCGTTCAACTGGCACTGGGAGCGGTCCGACGATGGCGGCAAGACCTGGCAGGTCAACTGGCGCATTGAATACGAACGCAAGTGAATGCCCGTGCATAGATCGCCAGAACGCGGCCACGTTTCGCAGGAAACCGTTGCAGACTGCCTGATACAACCCGCTATGCTCGTCACACGCGTAGTCCGCTTTCACGGTTGACTGCGCTCCTCGCGCCGCTGTCGTGCGCTCCCGTGGTCTTCCTTCAATGAGCCTGCCAACCCCCTCCGTGCAAAGCGACCGCAATCCCTGGCTGGACATTCCGTCGGCGGAGTACCTCGCCCACATGCAATCGCCCGATGTCGCGCAAAGCGGCGTGCTGGCGGAGCTGTTCGGCATCGCCTTGCGCACGGCGCAGCCGGAGTCGCTGCTCCTTCTGGGCTGTGGCACGGGCAATGGCCTCTCGACCGTGGACGACCGGGTGACGAAGCGCGTGACCTGCATCGACATCAATCCAGCCTACCTGAGCGAGCTCGCGACGCGCTATCCGGCGCCGGGGCACGACCGATCGCTGATCGAGATGGACCTCAACCGCGGCGAGCTGCCGCCTGGACCGTTTCACTTGGTCCACGCGCCTTTCGTGCTCGAGTTCCTGGACTGGCGTCCGCTGGTGCCGCGCATTGCCGCCGTGCTGGCGCCAAGCGGTCATTTCACCGTGGTCATCCAGCGCGAAAGCCGCACCGTGGCGGCCCGTACGGCCACGCCGTACTTCACTTTGCGCCGCCTGGATGCCTTGTTTGCCTATGTCGATCCGCTCGATCTGGGCGCCGTGGCAAGCGACAGCGGCCTCATGCTGGCTGCGCAACGCGATGTCTCCCTGCCGCGGCAGAAGTCCTTCTCGTTGCTGACCTTTACCCGCGCCTGACGCCGGGCACGAACGACTGCCTCAGTTCGCCCCTCAGCCCGCCAGTTCGGCGCTGCGGCGAATGTGGCGCGCCGCCTCGGCCGGCTTTCCCAGGCGTTCCATGAGATTGGCCAGCGTCATGTGCGCTTCCAGCGAAGGGGCCAGCGCCACGCTTGCTTCCAGGTAACTCTGCGCCTTGCCCCACAGCCCTTGGCGCATGCAGAGTTTCCCCAGCGCCATCAGCAGCGCGGCATCGCGGGCCTGACTGCGCAACCACTTCTCAGCGCGCTCGATCTGCACCAGCGTTGACTCTGCCCGGCAATCGCCATAAAGCCGCGCAAGGCCACTGTCCCAGCCGCCGCGCTCGAGCGTTTCTTCAATCACCTGCGCGGCTTCTGCACCGCAGGCCAGCTGGTTCAGCGCGCGAGCGACCGCGCCAGCGATGTCGGGATCAAATCGTGATGACGATTCGAGGTCGCGCCAGAACGTGAGCAGGCCGTCACGGTTGCCGGCTTTTTCCTTGATGATTTCCAGCTCTGCATGCTGGCGGATCTGCTGCGCGGCGAGATCAGGCATGAGCCCGGTCTTGACCACGCCCCGCAGGGTGTCCAGCACGGCGACCCACTGGCGCTCGGCCAGTTCCGCCTCCAGCTTCATCTTCAGCACGCCCGGATTTTTCGGATCCGCCGCATTCAGCCGGCGCAACAGTGGCAGCGCGTCGGCTGCCTTGCCGTCCGCCAGCAGCACATAGGCGAGCGATGCGTCGCGCATGCTGCCGCCCTCGGTATCGTTCGCGGCGGAGATTTCCTTGAGATACGGCAGCGCCCGCGCCGGCTGTCCGGCCTCGAACGCCGCCCAGGCAGCCACCGTGGCACCCATGTCCTGCAGCTCAGTGCCGGCCTCGCGTTGCTCGGCGAGACGTCGCGCCGCACGCTCGGCCGAATCGAAGCGGCCGGAAAAGAGCCCGCGCAGCGCATGCAACAGATCCGACCGCGCCGTGTCTCGCGCATTGTCCTGCTTCCACTTCGCGAGGCGGCGCGGCGCCTGCCAGGCGGCGGTGAGGAGGCGCACCAGAACATATAACGCGATGAAGCCCGCCACCAGCAAAACCACTGCGAGATTCAAAGAAAGCTCAATCCGATAGCCGGCCGCGACGATGAGCACATGCCCATCGCTGTACTTGCCGGCGAGCGCGATGGCCACGGCCAGCATGGCCAGCGCCAGCAGCCAGAGAATGGCGCGCAATGGCGCGGGCATGTCAGCGGCCTCCCTTGCTTGTCTCGCGCGCGGCCCGGGCCGCGCGCACGGCACCCACGGCATTGAGACTCGCATTGATGTCGGGCAGCGCGATGTTGAGCGAGCTGTCCTGCAGCACCTTGAGATTGGCCAATGCCGCTGCGGTCGGCTTGGCCTGCACGTCAAAATACTTGGCGATCCAGGCGCGTGCGAGCTTGAGGTCTTCGCGATAGTTGGTTTCGTCCCGGGCCAGGAGCGCCATGCGGGCCGAGAGCAGACGGAGCTTCAGATTTTCCTTCAGGAAATAGGTCTGGTTGGGTGTCAGCAGGCCGGTTTCTTCCGCACCCACCTTGCGGATGCGCACCAGCTCACGGATTTCCCGCCACGCGTCATCGGCCAGGCGCGTAAACCACCCGTCCTCGGGCTTGCGAATATTCGCAGGCGGGGTGGCGACGATGCTTCCAGGCCCGGAAGCCAGCGGCAGGGTGTCGATCTGCTGCACCAGTGCATCCAGCTTCACCGTCATGCCGGTGAGGTCGACCCACGGCAGGGCCTTCAACTTTTCCAGATCGGCGTTGATGGCCCGACGCATGGCGGCGGTCTGCAGCTTGTCGGCACGAGCCAGGCGGGCATCCGCCGACTGCAGCGCGCCGATGGCGGCCTTGGCGTTGCCGGCGACGGCGAGTTGCTGGGCCGCGATGTTGAGTGTCTGTTCCACTTCGGCCAGCAGCCAATCGTCCGGCGCCCGCGACAGCTCGCGGTACATTTCCTCCAGCGCGATGCGCTGCGTCTGGGTGTCGGCCAATTGGGTTTCGAACTGCTCCAGCCGGTTCTGCGTATCGATCACCTGGGTCTGCAGCCGACGCGTCAACGCTGCGGACTGGCCGAGCTGGCGGTCGAGGTCGGCCACTTTCTCACCCAGCGCCTGCTGCACGGCCGCATCGCGTGATTGCGTCTGTACGGCCACCGCGATGACGCCGGCCAGTGCCAGCACGGCGGTGCCGAGGGCGGTCCAGGCCAGCCAGGGGGGGGCGCCGGGTGCCCCGCGCGTGGCGGATGTGCCGGGGGTGGCAGCGACGGAAGGCGAGGGAGATGTCGGCGGTGGAGACGGTTCGTTCATGGTTCGATGGTGCAGGGTTCGGGGTGCGGGTGGCAAGCGCCGGGATCAAGAGTTGGGGATCGATAGTGCCGCGATCAATGCCTCATCACCGAGTTCGGCCACCACCGTATCGGCAAAGCCGGCGCTGCGCGCGGCCTCGGCGATGCGCGGGTGCGGGACGATGACTCGGGCGCGGTGCAACGCGGGCAGGTCGCCTAAAAGTGACTGCAATGCATCGAGCGATTCGACGCTCATCACCTGCACGGCGTTCAACCGCCCGGCCGTCAAATCCGCCGCAATGGCCGCCAGCCGCGCGGGAGCATGCTGCGCCGGATCGCGGCGGTAGCAGGTGGCCAGCACGACGTTGGCCCCGCGCGCGGCAAGCGTGTCGGCCAGGGTGTGCCGGCCGCCACTTTCGCTGTCGCCGCGAAAGATCAGCACCCATCGGCCAGCCACGTCATGCAGGGCAGGATGCGCCAGCAGGCTTTCACTGTCATGACCGTGTGTCGGCACGAGGTCCACCGTCACGCCGGCGGCACGCATCTGCTGCGCGGTCGCGGCACCGATGGCGGCGATCTTCGGGCCGGCGGGGGCGATGCCGCGACTTGCGAGCGCCGCCAAGCCGTGCTCGACCGCATTGGCGCTCACGAAAATGGCGACGTCACATTGTCGGTAGCGGGTCAGGGCGGCATCCAGCGCCGGTGAATCCAAGGGCGTGAGGGCCAGCAACGGCAGGTGCTCGGCGTGATGCCCGGCCGCGCGCACGCGCTCGAGCGTGCTGCCCACCTGGCCGAGCGGCCGGGTGATCAGCACGCCCCGCCTTGCAGTCATTTGCTCGCGGCCAACTGGTCGAGAATGGCGCGCGCGCCGTTGGCCAGCAGGCGCTCGCCCAATGCGTGGCCCAGCGCCACCGCGTCGGCTGGCGGGCCACTCAGGCTGTCGCGCACATGGCGTGAGGCGTCGGGCAGGCCGATGAAGCCTTCCAGGGTCAGTGTCGCCTGGCCGTCCGCGCCGCGGCTGACGCGGGCATGGCCCGCGAGCGGCACATCGCAACTGCCCAGCAGCTTCGCACCCAGGGCGCGTTCGGCGGCGACCGCGGCCGTGGTGTCGGCCGACGTGAGCGGGGCCAGCAGCGCCGCGACATCGGCGCGGTCCTCGCGGTATTCAATGGCCAGCGCGCCCTGACCGATGGCAGGCAGGCTGTCTGCTGTCGACAGGCGCGAGCGGATGCGGTCAGCAAGGCCCAGTCGGGTGAGGCCGGCGGCGGCCAGGATGATGGCGTCGTACTGGCCGGCATCGAGCTTGGACAGGCGCGTGCCGACATTGCCGCGCAGCGATTCGATGCGCAGCTCGGGATATTTCAGTCGCAGCTGGCATTCACGGCGCAGGCTGCTCGTGCCGACCACGGCACCGGCGGGCAACTCGGCCAGTTTGGCATAGCGGTTCGAGACGAAGGCGTCCTCCGGTCCCTCGCGATCACCCACGGTGATGAGCGTGAAGCCGGCGGGCAGGTGCGCGGGCATGTCCTTCATCGAATGCACGGCGATGTCCGCCCTGCCATCCGCCAGCGCAACCTCCAGCTCCTTGATGAACAGGCCCTTGCCGCCGATCTGGGCCAGCGGCCGGTCGAGAATCTGGTCGCCCTGCGTGGTCATGCCCAGCACGTCGACCACGAGCCCGGGGTGAAGCCCCATGAGACGCTCCCGTATCATCCCGGTCTGCACCAGGGCGAGTTTGCTTTCACGCGAGGCAATGACGATTTTGGCGGGCGATTTCATCAGCGAATATTCGCAGTTTGCGAGAGCGGTGGTGGGAGCGGGCGATGGTAGCACGCACCCTGCGCGCGCCCACGCGTCGCGCCGCCACGCCGCCACATTGGCCACGCATGCTTGAGACCCTGGCGTCACCGGAAGCCGGTTTGTTCGGCCTGTTCGCATCGGCATTTCTTGCAGCCACCCTCCTGCCCGGCGGCTCGGAAATCGCGTTCCTGGCCTATGTGAATTGGCAACCCGGCTCAGGCGGACTGGCGTTGTTCGTGGCGACACTAGGCAACACGCTGGGCGGGCTGACCTCGGTCTGGCTGGGCCGGCGGCTGCCCGAGGCACCCGCCGGCCACCATTTCCCGCGCCTGGATCGCTGGATGCAGCGCCATGGCGCACTCAGCCTGATCCTGTCTTGGCTGCCCGTGGTCGGCGATGCGTTGTGCGTGCTGGCCGGCTGGCGGCGCGTGCCTTGGCTGCCGGCGGCGGCCTGGATGGGGCTCGGCAAGGGGCTCCGCTATCTCGCCCTGTTGCTGCTCGTCGCATAGGCACAAGAAACGGTCGGGTATCCCGCGCCGGATCATTGCTGCACTGCGGTAAACTCGTTATCGCCACTCGTGCGGGCTGCAAACCCGCTCGTCGAATCGACCCCTGACCCGCGCGAAACTTCGCAAGCCCCATGGATCGTCCCAACCCGGAAATCATGCAAGCCGCCCCCCCGCTGACGGGTGGTGTCCGCCTGCGCGAGATCCCGTACAACTACACGTCCTTCTCCGACCGCGAAATCATCATCCGGCTCCTGGGCGAGGACACGTGGCGCATCCTGGATGAACTGCGCGGCGAGCGCCGCACCGGCCGCTCGGCGCGCATGCTCTACGAGGTGCTGGGCGACATCTGGGCGGTCGAGCGCAACCCGTATCTGCAGGACGACCTGCTCGACAATCCCAAGCGGCGCCTGGCGCTGGTGGAGGCGATGCGTCATCGTCTGCGCGAAATCGAGAGGCGGCGGACGGCCGACCGAGCGGGCGACGAGAAGGGCGACGAAGCCCTGCCGCGTTCACAAAAGGTGGCACAGCTGCTGGCCAGTGCGCATGCGGCGGTCAACCGCTTCGAGAACGACTTCGCCGAGACTTGGAAGCTGCGCAAAAAGGTGATGGCGCGGCTGGCCAGGGTGACGCGCAAGGATAACATCCAGTTCGATGGTCTCGCCCGTGTGTCCCATGTCACCGACGCGACTGACTGGCGGGTGGAGTATCCCTTTGTTGTCGTGCATCCCGACACTGAGGACGAGTGTCAGCAGGTGGTGAAAGCCTGCATCGAACTGGGGCTCACGCTGATCCCGCGTGGCGGCGGCACGGGCTATACCGGCGGCGCCATTCCGCTCACGCGACTCTCCGCCGTGGTGAACACGGAGAAGCTGGATCGTCTCTCTGCTGTCACGCCCAAGTCATTGCCCGGCGTGGAGGGCGAGGTGCCCACGCTGCATTGCGGCGCCGGCGTGGTCACGCGCCGCGCGATGGAGGCTGCCGAGGCGGCGGGACTGGTGTGGGCATGCGATCCCACGTCGGCCGATGCCTCCTGCATCGGCGGCAACATCGCCATGAATGCGGGCGGCAAGAAGGCCGTCTTGTGGGGCACGGCGCTGGACAACCTCGCGTCCTGGCGCATGGTGACGCCGGATGCCGACTGGCTGGAAGTGGAGCGGCTGGATCACAACCGCGGCAAGATCCACGACATCGACGTGGCGCGCTTTCGCGTGCGTCGGTTTGAGGCCAAGCATGACGGCAGCCTGGGTGCGCTGAAGCACGAAGAAATTCTTGAGATTCCCGGACGTACCTTCCGCAAGACGGGCCTCGGCAAGGACGTGACCGACAAGTTCCTCGCAGGGCTCCCCGGCGTGCAGAAGGAAGGCTGCGATGGCTTGATCACGTCGGCCACCTTCATCCTGCACCGCATGCCGGCGAATATTCGCACCGTGTGCCTGGAGTTTTTCGGCAACGCCAAGGAGGCGGTGCCGGCCATTGTCGAGATCAAGAATTATCTCGACCAGCATCCCAAGGCCATTCTCGCCGGCCTTGAACATCTCGACGCGCGCTATCTCAAGGCCGTGGGCTATGCCACCAAGGCACATCGCCACGGCACGCCAAAAATGGTGCTGATTGGCGACATCGTGAGCGATGACGAAACCGCAGTCATGGAAGCGGCGAGCCAGGTGGTGAAGCTCGCCAACGCGCGCCATGGCGAGGGTTTCATCGCCGTGAGCGCCGACACGCGCAAGAAATTCTGGCTGGATCGCGCCCGCACCGCAGCGATTGCCCGGCACACCAACGCCTTCAAGATCAACGAGGACGTGGTCATTCCATTGCCGCGGCTGGGCGAATATTCGGAAGGCATCGAACGCATCAACATCGAGCTCTCCATCAAGAACAAGCTGAAGTTGCTCGACGAGCTGGAGCAGTTCTTCGTGGGCGACCTGCCGCTGGCGCAGGAGGATGTGCTTTTCCCCAGTGCGGAAGTCATCGGCGACCGGGCGGAAGCCGCCAAGGCACTCATCGCCGAGACCCGTGAGCGCTGGGCGGGTTTCCTGCAGGGCCTCGATCAGCCCTCGCCGGCGCATCCTGGCCGCACGCTGTTTGCCGTGCTGCAGGATCACACGCTGCGCGTGTCGTGGAAGGCGGAGCTGAAGGCGCCGCTGGAGCAGATTTTCTCCGGACGCGATTTCGTCCCCATCCTCAAGCGCTGCGAGGAAATCCACAAGCGCGTGTTGAAGAGTCGCGTGTTCGTGGCGCTGCACATGCACGCCGGCGATGGCAACGTGCACACCAACATTCCGGTCAACTCCGACGACTACGCCATGCTGCAGGAGGCCAACGCGGCGGTGGCGCGCATCATGGCGTTCGCCCGCAGCCTCGATGGCGTCATCTCGGGCGAGCACGGCATCGGCATCACCAAGTTCGAATATCTGACGCCCGAGGAAGTGGCGCCCTTCGCCGCGTACAAGCAGCGTGTGGACCCCGAAGGCCGCTTCAACAAGGGGAAGCTCCTTGCAGGGGCTGATCTGACCAGCGCGTACACGCCGAGCTTCAGCTTGCTTGGCGCCGAGTCGCTCATCATGGAGCAGAGCGACATCGGCCAGATCGCGGATTCGATCAAGGACTGTCTGCGTTGCGGCAAATGCAAGCCGGTGTGTTCCACCCACGTTCCGCGCGCCAACCTGCTCTACAGCCCGCGGAACAAGATCCTCGCCACCTCGCTCCTCATCGAGGCGTTTCTCTACGAGGAGCAGACGCGGCGCGGCGTGTCCCTGCGCCATTTCGACGAGTTCGGCGACGTTGCCGACCATTGCACGGTCTGCCACAAGTGCGAGAACCCGTGCCCGGTGGACATCGACTTCGGCAACGTGTCGATTGCCATGAGGAATCTCCTGCGCAAGGAAGGCAAGAAGAAATTCAATCCGGGTGCCGCGGCCGCAATGTTCTACCTGAACGCCACCGACCCGGCCACCATCAAGCTGGTGAAGACGGTGATGATCGACTGGGGCTACAAGCTGCAGCGCCTCGGCCACAGCATCGGGCGCAAATTTCTGCTGCCGCAACTGCAGACCAAGCGGCCGCCCGCCACCGTGGGCAAGCCGCCGATCAAGGCGCAGGTCATCCACTTCATCAACAAACCCATGCCGGGCAACCTGCCGAAAAAGACGGCGCGGGCCTTGCTCGACATCGAGGACAACACGGTGGTGCCCATCATCCGCGACCCGAAGAAGGTCACGGAGGATTCGGATGCGGTGTTCTATTTCCCCGGCTGCGGCTCGGAGCGCCTGTTCGGCCAGGTGGGTCTCGCCACCCAGGCGATGCTGTTCGATCTCGGTGTGCAGACGGTGCTGCCGCCCGGCTATCTCTGCTGCGGCTATCCGCAGACCGCGTCAGGCAACCACGACAAGGGCCAGCAGATCACCACCGACAACCGCGTGCTGTTCCATCGCGTGGCCAACACGCTGAACTACCTCGACATCAAGACTGTGATCGTGTCCTGCGGCACCTGCATGGATCAGTTGTCTAAGTATGAATTCGAGAAGATCTTTCCTGGCTGCCGCCTCCTGGACATCCACGAATACCTCATGGAGAAAGGCGTGAAGCTGGATGGCGTGGACGGCGTGCGCTACATGTATCACGACCCCTGCCATACGCCCATGAAGACGCATCAGCCGCTCAAGGTGGTGAATCAACTCATGGGTTCGCCGGTGGCGCTGAATGACCGCTGCTGCGGCGAATCCGGAACACTTGCGGCGACCCGGCCCGACATCTCTACTCAAGTGCGTTTTCGCAAGGAAGAGGAGATGAAGAAGGGTGTTGCGAATATTCGCACTGGCGGATTCGAGGGCAAGGTGAAGGTGCTGACCTCCTGCCCGTCCTGTCTGCAGGGGCTCTCCCGCTACGACAACGACAGCGGCACCACGGCCGACTACATCGTGGTTGAGATGGCGAAACATCTGCTGGGCGAGAACTGGATGAAGCAGTACGTGGCCCGCGCCAACGACGGCGGCATCGAGCGGGTGCTGCTGTAGCGTCGCTGCATCGGTTGGGACCTCGTCGCCGTATCACGACAAACTAGGGGATGTTCCCAGTGGACAAAACAGCCTGCAGAAGACATAGTGCCGGGCTGATCCAGGCGGCCACAAGCCGTCTCCCATCACTCACATTTTCGTCGCCAACATGATGATCTCCATGCGTTCCGTCGCCATCGGCCTTGTCGCCGCGTTGTCCGTGTTTCTGTCCGCCTGCGCAGTCCAGCCTGCCACGCATCAGCAGGTTGCCGAATACAAGCCAGCTGCCGGCTTCGAATCCGCGACCAAGCGGTCGGTGCCGCGTGAACAGCGCAAGCGCGAGCGCGCCAAGATTTCCGCGCAATATCACCTGGAGATGGAGGCGGACGAGAACGGTCCGCCGAGCGCGGCCCAACTCTTCAGGGCCATCGGTCAGCGGGAAGCGCTGGTCCAGTCGCCGCTGGACACGACGGCCAAGCTGGCCGGCGTCACCTCCACCACCTGGCAGGAGCTCGGTCCGGGCAACATCGGTGGGCGGTTGCGCACCATCGTCATCGATCCGCGCAATGTCTCGCGCATCTTCGTCGGTGCGGCATCGGGCGGCATCTGGCTATCCGAGAACGCCGGCAGCTCATGGCGCCCGATCAACGACTTTCTCGGCAGCCTGTCGGTCACGACCATGGTGTTCGATCCGGCCAACCCCAACATCATGTTCGCCGGCACCGGCGAGGGCAGCGCGGGTCTGGTCGGCGTCGGTCTGTTCAAGTCCACCGACAGCGGGCTGACCTGGAACTACCTGGCCAACACGTCGCCCGACATCGATCAGGACTGGCGCTTCGTCAATCGCATTGCCATCCATCCGCAGCAGACCAACATCATGCTGGTCGGCACGACCAACGGCAACAACCGGTCGCAGGGCGCGATTTTCCGCACCACCGACGGCGGCAACTCGTGGACCAAGGTCGCGACATTCAAGACGCCGGACATTGCGTTCGATCCCAACAATCCCAATCAGGTCGTGGCCGGGCGCGAGGATGGTTTCATTTCCTACTCGCGTGATGGCGGCGTGACCTGGCAGGCCACGGCCCAACTGGTCACCAACCTGAACAACAACAACACCGGCCGTGCCGAAATCGCATTCGCCCGCAGCACGCCCAATCTGGTCTATGCGTCGATTGATCACAGCGAAGGCCAGATCTGGAAGTCCGAGGACGCGGGCGCCACGTGGGTGCAGACGGCCAATCCCAAGCACCTGCGCGATCAGGGTGACTATGACAACGCCATCTGGGTGGATCCGACCGATGGCACGCATGTCATCACGGGCGGCATCGATCTCTTCCAGTCGCGCGATGGTGGCACCAGCTTCACCCGCATCAGCACCTGGCAGTCATGGCCGGCGTCACCGCACGCGGACCAGCATGCGATCACGTCCGTGCCCGGCTTCTCGGCGAACAATCCGGTGGTCTACTTCGGCAATGACGGCGGCATCTACCGGGCCGACAACATTTTTGCGGTCAACAACGGCAGCAACTCGGCCACCAACGGTTGGCGCAATCTGAACAATGGTCTGGGCGTGACCCAGTTCTACGGTGGCGCGGGCAGCCGCGCCGCCGGCGGCAAAATCATCGGCGGCACCCAGGACAACGGCTCGCTGCAGTTCAACAACGGGACCAACTGGTTCATGTGGGCGGGTGGAGACGGTGGCTTTTCCGCCGTCGACCCCTTCGACGACCGCACCATCTATGGCGAGTATGTGTACCTCTCCATCCACCGCTCGGTGGACGGCGGCACCCGCCAGTACATTTGTCAGGGCATCACCGAAGGCCTCGCCGCGGTGACGGGCGGCAACACCTACTGCGGCGCGAATGCCACGCAGAAGGCCAACTTCATCGCGCCGTTCATCCTCGACCCGAACAATCGCGAGCGCATGCTGGCCGGTGCCAACTCGCTTTGGGTGTCCAACAACGTGAAGGCCGCCGCGCCCTCATGGGCGGTGATCAAGGCGCCCATCGGCGGCGACACCGGCACCAACTACATCAACGCCATTTCGGTGGCGGAAGGCAATGCCAACATCATCTGGGTCGGCCACAACGGCGGCCAGGTGTTCAAGACGGTCAATGGCCTTGCCGCAACGCCCGCCTGGACCCAGATGACCGGCCTGCCCACGCGTCAGGTCGCGCGCATCCTCATCCATCCGACCAATCACAATCACGTCATCGTCTCCTACACCGGCTTCGCCGCGCCCAACCTGTGGCAGACGCTGGACGGTGGCGCCACCTGGTCCTCGACGATCACATCCAACCTGCCGGCCGCGCCGATCTTCACGGTGACCCGCCATCCCAACAAGGACACCTGGCTCTACGCCGGCACGTCGGTGGGTCTGTTCGCCAGCGAGAATGGTGGCCAGAGTTGGTCGACCACCAACGACGGCCCGGCCAATGTGCGCGTGCGCGATCTCTTCTGGTACAGCAACACCGAACTCGTTGCCGCCACCTATGGTCGTGGCATGTACAAGGCCACTATCGCCCGTCCTGGACCGGACAACTATCAGGGTGCCTGGTGGGCCGGTGCCAACGAAAATGGCTGGGGCCTCTCCTTCGTCCAGCACGGCGCGACGCTTGCCGCCGGCTGGTACTACTTCAACGCGCAGGGTCAGCCCACCTGGGCGATCGTGCCGGGCTGCGCCTGGGACGCCGCCTTCACCACCTGCACGGGCAATGTCACCGTTTCCACGGGCAGCTGGCTTGGCAACTACACCGGCATCCAGTCGCAGAACGTCATCGGCACCGTGACCTTCAGCTTCACAAGTGCCACGGCAGGCACGATGAGCTGGGACATCGGCGGCCAGCAGGCCACCAAATCGATCAGCAAGATCAACTACAACTCGGGCGCTTCGCCGTCAGGCATCGACTACACCGACATCTGGTGGGGCGGGCAGGCGCAGAACGGCTGGGGTGTGGCGCTGCTGCAGCAGGGCGGCGTGCTGGCCGGATCCTGGTACACCTACAACCAGCAGAACCAGCCCGTCTGGTATCTCATCAATGGCGGCACCTGGACCAGCCCGAACGTGTTCACGGCACCGCTCTCGCGCGCCACCGGATCGCCACTGATCGGTGCGACCTACAACCCGGCCTTGCTCAGCTCGACCAATGCGGGCACGGTCACGCTGACCTTCACTGATGCGTCCAATGCCACCATGACCTATACCGTCGACGGTGTGCAGCAAACCAAGTCCATATCACGGCTGGCGTTCTGACATGGAACCAGTCAGCGGGTGCGAGCTTTGCGAACAACCCGGCGGCGTGGTGCTGTGGCGCGATGACCGCCTGCGCGTGGTGCGGATCGAGGACGCCGACTATCCGTCGTTCTGCCGGGTCATCTGGAATGATCATGTGAAGGAGTTAACTGATCTTGGGCGCGCAGACCGCGAATATTCGCTGGAGGTCGTGTGCGCCGTGGAGCTCTCGCTGCGGCGCAGTCTTCGCCCCGACAAGATTAATGTGGCCAGTTTGGGTAACATGACGCCGCATCTGCATTGGCATGTGATCCCGCGCTTCGCCGACGACCGCCATTTTCCCGGCCCGGTCTGGGCGGAGGCGAAGCGGGATCGCCCGGCCAACACGGATGCCCGGCGCATCCCCGATGATGTGCTGAGAAAACAACTGGTGGATCTGCTTGGCGACACGTTTCGGGAGTAGTCATCCAGCTGCGCGGTGAAGTCCCCGCGGCTGATGGAGGATTGGATGTCGCACACGCTTTCATCACCACCCACTCGTCCGCCGAGGATGGGCGGGCCCGCCGAGGGATCCAGGAACCGCCCCATGAGTCTGCCGTTCACCGATGCGCGTAGCTGCAAGGAGTGGCTCAAGGCCATTCCCCTCACCAACGCGGGCCAGGCCCAGCGCCTCATGCTCGAGGCGGTACGCAATCTGAATCGCGCCGAATTTGTCGCACTGGAACGCCTGACCTGTCTCGAGCTGATGCGGGACAAGGTCTCCTTCGTTCAGGCCGAGCAGCGCTCGCGCTATGCCGGCAAGACCGTGCCGCTTGCATCCGCCGACATGGCAATCTGGGAGACCTCGCGCCAGCTGGTCGAGGAAATGGAGGCGGGATATCGCAAATGCTTCGAGCTTGCGACCCGTGGCGACACCAGCGTCGAGCCCCACCTGGCACTCATCATCCAGCGTGTCATGCGCTACATCGGCCTGCAGATGCTGTTCGCCGGGATGATCTACCGCCGTTTTGATCCGGGCCTGTGGATGCGCCTGCATCTGCAGTGGATCGAGGCCGAAAGCCGTGGCCTCATCCTCAGCAAGGTCAAGGACAGTGTTGGCAGCATCGACGGCGTTTCCAGCGTGGCGGCGGCCTATGTGGCGATACTGCTGGCGCAGCTCGCCCGTACCCATGAAATGGGACCGCGCCAGATGGACTTTCTCGATGCGATCCTGAAGCGCTTCGCGGCCAAGGTGATTGTCGGCCTGAACCCGGTTGCGGCCCGCCCAGGGCATCTCCTGTCGGTGGATCTGTTCACCAACGCGGGCGTGTCGACTGACCCCAGTGCAAGGGAAGGCGATCACATTCGCTTCCTCGACGTGACTGCGCTCTCGAAGAGTCTGCGGGCCCGGGTCGTGAAACTGCAGGAGGGCGAGTCCCCGGCCACACTGAATCTGCCCACCGACTGGCCGGTGAGCGAAATGCTGGTGCTGCTGCGTCGTTTGCACAAACTCTGGTGCGAGCCGGTGCCGCTGCAGCCGCCGGGTGTCGTGCCCAGCCAGACGCACGCCACGGTATGCTTCGGTCTGGAGCAATTCCATTACTTTCTGACCGGCACGCCCTTCGAGCAGCCGGGCCGCAAACGCGAGCTCTCGCGCCAGGAGCTGAATGACATCGCCATGTTCGGCAAGGTGAGCGAGCAGACGATGAAAAGCCTCTACGTCGAGGTCAAGTTCAGCACCGAGTCGTGGGGCATCATCGAGGAAACGCGCGGCGCATTGAAGCTCATGCGCCCGGCGGGCAGCGCGCAGGGCCTGGCGATCGGCCGGCTCATGGGGGTTCGCCTGTCGCTGCAGTCGCCGTGGATGGTGGCAACCGTGAGCGCGATTCTGGAAGAGTCCGATGGGAGCTACCACGCCACGCTGAGCCTCTCCCCGGGTGCGCCGGCTGCGGTCGCCGTGCGGCCGGCGGATATGCGCAACCGGACAGGATCGCAGTATGTGCCGGCCCTGATGCTGCCGGCCATTGCCGCGCTCAATGTTGAAGAGACGGTTCTCATTCCGCCCAATCTCGCCCCGCCCGGCCGTGGCATCGACATCGCCCTGCCCGGCCAGGCCCAGGGCCGCGAAATCACCGTGCACGAGGTCATGGACCGTGGCCTCGATTTTGAACGCGTTACTTTTTTCTGATGACCGGCTAGGGAGAAGACATGATCAAGCACATCGCAATCATCGCGGCACTGGCGATCCCAGCCATCGCCACGGCCCAGGGGCTCGACTTCAAGGGCCGGATGAAGCCTGGTGAATACGAATACACCGTCTCCATGGAAATGGGGAAGATGCCGGGCATGCCCGAGGGCATGCAGGGCATGAAAATGCCGGGCACCACCTTCAAGCACTGCATTACCCAGAAAGACATCGACGAGGGTAACAAGAAAATGCTGGGCCGCGGCCCACGGTCCGAGGATGCGCCGGATTGTGCGATGAAGGACGTGAAGCAGTCCGGCAACACAGCCTCGTTCAAGATGAGTTGCAAAGGCGAGATGCAGATGGAAATGGACACGGTGATGACCTTCACCAGCAACGGCTACAAGATGAACAGCAAGATGACCGGCAACCAGGGCGGCCAGCCGATGAACATGAACCAGACCATCGAGGTGAAGCACCTCGGCCCGTGCAAGAAGTGACGCACGTACTGATATCGCGCTGAGAAAAAAACGCCCGCAGATGCGGGCGTTTTTTCATTCCAGCGCTGACATCTCGCTATCGTCGCGCCGCAGCACTGGCTTCCACCGCCTCGACAAACCAGGTCGCCGCATCAAATCCGGTTTGCTCGAAGATTTCCACCATGCAGGTGGGCGAGGTGACGTTTACCTCGGTGAGATAGTCGCCGATCACGTCCAGTCCGACAAACAGCAGGCCATCGGCCACCAGCTTGGGCCCGATGGTTTCCGCGATTTCGCGATCGCGGTCTGAGATGGGCTGGGCCACGCCCTTGCCGCCGGCGGCAAGGTTGCCGCGTGTCTCGCCTGCCTTCGGAATGCGGGCGAGGCAATACGGTGCCGGCTTGCCGTTAATCACCAGCACGCGCTTGTCGCCCTTCACGATCTCGGGGATATAGCGCTGGGCCATGATGGTCTCGGCGCCATTCACGGTCTGAACTTCAATGATGGCGTTGCGATTGGGATCATCCTTGCGCACGCGAAAAATGGACGTGCCGCCCATGCCATCCAACTTCTTGAGGATCGTGTCGCCCTGCGCATCGATGAAAGCATTGATGCGCGCCACGTCCTTCGTCACCAGCACGGGCACGGTGAACTGCGGGAATTTGGTGGTGGCAAACTTCTCGTTGTAGTCGCGCAAGGATCGCGGGCGGTTGATCACGTTGGCACCCTGCGACTCGGCCAGTTCCAGCAGCAACGTGGCGTAGAAGAACTCCATGTCGAACGGCGGGTCCTTGCGCATCAGCACCGCGTCGAAATCCGACAGCGAATATTCGCGATGCGGCTCGGCGTCGAACCAATGTTCGTTGTCCGCATGCACGGTGACCTTGCGAATATTCGCAATGACCGTGCCTTGGCTTGCGGCCATGTCGCGCGGCTCGAAGGCAAAAATCTCGTGCCCGCGCTTCGCGGCCGCGCGCATCATCGCGACCGTGGAGTCCTTGTACGGCTTCAACTTCTCCAGTGGGTCGATGCAGAAGGCAAACTTCACGCCGGCACCATTTCAGGCTGAGCCTGCTCATCGAAATCCTCGGCGAGCTTTTCCAGTTCCAGCGATGCCGCCAGCATGGCGAGCCGCGCCACCATGCCATAGGTGTAGAAGCGGTTGGGCGGCGCGTCCGGATTGCTCGCGCAGTCCGGCGAATGGCAATCGGTGGCAAAGGCCAGCGGCGAGAAGCTCATGCCGCGCGAGTTGAGGTTCTCGTCCACGCCGCGTTCGGTGTTGATGCGATAGAAGCCGCCCACAACAAAAGTGTCCATCATGTAGACGACCGGCTCGGCCGTGGAGTTGTTCACCGTTTCCACGGTGCGCACACCTTCCTGGATGATGACCTCGGTGACCGGCAGACCTTCCTTGATCACCGCCATCTTGTTGCGCTCCTTGCGATTCAGGCCGCGCACCTCGTCTGGCGATTTCACGCTCATGACGCCCATGCCATAGGTGCCGGCGTCGGCCTTCACCATCACGAAGGGCGTGTCCTCGATGCCGTACTGCTTGTACTTCTCGCGCACTTCGGCCAGCACCGCGTCCACGTTGGCCGCGAGACACTCCTCGCCTTCCTGCACGGAAAAGTTGACCTTGCCGCACTGCGAGAACACCGGGTTGATGAGCCACGGATCAATCCCGATGAGCTTGGCGAATTCCTCGGCCACGCTGTCGTACGCATGGAAGTGGAGCGACTTCCGCCGCGTGGTCCAGCCGGCGTAGAGCGGCGGCACGACTGACTGCTGGATACCGCGCAGGATGCCGGGAATGCCGGCGGAGAGATCGTTGTTCAGCAGCACGGCGCACGGATCGAAACCATCCAGGCCCACGCGGTTGCCCTTGCGCTGCACCGGCTCCAGCAGCAGCTTCTCGCCTCCCGCCGTCTCCACCTCCGTCGGGCCGGTGAGGTCGGGTATCAGGCTGCCCAGGCGGACGGTGAGCCCAGCGCCTTCCAGGATGCGCTTCAGCGTTGCCACGTTCTGCAGATAGAACAGGTTGCGCGTGTGGTTTTCCGGAATGAGCAGGAAGCGCTGCGTGTCCGGGCAGATTTTCTGCACGGCCGACATGGCCGCCTGCACACACAGGCCCATGAAGTCCGGATTGATATTGTTGAACCCACCAGGGAACAGGTTCGTGTCCACAGGGGCCAGCTTGTAGCCGGCGTTGCGCAGGTCGACCGACGAATAGAACGGCACGGTGTGCTCGGTCCACTTCAGGCGGAACCAGCGTTCGATGGCCGGCCGCGCGTCGATGATCTGTTTTTCGAGGGCCAGCAACGGGCCGGTCAGAGAGGTGGTGAGATGCGGAACCATGGTGAACTTTGTCGGCGCAATCAGCGGTACATGACAGCGGCCGGGACGAATTCAAGGGCTGCCAGTGTAGCTCACAAACCGACCCATCTTTGTGACCAGAATTCCCCCACATCGTGAAGGGAGATCACATGGCCCCGATGCTAAACTCGCCGCGTTCCCACCGCGTCCACGCCCGCCCATGAGTGCCAGCACCCTGATTGCTTCACCCATCGCCACGACGGTCGGCCTGCTCATCGCGTCGAACGTGTTCATGACCTTCGCCTGGTATGGCCACCTCAAGCATCTCAACGAGAAGCCGTGGATCGTCGCCGCACTCATCGCCTGGGGCATCGCACTATTCGAATACCTGCTGCAGGTGCCGGCCAACCGCGTCGGTTTCACGGTCATGAATCTGGCACAGCTGAAGATCCTGCAGGAAGTCATCACGCTGGCCGTGTTTGTACCGTTCGCGGTGTTCTACATGGGCGAGACCATTCGCTGGAATTATCTCTGGGCGGGGCTCTGCCTGATGGGCGCCGTCTACTTCATTTTCAAGGGCTGATTCGCCGTGCACATCCATATCCTCGGCATCTGCGGCACGTTCATGGGCGGCATCGCCGCCATCGCCAAGCAGGCCGGCCACACCGTCACGGGTTGTGACGCCAACGTCTATCCGCCAATGTCCACGCAACTGGAAGCGCTGGGCATTACGCTGCATCAGGGGTTCGACGCGGAGCAGCTGAACAACTTCAAGGCCGACATGTATGTCGTCGGCAATGCGATGACTCGCGGCCGGCCGGTCATCGAAGAGATCCTCAATCGCGGCCTGCCCTACACCTCCGGCCCGCAGTGGCTCGCCGAGAATGTGCTGCGCGACAAATGGGTGCTGGCCGTGGCAGGCACCCATGGCAAGACCACCACTACTTCCATCCTCGCTTGGCTCCTGGAGCAGGGCGGATTGAATCCCGGTTTTCTCATCGGCGGCGTGCCGCTGGATTTCGGCGTGTCCGCGCGCCTCACTGACTCGCCCTTCTTCGTGGTGGAAGCGGATGAATACGACACGGCGTTTTTCGACAAGCGTTCCAAGTTCGTCTGGTACCGGCCACGCACAGCGATCCTGAACAACCTGGAATACGACCACGCCGACATCTTTCCCGACATCGAGGCCATCGAGCGCCAGTTCCACCATCTTGTGCGCACCGTGCCGGGCAATGGCCTGCTGGTCGTGAACGGCACGGAGCAGGCGTTGGGTCGCGTGCTGTCCAAGGGTTGCTGGAGTGGCGTCGAGGCCTTTGGCCCGGGGCACATGTGGGATTTCAAGCGTGGCGCGGAGGAGGGCCAGTTCGAGGTGTTGCTGAACGGTGTGCCCAAAGGCATCGTGAGCTGGCGCCAGAGCGGCGCGCACAACATGATGAATGCGCTGGCGGCCGTCGCGGCGGCGCGGCATGCGGGCGTGCCGGTCAAATCCGCGGTGGAGGCGCTGTCCGATTTTGGCGGAGTGAAGCGGCGCATGGAAGTGCGTGGCGAGGCCCGGGGCGTGACGGTGTATGACGACTTTGCCCATCACCCCACGGCCATCCGCGAGACCATTGCGGGGCTGCGGCGCAAGCTCGCCGCCTTCAAGACGCCGCAGCGAATATTCGCAGTCCTTGAGCCGCGCTCCAACACCATGAAAATGGGTGCGGTGCGTGATGCGCTGGCACCCAGTTTGTCCGGTGCCGACTTCACTTTCTGCTATGCCAGGAATCTCGGCTGGGATGTCGCCGGCGCGCTCTCGCCACTGGGCGCCAAGGCGGCCGTGTTCGAGGACGTTGAAGTGCTCATCACCGCCATGAAGCCCATGCTGCAACCCGGCGACCACGTGCTCGTCATGAGCAACGGTGGCTTCGACAACATTCATCAACGCTTGCTGGATGCCCTGCGGTGAGAACCTACGCCTATCGCATCGTCAACGTCTTCACCCGGGGCGGCACGCTGACCGGCAATCCGCTGTGCGTGTTCGAAAACGGCGAGGGGCTGTCGGACGACGAAATGCAGGCGCTGGCCCTGCAGTTCAACTTGTCCGAAACCACGTTCATCCTGCCCTCCGAGAAAGCCCATGCCCGGGTGCGCATCTTCACCCCGGCCTACGAAATGCCGTTCGCGGGACATCCCACGCTGGGCACGGCGCATGTGGTCAACGCGCTGCAGAATGCCGGCGGCGCGCTCAAGCTGGAGATGAAAGCGGGTGTCATCCCGGTGGCGTTTGACGGCGAGCGTTGGGAGCTCTCGGCCAATGCGCCGCGCTGGCGCGAAGTTACCGAGTCGCGCGAGTTCCTGGCTGACATGCTCGGCCTGCCCGTGGCCGCCATCGGCGAACGCCCACTCTGGGTGAACGCAGGCAAGGAGCAGCTCGTCATTCCGCTCACCTCGCCCGAGCACGTACGCGCGGTGAAGCCCAAGACCGAGCCCTTCTGGCAATTGAAGAGTGAGGACGGCCAGAGCATGGCGTATGTCTTCGCGCCGCAGGATGCCAACACCATCGTGTGCCGCTTCTTCTTTCCCAAGTCGCCAGCGATCCTGGAAGACCCGGCCACGGGCTCGGCCTGTTCCAACCTGGGCGGCTGGTTCGTCGCCATGCAGCGCGGGCCGCAAAGCCAGACGGTGCTGCAGGGCGATCAGGTGGGGCGACCGTCCACGCTGTTTCTGCGTGTTGACGACGCATGGCGAATATTCGTAGGTGGCAGCGTCATCGAGCTGGGCGCGGGCGTCGTGCGTCTGTGAGACCCATCGTCTACCTGCACGGTTTCAACAGCTCGCCCGACTCCAAGAAGACGTCCGCGCTGAAGCGGTATCTGGACAGCATCGGGCAGGGCGCGCGCTACCACTGCCCGAAGCTCGCGCATCGACCGGCAGAGGCCATGGCGGACGTGGAAGCGCTCATCCGCCGGCTGGGCGATGCCGCATTGATCGGCAGCTCGCTGGGCGGCTTCTACGCCAATCACCTGGCCGAGAAGCTCGGCTGCAGGGCTGTCTTGGTCAACCCTGCGGTGCGGGCCGACCTGCTGTTGGCACCCTACATCGGCCCGCAAACCAACCTCTATACCGGCGAACAGTACGTGTTCACGCCGCAGCACATCGAGGAGCTCGCGGCGCTCGTCCCGACGAAACCGCTGTCTGTCGCGCGCTATTGGCTGTTGGTCGAAACGGGGGACGAGACGCTGGACTACCGGCAAGCTGTGGCCCACTATGATGGAGTGAGGCAGACCGTCATCGAAGGTGGTGACCACGGATTCCAGTCTTGGGATCGATTGCTGCCGGACGTGGTCGAATGGCTGAGTGCCTGATCAGGGGACAATCGGAAAGCGCCAGAACAGCCCCCCAATTCCAGAAAGCCGGGTCAACCCGGCTCAACGTGGGGCGTTCTTGGCGTTGAAGCGAGCAAGGAGATGAACATGATGATGCTGTGCGGTGGTTTATTGCTGGTGATGGGCCTCTTGTCAGGGTTGCTGCTGACGGGGTCTCCGTTCGGCCTCGGTTCCGAGAATCTCGGCTGGGTCACTTGGCTGCTCTTCCCGGGTTTCACCCTCATTGGCTACGCCTTTCTCATCCTGCCTGCGCGCACGGCGCAGGTGGTGCTCATCACCCGCATCTGCGGCGGCTTGCTCCTGCTCCTCGCCACCCTGGCGGCGGCGGGCCTGTTTGTCTCCGCCACCGGCATGAAGCCCGCTACCGGCGACACACTGGTGCTCTGGTACGTGCTGGTGCTCGGTCTGCTGCTGGGGCCGGCCGGCCTGGCAGTGCAGCCCGAGAAGGGCAGCGCCTCGCCCGCCTGAATTTCAGCTGCGGGCGAAAAGCGACCCCCACGCGGCTATAATCCGCGGTCGATTTCCAGAGCGCCCACGTCGGGCTGAAAGTCATGCCCGAATTTGTGTTCTACGAAGAAGATGGCGGCTTCAAGTCGGGCAGCGTGATGTCCGACATCGGCACCTCTTTGCAGGTCGAGGCCGCCTCCGGCAAGCGCAGCAAGATCAAGTCGGGCCACGTGTTGCTGCGCTTCCCCTCGCCCGGTCTCACTGAATTCACCCAGCAGTCCCAGGCCTTGGCCGACGAGATCGACCCGGATTTCCTTTGGCAGGTGTGCGGGCAGGATGAGTTCGGCTTCGCCGATCTGGCCCGGGACTACTACGGCCATGCACCCAACGCGGTCGAATCCGCCGCCGTGGCCATCAAGTTGCATTCGAGCCCGATGTACTTCTACAAGAAGGGCAAGGGACGATACAAGGCTGCACCGGAAGAGAACCTGAAGGCGGCGCTCGCTTCCATCGAGAAAAAGCAGAAGCAGGCCGAGCAGATCGCCGCCTGGGTGGCAGAACTGAAGGACGGCCGCTGCCCGGACGCGCTCAAGTCGCAGGTCACGATGCTGCTGTACAAGCCGGACCGCAACACGCTGGAAATGAAGGCCCTGGAACAGGCGTGCGCGGAAACCGGCCTCTCGCCGGTGCGGTTGCTCGCGTCAACAGGCGCACTGACGTCCCACCATGACCATCACCTGAAGCGATTCCTGGTCGAGTATTTTGCCGAGGGGCGCGATGCCGGTGTGCACGCGCCGCTGCGCGAATATTCGCATTTGCCGCTTGCGAATATTCGCACCTTCAGCATCGACGACGAGGAAACCACCGAGATCGATGACGCGTTCTCCGTGGCGCCGCGCGAGGGCGGCGGCTGGCGAATCGGCGTGCACATCGCTGCTCCGGCCGTCCTGTTCGATCGCGATTCACCCCTGGAGGCATTGGCCGCCAGGCGCCTGTCCACCGTCTACTTTCCCGGCGACAAGATCACCATGCTGCCGCACGAGGCCGTGGCCACAGGAACGCTGGCCGCGGGCAACGAGGTGCCGGTGGTATCGCTCTACGTTGATGTGAACGCAGACCTGTCCATCGGCTCGACCCATTCGGTCATCGAGCGCATGACCATCACTGCGAATATTCGCATCCAGGAACTGGCCACGCGCTTCACCCCGGAAAACCTTGCGGCTGATGCGGTGCCCGGTGAGTTCGGCCCCGAACTGGCAATCCTTTGGCGCATTGCCTGTCAGCTCAAGGTTCTGCGCGGCGACACGGCAGAAGACTTGACAGGCAAGGTTGATTACAACTTCGCAGTCGAAGATGACCGCGTGACCATCACCACTCGCCAGCGCGGCAATCCCATCGACCTCACCGTGTCCGAGTGGATGATTCTGGCAAACAGCACCTGGGGCAAGCTCCTTGCCGATCACGGTGTGGCTGCCATCTACCGGTCTCAGTCCAACGGTCGTACGCGCATGAGCCTCGAGGCGCTGCCGCATGAAGGGCTGGGTGTCGCCCAATATGCGTGGAGCACGTCGCCCCTGCGTCGCTACGTGGACCTGGCCAACCAGCGCCAGTTGGTCGCGCTGCTCACGAACGCGGAACCCCTGTGGCCGAAGCGATCCCCGGAACTGGTCGAAATCGCGCGCCGCTTCGAGCTGACCTACGACGCCTACAACGAGTTCCAGCGCGGCATGGAGCGTTATTGGGTGCTGCGCTGGTTCGCCCAGGAAGGCGTCACGCGCTTCGCGGCCAGCGTCCTGCGCGAAGACCTGGTGCGCGCGAAGGAGCTGCCGCTGGTCACGCGCGTCCCGGGCATGGTCGATCAGCCGTCAGGCACCCATGTCTGGATCGAGGTGGCCGACATCGACTTCTGGGCGCCCGATGCGACCTTCCGCTTCGGTGGACGAATCGACGGTCGCAGCGAAGCCAGCGGCCATGACAATGCCGGGCAATCCACCTAGAATTGCGGGATGTTTCTGAGGCGATTCAATTCATGCTGAAAGCGCGCGGGCAGCAACTCACCGCCGCCATCGACGCGAGACTCGACACGCTCGCGGCCGTCCCGCCTCCCCCGCTCGCCCTCAAGATACAAAAGGTGCTGGCGCTTACGGTCGCGATGCAGTCTGCGGCTGTCGTCTCAGTGGCGATCCACGCGTTTGTGATTGTGGGTTTGGGCTTCGTTGTAGAACCAATCAACTTCGCCGCCCCCCACAACGTGCTGGAAGTGGTGCTGGTCAACAGCAAGTCGGCACAAAGGCCCGTCAAGGCCGATGCCCTGGCCCAGGCCAATCTCGATGGCGGCGGCAATGTCGATGACAAGCGCCGCGCCAAAACCCCGTTTCCCAATCTGCCCGACGAGCGCAGGACCGCAGAGGACGTGAAGCAGGCACAGCAGCGTGTGCAGCAGATGGAACAGGAAATGAAGCAGCTCATGACCCAGGCCAAGGCGCAGGCCAAGGTGGTGCAGGCAGAGCTGAACAATGCGCAATCCGGCGTGCCGGATCCGGCCGCGACTGCCGAGCTCATCAAGCGCAATCAGGAAATCGAGCGGCTGGAAGCGCAGATCGCGCGTGAACACCAGGCCTACCAGCAGCGCCCCAAGCGCAATTTCGTTGGCGCACGCACCATGGAATCACGCTTCGCCCTGTACGTGGACAGCTGGCGGGTCAAGGTTGAGCGGGTCGGCAACATCAACTATCCGCAGGAAGCGCGCGACCGCAACATTCAGGCCTCATTGCAGATGGAAGTCGCAATCAAGTCCAACGGGGACGTCGAGAATGTCACCATCACCCGGTCCTCGGGTCACAAGTTCCTGGATCGTGCTGCGATGCGCATCGTGCGCATGGCCGCACCGTACGAGCCGTTCCCGCCCGCGCTGAAAAAGGACACCGACGTCCTGCATATCGTCCGCACCTGGTATTTCACCAAGGAAGACGTGCTGCAGACGGAATAGCGCCTCAGTCCGTGCGCAACAGGCGTCGCGCACCGGCGGCCAACTTGCGCGCCACGCCATCCTCCAGCTGAGGCGCCCAGGCGAAGACGACCTGGATGGCCAGCGCGTCAGCCCCCTCCAGTGGGCGATAGGCCAGGCCAGGAACTTTGTTGCGGTCCCGGCTGCGATTGATGAGCGTGAAGCCCTCGCCATTGGCGATGCGCTCCAGGGTGAGCAATTGGGCCAGCTCTACGTTGATGAACTTCGGCCTCAGGGCGTTTTCCTTCAGGACCTGCTTCAGCAGATCGTAATAGGCCGGGTTGAAGCTGCGCGGCCACCAGAAGAGCGGCAGCCCGGTCAGGTCCGACAGCCGGACCGCGCGCTTCCTGGCCGCCGCATGGCTCGCCGGGAGCGCGGCCAGGAGCGGATCGGCAAAGACCGGCTCGAACTTGCAGGCGCCCAGCGCCACGGGCAGTGAGACGAGTGCCGCAGTCAGCCGCCCTTCGCGCAGATCCGCGGCAATGAGGGGTGAGCGCTGGCCCGTGGCCAGGGTGAAACGACCGGCGCCAAGATGTTTCGCCAGGAGCGACTCAAAGCGCTTCGCCTGTGGTGCCGTCACCGTGAGCGAGGTCGCGAAGGCGGGGGCCTGTGTGACGTGGCGCGCGCGCACGCCTTCGACCAACGCTTCGGTCTGCTGCAGGAGCTTGCGCGTCTGATCCAGGAAGTCGCTGCCCGCCGCAGTGAGGGCGACGCGCTGGGTGTCCCGCTCGAGGAGCGGAACGCCCACGATGTCCTCCAGCTCCCGGATCTGCCGGGACAGCGGCGGCTGCGACACGCCCAGCCGCTCCGCGGCGCGACGAAAATTGAGCTCGCCCGCGACAGCCGCGAAGTAGCGCAAATGGCGAAGGGTGAGGCGATTGAGGTTAGACATCGGCGCGCCGCGCAGGATGAATGGTGTGAGCGCTGGAGGTGAAGGTTGAGGTGGAGTTTGAGGTTGAGGTGGGGAGGAAAGTGCCTGATACCTTTGCAGTGTCAGCAAAAGAGTCATTCCTGCCAAGTGGGGCGGCATCTAAGGTTCGCCTCCCGGGTGCCTGGCATCCGGGGCTTCTCCTCACTCACAAAAAAGGACACACCATGAACCGCCTCACCCCGATTGCCGCCGCGTGCCTGACCGCCGCGGCGCTGCTTTCCGCGCCTGCGCAGGCGTCGGACGCGACCACGCCGACCAATTTCTCCGATGTCTGGTGGAACGCCGATGAATCCGGCTGGGCGTCGTACATTGCCCATCATGGCGACACCGTGGGCTTCGGCCTGCTGCTGTTCGATGCCCAGGGCAAGCCGTTCCACGTCACCGGGGGCCTGCGTCTGGTTGCGCTTTCGAATCCCGGCAATCTGCCCATCTTCACCGGATCTCTCATCGCCAGCACGGGGCCGGGCTATGCCGGTCCGTTCGATCCCGCCCAGGTCGCGCGCCGCGTGGTCGGCACGGCAACGTTCGAGGCCACGTCGGCGAGCACCGCGCGCCTGCACTACACCATCGATGGCGTTGCCGTGACCAAGACCGTGAGCCGCATGACGCTTGATGTGCAGAACATTGGCGGCTCGTACCGCCACGTCCAGCGCATGGACTTCCAGGCCGGCACGCCGGACATGGCGCCGCGCGCCTATGACAGCGGCACGCTCTGGGTGGATCAGCAGGGTTCAGCGATCACCATGCGTTTCGACGGTGAGAAGAGCCGCTGCAACTACCAGGGCGAATATTCGCAGAATGGCCGCTACGGCGAGATCAACGGCAGCTACGGATGCAATGGCGGCATCGGAGGCACCTTTCGCATGACGGAAGTCGAGCGCACCGCGGGCGGCCTGTCGGGCAAGTTCAGCACCCTGCAGGGCGCGACGGGCTTCCTCCGCGGCGGTTTCACCGCCCTGCCAATGAACTGATGCCCGCCGGCATCATCTGGACGTGGGGGTTCCTGCCCCCACGTCGCCGCGCCGTCAGCTCCGCTTTACCACCGCGTATAGCGCGAGCGTCTGCTCCCGCGCCGCCGCATGGTCCACCACCGGCGCAGGATAGTCTCGACCCACCACGCAGCCTGCGGCCTGCTGCTCCAGCGGCGGGGCTGTCCACGGCGCGTGGATGTACTTGTCCGGCAGTTTCGCGAGCTCAGGCAGGTAGCGGCGGATGAATTTTCCCTGTGGATCGAAGCGTTCCGACTGGGTCACCGGATTGAAGATGCGGAAGTAAGGCTGCGCATCGCAGCCGGATGACGCGGCCCATTGCCAGCCACCGTTGTTGGCGGAAAGGTCGAAGTCGATGAGGTGGTCGGCAAAGTACTTTTCGCCCCAGCGCCAGTCGATGTGCAGGTCCTTGGTGAGGAACGACGCGACGATCATTCGCAGCCGGTTGTGCATGTAGCCGGTCTGGTTGATCTGGCGCATCGCGGCATCGACGATGGGGTAACCGGTGCGTGCCTCGCACCAGGCCTGAAACAGGGCCGCGTCGTTCGGCCAGCGGATGGCGTCATAGTCGGGCTTGAATGCGCGATTCACCACGTGCGGGTGATGCCACAGGATCTGGAAATAGAAGTCGCGCCAGACCAGCTCGGAGAGCCATGTGGCTGCGCCTTCTCCGCCATCAGCCAGTTGCGCGAGACGTGCCTGCGTGACCAGCTCGCGGATGGACACGGTGCCGAAGCGGTTATGCACCGAGAGGTAGGACACGCCCTTCACCGCCGGAAAGTCGCGCGCGGTCTTGTAGTCCGCGATGCGCTTGGCAAAGTCCTTGACCAGCGCAGCACCGCCCTTCATGCCGGGGGTGATGCCGATTCTGCGCTCGGAAGAAGTCCGGGGGACTTCTTCAGGACGCCGCAGGCGGTCCCGCAGGGATGGTTCCTCAGCGTTCTGCTGAGGAACCACAATATTCGCACTCTCGAAACGCATCGCGGCGAGAGACGGCACGCTGCCCGCAGGTGGCCGGGCCAACGCGTTTGCATACTTCGCCACCGGATAGGCGCGCCAGTAGAAATCGCCGCGCGTCTCCAGCTTCTTCAACCAGGCATTCTTGTACGGCGTGAACACGCTGAACGTGCCGCCGGACTGGGTGAGCACTTCATCCTTCTCGAAAATGACCGTGTCCTTGAAGGTGCGGAACGCGATGCCCTGCGACTTCAACGCATCCTCCACCGCCGCGTCGCGGGCGATGGCGGGCGGTTCATAGTCATGGTTGGTGTAGACGGCATCGACCTTCAGTTCCGCGGCCAGTGCCGGGATGGCTTCGCGCGCGCGGGCGTGGCGCACGATGAGGCCGCCGCCCCACTCACGCAACGCGGCGTCCAGCTCAAGCACACTGCCGTGGATGAACTCCACGCGGCGATCACGCCGGCTCGGCAACGCATCGAGGATGTCGGTGTCGAAGATGAACACGCACCACACCGCCTCGGCATCCTTGAGGGCGTGATACAGGCCGGCATTGTCGTGATCGCGCAGATCGCGGCGGAACCAGAAGAGGACGCGCTTCAGGGGCTTGCTCATGAATCGTTCAGTAAAAACTTGGAGAAGGAGAGGGCCGGACGGTAGAATAGCGGACTTCGAGATGCTTCCCGTCAATCTCACCAACCACTTCCTGATCGCCATGCCCGGCATGGCCGACCCGTATTTTTCCAAGACGCTGACCTTCATCTGCGAGCACAACGAGAAGGGCGCGCTCGGTCTGGTCATCAACAAACCCATCGACGTCACGCTCGGCAATCTCTTCGAGCAGGTCGAAATTCCGTTGGAAGATGAGGCGCTCTCCGCCCAATCGCTGTACTTCGGCGGCCCCGTGCAAGTGGATCGCGGCTTCGTGCTGCATGAGCCGCACGGGGTGTGGAGCTCCTCGCTCAAGGTCGGCCCGCATATCGCGCTCACCACCTCCAAGGACATCCTTGAAGCCATGGCCAAGGGGGAGGGCCCGCGCCGCCAACTGGTGACGCTGGGCTACGCCGGCTGGTCCGCCGGACAGCTGGAAGACGAAATCAAGAAGAACGGTTGGCTCACGGTCGAGGCGGATCCCGAGACCATCTTCAGCATCGCGGCGGAAGTGCGGCTGGAAGCGGCCATGGCCAAGCTGGGGCTGAACTTCGGCAACCTCTCTGACCAGGCAGGGCACGCGTGATGGCGGGCGCCGCGGGTACGGTGCTCGCCTTCGACTTCGGCGAGAAGCGCATCGGAGTGGCCACCGGGGCTGCGAATATTCGCATTGCCCACCCGCTGGAAACCATTCACGCCGAATCCAACGATGATCGCTTCGCCCGCATCGCCACGCTGCTGGCCGAATGGCAGCCCACGCAACTTGTGGTCGGCCTGCCCACGCATATCGACGGCACGGAGCACGAACTGACGCGGCTTGCGCGCAAGTTCGCCCAGCGGCTCAACGGCCGGTTCAATCTGCCGGTTGCGCTGGTTGATGAACGCCTCACCTCGGCGGAGGCCGAGGACCGCCTGCGCGAGCTGGGCATTACCGGCCGCAGCCAGAAGGCGCACGTCGATGCGGTCGCCGCGCAATCCATTCTGCAATCCTGGTTCGACCAGACCTCCACCACGGCTGCCCCATGACCAAACTCCCGGATGTCGCCACATTGATCGCCGAACTGGCCCGCGCCATCGGCACCCCGCCGCCCGGCACCGTGCTGGTCGGCATCCACACTGGCGGCGTCTGGGTGGCGGAGAAACTGGCCGCCGCACTGCCGGTCAAGCTGCCCACGGGCACGCTCGCCATCACGCTCCACCGCGATGATTACGACCGCCGCGGCATTGCCCGCAATGCCAACAACGGCCACCTGGCGGCACACTCGACCCGCATGCCGACGGACATCACCGACCGCCATGTGCTGCTTGTCGATGACGTGATCGCCAGCGGCCGCACCGTGCGCGCGGCCATGAACGAGCTGTTCGACTTCGGCCGCCCGGCCAGTGTCAAATTCGCCTGCCTTGCCGATCGTGGCGGGCGCGAGCTGCCTGTCATGCCCGACTACTGTGCGCTCAAGCTTGATGTGCCACCCGGCGAGGAAGTCGTGCTCGGCAAGGATGGCGACCGACTGATCCTGCAATTTCACATGAAGTAAACAACATGCCAGCGCACCCGCAACTCGACAGCCAGGGCAACCTGAAGCACCTCCTCACCACCGAGGGGTTGCCGCGAAAACTCATAGAACAGATTCTCGAAACCGCCGACCAGTTCGTGTCCATCGGCGAGCGCGAGGTGAAGAAAGTGCCGCTGCTTCGCGGCAAGTCGGTCTTCAATCTCTTCTTTGAAAATTCCACCCGCACCCGCACCACGTTCGAAATCGCCGCCAAGCGGCTGTCTGCGGACGTGATCAACCTCAACATCGGCGCCAGCTCCACCAGCAAGGGCGAGTCGTTGCTCGACACCATCGACAACCTCGCCGCGATGGACGCCGACATGTTCGTCGTGCGCCACCATTCATCCGGGGCGCCCTATCTCATCGCCCAGCATGTGAAGCCCGGCGTGGCCGTGGTCAACGCCGGCGACGGCCGCCACGCGCATCCCACTCAGGGCCTGCTGGACATGTACACCATTCGTCACTACAAGAAGGACTTCACCCGGTTGACGGTGGCCATCGTGGGCGACGTGCTCCACTCGCGTGTGGCGCGTTCGCAGATCCATGCGCTCACCACGCTGGGTGTGCCGGAGGTGCGCGTGATCGGTCCACGCACCCTGCTGCCAACCGATGTGGAGCGGCTGGGTGTGAAGGTGTTTCACGACATGAAGCGCGGCCTGGAAGGGGCCGATGTGGTCGTGATGCTGCGGCTGCAGAACGAACGCATGAACGGCCCGCTGCTCCCCAGCGCCCAGGAATTCTTCAAGACCTACGGCCTCACGGCGGACAAGCTGGCGCGCGCCAAGCCGGATGCCATCGTCATGCACCCCGGCCCGATGAATCGCGGCGTGGAAATCGATTCGCCCATTGCCGACGGCACCCAGAGCGTGATCCTGCCGCAGGTGACGTTTGGCATCGCCGTGAGGATGGCCGTGATGAGCCTGCTCGGCGCCGGAGGCCGCCATGACTGAGCAGGTTGTTGCAAAACTACTGCGCGGGCCAATCTCCGGCCTGCGATGCTCGTCGTGTACAGGACACGACTGCGCTTCTCGACCGAAGCTTGACCCGCTCGCTACGTTTTTCAACAACCTGCCATCGGCGAGTGCCACATGAACGTCGAAATCAAGAACGGCCGCGTCATCGATCCCGCCAGCGACACCGATGCCGTGCAGACCGTAAACATCACTGACGGCCGCATCGCAGCATTGGGCACGGCACCCGCAGGCTTCAAGGCCGACCGCGTCATCGACGCCAGCGGCAAGATCGTCTGCCCCGGCCTTGTCGATCTCACCGCACGGCTCCGCGAGCCGGGCAATGAACACAAGGCCACGCTCGAATCGGAAATGCGCGCCGCGGTTGCCGGCGGTGTCACCAGCCTCGTATGCCCACCCGACACCGATCCGCCCCTGGATGAGCCGGGGCTGGTGGAAATGCTGAAGCGCCGCGCCGATGCATTGAAGCAGGCGCATGTGTATCCACTGGGTGCGTTGACGCAAGGCCTGAAGGGTGCGCGCTTGGCGGAAATGGGCGAGCTGACGGAAGCCGGTTGTGTCGGCTTCTTCCAGGCGGATCGACCGCTCACCGACACCAATGTGCTCTGGCGCGCCATGCAATACGCCGCGACCCATGGCTTCACACTGTGGTTGCGTCCGGAGGATGCGCATCTCGCCGCAGGCGGCGTGGCGCACGATGGCGAGATGGCCACGCGCCTCGGCCTGCCTGCCATACCCGCCATCGCGGAAACCATCGCCGTGCAAACCATCGTGACCCTGGTGGCCGAGACCGGCTGCCGTGTGCATCTGGCCCGGCTTTCGGCGGCGCCCAGCCTGGCTGTGGTGGCCGCGGCCAAGCGCGGCGGATTGCCGATCACGTGTGATGTCGGCATCCATCACCTGCTGCTGTCCGATCGCGACATCGGCTACTTCGATCCGCAATACCGCTTCACGCCGCCGCTGCGCGATGTGCGTGATCGCGAGGCTCTGCGTCAGGGTGTCGTGTCCGGCGTCATCGACGCCATCTGCTCGGACCACACGCCGGTGGATGATGACGAGAAGCAGGTGCCGTTCGACGAAGCCACGCCGGGTGCGACAGGCTTGGAGCTGCTGCTGCCGCTCACGCTGAAATTCGCAGCCGAGATGAAGCTGCCGTTGAAGGATGCGCTGGCGAAGATCACCTATGCGCCTGCCGCGCTGCTCGGCATTCCCGCGGGCACGCTGGCCGTGGGTGCGCCGGCGGATCTCTGCATCTTCGACGAACAGGCCTTCTGGGCCGTCACGCCGCGCACGCTCTGTTCACAGGGCAAGAACACGCCGTGGATGAAGCGAGAACTGGTGGGCAAGGTGACGCAGACGCTCGTGGGCGGGCAGACGGTTTTTCCGGGCTGAACGTCCGAACTGCGAGCCACAGTCCAGCGGACGCTGGCCGGACGCCGAAGGCAGGCCTGCAAGGGCTTGAGGGTCGCCTTGCGCGACACTCAAGCAACATCCGCAGCACCCGTCCATCACTCAGTCCGTCGCCAGAATCCTCACCAGATTGATGTGCGTTTGCCCGCGCTTGGGCTGCACATTGACCATGCGGAAGTTGTTGGGCTTGCCGGCCTTGAAGACGTATTCGCCTTTCTTGCCACGATCATCGTTGCAGTCCAACGATGTCTTGTTGCCGGCCTTGTCGCGCGGCGCTTTTTTCGGGCCGGGGTTGGCGGCATCCGCGCTGCAATCGATGATGTCACCGTACTGAGCGAGTTCCTTGCGGTAGTAGGCGGCCGTCTTGTCGGCGGGTTCATCGGTGACCAGCTGCAGCACGGCAACCTTGAAGCCGAACAACCCGCCCCAGGCGGCGAAGGTGAGGCCGCTGCCTTCGTCGCCATCGTCCTTGCGGCGCACTGCACCGGGCATGATGGGGAGCCCGACACTCTTGGCGCTGGCTTCGCTCTCCAGCACCAGGCCGGCGCTGAACGACTTTTTCTCCTCGGCGTGGCTGGGTGTCGCGCCGAAAAGGAATCCGGCAGTGAGCGCGGTGAGCAGTGCGGCGAGGTGGATACGGGTCATGGGCCCTCCCGGGGCGGCAGTTGAATTGACCGCAGCCTAAAGCGCTGGTGTGGCGGCAGGGAGGGGCGGGCGACGGATTGCAGAAAGTGCTACCCGGAATGCAGTGCATCGGGCGACTTATAATCAACGCCTCACTCCCCGCTGGTGCCGCCATGAATCCCTTGCTCGACTTTTCCGGTCTCCCCCGTTTTACCTCTGTTCGCGCCGAGCACGTCCAACCGGCCATTGAACAACTCATCGCCGAAGGCCGCGCGGCCGTCGAAACGGCGGTTGCCGAGACCGCGCCGCCCACTTGGGACAATTTCGTGCGACCGCTGGATGACGCTGGCGAGCGCCTGTCCCGCGCCTGGGGGCAGGTGTCGCATCTCAATGCGGTGATGAACTCGCCCGAGCTGCGCGACGTGTACAACGCCATGCTGCCCGTGCTGACTGAGTACTACACCGATCTGGGCCAGGATGAACGCCTGTATGCCAAGTACAAGGCCCTGCGTGCCGGCAGCGAATATTGCTCGGGACTCGCTGAAGGCGATTCCCGAGGCCCTTCGGGCCCGCCTTCGGCGTCCGGCCAGAGTCCACTGGACTCTGGCTCGTCGCAACTGACCGCAGCCCAGAGGAAAGTTCTCGACAACGAGTTGCGCGACTTCCGCCTCTCCGGCGCCGAATTGCCCGAGGCCGAGAAGGCCCGCTTCAAGGCCTTGCAGGAAGAGCTTTCCACGCTTTCATCGCGCTTCAATGACAACGTGCTGGATGCGACCAACGATTTCGCGCTGTACGTGGCCGAGGCACACCAGCTTGCCGGCCTGCCCGATGACGTGAAACAGGTGGCCAGGGAAGCCGCGGAAAAGGATGGCAAGCCTGGCTGGAAGCTCACGCTGCACATGCCCTGCTACCTGCCGGTGATGCAGTACGCCGATCATCGGCCGCTCCGCGAACAGCTCTATCGCGCCTATGTGACCCGTGCGTCCGACCAGTCTCTCGCGGACAAGGCCAAGGATTGGGACAACACTGCGAATATTCGCAATCTGCTGAAGCTCCGCCAGGAATCGGCCAAGCTGCTGGGCTTTGCCAACTTTGCTGAATTGTCGCTCGCCACCAAGATGGCGCGCACGCCGGCGGACGTGACCGGCTTCTTGCGCGAGCTGGGGGCCAAGGCCAAGCCCTACGCCGAGCGCGACATGCAGGAGCTGACCGAGTACGCGCGACGCGAACTGGGCATGACCGATGTGCAGGCCTGGGACATTCCCTACGTCAGCGAAAAGCTGCGCGTGGCGAAGTACGCGTTCTCCGATCAGGAGGTGAAGCAGTACTTTCCCGAGCCCGTCGTGCTGGACGGCATGTTCCGTGTGGTGAAGTCCATCTTCGGCATCGAGGTGCGCCCGGCCACGGCCGAGACCTGGCATGCCGACGTGCGTTTCTTCGATGTGCTGAATGAGGCGGGCGAGCGCATCGGCCAGTTCTTCCTCGATCTCTATGCCCGCGACAAGAAGCGCGGTGGCGCTTGGATGGACGACGTGATGGCGCGGCGGCGCAAGGGTGCGGACGTGCAGATTCCGGTGGCGTATCTCACCTGCAATTTCTCCGCACCCGTGGGAGGCAAACCGGCGCTCTTCACCCACGACGAAGTCATCACGCTCTTCCACGAGTTCGGCCACGGCCTGCATCACCTGCTGACTCAGGTCGATGAGCTGGCCGTGTCCGGCATCAGTGGCGTGGAATGGGACGCGGTCGAGCTCCCCAGCCAGTTCATGGAGAACTTCTGCTGGGAGTGGGAGGTGCTGAAACACATGACCCGGCACGTCGACTCCGGTGAGCCCCTGCCGCGCGCGCTGTTCGACAAGATGCTGGCGGCCAAGAACTTCCAGAATGGCATGGGCTTCGTGCGCCAGCTGGAGTTCGCATTGTTCGACATGCGCTTGCACTCGGAATTCGACGCGGATCGGGGCGACCTCATGGCGCTGCTCACCGACGTGCGCCGCGAGGTGGCCGTCGTCAAGCCGCCCGAGTGGAACCGGTTTCCGCATCAGTTCGGCCACATCTTTGGCGGCGGCTATGCGGCGGGCTACTACAGCTACAAGTGGGCCGAAGTCCTGTCCGCCGATGCCTATGCCGCATTCGAGGAGCATCCCGGCGGCGTGTTGAACCGCGAGGTGGGCCGCAAGTTCCAGCTTGAAGTGCTGGCTGCCGGCGGTGCGCGCCCGGCAATGGAGTCGTTCAAGGCCTTCCGTGGACGCGAGCCGTCCACGGATGCACTCATCAGGCACAATGGCATGAACGAGCCGCTCAGGGTGGCTGCCTGATCGAGGCAGTACGCCGATCAGATGGCGATCAGAAGGCGGCCTGAAATCTTTCAGGAGGTGATCATGCGTCACGCATTCAAGCTGGCCGGTCTGCTGCTTCCCCTTTGCGTCGTTCTGTCAGTGGACGCGCAAACCGTCTACCGCTGGGTCGACAAGGACGGCAAAGTCCATTACGGCGACTCACCGCCGCCCGAGAACAAGACTGTCCAGCAGAAGAGTCTGAAAGCTGGTCAGGGCACCAACACCGAAAATCTGCCGTTCGCGGTCAAAGACGCGATGCAGCGAAATCCGGTCATTGCGTTTCTCACCGATTGCGGCGACGCTTGCAACAACGCCCGCGCCCTGCTCGCACGGCGCGGCGTGCCCTATACCGCGAAGGATCCCGCGAACAATCCCAATGACGCTGACGCGCTGACCAAGCTCGCGGGCGGACTGGATGTCCCGTTTCTTCAGGTGGGCGACCGTTCCATCCGGGGATTCACCGAGGACAGCTGGAACAGCGCGCTCGACGCGGGCGGTTATCCGCGGGTCAATCCTTTCACCAAGCCGCCGGAGCCGAAGAAGTCGGAAATGCCCAAGGATAGGGAGTTCGTGAAGCCCGGAAAGGATGGCAAGTTGCCGCCCGAGAAGGCGGCGCCTGCGAAGCCCGGCGATTCAACCCCGGCCACTCCGCCCGCGAAGTGAAGCTCGTCACCTGGAACGTCAACAGCCTCAACGTGCGCCTGCCGCACGTCGAGGGCTGGTTGAAGGCGCATCAGCCTGAGGTGCTGTGCCTGCAGGAAATCAAGATGGAGGACGCGAAATTTCCGCGCGAGGCCATCGAGTCGCTGGGCTATCACGTCGTGTTCGATGGCCAGAAGACCTACAACGGTGTCGCCATCATCGCCAAGTCCGCACCAGTGGACGTGACGCGCGGCATCGCAGGCTATGCCGATGAACAGAAGCGCGTCATCGCGGCCACCATCGATGGCGTGCGCGTGGTGTGTGTCTACATCCCCAACGGCCAGAGCCTCGATTCCGACAAGTACCAGTACAAGCTGGGCTGGCTGAAGGCGCTCACGGCTTGGCTGGAAGGCGAGCTGAAGCGGTATCCCGATCTTGCGCTCCTGGGCGACTACAACATCGCGCCGGAAGATCGCGATGTGCATGACCCCAAGGCATGGGAAGGCCAGGTGCTGGTGAGCGAGCCCGAGCGGGCCGCGTTCCGCGCGCTGCAGGCGCTGGGTCTCACCGACAGCTTCCGCCTGTTCGAGCAGCCGGAGAAGAGTTTCACCTGGTGGGATTACCGCATGAATGGCTTCAAGCGAAACCTTGGATTGCGCATTGACCATGTGTTGCTGACGTCTCCGCTTGCCGCGCGCTGCACGGCATCCTCCATCGACGTCGAACCGCGCAAGCTGGAGCGCCCTTCGGATCACACCCCTGCCTTCGCCGTCGTGGCGGACTGAGTCGGTCGACGCGTTCATGGCGACCCAGCAGCGCGATCTGTTCCCGTCCACCTCGGTCCGCGCCGCGGGAAGTTTCGGCAAGGTTGTTTCGGGCAGCGAACGTCCGCTCCGCGATCTGGTGAAGCGTGCGGCCATCGCCACCGATGCCGATGTCGCCATGCTGTCCTTTCTGGATGGCGACATCGAGTGGTGCAAGAGCTGCGAGGGGGCTGCGGTCGGTGAATGGCCACGCACGACCAGCCTCTGGGCGCCACTCTCTGATCGGGCCGGTGACGAGACCGTGCCGATCAATCCCGATGTGCAGGTGATTCCCGTGCTGGGCGATCTCTCGGGCTGGATGCGTCATCCGCTGCATGGCGAAGTACCCGAGCTTGCCAGCGCTGCGATGGCGCCGGTGCTTGACGGGGACGGTCTGGTGGCCGGCATGCTCGCGGTGTTTCATTTGGCGCCTCACGAATATTCGCAACCTGAACGCGAGTCGCTGGCGAACCTCGCGCGGTTGGTGTCGACGCGTCTCATGCTCCAGCGCTCGTCGGGCGCGGGGGAGAAAGCTGCGGCCGACGGGCCTGCGCCGGCCGAGACCCGACCGGCGAGGCCGTCACGGGCAAAGCCTGATGCCGCCCCGCCGAAGTCGGATACCCCCGGGACCAAAGGACGCGTCGCCGACACTGAGCAGATCGATCAGGGGGCGCTTGCCAGCGAGCTCCAGCGCTTGAACCAGCAGCTGGAGGAGGAAACGGCCAGCCGGCAAAGCGCACAGTCGCAGCTGCAGCGCGAGCGCTCGTTCTCCGACGCCGCCATTGCCGCGTTGCCTGGCGCCTTCTACATGTTTAACCAGTCCGGCCGCATGCTGCGCTGGAACCGCAATTTCACCGAGGTTTCCGGTTACGACGATGGCGAGATTGCCGCGCGCAAGCCGGTCGACTTCGTTATTCCCGAGGACCAGCCGCAGGTGATGCGCGCCATCGCCAAGGTGTTCAGCGAGCGCCGCGAGGTCACCATCGAGGCGCGCTTTCAGCACAAGTCCGGCGAAGTCGCGCCTTATCTGTTCACCGGCCGCCCCGTCGAGCTCGATGGTGAGCTCGTGCTGATTGGTGTGGGCCGCGATATCAGCGACCGCAAACGCGCGGAGCAGCAGCTCATGCAGACCAAGGAGCGTCTGCATCTTGCGCTGACGGGTTCCGGGCTTGCCATGTGGGACTGGGACCTCAGCACCAACACCGTTTACTTCAATGAAGGCTGGGCATTGTTGCTGGGCTCCACCACGCGCGAGGCCATTCATCGCGGCACCGAGGTGTTCGACTGGAATCATCCCGACGACAAGGAGATCTTCCGCAGCGCGCTGGCGGCGGCGGTCAAGGGCGAGTCGGACTTCTTCACTGCCGAATATCGGGTGCAGAACGACCGCGGCCAGTGGGTGTGGATTCACACCCGCGGCAAGGTCACCGAGCGCGATGGTGACGGCCAGGCCACGCGCATGACCGGCGTTTCGGAGAACATCACCGAGCGCAAGGCGGCAGAAGAGCGCGCCGAGTTTCTCGCGACACGCGATCCGTTGACCGGACTGCCCAACCGCATGCTGCTGAACGACCGCCTCGAGCAGGGCATCGCCGCAGCCGCGCGGTCAAAGAAGAAGCTGGCCTTCATGTTCATAGACCTGGACCGATTCAAGTTCATCAATGACTCGCTGGGTCATCACATCGGCGATGAGTTGTTGAAGCAGGTCGCGACGCGGCTCACGTCCTGCGTGCGCGCGACCGACACGGTGGCCCGTCTGGGCGGCGACGAGTTCGCCGTGATCCTGGAAGAGTTGAAGGACGAGCAGGGTGCCAAGCAGGTGGCCGAGAACATGATCGCGGGTCTCGCCGCCCCCATCTTCACCGGCAACTTGCAGCTCAACACCTCGGGTTCCATCGGCATCGGCGTATTCCCCGATGATGGGCGCGACAGCGCCACGCTGATGAAGAACGCCGACGCGGCCATGTACCACGCCAAGGAAAAGGGGCGGAACAACTTCCAGTTTTTCTCTGCGGACATGAACACCCGCGTGCTGGAGCGCCTCTCCATTGAGAACTATTTGCGCAAGGCCGTGCATCAGGACGAGCTGGTGCTCTACTACCAGCCGCGCGTCGACTTCGAGACGGGTGAAATGGTGGGCGTGGAGGCGCTGCTGCGCTGGCGGCATCCGCGGCGTGGCCTGCTGACGCCAGACAAGTTCATTTCCGTGGCCGAGGAATCCGGCCTCATCATCGGCGTGGGCGAGTGGGTGTTGAATGAGGCCATGGGCCAGGTCCACGAGTGGCAGCGGGCCGGGCTCTCGGACCTCAAGGTGTCCGTGAATCTTTCAGTGAGCCAGATCCGCGATGGCGATGCGTTCATGGCCGTCGTCGAAGACGCATTGAAGCGCACCGGACTCAATCCGCGCTTCCTCGAGCTGGAGCTCACCGAGACCCTGCTCATGCAGAACATCAAGGAGAAGACCGAGCTCCTGAACCGGCTGGGCGAGAAGGGCATCAGCCTCTCCATCGACGACTTCGGCACGGGCTACTCGTCGCTCTACTACCTGAAGACGCTGCCGGTGGATTCGGTGAAGATCGACGGCTCGTTCGTGCGCGACATCGTGATCGACCCCAACGACGAAGCCATCATCCGAGCCATCGTGGCCATGGCGCACAGCATGCAGCTGCGTGTGGTCGCGGAAGCGGTCGAGACCGATGCGCAGTTCACCGCCTTGAAGTCACTCGGCTGTGATGAGTACCAGGGCTACCTATCCAGTGCGCCGCTGGCGGTGGACGAGTTCGAGGATCGTTATCTGCCGGGGATGTTGTAGCGTAGGCGTGCAGCGATCGCGTCCTTGCGAATATTCGCGATCACGACACTGTCGCTCAGTCGTGCCCGGGTTCGAGTCCCAGCTCTTGGATCTTGCGCGTGAGCGTGTTTCGTCCGATGCCCAGCAACTGCGCTGCCTCGATTCGCCGCCCGCCTGTGTGCTGCAATGCGCGGGTGATGAGTGCGCCTTCGAATTGCCGGGTGAGGATGTCGCTGATGCCGGTCTCGCCGCGTGACAGGCGCAAGGTCACTTCCCGCTCCAGCGCGCGTTGCCAATCTGCATCGGCGGCGCTGGCGCTGGCCGACTCGCCGCGCAGTTCCGGCGGCAGGTCCTTCACTTCCACCGTCTGCGCCGGCGCCATCACCGTGATCCAGTGGCAGAGGTTCTCCAGCTGACGCACGTTCCCGGGGAAATCCTGCGCCGACAGGAACGCCATGGCCGAATCGGACAGCCGCTTGGTCTCGACGTTGAGTTCCTTGGCGCTCTTCTGCAGGAAATGACGAATCAGATGCGGGATGTCCTCGCGCCGTTCGCGCAGTGACGGCAGCTTCAGCCGGATGACATTGAGGCGGTGAAAGAGATCCTCGCGGAACAGTCCCTTCTTCACCCGATCTTCAAGATCCTGATGGGTGGCGGCGATGACGCGGACATTGGCTGTCAGTGGTGTGTGCCCGCCGACACGATAGAACTGGCCGTCGGAGAGGACGCGCAGCAAACGTGTCTGCAGATCGGGTGGCATGTCGCCGATCTCGTCGAGGAACAGCGTGCCGCCTTCGGCCTGCTCGAAGCGCCCGCGGCGCATCGCCGCGGCGCCGGTGAAGGCACCGCGCTCATGGCCGAAGAGTTCGGATTCAAGCAGGTCTTTCGGGATGGCGGCGGTATTGATGGCGATGAACGGCTTGGTCGCGCGCGGGCTGTGGCGATGCAGTGCCCGTGCCACCAGTTCCTTGCCCGATCCGGACTCGCCGGTGATGAGCACGGTCGCATGCGATTGCGACAACCGGCCGATGGCGCGGAAGACTTCCTGCATCGCGGGCGCCTGACCGAGGATTTCCGGCGCGGTCGCCGGCACATCCGCTGACTGGGCTTCGCGCAGGCTTTCGTCCAGTGCGCGACGGATCAGCTCGACCGCGTGGTCGACATCAAAGGGCTTGGGCAGATACTCGAACGCGCCACCCTGGAAGGCCGCCACCGCGCTTTCGAGGTCGGAGAACGCGGTCATGATGATGATGGGTGTCGCCGGCGCGCGCGCTTTCAGCGCCTGCATGAAGTCGAGACCGTTGGTGCCGGGCATGCGGATGTCGCTGATGACCACCTGCGGCGGATCGTCGTCGAGCGCGTCCAGGCCTTCCTGCGCGGCGGCAAAGGACTTGTAGGCAATGCCCTCGCGGGTCAGCGCCTTCTCGATCACCCAGCGGATGGAACGGTCGTCATCAATGATCCAGACGGGTCTCATGGTTGCGCTTTCGAGTCGGATTCGGGAGAGCCCTCGCGCGCGCTGCGCGGCAGCGGCTCGCCTTCGGCGAGCGGGAGGGAGATGGAGAAACAGGTGTGGCCGGGCTGGGAGTCGAATTCGATCACGCCGCCGTGCTGATGGATGTAGCCCTGTGCCAACGGGAGCCCGAGGCCGGTGCCGCCATCGCGGCCGGTGACCAGCGGGTAGAAGATCCGGTCACGCAGCGACTCCGGCACGCCCGGGCCGTTGTCGATGACCTTGACCTCGATGACGTGGCGATAGCGGTGCCGGGCCAGCGTGACGTTGCGCGCGATGCGGGAGACCAGCCGGATCTCGGCTTTCGCATTGCTCGCGGCCTGGCCCTTGCCGCCCACTGCCTGCGCGGCATTGCGCACGACATTCAGCAACGCCTGGATCAACTGCTCTTTGTCGCCCGTGAGGTCGGGCAGGCTGATGTCATAGTCGCGCCGCACCGTGAGCCGGCCGGGGAACTCGGCGAGGATCAAGGTGCGCACCCGCTCCAGCACCTCGTGGATGTTGACCGGTCCGATCTGCGGAATGCGGTTGGGGGTGAGCAGCCGGTCCATCAGCGATTGCAGACGATCTGCCTCCTGCACGATCACCTGGGTGTACTCGGTGAGTTCCGCGCTGGGAAGTTCGCGCTCCAGGAGTTGCGCCGCACCGCGGATGCCGCCCAGCGGATTCTTGATCTCGTGGGCGAGGTTGCGCATCAGTTCCTTGTTGAGCTGCTGCAGCTCCAGGAGCTTTTCTTCACGCGCGATGCGTAGCTGCTGGTCAAGTGCACGGAATTCCAGGACAGCCAGCGCGCCATCAGTCTCCACCGGGGTCACGTGACAGGCGGCATGCAGCACCGCGCCGCCCTGGGTGGTGATGGCGAGACTGTTCTCGGAAAAGCTCGATTGCGCCGCGAACGCCTGCCTGACCAGTGCCTGCAGCGCGGGGTTGGCAGGCAGGGCCTTGGCCAGCGGCTGGTTCACGTCGGTGCGCACGCTGAAGCCGAAGAGATTTTCAGCGGCCGGATTGGCGTGGCGCAGGATGTGTTGACGATCCACGACCAGCACGGCCGTGGACAGCAGTTCCAGGCCGTTGAAGGAGAGGGCGACGGGCACGCGGTCCATCACTGTCCGTCTCGCCCAATGGAAACGGGCGCACGGCCCCGCACTGTCCGCAGGGCCGGGCGCCCGTTGGCGCGGCGGGTGTCTTGGTTCAGCGCAGCGCGGACAATTCCTTCTTCAGCGCACTGACATTCTTTTCGTGCAGGTTGACCGACTCCTGCAGGGTGCGCAGCTTCTCCTCGCGCGCCTCGTAGTTGCGGCGCGCCTCGACATAGGCGGCAGGTGTCTGCTTGGCCGCGGCGAGGCGCATCTGCTCGATGACCGTGCGATCGGCTTCGGTCGCGCTCAGCGCCAGCACGGCGTCGGCCAGCAGTTTCTGCTCGGCCTTCATTTCGTCTTCCAGAATCTTGCGTCGTCCATCGTCGCGCGCCTTCTGAATGGAGGTCTCGACATTGGGCAGCACATTGGTCGGAATCGGTTGCACCATCGCGACCTGCGGATTGGCTCCCGATGCGTTGCCACCGTTGAGACCCGCCGCGGCGGACACTGCCGCAGCCAGGGCGACCGTGCCGTTGCCGGATGTGCCGGCCGGCGAAGTGTTCGCGGCCAGTGCCGGTTGCTGCGACTGGATGCGGAAATTCGAAGGTTGGTTTGCGGCCTGGTTCAAGCTGGTCGGCAGCGGGCCGGTAGGAATCACGGTGATCGGCTCCAGCTCGACCACTTCCGCGCCCTTCATGGGACGGTTGCTGTAGGTCACGTGGCCGCGCTCGTCCACATGCTTGTAAATCGTGGTCCCGCTCGTCGTCGTTCTGCTCGCGGGTTCCTGGGTGGCGCCCGGCACAGTCACCTTGGCCACGGCTGGGGCACGCTTGGCGCTCTGCGCATGCGCGGGCCACACCGACACGGCGGTGATCGTCGCTGCGGCGGCAATCGTCTGAATGAACGTGTTCATCACCAGCCTCCCGGACCGGCTGCAAGGGAGGGCCAGAATACGAGCGCAAATTCGAAAATGCAACCAGATCAATGAGATAGCGCATTTTTGCTACCATATGTTGTGGTCTGGCGAGAAGCCAACCACAAGTCCCCCGATGCTGGTGAAACGAAAAGGGGCGGCCACTCACCGCCCCCTTCCGTCATGGGTCGCAGCCTGGATCAGGCCGAGTAGTACATGTCGTATTCAACCGGATGCGTGGTCATGCGGAAGCGCGTGACTTCCTGCATCTTCAATTCGATGTAGGCATCGATCATCTCGTTGGAGAACACGCCACCGCGGGTGAGGAACTCGCGATCCTTGTCCAGATGCTCCAGCGCCTGGTCGAGCGAGGAACACACGGTCGGGATCTTGGCATCCTCTTCCGGCGGCAGGTCATACAGGTTCTTGTCAGCCGGGTCGCCGGGGTGGATCTTGTTCTGCACGCCATCGAGGCCGGCCATCATCATCGCGGCGAAGGCGAGATACGGGTTGGCGGTGGGATCCGGGAAGCGCACCTCGATGCGGCGGGCCTTGTCGGACTGCACATACGGCACGCGGATGGAGGCGGAACGGTTGCGGGCGGAGTAGGCCAGCTTCACCGGGGCTTCGAAGCCGGGCACCAGGCGCTTGTAGGAGTTGGTGCCGGGGTTGGTGATGGCGTTCAGCGCGCGCGCATGCTTGATGATGCCGCCGATGTAGTAGAGCGCGAACTCGGAGAGACCGGCGTAGCCGTTGCCCGCGAAGAGGTTCTTGCCGTCCTTCCACACCGACTGGTGCACGTGCATGCCGGAACCGTTGTCGCCCACGATCGGCTTGGGCATGAAGGTGGCGGTCTTGCCGTAGCTATGGGCCACGTTCAGCACCGTGTACTTGAGAATCTGCAGCCAGTCGGCGCGCTGGACCAGCGGGGCGAACTTGGTGCCGATTTCGCACTGGCCGGCAGTGGCCACTTCGTGGTGATGCACTTCGACTTCCACGCCCTGATCTTCCAGCGCGAGGCACATGGCGGAACGGATGTCCTGCAGCGCATCCACCGGCGGCACCGGGAAGTAGCCGCCCTTCACCGGAGGACGGTGGCCGAGGTTGCCGCCTTCGAACTTCTCGGCGGTCGACCAGGCGGCCTCTTCGGAGAATACCTTGCAGTAGGAGCCCGCCATGTCCACGTTCCATTCAACCGAATCGAAAATGAAGAACTCGGGTTCGGGACCGAAGTAGGCGACATCGCCGATGCCGGTGGACTTGAGATATGCCTCGGCGCGGCGGGCCAGCGAACGCGGATCGCGGTCATATCCCTTGCCGGTGGACGGCTCAATCACGTCGCAGGTCAGCACCAGCGTGGGTTCGTCCATGAACGGGTCCATGTGGGCGGTGCCGGCATCCGGCATGAGCAACATGTCCGAGGCTTCAATGCCCTTCCAGCCGGCGATGGACGAGCCATCAAATGCATGGCCTTCGGTGAACTTGTCATCGCTGAATGCCTTGATCGGGACGGACACGTGCTGTTCCTTGCCGCGCGTGTCGGTGAAACGGAAGTCGACAAACTTGACTTCGTTGTCCTTGATCATCTTGTGAACGTCTGCTGCGGACATCGTCTTCTCCTGAGAATGAGTGGCTGAAATGGTGCAAAATTCGTGAGAGCTGCCTATTTAGCAGAAAACATGCCACAAAAGCGTGCGCGCTAAGGGGTTGTTTTGGCAAGTGCCGAGGGAATGCGCCCCAAAAAGATGCACCTTATCGGGGCATTTGACAGAAATGCGCACCATTATAGTGCGAATATTCGCATGGCGAAGCCGAGGTTACAGAAATGTCAAAGTCGGCTAGCATTCGCACGGCATCCGGCCGTGCCGCATGCATAGACGAAACACCGCGTACGAAACACCGCGTACGAATCATCGGGTACGAAACACCGCGTACAAATCACCACGCAAGAATCACCACGCCGCCATGCCCCAGCGCTTCGCCATCCTCGGCCACCCTGTGGCCCATTCGAAGTCTCCGCAGATTCATGCGGCCTTCGCGCGCGCGGCCGGCATCGACCTCACGTATGAGCGAGTCGAGCCGCCGCTGGATGGGTTCGCGGCCACCGTGGCCCAGCTCAGGGCGGACGGTTTTCGCGGCGCCAATGTGACGCTGCCCTTCAAGGTCGATGCGTTCCGGCTCTGCACCCAGCGTACCCGGCGCGCCGAGCAAGCGGAGTCGGTCAACACGCTAGAGTTCACGGCACAGGGCATCGAGGGCGACACGACGGATGGCATCGGACTGGTGCGGGATGTCGAAGGCCGCTGCGGGCGAAAGATTGCGGGATTGCGTGTGCTGCTCGTCGGTGCGGGCGGCGCCGCGCGCGGCGTGGCCGGCCCCTTGCTCGATGCCGCGCCTGCGCGGCTGGCCATCGCCAATCGCACGCTGGCGCGCGCGCTCGACATCGTGCAGCTCTACAGCGAAGCCAGCCAGCTCTCCGCGCTCACCCTGGGCGAACTGCCGCAGCACCAGTTCGACCTGGTGATCAACGCCACGTCAGCCAGTCTCACCGACGCGCTGCCGCTGGTCCCGCCGTCGGTATTTGCGACCGGCGCACTGGCCTATGACATGGTCTACGGCAAAGGGCAGACACCCTTTCTGCAGCTGGCCGCGGCTGCCGGCGCCCAGACATCGGACGGCCTGGGCATGCTGGTGGAACAGGCGGCCGAGGCGTTTCACCACTGGCATGGCGTGCGGCCGGAAACCGCGCCCGTGTTCAAACTGCTCAGGTCCGAGTCGCCCGCTTGAAGGTCCTACGCAAGCTGTTGCGCTGGATGCTGATCAGTCTCGGCATCGTCGCGGGACTCGTCATCGCGCTCCAGCTCTGGTTCTTCGGCCACGTGCTGTGGTGGCGCACGCACGATCCGGACAGCACCGCCTTCATGCGCGCGCGCATCAGCGCGGCCGAGAGCGAAGGCAAGCCGCTCAAATTCCGTCACAAGTGGGTGCCCTACGAGAAGATCTCGCCGCACCTGAAGCGCGCGCTCATCACCTCCGAAGACGACACCTTCACCCAGCACGACGGCTTCAACTGGGAGGCCATCCAGCGCGCGCTGGAGAAGAACGAGCAGCGCGGCAAGGTTGTGGCGGGCGGCTCCACCATTACCCAGCAGCTGGCCAAGAACCTGTTTCTGTCCGGCGAACGCTCCTTTGTCCGCAAGGGCCAGGAGGCCGTGATCGCGCTCATGCTTGAGCAGTCGATGGACAAGAAACGCATTTTCGAGATCTATCTCAACGTCATCGAGTGGGGCAATGGCGTCTTCGGCGCCGAGGCGGCGGCGCGGCACTACTACGGCATCAGCGCGGCGCAACTGTCGGCAGAGCAGGCGGCGAAGCTCGCGGCCATGGTGCCGCGGCCGCGCTTCTATGACCGAAACCGCAATGCGCCATATCTCATGAAACGCACCGAGATCATCCAGTCGCGCATGCACATGGCGGTCATTCCGTAAGGCCGCAACGTCTCCCCCGGGCCGCCGCGGGTCCGAACAATTTTTCCGGGTCGCAGTACTTCTGCGGCGAAGTCGCGAGACAATAGGCGCGACCTTCGCCGCTTCCGAATTTTCGCACGCCGCAATGACCGACCTTCAACCCACCATCAAGCAGTTCCTCAAGGATTCGCGCGGCCACCTCACCGTGCAGGAGCACCTGGAGGAAGTCGAGCGTCTGCTCGCCAAGCAGAAGCTGGTCGAGTCGGTCGTTCATCGTCAGGTCGAGCGCGATGCCCGGCGCCCTGAGCTGGTCGAGACGCTGGTGCACAAGCAGAACCTGAGCGAGTTGCAGCGCAAGCTCGATACCCTGCATCCCGCCGACGTGGCCTACATCCTCGAAGGCCTGCCGCTGGAGGATCGCCTCGTCATCTGGGGTCTGGTCAAGGCCGACCGCGATGGCGACATCCTCCTTGAAGTGTCTGATGCCGTGCGCGAAACCCTGCTCGCCGATATGGACAAGCAGGAGATCATGGAGGCGGTCGAGAACCTTGACGCCGACGAGATTGCCGACCTGGCCCAGGACCTGCCGCAGGAAGTGGTGCAGGACATCATCGAAGCCCAGGATGTCGAGGAGCAGGCCCAGCTGCGTTCGGCACTGTCCTCCGAAGAAGGTACGGTCGGCGCGCTGATGGACTTCGAGCTGGTCACCATCCGGGAGGACGTGACCTGCGAGGTGGCGTTGCGCTACCTGCGCCGGTTCGACGAACTGCCCAACCACACCGATTCGCTCTTTGTCGTCGATCGCGACGACCACCTCAAGGGCACGCTGCCCCTGAAGCGGCTGCTGGTGAGTGATGTGGAGATCGAGATCAGCACGCTCTACGATCGCGATGTGGCCTCGTTCACGCCAGAGGACGACGCCGATCTGGCGGCGCAGGCGTTCGAACGTTACGACCTCATTTGCGCCCCGGTGGCCAACCGGAGCGGCAAGCTCATCGGCCGCATCACGATCGATGCGGTGCTGGACTATGTTCGGGACAAGCAGGAAGCGGCCGACCTGGCCAAGGTGGGTCTGCGCGAGGAGGAGGACGTTTTCTCCGGCGCCTGGTCTTCCGCAAAAAACCGCGCGCCCTGGCTTGCCCTCAACCTGTGTACCGCCTTCATGGCGTCGCGGGTGGTGGGCGCGTTCGAAGGGTCCATCGAAAAGCTGGCCGCGCTGGCGGCGCTCATGCCCATCGTCGCAGGCATCGGCGGCAATTCCGGCAATCAGGTCACGGCATTAATCGTGCGTTCGCTGGCCCTGGGCCAGGCCAGTGCCGCAACCGCCCGTCGCATGCTGATGAAGGAATTGGGCATTGCCACCATCAATGGCCTCATCTGGGGCGGCGTGCTGGGAGTGGTTGCGTTCCTGCTCTACGACAACATCGCGCTGGGCGGCGTGATGGCGCTCGCGATGTTGCTCAATTTGCTGGTTGCGGCGTTGGCCGGCCTGCTGATCCCGATCACCATGGATCGCTTCGGCCGCGACCCGGCGCTGGGTTCAAGCGTCTTCCTCACCTTCATTACCGACAGCATGGGCTTCTTCATTTTCCTGGGCCTGGCGACGGTCTTTCTGCTCTGAGTCCAAGCACCATGGACTTCCTCTCGCTGTTCACTGCACCCCAGGCGCTGGTTCAGGCCTGGCCGGCAGCACCCTTCCTGCTGGCGGCGGCGTTTGCGCTGGCCCAACTCGCCCTGATCGTCTTTCGCCAGCATCGTCCAGCGATGATCCTGTGGCGCCGTCCGGCCTTGTTCGCCGCCGCCATCTGGGTGGTCTATGGCCTGTACGAGCTGCAGGTGCAGGCCACCCAGCTGTACGCGAATATTCGCATCGACCTCCTGGTGCTGGCGCCAATCCTGTACGTATTCAGCGCAGTCGGTGTGTGGTGGGTGGCGCGCGAGTGGCGCGGCCCGCAGCGCCCGCAGGCTGAAGCGCCGACTGGAGATGCCGGGACGGCGGCCGACGAAAACATCGGCGATCGCTGAAGTGACAGTGGGGCATAGGGCCGCCAGGTTGATCCTGCGGCACTGAACGGGGCATCCGATGCGACCCGCGGAACGGTGCAGTCGGAATGAAAACGCCCCGCCGGCAAGCCGGCAGGGCGGGATGTTGCGTACTTCCTAGAGCCTGTCTGACAAACTACATCAGGCCATCGGCTTGATCAGCGGCGTGATCACCGGGGTGATCGTCGGCGCGACCGGCTTTGCGGCAGGCTTCTTGGGAGCGGCAGCTTTCTTCTTAGGAGCTACTTTTTTTTTGGCGGGTTTTTTCGCCGCAGCCTTCTTGGCTGCAGGCTTCTTCGCCGCAGGCTTCTTGACCGCCTTCTTCACTGCCTTTTTGGCAGCCGGCTTCTTCGCCGCGGGCTTCTTGACAGCCTTTTTCACTGCCTTCTTGGCAGCGGGCTTCTTCGCAGCGGCTTTCTTGGGCGCTGCTTTCTTGGCGGCCGGCTTCTTCTTAGCCGGTGCTTTCTTCTTGGCGGCCGGCTTCTTCGCGGCTGCCTTCTTGGCGGCGGGTTTCTTCGCTGCCGGCTTCTTCACTGCCTTTTTGGCAGCGGGTTTCTTGGCTGTTGCCATGATCAACTCCTTTCGATGGTTGGACCGAGTTTCTTGATGCTCATGCTCGCCCAAATGGGGGCTTTGCACTACCAAGAGCAGTTCTTGATCGAACCCGAAACCTTACGGCTTCTTCGAGACCGGTTGATGCCATCGCACGGCCACTTGCTTGGTGAAGCGATTCTATTTGCGGAACGGCACTTTGGGGTGATGTCAAGCGCGTGTATTTGACACGCTTGCCGGCAAAGTGGTGTCGAGGCGATACCAATCAATTGGGGATTGAATGGTTTGCTGGATCTGGGGTTTGAGGCGCCGTCGCCGCGGCTCGATTCAGCCCTGATCAGGAATGATCTCGTCCCTGAACAGATCGGCGATCACTTCACGCTTGCGGATGACGAGCGCATCGTCGCCATCAATCAGCACTTCGGCGGCGCGCGGGCGGGTGTTGTAGTTGGAGGACATGGTCATGCCATAGGCGCCGGCGGAGAGAATGCCGACGATGTCGCCCTCGCTCACACCCAGCGGCCGGCCTTCGCCCAGCTTGTCCGTGCTCTCGCACACCGGGCCGACAACGTCCCAGCTGCGGACGGCTGCGGTGTCCGGGCCGGTGTTCACGATCTCGTGCCACGCCCCGTAAATCGCCGGTCGCGCCAGATCGTTCATGGCCGCGTCGATGACACAGAAATTCTTTTCACCGGCGACCTTCAGCACCTCGACCTTCGACAGCAGGACGCCCGCATTGCCCACCAGGCTGCGGCCGGGTTCGAGCAGCAGCTCCAGCTTGCGCTCGCCCAGCATGGTCTTCAGGCGGGTGACATACGCGGCGATGTCGGCGGTCTTCTCGTCCTTGTACTGGATGCCGAGGCCGCCGCCGTTGGAGATGTGGTGCAGTTCAATGCCCTCGGCGGCCAGGCGGTCGGCGAGATCCAGCAGGCGCTGCATCGCCACATAGAGCGGCTCCGGGTCCAATACCTGCGAGCCGATGTGGGCGTCAATGCCGGTGATGCGAATATTCGCGAGGTCGCGCGCCCGGCGATAGACGTCCGGCGCCACGTCGTAGCCGATGCCGAACTTGTTCTCCTTCTTGCCGGTCGAGATGTGGGCATGGGTCTTGGCATCCACATCCGGATTGACCCGGATGGATATGGGCGCCACCTTGCCCATGCTGCCCGCCACGTGGTCCAGCCGCTCAAGCTCCGAAGGCGACTCGATGTTGAAGCACTTGATGCCGGCATAAAGTGCGGCACGCATCTCAGCCTCGCTCTTGCCGACGCCGGAGAACACCACCCGGTCGGCGCGGCCGCCGGCAGCCAGCACGCGCGCCAACTCGCCGCCGGACACGATGTCGAAACCCGCACCGAGGCGGGCGAACAGATTCAGGATGGCCAGGTTGGAGTTGGCCTTGACCGCATAGCAGATGAGATGCGGCGTGCCCGCCAGCGCATCCGCATACTGGTGCCAGGCATGCTCCAGCGCCGCCTTGGAGTAGACGAAACAGGGCGTGCCGACATGCTCGGCCACGCGTTTGGCCGGCCACTTGTCAATAAAGAGGTGATCGTCCTTGCGGACGATGAAGGGTGCGCCGGGCGTCATTTGCGTTCGGAAGAGGTCGAGGGGGAAGCCGCCCCCGTCGCTTTGGCGGGCGGGGTTGCCGGCTGTGCCGCCGGAGCGGGCTCGGGCAGTTTCAGCGGGCCCTTTTGGCCGCAACCGGCCAGCAGCGCGAGCGCCAGACAGAGGACGACTACAATCAATGGGGAGGCGCGCATCGGGTGGAGAAATCCGCGTTGAAAAAGCGAGCGTTTCAGAGGTGAAAACAGGTCAACAGCAGGCGAAAGGATGGTAGCACAGCATGTCTTCGATTCAGGCTGAAAGCGAGTTCAACGAGGCGGTGGATGCGGTACTGCTCGCCATCGAGCAGGCGCTGGAGCAGGCGGACGGCGACATCGACTTCGAAACCGTGGGCGGCATCCTCACCATCGATTGCGGGGGCGGCGGCAAGATCATCATCAACCGCCAGACACCCAACCGCGAGATCTGGCTGGCGGCGCGGTCCGGCGGCTTTCACTACCGACTGGTCGGACGCGAGTGGGCGGACACGCGAGGTGGTCCGGCGTTGAGTGAACGGCTGCGCAGCGTCGTGCGTGAGCAGGGCGGTGTCGACGTGATGTTCGCGCTGCCAGGTGCGGAGATCGGGTCGTGAATCCTGCGCGAGCGGTGCTTGAAAACCGCCGCAGACCGGATTAGTATCGAGTCAAGACTAATTTCATGCATGAACATTTTGACCCGAATTTGTAGCGACTCGATACCAAAAGCCCGCAAAAGTTGTGGTAGAGGCGCTTTGGCACGGCATTTCGGGTCCTCAGCCCTCGCGCCGGATCAATTTTCCGGGTCCGCCGCCACCGAGTTTCATGCCATCCGGCGCCGCGACGACCTGATCGGCCCGCAGACCTGCTGATGGACAAGAGCCCGCTCGTCCTCCTCGAAATGATCGAGCGCCTCGGCAACCTGATGCGTGCCGAGTTCCGCCGCATCGGCGCGGAAGAGCAGCTGCAGCCCGTCCACCTGCATGCGCTGCTCTACCTCAACAAGGCCAACCGTTACTCCAACACGCCGCAGGCCCTGGCCGAGTACCTCGGCATCACCAAGGGCACGGCCTCGCAAAGCCTGCTGCTGCTGGACCGGCGGGGACTGATCGAGCGCTATGAAGACGAGCTGGACCGTAGGGTGGTCCGGCTTCGCCTCTCCACGGCCGGCGAACAATTTCTCTACCAGGCCCAGCCCGCCCAGATCTGGCAGCAGGCCACCCGCAACATCAGCCCCAACCGCATCCGCAACGCCTCATCGGCGCTGCGCGAGGCGCTGATCACCTTGCAGCAGGACGCCGAAGGCACCCAGTTCGGCACCTGTCCGGGCTGTCAGCACTTCCAGAAGCTGAGTCCGCGGGCGTTCCGCTGCGGGATGATGGGCGACCGCCTGACCGGGCCGGAGACGCGGCGGATCTGCTGGCTGTTTACGCCGAAGGGGTCGGGGGAGGAGGAGGAAGAAATCGAGGACGAGGAGTGAGCTAGCTCGCCGGAGGTGCATGCCTTCAGGATTCGTCAGCAGGTATCCACTGCGAAGGGTCATCTACTGGATTGGGCAGCCGCCCTTCCAGCCAATCCGCAACCGTACCTGGTTTGAATGCCGGATCCTTCGATTCGATGACCCAAGAAAGGTAGTCGCCCGGGCCGCCATTCAAGTAGGGGGCAGGTGAGACCGGCATGAACACGGTGGGTAACCGTTCGTTGACTGAAAGGTAGTTGAGGACGCAACCGAATTCCTGAACTACCTGCCAAGCGAGTGGATGTGAAATATCCAGTGAGAACTTGACCCACCAGTTCCCATCTTCAAATTTGCCGGTGCCAATCGTCGCGCTGGACATGGCAGGTACGCGCCGAAGGTAGCGTAGTAGCTTGTCAAAGTCGCGCTGATCACCCATGTCGCAATGCTTGCTCGGACCTGCGTGCGGCTTCTGTTCGCTGATCAGCCAGCCAACCTTGTCCGCGCCCGTTCAATCGCGGCCATCACCTGCTCAGGCGCCGTCCCGCCCACATGATTCCGGCTGGCCACCGAACCCTCCGGCTTCAGCACCCCGAACACATCGCCAGCCACAAGCGGCGAGAACGCCTGCAACTCAGCCAACGGCAACTGGGCCAGATCGACGCCCTTCAACTCAGCCGCCTTGACCGCCCGCGCGACGGCTTCGTGCGCATCGCGGAACGGCAAGCCCTTCTTGACCAGGTAGTCCGCCAGATCGGTCGCCGTGGCGAATCCCTTCTGGACCGCAGCCGCCATGGCCGCTGGCTTGACCTGGATGCCGGGCACCATGTCGGCCAGGATGATGAGCGTGTCGCGCAGCGTGTCGACTGCATCAAACAGGGGCTCCTTGTCCTCCTGGTTGTCCTTGTTATAGGTGAGCGGCTGGCCCTTCATCAGCACCAGCAGGTTTATGAGGTGGCCGTCGACCCTGCCCGTCTTGCCGCGGATCAGCTCGGCCACATCCGGATTCTTCTTCTGCGGCATGATCGATGAGCCGGTGCAGAACCGGTCGGCCAGGGTGATGAAGCCGAAACTCGGGCTCATCCACAGCACCAGTTCCTCGGCGAAGCGGGACAGGTGGGTCATGGTCAACGCTGCAGCGGCCAGGAATTCAATGGCGAAGTCGCGGTCGGACACGGCATCCAGCGAGTTGCCGCAGACGCCGTCAAAGCCCAGCTCTTTCGCCACGAACTCGCGGTCGATCGGGTAGCTGGTCCCGGCCAGCGCCGCCGCACCCAGCGGCAGGCGGTTCACCCGCTTCCGGCAATCGACCAAGCGTGCCTCGTCGCGGGAGAGCATTTCCACATAGGCCATCAAGTGATGGCCGAAGGTCACCGGCTGGGCCACCTGAAGGTGGGTAAAGCCCGGCATGATCGTGACAGCGTGGACTTCGGCCAGATCGATGAAGGAATGCTGGGCGTCCTGCGCGAGGCCGATCAATTGGTCGATCTCGCCGCGCAGCCACAGGCGCACATCGGTCGCCACCTGGTCATTGCGCGAGCGGCCGGTGTGCAGGCGCTTGCCGGCGTCGCCGATCAGCGCCGTGAGGCGCGCCTCTATATTCATATGCACGTCTTCCAGATCGAGCGACCACTCGAACGTGCCATTGCGAATATTCGCAAGGATTTCGGCCATGCCCTTCTGGATCGCGGCCAGGTCCGCGTCGGACAGCACGCCCACCTTGTTCAGCATTTTCGCGTGGGCCAGCGAGCCCTGGATATCGACTTCAGCGAGGCGCTTGTCGAAGTTGACCGAGGCCGTGTAGCGCTTCACCAAGTCGGAGACCGGCTCCGTGAACCGTCCAGACCATGTTTTGGAGCGCTTGTCGTCTTGTTGCATGGGGCTTCGCCAATCGAACACAATGAGAGAGTGTCGAGTATAAAACATCCCCCTTCGGCCAAATCCGGCCCCGCCATCGCCGGTGTCGGCCTGCGCATGCCTGAGCTCCCCGACTTCTGCAACATGGGGACGATCATGCGGCTCATCCTTCTGGTAAATGCAGTTTGCCTTGCCGCCGTCATTGCCCGCTCGCCCACGTTGGACGCATTCGCCGACCAATTTCTCACGCTTTCGGTCGTGGTGCAGCCGTCCCTCATCCTGTCTCTGCCGCTGCTGTGCGGCGGGCGGCAACTGCTAGGGCGCGATCCGGCACCGGCCCGGTCGATGGCGCTCTTTCTGGCGGTTGCCTTGATCGTGGCCGTCGCCGGCTGGTTTCTCATGACCCGCATGCTGAGCTTGGAATCGCAGTTGAATGGCGTGCAGTACGGTCTGCTCTACGGTTTCGTCATCATCGCCATCGTGCTGTACTTCGATCTCCGCGCCCGCGCCCTGTCACCCTCGGTTACGGAGGCGCGGCTGAATGCGTTGCAGGCACGCATTCGGCCCCACTTCCTCTTCAACAGCATGAATGCCGCGCTGTCCCTTGTGCGCAGCGAGCCGCGCCGCGCCGAGACGGTGATCGAGAACCTCGCCGAGCTCTTCCGCGCGCTAATGAACGACAACCGCAAGCTGGTGCGCCTGGATGAGGAGGTCAATCTTTGCCTCAACTATCTGGAAATCGAGCAAATCCGCCTGGGTGAGCGGTTGAAGGTGAAATGGCACATCGAGGCCATGCCGGCCGCAACCATGGTGCCGCCGCTCCTGCTCCAGCCGCTGGTGGAGAATGCGGTCTATCACGGCATTGAGCCGGCGGAAGGCGCGGGGGAGATCACCATCCGCATCGAAGATCTCGGCCGCCAGGTCCGAATCGAACTCATCAACCCGAGCGGCCCGGGTGCAGGCCACCAGGGCAACCACCAGGGGAACCGCATGGCGCTGGCGAATATTCGCGAGCGACTGCAGCTGCACTACGACGCCGAGGCCACGCTGGACCTGAAGAGCGCGAACGGCCTCTACACTGTCGTCATGACCCTGCCCAAGACCGACTGAGGTTCATCACATGCCCCCGCTCCGCGTACTTGCCGTCGACGATGAAGGCCCTGCACGCCAACGACTGAAGGACTTGCTCTCCGACTGCCGCGAGACCGTACCGCATGCCCTGATCGGCGAGGCCGCCAACGGACGCGAGGCGCTGGAAATCATCAACCAGGGCAATGTCGACCTCGTGCTCATGGACATCCGCATGCCGGTCATGGATGGCATCGAGGCCGCCGGCCATCTACTGGGCATGGAGAAGCCGCCGCGGCTCATCTTCACCACCGCCTACGATGCCTACGCCATCAAGGCGTTTGAGCTCAACGCCATCGACTACCTGCTGAAGCCGATCAAGCGCGAGCGCCTGCTGGCGGCGCTGCAGAAGGCGGGCAACACCCCGACTGCGGCGGCGCTGGGCGGGCTGCAGCAGGGTCCGCGCAAGCACCTGTCCATCCATGAGCGAGGCCGGGTTGTCCTGATTCCACTGGTTGACGTGCTGTTCCTGCGCGCCGAGCTGAAGTACGTCACCGTGCGCACGGCCGAGCGCGAATTCCTGCTCGATGAGTCGCTCACCAAGTTGGAAGAGGAATTTCAGGCCGATTTCGTGCGCGTCCACCGCAATGCGCTGGTGGCCAAGAAAGCCATCACCGGGTTCGAGAAGCAGACCGAGGATGACGGCGAGACCCATTGGGTCGTGCTGCTGCGCGGCATCCCCGACCGGTTGGCGGTGAGCCGGCGGCAGCAGCACATCGTGCGGGAGTTTTAGGGCGCATCCGCATGCCCGTGGATGCCGTAGCCACCAGCATGGAACCCGCGGACTCCATCGCCAGGCTCGGCTTTCGCAAATGGTATGAGCGCCAGCTCATCGACAGCCACGCCAGCTTCGTCACCTGCTTTCTCGCCATGCTCATGGTCGCCATCGATCTGGAGCAGATCCAGACCTTGACCTTGGGAGTGGAGTCGTTGGCCCATGTCATGTTGGCCTTCGGCTGCGTCGTCCTCGCGTGGTACTCCTGGCGGCGTTACCACCGCGTGCTGGAGACGGCGGAGTACTACGCGGAATTCTCCTACTGCCCGTCATGCAAGGCCTATGGTTTGTTCCGGATCGACAATGTCGGGCGCATGCAGACGGCCGGCGAGCGGCGTGACGGGGCGATCACGGAAGGGCGCGTCTGGATGAACGTCACTTGCAAGAAGTGCGCGGCGCACTGGCGGCTGCCGGCCTGAACGCCATTCCGGACCGGCCAGGGGTTCGGCAACCTTGCCGGCCGCTTCACGTAGAATCCGCCCTTTCGTTTTTCCGGTCCCCCGCACTTCCTTCATGCAAGCACCTCTCCCCAGCATCGAACGCCGCTTGGCGAACGAACTCGCCGCCCGCCCCGAACAAGTCGCCGCCGCCGTCCAGCTCCTGGACGAGGGTGCCACCGTTCCCTTCATCGCCCGCTACCGCAAGGAAGTGACCGGCGGCCTGGATGACATCCAGCTGCGCCTGCTGGAAGAGCGTCTGCGTTACCTTCGTGAGCTGGAGGAGCGCCGCGAAGCAATACTGGCCAGCATCAACGAGCAGGGCAAGATGACGCCCGAGCTGGACGCGAATATTCGCAAGGCGGAAGACAAGACCACGCTGGAAGACTTGTACCTGCCGTACAAACCCAAGCGCCGCACCAAGGCGCAGATCGCGCGCGAGGCGGGGCTGGAGCCGCTGGCCGACGCGCTGCTGGGCAACCCCTTGCTGGTGCCGGAAGAAGAAGCCGCGAAGTATCTGCGCGCAGAAGCGCCGGAAAAGGAGCTCATCGTCGCCGATGCCAAGGCCGCGCTGGAAGGTGCCAAGCAGATCCTCATGGAGCGCTTTGCCGAGCAGGCACCGCTCATCGGCCGCATCCGCGACTACCTCATCGAACATGCCGTCATCGATACCAAGGTCATCGAGGGGAAGGAAGAAGCCGGCGCCAAGTTCTCCGACTACTTCAACTACAGCGAAACCTGGAAGACCATCCCCTCGCACCGCGCGCTGGCGGTGTTCCGTGGCCGCAACGAGGAAATGCTCTCCGTCACGCTGCGCCTCGACAGCGAGCCGGAAAAGCCGCCCTTCAGCGCGCCGTTCAATCCGATTGAAACCATGATCGCGGCCGTGGCCGGCATCGAAAACAAGGGCCGCCCGGCGGACAAGTGGCTGAACGAAGTCGTGCGCTGGACCTGGCGGGTCAAGATCGGCCTGCATCTCGAAACGGAACTCATGACCGCGCTGCGCGAACGGTCCGAGACCGAGGCCATCAAGGTGTTCGCGCGAAACCTGAAGGACCTGCTGCTCGCCGCCCCCGCCGGCCCGCGCGCCACGCTGGGCCTGGACCCGGGGCTCCGCACCGGTGTGAAGGTGGCTGTGGTGGACAACACCGGCAAGGTGGTCGACACGACGACCATCTATCCGCACGAGCCGCGCCGCGACTGGGAAGGCTCGCTCAACACCCTGGTGCACCTGGTCAAAAAGCACAATGTCGATCTGGTGAGCATTGGCAACGGCACCGCCTCGCGCGAAACCGACAAGCTGGCCGCCGATCTGGTCAAGCGCATCACCGATCGCAAGGTGGTGAAGATCGTTGTCTCCGAAGCCGGTGCATCCGTGTACTCGGCTTCCGAATTCGCCTCGAAGGAACTGCCGGATCTGGATGTCAGCCTGCGCGGCGCCGTTTCCATCGCCCGCCGCCTGCAAGACCCGCTGGCCGAGCTGGTGAAGATCGATCCCAAGTCCATCGGCGTCGGCCAATACCAGCATGACGTGAACCAGACCCAGCTGGCCCGTTCGCTGGAAGCCGTGGTGGAAGACTGCGTGAACGCCGTCGGTGTGGATGTGAACACCGCCAGTGCCGCGCTGCTGGCCCGCGTGTCCGGTCTCACCTCGTCGGTGGCCCAGAACATCGTGGCCCACCGTGATGCCAACGGCGCCTTCAAGAGCCGCGAGCAGTTGAAGAAAGTGCCGCGCCTCGGCGACAAGGCGTTCGAGCAGGCAGCCGGCTTCTTGCGCATCGCGGGTGGCGACAATCCGCTGGATGCGTCCGCCGTTCACCCTGAAGCCTATCCGGTTGTTGAGAAGATCCTCGCCGACATCAAACAGGACATCGCAAACATTCGCTCCATCATGGGCGACTCAAAGCTGCTCAAGTCGCTGCATCCCGAGAAGTACGCCGACGAGCGTTTCGGTGTGCCGACTGTGACCGACATCCTGCGCGAACTGGAAAAACCCGGCCGCGATCCGCGCCCGGAGTTCAAGACCGCCGCGTTCCAGGACGGCGTGGAAGACCTGCGCGACCTGCAGCCCGGGATGATCCTCGAAGGGGTCGTCACCAACGTCGCCGCCTTCGGTGCGTTCGTGGACATCGGCGTGCATCAGGATGGTCTGGTTCACATCTCCGCGCTGAGCGAAAAGTTCGTGAAGGACGCCCACGAAGTCGTGAAGGCCGGCCAGGTCGTCAAGGTCAAGGTGCTGGAGGTGGACGAGAAGCGCCGCCGAGTGGCGCTGACCATGCGCTTGAACGACACGCCCGGCGCGAATATTGTTCGGAATTCGCGTGAGGCGAATTCCGAATCCCTGCGGGACCGCCTGCGGCGTCCAGCCGAAGGCCCCCGGCCTTCGGCTAGTCGCAAGTCCAGCAACGAACCGGCGCCTCAAGGCGCTATGGCGGAGGCGTTTGCGCGGCTCAAGGCGCGCTGACTGTTTTGAGGCGGCCCTGCTCGGCCAGGGCCGCCAGCAGCCTTTCGTAACGATGGTGCTGGATTGTGTAGAGACCCACAGCGATGCCGCCGATGATCAGCAAGGCCGGGATCGCAGCCAGCGGGCTGATCGCTTTTTGCAGGCTGGCCAGCAGCAGGAGCGGAATCAGCAGCAGCGCGGAATAGTTTGCGTAGCCGGTGAGTTTGACCGTGCCGCGGGTACGGTCGATGAGCAGAACGGCCCGCATCAGCGGTGTGTAGCTGGGGCGCCAGACATGATGCAACCCCAGACTTTCCCGAATGCCCACCAATCCGGCGTCAAAGGCTTTGAAATGAAATTCGCCCCAGAAGCTCTTGGGCTGAATGCTTTGCAGCCATTGGTCGATATCGTTCTTGGGCAGTTGCGCTTTGACTTCGCGTTGAAACAGCGGCAGTCCATCGTTGAAGTACCAGCGCTGCAGGGTGAACCACGCCGCTGACTCGGCAATTAGGATGCCGAGAACGATCAGAAAAAGCGGCTCGGGCGCTGCAAAGGCGTTGACCAGTTTGTCCATGGCGCAAAGTCTAGTCGCTTGAGCGCATCGTTTGCAGTGGATGCGACGACCAAGCGATTTCTGGTGGCGAACGCCGACCTTCAGATAGCAGAAAGCCCCTGACCTTCCGGTTCAGGGGCTTTCTGTTTGCAGCGCCATTATCTGGCGCTACTGCAGCGATTCAAGCAATCGCCCGATAAGCCGGCAGCGTCAGAAACTCCTCGTACTGGTCATCCAGAATCAGCTTCTCCAGCATCGCGGCCGCCTCGACATACTTGCCCGCCGCATAAGCAGCCTCGCCCACAATACCCGGCGTCTTCTTGAGCTCGTCCGCGACGAGTGTCGACACCATCTCCTTGGTCACCTTGCGGCCGTCATCCAGCACGCCCTTGGGTGAGCGGATCCACTGCCACACCTGCGAGCGCGAGATTTCGGCGGTGGCAGCGTCTTCCATCAGGTTGAAGATGGGCACGCAGCCGTTGCCCGCGAGCCAGGAGCCGATGTACTGGATGCCGACCTGCAGGTTGTTGCGCAGGCCTGCTTCGGTGATGGGCGTCTCGGGCTTGAAGTCGAGCAGGTCTTTCGCTGAGTAATTCACGTCATCGCGCTTGCGGGCGATCTGGTTGGGGCCAGGCATGTGCTCGTCGAACACGGCCTTGGCAATCGGCACCAGGCCGGGGTGGGCGACCCAGGTGCCATCACAGCCGTCGGTGGCTTCGCGCAGCTTGTCGGCCTTGACCTTGGCCATCGCAGCCTCGTTGGCGGCGGGATCGTTCTTGATGGGAATCTGGGCGGCCATGCCGCCCATGGCGCTGGCGTTGCGGCGATGGCAGGTCTTCACCAGCGAGAGCGCGTAGGCGCGCAGGAAGGGCGAAGTCATGGTCACGGCAGCGCGATCGGCCAGGCAGAAATCCTTGTTCACGCGCAGCTTCTTGATGGCCGAGAAGATGTAGTCCCATCGGCCGATGTTCAGACCCACGCAGTGGTCCTTCAGCTCCCACAGGATTTCATCCATCTCGAACGCGGCCAGGATCACCTCGATCAGCACCGTGCCCTTGCACGAGCCGTGGGGAATGCCGAGCTCTTTCTCTGCCGTGGTGAAGATGTCGTTCCACAGGCGCGCCTCGAGATGGCTTTCCATCTTGGGCAGGTAGAAATAGGGGCCGGAGCCACGCGCCAGCAGTTCCTTGGCGTTGTGAAATGCATAGAGCGCGAAGTCGAAGATGGCGCCGGAGACGGGCTTGCCGTCCAGCAGCACATGCTTTTCATCCAGGTGCCAGCCGCGCGGACGCACGATCAGCACGGCGGTCTTGTCGTTCAGCTTGTACGACTTCTCGCCCTGCTGGAAGGTGATGGTGCGGCGGATGGCATCCATCAGGTTGATCTGGCCTTCGATGTTGTTGGACCAGGTGGGCGTGTTGGAATCCTCGAAGTCCGCCATGTAGGTGGAGGCGCCTGAGTTCAACGCATTGATGACCATCTTGCGGTCCACCGGCCCGGTGATTTCCACGCGGCGGTCGAGCAGATCCTTCGGGATCGGCGCTACGGTCCATTCGCTGTTGCGAATATTCGCAGTCTCCGGGAGGAAGTCGGGCAGCGCGCCGGCGTCGAAGGCCTTCTGCCGCTCGACCCGCTTCGCCAGCAGCGCCTGGCGCGTCGGCTCGTATTGGCGGCAGAGCTTGGCTACAAACTCGAGCGCGGCCGGGGTCAGTACCTGCGAATATTCGCTGGGCAGCGGTGCGTTGATTTCCATGCCTGCGGGCAGCAGTTTGACGGTATCCATGTGACGCGACTCCAGAAGCTGAAAAGGGGATGGTGCAGATTCAGTGTAGGGGACATTGCTGCACTGCAAAAGAGGCCGTCTCACAGTGCGGCTTATACTTCCGGTATTAAATAAGCGCTGACTGATTTCTGGCGCAACGGGCCACGAGCCTGGCGCGCAACAGCCCCGAGGAGAGACGGAGATGGACAAGTTCAAGGAACTGACCACGTTTGTGGACGTGGCGAGCCGCGGCAGCTTTTCTTCCACCGCCCGGTCGGAGGGCGTCACCCCCGCGATGGTGGGCCGCCGCATCGACCAGCTGGAAGAGCGGCTGGGCGTGAAGCTGTTCAAGCGCTCCACGCGCAAGGTCACGCTGACGCCGGAGGGCACGGCCTTCCTGGATGACTGCCAGCGCATCCTGAATGAACTCCGCGCCGCCGAGGAACAGCTGACTGTCGGCACCAAGGGCGCCACCGGCCGGCTCATTGTCACCACACCCACCGCGTTCGGCCGCCGCCACATTGCGCCTCACCTGCCCGCTTTCATTGCCGAGAACCCGGATCTCACAGTCACGCTGCACCTCTCCGAACGCCTGGTCGATCTCAAGAATGAACGCGTCGACCTCGCCATCCGCATCGCCGATCTCAAGAGTGCTGACCTGCACGCGGCCAAGCTCGCGCGCAACCACCGCGTTGTCTGCGGCGCGCCGGCGTATATCAAGCGGGCCGGCAAGCCCAAGGCGCTGGAAGACCTCGCGCGCCACAACTGCCTCGTCACTGCGACCGAAGATGGACTGTCCGACCACTGGAGCTTCGCCGACAAAGGTAAGCCGGTGAGCATCAAGGTGAGCGGCAACCTGCATTGCAACGATGGCGAAGTCCTCACCCGCTGGGCGCTGGCCGGCCACGGCCTCGCGTGGCGCAGCGCGTGGGAGGTGAGCGAGGACATCAAGAAAGGCCGGCTGGTGTCGGTGCTGGACGAGTTCTCCTCGCCGGGGAACAACATCTATGCGGTGTATGCGGAGCGCAGGTTTTTGCCGGCGAAGGTGAGGTTGTTTATCGACTTCCTCAAACGCACATTTGGTGATCCGCCGTACTGGGAGTGATCATGAGCCACCTGACCGACATCTTTCCAGATGCTGAAGTAGTACTTCGGGTTAGTGAAGAAGACCTTGCAAGAGTTGTTCTGAAACTCGCAGTAGAAGGCATTCAGAATGGACGTACTAATGCGGCCGTAGTCTTGCAGCAGGTAAATGGTCCGCATGGCAAACCTGAGCGGGGCTACCCACATCCCCAAAGGCAAATCGTCGAGAAACGCCTGAACGAAGCCTGGAATCTGCTTCAGAGAAAGGGCCTCCTCATTCCAGATGTTGGGATCAATGGTCAAAATGGCTGGCACACCATCGCGGATAGAGGCTACGAGCTAGCCAAGAAGGGTGACTTCCAGAGTTTCATGAGAGCGGCGGAATTTCCCAAACATCTACTCCATCCTTCAATTGCAGATGATGTCTGGATGGAGCTGGCAAGAGGTGATTTTCCCACTGCAGTTTTCAAAGCATTTCGTGCTGTCGAAATTGCAGTTCGGGATGCGGGCGGCTTCGATGCGGCCGATATTGGAGTTCCGCTGGTTCGAAAGGCATTCGATAAGCAAACCGGTCGTTTGACCAATATGACCCACCCTGAGTCAGAGAGAGACGCGCTTGCGCATCTATTTGCAGGCGCGCTTGGTTCCTACAAGAACCCTCACTCTCATCGAAATGTTGCAATTGACGATCAAGCAGAAGCCCAAGAGATGGTCTTGCTCGCCAGTCACCTTCTTCGAATTGTTGATAGCCGACGCAAAAAGCCGGGCGCGCCCTAAAGTACCTTCCTGAACGTCAGATTGACCCGGCATCTCCCGGTCGCCGGATGCTCCCCATCCTTCACCGGCGCCACGCCATGAAAGCGCATGCGTGATGGTCCGCCCCACACCACCACATCGCCATGCGAGAGCGGGATGCGCACTGTCTTATCGGTGCGCTCGAATCCTCCCCACAGGAAAGTCGCGGGCAAGCCTAGTGACACGGAGACGATGGGCGACACGCTGTCCTTCTCGTCGCGATCCTGATGCAGCGAGAGCCGTGTACCGGGCAGGTAGTGGTTGATGAGACAGCAATCCGGCCGGTAGTGGGCAAAGCCGAGTTCAGCCGCCGCGCGTTCCGCCACTGTTGCGAATATTCGCGGTAGCGCGGGCCAGGGCTTGCCGCTCTCGGGATCGAGCGGCGCGTAGCGATAGCCCTTGCGGTCGGACACCCAGCCGAGTGAGCCGCAGTTGGTCATGGCGACACTCATGGTGTGGCCGCCCGGCGTGACGAGATGACGGAAGGGCGCTTCCGCGCGCACGGCTTCGACGGCGGATAGCAGCTCGTTTGCATCGGACAGGGCGAAGCCACGCAGCACTGCCGCGCCGTCCGCGAGATCGAGACGTGATTCCGATTCGGTGGCGGCAAAGAGCGGGAGCGTCATGCGCAACTACGCCTTGGCTTCCTTCTTGAGCAGCGCGGCCTTGCGCTCGATGCCCCAGCGATAGCCAGAGAGCCCGCCATCCTGGCGCACCACGCGATGGCAGGGAATGGCGACAGCAATCCTGTTCGCGGCGCACGCGCTGGCCACGGCGCGCACGGCGGCGGGTTCGCCGATCTTCTGCGCAAGCTCCGAATACGACAGCGTGCGGCCTGCGGGAATGCGGGTCAGCGCCTTCCACACCTTCTGCTGAAACGCTGTCCCGCGAATGTCCAGCGGCAGCGCCAGGCCCTGTCTGGGCGACTCCACGAACCCGACCACTTGCGCGACCAGTTTCTCGAAGGCCTTGTCCCCGCCGATGAGATGGGCGCGCGGAAAGCGTCGCTGCAAGTCCTGCACCAATGCTTCGGGGTCATCGTCGATGAGGATGGCGCAGATGCCCTTGTCGCTCTGCGCCACCAGGATGGCGCCCAGCGAGCACTGCCCGATGGCGAAGCGAATATTCGCATTGGCGCCGCCCTGCTTGAATCGAGTGGGCGTCATGCCCAGCGTGGCGTTGGATTTCTCGTAAGCGCGGCTGGGCGCATTGAAGCCGGCGTCGTAGATCGCGTCGGTCACGCGCTTGGACTTGCACAGCGCCGCCCGCAGCCGATTGCCCCGGTGAGCCTCGGCATAGGCCTTGGGCGTCACGCCGGTGACCGCCTTGAACTGGCGATGAAAGTGAAAGGTGCTGAGTCCCGCCGCTGCTGCAAGCTCCGCAAGCGTGGGCGGCGTCTCGGCTTGTTCGATCAGCCGGCAGGCCTTGGCGATCTTGTCAGCGAGTTGCGTCGCATGCGAGACAGCTTCCGGTTTGCATCGCTTGCACGGGCGAAAGCCCAGACGCAGAGCCTCGTCCAGCGTCGCATGAAAGCGCACATTCTCCGGTTTCGGATGACGCGACGGACACGCCGGCCGGCAGACAATGCCCGTGGTGGCGACGGAGTAAAGGAACGTGCCGTCCGCATCAGTCGAGCGCGACTTCAGCAGCGCCCAGCGCGGGTCGGATTCGATGGCGGCAGCGGTAACGGCGGGGGCGGGTTTGCGGGACATGGTGCGCACCTTGGGGCGAGTTGGCATGGTGACACCTTAAGGCGGGGAATTCACGTAGACATCCCGGGGCTTGCGGTCAAATTCCAGCATCAATAGAAAGCTCTTCTGGAGTCTGCCTCATCTGGTTTGATCAAGTTATCGTTGAATCTCACGAAGGCGCTTGATCATCTTGTCGTGCTCACTTTCAACAAGCCCTAACTTAGCTCGAAGAGTAAACCATGGTCGTCGCTGCTGTGCACACGCTAGCGCCAACTTGGCGTGATGTCGAACTGTCTCAGGGTTTCCGCCATCAAGGGAAAGAACACTCTTTGCTGCATGCCACTTGAACTTGTGGATGGGAGGCTCGCTGTCATCCACAGGATGCGTAGAGAGGGTCTGAATTGCGTACGGATACTCCTCACGAATCGACTCACGGGCAATGAGATATGGAAGGTCAACAAAGCAGCTGGTGCGGAAGCCGGGGTTCGCAGCTTCCGCTAGCATCGCCGCTTTCATTGCGGCGATCGCAGCCCTGACATCGCCCAATTTGAGATGGGCCTCTGCACGGGCAGAATGCGCGCGAGCGTCGTGATAGCACTCACGCCTTGTCTTGAAGTACTCCTCGACAAGTGACAGCGTTACTTCTGGATGCCGATCAACGAGCGTGATGGCTTGGATGACCAAGTACTGGTCTCGCTGCGACTTTGCGCGCGCCAGCTTTGTGTAGAAAATTCTGGCAGTTTCCTCATCCCAGACAGAATTTCTGAACCAGTCGTCAGCCATGAAGGGGAATCAGACCGATTTCTGAATTCAGGCAAACCCCGCCTCATGCGCCATCTGGTCCGCGTGATACGACGACCTGACCATCGGCCCGCACGCCGCATGCACGAAACCCATCTTTAGGCCTTCTTCCTCGAACATCTTGAACTCGTCCGGATGCACGTAGCGCAGCACGGGCAGGTGATGTGACGAGGGCTGCAGGTATTGGCCAACAGTGAGCATGTCCACGTCGTGGGCGCGTAGATCGCGCATCACATCGAGGATTTCCTCGTTGGTTTCGCCCAGGCCGACCATGAGGCCGCTCTTGGTGGGCACGTGCGGATGCTCGGCCTTGAAGTCCTTGAGCAGCTTCAACGAGTGCGCGTAGTCGGAACCGGGGCGGGCCTGTTTGTAGAGGCGCGGCACGGTTTCGAGGTTGTGGTTCATCACGTCCGGCGGAGCGGCGCGCAGGATGTCCAGCGCGCGATCGAGGCGGCCGCGGAAGTCGGGCGTGAGGATTTCGATCTGGGTCTGTGGCGAATATTCGCGGGTGAGCCGGATGCAGTCGACGAAATGCTGGGCGCCGCCATCGCGCAGGTCATCGCGGTCCACGCTGGTGATGACGACATAGCGCAGCTTCAGCTTGGCGATGGTTTCGGCCAGATGCTTCGGCTCATCGGGGTCCAGCGGCAGTGGCCGACCATGGCCCACGTCGCAGAACGGGCAGCGACGGGTGCAGAGGTCGCCCATGATCATGAACGTGGCCGTGCCCTTGCCGAAACATTCGCCGATGTTGGGGCAGGACGCTTCCTCACAGACGGTGTGCAGCTTGTTGTCGCGGAGGATCTGCTTGATCTCGTTGAAGCGGGTCGTGGTGGATGCGACTTTCACGCGAATCCAGTCCGGCTTCTTCAGGCGTTCGGCCTGAACGACCTTCACGGGGATGCGCGAAACTTTATCCGCACTTTTCTGCTTTACGCCGGCGTCTGCCACGGGATGCTTTCAATAAAGATGCTTCTGAAGTTGAACAACCAGCTTGCTACTGACTGATGAAATTTTATCAGACACCCCCAGGTCACTTAGCTGGGTGGCCTTGAGATTGGGATAGCCGCAGGGGTTGATGCGGGTAAAGGGCTCGAGATCCATGTTCACGTTGAGTGACAGGCCGTGATAGGTGCAGTGACGCGAGACGCGCAGACCGATCGCAGAAATCTTGGTCAGGTTGGCACCTTCACCCAGGTAGACACCGGGCATGCCGGGTTCGGCGTGTGCGGATAGCGAATATTCGCTGAGCAGGGCGACCACCGATTCTTCGATGCGCCGCACCAGCGACTTCACGCCATAACCCAGCCGGCGAATGTCCAACAGCAGGTAGCACACCAGCTGACCCGGCCCGTGATATGTGACCTGTCCGCCGCGATCAATCTTCACCACGGGAATGTAACCGGGATTCAGCACATGCGAGGGATCGGCGGCGAGACCCAGCGTGAAAACCGGCGGATGCTCGACCAGCCAGATCTCGTCGTCAGTGTCTTCGTCCCGCTCGGCGTTGAACGCCTGCATGGCGCGCCAGGTGGGCTCGTAGTCGGCGTGGCCGAGGATGCGAATATTCGCCATATCAATATGGTTGTCGTTCCCGCGCAGGCGGGAACCCAAGGTAAATCAGCGTCACACCAAAGAACTTAGGTTCCCGCCTGCGCGGGAACGACGGGCTATAGCACCATCTTCACCATCGGATGTCCCGACAACTCGCGATACAGATTGTCGAGCTGCTCCCGCGATGTCGCGCGAATGGTGCAGGTGACGGAGAGATACCTTGCCTCGCGGCTCGCGCGCATTTCCACCGTGCTGGCGTCATAGTCCGGCGCATGCTTCAGCACGATGTCCACAACCGTCTGCACGAAGCCGTCCTCGCGCCGACCCATCACCTTGATGGGGAAGTCGGTGGGGAACTTGAGCGGCGATTCCTCCGGCGGAATCTGATCCGCGGGTTGGTCGGGCTGATCGTTCATTCGGCGGCCGCGGCAGACAACGCAGAAGCGGACTGCAAGGATTGTTTGTATGCCTGGAAGTGCCCCAGCATTTTCCAGAAGAGCGGGCCGGGCTTGCCGGCGTGACTGGCGTGGCCGACCGGCTTGCCGTCCAGCGTGGTGATGGCGATCACTTCCTTGGTCGAGGAGGTGAGCCAGATTTCGTCGGCGTTCAGCACTTCCTTCCTCGCCACCTTGCGCATCTCCAGCGGCATGCCGTGCTGCTGCGCCAACTCGATCATGAGATCGTAGGTGATGCCCGGCAGGATAAAATTGTCCTTGGGCGGACAGAGGATGACACCGTTCTTGACGATGGCAACGTTGCTGGCCGACGATTCGGTGAGATAGCCGTCGCGGAACAGCACGCAGTCGTCCGCGCCCATCTGGGTCGCCTCGTGCTTCAGCAGCACGGCGCCGAGGAGCGCCGTGGACTTCACCTGGCAGCGGCCCCAGCGGAAGTCGTCCAGCGTGACGCAGTTCAAGCCCTTCTCGTACAACGCTTGCGACGGACGCGGCAGGTTGTTGCTCATCATGAACGCCGTCGGCGTGAGCCCCTTGGGCGGCGCGAAATCGCGCTTGGCCACGCCGCGCGTGACCTGGATATAGACGGCTTGGTCGCCGCCACCGTTCCGCTTCAGCAGCTCGGCGATGTGCTTTTCCCATTCATCGATGGAATAGGGATTGGTGAGGTCCAACAGATCCATGCTGCGCTGCAGGCGCTGAAGATGTTCCTTGGCGCGCAGCCCGCGGCCGGCGTAGTAGGGAATGACCTCGTACACGCCATCGCCGAAGATGAAGCCGCGATCGAACGGGGAAATCTTGGCCTCCTCTACGGGCACGAATTGGCCGTTGAGAAAGGCGGTGGGGAGGGCCAGGGGCTGCGGCTGGGTCATGGCGGCGAATCCAATCGGCTTGCGAATATTCGTAAGGGCGCGGAGAAGATCGGGGTGATTACTTGAACATCAACCGGATTGCATCCCACCCGCGTCCCAGGACGCCGGCGACCGGCACAGGCTCGAGCGCCACCACGGGCAGCTCGGCGATCACCTTGTCGTTCTGGGTCAATTTCATTATCCCTGCTTTCTGACCCTGGGCCAACGGCGCCAGGAGCGGTTGCGTGGTCACGATGGTCGCCTTGAGATTGCCGAACTTGTCGCGCGGCAGCGTGAGCCAGAGATCGCGATCAAAGCCCAGCTTGGCCGTGTTCGCGCTCCCTTTGAACACCTCGGGGGTGGAGAGCACGTCACCCTTCTTGTACAGGCGCTGGGTGTCGGAGAACTGGAAGCCGAAGTTGAGCAGCTTCTGGCTTTCCTGGGCACGTGCGGCGTCTGATGCAGTGCCCATCACCACGCTGATCAGGCGGCGCTCGCCGCGCTTGCCGCTCGCGATGAGGCAATAGCCCGCCGCTTCGGTGTGACCGGTTTTCATGCCATCCACGGTCGGGTCCTGCCACAGGAGCCGGTTGCGGTTGTGCTGCTTGATTTTGTTGAACGTGAAGTCCTTCTGCGCGTAAAGCTTGTACTCCTCAGGGAAGTCGCGGATCAACGCGGCCGCGAGCCGGGCCATGTCCTCGGCAGAGGCATGATGGTTTGGCTGTGGCAGGCCGGTGGAATTGGTGAAGTTGGTATTCTTCAGTCCCATGCGCTGCGCGTGTTTGTTCATGAGCTGCACGAAGGATTCCTCCGAGCCGGCAACCGCTTCGGCCAGCGCGATCGATGCGTCATTGCCCGACTGCACGATCATGCCGCGCAACAGGTCGTCCACGGTCACCGGTTTCTTTGGATCGATGAACATGCGCGAGCCCTCGGCGCGCCAGGCCTTCTCCGACACCGGTACTGTCTGGGTGAGCGTGATTTTCTTGTCCTTCAGCGCCTGGAATGCGACATATGCGGTCATGACCTTGGTGAGCGACGCCGGGTCGTAGCGTTCACTCGGAGACTGCGCGGCCAGCAGCTGTTCACTTTGCGGGTCGAATAGGACGAACGCCTTGGCCGCGATGGCGGGCGCCGGAATCTCCAGCGCGACGATGGCGGGTGCCGGCGTGGCAGCGGGCGCTTGCGCCCACGCGGCAGGAAGCGTGAACAGCGTGAGGCAGAGCGCCGCGACAACGCGAAGCGGCGCAGGACGCGAGGGGCTGCGTGGCGTGAGCGGTGAAGTGAGGCGGGAGTGGTTGCAAGTTGCGGACAGGTTCATGTGCTGGAGATGGGGAAGCAGTGTGGTTCGGAAATACGGAGATTCGATGCGAATATTCGGAGGACCGTGCGCGGCGCGGGAGGTTCAGGGTTTCGAGATCACCGTGGTCAGGCCGTGGGTCTCGCGCATCTTCTCGGCGATGGCCTCGGCCTCTTCGCGGTTGGCCAGCGGCCCGATGCGCACGCGATGCAGGCCGTTGGCAAAGGCAACGCTGATCGGCTCGCGCATCCAGTTCAGGTCGCGCTGCATGCGCTCGCGGAACTGCGCGGCGTTCTCGGCAGAGCCGAAGGCGCCCAGCTGGATGAACACGCCCTGCGCTTCGGCGGTGATCGGTGTGGGCGCGGTCTGCACCACCGGCGGGTTGGGCGTGGATGGCGGCACGGTCACGACGGCGACGGGCGGCTGTTCGGGCACACCGACGGACGCACTGACAGGCACACCGATGGGCACGGCGGGCGAGGGTAGCGGTGTCGCCACAGTCGATGCCGACGGTGCAGCCACGCCGGGCTGGCCGGTGGCTGTCCCCGCCGGGCTTGGGTTCACATTCGCGGCCGCCACCTGCACGCCCTGGCCCGGAAACACGCGCTCCACCAGCACGCGACCGCTGCCCGGGCCGGCGATGCCGATGCGATGTGCGGCGGCGTAGGACAGGTCGATGATGCGCTCATGCAGGAACGGGCCGCGATCATTCACCCGCACCACGACGCTCTTCCGGTTGTCGAGATTGGTCACCCGCGCATAGGACGGCAAGGGCAGAGTCGGATGCGCGGCGGTCATGGCGAACATGTCGTAGGCCTCGCCGATGGCGGTGCGCTGCCCGTGGAACTTGCGGCCGTACCAGGAGGCGATGCCGGTCTGGCGGAACGGATCGTTGTTGATCTGCGGGACGTAGGTGCGGCCAAAGACCGTGTAGGGCCGGGATGCGCCGCGATGAAACGGTTCATCGGCCGGCGTGGCGTCGGGGATCTTCGCAAGATCGACCGGGATGGTCTCTGGTGGGCCATCGTCCGAGTAATAGCTCGGCGATTTGCTTGCCGTGGCCGGCTTGCCGGCGGGCGATGCAGTTTCCTTCTTCGGTGCGCTGCCGCAGGCGGCAAGGACCAGCGGCAGGGCGGCGATGCAGACGCGCACTGACCTCCTCATGACGCCACCAGCTGTTTGTGCGTGGAGATACTCATGAGAATGCCGAAGCCGATCAGCATCGACAGCATGGACGTGCCGCCATACGACACCAGCGGCAGCGGCACGCCCACCACAGGCAGGATGCCGGCGACCATGCCGATGTTCACGAAGGCATAGGTCATGAAGGTCAGCGTGATCGCAGCCGCGAGCAGGCGGGAGAACGTGTTGGGTGCGTTCAGCGCGATCATCAGGCCGCGGCCGATCACCACGATGTACAGCGCCAGGAGAAGCAGCACACCCACCAGCCCGAACTCCTCGCCGAACACCGCCAGCACGAAGTCGGTGGTGCGCTCGGGAATGAAGTCGAGCTGGCCCTGCGTCCCCTGCAGCCACCCCTTGCCGAAGATGCCGCCCGAGCCGATGGCAATGGTGGACTGGATGATGTGATAGCCCGCGCCCAGCGGATCGTTGCTTGGGTCGAGCAGTGTCATTACCCGCTGGCGTTGGTAGTCATGGAGCATGCCCCACGCAAACGGTAGGAACGCGAGGAAGGCTGTGCCAAGCGAGATGATGATTTTCCAGGACAGGCCGGCCAGGAAAATGACGAAGAAACCAGACGCGAAAATGAGGATGGACGTGCCCAGATCGGGCTGGCGCATGATGAGTCCGGTGGGAATGGCGAGGATGAGTGCCGCGATCGCATAGTCGATGGCCCGCAGCCCTTCCTCCTTGCGGTGGAAATACCACGCCAGCAGCATCGGCATGCCGATTTTCATGATCTCGGAGGGCTGGATGCTGGTAACGCCCAGATCCAGCCAGCGGCGCGCGCCATTGCGGATGTCGCCGAACAGCGCCACGCCAATCAGCAGCACGAGGCCACCGGTGTAAATGGGCAACGCCAGACGCATCAGTGTCAGAGGCGGAATGTTGGCCACGATCCACATGGCCGTCACCGCCACGGCGAAATTGCGCAGTTGGCCCAGCGCGCGGTCGAAGCTCGTTCCGCCGGACGCCGAGAAAATCACCACGATGCTCAGCGACACCAGCACCACGATGACGATGGACAGCGGGCCGTCCAGCCGGCGTGCCACCAGATTGAAGAGCGTGTTAATCAGCCTGACCATCGTCCACCACCGGTTTGCGCGGTCCGGGCAGCTTGCCCGTGAGGTAATAGTCGAAGACTTCGCGGGCAATGGGCGCCGCCGCGGCGCCGCCATGTCCGCCGTTCTCGACCAGCAGGGCAAGCGCGATCTTCGGCTGCTCCGCTGGCGCGTAGGCGACGAAGAGGGCGTGATCGCGATGCTCCTCGCGAATCTTCTTCTCGTCGTATTTTTCGCCGGCCTTCATGCCGATCACTTGCGCCGTACCGGTTTTGCCGCCGAATTTGTAGCTGGCACCGACGGCGGATGCTGCAGCCGTGCCGCCCGGCTGGGTCACATCCACCATGGCCGCGCGGGCAAGGGCGACATGCTCGGGTTTCAGGTTGAGCGGCTCGCGCGTCTTCGGTTGAAACAGCCGCTTCTCGTTCGTGCGCACGTCCTGCACTTCGCGGAGGATGTGCGGAACGATCGGCCGACCGCCATTGGCGAGGATCGCGGTCGCGGTGGCCAGCTGAAGCGGGGTGGCGAGCCAGTAGCCCTGGCCGATGCCCACGCTGATGGTGTCGCCGGCGTACCACTTCTGCTTGAAGCGCTTCATTTTCCACTCCTGCGAAGGCTGCAAGCCGGGCATCTCGCCGTCGATGTCGATGCCGGTCTTCGAGCCGAAGCCGAACTGGATCATGAAGCGGTGGATGGCGTCGATGCCGAGATCATTCGCCAGCCCGTAGTAGTAGGTGTCGCAGGACACGACGACGGAGCGGTGCAGGTTCACCATGCCATGACCGCCGGGTTTCCAATCACGGAAGGGGCGCTGCACCCCGGCCAGCATCCAGTAGCCGGGGTCAGCAATGGTGTATTCCGGTGTGCGCTTGCCCGACTCCAGCGCGAGCAGCGCCATGAAAGGCTTGATGGTCGAGCCGGGCGGATACTGGCCGCGCAGGGCGCGATTGTTGAGCGGCTTGGCGGGCGAATTGTTGAGCAGATCCCAGTTCACCGGGTCAATGCCATCGACGAACAGGTTGGGATCGAAGCCGGGCATGGAGACCAGTGCCAGGATTTCTCCGCTGTTGGGGTCCAGCGCCACCAGCGCGCCGCGGCGGCCGGTGAAGGCCTCCTCGGCCACCTTCTGCAGCTTGATGTCGAGCGTCAGTGCGAGGTTGTTGCCCGAGATCGGCTCGGTGCGGGCCAGTGCGCGGATGGCGCGGCCGCCGGAATCGATCTCGACCTGTTCCGAGCCGGTGCGCCCATGCAGCTCGTGTTCATAGCTGCCCTCGATGCCAAGCTTGCCGATGTGGTCGGTGCCCTTGTAGTTCACCATCTGCTCGGCGGCCTCGATGCGCTTCAGATCGGCATCATTGATGCGCCCGATGTAGCCGATCGCGTGCGACGCCACTTCGCCGTGCGGGTACTGGCGGAAGAGGCGGGCACGGATTTCAAAGCCGGGGAACCGATAGCGATGCGCGGCAAAGCGCGCGACTTCGATCTCGGTCAACCGGTTCTTCACCGGCAGCGATTCGAAGTTCTTGCTCTCTTCCATCAGCCGCTTCAGTCGACGACGATCGCGCGCCTGCAGGTCGACGATAGGCTCCAGCTCGTCGAGGGCCCGCTCCAGGTTGGGTACCTTTGAGGGCGTCACCTCGAGTGTGTATGCGGAGTAGTTGGCGGCCAGCACCACGCCGTTGCGGTCGGTGATGATGCCGCGATTGGGCACAACCGGCACCACGGATATGCGATTGGCCTCGGCCAGCGTGTGATAGTGCTCGCGCTTGATGACCTGCAGGTAGATGAAGCGGCTGCCGAGGATGGTAAAGAGGATCAGGGTGACCACCGCGGAGAACACTACGCGGCGGCGGAACACCGACAGTTCCGCTTCCCGGTTGCGAAGGGTCTGGCCGATCATCGCATCATGGTCGTGGGTGGTGGCAGACGCAGCTTCTGCCAGGTCGTGACCGCGCGCACGATGGGCCACAGCACGGCACCCAGTACGGGTGATACGAACAGGGCCAGCCCGGGAAAGTCGCGACCCAGCATGCTGTTCAGGATCAGCATGACCGTCGTTGCGACGAAAAGGATGCCCCCGACATGGAGCGCCTGCTCGGGCACGCTTAACTGCAGGATGCGCAGGCGCAGGATCTGCGCAAGAAAGATCGCCACCACGTAGGCCAGCGCATGCTGGCCCAGTAGCGCGCTATCAGCCACATCCATCACCAACGCCAGCATGAAGCCCATGCCTTGGCCGATGACGCGCGGTTCGTTCACCGCCCAGAACAGCAGCACCACCAGCAGGAAGTCGGGCCGGATGAGGAGCAGGTTCCCGCTCCAGGGCAGCAGGTTGATGACCAATGCCACCAGTAGCGCGCCGAAGACCACGCGCAATGGGGCCGGCGGCCGCATCGGCTCGCGTGAGATGGGCGAAAGATCACCAAGTGCCATCAGCGTTCCGCCTTCGCCGGCGCTGCCGGTGACTGGGCCTCGCGCCGCGGGCTGCGCGTACCGCGATCGCGTCCGGCCTTGCGCTCCTCGTTGGCCACGTCCGGCACCGGATAGTTGGCAGCGGTCGGATTGTTCAGCACCATCACGAAGCGATGACTGTCCGCGCCCGATGCCGGGGTGCCGGTGATTCGGGCGAAGGGGAATGCCGCATTCTTTTCCACGCTGGTGATCGTGGCCACTGCCAGACCGGGCGGGTAGAGGCCGTCAATGCCGGAGGTGACGAAGAGATCACCGTTCTGGATGTCCGCTGACGCCGGAATGAACGGCACATCAATCGTGCCTTCCTTGCCCATGCCCACGGACACAGCACGCAAGCCATTCCGTACCAGCATCACGGGAACGGATTGGTCCTTTTCGGTGATCAGGGTTACCTCTGACGTCAGCGTCCCGAGCGCGGTCACCTGGCCCACGACGCCGCTGCCATCGATGACCGGCAGGCCCGCCCGGAGGCCTTGGGCCATGCCCTTGTCGATGATGATGCGGCGATTGAAGGGGTTGCGGGCGTCACGAATGATTTCGGCGATGACGCCGGCCGGTGCGCCGGCGGCCGCAAGGCGGTCGTTGGCCTGTGCCAGACGGATCAGGCGCTCATGCTCGCTCTTGAGCAGTTTGGCCTGCTGGCTGGCGGCGGAGAGCTCCAGCACCTTCAGTTCAAGGGCGCGGTTGTCGGCCAGCAGCTTGTCCTGGCTGGTGAAGTAGTCCGCCACGCGACCGGCCATTTCGCCGGGCATGGCGATCGCCCGCTCAATGGGGTGCAGGACCGCCGAGACAGTCATGCGCACGGCATCGAGTGCGCGGAAGCGATGATCCGCGATCATCACCACGATGGCGATGAGGGCGAAGAAGGTGAGTCTCGCCAGCGGCGAGGGGCCGCGGGTAAAAAAGGGCTCCTGGTACATGAACCCGCCGCAAAACTACTGCGCCGCCCAATCCGTCAACTGCGATGCTCGCCGTATGAATATACGGCTGTGCTTCTCGTTGCCAGCTTGGGCGTGCTCGCTACGTTTTTCGGCAGGTTCATGGCGCGAATATTCGCGCTGCGGTGCATTCACAGTTCGTTAGTGAACACCGAACCCAGCTTGTCCATCTCCTCCAGCGCGCGACCGGAACCGCGCACCACGCAGGTGAGCGGATCATCGGCCACGATCACCGGCAGACCGGTCTCTTCCACCAGCAGGCGGTCCAGCTCGCGCAGGAGCGCGCCACCGCCAGTCAGCACCATGCCTTTTTCGGCGATGTCGGCGCCGAGTTCAGGCGGCGTCTGCTCCAGCGCGGATTTCACGGCGGAGACGATGCTGTTGAGCGGCTCGGTGAGTGCCTCAAGAATTTCGTTGGACGAAATCGTGAAGCTGCGCGGAATGCCTTCGGCCAGGTTGCGGCCTTTCACTTCCATCTCGCGCACTTCGGAACCGGGGAAGGCGGAACCGATTTCCTTCTTGATGTTTTCCGCAGTGGATTCGCCCACCAGCATGCCGTAGTTGCGGCGGATGTAGTTGATGATGGCTTCATCGAACTTGTCACCGCCCACGCGCACGGAGGCCGAGTACACGATGCCGCCCAGCGAGATCACGCCCACTTCGGTCGTGCCGCCGCCGATGTCCACCACCATCGAGCCTGTGGGCTCGGCAATCGGCAGGCCGGCACCGATGGCAGCGGCCATCGGTTCTTCAATCAGGAACACCTGCGAGGCACCCGCTGCCACGGCCGATTCGCGAATCGCGCGCCGTTCCACCTGCGTGGAGCCACAGGGCACGCAGATCACGATGCGGGGAGACGGCTTGAACCACTGGGCGTCATGCACCTTCTTGATGAAGAACTTCAGCATGTGCTCGGTGGTGTGGAAGTCGGCAATCACGCCGTCCTTCATCGGGCGGATGGCGGTGATGTTGCCCGGCGTTCGGCCCAGCATCATCTTGGCCGCGAGACCCACCGCCTGGATGGTCTTCTTCGAATTGGGGCCGCCGTCCTGGCGGATCGCGACCACCGAGGGCTCATCGAGGACGATGCCTTTGCCACGCAGATAGATCAGCGTATTGGCGGTGCCCAGGTCGATGGCGAGGTCGGTGGAAAAATGCTTGGAGAAAAACGAGAACATGAAGGCGGGAAGTGAAATTTCAGTCGGTGCGGAGGGTGGTGATCCCACCGTGACGCCGCGGGCCGCTTTTGGCATCACAAAGAGGGAGAAAATTAGTCGGGTATCATACCCGAAAACCCGATGTGCACAGGGCCACAACAGGGTCATTTGCTAGGCAAAACCCTGATTTTTCACGTTCTTCCCGACCATTCTCCCGATGAGCCTTTCCGACGCGGACGTGCGCCGCATTGCCCATTTGGCGCGTCTGGCGCTTTCTGACACGGAAGGCGACACCGATGTCGAGGCCGCGCGCGGCCAGCTTAATGGCATTTTCGCCATGATCGAGACGCTGCGCGCCGTCGACACGACGGGTGTGGCGCCCATGTCCCACGCCGTGGACATGAGTCAGCCGCTGCGCCCGGACGTCGTCACCGAGCCAGACTTGCGCGACAAATACCAGGCGATCGCCCCGGCCGTCGAGAACGGGCTCTACCTCGTACCCAAGGTGATCGAGTAGCCATGCACCCGCACACGCTTGCCCAGCTGGCGCGGCTGCTGGCCGAGAAGGAGGTGTCCTCGGTCGAGGTCACGAAGGCGCTGCTCGCGCGCGCCGCCACGCTGGGCAGGGCACTGAACGCCTACATCACGCTGGATGAGGAGAAGTCGCTGGCCCAGGCGGCAGCAGCCGATGCCCGCATCGCGCGGGGCGAGGCTGCGCCGCTGACCGGCGTGCCCATCGCCCACAAGGATCTCTTCTGTGCGGACGGCTGGCGCACGACCTGTGCCTCGAGAATGCTGGCCAACTTCGTGTCGCCCTATGACGCGCATGTCATCTCGCGCTTCAACGCCGAGGGAGCCGTGCTGCTTGGCAAGGCGAACATGGACGAGTTTGCGATGGGCTCGTCGAACGAAAACTCCTTCTTCGGCCCGGTGAAGAACCCGTGGGATGTCAGTCGCGTGCCCGGCGGCAGTTCCGGCGGCTCCGCCGCCATTGTGGCCGCACGGCTGGCGCCCGCTGCCACGGGCACCGACACCGGTGGGTCCATCCGTCAGCCGGCAGCCTTTACCGGCGTGTCCGGCATCCGGCCCACCTATGGGCGTGTGTCGCGCTACGGCATGGTGGCCTTTGCCTCCAGCCTCGATCAGGGCGGGGCGCTGGCGCAGACGGCGGAAGACCTGGCGCTGATGCTGAATGTCATGGCCGGATTCGATCCGCGCGACTCCACCTCGGTCGATCGGCCGGCGGAAGATTTCACCCAGCGGCTGAACGAACCGCTTGCGGGTCTGCGCATCGGCCTGCCGAAGGAGTACTTCACGGCCGCGCTCGCGCAGGACGTGGCCGCGCCCATCCTGGCCGCCATCGAGGAATACAAGAAACTGGGCGCGACCGTGGTCGAGGTGTCACTGCCCAACCAGCATCTGGCCGTCCCGGCGTACTACGTCATCGCACCGGCGGAAGCCTCGTCCAACCTCGCGCGTTTTGACGGCGTGCGCTACGGCCATCGCGCCAGCGAATATTCGGACCTGCTGGACATGTACAAGAAGAGCCGCGCGGAAGGCTTCGGTGCCGAGGTGAAGCGCCGCATCCTCATCGGCACCTACGTGCTCTCGCATGGTTACTACGACGCCTACTACCTGCAGGCGCAGAAGGTGCGCCGCTTGGTCGCCAATGATTTCAGGGCCGCGTTCGAACACTGCGACGTGATCATGGGACCGGTCGCACCCAGCGTGGCCTTTCCGCTGGGCAGCAAGACCACCGACCCGGTGCAGATGTATCTCGAAGACCTTTACACCATCTCGGTGAACCTGGCGGGTCTGCCGGGCATGAGCATCCCCTGCGGATTCGGCGCAGCGGGCATGCCGGTCGGGCTGCAGATCATCGGGCCGTGGTTCGACGAGGCGCGCATGCTGAATGTCGCGCACCAGTTCCAGCGCGTGACCGACTGGCACACGAAGGCCCCGCCCGGAGTGGACGCATGAGCTGGGAAGTCGTCATCGGCCTGGAGACGCATGCGCAACTCGCGACGCGCTCCAAGATTTTCTCCGGCGCGTCCACGGCATTTGGCGCGGCCCCCAACACGCAGGCCTCGGCTGTCGATCTCGCCCTGCCCGGCGTGCTGCCGGTGCTGAATCGCGAGGCGGTGGCCTGCGCGATCAAGTTCGGCCTGGCTGTGGGTGCCACCATCGCGCCCCGCTCCATTTTTGCGAGAAAGAATTACTTTTACCCTGACCTGCCCAAGGGCTACCAGATCAGCCAGTACGAGCTGCCGGTGGTGTCGGGCGGCGGGCTCACGATTCGCGTGGGCGATCAGGAGAAGTTTGTCCGGCTCACCCGTGCGCACCTCGAAGAGGACGCAGGCAAGTCGCTGCACGAAGCGCAGTACGAAAACGCGTCGGACGTGTCCGGCATCGACTTGAACCGCGCGGGCACGCCGCTTCTGGAAATCGTCACCGAGCCCGACATGCGCAGCGCCGCCGAGGCCGTGGCCTATGCCAAAGCGCTGCATGCGCTGGTGGTGTGGCTGGGTATCTGCGACGGCAACATGCAGGAAGGGTCGTTCCGCTGCGATGCCAACGTGTCCGTCCGCAAGAAGGGCGACGAGAAGCTGGGCACGCGCTGCGAGATCAAGAACGTGAATTCGTTCCGCTTCCTCGAACGCGCCATCGAGTACGAAATCCGGCGGCAGATCGAGCTGATCGAGGATGGCGGTAAGGTGGTGCAGGAGACGCGTCTTTACGACGCGGATCGCGACGAAACGCGCTCCATGCGGTCAAAGGAAGACGCGATGGACTATCGCTACTTCCCCGATCCGGATCTCCTCCCGCTGGTGATCAGCGAGGAATGGATTGCGAATATTCGCAAGGAGATGCCCGAGCTGCCGGAAGCCAAGCAGGCTCGCTTCCAGCGCGAATATTCGCTGTCTGCGTATGACGCGACCACGCTCACGGCATCGAAGGCGATGGCGGATTACTACGAGTCCATCCTTGCGAACGTGCGCGAGCAGAAGTTGGCCGCGAACTGGGTCACCGGTGACGTCTCAGCTGCCCTGAACCGCCACGAGATCGACATCGCGGCATGTCCGGTCAAGGCTGAAGCGCTGGCAGGTCTCCTGAAGCGCATCGCCGACGGCACCCTGTCCGGCAAGATGGCCAAGGAAGTCTTCGAGGCAATGTGGAATGGCGAAGGCGATGCCGACAGCATCATCGACAAGCGTGGCCTGAAACAGGTCTCCGACGCCGGCGCAATTGAAGCCATCGTCGATCAGGTCCTCGCCGCCAACCCGAAGTCGGTGGAGGAGTTCCGCGCCGGCAAGGAAAAGGCGTTCAATGCGCTGGTGGGCCATGTGATGAAGGCCAGCCAGGGCAAGGCCAATCCCGCGCAGGTGAATGAGGTGCTGAAAAGAAAACTGGCCAGCTAGGCTGGCCAGTTTTTTTCGCCTTGACCGGCTCCGGACGCCGGCTTACTGGCAGTCCACGTAGCGCGCCCGCAGGCGGCCGTTCGGGTCGATCTCGCGGCAGAAATAAATGTTGCCGACGAAGCACTGATGCTCGACGTTGTTGCACAGCGCCTTGCCGATTTCGCCTGCCTTGCGCGTGCCCTTCACCACCTGGTCCTGCAGCTTCAGCACCACCTTCCCTGACTTGAGGTCGCGCCAGCGCTGCTTGTCGGCCTCGAATTGGGCGTGGATATTCTTCTTCTCCTCCTCCATGCGCTGGAGAGATTCCTTGGTGTTGTCGATGTCGCGCTTGGTGCGCTGCATGTCCTGGACCAACGCCGGCGGGGCGTCCTTGCCCTTCGCGTTCTTGCTCTTGCCGTCCTTGTAGAACTCCATTTCGGCGTTGAACTTCTTCATCGCTTCTTCGAGTTCCTTCAGCCGGTTCTCGGCGGTCTTCTGGCGGGCGGCGATCACATCCAGCGCCTTGTCGCGGGAGACATCGAATTCCTTTTCGGCGCCATAGGTCGCCACCAGGGCGCGGTCGCGACGCTGAATGTCCTCCTGCTTGCGGCGCTCGTCCTTGGTGCGGATCAGCTCTTCCTCGCGCGCCTTGATTTCCTCCGGCGTCAGCGGGCGGTCAAGGGTCTTCTTGACCGTGCCCTGGCCAGACAGCTCCTTGATTTCCGACTTCGCGCATTGCGGCGGCAGCGGGTTGCCGTAGTGGGTGACGCCCTTCTCGTCGACGCATTTCATGATGCCCTGCGCGATCGCCGGAGCGGTAAGCGTTGCGGGCGCTACGGCCAGCAAGGCAGCCAGCGCGATGGGGGTGATGCGTAAGGTCCAGTTCATTGTTCGTGTCCCTGCGATGAAATGTGAGTCACGGTCCGCCAGTCTGCTTTGCGATTAGCCGGCGGTGCCGTAGGTGCGTCGGTAGTCTTCGATCCGGGCCAGATGCCGGCCCAGTTCGCCCAGTTCTTTGTCTCCTCCCAGGAGCCCGACCAGATCCGCGAGCGATGCTACCGCAATAACGGGCATGTCGAACATCCGGCTGACTTCCTGTGCGGCCGACAGCTCGCCCTGCCCGCGCTCCTGGCGGTCCAGTGCAATAACCACGCCAGCGGGCGTGGCCCCGGCTGCGCGGATGATTTCAACCGATTCTCGAACGGACGTGCCGGCGGAAATCACGTCGTCGATGATCAGCACCCGGCCCTTCAGTGGCGCGCCAACCGTGGTCCCGCCTTCTCCATGGTCCTTGGCTTCCTTGCGGTTGTATGAAAAGGGCACGTTTTGCCCCATTTCGGCCAGGGCGATGGCCGTACCGGCGGCGAGCACGATGCCCTTGTAGGCCGGGCCGAACAGCATGTCGAACTGCAGCCCCGACGCGCGGATGGCCTGGGCGTAAAAGCGGGTCAGCCTACCCACGCTGGCGCCGTCGGCGAACAGCCCGGCGTTGAAGAAGTAAGGCGAGAGGCGCCCGGCCTTGGTCTTGAATTCGCCGAAGCAAAGTACCTTGCTCTCGATGGCGAAGCGGAGGAAGTCGTGACGGAAATCGGTGCTCATGAGTAGGCTGTGACCGAATGCGAATATTCGCAGCGGGAGTTTCGGGGCGGGTTCGAGGATAATCGGCCCTCATTTTCTCACTACGAGCCGCCATGCGCATCATTTCCGTCAATCTCAACGGCATCCGTGCCGCCAATACCAAGGGTTTCTTCGACTGGCTGCCCAAGCAGAAGGCGGATGTGGTGTGCATGCAGGAGATCAAGGCCCACGCTGAGGACCTGCCCGCTGAGGCGCTGGGCGTGAAGAGCATGGCCGGTCACTTCCATCACGCCGAGAAAAAGGGCTACAGCGGCGTGGGCATCTACTCGAAACCGGTGCCGGACAAGGTCATCAAGGGCTTGTCCATCCCGGACATCGATGCCGAGGGTCGCTATATCCAGGCCGATTTCGGCAACGTGTCCGTCGTCTCGGTCTACGTGCCGTCGGGCACGACCTCGGAAGAGCGGCTCGCGATCAAGTTTTCCTTCATGGAACGTTTCCTCCCGCATCTCCAGAGGCTGAAGAAGAGCAAGCGGGAAATCATCCTGTGCGGCGACTGGAACGTGGCGCACAAGGAAATCGACTTGAAGAACTGGCGGAGCAACCAGAAGAACTCCGGCTTCCTGCCCGAGGAGCGTGCCTGGCTCACGCGAATATTCGACGAGGTGGGCTTCGTCGACGTGTTCCGCACGCTCGATCAACGCCCCGAGCAATACACCTGGTGGTCCAATCGCGGCCAGGCTTGGGCCAAGAATGTGGGCTGGCGGCTGGATTACCAGATCGCGACACCGGGCATCGCGGCCACGGCGAAGAAGTGTTCGATCTACACCGCGCAGCGTTTCTCCGACCACGCGCCGCTCATCATCGATTACGACTACAGCCTTTGAGGCATGTTGCGGTCCTAAGCGTGCGCTCTCCGTGACGTGTGCTGTCCATCGCCTCAACAGGGTGTCGCATTCAGCAAGGGGGCGATGCTATTGTTGCGCCCGCATGCCGCCGCGAGTCGCATGCATCCTTCAAAACTGCCGCTACCCAGTCGGGATCGCGGCCTATCAGGGAATGTGACATGACAAAACGAAGCAAATGGCTCCAGGGAATCCTTGCTGTGGCCTTCGCTGTAAGCTCGATGGCCGCCCAAGCGCAGCTGTGTACGGTCGGGCGCAATGCTGATGTGCTGTGGAAGGGCGCCTGGTACAAGGCCAAGATCACCGAGGCCAAGCCGGACCTCTGCAAGGTGACGTATGACGGCTATACCAAGGATGATGACGAGTGGGTCGACCCGACCCGCCTCAAGATCAAGGTGCTGTGGAAAGGTGACTGGTACCCGGCCCGCGCCATCAAGAAGGACGGCAACAACTACCTGGTGAGCTATGACGGCTATGGCAGCGAGGACAATGAAATCGTCCCGCTGTCGCGTATCCAGGTGCGCTGATTCTTCTGCTGGCAAGGGGCGGGCCGCACCGCGGGCCGCCCCTGTTTCTTTTTGTGCACATTCGAATGTCCACCGTTGACTGTCCATGATCCGCCTGACCAATCTCACCCTGATGCGCGCGGCCAAGGTGCTCCTGAAGGACGCCGGGGTCACGTTGTTCCCGGGCCACAAGGTCGGTCTGGTAGGCCCGAACGGCTGCGGCAAGTCGTCGCTCTTCGCCTTGCTGCTGGGCGAGCTCCTGCCCGAGGCCGGCACGGTCGAGCTGCCGCCCGGCTGGGTCATTGCCCATGTCGCCCAGGATGCGGAGGCCGCACCCACCTCGGCGCTCGAGCACGTGCTCGATGGCGACCGCGAACTGCGCGAGGTGGAACGGTTGCTGACCGAGGCGGAGGCGTCGGGCAACGGCGAACGCATCGCCGAACTGCACACCCGCATGGATCACATCGGTGGCTATCAGGCGCGCGTGCGCGCGGCGACGCTGCTCTCGGGACTGGGATTCAGCGAGGCCGACCAGCAACGCCCCGTGGCGCAGTTCTCCGGTGGCTGGCGCATGAGGCTGAATCTCGCGCAGGCGCTCATGTGCCGTTCCGACCTGTTGCTGCTGGACGAACCGACGAACCACCTGGACCTTGACGCCGTGTTGTGGCTTGAGGACTGGCTTGCGGCCTACCCGGGCACGCTGCTCCTCATCACCCACGATCGAGACTTCCTTGATGCCGTGGTCAATCGCGTGGTGCATGTCGAGAACCAGAAACTGAACGACTACACCGGCAACTACTCCACGTTCGAAACGACGCGCGCAGCGCAACTCGCGTTGCAGCAGTCGCAGTATGTGAAGCAGCAGCGCACCGTGGCGCACATGCGCGCGTACATCGACCGCTTCCGTTACAAGGCCAGCAAGGCGCGCCAGGCGCAGAGCCGGTTGAAGGCGCTGGAGCGCATGGAGCTCATCGCGGCGGCGCATGTGGATTCGCCCTTCGAGTTCCGGTTCCGCGAACCCGAGACCAAGCCCAAGCAGCTCATCCAGCTGATCGAAGCGACCGTGGGCTACGCGGCCAAGCCGGTCGTGTCCGGCATCGAGTGGACGCTGTTCTACGGTGACCGCATCGGACTGCTCGGCCCCAATGGCGCGGGCAAGTCCACGCTGCTGAAGTCGCTGGTGGGCGATCTGCCACTCTTGCATGGAACGCGGCACACGGGCCAGGGCTTGAAGATCGGCTACTTTGCCCAGCATCAGGTGGAACAGCTTCGCCTGGACGAATCTGCGCTGCAACAATTGCAGCGAATTTCCCCCGCGAATATTCGCGAACAGGAGCTGCGCGATTTTCTGGGCGGCTTCGATTTCCGTGGTGACCGCGTCAACGAACCCATCGCGCCTTTCTCGGGCGGCGAAAAAGCGCGGCTGGCGTTGGCGCTGATCGTCTGGCAGCGGCCCAATCTGCTGCTGCTGGATGAGCCGACCAACCACCTTGACATCGAGATGCGCGAAGCGCTGGCCGAGGCGTTGCAGGATTTCGAGGGCACGCTCGTTGTCATCGCCCACGATCGCCACCTGCTCAAGGCCACCACCGACCAGTTGTGGCTGGTGGCGGACCACAAGCTCGCCGAATTCAACGGCGACCTCGACGACTACAAGGTGTGGGCGCGGGAGTATCACGCCAGGCAGCGTCGCCCTGTCGCGGAAGAAAGTGGCCCGGACCGCAAGGCCCAGAAACGCGCCGAGGCCGAGGCCCGCCAGAAAAACTATGCGGCGCGCAAACCCTTCGAGCAGAAGCTGGCCAAGCTGGAGAAGGAGCTGGACAAGCTCAATCTCGAAAAGGCGGAGCTGGATGCCTGGCTGGTTTCAGAGATCGCTTACACCGACGAGAATCGCGAACTCCTGCAGGAGAAGATCAAGCGGCAGGGCGAGCTGAAGGTTGCCATCGAGGATGTGGAATGGCAGTGGTTCGAAGTTCAGCAGAAGCTGGAAGAGGCGACGGCTGCTTAGTCAGCGTGTCAGACGATACATCGCCAGCGACCCGCGAATATTCGCAAGCGCTGTAACAGGCTTGTCCCCCGCCAACACCTGCCGCGATATCACGCGATACCCCTTCTTCTCGCACAGCGCATCAAAGTCCGCGATGGTGAAGAGGTGCACATTGGGCGTGTCGTACCACTGGTAGGGCAGGTCGTCGGACACCGGCATGCGGCCCATCAGCAATTGCATGCGCACATGCCAGTAGCCGAAGTTGGGGAACGTGACGATGGCCTCGCGGCCGATGCGCAGCATCTCGTCCAGCACCAGTTCGGTATGGCGCATGGCCTGCAGCGTCTGGGACAGGATCACGCAATCGAACGACTGATCGTCGAAGTCGCGCAGCCCGCCTTCCAGGTCGCGCTGCAGCACGTTGACGCCATTGGCGATGCAGAGCGGAATCTTGTCGTCGTCGATCTCGATGCCGTAGCCGGTAGCTTGGCGCGTGTCCGCAAGCAGCTTGAACAGTGTGCCGTCGCCACAGCCCAGATCCAGCACGCGCGAGCCCGGCTGGATCCAGCCGGCGATGACGGAATAGTCGCGGCGGAGGCTCATGGGTAAGCCTTCTTCAGATAGGCGCGCACGGTTGCCAGGTAGCGCGGGTCTTCGAGCAGGAATGCGTCGTGGCCGTTCGGTGCGGCGATCTCGGCATAGCTCACGTCGCGGCGATTGTCGATGAGCGCCTTGACGATCTCGCGCGAGCGCTCGGGCGCGAAGCGCCAGTCGGTCGTGAACGAGACGACGAGGAACTTCGCCGTCGCGGGTGAGAGCGCCTTGGCCAGACTGCCGCCATGTTCTGCTGCCGGGTCAAAGTAATCCAGCGCCTTGGTCACGCGCAGATAAGTGTTCGCGTCGTAGTACTCCGCGAACTTGTCCCCCTGGTAGCGCAAGTAAGACTCGATCTGGAATTCCGGCGCGAAGGAAAACTTGAGACCCTCTCGCAACTGACGGCCAAACTTCTCCGCCATCTGCTCGTCGGAGATGTAGGTGATGTGGCCGATCATGCGCGCCACGCGCAAGCCCAGCCGTGGCTTCTCGCCCTTCTCGCTGAAGTGGCCGTCAGAAAACTGCGGGTCGGACAGGATGGCCTGGCGCGCCACTTCGTTGAAGGCGATGTTTTGTGCGGAGAGGTTGGGGGCGGCGGCGATGACCAGCGCATGCGCCACGCGTGATGGGTAGCGGATGGACCAGCAAAGCGCCTGCATGCCGCCCAGACTGCCGCCCATCACGGCGCAGAACTTCGCGATGCCGAGACGATCCGCCAGCCGCGCCTGCGCGTCCACCCAGTCTTCCACCGTCACCAGCGGAAAGTCCGCACCCCAGGCTTTGCCGGTCGCGGGGTTGATGGAGAGCGGGCCGCTGGAGCCGAAGCATGAACCGAGGTTATTCACGCCGACGACGAAGAAACGGTTGGTGTCCACCGGCTTGCCGGGACCGACCATGTTGTCCCACCAGCCCACATTGTCGGGATCGTCGGCATAGGTGCCGGCCACGTGGTGCGACGCATTCAGCGCGTGGCAGATGAGGATGGCGTTCGAGCGATCGGCATTGAGCGTGCCGTAGGTTTCGTAGACCAGCTCGTAGTCCGCCAGAAACGCGCCCGAGCGCAAGGCCAGCGGCTCGCTGAAGCGCGCGGTCTGCGGGGCGACGATGCCGACGGATGGGGAATGCGAATATTCGCTCATGCAAGAGTGCCAAACAAAAAGCCCGATCAGCTTGGCGCTAATCGGGCTTCGAAATTCGTCGCAGCCGCTTTAGCCGTATTTGTTTGGCAGGGTTGAGTCTGCCGGCGCCCGCAAGCTGATCGTCAAATCGGCGCCAGAGCGAAAATTACGCGACGGCGGAAGGGCTGTCAAACCGTCGGGGTGCCGGTGGCGGACTGGCGGATGCGATCCTCGATGAACGCGGCCACGTCTTGCGGCAGCTGCGGGGCGATGTCGAGGAACTGACGCAGGACGAGATTGGCCGGGAATGCGCCGTTGGCACGCAGGATCGCGCTCATGGCCCGCCCGGGCTTGGTTTCGTCGATGTCCACGCTTTCGTGGTGAAAGCCCGCCTTCGCATCCCAGCGAATGATGTGTTCATCGCTGCCGCGTCCATAGCAGAGGTGGAGGCTGGTGAAGCGGTTGTCGGCCGTCTGCCAGGTGAAGATGTCGAATGCATCGCCACGAAACCAGCGTTTGCGGCCCTTGCCGCTTTCCGGCTCCTGCTTGACGGTGCGAATTTCCTGCATGGCCTCAGCCGTTCAGCTTGTCCAGCAGCATGAACAGGCGTTCCGGGGAATCGGCCTTGAGCACCTTCGCTGAAATGTTCTCGGCCTCGCTCAGACTCGACATCAGCACGCGCTGCTTCACCGTGAGCAAGTTGGCCGGATGCATCGAGAAGCTGCGCAACCCGAAGCCAAGCAGAAGACGGGTCTTGTCCAGATCGCCGGCCATCTCGCCGCAGATGGTGACCGGTTTGCTCGCCGCGTTGGCCTGGCGAATGGTGTTGGACACGAGATAAAGCACCGCCGGATGCAGCGGGTCGTAGAGGTGGGCCACGGCATCGTCGGAACGGTCGATGGCGAGCGTGTACTGGATCAGGTCATTGGTGCCAATCGAGATGAAGTCGAGCTTGGGCAGCAGCATCGGCAGGGTGAGTGCCGCGGCCGGTATCTCGATCATCCCGCCGATCTTGATGCCCTCGTCGAACTTCTTGCCTTCCTCCTTCAATTGTTCCTTGGCGTAGGCAATCGCGGTGAGCGCCTGATTCAGCTCATCCAGCGAGGAGAGCATGGGGATCAGCAATTGAATCTTGCCGTGCTTCGATGCCCGGAGAATTGCGCGCAGCTGCGTGTTGAAGAGCTGGGGCTCGGCCAGGCAATAGCGGATGGCGCGCAGGCCCAGCGCGGGATTGGGCATGACCTCCTGGTCCTTGTCGCCCTCCAGCGCCTTGTCGGCGCCGATATCCAAGGTGCGGATGGTCACCGGCAGGCCCTTCAATCCTTCAGCCACGGCGCGATAGGCCTCGTACTGCTCGTCCTCGCCCGGCAGGTCGCGGCGGTTCAGGAACAGGAATTCGCTGCGGAAGAGCCCCACGCCATTGGCGCCGCAGCTTTTCACCTGATCGATGTCGCCCGGCAGCTCGATGTTGGCAAGAAGCTCGACATCGGTGCCGTCGAGGGTGCGGGTCGGTGCGGTCTTGATCCGCTTCAGCTTCTGCCGCTCGATGGCGTACTGATTCTGCTTGAGCTTGTATTCCGCGAGGATGGTCGGCGACGGATCGACGATGACCACACCCTGCGTGCCATCGACGATGATGAGTTCGTCTTCGTGAATCAACTCGCGCGCATGGTGCAGCGCGAGGATGGACGGGATGCCGAGACTGCGCGCCAGAATGGCCGTGTGCGATGTCGCGCCGCCCAGATCGGTGATGAAGGCGGAGATCTGGTGTTCCTTGAACACGATCACGTCGGCGGGCGAGAGGTCGTAGGCCACGAGGATGGTGTCCTCGGCGCGGGTCTGCAGCTTGTCCGGCACCACATAGCCCTGGCCGGACAGCGCGCTCAGGATGCGCTCGACCACCTGGCGCACATCGCTTTTGCGTTCGCGCAGGTATTCATCCTGCACATGCTCGAACTCGGCCAGCATGGCGTCGAGTTCCACCTTCAGCGCCCACTCGGCGTTGCAGGCCTGTTCGCGGATGAGGTCACGCGGGGCGTCCGAGATCATCGGGTCGTCGAGGATCATGCGGTGCATGCCGACGAATGCGGCCAGCTCGGCCGGCGCGTCATCCTTGACCGACCTTTCCAGCGTGTCCAGCTCCTCGCGCACCTGCTTCACCGCGCGGTCGAAGCGCTTCACTTCACGCGCGATGAATTCCTTCGGGATCTCGAAGTGATCGACCTCCAGCGACCCGCCGGTCATCAGGTGGGCGTGCCCGATGGCGATGCCGTCGGATACGCCGATGCCGTGGATGATGAAGGCCATCTGCGCGCCCCTATTCGCCTTCGCCGAATTTGTCGGCGATCAGGGCCTCCAGGGCAGCGAGTGCCTCGGCCTCATCCGCGCCGTTGGTTTCGATCTCGATCACGGCACCCTTGCCCGCCGCCAGCATCATGACGCCCATGATCGATTTCGCATTGACCCGGCGGCCGTTGCGCGACACCCACACCTCGCTGGAAAACTGGTTGGCCGTCTGGGTGAGCTTGGCCGACGCGCGGGCATGGAGGCCCAGCTTGTTGATGATTTCGATGGTTTTCTTGGTCATGGCGTCACGGTGAACAGCGATCCACTGGCATGGGCATCACCCCTTCGGTGCCGCCTGACAGTGATTTCTGAATGAGTTCGGGCAGGGTGAGCTTTTCCCGATACGACAGTGCCCGGATGAGCATGGGCAGGTTTACCCCGGCCACCCCTTCCACGCGCCCCGTCTCAAGAAGCTTGCAGGCGATGTTGGATGGTGTCGCGCCGAAGATGTCGGTCAGCACCAGCACGCCCTTGCCGGTATCGAGGAAGCGGATGAGGTCGCGCGCCTGGGGCAGGATGGCTTCGGGGTCGTCATGCACGGTGACGCCCAATTGGCGCAGGTACAGCGGGCGCTTGCCCATGACGTGGCTCGCGCAGTGGATGAGGCTTTCGCCGAGCGTGCCGTGGGAAACGATGAGGATGCCGATCATTGCGAATATTCGTAGGGCATGACACCCTATTCTAGCCCGGGCCGCAGGTCGACCCCGGATGCTGCCTGCTTCAGCCGTTGGCGGCGAGTGCGGCCGGTGGCAGACGCCGCCCCGCGGGAAAGACCACCGAAAAGGTGCTGCCTTGGCCGGGCGTGCTCTCGATGTCCAGCCGCGCCTGGTGACGGTTGATCACGTGTTTCACGATCGCCAGTCCGAGACCCGTGCCCCCCGTGGCGCGCGAGCGGCCCCGGTCGACGCGGTAGAAGCGCTCGGTCAGGCGCGGGATGTGCTCTGCCGGGATGCCTTCGCCGGAATCCGTGACCCGGAACACCGGCTCCTCCCCGGCCAGCGCCCAGGCGATCTCGATCTGACCGCCTGCAGGCGTGTAGCGGATGGCATTGGTGATCAGATTGGTGAGCGCACTGCGCAATTCGTCGCGGTTGCCGGTGAGCCAGGCCTCCCCGGTCTGCGCGGCAATGCGGTGCTTGCCGGCCGAGAGCTGCTCCGCCTCCAGCGTCAACGCCGCAACCAGTTCGGGCATGTTGATCGCCTGCTCGACCAGCGGGTTGCGGCTGTCCTCCAGCCGGGACAGGGTCAGCAGGTCATCGACCAGATGCTGCATGCGGAACGCCTGCGACTCCATGTGTCCCAGCGCCTTGTTCATCACCGGATTGGCACCATCGTTCGCACGAACCAGGGTTTCCACAAACCCGGCCAGCACGGTGAGCGGTGTGCGCAGTTCATGCGACACGTTGGCGATGAAGTCGCGGCGCATCGTGTCCAGCTTCTCCAGCTGGGTCACATCCCGGGCCAGCACCAGTTTCTGCTCCACGCCGAACGGCACGATGATGACCGACAGGCTCTGGTCCGGGGCGCCATGACCTTTCAGGCTGAACGGCTCGCGATAGTTCTGCGCATTCAGGGCTTCCACGAATGCCGGCTGGCGCACGATGTTGGCGATGAGGCCACCGCGATCCTTGGCCATGTTGATCGACAGGTCGCGGGCGCCGGATGCGTTGCACCAGATGATGCGATTGTCCGCGTCCAGCATCACCGCGCCGTCGGGCACGGCTTCCGCCGCCTGCTGGAAGCGGGCGAGCGCATCGGTGAGCTGCTTTTGCGCCTGCCGCTCCTGGCGCATCAAGCGATAGAGCCGCGACAGCACATCGCCCCAGAGTCCGCTGCCGTCCGGCACGGCGGTCTCCGGCGCCTCCAGCCAGCGCAGCAGTTGCCCGAGTTTCACCGCGTAGTAGACGAAGGCGGCGCCCAGGACAAGCGCGATGGCGGCCCAGGCACCGGCGGCACCCCAGATGAGCCACGCTGTGACGGCGAACGGCAGCGCCGCGACCAGCAGCCGCGTCGTCACGGTGAGCAGCGCGGCGCGCAGGGGACTCATGGTTGAAGGCGGGGCAAGCGCATGAGCCGAATTATGGCACCGGCCTGCGGCAATGGATGATGCCTTGCGGCAGGGGGGTGCATTTGCCTTGCGAATATTCGCAGGCCGGGAGGTCTCTCACCGATCCCAAGCCCCGAAATCCGGGCCGCTAGTCCTTGGCGAAGCGATACCCGCTGCCGCGCACGGTCTGCACCAGCTTATCGTGGCCGGAAGGCTCCAGCGCCGAGCGCAGGCGGCGAATGTGCACGTCGACCGTGCGCTCCTCGATGAACACGTGATCGCCCCACACGAAATCCAGCAACTGGGTGCGGGTGTAGACGCGTTCCAGGTGGGTGAGGAAGAAGTGCAGCAGGCGGAACTCGGTCGGTCCCATCTGCAACGCCTTGCCGTGGCCGGTGATGCGATGCGTGCCGGGGTCAAGCCGCAAGCCGTGGTATTCGATCGGGTCAGCCGTCATTTCCGGCGCGCGGCGGCGCAGCACGGCCTTGATGCGGGCTTCCAGCTCGCGCACGGAGAAGGGTTTGGTGATGTAGTCGTCCGCGCCAGTCTCCAGTCCACGGAGCTTGTCCTCCTCCTCGCCCCGCGCGGTGAGCATGATGATGGGGAGTTCCTTGGTGCGGGTCTCGTTGCGGAGCTTCCGGGCGAGGTCCACGCCCGATGCGCCGGGCAGCATCCAGTCCAGCAGGGCGAGATCGGGCAGCTCGTTCTGGATCAGGCTGGTCGCCTGCTCGGCACTTTCTGCCCCGATGACACGGTAGCCCGCCATTTCCAGATTCAGCGAAATCAATTCGTGGATGGCGGGTTCGTCTTCTACCACCAGTATTTTTGGGGCCATCTTGGCGCTTTCTGTGGTCACTTTGTCAGCCCGTGAAGGTTACATTTCACTGATGACACTTTTGTTACGCGCTGTCAAATTCATGCCGCCCCGGTGAGCCGGTCGGACATGGGGGATAATTGCGTCAGCAGTCCCACCGTCGCCGAACCACCCATCCGCATGCCCACACCTACCGAAATCAAGTTGCATCAGGCGTCCCGCATTCTCGAAGTGAGCTACCAGGATGGCCGGACCTTCCAGTTCACCTGCGAATACCTGCGCGTGTTCTCGCCTTCCGCCGAAGTGCGCGGCCATGGTCCCGGCCAGGAAGTTCTGCAGGTGGGCAAGGAAGACGTGGAGATCAAGGCTATTGATCCGGTCGGCGCGTATGCGGTGAAGTTTCTCTTTTCGGATGGCCACGACACCGGCATTTACTCCTGGGATTACCTGTATCAGCTGGGTGCCCAGCAGCAGGCCAACTGGGCGTCCTACCTGCAGCGGCTGGAAGCGGCAGGCGCCAGTCGTTCGTCGCATTGAGGTTGCCGCAGATTGAATCGCGCGCCATCATCCTTGCGTCACAGCAGTATCCATCCCCAATCCCTCCGAGGAGAGTTGCATGAGCCAAAAGTCCGTGTTTCATCTGAGTGCTGGTGTCTGCTTCGTGATCGCACTGGTTTTTTATGTGTCCGGCTTCGTCGCGGCCGAAGGCGGTTTGCTGGCCGCCCTGCTGATTGCTGGAGCGGCCTTTGAGGCGCTGGCCCTGCTCAAGCTCATCGAGCAGCCGCGCGCGCTGCCAGAGGAATTGAGCTGAACCTGTGACGCAGACCACCCACTTCGGCTACCAGCAGGTCCCGGAGGACACCAAGGCGGAAAAAGTCCGCGAGGTATTCCGCTCCGTGGCCCCCAGCTACGACATCATGAACGACCTGATGTCGGGCGGGCTGCATCGCCTCTGGAAGCATTTCACTATCAACCTGGCGGCCGTGCGCCCGGGTCACAAGGTGCTGGATGTCGCATCCGGCTCCGGCGATCTCGCCCGCGAATTCGCCAAACTGGCCGGGCCGGACGGCGAGGTGTGGCAGACCGACATCAATGCCGCCATGCTCGGAGTGGGTCGCGACCGCCTGCTGAATGCCGGGATGCTGCTGCCCCTGGCGCAGTGCGACGCCGAAAAGCTGCCCTTTCCGACTGGCCGCTTCGATCTCGTCACCGTGGCCTTCGGGCTGCGCAACATGACGCACAAGGACGTGGCGCTGGCCGAGATGACCCGTGTGCTGAAACCAGGCGGCAAGCTGATCGTGCTGGAGTTTTCCAAGGTCGCGGCGCCGCTGGAGAAGGCCTACGACCTTTACTCGTTCAGCATCCTGCCCAAGCTGGGCAAATGGGTGGCCAAGGATGAGGCCAGCTATCGCTACCTGGCCGAGTCCATCCGCATGCATCCCGATCAGGAAACGCTGAAGGGCATGATGGAATCGGTGGGATTGTCACGCGTCGAATATTTCAACCTGGCTGCCGGCGTGGTGGCTGTGCATCGGGGGTACAAACTTTGAACCTGAGACATGCAAGTCAGTGGGCATTGCAGTGGGCATTGGCCAGCGCGGCACTCCTGGTAACCGCTGCGAGCTGGGCGCAGCCCGAACCCAAGCCCATCGTGATCAAACCGGGCAAGTTCCATGAAAAGTGCATGGCCGTGACCGCCGCGCAGAAGCTCGAGTACCAGTTCACCAGCTCCAAGCCGGTCAATTTCAACATCCACTTTCATGTCGGCGACGCGGTGTACTACCCCGTGAAGCGCAACAAGACGACGCGCGAAGCCGACCGCTTCCAGCCCACCAAGGCCAAGGAAGACTATTGCCTGATGTGGGAGAACAAGACGTCGGAAGATGTCGAGCTCAGCTACTCGGCGAAGGTCGTGAAGTAGCGACCGGCACGTTGTGAACGCCACGCTCGATCAGGTCCTGCAGTCGCCTTGGGCGCGCTGGATCAACCGCATCCTCGCCGACTATCCGGACGCGCGCGATCGGTTGAAGCCGCATGCGGGCAAGGTGGCCCGCTTCAGGTCCGGGCCGTTTGATCTGGCGCTGGCCGTGACCGCAGACGGGGCGGTGGAGGTGGCCTCCCGTCTGGCGCCGGTTGATCTTGATGTGCAGATTCCGCCCGGTCTTCTGCCGCGGCTTGCGCGGCGTGATGAATCCGCCGAGCGTGAAATTGCCTTTGAGGGCGACACCGCGCTGGGCGCCGACATCCGCTTCCTCTCCCGCCATCTGGAATGGGACGTGGAAGCCGATATCGGCAAGGTTTTGGGTGACGGTGTCGCGGCCGACATCGTGGCCCATCGCGTGGTTGGCACGCTGAAGGATCTGGCCGGCTGGCAGCGCGATGCGCGCGAGCGCATGGGTGCGAATATTCGCGAATACCTCACCGAAGAGCGGCCGGCGCTGGTGCCGCGACGCGACATCGAGCGCTTCGGCCGCGAGGTGGAGACGCTACGCGATGATGCAGCCCGGCTGGAAGCGCGCATCCGAATGCTGCAGGAACAGAACAGCAAACACTGAAAGAGAACGTCCATGCCCGGCATTACCCTGACCCGATTCCTCCTTGACCAGCAGTACCAGACCCAGGCCGTATCCAGCGATCTTCGCCTGCTCGTGGAGGTGGTGGCGCGAGCGATCAAGGCCATCAGCGTCAACGTGGGCAAGGGTGCGCTGGCCGGTGTTCTCGGGGAACACGCAAACCCGGCCGGGACGGGCACCGCTTCGCTGAATGTCCAGGGCGAGGCGCAGAAGAAGCTGGATGTCATCGCCAACGAAATCCTGCTGGAAGCCAACGAGTGGGGCGGCCACCTTGCCGCCATGGCGTCCGAGGAGATGGATGATCCCCACGCCATTCCCCATCGTTATCCCAAGGGTGAATACCTGCTGCTGTTCGACCCGCTGGATGGTTCCTCCAACATCGATGTGAACGTGTCCGTGGGCACCATTTTCTCGGTGCTGCGCTGCCCTGATGGCGTCTCGATGCCGACCGAGAAGGATTTCCTGCAGCCGGGCACGAAGCAGGTCTGTGCCGGTTTCGCCGTCTACGGTCCGTCGACCGTGCTGGTGCTGACGCTGGGTAACGGCGTCTTTGCCTTTACGCTGGATCGCGAGATGGGTTCATTCGTGCTCACGCAAGCGAATATTCGCATTCCGGAAGACACGCAGGAATTCGCCATCAACATGTCCAACATGCGCTTCTGGGAGCCGCCGGTGAAGCGCTATGTGGAAGAGCTGCTGGCGGGCAAGGCGGGTGCGCGCGGCAAGGACTTCAACATGCGCTGGGTGGCCAGCATGGTGGCGGATGTCTACCGCATCCTTCAGCGCGGCGGCATCTTCATGTACCCGCGCGACCTGAAGGACCCGAAGAAGCCCGGGCGACTCCGCCTCATGTACGAGGCCAATCCCATGGCTTTCATTGTCGAGCAGGCGGGCGGTGCGGCCTCGACCGGACGCGAGCGCATTCTGGACCTGCAGCCCGCCGAGCTGCACCAGCGCGTGGCGGTGGTGCTGGGCTCACGGAACGAAGTGGAGCGTGTGGCGTCGTATCACTCTGACTAGTGCGTAAGGTCGCAGTGCCCGCCCCGACGCATTTCGCTTCTGCCTGTCCGAATCGGAGATATTCATGACCACTCAAACCGCAACCCTCGCCGGCGGCTGCTTCTGGTGCATCGAAGCCGTGTTCGATCAACTGAAAGGCGTCGAATCGGTCGAGTCCGGCTACATGGGCGGCAAAACCTTTAACCCAACCTATGATGACATCTGCACCGGCAATACGGGCCATGCGGAAGTGGTGCGCATCAACTATGACGACAGCGTCGTGAGCTTCCGCGACCTGCTGGAAGTCTTCTTTGTCATTCACGACCCCACGACGCTGAACCGTCAGGGCAATGATGTCGGCACGCAGTATCGATCCGCCATCTTCTACCACTCGCCCGAGCAGAAGGCGGATGCGGAAGCGGTTATCCGCAATCTGTCTGCGGCGAAGATCTGGAACGATCCCATCGTCACCGAAGTGACCCCGGCCTCGACGTTCTACATCGCCGAGGACTATCACCAAGAGTATTTCGCCCGCACCGGCGACAGGAATCCTTACTGCAGTTTTGTCGTCGCCCCCAAGGTGGCAAAGTTCAGGAAGCAGTTCATCGATCGCCTGAAGGCCTGAGTGCCGGAAGATCCCTGCGTTGCGAATATTCGCAACGCACTTCGGACATAGGCGCTTTCACTCCCCTGCGGGCCGAGGCGGGGGGCCGCTGCTAGAATCGCGGCTGCCCCTCACCGTCCATTCTGCCCCCACCCGATGCGCCTTTTCCGTTCCCTGCGAATATTCGCAACGGTTGTCCGTTACGGTCTGGACGAGTTCCTGCCCGAAGGCAGCGTGAAGGCCCTGCTCGGGGTCGTGTTCTTCTGGCGCAGCTTCAGCGACTCGCGTGCCGTGCGCCTGCGCAAGGCATTGGAGTCGCTGGGCCCCATCTTCATCAAGTTCGGACAGCTGCTCTCCACGCGCCGTGACCTGGTGCCGGCTGACCTGGCCGACGAGTTGGCCAAGCTTTTGGACCAGGTGCCGCCATTCCCGTCGGATGACGTGGTTGCCATCCTCAACCGCGTCTACGGCAAGCCCCATGAAGAGGTGTTCAGTGCATTCGACCTGAAGCCGGTCGCCAGTGCGAGCGTCGCCCAGGTGCACTTTGCCACCCTGGGATCGGGGCGGGAGGCGGGCCGCGACGTGGCGGTGAAGATCGTGCGGCCCGGCATCGGCCAAACGATTGCCAGGGATATTGCGCTGCTGGAAGTGGTCGCCGATTTCGTCGAGGCCTTCCTCCCCGACGGCAAGCGCCTGCGCCCGCGGGCGGTGGTGCGCGAGTTCGGCAACACCTTGCATGACGAACTGGACCTCATCCGCGAAGCCAGCAATGCCAGCCAGCTCCGCCGCAATTTCATCGACGGCAAGCTGCTCTACGTGCCCGAGGTGTATTTCGACTACTGCCATCGCGACGTGATGGTGATGGAGCGCATCGACGGTATCCCGGTGAACGACGTCGAGCAATTGAAGGCCTACAACATCGATACCGCGCGCCTGTCTCGGGATGGCGTCGAAATCTTCTTCACCCAGGTGTTCCGCGACGCGTTTTTCCATGCCGACATGCATCCGGGCAACATTTTCGTGCGCAAGGACGGCATCTATTCCGGTGTCGACTTCGGCATCATGGGGACGCTGTCGGAGGCGGACAAGAACTACCTCGCGCGCAATTTCATGGCCTTTTTCCAGCGCGATTACCGCGCTGTGGCCCTGGCCCACATCGAAGCCGGCTGGGTGCCTGAAGGTACCCGGGTGGATGAGTTCGAAAGCGCCATCCGCGCCGTGTGCGAGCCGATCTTCGACAAGCCGCTGAAGGACATCTACTTCGGCAACATCCTCTTGCGTCTGTTCGAAGTGTCACGCCGGTTCAAGATGGAAATCCAGCCCCAGCTGGTGCAGCTGCAGAAGACCCTGCTGCAGATCGAAGGCCTCGGCCGCCAGTTGTCGCCGGATCTGGACCTTCGACCCGTGGCCCAACCCATCCTGGAACGCTGGATGAGCGAGCAGATGGGTTTCAGCGGACTCCTGAAACAGATGAAGGCCGAGGCACCGCTCTGGGCGCGCACCCTGCCGCAGCTCCCCCGTCTGGTGCATCGCGCGCTCCACGATGATGCGCCGGCCAAGCTGGAGCTGGCCATCCTCAAACTGGTCGCGGCCCAGCAGCGCCAGACGCGCGTCCTGATCGTCATTGGCGTGATCCTGATGGCGATGGTCTTCGGCTACCTGTATCTCCTGCTTCTCTGGGAGCCTTGACAGGCCACGTCGCAGAGACGGGCGATCCGCCCCGCCCCGCACTGATCGACCCGCAGGCGCCCGCTTTGCTACACTCGCCGCGCGAACGTCATCGCGCCATGCCGCAAGGCCTGCACAGGGCGCATTTCCAGCCCGCTATTCACAACGCCAATTTGGAGCCAGTCGATGGGCAGCCTGATCTTCTTTGTCATTCTGTACCTCGCCATCACCATCGCGATCGGCCTGTATGCCGCGCGCAAGGTGCATGGTGCCAAGGACTATCTGGTGGCTGGCCGCAGTCTGCCCTTGTACATCAACATGGCCACGGTGTTCGCCACGTGGTTCGGTGCGGAAACGGTGCTGTCCGTGTCGGCCACGTTCTCGCGGGATGGTTTGTCCGGCATTCCGGCCGATCCCTTCGGCGCCACGGCCTGTTTGATTTTCGTGGCCCTGTTCTTCGCCAAGGCGTTCTATCGCATGGACCTGCTGACGCTGGGTGATTTCTACAAGAAGCGCTACAACAAGACAATTGAGGTGGTCACCAGCTCGATTATTGTCATTTCCTACCTCGGCTGGACCTCGGCGCAGCTCACCGCGCTGGGTTTGGTGCTATGGGTGATTTCCGGTGGGGCGCTGACGCTGACCCAGGCCATCATCATCGGCACCGTGATCGTGATGTTCTACACGATCTGGGGCGGCATGTGGTCGGTGGCCTTCACCGACATGTTCCAGACGGTGGTCATCATCATCGGTCTGTTCATCGTCGCCTGGTTCGTGGGCGACCTGGCTGGCGGCGCCACCAAGGTCATCAGCACGGCCTATGAACAAGGCAAGCTCAATCCATTTCCCTCGGGCGGAAGCAAGGAGTGGCTGATGTGGATTGCCGCCTTCGCCACCATTGCCCTCGGATCCATTCCACAGCAGGACGTATTCCAGCGTGTCACCAGCGCCAAGGATGAGAAGACGGCCGTGCGCGGCACCCTGATCGGCGCCATCGTCTACTTCATCATCGCCTTCATCCCCATGTTCATCGCCTTCTCGGCGCTGATGATCGAGCCGCGACTGGTGGAATTGTTCAAGAGCGAGGACGCGAGAGAGATCCAGCGCATCCTGCCGGACATCATCCTTGGCCAGACACCGCTCTACATCCAGGTGCTGTTCTTCGGCGCACTTCTGTCCGCTATCCTGTCCACGGCGAGTGGTGCGCTGCTGGCGCCGACCGCGCTTTTCGCCAACAACGTGATGAAGCCCTTCCTGCCGCATCTGTCCGACCACAACCTGCTCAAGCTGGTGCGGGTGACGCTGGTGGTGTTCACGGTGGCCGCGCTCATCTTCGCCGTCAATTCAAAGAGCACCATGTACGAAATGATCCAGAACGCCTACAAGGTCACACTGGCCGGCGCGTTTGCGCCGCTGGCGTTCGGCCTTTTCTGGAAGCGCACCACGGCAGCTGGCGCAGCGCTGTCCATCTTTGCCGGTCTGGGCACATGGATGGGCATGGAGGTGCTCATCTCCAACGGCCTCGAAACCATCTGGCCGCCGCAGATGGTTGGCCTCGTGTTCGGCATCGTGGCCATCGTCGTGGGTTCATTGCTCACCCAGCCCAAGCATGGACAGGGTCACGGACATGGCCATCCGCACAAGGACCACGGCCACTGATCAACGGCCGCTTGAACAGCGCCTGATCAGCAATTGAGTGACAACGGCCCCGTGAGGGGCCGTTGGCCCTTCCGGGGCCGCCATTTTCCTCTCTGCGGGGTCGGCGCGCCGCGCGGCAGGCGCCGGCGACATCCCGCCACGATTCGCTTTGGCGGCGCTTTGGGGCGCTTGGCAGCGCATTTTCTGCGTTTCATCGCAATCCGATTGTGGGCAAGGCGCGCCATTTTTAAGGTGGCGACATGTTGATTCAAACGCAGTTCGCAAGCCAACCCGCAGTCCCCAACAATCAGGAGCCGATCATGAATGCCAACAAAATGTTTCTCGAAGGTTTCAACAGCTACAAAACCGTTTCCGTGGCCGCCGCTGCCGCCGTCACCGGCATGATGCTGGTGTGGTTCTACGCCAGCGCGCAGAAGGCCGAGCAGCAGGCTGCCGCCCGCTTCGCCAAGGAACACCGCATTGAAGTCACCGCGACCCGTCTGGTCTCGGCCCCGTCCACCACTGCGATCGCGTCTCTGGGCAGCGACACGCTGGTCCGCTGATCTCGGCAACGGGCGTCAAGCTGCGTTGCTCTGATCGGCTCGCGCGGTCCCGCCCGGCCGACTGAAGATTTGTTGTTCCCTCCCAGTATTGCCCGGCCTTGTGCCGGGTTTCTTTTTTGTGCGCCACGACGACGCGCTCGCATGGCTGTCACATGGCATTTGCATCATGCGCGCGCCGCATGTGCTGCGCGAGCGGCAAGCGACGTACGCACCCCGGCAATGTGTCCATCCGGCGCGCTTTGTGTCGCGAAATCTGCGTTTCGTCGCAATCCGCTGGAGACGACACGCGCGTCAAATCAAACTGGCGGTCAATCTCCGCTGCGATGCCAATTCCGGTTTCGGCCGGTTTCAGCCGGTCGCGGTGGACATGACTTGAGGCATATATGGATTCCTTCATCAAAGACGTGCTCAGCGCCATCATCCTGGCAGGCTGGGTATTCCCCGTGATCTATCTCACGCTGGCGCTTGTCGCCGGAAAGCTGGCAGCGCTGTATCGGCTCGCTCGTGGCAGCGGTCAGCCGGGCGCACCCCGCCGGACACAAATGTCCGCTCGTCCCGCTCCCATGAAACACGACGCGCCCGCAGCGCGCCACAACCCGGTTCGCACGGCGGCCGTGACCGTGCCAGTTGCCCGGATGATGCGTCCGCGTGTTGCGTCACGCTGGAAAAGCAGCCAGCGCGTCTCAACGGGCGCTTGCTGATCCGGCTTTGCCAGAGAACCACATCGACATGAACCCTGTCCGCGCCTTCCTGATCCGGCTTTTCCGCCAGTGGCCTGCCGTCTCGCTGGCGGCACTGGTGGCGGTGATTCTGATTCACGAGGCGCCGCGCGGTGCCGCGGACTACGAGCCGCTGTCGCTGCGTCCCTACGCCCAGGCCACGCAGCCCAGCCAGGCTGAGCCCGGCTATGCCGCGTTATCCCACCCGCCCATGCCGGCGGCGGGCGCCTGAACCCTGAGCGCTTTCCGCGTCTTTTCCCCGGGGGCGTCAGCCTTCGATTTGTTTCCCGCCTGAAAAGCCCCGGCCGCGTGCCCCGTTTGGCACGTCACCAGCGCCGGCTCTGGCGCAGCGCATTCCCGATATCCCGCGTTTTGTCACAATCTGCGTTGTTCCTGCGCACCGTCTCCCCTAAAGTCGGTCGCATCAGGGGAGAACATAAAAGTGACCAATCGATATCTCTATTTGCTGGAAGGACTGACCTGGCGGCGTGCCGCCTGGACGGTTTTACTGGCCGCGGGTGCCGCTGCAAGCGTGGTCTGGTTCTTCCAGAACACCTACTGGGACCTGCTGCTCTCCGCGCTGTGCATGGGCTTTTCCATCATGCTGGCCATCACCGTGGCGGGCAATCTGCGCCAGACGTTCATGCCCCGCGAGGGGGCGCAGCTGCTCGGGGTCGTGTTTGGTTCATTCCTCGGCATTTTGGTGGTGGGCATCGTCAAGGGTCGCGATCTGGCGGAGATGTTCACCGAGCGCCTCTGGGGCGTGACCATCACCACGAGTCTCGGCATCGGCTTCGGCTGCGTCATCACCGCCGCCATGATCCTGCGCGAGCAGCGCTCCCGGATGCAGTCCGATCTCATTCGGGCCGAGGCGGAGAAGCACCGCCTGGAAAAGCAGGTCATGGAAGCCCGCCTGCAGGTCATGCAGGCCCAGGTCGAACCTCATTTCCTGTTCAACACGCTGGCCAACGTCCAGCATCTCGTGGATGCCGATGCCAAGGCGGCAGGCAAGATGCTGGAAAACCTCATCCGCTACCTGCGCATCGCGCTGCCGCAGATGCGTGAATCCAGCAGCACGCTGGGCCGCGAGATGGACATGGCTGCGGCCTACCTTGAAATCTTCAAGATCCGCATGGGGGCCCGGTTGGACTACACCATGAACCTGCCGGCCGATCTCCGGGAGCAGGAGTTCCCGCCCATGATGCTCATCACGCTGGTCGAGAACGCGATCAAGCATGGCCTCGACCCGTGTTGCGATGCCGGCATCGTCGAACTCTCCGCCCAGGTGAAGGACGGCAAGCTCATCGTCCGCGTGGCCGACACCGGCGAAGGCTTCCAGCCCAAGAAGGGCGGGGGCGTGGGGCTTGCGAATATTCGCGAGCGGCTCTCGACGCTCTACGGCAAGTCCGCCAAACTCACGCTCGAAGAGAACCAGCCGCGCGGAGTCGTTTCCACCATCGAGGTGCCATTGCGCGGCGTCCTGGTGGCCGAAGCCGCCTGAGACGCTGTCACCCCAGCGAATATTCGCATCGGTCTGCCCCAGTCGACACCCATTCCCGAAGCCCCGCCATGCCCACTGCCCTCATTGCCGACGACGAACCGCTGCTCCGCGCCCAGTTGCGCGCGCGGCTGGCCACACTCTGGCCGGAGCTGAAGATCATTCACGAGGCCGAAAACGGCCGCCAGGTAGCCGAGTATTTCGATCTGGAGGACGCGATCCCCGAGGTCTGTTTTCTCGACATCCACATGCCCGGTCTCACTGGACTCGAAGCCGCCCGTCGCATCGGCAAGCGCTCCCGCATCGTCTTTGTCACGGCATTCGATCAATACGCGGTCGATGCCTTCGAGCAGGGTGCCATCGACTATGTGCTGAAGCCTTTCGAGGAGGCGCGCCTTGCCGAAACCGTGACCCGGCTCAAGGATCGGCTGAGCGCGCCAGCGCGCGTCGTACCCGGTGAGGACGATCCACTGGATGCGATTCTGGCCCGTCTCGCCGCGCGCATGGCGCCGGCCGGCCGCCAGTATCTGCAATGGATCAAGGCCAGCGTCGGCTCCACCGTGCGCATGATCGCGGTCGACGACATCTGCTATTTCCAGTCCGACGAAAAATACACCCGTGTCGTCATGGAAGACGGCGAGGTCCTGATCCGCAAGCCGATCAAGGAGCTGCTGGAAGAGCTGGACCCGGATCTGTTCTGGCAAATCCACCGTTCAACGCTGGTCAATGCCCGCCAGATCGCCGGTGTCGTCCGCGGCTTGCGAGACCAGGCCGACCTCAAGCTCAAGTCGCGTCCCGAAGTCCTCACCGTCAGCCGGGCTTATACGCATTTGTTCAAGCAAATGTAACGCGCATCAAGCCAAGAGCAGGGGCCCCGCTTCGCGGGGATGCGACGGCGGTATGCGCGTTGTCGGCAGGTTGAGGTCTCAATGGGTCTGTCTTGCGGATATTCGCATTGCCACATCCCCGCCTCCCGCCCCTGCCGGGAATCCGCATCTCCTGCATTCCACATCCCCCTTTCTGCATTCCAGCGTCCGCCCGTTGAGGACCGGGGCCCCGGCCCCTAATCTGGCGTCATCTGAAACCCCCGCACCGACCGAGGACGCCATGGAAGCCCTGATCGTCAGCTTGCAGAACCTGCCCCAGTGGATGCATATCGCCCTGGGCGTGCTGGTCGCTGCCAGCATGGCCGTTTTGGTCATCGTCGAGGACCTCTGACACCCGACCCGTCCGCTCCCGCCGGCCCGGACACCCTGATCCGCTAGACTCCGCCCATGTTCAAACCGCTCGCCAACGCACTGCATCGCACCCCCTGGTGGGGCATGGCCTTCATCGGCTTGCTCACGTTCTTCGCCCTGGTGGTCTTCACTGTTCCGTTTCAGGTCATGCGCCTGGAAAAGGCGGGCGCCACCGCAGCAGAAAACCAGGCCATCAAACGCGAAGTCGATGCCGCCTTTGCCGGACAGGGCCTCGACATCGCCGAGAACTTCGTCAAGGCCTTCAAGTCCCGAACCAAGGACCCCGTCCGCCAGGTCGAGCTGGAACGGGCGCTTGAGGAAATCCAGCGCGCCCGAGAGGAGATCGAGGAGGTCGGCCGAGCCACGGCCGAAGCCCGTCGCGAGGTCGAACGAGCAGTCGAGGACGCCCAGAAGGACGCCCGCCGCAGCATGAAGGACGCCGCCCGCGAAGCCCGCAAGGCCGCGCGCGAAGGCCTGGTCATGGCGGCCGAAGCCAGCGTTGAAGGTGCCCAGGCGGCGCTGGACGGCCAGAAGAGCGCGCTGCAGGCGCTGCGTGATGCGGGCATCAAGGATGGCCAGGTCGAGCGGCAGATGGAAGCTGGCATCCGCCAGGCCGAGCAGAACCTTGCGCAGGCCAAGCGCCAGCTGGAAACTGCCAAGCGCAACGCTTCGAATGTTGGCATCCGCATCAATCTGGGTGACGAGAAGCCCGCCTTCCAGATCGACGTCGACGAGAAGGATATCCGCGGCGAAAATTCGATCAGCATCGGTATCGGCACGGGTGCGCCCGCCGCACCGGCTGCACCGCCCGCACAAGGTGCCAAGCCCGCGCCGCCCAGCCCGCCCGCGAAGCCGGCCGCGCCCGCCAGACCGGAAGCCGCGGCACCGCCTTCGCCGGCTGCCGCACCGGCACCGCCCGCGCCACCTGCCGCGCCGGCGTTGCCCAGCGAGCTGCGCGCCGACATCCGCGAGAAGGTGGCCGATGATTTCTTCCGCCTTACTTTCGGCGCCATCCTCATCATCATTTTCATTCCGCTCTTCATCATGGCGGTCATCGCCAAGTTCTTCATCGACCGCGCCCGCGCCGCCCAGCGCGTGGCCGAGGAGAAGAAGCAGGAGGCGGACTTCCATGCCATGACCCGGCAGGTGACCGAGGCGCGGCTCATGGCGCTGCAGGCGCAGGTCGAGCCGCACTTCCTCTACAACACGCTGGCCAACGTGCAGGCGCTCACCGAAGCCGACCCGCCGCTCGCCAGCAAGATGGTCGAGCACCTCATCCAGTACCTGCGCGCGGCGCTGCCCAAGATGCGCGAGACCACCTCCACCGTGGGCCAGGAAATGGATCTGGTGCGCGCCTATCTCAACATCCTGAAAATCCGCATGGGCGCGCGGCTGGAATTCGCCATCAACCTGCCCGACGATGTGGCCAAGCTCCCGTTCCCGCCGCTGATGCTGCCCTCGCTTATCGAGAACGCCATCAAGCATGGCCTGGAGCCTCAGCGCGAAGGCGGTCGCATCGACATCACCGCGAGCCGCCTCGCCGGACTCATCAGCATTGAAGTGAAGGACACCGGCCGCGGCTTCGGTACGGGCACCGCCGGCGGTGGCTTGGGTCTTGCGAATATTCGCGAGCGCCTGGCCGGCTTGTATGGCCCCGATGCCAAGCTCACACTGACCGAAAACGAACCGCATGGCGTCATCGCCACACTGCAGGTGCCGGACACGCCGCCCAAGTCGGTGCCGGGCACGGGGTCGCTGGGCAACACGCCATTTTCTGCGGCCGGACCGGCCATACCTGCTCAGCCCACCGGCCCGCAGACCGTGGGGTCGCGGATCTGGGGCGGCGTGAAGACGGCGCACAACATCTGGCTGCGCATCGCGGGCTACACCTTCCTGGCACTGATGGGTGTGCTCGCCGTCGGATTCGTCATCGCGGTCGTGGGTGCCTACACCGGACTCCTGCCTGTCGAGATCGGCAGTGCCAAGCTGTCCGGTCTTGAAGGTGCGGCCATGGGCACGCTCATCCTGCTGGCGGCTTTCGCCGTGCTGGCCGTCGTGTCGCTGGTGCTGGTTGCGCTCTTCTATGGCCTGGGCGTGATGGCGGCGGCATTGGTCGTCATCATCCCGGCCATCATCCTGGTGTCGATCTTCCCGGTGCTCCTGCCCTTCGTGATCCTGGGCGGCGTCATCTGGTGGTTCTCGCGGAAAAAGAAGACCGATTCGCTGCCGAACATTCCACGCTGAGATTTTTCGTAAACTGGCGTCATCCCGAATCTCCGCACCGGAACCGACCATGCCCACCGCGATACTGGCTGAAGATGAACCGATCCTGCTGGCCCAGCTGAAGGCCAAGCTGAACAAGCTCTGGCCGGAGCTGGAGATCAAGGCCGCTGCCGCAGATGGCGAGGAAGCCCTGGCGGCCATCACCGAACACGAGCCCGACTTCGCGCTGCTCGACATCCAGATGCCGGAGATGACCGGCATCGAAGTCGCCAAGCACCTGGCGGCGCATCGCGGCACCGTGGGCAGCGGCCAACTGAAGACCCACATCATCTTCGTCACCGCCTACGACCAGTACGCGGTCGAGGCATTTGAAGCCGGCGCCATCGACTATGTGCTGAAGCCCTATACCGACGAGCGCCTCGCCGCCACGATCGCGCGGTTGAAGGAGCGGCAGAGTGCGCAGCCGCCCGCGCCTGCGCAGGATCTGGACAGCCTGATGCGCCGGCTCGCGGAAAAACTGAATCCGAATGTCGAACCGCTCACCTGGATCAAGGCCTCCATCGGCCAGCAGCTGAGGCTGATTCCAGTCGAGGAAGTGCTGTACTTCCAGTCCGACGAGAAATACACCGTGGTCATGACCCCCGAGGTCGAGGCGCTCATCAAGACGCCGATCAAGGAACTGCTGGAGGGGCTGGACCCGAAGAAGTTCTGGCAGATCCATCGCTCGACCATCGTTGCCGCGAGCGCCATCGAAGCGGTCACCCGCGACTTCCGCGGTCAGGCCCAGGTGAAGATTAAGGGCCGCAAGGAACTCCTCACCGTCAGCCGGCCGTTTTCGCATTTGTTTAAACAGATGTAGCGACGCGGAGGGCGGAGCAGGGGCCCCGCTTGCGGGGATGCGACCCCGGATGCGGCGCTGGGCTCGCGCGGGTGAAGTGCTTCGATAAAGTGGCCGATCAGCATGACTTGGTGCTGTCCTCAGTGAGGCGCGAGTCCACCATCAAGGCAAGAGCAGTGGGGTGAGCCGGGGTTGCCTTGCGTGTGCCTGCGCACACGCATGCCGGCGAACGCCATGCCCTCTGCGGCATGGCCCCGTTCACGGGGATGCGACGGCGGTGTGCTCGTTGTTGCAGATGTTCCGGGCTGCCAGCCAGCCAATCAAGGGGTTTCCCCTAGGCGCATTGCGTCACCGATGCGCCCAATGGCGCACCTGCGGTAACGGCCTCGTCGCCGGCATGCGACGTCCTGCCCTGATTCGTCAGTGCCCTGCGCGCGGCTAGTTCATCGCCGGCGCACCGCCGTAGTCGAACGGGGTAAGCGTTTCCGGATCGATCACCGTCGCGCGCTTCAGCCTCACGCGGATGCGCTGGGCGATGGCCTGCAGCTCGATGCTGGCATGGCGATGCTTCAGCGCCACGCGGCAGTAGTAGCGTGCGTAGGACGGATTGTTGGCGAGCGATACGGCGTCCACTTCTTCACCGACTTCGCGTTCGAAGAGCCGCTTGAAGGCGGCCACAGTCTTGGTATCGAGGAACATGACGTTCATTGTGCAAAGCCTGTGCCAGTTCAGGTGTGCCCGATCGGCGCGCCCATCGAATACTTATCGGTTCCCGCTAGAATCCCCTTGAGGCCAGGCACACCGCCGGCCGCAACGGGAGCAGGGGCATGATCTATTCGCTGGGAGACAGGGTGCCGGTGCTGAAGGGCGACAACTATGTCGCGCCCAATGCATCGGTGATCGGCAGTGTCGTGCTGGAGCGCGGCGCCAACGTGTGGTGGAACGTGACCATTCGTGGCGACAATGACCTCATCACCCTGGGCGAGAACGTCAACATCCAGGACGGCTCCGTGCTGCATACCGATGAAGGCGTGCCGCTCACGCTGGAGAAGGACGTGTCGGTCGGCCACATGGTCATGCTGCATGGCTGCACGGTGAAGGAAGGCTCGCTCATCGGCATCAAGGCCGTGGTGCTGAACCATGCCGTCATTGGCCGCGAGTGCCTCATCGGCGCCAATACCCTCATCGCGGAGGGCAAGGTCATTCCCGATCGCTCGCTGGTGCTGGGCTCGCCCGGACGCGTGGTGCGCACACTCACCGATGACGACGTGAAGATGATTCGCGGCATCGCCCAGCACTATGTCGACAATGCACGGCGCTACCAGTCCGCGCTCAAGCCCATTGGTTGATTCTGCAGATCCGGCTGACCCGGCTGATCCGGCTGAGCGCGCCCGCCACTTGAACGACCGCCATCCGTCATCGGCCGTGCTGGTGCGCGGCGCGCTCGGCATCAGTCTGTTCATCGTTGTCTACGCCACGCTCCTGCCGTTCGCCGGCTGGCGTGTCCCCGAGACACTGGTCTGGGAGGGCGTGGTGCGCCCCTACCAGACCGAACTCGACCTGGTGCTCAACGTGGCCGCCTATGTGCCAGTGGGCCTGCTGCTCGCCGCGCTGCTGCTGCAATCCGCGGGCCGCCACCCGCTCGTGAAGGCGACGGCGCTGGCCAGCGTGCTGAGCTTGACGCTGGAATGCCTCCAGCTCTTTTTGCCGGGGCGGGTCACGGCGCTGCACGACTGGCTCGCCAACAGTGCCGGCGGCCTGGCCGGTGCGGCCATCGCGGTCTCCGCGCAGGGGCAGCGTATCGGCGCCCGGCTGGCTGCGCTCCGCGCGCGCTGGCTGGCGGCCGACAACCACGCGGAGTGGGGCGCCTTGCTCCTCATCGTCTGGCTGGTCGCGCAGAGCAATCCGGCGGTGCCGTTCTTTGAAGCGGGCCAGCTCGCCAATGAGCTCACCCGCGACTGGCAGGCGGCGGACCCGGGCGTGCTGGCGATCCTGCCGCAGGTGATCGCAATCGCCCTCAATGTCTGCGGGTTCGCACTCTTCCTCGCGGTGTGGGTCCACCCGCGAATATTCGCGGGTGTGCCGGCCCTGCTGGCGCTGGCCGCAGGCTTGATGGTCAAGTTCCTCGCCGCCGGTCTCATGTTGAAGGCGCCGCTACTGGAAACATGGCTCGGGCCGGCCAGTGCGCTGGGGCTTATCGCGGGCTACTTTCTCGCCCTGGTGCTGCTGGGCGCGCGGCCGCGCACGCAGCTCTTTCTGGCCACGCTACTCATCTTTGGGGGCGGCCTGATGGCGCGCATGGCCGGCACGTATGATGGTTTCGATGGCATGTTGAGCCTGTTCGAGCGCTCGCATCCGCAACTGGGGGCGTTCGCGGGGCTGACCCGCTGGCTGAACGAGCTCTGGCCGGTGGCCGCGTTTCTGTATCTCGTGATTCTGTTCGTGCGGGGTCACGCGTCGTCTGTAAAATCCTGAAGTTCATGCCGCATAGCTAATATGCGCACGCTGCAAGTTGCCCGCTTCCAGTCCTCAGCTCCAGTCTCCAGCCCACGCCCATGTCCTTCTACAAACACCACGTTTTCTTCTGCACCAACCTGCGTGAGGACGGCCGCAAGTGCTGCCAGCACGCCGACGCCCAGGCCATGCGCGACCACGCCAAGGCGCGCTGCAAGGCGCTCGGCATTCACGGCCACGGCGAGGTGCGCATCAACAACGCCGGCTGCCTCGACCGTTGCGAGGAGGGTCCGGTCATCGTCGTGTATCCGGAAGAGACCTGGTACACCTATGTCGACCAGCACGACATCGACGAGATCATCGACGAGCATCTGGTGCACGGCCGTGTGGTCGAGCGCCTGAAGATCTGAGGAACGCATGGCCTCGCCGATGCCCAATCACCTCTCGCTCATCGACGGCGCCGCCGGCAAGATCGAGATCGCGGAAAGCACGCCCGACAATCTGCTGCCCCGCTCGGCCATCGCGGTCATTGCGCATCCGCATCCGCTCTTCGGCGGCACCATGGACAACAAGGTCGTGACGTCACTGGCGCGCGCCTTCTTCGACCTCAATGCCAATGTCGTCCGATTCAATTTCCGCGGCATCGGCCAGAGCGAGGGCGTTCACGACGAGGGTCGCGGCGAGACCGATGACCTCATCACCGTGATCGAACACGCGCGCCGCACCCACGGCAGCGATCTGCCCCTGTGGCTGGCGGGCTTTTCCTTCGGTGGCGCGGTCACGCTGAAATCCACGGAACGCATCCGCTGCGACCAGATGGTCCTGGTGGCGCCTGCGTTCAAGCGCCTCGCGACGTGGGCGTCATCACTGCCGGGCAAGGAATCGGGCTGCCATCCGCCCGAGCGCACGCTGCTCATCCACGGCGAGCTGGACGAGACCGTGCCCCTGGCCGACAGCTTCGTCTGGGCGCGCGATCACGACATTCCCGTGCTGGTCGTCCCGGGCGCGGATCACTTCTTCCACCGCAAGCTGCATCATCTGAAAGATGCCGTGACGCGATTCTGCCGGCCGCTTTGACCCACCGATGAGAGAAGTCCCCGTTCTCGACGCTGCGAATATTCGCAAGCGCTATGGCGACCGCGAGGTCGTGGCCGGTCTCGACATTTCGTTGCGCCGCGGCGAGTGCTTTGGTCTTCTCGGCCCCAACGGCGCGGGCAAGACCACGACGCTGCGCATGCTGCTTGGCCTCACCGCGCCCGACTCGGGCGACATCCGCGTGCTGGGCCATCCCGTGCCGCAGGCCGCGCGCGAGGCGCGCATCCGCATCGGCGTCGTGCCGCAGATGGACAATCTCGACCCTGATTTCACCGTGACCGAGAACCTCGTCGTCTATGGCCGCTACTTCGGTTTCAAGGACGATGAGCTGCAGGCGCGCATTCCTTCGCTGCTCCAGTTCGCCGCGCTGGAGTCGCGCGCGAATTCGCGCATCCAGGAGTTGTCCGGCGGCATGAAGCGCAGGCTGGTCCTGGCGCGGGCACTCATCAACGACCCGGACCTCATTTTTCTCGACGAGCCCACCACCGGCCTCGATCCGCAGGCGCGTCATGTGATCTGGGAGCGGCTGCGCAAGTTGCTCAACCAGGGCAAAACCATCCTGCTCACCACCCACTTCATGGACGAGGCCGAGCGGCTGTGTGATCGCCTGAAAATCATCGATGAAGGCAAGACCATTGCCGATGGCGCGCCGCGCGATCTCATCCGCGAGCACATCGAGCCGGAAGTGCTGGAGGTGTACGGCGAGCAGGTCGAGCAGTGGGTGGAGAAGATGGCCAAGCCGCTCGCGAGCCGCGCGGAAGTCACCGGTGAAACCGCGTTCTGTTACGCCGCGCATGTGCAGCCGCTCATCGACTCGCTGCAGAACTATGCGCATCTCAGCTTCATGCACCGTCCCGCCAATCTCGAGGATGTGTTCCTGAAACTCACCGGCCGGGAGATGCGCGATTGAGCTCGCTTGATCTCTCCCTGCCGCGATTCTCCTGGCGCTGGATCGCCGTGTGGCGGCGGAACTTCCTTGTCTGGAAGAAACTCGCCGCCGAATCCATTTTCGGCAACATCGTCGATCCGCTCTTCTACATGCTGGGCATGGGCTTCGGCCTCGGCACCATGCTGCCCGAGGTCAACGGCGTCACCTACATCGCCTTTCTCGCCGGCGGCACGGTGTGCTACTCCACCATGTTCGCCGCGTCGTTCGAGGCGCTGTACTCCGGCTTTGCGCGCATGCATGTGCAGCGCACGTGGGATGGCATCCTGAACGCGCCCATCGTGCTCGACGACGTCGTGCTGGCCGAGTGGATCTGGGCTGCGTCCAAGAGCCTGCTGTCGGGCGTCGCCATTCTGCTTGTCGTGCTGGCGCTGGGCCTCGCGCAGAATTGGCTGGCGATATTCATCCTGCCGCTCGCGTTCCTGATCGGCCTCACCTTCGCCGGCATGGGCTTCATCATGACCGCCATGGCGCGGAGCTACGATTTCTTCACCTTCTGGTTCACCATCGTGCTGACGCCGATGGTGTTGCTCTCCGGCGTGTTCTATCCCGTCGGCAACATGCATCCCATCCTGCAGGCCGTGTCCTCCGCGCTGCCACTCACTCATGCCATTGAGCTGGGACGGCCGCTGCTGCTGGGGCAGGTGCCGGAGAACATCCTGCTGCATGTGGGCGTGATGCTGGCGTATGGCGGGATCGGGTTTTACATCGCGCTGGTGTTGTTCAGAAGGCGGTTGTTGAAGTAAGCGCGAATATTCGCGTATCGCTCAAAGCAAAAAGGCCCGCCAATTGGCGGGCCTTCTCACTCTCGGGTGGGCTCGTTCAGCGCGGATATCTTCCGCGTCCTCCCTTGCCCGATGGCGTCACGATTCACCTGACACCATCTTTCTTGACCGTGGGCGCTGCCGGTCAGGCAGTGCTCATGACTTGTACTTTACGCTGCAGCCGTACGGGGTCGACGTGGAAACAGAGATGCTTTTCCCTGCCTTCATTTCGTCTAGGGCCGCGGAAACGAAGTTCTTGGCGGTCGCCACGTCCTCTTTCTTAGCCGTGCGCTTGTCATCGATACCACCAGCATACACCAGCGTTCCTTGCGGATTGATGACATACATGTGCGGGGTGGTCTTGGCACCGTACGTCTTGCCGACCTTGCCGTCTTCATCCATCAGGTACGCAGTTGGGGCCGAGTTCGAGGACTTCAACCAGGCGTTGAGCACATCCGGCTTCTTGTAGTCCTGGTGGCCGGGCTCGGTGGAGTTGATGGCCAGCCAGACCACGCCGTCCTTGCCGTACTTCGACTGCAGGCCTTGCATGTTGGCCGTGTCGTAGTGCTTCTTCACGAACGGGCACTCGGGGTTGTGCCACTCCAGCACGACGGTCTTGCCCTTGTAGTCGGCGAGGTTCACGGTCTTGCCGTTCGTGTCCTTCAGCGTGAAGGCCGGGGCGGCTTGGCCGACGGTGGCCGCGGCGAGGGCCGGGGTCGTGGCGATGAACGAGACGCTGGCGGCGACCAGGGATGCGAGCAATGCATGCTTCATGATTCCTCCTGATATTGCGAATTAACTGTGGATTGGATCGGAAAAAGCTTGAACGAGGCTTGAGACCATGGTGCGTGGAGCGGGTTCCCGTCAGCGTGCGGCCTGCTTTGAGCCACCGCTCGCTGCGGCGACCTTGCCCAGCTCGGCCAACACCAGCGACGGGGTCAGGACTTCCGGCAGCACCACCGGGTCGCCCGAGGGTGGATACATCACGTAAAGCGGCACGGCATTGCGACCAAAACTGGCCAGGGCCGCCGTGATGGCGGGGTCCTGACGCGTCCAGTCGGCCATGAGCGGCACAACGCCGGTGTCCGCAAAGCGTTTGATCACCGCAGCGTCGTGCAATGCCACGCGCTTGTTGACCTGGCAGGTGATGCACCACGTCGCGGTGAAGTCGACGAACACGGCCTTGCCCTCGCCGCGCAGTTGCGCGACCTTGTCTTGTGACCACGGCTGCCACGGGAGCTGGCCGGGCTTGGCCGTGCCATCCGCGCGAATATTCGCAGTGGTGTCCGGTGCACCCGGCCAGGCGAAGGCAATGCCGCCGGCGAGCAGGGCGACGCTTGCGGCCGTCGCCAGCTTGCTGCCCTGCATGCCCCACCTGCCGTAGGCCCAGGCCGCCATGCCGATCAGCACCAGCCCGCACAGAAGCTGCATCACGCCGGTGTTGCCCTGCTGCGAGCCCAGCACCCACACCAGCCACACCACGGTGGCGAGCAGCGGAAACGCCATGAACTGCTTGAAGGTCGCCATCCAGGCGCCCGGTTTGGGCAGCCACTTGAGGCCGGCGGGGAAGAGCGACAGCAGCGTCACGGGGGCGGCCATGCCAAGCGCCAGCGCGGTGAAGACGAGGATCGCGACATGCGCTGGCTGCGACAGCGTGAAGCCCAGTGCCGCGCCCATGAACGGCGCCGTGCAGGGGGTGGCCACGACGGTGGCCAGCACGCCGGAGAGGAACGCCTCGCCGAAAATACCCTTGCCGGTGACGTTGCCCGCCGCCGTCTGCAGGCCGAGGCCGATTTCGAACACGCCGAAAAGATTCAGCGCCATCAGCGTGAACAGGATGGCCAGCGCGGTCACGAAGAGCGGCGACTGCAGCTGGAAGCCCCAGCCCAGCGCCTGACCGCCGGCCTTGAGCGCCAGCAAGATGCCTGCCAGCACCCAGAATGACACTACCACGCCAGCAAGGAAGGTGAGCCCCTGCTTTCTGAGGATCGCATTGTCCTCATGGGCGTTCTGCACGAAGCCCATGACCTTGATGCCCAGCACCGGGAACACGCACGGCATGAGGTTGAGGATGAGACCGCCGATGAAGGCGAAGGCGAGGGCGGCCCAGAAGGTGAGGGTGGAGGTCGGTACCGATGCCGCAGGCGCCGCCGCAGTGGTGGCCGCGACCGTGCCGGCGCCGCCACCTGTGGTCGCGCTGCCGCCGAACGCGGTCGGAATGGCGGTGGATTGGCCCGGATCATCACCGACCGTGATCGCCTTGGCCGGGCCCAGCCCCCATCCATTGTCGGAGACCAGGATGCCGGGCAGCGTCTTCATGCCGGGCGGGACGGGCGGCATCAGGGTCACGCTGAGCTCATAGCCATTGCCCTTGGCCGCAACCGGCTGGGGCTTGGCGTTTTCGATCGAGCCTTCCTGGTACGGATAGAAGAAGAGCCCCTTGGGCTGATGCGTCGTGCCGGCCAGTGGTTTCACCGTCACCTTCGCGACACCGCCTTCAATCGTGGAGGCTGTCTCCCAGCCCTTCGGCGCCACCGGCAGCGCATCACGCGTGCGCTTGAACACCGATGCCCAGGTCGATTTCGGTCCCGGGTCCGCGCTCACCGGCAGGGTCAGGCTGAAGCTGCCGCCTTCGGGAATGCAGATGTCCTTGCACACCAGCCAGTCGCCCTTGGCCTTGAGCGTCACGTTGCCGCTGGCGTTGGCGGGGGCGGTGATGTCCGTGAGCAGCAACAGTTCGTTCTCATAGCCGAAATTGGTCAGCGGCCCCAGCGGCAGGCGGTGCGGGTACGGCCACTGGATGGGCCCGGCGGTGTAGCCTGCGGGCAGCTCCCACTGGATTTTGGTCGGCAGTCCGGAGTCGCCGGGATTGCGCCAGTACGTGTGCCAGTGCGGCGCGTGCTGGATGCGCAGCGCCACCGTGAACGGCTTGCCGGGCTGCACCGAGGTCTGCTCGGCGATGAGCTCGGCCAGCACATGCTCGGTCTTGACCGGCTGGGCGAATATTCGCGATGGGGCGGCGGCCAGCGTAACAAGCAGGGCCAGCGCGAGAAGGATTCGGGAGGTGACGGATGACATCAGTAGAATGCGTGCGAATGAAACGGTTGGAGCCGTCGGGAGGGGGTTAGTTCGCTGCCCCGCGCCCCGGTCACGGCCAAACCTGCGATTTTACGCCTCTCCCACTCCCCAACCCAGCCCACCAGCCGCCATGCTCTATCTCAAATCCGCCCACATCATTTTCATGGTCGCCTGGTTCGCCGGCATCTTTTACCTCCCGCGGCTCTTCGTCTATCACGCCCAGGCCGAGGACACGATCAGCAAGGAGCGCTTCAAGGTCATGGAGCGCAAGCTCTATCGCGGCATCATGACGCCCTGCATGATCATCACCCTGGCACTCGGCACCTGGCTCTGGCTGGGCTACGGCTTCACCGGCGGCTGGCTGCACGCCAAGCTGCTGCTCGTCGCCATCCTGGTGGCGCATCACTTCTATCTCGGCGCCCTCATCAAGGACTTCGCCGAAGACAAGAACCGCCACAGCCACGTGTTCTATCGCTGGCTGAATGAGATCCCGGCGCTGCCGTGTTTGATCGGGATTGTGATTCTGGTGGTGGTGAAGCCGTTTTGAATGAAAAACGCCCTGGCTTCAGGGCGTTTTCCTTGGCAAGTCGGAAAGACCAACGCCTCAGGTTTCATCCTTGAGCGTGGTGCTGGTGCCATTGGCTTTCACCGATGCGATACCGCCTTCCATGGCGCTGGCCGATGAGTACATCTCGCTCTTGCCGATGACCACGCCGTTGCCCCCTTTCAGGACGAAGTAGGGCTCACCCTTGGTGGATGTCTTCCGCTCATAGCGGCCGTCGTCCTGCGCATTGGCCTGCACCGACTTGATGCCACCTTCAGCTGATGACTTGCTGTTGTAGGTTTCGCTGGTGAGGATGACCTCGTGATTGCCAGCCTTGAGGTTGAACATGAAGCCGCCCGACGCCGTCTTCTTCAGTTGGAAGTAGCCTGCCATGTCTGAGTCTCCTCTGGTGATGGAATAGGGAATCAGTCCGACAAGACGGTGCGCGCCTGGTTCAGGTTCATTTCAGGTCGAGCGCATCGTGCTGCCTAGGCGGGCTGGCGTTGCGCGGCGGGGGCTGAGAAGAACTGCCCCACCACCCACTGGGCCACGAAGGTCACGACGAACGCGATCAGGAGCCCAATGCCCCAGATGATCCACACCAGCGGCACCAGCCAGCCGACCGCCTTGGCGAGCCAGGGCGCAACGTTGGACACGGTGGCACCCGCCGGCAAACCGGACTGCGCAGCCAGCGTGTCGGCGGAGCGCTTGAGCGCTTCGGCAGCGGCCTGGGCGGCGTCCTGCGTGGCTTTCTGGGCCACGCTGCCCGAGGCAGCAGCAGTGGCGGCAGCGGCGTCGAGCGTGGCGGCTGCGGCGGCACTCGCGGCCTGCGCGCTCTGGGCGGCGGCGCCGCTCGACTGCTTCACCTGATCGCGCAGCCATTGCGCCCACTCCGGCCCGAGCCACTGGTCCACCCAGGGCGGCAGCGCAGGGAGATTCGCTGCGGCGGACGACGCTGCCGCGGCCGCATTTTTCGCCGCCTCGATGGACTGCTGCACGGCCGCAGTGGCGGCATCGCCCGTGGGCGGGGTGACGGCCGCAACGCCTTCGGCGGCCTTGTTGGTGGCCGCGGCGGCGGCTTGGGTGAGTGAGCGCGCGGCGTTTGCCGTCGACTGGGCAAGCTGGCGCGCCGACTGCGCCGTCTGCTCGCTCGCGATGGCCTCGGCGGTCCAACGGGCCAGCCCGGAAGCGCTCCAGGCGAGCAGCGTCCACAGCAGCGCGAAGATGACAAACAGAATCCAGATGGCTTTTCTCATGCAGTCCTCGATGGAAGATGTGCCGGCTCATGCGCAATCGCAAAGAGCGAAGCCGGCCGCAACCTAGACAAGCCCGCGTCTGGATCGTTCCGCCCGTCCTGAGGACGGTGCGAATATTCGCATCCATAAAAACGAAGCCCCGCACGGGGCGGGGCTTTGTTGTTTGGTAATCAGCTTCTATTTTTTCTTTTCCTCTTTCTTCTCCGGCTGCTTGGCGATGATCAAGTCCTTGATGTCGTTATAGACGTTTTCGGGGACGATCTTCTTGTCGACCAGCTCGTTCTTGCCCTTGTAGGGGCGGCCCTTGACGATGGCCTTGGCGCGCGCGTCGCCGATGCCTTTCAGCGTGGCGAGGTCTTTCTCGCTGGCGCTGTTGATGTCCATCAGCTCAGGGGCTTTCTTCTCGGCGGCGGCAGCGGGAGCGGCGGGCTTCTTCTCGTCCTTGGCGAAGGCCAGTGGGGTGAGGCCGATGAGTGTGGCGGCGAGCAGGGCGGCAAATTTCTTCATGTGTTCTCCTTGGCAGTGAGTGGCGGCAGGTTTTGCAGCGAAGGAATGCTAGCGCAGTGTGCGCCGCGCGTCACGGGGCAAGGCGGGTGGCGGGTATCATGGCGGCATGAGTGAACAATTTTTCGCGCCCTGCCCGAGAGGCCTGGCGACCGTGCTGGCCGACGAGCTGACGGCGCTCGGCGCCGATTCCGTCCGCGCCGAGGATGCCGGCTGCGCGTTTCGCGGTGGCTTCGATCTGATCTATGCCGCCAATCTGCACAGCCGCATCGCCAGCCGCATCCTGTGGCAGGTGGCGCACTTTCCCTATGCCAAGGAACAGGACATCTACGACGCCGCGCGCGCGTTGCCCTGGCCGCAATGGTTCGACCTTGCGCGCACCATCAAGGTCGAGCTGAACGCGCAGCGTTGCCCGCTGAAGAGTCTCGACTTCATCACGCTGCGCATCAAGGACGCGGTGTGCGACAAGTTCCGCGACGTGAAGGGCGCGCGGCCGTCGGTCGCGACGCAGAATCCCGATGTTCGCATCCACGCGTTCCTCGACGCGACGCATTGCTGGCTCTATCTCGACACGAGCGGCGAGCCGCTCTTCAAGCGCGGCACGCGCGACCATGTCGGCGTGGCGCCGCTCAAGAAGAATCTCGCGGCCGGCATCCTGCGTCTCACCGGCTGGTCGCCGGACACGCCGCTCCTCGACGCCATGTGTGGCAGCGGCACGTTTCTCGTCGAGGCGGCGGAGCTCGCGCTGAAGCGCGCACCCGGTCGCGCCCGGCCGTTCGGTTTCGAGAAGCTGGCACGCTTCGATGCCAAGCGCTGGGAAGCGCTGCGCGCCACGGCGGCGGGTCATGAACTGCCGGCAGGCGAGCGCGAGATCTTCGGCGCGGATCTTTTCGGCGATGCGCTGAAGGACGCCCGCGCCAATCTGCTGGCGATGGGGTTGGCGGACTGCGTGAAACTGAAGCAGGCCAACATCCTGGAGCTGCCGGCACCGGCCGATCACGGCGTGATGGTCACCAACCCGCCCTACGGTGTGCGCATCGGCGAGCAGGAGGCGCTCCGCGAGATGTATCCCAAGCTGGGTGACGCGTTGAAGCAGAAATACGCGGGCTGGACCTGTTTCTTCTTCACCGCCGACACCGCGCTGGCCAAGGGCATGCGGTTATCGCCCAGCAAGAAGACGCCACTCTTCAACGGCAAGCTGGAGTGCCGGTTGTACGAATACCGGATTGTGGCGGGCAGCAATCGCAAGACGGCAGAAATGAAAACGCCCGGTTGAGCCGGGCGTTTTTGCTTGATGCGATTCCCTCGAATATTCGCAAGGCTTCGCGCTACTTCACGATCTCGAGATGATCCAGTCCGGCGGCGAGATCGTCACCCTTCTTGGCGGTCTTGGATTCCAGCTTGATCTTGAGGCGCAGGTCGTTGACCGAGTCGGCATTGCGGAGCGCATCCTCGTAGGCGATGTAGCCTTCCTCGTAGAGATCGAACAATGCCTGGTCGAAGGTCTGCATGCCGAGTTCCTTGGAGCGCTTCATCACGTCCTTGATCTCGTGCACCTCGCCCTTGAAGATCAGGTCCTGCACCAGCGGGGTGTTCAGCAGGATTTCGATGGCGGCCACGCGTCCCTTGCCTTCCTTCTTCGGAATCAGGCGCTGGGAGATGAATGACTTCAGGTTCAGCGACAAGTCCATCAAGAGCTGGCTGCGCCGCTCTTCCGGGAAGAAGTTGATGATGCGGTCCAGGGCCTGGTTGGTGGAGTTGGCGTGCAGCGTGGACATGCACAGGTGGCCGGTTTCAGCGAACGCGATGGCGTAGTCCATGGTCTCGCGGTCGCGGATTTCACCGATCAGGATCACGTCCGGCGCTTGACGCAGCGTGTTCTTCAACGCGTTGAACCAGTTGTCCGTGTCCACGCCCACCTCGCGCTGCGTGATCACGCAGTTCTTGTGGTCATGCACATATTCCACCGGGTCTTCGATGGTGATGATGTGGCCGTAGCTGTTCTCGTTGCGGTAGCCGATCATGGCGGCCAGCGTGGTCGACTTGCCCGAGCCCGTGCCGCCCACGAGGATGACCAGGCCGCGCTTGGTCATGGCCACGTCCTTCAGCACGACGGGAAGGTTGAGATCCTCCATCTTCGGGATCGTCGTGGTGATCGTCCGCAGCACGAGGCCGCAGCGGCCCTGCTGCACGAACGCGTTGACGCGGAAGCGACCGATGCCCGCGGGCGAGATGGCGAAATTGCATTCCTTGGTCGCTTCGAACTCGGCCGCCTGTTTGTCGGTCATGATCGAGCGAGAGATCTCGGCGGTGTGCACCGGCGACAGGCTTGACGATGACACCGGTGTCATCTTGCCGTCGATTTTCATCGCCGGCGGAAAACCCGCGGTGATGAACAGGTCCGATGCCTTCTTGGCGATCATCGCCCGCAGAAGGTCGTGGACAAACTTGAGTGCTGCTTCGCGTTCCATGTGCTGCTCCTCGCATCCGCCGGTCGCAACGGGCGATCGGCAACGGTTCGTGAGTGTTCAACAGGTGCCGTGCGGCGATCAACCGCCGACGAAGACATCCTTGTTGGCGGCCTTGTTTCGAGCTTCGGTCACGGAAATCTTGCCTGCCTTGATGAGCTCCATCAGGCATTGATCCATGGTCTGCATGCCCACGTTCTGGCCGGTCTGGATGGCCGAATACATCTGCGCCACCTTGGCTTCGCGGATCAGGTTGCGGATGGCTGGCGTGCCGATCATGATTTCGTGCGCCGCCACACGACCCTGCCCATCCTTGGTCTTGCACAGCGTCTGCGAGATCACCGCGCGCAACGATTCGGACAACATGGCGCGAATCATTTCCTTTTCCGCCGCGGGGAACACGTCGATGATGCGGTCCACGGTTTTCGCGGCCGATGACGTGTGCAGCGTGCCAAACACCAGGTGGCCGGTTTCCGCAGCGGTCATGGCGAGGCGAATGGTTTCCAGGTCGCGCATTTCGCCCACCAGGATGATGTCCGGGTCTTCCCGAAGCGCCGAGCGCAGTGCGTTGGAGAAGGACAGCGTGTGCGGGCCCACCTCGCGCTGGTTCATCAGGCACTTCTTCGATTCATGCACGAACTCGATCGGGTCTTCCACCGTGAGGATGTGTCCGTACTCCTCTTCGTTCACGTGGTTGACCATTGCCGCCAGGGTGGTCGACTTGCCCGATCCGGTCGGACCGGTCACCAGCACCAGTCCGCGCGGCTGGTTCGCGATTTCCGCAAAAATCTTCGGCGCCTTCAGATCCTCCAGGGTCAGCACCTTGGACGGAATGGTCCGCATCACCGACGCCGCGCCGCGCTGGGTCACGAAGGCATTGACGCGGAATCGGGCGAGGTTGGGAATCTCGAACGAGAAGTCGCACTCGAGATTTTCTTCATAGATCTTGCGCTGGCCGTCGTTCATGATGTCGTACACCATGCCGTGCACGTCCTCGTGCGACAGCGCCGGCACGTTGATGCGGCGGACGTCGCCGTGAACGCGGATCATGGGCGGCAGGCCGGCGGACAGGTGCAGGTCGGATGCCTTGTTCTTCACGCCGAAGGCCAGGAGTTCTGCGATTTCCATTTATACTTTTTCCGTTGGTGGTTGAGTGTCGCGCCACGACCCCAGCGCCCAGTTTTCCCCTCTGAATTCCGGCCGATTATGTCCCCAATCAACGCCAAGTTGCAAGCCGTGAGAGCGCGCATCGAGGCCGCGTCCCATGCCACGAATGCGGGGTCTTCCGGCAAGCGGCCGGTGACCTTGATCGCGGTGTCCAAGACCCAGCCGGCCGTGTTGGTCCGCGAGGCGTTCGCGGCCGGCCAGTGCGTGTTTGGCGAGAACTATGTGCAGGAGGCCGTGGTCAAGCAGGCCGAGCTGGCGGACCTTGCCATCGAGTGGCACTTCATTGGACCGATCCAGAGCAACAAGACGCGGCTGATCGCCGGTCACTTTGCCTGGGTACACGGTGTAGATCGAGTGAAGGTGGCCGAGATGCTGTCTCGCCATCGCGGCGACCTGCAGCCGAATGTCCCGCTGAATGTCCTGGTCCAGGTGAATGTGAGCGGCGAGGCGACCAAGAGTGGTGTCGCGCCGACCGAGGCTCCCGAGCTGGTGCGCACCCTGTCGGGCCTTGCGAATATTCGCGTGCGTGGTCTAATGACCCTCATCGAGAACGTCACCGATCCGGCAGTGCAGCGCGCACAGTTCCGAGCCATGCGCGAATTGTTCGACCGCATCCGTGCCGACGGCTTTGAACTGGACACCCTTTCCATGGGCATGACGCAGGACTTTGAAGTGGCCATCGCGGAAGGCGCCACGATGGTGCGCATCGGCACAGCGCTCTTCGGTGCGCGCAAGCCAAAGGATAGTGCATGAGAGTTGCCTTCATCGGTGGCGGAAACATGGCGACGGCAATTGTCGGCGGTCTCATTGCGAAGGGTCGTGCTGCCACTGAGTTCATCGTCGTCGACCCGAGCGATGCCCAGCGCGCGGCACTGCACGAGCGTTTTGGTGTCACCACATTGCCGGTCGTCGATGACAGCGTGCGCCTGGCTGATCTCATCGTGATGGCGGTGAAGCCGCAGCAGATGCGTGACGCCGCACGGGCGCTGCAGCCCTTGCCAGCGGACGCTACGGTCATGACCATCGCCGCCGGCATCCGCCTCGCGGACCTGTCACGCTGGCTGGGCGGGCACGAGCGCCTCATCCGGGCAATGCCCAACACGCCAGCACTGATTCATCAGGGCATCACCGGCCTCTATGCGCCGGCTGTCGTGCCCGCCGTCGCGCGCGATGCGGCGGACGCGCTGCTCGCCGCCGTCGGTCAGACGTTGTGGCTCAAGGACGAGTCGCTGCTGGATGCGGTCACCGCAGTGTCGGGCAGTGGTCCGGCGTATGTCTTCTACGCCATCGAGGCGGTGCAGGCGGCGGCGGAGAAGCTGGGCTTCAGCGCGGACGAGGCGCGCGCACTGACGCTGCAGACCTTCATCGGCGCCGCCGCGCTTGCCGCGCAATCGGACGAGTCGCCGATGGTCCTGCGTCAGCGGGTCACGTCGAAGGGGGGTACCACCGAACGCGCGCTGTCCAGCCTGGAGGCCGCCGGCGTCAAGGCGCAGCTCATGACCGCTGTCGAGGCGGCCTGCGCCCGATCGCGCGAATTGGGCGATGATCTGGGCCGTGACAATGCGACATCATCGGCGCCAAGCCCGTCTTGACCGGAGACTTCAACCTTGCTGAGCCAGGCCCTCATTTTCCTGCTGGAAACCGCGTTCAACCTGCTGGTGCTCGCCGCGTTGTTGCGCTTCTTCATGCAGCTGTTTCGCGCGCCGTTCCGCAATCCGGTGGCCCAGTTCGTGGTCGCACTGACCGATTTCGCGGTGAAGCCGCTGCGCCGGGTCATTCCCGGTCTGGGCGGCCTCGATCTCGCCTCGCTCTTCTTTGCCTGGCTGGCCGAACTCATCCTCCTCGTGCTGGTGTTCGCCATCCGCTATCAGGCGTTGCCGGATGCGGCCGCGTTGCCGGCGCTGCTGACCCTGTCTTTGATCGCCTTGTTGCGCCTCACGGTCTATCTCCTCATTGGTGTGGTGCTGGTTCAGGCGATCCTGTCCTGGGTCAGCCCCTATCACCCGATGATGCCGCTCTTCTCCACACTGACCCAGCCGTTCCTGGCGCCCATCCGCCGGGTCGTCCCACTGGTGGGCGGAGTGGATCTCTCGCCGCTGGTCCTGCTTGTGGTCTGCCAGCTCATCCTGATGCTGCCCATCGCCTGGCTGGAGCTGGAGGTGGTGAGGCTGTTCCAGGGGCGCATCACGGGTTAAACTAGCTGCCCAGCCAGTCTCCAGACAGCGTCCCGCCGCAGAGGGCGCGTACCAGAACAGGGGAGTTCCTTTCCATGCCAGCAGTCCGCAACGCCGGGTGATCCGTGGATTTCGACGCATTTGCCACCCCGCGATTCGAAGCCGAGGTTGTCCGCTACAACAAGTGGCGCGAAGACCTGGCCAAGTCCGTCCAGGCGTATCACGACTGGCTGGAAAAGACCAAGCAGCTCGACGTCAACCAGTCGATCCGCTTCTATGACCTGCTGGAGAACCTGAACCGCGGCCGCCTGCTGCTCGCGTTTCTGGCGGAGTTCTCGCGCGGCAAGTCCGAGCTCATCAACGCCCTGTTCTTTTCCTCGTTCAAGGAGCGGCTCCTGCCCTCGAACGTGGGCCGCACGACGATGTGCCCCACGGAAATTTTCCACGACCCCAATGAGGAGCCGTACCTCAAGCTGCTGTCGGTCGAGACACGCTACCGGGATGAGTCCATCTCCCAGCTCAAGAACATGCCGGTGGAGTGGAGCCGCATCCGCCTCAACGTGGATTCACCGTCGCAGATGCGGGAAGCGCTGAAGGCGCTGGCCGACACCAAGCGGGTGTATTCGCTGGACGCGCGCATGATGGGGTTGATCCCCATGTTCGACGACACCGGCAACGCGCCGGCCGAGGACGAGATCGTGGAAGTGCCGGCCTGGCGCTACGCCATGATCAATTACCCGCACCCGCTGCTCACCAACGGTCTCGCGGTGCTGGACACGCCGGGTTTGAACGCACTGGGCCTTGAGCCGGAACTGACGCTGCAGACCGTGCCCAATGCGCACGCCATCCTGTTCCTGCTCTCCATTGACACCGGTGTCACCAAGTCCGACCTGGAAATCTGGGAGCGCTACGTCAAGGCGGGTCTGCCGGCCAAGATCGCCGTGCTGAACAAGATCGATCTGCTGTGGGACGAACTCAAGACGCCGCAGGAGATCGAAGCCGCCAAGATGCGGATGATCGAGTCCACGGCGGAAACGCTGGGGCTCGAGCCGGACAAGGTCTTCGCCCTGTCAGCGCAGAAGGCATTGCTGGGCCGCATCCGTGACGAGCATGATCTCGTGCACCGTTCGGGCATCGAGACGCTGGAGCGCTATCTCGCCGAGGAGATCATTCCGATCAAGCGCCAGTTGCTCGCCAAGGCGGTGACCAACGAGCTCGGCACCATGATGGCCGCATCAAAGGTCACGCTCTCGCAGAAGCTTTCGGCCAACCAGCACGCCATCAGCGAGCTTGCCAGCGTGCAGGGCAAGAGCCGCGATCTGGTCATGAAGCTCTGGGCCGCGATCAGCGAGGAGAAAGAGGCCTACAACGCCGCGCTGGCCGAGTACAAGGTCAACAAGCAGCAGTTCAACCAGCGGCGCATCGCCCTGCTGGACATGCTGAATCCCATGAAGATGGACGCGCTCTGCGCCAAGTCGCGCCAGGGCATGGATGAAAGCTGGACCACGGTGACGCTGATCCGCGCCATGCGCGAGCTGATCCGCATGATGAACGAGGAATTTGACCGCGTGAGCACCGCGGGCGAGGACGTGAAGAAGATGATGGCGGCGGTGTACAACACCTTTCACGTCAAATTCAAGTTCAAGCAAATGGAGTTCCCGCCGCTGGATTTCGACGGCCCGCGTGCGCGTTTGCAGCGGCTGGTCGATGAAACCGACAAGTTCTGCAACGATCCGATCAATATCGTCGGTCTGGAAAAGCGCTTCATGATCGGCCGCTTCTATGCCCGCCTCGTCGAGGCCGCGCGTCTGTCCTTCGGTCAGGCGCGCAGCGAGACCGAGCGCTGGCTGATCCAGGTGCCCCAGCCGCTGGAGCACCAGATCCAGGCGCACAAGGAGCAGATCCAGGCCCGGCTCGATTCACTGCAGAAGGTGAATGACCGCAAGGGCACCATCGATGCCGAGATGGCCAAGATGAACGCCATGCGGGCCGAGCTGATGACCCAGTTCGGGATGATCAATGGCCTGATGGCCAAGGTGAAGGACATCGGCCCCGGCGGGGCGTAAAGCTACTGCGCGGGGCACTCTGTCAACTCTGATGCTCGCTGTACTTGATGTACAGCTGCGCTTCTCGTTGCCAGCCTGCTCCCGCTCGCTACGCTTTCCGCCCCACCGGACTCACCTATTCGGTGCTGCTGCGAATATTCGCGGTGACCGGCTTCTCAAACGAGCACGACGTCAAACTGCTCCTGCGTGTACGCGGTTTCCACTTGCAGCAGGATGGGCTTCTTGATGAAGTCCTCCAGCATGGTGAGGCCCTGCGCCTCCTCGTCGAGGAACCGGTCGATCACGGACTGTGACGCGAGGATGCGGAACTCCTTGGCGTCGAACTGGCGGGCGGAGCGCAGGATTTCGCGCAGCACTTCATAGCACACGGTTTGCGCGGTCTTGAGTTCGCCGCGGCCGGCGCAGGTGGCGCAGGGTTCGCACAGCACATGGGCCAGGCTCTCGCGCGTGCGCTTGCGGGTCATCTCGACCAGGCCCAGTTGGGTGAAGCCATTCACCGTGATGCGGGTACGGTCACGTGCCAGCGCCTTCTTGAACTCGGCCAGCACGGCGTTGCGGTGCTCCTCGGTGTCCATGTCGATGAAGTCGACGATGATGATGCCGCCCAGGTTGCGCAGTCGAAGTTGGCGCGCAATGGCCTGCGCCGCCTCGAGATTGGTCTTGAAAATGGTGTCGTCGAAGCTGCGACCACTCACGAAGGCGCCCGTGTTCACGTCCACCGTGGTCAGCGCCTCGGTCTGGTCGATGATGACGTAGCCGCCACTCTTCAGATCCACGCGCTTGCCCAGCGCCTTCTCCACCTCGTCCTCCGCACCGAAGAGGTCGAAGAGCGGCCGTTCGCCGGTGTAGTGCTCGATGATGGGTAGCGCGCGCGGCGTGTATCGTTGCGCGAACTCGATCATGCGCTGATGCGTTTCGCGCGAGTCCACGATGATGCGTTCCGTCGTCTCCGTCACCAGGTCGCGCAGCACGCGCGTCGGCAGATCAAGGTCGCGATACAGCACCGTCTGCGGCGCCGCTGTCTTGGCCGCCTCGGCAATGCCGCGCCACAGTGTCACCAGATACTGGATGTCGGCCAGCAGCTCCTCGTCCGTGGCCGTTTCGGCGACTGTGCGCACGATGAATCCGCCCGCCTCGCCGTCACCATAGGACTGATGCAGCAGGCTGTGCACTTTTTCGCGCAGTTGCTCGCGCTCGGCCTCGTCCTCGATGCGCTGCGAGATGCCGATGTGCGCATCCCCGGGCAGATAGACCAGGAGCCGCCCCGCGATGCTGACTTGCGTGGACAGGCGCGCACCCTTGCTGCCGATGGGGTCCTTGATCACCTGCACCAGCAGGGTCTGGCCTTCGTTCAGGATTTTCTCGATGGGTTTCTGCTCGCCCTTCTGCGGCGACCAGATGTCGGCCACGTGGAGAAAGGCGGCACGGGCGAGGCCGATCTCGATGAACGCCGACTGCATGCCCGGCAGCACGCGCGCCACCCGGCCCTGGTAGATGTTGCCGACCAGGCCGCGGCTGGTGCTGCGCTCGATGTGCAGCTCTTGCGTGGCGCCCTGTTCCATGATGGCCACGCGCGCTTCCTGCGGCGTGACGTTGATGAGGATCTGTTCGTTCATGAGGGATCGAATTCTCTGAGGAGGCTCCACGTCTCCGCCAGCGGCAGGCCGATCACGCTGGAGAAGCTACCGGAAAGATGCGAGACGAACACCGCCGCCTTGCCTTGCAGACCATAGGCGCCGGCCTTGTCCAGCGGCTCGCCGGTGGCGACATAGGCGCGGATTTCGGCATCGGTGAGCGTGCGGAAGGTGACGTCGCTGGTCGACAGGATTTCCTTCATCTCGCGTCCGTCGCTCACGGCCACCGCCGTCAGCACCTGGTGAACCTTGCCGGAAAAGCGTTGCAGCATGCGCACGGCATCGGCCGCATCGACGGGTTTGGCAAAGATCTCGCCATCCAGCGTCACCGTGGTATCGGCGGCCAGCACCAGTCGCTGGGGCAGGCGACGCGACTGCATGATGCGGCACGCCGCCTCGGCCTTGATCCGCGCGATGCGCTGCACGTAGTCCACCGGGTTCTCGTTGGGCAGCGGCGACTCGTCCACGTCGCGCCGATCCAGCGGAAATTCCCGCAGCGGCAGGAGCTCGAACGGCACGCCGATCTGGCGCAGGAGTTCCTTGCGGCGCGGGCTTTTGGAGGCGAGATAGATGATCTTCATGGGCAGCGGGTGATTCTACTCACTCGCGATGATAGGGATGGTTCTTGAGCAAGGACCATGCCCGATAGAGCTGTTCGGCCAGCAGCACGCGCACCATGCCGTGCGGCAGGGTCAGCTTCGACAGTGCGAATATTCGCGTGGCCGATTGCTTCAACTGTGGTGCCAGCCCGTCGGCGCTGCCAATGATGAAACACGGGTTCGCGCCGTCCGCCATCCACCCGGCGAGCGCTTCCGACAATTGCTTCGTGGTCAGCAGCTCACCGCGTTCGTCCAGCACGATGCGCGTGGCCTGTTTCGGCAGCGCGGCCTCGATGCGCACCCGCTCCGCTTCCAGCACCTTTTCCGTCGTCTTGTTGGCGCGGTCCTCGGGCTTCAGCTCGACCAGTTCAATGCGCGCCTCCGGCGGCATGCGCTTCGAGTACTCGTCGAATCCGGACTGCACCCAGCCCGGCATCTTGTGCCCGAGGGCGATGAGGGTGAGCTTCATGATGCGGCGATCAGGCGGGCCGCGCGGTCAGGCCTTGGGTGTTCGCGGCGCGCGGGGCTTGGCCTTGGCCGTACTGGCAGGCGTCTTGGCGGCGGGCTTCTTGGTTGTCGGCTTCTTCGCTGCGGGTTTGCGCGCTGCAGGCTTCTTTGCGTCCGGCTTCTTCGTGGTTGACGTCTTCGAAGCGGGCTTTCTGGTCGCGGGCTTCTTCGTTGCCGCCTTCTTCACTTCCTTGACGGGCTCGGGCGCGTCCTCTTTCTCCGCCTTCACCGGCTTTGGAAACTCGATCTTGCCGTCGCGCCAGAGCTCTTCCAGGCGGTAGTACTCGCGCACCGTCGGCTGCATCACGTGGACCACAATGTCGCCCAAGTCCACGAGCACCCATTCGCCGGTCTCCTCGCCTTCGGAACCGTAGACGTGCGCGCCAGCTTCCTTCAGCTTCTCGCGCACATTGTTGGCCAGTGCCTTGGTCTGGCGGTTGGAATCACCGCTCGCGATGACGATGTAGTCGAACATGGACGTGAGCTTGCTCACGTTGATCATCACGATGTTCTTGGCCTTGATGTCCTCCAGCGCGTCGATGACCAGCGCGCCCATTTTCTTGGGGTTCATTCGTTTCCTGCGTAAAGTTTGTGAGAAGCAATGTAATCCATGACGGCGTCGGGCACCAGATAGCGAGGTGAGCGCCCGGCTGCCAGATGCGCGCGCACCGCGGTGGACGAGATGTCCAGCGCGGTCATGGTGAAAATGGCGATGCGCCCGCCGGGGCTGGTGCCGAGCAGCTCGGGATCCGGCACGAAGCGATCCTCGAACTCGTCGGACAGTCCCGCGGCCATGGCGTTGCGCCAGCTGGTGTTGCCGGCGCGCTCGGCCACGGCCACGTGGGCGTAGGCGAACAGCTCATGCCAGCGATGCCACGTCGGCATGCCGAGAAACGTGTCGCTGCCCATCAGCCAGACCAGCGGCGTGACGTGGCCGACATCGGCACGCAGCGACTGCAGCGTGTCCAGCGTGTAGCTCGGGCCCTCGCGGCGGACTTCGCGATCATCCACCGAGAAGTGCGGATTGCTGGCGATGGCGGCGCGGATCATGGCGAGGCGATGCGGCGCCTTCACGATCTGGCGCGCCGCCCGCGTTTTCTGCCACGGGTCGCCAGCCGGAATGAGCCGCACCGCGTCCAGTCCGAAGTGCTCGCGCATCTCTTCAGCGAGGCGGAGGTGGCCGTTGTGAATCGGGTCGAAGGTGCCGCCCAGAATGCCGATGGCGCGGGCAGGCTTCAATTGCGCACCTGGCCTTCTCCGCGCACGATCCATTTCAGCGACGTGAGGCCTTCCAATCCCACCGGCCCGCGCGCATGCAGCTTGTCGGTGGAAATGCCGATCTCGGCACCCAGCCCGTATTCGAAGCCGTCGGCAAAGCGTGTGGAAGCATTGACCATCACCGAGGCAGAGTCGACCTCGCGCAGGAAGCGTTCCGCGCGTTCGCTGTTGCGGGTGATGATGGCGTCGGTGTGCTGCGAACCGTGCGCCGCGATGTGGGCCATGGCAGCGTCCATGTCGGCCACGACCGCCACGGAAATGATGGGTGCCAAGTACTCGGTGTCGAAGTCCTCAGGTGTGGCCGCCACGCAGGCGATGCCGGCACCATCGAGGATGGCCTTCGCTTCCGCATCGCAGCGCATCTCGATCTTCTTCGTTGCGAATATTCGCCCGATGCGGGGCAGGAATTCGCCGGCCACGGCACGTGCCACCAGCAGCGTCTCGGCCGTGTTGCAGGTGCCGTAGCGCTGGGTCTTGGCGTTGTCGACCACGCGCTCGGCCATGTCGAGATCGGCCTCGTCATCGACATACACGTGGCAGATGCCGTCCAGGTGCTTGATGACCGGAATGCGCGCCTCGTTGCTGATGCGCTCGATGAGGCTCTTGCCGCCGCGCGGGACGATGACGTCCACGTATTCGCGCATGGTGATGAGGTGGCCGACTGCGGCGCGGTCTGCAGTCTCAACGACCTGCACCGCCGTCGGCGGCAGTCCGGCCTGGTCCAGGCCCGCGCGCACGCGGCGTGCGATGGCGCGATTCGATTCCAGCGCTTCCGATCCGCCACGCAGGATGCAGGCATTGCCCGATTTCAAGCACAGCGCAGCGGCGTCTGCCGTCACGTTGGGCCGCGATTCATAGATGATGCCCACCACGCCCAGCGGCACGCGCATCTTCGACAGGCGAATGCCAGAGGGGCGGGTCACGGTTTCGGTTTCCATACCGACGGGATCGGGCAGGTTGGCGACATCGCGCAGGCCCTCGGCCATGGCGAGGATGGCAGCATCGGACAGCGTCAGCCGATCGATGAACGCCGCATCACGCCCCTCGGCCGTGGCGCGTTCCACATCGCGAATATTCGCACTGCGAATATTCGCCTTGCCCGCGATGATGGCGTAGGCGATGGCGTTGAGCGCATTGTTCTTCGCTTCCGCTGTCGCCTTGGCCAGCACGTGGCTCGCGGCGCGCGCCTCGCGGCCCACCTGCTGCATGTAGGCGGCGACGTCGTTCTGGGCGAGTGAGGTCAGATCGTTGGGCATGGCGGTTCAGTCGTGATGTGGGGTCATGCGGCTCAGGCCGCTTCCTTCAGCGCTGCCTGGCCACTCATGAGCAGGCCGAGTTGCAGCAGGCCCAGCCACGGGTCGCCGCCATCGAGGCCTTTCACCATGCGGTCCACGCGCGCGGCCTGCATGAGCGCAGCCTTGAGGCTCCCGGCGGAGTGGCGGCGCACGGTGCGCGCGAGGCGCTGCTCTTCGGCGGGGCGCAGCGGACGGCCCGCCTTGGTGAGACCCTTCACCCGCAGCATGAGCCGGCATTCGTTGGCGAGCTGCCACAGGATGAGCGGCAGTGGTTCGCCTTCGGCCTTGAGGCCGGCCACGATCTTCTCCAGTCGCGCAGCATCACCTTGATGAACCGCCTCGGCCAGCTGGGCGGGGTGAAAGCGCGACACGTCCAGCACGCAGTCCTGCATCGTGTCGAGCGACACATCGCCGGGCGGCGCCAGCAGCGCCAGCTTCTTCACTTCCTGCACGGCGGCGAGCAGATTTCCCTCGGTCTGGTCGGCCAGGAATTCCAGCGCCTCGGGTGTGGCCGTCTGGTTCTGCTGTTTGAAGCGCGCCGCGAGAAAGGCGGGCAGTGCCGCGCGATCAATGGCGCGGGCCTCGATCATCGTGCCCGCAGACTCCAGCGCGCCAAACCACTTGGCCTTCTGGCCCTGCCAGTCGATCTCGGGGAGCACCACCAGCGTGATCGTGTCGTCCGGCAGGCGCTGGGTGAACGCTTCCAGCGCCTTGCTGCCCTCGATGCCCGGCTTGCCGGTGGGCATGCGGATTTCCATCAGCCGCTGCGTGGCGAACAACGACAGGCTGGCGCCCGCCATCAGCAGCGCGTTCCAGTCGAACCCCGGTTCGACCGTGTGCACTTCGCGATCCACGTAGCCGCTCTCGCGGGCCAGCGCGCGCAGCCTTTCCGCCGCTTCCAGAATGAGCAGCGGCTCCGCGCCGTACACCGTGTACAGCGGTGCGAGCTCTTTCGGTGGACGAGCAAGGAACTGGTCGGCGGAAACGCGCACGCAATCAGCCCCGTTTCACCTGCGCGACGCGGCGCAGGATCTGCTGCACCACATCGTTCTCCATGTCGCGGTACAGGATCAGTTCTTCCTGTGCCTTGGCCAACACCAGCGCGTCGTCATACGACATGATTCGGGTGAGGTTCATCTCCGTGCGCGGAATCAGCACTGCGCCCTTGCCGTCGGTCACGTTGTACGCCACGCGAAGTTTCAGCTGGTACTCGCGCACCCGGCCGGCACCCGAGAGCGAGAGGATGATCTTGTCGCGCGCTTCCTCGGAAATGGTGATCCGGCCATCGGCCTTGCCCGCATCGGCCGCGAGCGGTGTCTGCACTGCAAGCTTCTTCTTCAGGTCCGCCCCGATGGGCGAGTTGGCGGGTGCTGCGATGTAGAGATCCTTGAACGGGATGACGACATCGCCGCGCAGCTGGAAGCCGCAACCGGAGAGGCCAAGCAGAAGGGCAACCACGAAGAGTTGCTTCATCATCAGATCACCACGTTGACGAGGCGACCTGGCACCACGATCACCTTCTTGATGCCGCCTTCGGCGTACTTGAGTGCGGTTTCATCCATGCGCACCAGTTCTTCCACCTCTTCGCGAGTGGCCTTGGCCGGCACGGTCACCTTGCCGCGCGTCTTGCCGTTGATCTGCAGCACGAGTTCAATCTCGTCCTGCTGCAACGCATCGGCCGCGACTTCCGGCCAGGGCGCATCGAGCAGGCTGCCATGGAGCTTTTCGTAGCCCACATTGCGCCACAGCGCGCTGGTGATGTGCGGCGTCACCGGGTAGAGCGTGCGGAGCAGGATGGACGTGCCTTCCGCGCGCAACGCATTGCCTGCGGGCGAATCGGCGGGCACCTTCTCCAGCGTGTTCAGCATCTTCATGCAGGCCGACACCACCGTGTTGTACTGTGCGCGGCCGTAGTCGAACGTGGCCTGCGCCAGCGTCTTGTGCAGCTCCATGCGCGCATTGCGAATAAGCGCATCGGCAGCTTTCCAATCGGTCTTTGCCGAGACGTCGCTCACACCCGAGACAAAACGCCACACACGATTGAGGAAGCGATTGGCCCCTTCCACGCCTGCGTCCGACCACTCGATGGTGAGTTCCGGCGGGGCGGCGAACATGACGAAGAGGCGCGCGGAATCGGCGCCGTACTTGTCGATGATGTCCTGCGGGTCCACGCCATTGAGCTTGGACTTGGACATGGTGCCGATGCCGTCGTACTCCACGGGAAGACCATCGACCTTGGACACATGGCCGGTCACCTTGCCGTGTTCGTCATGCTTGGCGATCACGGAGTCCGGCGCGTGATAGTCGATGCCGCCCTTGTCGTTGCGCCGCAGGTAGATGTGGTTCAGCACCATGCCCTGCGTGAGCAGCTTGGTGAACGGCTCGTCGTACTTGAGCATTCCCATGTCGCGCATCACCTTGGTCCAGAAGCGTGCATAGAGCAGATGCAGGATGGCGTGGCTGATGCCGCCGATGTACTGGTCCATCGGGTTCCAGTGATCGTTGCGGGCGTCCACCATGGTCGGCGCCCCTGCGCTGGCATAGCGCATGAAGTACCAGGACGAGTCCACGAAGGTGTCCATCGTGTCCGTCTCGCGCCGCGCCGGTTTGCCGCACTTGGGGCAGGCGCACTTCAGGAAGTCCTCGCGCTTGTTGAGCGGATTGCCCGAGCCATCCGGCACGCAGTCTTCCGGCAGCAGCACGGGCAGGTCCTCGTACGGCACCGGCACCGGGCCGCAATCGCCGCAGTGGATGATGGGCACCGGCGTGCCCCAGTAGCGCTGGCGCGAGATGCCCCAGTCGCGCAAGCGGAACGTCGTGCGCGGCCCGCCCAGATTGATGGCGGCCAGCACGGCACCGATCTTTTCCTTGAACTGTGCCGTCGTGAGGCCGGTGAAGTCTTCCGACGCGATGGCGACACCATCATCAGAATACCAGTCCTGCCACTTCTCGACCGACCAGGTCTTGCCCGGCACGTCCACGACCTGAACGATGCGGAGCTCGTATTTCTTGGCGAACGCGAAATCGCGCTCGTCATGCGCCGGCACGCCCATCACGGCGCCTTCGCCATAACCCATCAGCACGTAGTTGCCGACCCAGATGGGCAGCTTCTTTTGCGTGAGCGGATGCAGACAGAAGAAGCCCGTGGGCATGCCCTTCTTTTCCTGCGTGGCGAGTTCCGCCTCGGTCACGCCGCCCTTCTTGCACTCCTCGATGAAGGCGGCGAGTCCCGCGTTGTGCTTTGCCGCCTTCAATGCCAAGGGATGCTCGGCAGCGATGGCCATGAAGGTGGCGCCGTAAATCGTGTCGGGGCGGGTGGAGAACACCTTGAGTACGCCACCTTCGCCAATCGACTCCTCGTCATACGGGAAATGGATTTCCGCGCCGACCGATTTGCCGATCCAGTTCTTCTGCATCAGCCGCACTTCCGCCGGCCAGCCGTCCATCTTGTCCAGCTGCGACAGCAATTCGTCGGCGTAGTCGGTGATGCGCAGGTAATACATCGGGATCTCGCGCTTCTCCACCGGCGCGCCGGAGCGCCAGCCCTTGCCGTCCACTACCTGCTCGTTGGCGAGCACGGTCATGTCCACCGGGTCCCAGTTCACCACGCCGGTCTTGCGATACGCGATGCCCTTCTCCAGCATCTTCAGGAAGAGCCACTGGTTCCACTTGTAGTACGCGGGATCGCAGGTGGCGACCTCGCGCGACCAGTCAAGTCCCCAGCCCATCGCCTTGCACTGCTTCTTCATGTAGGCAATGTTTTCGTAGGTCCACTTGGCCGGCGGCACGCCGTTCTTCATCGCCGCGTTTTCCGCCGGCAGGCCGAACGCATCCCAGCCCATCGGGTGCAGGACGTTGTAGCCCTTCATGCGCAGCTGGCGCGACATCACGTCGCTGATGGTGTAGTTGCGAACATGGCCCATGTGCAGCTTCCCTGACGGGTAGGGCAGCATGGACACGCAATAGAACTTGGGCTTGCTGGTGTCCTCCGTTGCGCGATAGGCATTGGCGGCTTCCCACTCGGCCTGGAAAGCGGGTTCGATGGCCTGTGGGTGATAGGAGTTGGCTGCGGCGTCGCGGGCGTCCATGAAACGGCAATTCTTCTGAAGGGAAAAGTAGTCTGAAATTATACCTGTCGCAGCCTCCCTCCCCTCTGCGTCTGCCACTTTCACGTCTTGTCAGGAATTCACCCTGCCCCAACGTATAATCGCGGCTGATTTCTTGAACGGCCGCGAATGTCCAATCTCCTCAGCAATCTCAATCCCGAACAACTCCAGGCCGTTACTCTCCCCCGCGTTTCGGCCCTCGTGCTGGCCGGCGCCGGCAGCGGCAAGACCCGCGTCCTCACCACCCGCATCGCCTACCTGATCCAGTCCGGTCAGGCCAGTCCTGCCGGCATCCTCGCCGTGACCTTCACCAACAAGGCCGCGCGCGAAATGACCACGCGACTGGAAGGCATGCTGCCCATCAACACCCGCGGCATGTGGATCGGCACCTTCCATGGGCTCTGCAACCGTCTGCTCCGTGCGCATTACCGCGACGCGATGCTGCCGCAGACCTTCCAGATTCTCGATTCGGCCGACCAGCAGTCGGCGGTCAAGCGCGTGCTCAAGTCCCTGAACGTGGACGAGGAGAAATTCAAGCCGCGCGAGATGTGCTGGTTCATCAACGGCGCCAAGGAGCAGGGCCTGCGCTACAAGGATGTCGAGGCGCACGACGAATTCACCCGCCGCCAGGTCGAGATCTTCCAGGCCTACGACGAGCAATGCCAGAAGGAAGGCGTGGTCGACTTCGCCGAGCTGCTGCTGCGCTGCTACGAGCTGCTCTCGCGCAACGCGCCCTTGCTGGAACACTATCGCGACCGTTTCAAGTTCATCCTGGTCGACGAGTTCCAGGACACCAACAAGCTGCAGTACCGCTGGATACGGTTGCTGGCGGGCAACCACGGCGCCGTGTTCGCCGTGGGCGATGACGACCAGTCCATCTACGGCTTCCGCGGTGCCGAGACCGGCAACATGCGCGACTTCCAGCATGACTTCCACGTTCAGGAAGTCATCAAGCTGGAGCAGAACTACCGCTCGCACGGCAGCATCCTCGACGCCGCCAACGCCGTCATCAAGCACAACCAGGCACGTCTCGGAAAGAACCTCTGGACCGACGCCGGCAAGGGCGAGCCCCTGCGAATATTCGCAGCGGCCAATGACAACGAGGAAGCGCAATTCATCGTCGACGAGGTGAAGTCGCTGCACCGCGAAGGCATGAACCTGAACGACATCGCGCTGCTCTATCGCTCCAACGCCCAGTCGCGCGTGCTGGAGCACTCGTTGTTCCGCGCCGGCCTGTCCTACCGCGTGTATGGCGGCCTGCGCTTCTTCGAGCGCCAGGAAGTGAAACACGCGCTGGCCTACATGCGCCTCGCCGCCAACCCGGATGACGACGGCGCCTTTACCCGCGTGGTGAATTTCCCGCCGCGCGGCATCGGCGCGCGCAGCATTGAACAGCTGCAGGACGCCGCCAACATCAACCGCTGCTCGCTCATGCAGGCCGCAAAGAGCTTCATGCCGCCGGGTCGCTCCGCTGCCGCGCTGGGTACATTCATCAGCATCATCGATGGCCTGAAGGCCTCGGCGGAGACGCTCACGCTGTCCGAGCTGGTCGAGGAAATCGTCGAGCGCAGCAGCCTGAAGGCCCACTACCAGTCCGAGCGCGAAGGGGCCGAGCGTATCGAGAACCTCGCGGAATTGACCAACGCCGCCGCGCTTTTCAACGAAGAGTACGAGGGTGAGGACAAACCGCTCATCGGCTTCCTGACCCATGCGTCGCTGGAGTCCGGCGAGCATGAAGCCGGCTCAGGCGATGACGCGCTGCAGCTCATGACCGTGCACGCGGCCAAGGGTCTCGAGTTCGATGCCGTGTTCCTGTCCGGCCTGGAAGAGGGGCTCTTCCCGCACGACAACAGCATGAACCAGCTCGATGGCATCGAGGAGGAGCGCCGCCTCATGTACGTCGCCATCACCCGCGCCCGCAAGCGCCTGTATCTCTCCTACGCCGGCTCGCGCATGCTGCATGGCCAGCCGCGCTATGGCGTGGTGTCGCGCTTCGTGGATGAAATTCCGTCGGAGCTCTGCAAGTGGATCGTGCTGCCGGAGAAGGTCGCCACGTTCAACAGCTATTCACGCGGTGGCCAGGGCGACTTCTTCGCCAAGCAGGATTCGAGTGGACGTTCGGCTGGCGGCTATCGGCCGCAGGCCGGCACGGCCCGCGACCCCATGGCCATGTCCATCGACAAGGACACCATCTCCAGCCAGGACATGCAGCGCGCCCGCTTTGAAACGTCGCGGCCCGACGCGCACCCGTTCGGCATCGGCCAGAACGTGACCCACGCCAAGTTCGGTGAGGGTGTCGTGATCAATTTCGAAGGCACGGGGCTGGATGCGCGCGTGCACGTGAAGTTCCGTGATGTCGGCACCAAGATCCTCGCGTTGCAATACGCGAAGCTGACCGCCGCATGACCGTTGGCGCGCGGCTGGATGAAGAGCCGTTCGGTTATCAGGTGCGGAAGGATGGCTCAGTCGCCGTGAGCCATGGCGGGCGCGTGGTGAGCGTGATCGCGGGGCGCGAGGCGGAGCGGTTGATCGCGAAGCTCAGCAAAGCGAATGCACAGGATGTGCAATTGGCGCTGGCCAAGATCACGGGCAACTTTAGACGCGGAAACGAGCGGGCGGCGGGCAATCACTCGCGCAACAAATAATCGGTCGCCCCGGCCGGTTACGTAACCCGCCATGGCGATGGCCTTAAGCTTCCGCCCCCGTCCGCGGATCCGCTTGCGCCGGCTCATCCTCGACAAACATCGCCTTGTACCCGGTGTAGTTCGTGATCGCCAAGAGCGGCAGCGCGACAATCATCGCCGCCCCGTAGGTGAGGATGACCAGCAGCATCAGGCCCACCACCAGCACGCCATAAAGAAAAATCGCGCCGAAGTTCGACAGGAAGGCGTAGAGGCTCCAGCGGATCGCGTCGCCCGCCTTCATGTCGTGGAAGGCGAGCAGTGGGGGCACGAACCAGAACACGCCCTTGATCAGCCCGACCAGCAGGAAGAACAGCACGGCGATCCATTCCTTGCCGTCCATCGCCGAGCGGAAGGCGCCCAGGTCCACAGACTTGCCATCCGGCGTCGTCGTGATCTCGGGCAGGCCCAGGTTCATCACCAGGAGGATGACCATGAGCTCGATGAAGAAAATGATGCAGCCTGCAACGATGAGCGGCTGCAGATTCAGCTTGAACGCCGCGAAGAGGCTGTTCATCTGAGGGTCCTTGCCGCGCTCCTGCGCGCGGCAGGCCAGCATGATCCCGGCGAACAACACCGGCTGCAGGATATTGGCGGCCACCTGGCCGATCAGCGGAATGACAATCAGGATGATGGTGGCGATCAGCCACAGACCGAGCAGCGCCAGCCAGGCCAGCGGCGCCTTCACGAAATGCTCGCGCCAGCCCTGCCCGAACCAGCGCAACGCGTCCTTCATCGGCACATCCACGACCCTCATTTCAGCGGCTCCGCATGGGCGATGTGGTGGCGCAACAGCCGCTCTGAAAACCCGTGGTCCTTCTTGATCACCATCTCGCCGGCCTGCGGGAAATGGTTGTAGCCCAGCCGTCCCAGCCAGGTGCGCAGCGCCGCGCGGCGCAGCATCGCCGGCCACAGCTCGGCCTCGCCTGCCTCCAGCTCGCGCAGCTCGCGATAGCCGGCGACCATCGCGTCATGCCGCGCGCGGTCGATCGTCGCGTCCGGGTTGATGCACCAGTCGTTCACCGTGATGGCAAGGTCGTACAGCAGCAAATCGTCGCAAGCGAAATACCAGTCGATGACGCCCGGCCCGCCCTCGTCATCCGGCGCCCACAGGATGTTGTCGCGGAACAGGTCGGCGTGAATGATGCCCACCGGATAGTCGGCGTCGTTGATGCGCGCCTGGAAGTCGTTCTCGCTCGCGATCAGCTCGTTCTCGGCCGTCGTGAGCTTCGGCGCCGCCTGGATGGCGAAGAATTCGCGCCACTCCGCGCCGCGCCAGTTGTCCATGCTCATGTCGAAGTCGACGGCAAGGTCGTGCATGTGCGCGAGCAGGCGGCCGACCGCGTGGCAGTCGTCCGCTGTCGGGTGGTCGATGGCCGCCCCCGGCAGCTTGGTGACGATCGTCGCGGGCTTGCCGTGCAGCATGCCGTAGTGCATCGGCTGCTTCGCCTCGCCAAAGCGCGGCTGCGGCCGCGGGCAGGAAAAGCCGTTCTCCGCCAGATAGTCCATCAGCGCGAGATAGAAGTTCAGATCGGCCGCCGACTGCTTCTCGAAAATCGTCAGGACGTATTCGCCCGTGGTCGTGGTGAGGAAGAAGTTGCTGTTCTCCACGCCGGACTCGATGCCCTTCAGCGATTCCAGATCGCCCAGCGCATAGTCGCGCAGGAACGCGCGCGCATCGTTGTCGGTGAGGGGGGTGTAGACGCTCATTGTGGATCAGGGTGAAGGGTGACCTGCAGGTGACAAGTGGCGCGTGACAAGGGACGAGGGACGCGTGACGCATGACGAGCGACCGGTAACGCGCGCGCTTGGCGACGCACAGCGGCAACCCGTCAGCCGCCACTCACCACTCATACACCACCCACATCGGCACGGAGTTGGTCGGCGCGACCCCTTTTTCATCCGCGATGAACTTGCCATCGCCCTTGGGATCGATCAGCCAGTACGACGTGCCATCAGGCTTGATGACCCGCATCTTGTAGACCTTGCCCTTCATGCGGTATTCGACAATCTTGTTTTCCCCGTCTTCGCGGATCGTCTCCTCCGGCTTCACCTTCGGGTCGATCAGCGTGTTCGGCGGGGGCGGCACATCGTCCAGCTTCTCCAGATTGGCCGGGCGGGGCGGCTTCTTGGGCGCGGGGGACGTGGACGACTGCGCGCCGGCCGGCAGCGCGAGGGCGGCAGCCAGCAGGGTCGTCAGCAGGCACAGATTGAAGCGGGACAGGTTGCGGATCATGGCGTGGCCCTCCTTGGGCCGTCGACGCGAGTTTAGCACCCGCCTATGACCCGATTCTGCGCCAGATCATTCCGGGCTCGATTCGCGCGCAGCGGAAAACGAAGCGCGCCCGCCTGCCGCCGCCCGCCTCCCGTACAGATCAGAGATTCATCTCCATCGCCCGCTCCGTCGGCGAGAGGTCGAAGCCGCGCACGGCGTAGTGGTCGAATATCGCATCCACCACCGCCTGCGGATCGTCGATCACCTGGATCAGATCCAAGTCTTCCGCCTTGATCATGCCCTCGGTCACCAGCGTGTGCTTGAACCAGTCCAGCAGCGGCGCCCAGAACTCGTGCACCATCAGGATGATCGGAATCTTCCGCGTCTTGCCCGTCTGCACCAGGGTCAGCGCCTCGAACAGCTCATCCAGCGTGCCGAACCCGCCCGGCATCACCACATAGGCCGACGACGACTTCACGAACATCACCTTGCGGGTGAAGAAATGCTGGAACGTGTGGCCGATGTCCTGATAGGGGTTGGCGTGCTGTTCGTGCGGCAGCTTGATGTTCAGTCCCACGGCGGGTGACTTGCCCGCGAAGGCGCCCTTGTTGGCCGCTTCCATGATGCCGGGGCCGCCGCCGGAAATGACCGCGAAGCCCGCGTCGGAGAGCAGCCGCGACACCACCTCGCTCATCGCGTAATAGCGGTGGTCCTTCGGCGTGCGTGCGCTGCCGAAAATCGACACTGCCGGCTTGATCAGCGCCAGCGTTTCGGTCGCCTGCACGAACTCGGACATGATCTCGAACATGCGCCACGATTCGCGCGCCGAGTTGGCTGCCTGGATGATTTTTTCGGGGTCGCTGAGCTTGGGGATTTTTGCAGTCATATTGGGTTCTTCATCGTTTGTGCGGGCGTCCTGTGATTGGCTGCCCGCCTGTGCGAATATTCGCCATCCAAAAGCAGAGCCTCGCCATGCCCCGCCTTCTCCTCGTAGACATCTCGTCGTTCTTCTATCGCGCGTTTCACGCGCTGCCCGATCTGCGCAGTCCCGCGGGCGAGCCCACCGGCGCCTTGCGCGGCGTCGTCGGCATGCTGGAGAAGCTGAAGAAGGACTACCCGGCCGATTATAGCGCCTGCGTTTTCGACCCCCACGGCCCCACCTTCCGCGACGTAATCTATCCCGACTACAAGGCCACCCGCACCGCCATGCCGGAGGACCTCGCCGCACAGATCGGCCCCATCCGCGAGGCGGCCGAGGCGCTGGGCTGGCAGATCGTCGAAGTGCCGGGCATGGAGGCCGACGACGTCATCGGCACGCTGGCCGCTCATGCCAGCGCGCGCGGGGTGGAAACCATCATCGGCACCGGCGACAAGGATCTCGCCCAGCTTGTCACCGACAAGGTCACGCTGGTCAACACCATGAGCAACGAGACGCTGGACGCTGCCGGTGTCGTCGCCAAATTCGGCGTGCCGCCCGAGCGCATCATCGACTACCTGACCCTCATGGGCGACTCAGTCGACAACGTGCCCGGCGTGGAAAAGGTCGGCCCCAAGACCGCTGCCAAGTGGATCGCGGAATACGGTGATCTCGATGGCGTCATCGCTGCCGCCCCAAACATGAAAGGCGTCGTCGGTGAAAACCTGCGCAAGGCCCTCGACTGGCTGCCCACTGGCCGCACGCTCGTCACCGTGAAATGCGATGTGCCGCTGCCGTTCGACTTTCCCGACCTGGCGTGGAAAGAACCGAATGCCGAGCGCCTGCGCGCGCTGCACGAGCGGTTCCGTGTATCAAATCTGCTTACGCCGCTCGGCGGCGCGGCGGCCGGGGAGGCGGGAGGCGGAAGGCGGGAGGCGGAGGGCGATGGCGTGTTCAAGCAAGCCGCCAAAGACGCTGGCGCAGCACGCTGGTCAGCAGGAGGATCTCCCCCCTTTGCAAAAGGGGGGGCGGGGGGGATTTCAGGCGACGCACCGCAAACCATTCCCTTCATCAACACCCGCAACTACGAACTCATCCTCACCCACGACCAGCTCGACAAGTGGCTCGTAAAGCTCAACGCCGCCGCGATCACCTGCCTCGACACCGAGACCACCAGCCTCGACCAGATGGCCGCACAGATCGTCGGCATCTCCTTCGCCGTCACGCCGGGCGAGGCCGCGTACATCCCGCTCACCCACCGCTATCCCGGGGCACCCGAGCAGCTCCCGCTCGACGCCACGCTGGCGAAGCTGAAGCCCTGGCTCGAAGACGCGAACAAGAAAAAGCTCGGCCAGAACGCCAAGTACGATCTGCACGTCTTCGCCAATCACGGCATCCATGTGCAGGGCTATGCCCACGACACCCTGCTGGCCGACTACGTGCTGGAGTCCCACCAGCGCCACGACATGGATTCGCTGGCCACGCGCTTCCTCGGCGCCACCACCATCAGCTATGAAGAAGTCGCCGGCAAGGGCGCGACGCAGATCGGCTTCGACCAGGTCGACATCGACCGCGCCTGCGAATATTCGGCAGAGGATTCCGACGTCACCCTGCAGCTGCACGGCGCCATCACGCCGCAGGTGCTGGCCGACGAGAAGCTCCGCTACGTGTACGAAGAGATCGAAATGCCCACCATGCACGTGCTGCTCAAGATGGAGCGGAACGGTGTGCTCATCGACTCGGCACAAATGGAAAAGCAGAGCGGCGAGCTGGGCCAGAAAATGCTGGAGCTGGAAGCCAAGGCCCACCAGGAGGCCGGCCAGCCCTTCAACCTCGGCTCACCCAAGCAGCTCGCCGAAATCCTCTTCGACAAGAAAGGCATCAAGCCGCTCAAGAAGACGCCCGGCGGCGCGCCCAGCACGGATGAAGAGACGCTGGAGAAGCTGGCCGAGGATCACCCGCTGCCCAAGATCATCCTCGACTACCGCAGCGTGTCGAAGCTGAAGAGCACCTACACCGACAAGCTGCCGCGCATGGTCAACCCGCGCACCGGCCGTGTGCACACCAACTACGCGCAGGCCGTCGCCGTCACCGGCCGCCTGTCATCGAACGATCCCAACCTGCAGAACATCCCCGTGCGCACGGCGGAGGGCCGGCGCATCCGCGAAGCCTTCATCGCCCCGCCGGGCAGCAAGATCATCTCCGCCGACTACTCGCAAATTGAACTTCGCATCATGGCCCACCTCTCCGGCGACAAGGGCCTGCTTGATGCTTTCCATCATGGTGAAGACGTGCACCGCGCCACGGCGGCGGAAGTGTTTGGCGTCACGCGCGACGAAGTCAGCAGCGAGCAACGACGCTATGCCAAGGTAATAAATTTTGGTCTCATCTACGGCATGAGCGCTTTCGGTTTGGCAAGCAACTTGGGAATAGAACGCAGTGCCGCCGCCAGCTACATCGACAAATACTTCCAGCGCTATCCCGGTGTCGCCGACTACATGCAGCGCACCCGCGCCGAGGCGCACGAGCGCGGCTATGTCGAGACCGTGTTCGGCCGCCGACTGTGGCTGCCCGATATCAAGTCCGGCAACCAGGCGCGCCGGCAAGGTGCAGAGCGCGCCGCCATCAACGCGCCCATGCAGGGCACGGCGGCGGACCTGATCAAGCTCGCCATGATTGCAGTGCAGGATTGGCTGGAAGAAGCAAAGCTGAAGACCCTGCTTGTCATGCAGGTGCACGATGAACTCGTGCTGGAAGTGCCCGAGTCAGAGCTGGAGATTGTGAAGGCGAAGGTGCCGGAACTGATGACCGGGGTGGCGAAACTGGACGTGCCGTTGGTGGCGGAGCCGGGGGTGGGGGGCAATTGGGAAGAGGCGCACTAACGCTTCGTCTGGACACGCTTTGGGGGGGGCAATCACAAATGCTTGAAGAAAATGACTTGGAGTTTGCGGCACGTCACATTCAGCGTTACTACGACACAGACTTTTTTCCGAAGCACATGGGCTTTGAGGCGCTTTGGCCAAACTGGGAAGAGGTGAAAAGGCTAATTCTTGGTGCAAATGTGGCAGAGCTTCCGCTTAGTACGCCGCGTATTTTGCCTTGGCCAAAAGCGCGCGGAGGCTATCGTGTTGTCCATCAACTAGATCCCGTGTCCGCAATCGTTTACACGGCTGCTGCTCACTCCGTCGCAAGTCGCATTGAGGCGGCACGAATTCAAAGGCATGAGCGTGTCGCTTGTTCTTATCGAATCTCGATTGCCGACGGCAGCTTCTTTGAATTGGGGACTGGGTATGACTCGTTCAGGACGGCCTCCAGTGATCACTCTGAAAAGTATGCGTATGTCTTGTTAACAGACATCACAGACTTCTACAACCAAATTTATGTGCATCGTGTCGCAAATGCGATCGCCACGTCAGAGCCTAGGAATGCCAAGAGGGCAAATGAGATTGAACAACTGTTGATGATCTGGAACTCTAAGAGCTCCCAAGGCATACCGGTTGGGCCAGCTGCAAGCATCTTGATGTCTGAGGCAGTCCTGATAGATGTAGATCACTTCATTCAAAGTCGTGGACTTGTGCACACTCGATATGTTGATGACTTTCGAATATTTAGTGATTCAAAGAGCAAGCTTCAGTCGGCCCTACGAGAATTGACAACGTACTTGTATGAAGTACATCGCTTAAACCTTTCTGGCGAGAAAACAAAGATACTCAAGTCAGTGGACTTTGCCAAAGAGTCAATTCACAACCAGTACGAGTTGGAGAAAGTTCAAATATTTGAGGGAATTGCCGAGGTCGCTAATCCGTACACTCAAGAAGTTGAAGAAGCAGTAGTAGAGCTTGGAAGGGAAGATGCGCTAACAGTTCTTACTGGCCTACTGAAGAGGGTGCTTGGCTTGCCGACACTGGACTTGGGATTGGCCAGAGCCATTTTGAGAAAAGCTCGCGGCCTTCAGTTGTATGAGATGGTGCCTGATGTTGCTGTAAATGCTGAGCGACTACTGCCTGTTATCAATGATGTTTTCTTGTACTTCGCAGAGGCAATTCCATCCTGGTCTAGGCCGGAAGATATGCAGCCACTTGCGCGCCTCGCTACATCGAGTCTAGTAGAAGAGCCTGCCTTTGCCACTTGGATGGAATGGATGCTGACAAAGGCGCCAATGTATCTCGACGTTCCAGAGCTCGCACGATATTTGGATCAACATGCTAGTTGCCTGGGTAAGGCGAGGGTGGCAGTCATTCGCCGAAACATTGCTTGGGTAAGAGAAATGCGTCTTAAGTACTTTGACTTGCCAATTTCTGATCGACTCGCAGTGATCCTTGCGTCACCAATTTTGGCAATTGAGGAAAGAGAGCCGTTTCTTAAGCGGATTGGCCAACAGGGTAGTGGCGCAACTCAGCTTGAGCGCTGGTACGCCAAGGTTGCTTTAGCCGGTGGGATTTCGCATGAATTTGCCGATCCATCTGCTGATCTGCCATTCTAGATGCGCGACGCTATAACGGATATCGGGGTCGGCGCGCACTTGAGGCAGCCACAATTTATTCCGGTGAGCGAATGAAACGGCGCTCTGCCCAAGCTCTTGCTCACCTCAAATGGGACGCGACGAGGCAATCGCATGCATTCGCTTCCTGACAGTCGTCGCAAATTTTGCACGAAGTATGGTTTGTAACTTCCATTCCCATACAGCTTCGCAATGGTAACGGCCAAGATGAAGCGCGATTTCGCAAAGACGATCCCAAATGATTTGCGCTTGAATAGGCAAATCGGCCAAGGCGGAAATAGCGTGGTGTACTCAGTAACCTCGCTCCCCGACAATGCGACGTACGCAATAAAGTTCTTTGTGTCTAAAGTAAATCGATACTCTCGCTTCCGCGACGAAGTGACAGTTGTACGCAAGCAGTTGAGTGGCATTCAAGGCGTCCTGCCCATTGTTAGAGACCATCTTCCGAAGAATGAAGAGCAGCCGTGGTACATGATGCCGCTTGCCCAGCCACTTTGGAACTCTCTTGAGGCGGCGGACCCCTCTGCAATCAGACGCCGCTTCATTCAGCTTGCCCGTACGCTGACCAAAATCCATCTATTGGGTGTTGCCCATCGAGACATTAAGCCCGATAACTTATTGCTCTGGAATGGCCTGCCAGTTTTCTCCGACTTTGGGCTCGCCGATTTTCCCAATAAGACCAACAAGACTCCTCAAGGGGAAGTTGTTGGACCTAAGTGGTATATGGCGCCAGAGATGAGGCGCAACACTCCAAATAGAGACTCTCAAAAGGCGGACATTTACTCTTTTGGAAAGACGCTGTGGGCGTTCTTGAGTGGAAATAGGAGCGGATTTGATGGCACATACATTGCCGATGACGGGACAATTTCACTAAGTCATAGTGGCAAGTGCGAGGGGGCATACCTTACGCCGTGTCACGAGTTGCTGAGGCTAGCAACCGCGAATGATCCTGATCGCAGACCGACAGCAGGTCAACTAGCCGATATGCTGGAAGATTGGGATGCTATTGAGGATGATTGGCCGCGCAAGAACCGAATGCAATGGGAAGAAATTGAGAATGAGTTGTTTGGCGGCACCAGTCCGTTGCGAGTTGAGTGGCGAGAGAGTGAAAAGATTGTCGAAGTACTCAATATGGTTGCGCGCTATAACAGCCTCAATCACCTGTTCTTTCCTGATGGTGGCGGCTTAGACCTCAGTCGATGCGAGCTTGGACTGGAATCCGGGACGATTGAGTTGCATGCGAGCGACGTAACCATACTGAAGCCCTTGCGGCTGATGTTTGAAGGCTTCCCCAATTCACCAGAATCCAACTACTTTCGACTCGAATCGTGTATCTCAGAACCTTTAGGGGAAGGTAGTGTTTACAAGGGGCTTTACGAGGAATTTGTAGAGTCTGGTGCTGGAACCTATATCCCTCGAAAGCACTGGGAAAATGGCACATGGCAGGGAAAGGCGAAATCTGAGAGTTGCCGCTTTATAAGGCGGTATGTGCGTGGCGCATTTGTTGTCGCGCCAAAGGCGGGGACCTTTAACAGAATCGATGATTACCTCGGGACTTTTGCAACTGTCAGCGCGGATGAGCTTCGCGCGGGTATTGCACATTTAATTGCAAACGCAAGTGGCCCGCAATTATCGCTTTCGCGTTCGCATCAGCACAGGACGATTCGTGTCGTAAGTCCTGTCTACGATAAAGTTCAAGACTACGTCCCGAGTTACCTTACTGCTTCGAGCTTGCTGAGCTTGCTTAGTATGGAAAAAAAAGTTGCCAGCGCGCTTCGAAAGGACCGTGAGGCTCGAGGATTGTCAGATTCATTGGTCGATTCTTTGCTCGGCAAGACAGAATATAGTCGCGCCATTAGGTCGGCCCTCCTTCTATTGGGTTCGCTTTCTCGCGAGGAGTACTCAGAGTACGTAGTCATAGTTAATTTTGGAAAGAATGTGCTCGGTATGGACTGCTGGGACGCCGATGAACTGGTTGTGCAAGCGATCGCAAGTCATCCGGAAGAGCCGGCCGAATACATGTCAGCGATCATGCATAACCAATTTCTAATGAAGGGTTGCCGGAAGCTTGGGATTAGTACGAAAGGATTGAAGAAAACAGGCATTGGTAACAAGAAGCCAAGTTAGGGTCACGCAAGACTCTTTGCATAAGGCTCAACCCATGCCCTTCATCACCCCGCTCCTCCCCTTCGCCGCAGGCTGGTCGCTCCTGTTCTTCACGGCCGACCTGGTTCAACTCGGCTGGGTCAATGGCGCAGCACAGTTGGTGCTGTTTGCCTTGGTGGTCTGCATCCCGGCCTGGAAAACAGGGCGCTTGTCCTATGTCGACATCGGGTGGCCGCTGGGTCTGGCGCTGATCGGTGTGGTGACACTTGCCTTGGCAGACGGTCAGCCCGTCCGCAAGCTCGTCATCAGCCTGGTCTATCTCTTCATTGGTCTCCGCATGGGCCTGGGTGCCATTAAGATGTGGCGGAACGGCTACTTTCAAACGGAGTTTCCGCGCTACCAGTACCAGCGCCTGCGTTGGGAACGCAAGGGCATCAAGAACATCCCGCTCATGATCCAGATCGAGGCGCTGGTCCAGGGCCTGGCGAACGCGTCCTTCCTGGCTTTTCCGGCCTTCCTCATCGCCAGCAACAAGAGCGATACGCTGCACGCGCTCGAAGTCATCGGCCTCCTGATATGGATCGGTGCCTTCGTGATGGAGAGCGTGGCGGACATGCAGAAGCTCGCCTTCCTGCGCGAGATGAAGCGGCAGAATCTGAAAAACCAGGTCTGCAATGTCGGCCTGTGGCGCTACAGCCGCCATCCCAACTACTTCGCCGAATGGATGGTGTGGAATGCGCTGGTGATTGCCGCCATCCCTTCCTGGCTCGCGCGCTCGGCGCAGGATGGCTGGGTGGTCTGGATCCTGCTCGGTATCGGGCTGCTGTTTGTCTCACGCATCATGTACTACACGCTCGTGCACTACACCGGCGCCCGACCCGCAGAGTATTACTCGGTGCAGAAACGGCCTGAATATCGGGCGTATCAGGAGACGACCAATATGTTCTTTCCGGGGCCGGTGAAGGTGGCTGGCGGGAAGGGGCCAGAATGACAGCGCCGTTGGCTTGGCAATAGCTGTCCCCATACTCTTCGCACGCAATCAATCAACTATGGTGGAAAGCTCAGTGCCAGATAGTCAACCGCCAGCCCGGAGCAAGGGCCTGGTAAAGATCATCGGCGGTGATCCCGCAAAGCGCACGGCCGGCCTCTCGTTGGTGCTGTTGCTGCTCTCTCTTGCGCTGCCAGCCTTTCTTCTCGAATTCAGCGCGGAAAGCTGGCCAGGCATATCCGTTCTCTTTGTTGGCACGCTTGTTGGCTGGATGGCAAACGGTTTCGCGGTCTACGCCAACTACCTGCTCTTGCTGACGCTCCTGATGGTATGGCGCGGTCGAGGCGCATGGATTGCGGCGATGTTCATGCTCGCGTTGACGGGTACGGTTGTGTTTTTCGATCGCGTGCCGAGCGGCCAGGGTGGCAGCCAGATGTTGCTGTCGTGGGGATGGGGTGCAGTGGTGTGGCTGGCTGCAATTTGGTGCGCGTGGATTGCCGCGCTGCTGGCGCTGGGCGAAAAGGCGCGGTTTTATGCGCTGCTGAACGCGACTTTTGGCGTCGCCGCTCTGATGTTTCTGGTCTATACGAGAGCGGATACGTTCCGGGATGCAAACGTTCAGGAAAGAGAATCGACACATTCCCCTTGGATGGCGTGGTCCTACGTTCCCGTCTGCAGCATTCCGCTGACATGGCCGGTTGTTCCGGTCGCGCAAAGGGATGAAGTCCTCACGCTGGATATCGAGCGAGACCTCACGACGGTAGATCACTGGCATGCACGCGTAAAGCTGCCGCCATTCCAGGAGTACGAGCGCGACGGCTTCCGATGGACTGCGAAGACACGATCCGGGCAAACGCCGGTCGTCGTAGGGAAGGCACCAGCGCAGGGCACTCGACTCACGCTTTCGGTCAAGCAGGCGGGGCGGGGTGCTCAGATCGCACTACTTGAGAATGCCACCGGCAAGAAGCTCTACAGCCAGCCACTTTCATTCGCAAGAGTCTTTCCCTGGCGGGATCAGCCATGCCCCCAGTTTCAGGTTGATCCCGCACTGGAGGTGCCGGGTGTGAGGGCTGCACTTGAGACGGTGCTACAAAGGCAGGAGCGATAGATAGAACAACCGGTCTGGTCCTTTTGAAGGCCATCCTGAAGAGAATGCATCCGGCCGCAGATTTCAAGAACTGCTGCATGAAGCGCGGCGAGTTCGACGGCAGTGACCGCCACGACTTCTTTCAGGGATTGATCGACGATTGACGGGCTTCACGGAAACGGCGCACTTCGGTGCGCCGTTTTCAATTCAGCCATGCGAATATTCGCGAGTACATCCAGCTGCCAGAGGCAACCAATGCCAAGTGACAAGTCGCAGGAACCTCACGATGAAGATGCCGCAACTAAGAATGTGTATCGGAAGCTCTACCTCTACACAGTTCTGATGGCTGTGATCTTTGCGATAGGTGGTCAGTTGATTCCGATTGCGACGATGCTGACGTTTGGCTTGCTGGCACTATTCCTGATGGCTTTGCACTTTCTGGGCACAGGAGCAATCGCCTTCATTGTTGGTTTGGATGTGAAGCGTAGCTTCAGTCGGTCCATTTTGTGGGGAGCGCCGTTGTGGGTCTTGTGGTGGTTCGTTACGGCCTATACCGAACTGCGCGTCGGGCATGTCCCATTTCCCATGCCATTGCTTTCTGGTGAGTTTTCCAAGTTTCCAGAGAAGCTGACATCGGTCCTTGGAGAGTTGCCATGGTTTGCGGCTGCATATCTCGCAGGCATGCTTTGCGGTTTGGCCTACAAGGCATTCACGCGGAAGACCAGCTAAAGGCGTCTAGCTCCATCATTCCAGAAGCTCAATCCCTGCGAATATTCGCAACAGTCAAAACCTCCGCGTACAATCCGCCCGCCGCCATCCGGCGCTTTTCATTTTTGGAGGCCATCATGAAAATGCACCCGGCCGCAGACCTCTTCTGCTTTCGAACCCACCAGGGTTAAAACCAGCAAACGCCAGAAGGGCTTCCCGTCCGAAACCGGCGTGAAGCGTTCACTGGGTAGCTGGCGCAACAATAGGGGACGGACCACGAAAAGCTTTCTGCCGCCTGCTGCGAATATTCGCACTGACGTCAGCCAAAGACCGGCCCCTGAAGCCAGTCTTCTATTTCTCGGAGTCGCGGGTGAAGCGCGATCTTGCCGCGCTGGCGAAATTCATCGACCCAAGGCGCAGTGAGCCGGGCTCATCAGGCGCCGGGCAACGCCGCCCACGCAGACACTGCCACCGCGCCCAGCGCAACCCAGCCAGGATGCCGCCCGCGCGTTCCCACCAGAACAAGGAGGGCGCCGAGGGCGTTGGCGCCGCTCACTGCTTTGAGCACCAGATTGTGCACCGGTGCTCCAGGTGCAGCTGCCATCCCAAACAGGATCACCGCGAAGCCCCAGCCCAGCACCGATGCCAGGTGCCAGGTCGCCCACAGGATTCGGATGTTGCGGGGCTGCAATGGCGGCGCGCCGAGCTGTGGTACCAGGGTGCCTTCCCGCAGGTGTCGGAAGATGAGCCGCTCACCCAGAAAGGAATGGACGACGCCCGTTACGATCAGGAGCGAGGCGGCAAGCGTCAACGGTGTTTCCATTTTTTCTCCAGGGGTCGTCAGCGTCCGATGTACGAGAGCAGTCGCGATGAATGACGCAGGTGCAGGGCGTGTGCGTGGCGGCGGCTCACGCCAGGCTTCGCCGCAGGAAGCGCACTTTCATGGGCGTCTTGGGTTTGAGTGCGAGATCAACAAAGGGCGTCGGCAGTTGATCGCCTGAGTCGAGGCCAAGCTCGAAATGGCGCACCACGTGGGCCGCGATCAGCGCGATTTCCACGCTGGCGAACTGTTGGCCGAGGCAGAAGCGGGGGCCGGCACCAAAGGGCATGAAGGCGCCGCGGGGGATCGCCGGCGCATCAGGCAAGAAGCGTTCAGGCGCAAACTTTTCCGGGTTGGGAAAGTAGCGTTCGTTGCGATGCATCTGCCAGATTGGTGCCGCCACCAGTGTCCCTTTGCGCACAGCTGTTCCTTCGATCACCAGATCGCGCTTGGCGACGCGGGTGAATAGCGCCGTGGAGGGCGGATAGATGCGCATGGCCTCCTTGATGGTCGCGTTCAGCAGAGGAAGACGCGCCATGCCGGCGAGGTCCAGATTCTGAGTGCATGCGGAATCGACTTCGCGGCGCAGCTCGGCCATCACCGCTGGATGCGTCGCCATCAGGCCAATCCACCAGGTCAAGGCGGAGGCGGACGTGTCAAAACCCGCGCCGAAGAGCAGCATGCAGTTGTCGAGGACTTCCTGCGTGGTGAGGCCGGCATCGGCGTCACGTGCGGCCAGCATCATGTCCAGCACGTCTGCGACGGCAGGGTCTGTTTCGGTTTGACTTTCACCGCGACGCTGCAGTCGTTCATCCACATGAGTAGCGATCAAACGGCGCAGCGTTTGCAGGTGTCTGATCTTGGCGGCGCGCCCCGGATAGGGGAACCAGTCTGGCGGAATGAGCGCCCAGTAAACCTCGCGCATGCTCTGGCGGGATAGCGCGCGGATCGCGACCGAGGCCTGGTGGGTTTCTTCGCGCGAGCTCGCGTGCGAAAACAAGGTGCGAAGGATCACGTCCATGGTGATGCGCGTGGTGAAGGCATCGACATCGATGCTGGCGTGTTGCCCGGGATCAGTGGGCAGCTCCTCGCGGACGCAGTTGTTGATCGCCGCCTGCATCAGATCCATGTAGCCGCCCATGCGCTTGGGCGAAAACGCCGGCGTGAGCAGACGCCGTTGCCGTTCCCAGTCTGCGCCTTCGGTGGTCAGCACATTCCGGCCCTGGAAGGATTCGAAGATGCGCAGCAGGCGGGCTTCGCGCTCGAAATCGTCATGATGATCGACGAGGACTTTGCGCACGGCCTCCGGGCTGAAGAAATAAACGATGCGACGGAACAGGATGTCGAACTCAGCCACCTCGCCGCACTGATGCTGAAATTTGGTGGCGGCTGCCAGGGGATCAGTCTGGATGTCCTTGAGCAGAGGAAGGCCAAGAAAGGGTGTCTTGATCAAGCTGGTGTTGTGGGCCATGAGGATGAACGATGGGTGTTATTTGGGTGAGCGCGCCTTCGCGTCCCGCGCGCTGGCGACGCCGTACATCAGGAGGTCGAAAGCGCTCAGGAAGCGCTGCTTGAGATTCGGCGTCGGCTCTGCCAGCCACGCCGTGATGGCGGCAAACAGGAGGTACTCGAAGTTCATCGCCACGTGTTCTGCGACGAGGTCTGTCCTGATTTCGCCTGACTGCTGCGCGGCCTTGAACATCGCCGCCAGAATCTGGCGGCCATCGCTGTTGGCGTTGACCGATCCCGGGTAGCGCTCTTCATGCTGCCGCGCGTTGGTCAGATAGCAAATGTAGTGGCGCAAGTATTTCCGGCGCTCGCTGTGCCAGTCGGCGGACTCGCTCAGCAGGTAGCGCATGCGCGAATCAAAGGTCTTGCGCGCGAGCAGGGCCTTTGCACGCATGGCCATGCCATCGGCGATGTCCAGACGAAAACGATAGGCGATCAGCGCTTCCTTGACCGGGAAGTACTTGTAGAGCGTGGCCTTCGCCACATCGGCCACGTCGGCGACTTGTTCCATGGATACCGCGTCGTAGCCGTGGGCTTCGAACAAACGATAGGCCGTGGCCGAAAGGTGATCGGCGGTCTGGTCCTGCTTGCGCTGGCGACGGGTGGGTTCGGGCGGGGGGTGTGTCACGGCCTTGACTATTTCCATACGACGTTCAAAAGTATACGTCGTATGGAAATGGGAGGTCAAGCAGGTGTTTGTGGGCGGACCGCGAATACCTTTATCCCGCCGCGAATATTCGCAGTGCCCAGTCAGCCGGTCACCGGCTTCAAATCTTCCAGCAAGGTCGGCAGCAGTTCGCTCACGGTGGGATGAATCGGCATGGCGTGCTGCAGGTGGGTGTAGGGCAGGTCCGCATACATCACCTGCAGGATGGACTGCACCACTTCGTCGCCTGACAGACCCAGAATGGCGGCGCCCAGGATGCGGCGCGTGTCGGCATCCACGACGACTTTCATGAAGCCTTGCGTTTCGCCCGCCTCCCGCGCGCGGCCCACGCGGGCCATCGGCCGCTTGGCCATCAGCAGGGGGCGCCCGGTGGCCCGCGCGTCCTTGAGTGTCATGCCGCAGCGGCCCAGCGGCGGATCGGTGAAGAGCGCATAAGTGGAGATTCGGTCGGTGACGCGGCGCTGCGCGTTGTCAAACAGATTCGCCGCCACGATCTCGTAGTCGTTCCACGACGTGTGCGTGAAGGCGCCGCGCCCGTTGACGTCGCCCAGCGCCCACACGCCCGGTGCGCTGGTCTCCAGCTTTTCGTTCACGGTAATGTAGCCGCGCGCGTCGCAGGTGATGCCGGCGGCGTCCAGGCCCAGGTCGGCCGTGTTGGGTTGTCGGCCCGTGGCAATCAGCACATGCGTGCCTTCCACCGGTGGGGCGCTGGTGTCGCAAGAAAGCCCGACCGCGATGCGTGTGCCGCGCTGTTCGAGGGCGAGGCAGGCGGCATCGGTGCGCACGGTGACGCCTTCGCGCTCGAGGATGGCGCGCACCTCATCGCTCACATCCTCATCCTCGCGGCCGATGAGACGCGGGCCCATTTCGCAGACCGTCACCTCGCTGCCGAAGCGGCGATACATCTGCGCGAACTCCAGGCCGATGTAGCTGCCGCCGATGACGATCAGGTGTTCCGGCACCTGGTCGATGTCCATCATCGCGATGTTGTTCAGAGTGTGAACGGTGTCGAGTCCGGCCAGTGGTGGCGTGAACGGACGGCCGCCGACGTTGATGAAAATCTTCTCTGCAGTCAGCGTCTGGCCGTTGACCTCGATGCTGTGTGGCGCCACGAACCGCGCGTGGCCGTGGATCACGCTGACGTTCTTCGCGGCAGACATCCAATCGCCCACGCCCTTGCGCGATGCGGCCACGATGGCGTCCTTGCGTGCCTTGACCCGTTGCATGTCCACGCCCACGGTGCCGTCGAACGTGACGCCATATTCGGCTGCGCGGCGGGCCATGGCGGCGGCGCGTGCCGACGCGACCAGCGTCTTGGTGGGGATGCAGCCGTTGTTGACGCAGGTGCCACCCATGGCGCCACTCTCGATGAGAGCGGTCTTCAGCCCTTCCTTGCCGCAGCGCGCGGCCATGGCGGGGCCCGCCTGGCCCGCGCCGATAACGATGACATCGAATGCGTCGCTCATTCTTCCTCCATTGCGGGCGCTGGTCCGGGAAGAGTCTGGCGCGTGCCAGGGTGCCGAGTGCGCCGCGTGCTCTGTTTCGTCGCACTGCCTCGGGACAGCTTACAGCTTGCGGGACGGCGGGCGAGACGAATCAACGGCCCAGACCGCAGGGGCTGAACACGAACGCCTTTGAGTGCCGCCAAAGGGTGCCGAGGCGCTTGCAGAGATGGCAGGACGCGGTATATCGGATTCGGCGACGCCGGACGAATCGCATGCGATTCGATCTTCTATCCGAACACTCTGGGACAGACACGAAAGAGCGTCGCAACTTCGACAGCAATCGCGCCACTGCAGTCGTTCTGCCCAGGCTCGCCCGGCTGGGGCAGGATGGCTGTCCGGTCTGGATCATGATCGGCCTGGGCTGTCGCTTGTTTTACGCATCATGCAGTGCACGCCCGTGCACTACGCCTGCGTCAGACCCTACGCGTCTTGTCTGGCCCAGAAACGGCTCGAGCATCGAGCGTATCGGGAAGCCACGAATCTCTTTCTCTCCGGGGTCGCTGAAGGTGACGGGTGGGAAGGCGCCTGAGCGATGACAGGGCAGGTGTGCTGCACCCGCTGCGAATATTCGCATTTGCCACTATGCACGTCTCGGGTTTCCCCGACTTCTGTTTTGGTCCTTTGCCGCTTATCTGGCGGACTGACCGTCGCTAGATTCACGTTGCTTCGCGGGCTCGCGAAATCTGGACATTCCTTGCCACTCGGAATGGATTCAGGGGAGAAGCAGATGCCGCCGCGATGGCGAAGTTCTGCACTGCTTGTGCGGAACAATCCTTCAACCAAAAAAATGGAATTCAAACCCATGCGATTCTTCGGTAGAGCTTGTGTGTCACTTGTTTTTTTGTTTGCGGCCTTCGCGTTACCCGCGTCGGCGCAGCAGATTTCGGCATCCAACAACCCATGCAATCTGCCGAACTCCTCCACGCCCTGCAGCACCACGATCACTTGGGACGCAGGCGGTTGGCCGAATGCCGCCATCTGGGTCAGCAGCGCATATGGTGCCGGTTGGTTCGCCGCGGGCTCTTCGGGCAGCGCGGATGCCCCCTGGATCCAGACGGGGTGGTACACGTTTTCGTTGCGACGTGAAATGAGTCTGGACAGCCCGGAGCTGGCACGGGTTGATGTCTACGGTCAGCTTACGTTCGCGCAGATTTCAAGTTCCCCGGGGTCATGCGAGATCCCTTGGGGGGGCAGCACGTGCTCGGTTCAAATCAGCTGGAATTCCGGCGGCTGGTCTGATGCCGCAGTCTGGGTCAGCAGCGCATACGGGTCGGGGTGGTTTGGCGGCGGCGGCACCGGCCTGCAGGATGCCCCCTGGATTCAGGAAGGGACTTACACGTTCACCCTTTATCAAAGTGGATCGTTGTCGAGTCCGGTTCTGGCTTCAACCACTGTCACGGGAACTCGCGCACCTCAGCCATTGGAGTCATTTCCGACGTTGGCCATCAATCGGAGTCTCGCCGGATTCTCCGTCAGCGGACTGCCTTCCAGGCCGTTCACCGGCACCAAGGACTACATCTACGCCATCCGGCAAGACCTGTCCCTGTCCAGTCCGGGCCAAACCGGGCAATCCTGGTGGTTCACGGTCTCAACGGACGGTGTGCCGGGCCAAAACATCTTCAATGACGCCATCGGCGACCACCTGGCCGTCGGCTTGAACCACCGATTCTTCAGTTCTCCGCCTGGCAACACCTTCCTGGGTGTCGCGATCGGCGACTTTGGAAAAGGGCCCGGAAAGGTCTGCCTCGAGTTCAAGAAGCCGGGGCTCTCCGATTACTTTGGCATTGGCGACGGTGCGAATTGCTACTCGCCCGCATTGGGAACGACCACCCTGCACATGCATCTGGAAGTCTGGTCGGTCGGCTGCGCAAGGCTGAGCATCTACAACGCCTACTATCAGCATGTTCACAGCAATCCCGGCAACGGCCAGCTGGACTGCAACTACAACTTCTGGACTGACTACGGCGGTATGGCAGTGGGAGCGATCACCAGTGCGCAGTCTGCGAATCTGCCCCACAGCTACAACGTCACGTTCACTCCTGGCAGCCACAGCTTTTTGCCCTGAGTGGTCGTGAGTCAATGCAGGGGCTGGCGAGGATCAGGCCGGCCCCTTCTAGCACAGCATTGACCGCTGGACAAAACGCCGGGTCTCCCGGCGTTTTGCACTGCCGATCGGACTGGCCTCAGGGCACGCGCCGCAGCTTCGCCAGCTTCTCGCGGATGGCGAGCAACTCTTTCTGTTTGCTGCTCGAGTCCTTGTAGTAGATGCCCATGATGCGCAGGTGCATCGCCACGTTGCCGCGCGAGTAGTGAACCGCCGGATCGGTGTTGTCGCCCTGGCCTTCCTGATACGCGGCGCCATCGGGATCGTTGGGGATGGGCACCATCTTGCCGGCGCCAAACGAGGCCGCCTTCTTGGCGTCGGCGGCGTTCTGGTACACCTGCGATTCCACGCGCACGGTGTAGTTCTTGGATTCATAGCGGCAGGAATGCATGGTGACCGTACTGGCACTGAGCGGCGGACCGGCCTTGCCCTCGGAAAAGCTCACGCCCAGCGCGCTTTGCAGTTCGGCAGGCTTGAATGGGCAGGCATTGAAACTGGTGGTCTGGCCGGACGCGGCGGCAGAGGCGATCAGGGTGGTGGCAGCGAACACGAAGTGAAGTCTGCGGAACATGTTGGGTCCTTTTTTGATCGGCGCTGGTGAAGGGTGTGGTGGGGTGCGGTGGGGTGCGATGGGGTGCGGTGGAGTGCCGTGTGCGGCGAGTGGCGCCCGGAACTCTAGCAATCCCGCCCCACAGCGGCAATGTGGAAAACCCTGAACCGCGGCGAGGGCTGGGCGTCCGCGAGCGGGTCATCGGCTGCGAATATTCGCAGCGTCGCCGGTCACTTCACCGCAGGCCAAAGCCACGCGAAGCTCCCGCCCACCACCAGCCCATAGATCAGTGCATCCAGCAGGTACTTGGCCGTGGTCGACCACGGATGACCGTACCAGATGGCGAACGGCACCACGCCCCAGCCGAAGGCGAGAAACGCCATCGGCGCCACCAGATGAAACACGGACATTGACGCCGCGCCGGGCGGCAGGACGTGCGCGGCACAACTTGCGATGAGCGCGCAGCCGACCAGAAAATACAGGATCTGCTGGCCAATCAACTTGCCCATCGGGGGCAGACCGCTGGGGAACACGGTGACGAATGCCACCGGGCCGTTGGTGAATTTGGCCTGCATGGCCGGCTCGTTCATCTTTGCCATGTCCACGCAATACGGAATGGTATGAATGCCCGGTTGTGGCGCTCCGCGACTGATGGCCGCGGCAACTTCATCCTCGTTCGCCAGCGGTTTGTAATCACTGTTGTGATACTTCAGCGCGAGATGGATCGCGGCACTCGCCATCCATGCCAGAACGGTGCCGAGCAGGATCGGCAGCCAGAGATCAGTCAGGTTCACGCCCATGGTGGTCCTCCCTTGTTGTGATGGGAGGCACATTGGCACGATGAGGGCGCTGGCGCAAGGCACCCTGCCCATCCTGGCAGGGCGTCCCGTTCATGAGGACGGTACGGTGCCCTGTCTGTGTGCCAGCCAGCACACCAAGGCCGGGCGGGGTCGCCTGCGAATATTCGCAGGCGACGTGAGCGATCCGGTTGCGGATCAGTCCTCGAAGATGCCCGGGTTGTGGCGCTTCCAGATGTCCATTTCCACGTCTTCCGCTGCGTCGCCGAAGTCGGGCCACGCCGGGTGGCTGACCCAGTCGATGGACGTGTCGAGCATCGCGCTGACGGAGTGGAAGTAGAGCTCGACGCCTTCGAACGACGAAATGACCGGGTGAGGTTTGTCCGCGCCGAACCCATGCTGCCCGCAGGCAACGACATAGAGCGCGCCATCGAATGCGGCAATCGGCAGACAGGTCCTCAAGTCCACGCCGAAGTCATCCGCGTCGTCGTCCGAGCTCAACTCGGTGAGCCATTCATACTCCTCGAGCGCCCGCTCGAGCGAGAGGAACGTGTTGTCGCGAAACTGGATGCACGCCTCGGCAAACTCGTCCACGTGGCCGTCGCGCCATTGATAGAGCTCGATCACTTCCGGCGGAACGGTCAGCCCCACCGCCGCGGTTGCTTTGATGATGTCCTCCCGGCTGAGCCCGGGCCTGAGGTTGGCCGATACCTCCAGCCCCTTCGCTTCGAAAGCGGCAACAAGACGGTCTGCGCGTTCGGCAATGCCAAGTGACATGTTTTCTCCCTGTGCTGATTTCCAATGACGTGACGGGACTGCGGGGAGAATGGTACGCGGGGTTCGTGACAAGATTTTGCCGGGACACTTCCAGGCGACGGGCGGCGAACGTGGGCGGGTGGCACGGCGTTGGCCGGGTTTTGGGACCTCCTCGACATGGCTGAATGCAGCTTGGCCTCAGCCCGGAAAACGATAGGTGTCCGCACCTCTTGCGTCCGTGTCCAACTCTGCGAAGATTGCTCGCCATTGCCTTGGGCGATAATGAAACGAGCAACCCTTTCACCACTTTCCTGACCTGAATATGCAAATCCTGCCGCTACTCCCGCTCCGCCGTCGTGCCTTCGTGGCCGCGATCGGCGCGTTGCTTGCCTTCTCCGCGACCACCTTTGCAGCGCAGCCGGCGACTGCCCAGCCCGCCCCCGTCACCTACTACGCCGATGACCCCGCCAAATGGGGCACCCCGTTCGCCTGGCAGGCGCCGGCCTATCCGAAGTCGCTGTTGGACCAGCAGGTCACCGGCAAGGTGGATCTCATCGTCAACGTGACGCCCGAGGGCAAGCTCGCTGACGTGGTGGCCATCCGCTCCACGCCGGCGCAGCCCGCGTTTGAAGATGCGGTCCGCGAAGCGGTGCGCGATTGGGTCTTCACCCGCGCCATGGACGCGGAGTGCAAGCCCGCCGCCACGCGTGGCCAGATCCAGGTGCGTTTCGACATTGCCGATGGCAAGCCGCAGGTGAATGTCGGCGCGATCTCCGCTGACAAGCAGCCGGGCCGCGCGTTGATCGAAGAAGCAAACCGCGCCGAGGTGAATCGTGCGCTGATGCAGAACTATCCCCGCGATGCCCGGCGCATGGGCAAGACCGGCGAGGTGCTGGCGATGTTGAAGGTCGATGCGCGCACGGGCGAGACGAAATCGGTCGACATCACCGAAGTCTTCGCCGACAACTCGTCGTATAACCCCGAGCCCAAGCTGACCCCTGTCGGCGCCAACCAGCGCATGCAGCAGCCGCGCACATCCCCGGCCTCCATCCAGTTCGCCTCCGTGGCGAGGGAAGAGCTGGCGGCACTGCGCTTCAAGCCGGTCGCGAATGCCGGCCAGGACACGATCAACGTGTGCCGCGAAGTGGCGTTCCGTATCCGCGGTGTGACGCGCAACTGAGCGCGCAACGGCCCGGCCCCGGCGGCGCCGCGCCGCCGGGCGCATTGATTCAGCCGGGCAGAACGTCGCCGCGCGCGCAGATCATGGCCGCGCTTCTGCAGTTCATCGGTTTTCCTTCGCGGTCCGCCGAATGAGCGGATAGGCTTCAGGCTTCCTTCACTCCGCGAGGCATGCCCATGAAGACCGTTCGATCCATCACGATGGCGCTGGCGGCATTGCTGACCGGCGCGGCCGAGGCGCAGACACAAACTCAAACACAGCCTCAAACACAAACGCAGTCACCAACACAGACACAAACACAGACACAGGCCGACACGCCTGCGGCAAGAATCGTTGTCGATGTCGCACAGTTCCGCACACAGTTCCTGGACAAGGACCGCGCCTACAGCCCGGCGGCACGCAAGGAAGCGGAAAGCCGGCTCGCGGACCTGGAGAAGAACGCGGCAACGCTCGCGCCGGTGCGCTTCGACCTCGCCATCGCCCAGATCACTGCACTGGCTGACAACGGACACACACTGGCCTCTTCCGCGCAGCGCTCCCGCCGGTATGAACGGGCCGATGTTCGTCTGGTTCCGTTCGGCGAGGACTTCAATGTCCTCCGGGTGAAGGCGGAGAACGAGGATCTTCTCGGTGCCCGGCTCGTGGCCATTGACGGCGTGCCGATCGACAAGCTGCGCGAGCTGGGGCGGTCGCTTTCCGGTGGTGTGCCGGCGTGGCGTGATCGCAATGTGCCTTACTTTCTGGAAAGCCCGGCACAGCTCCGCGCACTCGGCGTGGGTCGGGGCGATGCGCCGCCGGCCTATAGCTTCATCACCCGCGATGGCCGCACCCTGAATCGCACTTTCACCGTCTCGCCTGTCGGCGGCGATCGCGTCGGCGGCAACGCCACGCGCTGGATGTTCCCGGTGCTGGCCCCGCTGGAGGACCGCGCCTGGCGCACGCTGCTTCCCGAAGCGCGCGCGCCCTGGGCGCTGCAGGAACCCGTGCGCAGATTCCGCTGGCGGCATGATGAGGCGCTGGGCGCTGTCATTGTGGAGATGCGCCAGAGCAGCAACGCGCAGACGGAAAGGCTCGCGGACTTCTTTGCTGATGTCGAGAAGGCAGTGGCCGCCCATGCGCCGCGTCATCTGGTGCTCGATCTGCGCCTGAATGGTGGCGGTGATCTCACCACCACGCGCGATTTCGCCGAGAAGCTGCCCACCCTGGTCGGCGGCAAGATCTACGCGCTGATCAGCCCGTGGACGTTCTCGGCCGCCATTTCCACGCTGGGCTATCTCAAGCAAGCCGCACCCGACCGCGTGGTCATCGTGGGCGAACCTGTGGGCGACCGGCTGCAGTTTTTCGCCGAAGGCCGGCCCATTACGCTGACGCACTCGAAGGAAATGGTGTTGCCCGCCACGGAGCGCCACGACTACCAGACGGGCTGCCGCCAGATGGACGACTGCCATCGCAATGTGGTCAATCGCCCCATTGCAGTGAAGACGCTGGACCCGGACATTGCTGCACCCTGGACGCTCGACGACTATGTCGCGGCGCGCGATCCGGCGATGGATGCGGTGGCGAAGGACATCGGCAAGAGCAGACCTGCGGCGCCTGCCGGGTCCTGAGGTCCGCTGCGAATATTCGCACTGCCGATCCCGGGTGGTGCTTCCGCCGGGCGGCGCGCAAGCGCCACTGCGGCGATAATGGCGGCCTTGTTCAGCCGAGGTCTCCCCATGTTTCGCACCGCAATGCCCCGCACGCTTCTAGCCACGCTATCCACCTGTCTGCTCGCGCTGCCCGCCGTGGCGCAGACGACGCCATCGGCCGCCAAGCCGCTCACCACCGGCATCGCGTCCTTCAACATGGGCTGGGCCGGCACGCCGGCGCAATTCGCGAAGTATCTGGAAGTGTGTTCGGCACCGGCGGTGAACTACTGCGACACGCGTGCGCGCATCGAGCGCGGCGCCACAGTGGCGACCGACGTCGAGAAGGCGCGTGCCGCCCAGTGCCAGGAGGCCACGCTGGCCGCCGCCGGTGGACGCGATGCCTCGATGATGGTCGCACCCTGCAACGCCTATCGCCCGCCGCGCACGCCACCGGGCCAGCCGCGCCCGGACCCGGCCATCTCTCGCGTACCGGCGGCGTACCAGCAGAAGATCGACCTGCTGACGGCGACGGTGGACAACGTCATCACCAATGAAGGCGTGCGCGTCATCGCGTTCCAGGAAGTGAGCGGTGCAGACGTCATCAAGCTGGTGCTGGGCAAGCACGCGGACAAGTTCGAGGTATGCGCCGCGAAACACAATGCGTTCCAGACCGTCGCCTTCGCGTGGGACAAGTCGCTCACCAGCAAGCCGGGCGTGTGCGAAACCGAGTCCAGCCTCTCCGTGCTCGATCCGCCCAGCGACCCCGCCGCGTTCCGCCGCGTGCGGCCCGGCCTGGCCCTCTCGCTCACGATCAACGGCGAGCCGGTCACGTTCCTGAACGTGCACCTGAAGGCGGGCTGCGCCAGCGTCACCAACGAGGACACCCGCTTCCCCGGCCGTCTGCTCGATGACGCGGCCGATGCCTGCGATGTGCTGAACCGTCAGGTGGCGCCGCTGGAAGCCTGGCTCGAAGCCGTGGCCAAGAAGTCCCCGCGCTTCGTCTGGCTGGGCGACTTCAACCGCCGCATCGACGACGAGGAGAAGCTTGCCATCGCCAAGGACAAGGTGCGCGCCGACGGCAGCGATCCCGCCGGCCCGCACACGGTCGTCAACAACAAGGTGCCCACCCGTTATCTCTGGCCGGAGCTGAATGACGGCACGCCGGCGCTGTTCCAGATCCCGTTGTCGACGAAGGAAGGTGGCTGCACCGGCTTCACCGGGCTGGACCACATCGTCATCAGCGAGGCGCTGAAGAAAAAGAATGAAGGCGTCGTGTTCTCGAAGAAGCTGGCGGTCGCCGAGAAGGCGGGGCAGGGCATCGAGACCAGCGACCACTGTCCGCGGATTGCGCAGTTGAAGTTCTAGGCACTGCGAATATTCGCAGGTCTGCATCGTCTTCAAGGGTTCAGGTTTTGGCCAAGCTCTACTTCCGATTCGCCGCGATGAACGCGGGCAAGTCCACCGCGCTGATCCAGGTGGCGCACAACTATGGCGAGCGCGGGCAGACGGTGGATCTGTTCACCGCCAGGCTCGACAATCGCGATGGCGTCGGCGTGATCAGCTCGCGTCTGGGCGTGAAGCGCGAAGCCGAGACCTTTGACGCCGCCACCGATTTTGGCGAGCTTTACTTCGAGCGCACGCTGCCGTCCTGCATCCTCATCGACGAGGCGCAGTTTCTATCGGAGAAGCAGGTGGTGCAGCTCCATCGCCTCGCCCACACCTCCAAGACACCGGTGATCTGCTACGGCCTGCGCAGCGACTTCATCGGCGCGGCCTTTCCCGGTTCGCGGGCGCTGCTGACGCTGGCGGATGATCTGGAAGAAATGAAGACCATCTGCCGCTGCGGCCGCAAGGCGACGATGAATGTGCGCCTGGATGAATCCGGCAATCGCGTGGTGGAGGGCGAGCAGGTGGAGATCGGCGGCAACGACCGTTACGAGGCGGTGTGTCCAAAGCGGTTTTACACGGGGCAGTGCTGATTGCGCGCTGCCGTCATGACCTGGCGAATATTCGCAGAACCGCACCGTCTCATCCCGCTTTCTTGCGCGCAACGTAGTCGTCAATCACCCGCTCCAACACCTCCAGCGGCATGGCGCCATTGCCCAACACGGCGTCGTGGAACTCGCGCAGGTCGAACTTCTGTCCTAGGGCCGCCTTCGCCTTCTCGCGTAGTTGCAGGATCTTGATCATGCCGACCTTGTAGGCGAGCGCCTGGCCGGGATTGACGAAGTAGCGCTCGATCTCGGCCACGACTTCCACTTCGGGCATGCCGGTGTTGGCAATCATGTACTCGATCGCCTGCTCCCGCGTCCAGCGTTGTGAATGGATGCCCGTGTCCACCACGAGGCGCACGGCGCGGAACATTTCCGCCTGCAGGCGACCGAGGTTGTCGAATGGGTCCTTCTGGTAGCCCAGTTCCCAGGCGAGCTTTTCGGCGTACAGCGCCCAGCCTTCGGAATATGCCGTGAAGGGCACCAGGCGGCGGAAGATGGGCAGGTCCTTCAATTCGTGCGCGGTCGCGATCTGCAGGTGATGGCCGGGAATGGCCTCGTGATAGGCCAGTGTGCGCATGCCGAACTTGGCGATCTCGTCCGGCTTCCTGAGGTTGACAAAGAACACGCCCGGCTTCGAGCCATCCATGGCCGGGCCGTTGTAGTAGGCGAAGGCGGATGATTTCTCCGCCATGGCGGGCACGCGCTCAACGACCACCCTGGCCGCGGGCCGCCGGGTGACCATCGTCTCCACTTTCGCATCGATCTCGTCAATGATGGCCTGGTAGTCCTTCAGCACCTGTGCGCGGCCGGCATCGGTGGCGGGATAGACCTGCGACGGTGATTTGGCAAGCGCGGCGATGCGTGCCGCGCGGGTGGGCTGTTTGTATCCCGCGGCGTCGAGAATCGCATCCATCTCCGCGCCGATGCGCGCGACTTCGGCAAGCCCCAGCGCATGCAGCTCGTCCGCCTTCATGCGCGTCGTGGTCTGCGCCTCGATCACGTACTCGTAGTACTTGTCACCGTCCGGCAACGACCAGGCGCCACGGTTCTCGGTGGCCTTGTTCTTGAGCGAGTCCATGTACGCGCCGAGCTTCGTGTAAGCCGGCAGCACATTCGCCGCGACACTGTCCTCGGCCTGCTTCACCAGTTCGGCCTTTCGCGCCGCGTCCATCTTGTCTGCCGGAATCTTGTCCAGCTTGTCCCTGAACGTGGTGACCAGGGCATTGTTCGGCGCGCCCGTGGCGATGAACTCGCGGATCTGGTCGCCGACTTTTTCCACCACGAAGCGCGGCGGAAGGATCTTGCGTTCTTCCCGATACTTCATGCTCTCGATGATCTCGTCGAACTTCCGCGGATACTGCGCCAGCCGCGCGAGATAGTGCTCCGCGTCCGTCGCGTCGTTGACCTGCTGCGCGGTCGTCATCATGTTGGGCAGCTCGCTCTGGATGCCGAAGAGCTGGTTCACGGGAAAGTTGTGATAGCGCCACGGCTCGCCCTTGACCTGGCTCGCCAGGAAGTAGTCGAGGATGTCGTAGGACAGCTTGTCCTGTCCGGTGAACCCGCTGGCGTCGTAGCTGCGCAAAGTGTCGAGGAAGGCGCGCGAACGGGCCGCCGTTCTCTCCGTCTCGGCGGGGGATGCGTCGTCCAGCTTGGCGTTGTGACCACGCAGGCCGATGCCCTCCAGCATGCGCAACTGGGTCAGGAGCTCGTTGTTGGTCAGGGCGAACTGGGCGAACACGCGGGTGTAGTACCAGTTGATCGACAGCGGCTTGGCGTACCAGGTGTGGGCGGCCAGGCCGGCGGCGAGCAGAATGACGGTCAGCAGAACGATGCCGATCCACTTGAGTACGCGTTTCATGGGCATGTGCCGGGCGTGCGGAAAGTCGGCAGTCTATCGAAGTCGGCGCCGTCGGCGCGTCTGTCCGCCGGCGGTCCGGTCGGCAATTCCATGCGAATATTCGCGTATCGATCCAATCGCGCGCCGCGCCCCGGATCCATCAGGGGAAATCATCCATGCAGCAGAAGTTGATGTTGTGTCGTGCGTTGTTTAGTGCGTTGTGGCGTGCATCATCGATGTCCGGGTACGCAAGCTTGATGAGCCTCGGCGTCGTTGCGGTGGGCGTGTTTGCCGGTTGCGCCGGCGCGCCTGTGCAGCAGCCTGCGACGAGTGAACCGCGTGCTGCCGCCGTTGCCAGTTCAGACGAGTTCGCTACCCAGGCCGCTGCCTTCGGCAACTGCAAGCGTGACGCCGCAACGCGCAATCTGGCGCTTCCGGACCATCAGGCAGCACTGTTCGAGTGCGCCAGGCTTCATGCCGGCAAGCGCGGCGAGGCCTGTCTCGGCCAACTCATCCTGAGCAAGACCCAGGTGCACGAGTTGGAGGGAGGGCTGGCGCATTGCCTGCGGGTGACGCCGAAGTAGGCATGGTCGCCGGCATGGCCGCACACAGCCGTGCCGCCTACCCGTGCCCCCGACCCGCACCCCGGCGACCTCTCAATCCTTTTGTGCCGGCGCGTCTGCGTCATCGACAACGGCGTCCATTCGTTTCGAGGCGGCCAGTCGGCCGCGGCGATTGCGGTCATAGGTCGGCACCCACCAGGCCAGGCCGCACGACGCCAGCCAGACAATCAGAAACCCCCAGGCCTCCGACCAGCCCATGAGCTGATTCAGCATCGAGCCGCCGAACATCACGATCAGCATTGCGCCCACCGGCACGCCGAGCCAGAAGCGCCCCTTGAACGCCTCCGGGCGCATGACTAGCAGGATGATGCCGGGCGCCGCCAGCAGCAGGACGATCAGGCTGACGAAGAAAATTTCGTGCACGCAGCCTCCCGGGTGAAGTCATTGTGGTTTGGTCAGTCGAGACCTCGACGGTCGACACGCACCGGCTGAGGCCGCGTCCCGCCTTTGCCTGTGCGAATATTCGCATCCTCCCCTGAAGATCTCAACCACTCGCATGGCCGCGGAAATCGAACTCAAGCTGACGCTGGACCCTGCCGCGCTGAAGGCTTTTCGGGCGAGCCCGGTGTTGGCTGGCCTGCGGCCGTCGCGCCAGCGGGTACTGAACACCTATTTCGACACGCCTGACTGCCTGCTCGCGCGCGAGCGGATGGCGCTCAGGCTGCGCCGCATCGGGCGGCGCTGGCTGCAGACATTGAAGACTGCAGGCACGGCTGCGGGCGGACTCTCGCGGCGCGGCGAGTGGGAGTTTGCGGTCCCCGAAGGTGTACTTGATCTCGCCTTCTTCCAGGACACGCCGCTGGCCGAACTCAAGGTTGCCCCGCGGTTGCATGAGTTCCTGCAGCCCGCCTTCACCACCGATTTTCAGCGCACGCGCTGGCTCATCGAACCTGCGCCCGGCCAGCGCGTCGAGGTGGCGCTGGATGTGGGCGAGGTGCGCTGTGCGGATCAAGTGATGCCGCTTTGCGAAGTGGAGCTGGAACTGCTTGAAGGTGAACCCGAGACGTTGCTCACGCTCGCCCGAGCGCTGGTCGCGTCGCTGCCGCTCATGCCGGCGCGCGCGAGCAAGGCAGAGCGCGGTTATCGCCTCTTCCGTGGCGAACCGCTGGCCGTGGTCAAGGCCCGGGCGGTGAAGCTCGACCCGGACGACACGCCCGCCCATGCCCTGCGCGTCTGCGTGGCGGCGGGTGTGGATCACTTCCTTGCCAATGTCGAAGGCGCACTGGCGAGCGACGATCCCGAATTCATCCACCAGTTGCGCGTGGCGCTGCGCCGGCTGCGTTCGCTGTTGAGATTATTCAAGGTCGAAGCGCCGCAGGCTGACCTGAAATGGCTCGCGGCCATGTTGGGGGCGGCGCGTGACTGGGACGTGTTCGTGACCGAGGTGTGGCCGCCCCTGTCCACGGCGCTCACCAATCTGAACGCGGCCGAAGGCGCTGGCGCGGATGAGCTCGGCGCAGTCATGGAGCGCGCAGCGTCCGCCCGCCGCGCCGCGCGGTATGAGGCGCGCGCCGCGCTTCGCGCCCCGCGCACGGCGCTGCTCATCCTCGCACTGGCCGATCTCGCGCTCTCCGGCGAACCGACCGCGGTCAAACCCACGGGGCAGGTCACGCCCCTGCCGGCACCGGACGGTCTGCCGCCGTTGTCGCCGCCGCCCGAGTCGCTGCTGGCCTTTGCAACCCGCCACATCCGGCGGCGTCACAAGCGGCTGCTGCGCGATGCCGATGGCCTGGCCGGGATGAACGCCGCTGCGCGGCATCAGGTTCGCATCGACGCGAAGAAACTGCGCTACGCCGTGGATGGCTTTGCCGGGCTGTATCGACGCGAGCGGCTGGATCGCTGGCTCACCACGCTGGCCGCCATCCAGGCCGCGCTGGGTGAAGCCAACGATGCGGCCACGGCACTCGGCCTGCTCGATCGCCTTGCGCCGTCACCCGGCTTGCAACGATTTGCGCAGGGCTGGTTTGCGGCCAAGGCCGAGGCCCACGCGGGCGATGTCGTGCACTTGTTCGCCGAATTTGCGGCGGTACGCCGGTTCTGGACCCGTGTTCGCTGACGAGTGCGGGATGATCTTGCAGCGTACTTGATCGCCCCTTGTCGCGGGCGCAGACTGCGCGCATGCAGATTCCGCCCTGTGTCACCCATGTGGAAGTTGATGCGATCGTCATCGGCTACCTGGATCGCCGCACCGCGAAGAAGCTGCGCGAAGCCGGCCTCGCGGTGAAGCGAAGCTGGTTCCTGGGCGATGGACGCCTGCCCATCGACCCCGCGGGCCCTGATGGCCTGCCGTCGGAGGATGAAGAGAACAAGCTGATGGCGCTGGCGCGCGCGGGCATCGCGTTTGTCTTCGACTACAAGCAAGGGATGGACCCGGCCGGCATGATGCTGGATCTGTGCAAGCGCGGGCGTTATGTCGGCACCTTCAAGCAGCTTTCCTTTGGCGACGGCGGCCCGCGCATCGTGCGCATGCCGACTGGCGAAGAGAGCTGGCTGCGCGAGTTGCGCGCAGACGGTGAGGCAAACACGCTTCTGCAGAACTCGGCGCCGCCCCATCCACCCCGCTGAGTCGGCCAAACTTCGTCACAACCGCCTTCTGGCGGTCATGCGAATATTCGCTCTCAAGCCATCTTCAAAACGCATCCGACCCAGGGAGAAGATCGATGCTGCGTGCCGTGCTGCTGTCCGTCCTCGCGCTTTCCGCGACGCTGTCTGCCCTCGATATCTCGGCGGAACCGAAACCTGATCTCAAGGCCTACCGCGCCCACGTTGAATTTCTCGCCGACGATCTGCTGGAAGGCCGCGAGACCGGCTCGCGCGGTTACGACATCGCGGCCAAGTATGTCGCCACCCAGTTCGCGCTGAACGGCGCGCTGCCGATGGGCGATGTGCGCAACGACGGCCAACGCGATTATCTTCAGGTCATACCCTTCCGCTCGTCGAAGCTTGATCCGGATTCGCCCGTGTTCGAGCTGCGCGGCAAGGATGGCAAGGTGGATCGCTGGACCTTTTCCGAGGATTACTACCTCTCCTCCAGCTTCTTCAAAGCCGAGGAGTCGGTCACGGCACCGCTGGTGTACGTGGGCTACGGGATCGTGGCGCCGCGCTTCGGCATCGACGATTACGCAGGGCTGGATGTGAAAGGCAAGATCGTCGTCCAGCTGACCGGCGCACCCATGTCGCTGCCGGGCGAGGAAGCCGCGCATTATTCCAGCGGTCTCTTGAAACGCGAGGCGGCGCAGGCGCGTGGTGCCGTCGGCATCATTTCCCTGCAGACCCCGGCCAGCGAGATGGTGTTTCCGTTCGTGCTGGGCAAGCAATATCTCGGCGGCACCCGCTTCGCCTGGCTGGACAAGTCGGGTCAGCCCGCGCGCTTCGACCCGCGCATCACCAACGGCGCGTCGCTCAGCCTGAAGACGGCGGAGAAATTGCTCGCGCCAACGGGCGCCAGGCTGGCCGACCTCGTCGCTGCCGCCAATGACCGGAAGCCCCCCGCCAGGCTCGACTTCGGCGTGACCGTCCACATGGCGCACAAGAGCATCCTGAAGGACGTCACCAGCAGCAACGTCGTCGCCGTCATCCCCGGGAGCGATCCGGTGCTGAAGGACGAGTATGTCGTCTTCATGGGCCACCTCGACCATATCGGCCTCGCCACGGCGCCCGGCTTGAAACCGGGCGACGACAAGATCAACAACGGTGCCATCGACAACGCCACCGGCATCGCCACGCTGCTGGAAACCGCGCGAATATTCGCAGGTGGCGAGAAGCCGAAACGCAGCATCATGCTGCTCGCGGTGACGGGCGAGGAAAAGGGCCTGATCGGCTCCGACTACTTCGCCATGTTTCCCACGGTGGACAAGAAGAAGCTCGCCGCAGTCATCAATCTCGACATGCCCATCCTGCTCTTCGATTTCCGCGACGTGATCGCCTTCGGCATCGAGCAATCCACCATGGACATCCCCACGCGCCGCGCGGTGGAAAAGCGCGGCCTCTCGCTCACGCCGGACCCGTGGCCCAACCAGCGCATCTTTACCCGCTCCGACCAGTATTCGTTCGTGAAGCAGGGCGTGCCGTCCATCTTCCTCACGCTGGGCATCCACTCGTTCCAGAAGGATGGCGAAGGCCAGACCGCGTTCAACACCTTCATGCAGAAGTATTACCACCGCCCGACGGATGAGGTGACACTGCCCATCCACTGGGATGCCGCACTGCGTTTTGTGCAGCTCAACGTGGACATCGGCCGCGAAATCGCCAACACGCCGGAGCGGCCGAAATGGCGGCCCGGCAATTTCTTCGCCGATACCTATGGCACGGGAAAGTGAGCACACCATGAGCACGCTTCGCATCGGGTGGTGCTGCCTCATCGCGATGTTTGCCGCGTCGGCCACCCCCACGCATGCGGACATCGTCCGCCTGGACGTGCGTCCGGGCGTGAAGCTGCCCGTGCATTACGTGAAGCGCGATGGCGCCAAGGCCACGCTTATTCTCATCCCCGGCGGCGTCGGCGGGTTGGGCAAGCTGAACGGCAGTGAACCCACCAGCAACAACTTCCTCGTGCGGTCCCGCGCGCATTTCGCCGACGCCGGATTCAACGTCGCCATCATGGGCCGGCCGCAAGACCAGAGCGACATGACCTACGAGCTTCGCCTTGGCGCGGATCATCTCGCCGACATCCGCAAGATCGTGGACTTCGTGAAGGCCGACAGCGGCCTGCCGGTGTGGCTGGTCGGCACGAGTCGCGGCTCGGTGTCCGCCGCTGCCGCGGCCATCGCGTTTCCGCCTGACATGCTCGCCGGCATCGTGCTGAGTTCCGGCGTGGTGCGCGACAAGCCGGGCGCGCTGCCCGATCAGAAGCTGGCGACTATTCGCGTGCCCGTGCTGCTGGTGCATCACCAGCGCGACGCCTGCCCGATCTGTCGCCCGGGTGATCTGCCGCGCGTGCTGGAGGCGCTCACCCAGGCGCCGGTGAAAAAGCTCGTGATGCTCGATGCCGGCGGTCCGCCGGAGGGCGGCGCCTGCGAGGCGCTGCACTTCCACGGCTTCATCGGCATGGAGCGCGAGGCGGCGCGCGCGATCACCGACTGGGTCGCGAAGCCCGTGCGCTGAGTCGTTGCGAATATTCGCATGCACCCGGGAACTGCCGCGTGAGCCGACGCACCCCAGACACCAAAGACCGGCCTAGACCCAGGCCGAAAAGCGGCAAGCAACGCGCCCGCGAGCTGCGCGCCGCGCGCAAGGAGCGGGCCTTGCATCCGCCCGCGCCGCGTCACGATCCGCGAAAGGTTGATCCCGATGCGGACACCGCCCCCTGCAATCCGGCATTGCTTGCGCATTACAACAGCTATGGCCAGCCCGAGTTTGTGGCGCGCGGGTATTACGTCGACACGCCGTTCACCTGTGTCGGCTGTGGCAAGTCGGAAATCTGGCGCGCCACGCAGCAGAAGTGGTGGTACGAAGTCGCGAAGGGCAACGTGGAGACGATCGCCAAGCGCTGCCGCAGTTGCCGGCGTTCGAAGCGCGAGGCATCAGCGACCTCACGGATGATTCATTTGAAAGGTTTGGTCAGGTCGGGCAAGTCTGCGTCGTAGAAGCGCGCTCACCGACTCAGCGGCTTCCGCTATGCTTGATGCATGCGGGCCTTGCATTTCACTCTGCTGCTGATTGTCTTTCTGCTGGCGGCACGCGCGGTCGAAGCGGCGCCGACCTCGCTGGACGCTCAAACCCGGGCGCCCATCGACGGAATCACAGTATTGCCCGACCCCAAGGGCACGCTCACGCGTGATGCGGTCGAGGCCGCCACGTTCAGCGCGCCGGCAGGCCCGGCCAGCGCTACGACGGCCCAGGTCTATTGGTTGAAGATTCCCGTGGCCAATGGTGAGCCGCGCGCCCGGGAGCTGATGATCGAGCTGCCGGCCTGGGACGACGTGACGCTGTGGCAGCGCACCAGCGACGGCTGGGTCTCGGCACGCGCGGGCATACTCGTGCCCTTTGCCGAGCGCAGCCTGCCGCTCACGTTGATGTGGCACATGGAGCGGACGCTCCTGCCGGTACGCCTGGCCGCTGGCGAGGAAACCGTCCTGCTCGCTCGTGCGACTTCGGCCTTTCGTTACTTCGACAGTCTGCCGCTCACCGCCAAATTGCGCGACGGCGACATGGTCCGCGCCACCGAGAAGCGCCAGCGCTTTTTCCAGGCGTTGTTCCAGGGCTTTGTCGTGGCGCTGTTGCTCTACAACCTCGTATTGATGTTTGCCATGCGCGATGTGAGCTACTTCTACTACGTGCTTGGCTTGGGCGCCTATGGTGTGATCGCCGCGGGCAACGCGCAGTTCACCACCGCCTTCCTGTGGCCCAATCACCCGCATTGGGACTTCGAATATTTCCCATGGGCGGCCACGGCTGCGACCATCGGCACGCTGCATTTCGCCCGGCATTACCTGGACACGCCACGCTACCTGCCACGGATCGACAAGCTGGTCGCCCTGATTCCCATCATCGCCGTCGCCGTGCTGGCACTCTCGCCCTGGTTGCCCTGGAAGTTCACCAATCAGTTCATGGACAAGCTGGCCATCCCGGTCTACCTCGGGGCATTGGGACTGGCCGTCTGGTCGGTCATTGCACGCCATCCGCTGCGCCACTATTTCTTCGCTGCGCATGCTTCGCTCGCGGTGGGCAATTTGCTCTGGCTGGTGCACAACGATTACTGGCGGGCATGGGGCCTGCCGGCACCGTCTTCGTTGCCGTGGAACTTCGGCCAGATCGGCCTGGCGCTGGAAGGCATCCTGCTGTCGCTGGGTCTGGCGCATCGCATCAAGCGCCTGGACCAGGAGAAGCGCACCCTCATCGAGGGTCAGCGTGCGGAACTGGAGAGCCGCGTGCGCGAGCGCACCCTTGAACTGTCGGCCGAGCGTGAGCGCTCCGAGGCCCTGCTCGTCAACATCCTGCCCGCGAGTGTGGCCGAGGAGTTGAAACGCGATGGCAAGGCCCAGGCCCGGCGACACGAGGAGGTGACGGTGCTGTTCACCGATTTCGCCGGCTTCACCCAGACCATGGCGAGCGTGCCGCCGCAGCGGCTGGTGCAGGACCTCGATGAAATCTTCGGCGCATTCGACGACATCGTGGTCCGCCACGGCCTCGAAAAGATCAAGACCATCGGCGATGCCTACATGGCGGCAGCGGGATTGCCCGAAGCCGTGCCCGACCATGCGGCGCGGGCGGTGCGGGCGGCCTTGGAGATGCAGTCGTGGATGGCGGCGCGCAATGAATCCGCCTCGATCAAGTGGCGCCTGCGCATCGGCCTGCACAGCGGCCATGTGGTGGCCGGCGTGGTGGGCAAGCGCAAGTACGCCTATGACGTGTGGGGCGACACGGTGAACATCGCCAGCCGGATGGAGAGCGCTGGCGAGCCGGGCAGGGTGAACGTGTCCGCCTATACCTGGGACCTGGTGCGCAGCGAATTCGCCGGCACCTATCGCGGCCAGCAGGCTGCCAAAGGCAAGGGCGACATGGACATGTACTTCATCGACGGTCCGCTGGCTGGCAAAAACGACCATGTAATGTCTATTTGACATCACAAGAAGTCGTATGTAGCATTCAAAATGTAAAACAGATATTACATTTTGAATCATGCTCAAAATCTTTTCAGTGCTGGTCGCTTGCCTGGCCTTTGGTGCCTTGCTGGCGTTATGGGGCAGCGGATTGCCACTCAGGCCCGGCGTGGTCGCGGCGGTCCTGCTCGTCGGGGGTGCGCTCTGGATGAAGCGGCATTGGGCCCGGCGCCGATTGGTAGCCGGTGACGACCCGTCCGCGGCCGAGCGGAACCTGTGGATCTATCTCGCCGGCACGGCCCTGATCGTGGGCTACGTGCTGGTGGTGTTGATGACACCGGGGTCGGAAGTGCATCGCGAGACGGGCGGTACGGGCGGTTATGACTCCTGGCTGATGCTGGGCGGCGGCGCCATTGCCTGGTTCCTGCTCTATGAGCGCGGGGCGCCGCGCGACGAGCGCGACCAGGCCAATGCGGCGTACGGTGATCGCGTCGGCTATTGGGCATTGGTGTTGCTGCTGATCGTGTTCCTGCTGGCGCTTGGTTTCGCCCCGCGCGATCTCATGCAGCGCTTCACGCACTGGCTCATCGCCAACTCGCTGCTCTGTCTCATCATGCTGGCGTGTCTGGTGCAGTACGTGGCGCAGCTCGCCCGCTATGCCAGCGAGCGGCGCCTGGACGAGGCGGCCCAGAATGGCTGATTCATCCGCGGACGCCGCCGGCAAGATCGGCAACCGCATTCGCAAGCTGCGCTTCGACCACGGCGAGATGACGCAGGAGGCGTTGGCGCAGGCGGTCGGCATCACCCGCCAGACTGTCATCGCTCTTGAGGCGGAGCGCTACGCCCCGTCGCTCGATCTCGCCATGAAGCTGGCCGAACTCTTCGGCGTGGGCGTGGAGGACGTGTTCTTTCGCCGCGGTTCCGACGGCACGCCACTTACCAAAATCTCCAGGGAGTAAATCCATGAAGTTCCTGAAATGGACGGTCATCGTCCTGGCGACCCTTGTCGTCCTCGCTGTCTTGCTGTTGGCCGGTTACACCGCGTGGGTCATCCACAGCGTTGACCCGGATGTGATGCCGGCCAACCACGGCAAGGTGTCGGCGAAATTCTTTGCCGGTCCGGAGGCTGCGCAGCCCAAGCCGCTCATCGTCGCATTCGGCGGTGCGGAAGGCCGCAACCTCTGGGCCAGCAAGCGCTGGGAGGCGGAGCGGCAGAAGTTCCTCGATGAGGGCTACGCCTTCCTCGCCATCGGCTACTTCGGCTTGCCGGACACGCCAGAGAAGCTGGACCGCATCGCACTCGAGGGCGTTTACGCGGCCATCGCCGACACCGCGAAACGCCCGGATGTCGATGGCCGATGCGTGGCGGTCATGGGCGGCTCCAAGGGCGGCGAGCTGGCGCTCCTGCTCGCGAGCCGCTATCCGGACATTGATGCCGTGGCCGCCATCGTGCCCGGCAACGCGGTGTTCGTGGCGCTCACCGACGCGATGACGACCTCCTCATTCAGTCACAACGGCCAGGCGCTGCCCTTCGTGCCACTGCCGTGGCGCGCAACGATTCCGCTCCTCACCGGCGACAAGCGCAAGGTCTTCGACCTCATGATGGCTGACACCGCTGCCGTGGAACGCGCGCTGATTCCGGTGGAGAAAATCAATGGCCCCGTGTTCTTCCTCTCCGCGACGCGGGATGAACTCTGGGATTCGAAAGGCATGTCGGACACGATGATGGCGCGGCTGAAGGCCAAGAATTTTCCGCACGCGACCGCGCATGTGGCCATCGAGGGGGGCCACGTCGAGCCCACCAAGCACCTGCATGAGGTGCGCAAGTTCCTGGCGGAACACTTCAAGTCGAAGGTGGCAGCGGGATGCGGCGCGGCGTCTTGAGCCGCAGTACGAATGTTCCCAGGCGTAATGGCATCATGCTGCGATGCTGCACGCACTCTCCATCGCCAACTACCGTTCGCTCCTCAACCTCACCGTCGAGGTCGGCCGGCTGAATCTCATCGTCGGTGCCAACGGCAGCGGCAAGTCGAATTTCTATCGCGCCCTGCGCCTGCTGGCGGAGACAGCGCAAGGCGGCGTGGTGAACGCGCTGGCGCGGGAAGGCGGACTGGAGTCCACGTTCTGGGCCGGACCTGAGGGCGTGCAGGGCTTCCCGCGCCGCATGAAGCGCGGCGACACGCCCATCCAGGGTACGCGCTCGAAGGAACCGAAATACTTGCGGCTGGGGTTTGCCGATGATGATTTCGGTTACGCCATCACGCTCGGCCTGCCCATCCCCTCGCTTTCCGCTTTCACGCTCGACCCGGAGATCAAGCATGAGGTCATCTGGGCCGGCCCGGTCTACCGCCCGGCGAGCGCGCTGGTGGAGCGGCAGGGTCCGATCATCAAGGTGCGCGACGAGCGGGAGTGGCGCGTGCTGGCGCCGCGTGTGGGCTCGTTCGACACGCTGTTCAATGTCGTGGCCGATCCCGAGGCGACGCCCGAGGTCTTCAACGTGCGCGAGGCCATTCGCGCCTGGCGGTTCTACGATCATTTCCGCACCGACCGCGATGCGCCCGCGCGCCAGCCGCAGCTGGGCACGCGCACACCGGTGCTGCATCACGATGGTCGCGATCTCGCCGCCGCATTGCAGACCATTCGCGAGATCGGCGACGCAGCGCTCCTGGATCGCGCCATTGCCGATGCCTTTCCGGGCGCGTCCGTCGAGATCGATCGCCAGGCGGACGGCCGCTTCAGCGTGCAGTTCCATCAGGAAGGCTTGCTGCGTCCGCTGTCGGGTGCGGAGCTTTCGGATGGCACGTTGCGCTATCTGCTTTGGGTCGCAGCGCTTCTATCCCCGCGCCCGCCACGGCTCATGGTGCTGAACGAACCCGAGACGAGCCTGCATCCGGATCTGTTGTCGGCGCTGGCGCGGCTCATCGTGCAGGCGTCCAGCGTGACGCAGGTGTGGGTGGTATCGCACGCACCGGGCCTCATCAGCGCGCTGGAAGCGAATCGCGAATGCCGCACGCTGAAGCTGGAGAAGGAATTGGGCGAGACGCGGCTTGCGGGCGTGGGCCGGTTGGAAGGCCCGTCCTGGCACTGGGCGGCAGTCACCTGACCGCCAGAGCGAATATTCGCGATACCCTCAACACCCCTGCGAATGCAGTGAAGCTGTCGGCGGATTGCGTCCGGCTTTCGCGACCGAGGACAGCAGCAGATACTCGTGTCCGCTGTTGCTGCCGCCGACATTGATGACAAAGTCCGGCTTGCCATCGCCATCCAGATCGGCGATGGCAACGATGCGTGAATCCCAGCCAAATCCGTCCAGGCTGTAGGCGTACTTCTCGCCGCCGTACTCGATGAAATAGTGCGCGCCGTCGCCGTAGGCCTCACCGTTGCGACCGCGCAAGCCGTTCTGCACGGTAAAGGCGAACGGAACATCGCCCAGCTTCAGTTCGTAGCGATAGTCCAGCTTGGGGGACAGTTGCGGTGTGCCGTTCTTGAAGAGATAGGGCTTGATCGTGCCCCGGATGAATTTCGTGCCCGGCACGCGCAGATACAGCGCGTCATCAGTGGGTTCGTTCCTGACGGGTTGATCGCCAGGCGTTTCCGCCGACCGCACGATGGCCTGCAGAAAGGCGGGCCGCGCCGACGGCGGCGTGATGACCGGCTCGATCTGGATCGTGAGCCCGACGAGGCGCAGCCGGTGCCAGCCATCGGCGGGCCAGGTGCGTGCGGGGCTCCCAGCCAGCGAAGCGGGAACGAGATAGGAGCCGACATCGCCATTCCATGTTCCTTCGCGCAGCATGAGACCCGGCTCGCCCACGGCCGTGTCGCCGCGCACGGACACCGGCTGCGCGCCGGCGCAGGGTGCAAGCCCAGCGAAGAGGACGATGGCGAGGTGATGGGCGAAGCGGAAGGCGGGCGTGTTCATGTCGACAGTGCGGGCGCGGAGGAGACGATTGCAGCATGCACCGGCATTCTGGCGCAAACATGGCGGCGTTGCGGCGTCATGCGAATATTCGCACTCTGCCCGCGATCGATCTCCGCCAAGAGGAAACATGTTCACTAAACAATGCCGCTGCCTTGTTTCCCTGGTCGCGCTGATCATGCCCGTTGCCCATGCGGCAATGCCCGCGCCGGACACTGCCACCGGCATCGCCACGTGGGCGCGCGGCATCGAGGGCCAGCGCAAGGCCGATCTCGGCAACGGCACCTACCTGAATCCCATCATGGCTGGCGACTGGCCGGACCCGACAGTCATTCGCGATGGCGATGACTATTACATGACGTTTTCGTCGTTCGATTCCGTGCCCGGTCTGCTGATCTGGCATTCGCGCGATCTGGTGAACTGGCAGCCGCTGGCACCGGCGCTGACCACGCCGGTGGACAGCGTGTGGGCGCCGGATCTGGTCAAGCACGACGGCCGCTACTACCTCTACTTTGTCGCGGTGCGCACCGACCCCGTCACCGGCGCGCGTGGCCGCAAGCTCATCGTGCTCACCGCTGCGAATATTCGCGGGCCGTGGAGCGCGCCGAAGGAAATCGTGGTGAAGAACGCGCGCGGCGGAAATGGCGTGACCATCGATCCCGGCCACGCCGTGGGCGAGGATGACAAGCGCTATCTCTTCATGGCCGGCGGCGTGCGCGTGCAGCTCACCGATGACGGCGTGGCCGCCGCACCGGGTGCCGCAGGCATCGCGACCACGGTGTATGAAGGCTGGAAGTATCCAGAAGAGTGGGACGTGGAGAGCTTCTCCATAGAGGGGCCCAAGATCCTGCGCCGCAACGGCTGGTTCTACATTGTGCTGGCGCAGGGCGGCACCGCCGGCCCGCCGACCGGGCACATGGTCATCGTGGCGCGCTCGCGCTCCATTCACGGACCGTGGGAGAACGCGCCCAACAATCCGGTGGTGCGCACGCAGCACCGGCGCGAGCCCTGGTGGTCGCGCGGACATGCCACGCTCATCGACACGCCGGACGGCCGCTGGCACATGGTCTATCACGGCTATGAAAACGGCTACATGACGCTCGGCCGCCAGACGCTGCTGGAGCCGGTTGAATGGACGGCAGACGGCTGGTTTCGCGCGGCGGGGGGTGATCTGGCCCGGCCGCTGCCCATGCCGGTCAGCGGGCGCGCGGTGCCGCATGGTCTCGCGCTGTCCGACAGTTTCCGCCCCGGCCGCTTCGCCCAGGTGTGGAGCTTTTTCAAGCCGGACGAAACGGACCGCAGGCGCGCCGTGCTGCATGACGGCGCGCTCACGCTCGAGGCCCGTGGCAGCTCGCCCAAGGATGCCGTGCCCCTGCTTGCCACCGCGGGCGACCGCGCCTATGAGTTCGAGGTGACGCTGGAGCTGGATGAAGGCGCCACCGGCGGTGTGCTGCTGTTCTACAACAAGGCGCTGTATGTGGGGCTGGGCTTCAATTCGCGCGGCACCGTGATGCATCGCTACGGCACGGAGCGGGTGGGTGCGCGGCTTGCTCACCTGCCGGGCCGCACCGTGCATGTGCGGCTCTCCAACCGTGATCACATCGTCACCCTGTTCACCAGCGCGGACGGACAGACCTGGACCAAGTACGGCACGCAGATGGAGGTGTCGGGCTACCACCAGAACACGGGCGGAGAATTTCTCGCGCTGCGCCCGGGCCTCTATGCCGCGGGGAGCGGCAAGGTGCGTTTCAGCAACTTCCGCTATCGCGCACTCATGGACTGAGATGGACTGAGATGGGCTGGGATGGACTGAGGCGCCGTTGCAATCTGTTTCGGTACATCCAACCGCGGCTGCGGTAGCGTCTCACGGTCATGCGCCCGCGACCGGGCTGTCGATGAAGGGAGAAAACATGTCACGCAATGTCGCGGCCCGCGCCGCGTTGTTCACACTTGGCGCACTGATGTGGTGGATCGCATGGCCGGCAGCGGCGCAGGCACAGGCGCAGGTCCCGGCACCGGCGAAAGTCATGTTCATCGGCCTCTGGCACTTCGATAATCCGGGCCTGGATGCGGTCAAGTACACGCCCATTGACGTCATGAAGCCGGCGGAACAGGCGTACCTGGTTGCGCTGGCAAAGCGCATCGCCGACTTCAGGCCGACCCGCATCCTGCTCGAGTATCCGGCGGAGCGGGACGCCCTGATCAACCAGCGCTACCAGGACTGGCTCGCGGGCAGGTTCGAGCTGCCGGTCAACGAGATCTACCAGCTCGGCTTTCGCATCGCGAAGGAAGCCGGCTTGAAGCGTGTGGAAGGTTTCGATGTGCGGGACGTGAAGGGGGACGACTCGATCTGGCCGCATCTCATGCAGGACCCGGCGCTGTCGAAGGAATTCGGCGCCATGATCGCCGACATGTCAAAGCGGCTGACGCACATGCACAAGACGATGGACATGAAGGCGCTGCTGAGGCGCAACAACCATCCCGACGAGGACCGCGAGAACAAGTCGTTCTATCTCTGGCTGAACCCAATCGGCACCGAAGCCGCCCCGCACATGGGCTCGAACGCGTCGACCCAGTGGTGGCAGCGCAACTTCCGCATGTACGCGCTGGTGCAGAAGGCTGCACAACCGGGCGAGCGTGTGGTGGTCATCGCAGGGCAGGGGCATACCGCCGTGATGCGTGATTTCCTGCGGGCGGATTTGAAGCGAGTGGAGGAGCATCCCGATGCGTACTTCTGAGGCCGAAGCATTGGCGAATATTCGCGCATGGCCTGTCTTCAAACCTGCGCTCGCACTCGCACTCGCGCGCGCACTTGCACGCGTGGCGGTGCTCGCCGTGGCGATGGCGCTTCCGGCAGGCGCGCAATCTTCATCGCCCGCGAAGCCAAGCACGCCCGAGGGCTGGCGCGCGCTGACTCTTGCGGATTTGGAGGCGGCAGCGCAGTTGCTGCGCGATCACTCGCCCATTCCGTTCGACAAGCAGAATCCGAACACCGCTGCGTGGCTTGAGGCGGGCCTGAAGCAGGCGAAGGCGCGAGTGCCGGATGTGCGCGACGAGGCCGATTGGTTCTACGTGCTGTCTCTTTATGGCGTCGGGTTCAACGACCCGCACGTCGTCATCGCGCCGACGGGGGAGCTGCCGCCGTCGCGCTGGCCCGGCTTCATCGTGTCGCAGCAGGGTGCGGACGCCGTCGTCGTCGCCCGGGACGAAGGTGATGCGGAAGCCCCCGCGATCGGCACCGTCATTCGCCGCTGCGACGGCAAGACGCTTGCCGCGCTGGCAGATGAGCGGGTCTTTCCGGTGTTGTTCTATCGCGCCCTGCCTACCGACCAGCGCCGCGCAATCACGCGCTTGTTCTTCGACCGGCCCAACGCCATTCTGCCGACGCCGTCACGTTGCCAGTTGTCAGTCGCCGGCGTCGAACGCGAGCTCACACTGCGTTGGCGCGACCTGCCCACCGATCGCGCGACCTGGATGAACACCTATCGCGCGGCATCCACCGGGCCCGCCACGGAGTGGGGCGTCAGCGAACCGGATCCCGGTGTGTTCTGGATCGGCGTGCCCACGTTTGGCTCCGGGCCGCAAACGGCACCGAAGCTCGATGCCCTGGTCAAGGCGGTTGCCGCGCGCGGCGACGAGATGCGCCGTGCCCGCGCCATCGTCATCGACACCCGGGGCAATGGCGGCGGCAACTCGGCGTGGGCGGACAAACTGGCCGAGGCGATTTTCACGCCCGAGGTGTTGAAGCGCCATCCGTCGCCGTCCTATCGTTCCGGCGTCGACTGGCGTGCGTCGCGGGGCAATGCGGCCTACTGGCGCAAATGGGCAGACCAGATGAAGACGGAGTTCGGCGAGGACAACTACCAGCGGGCGCTGCGCTATGTCGAGCGATTCGAGGCGCACGCGGATGACGCCGTTCCCCTCTTCCGCGATGGCGCCGCCGACGTGGGCGTGGGGGGTGGACTGACAACCCTACGACCCCGTGGCGAGTCACCCTTCGCGGCGCGCGTGTACTTCCTGTCGAACGGCTCCTGCGGTTCGTCCTGTCTCAACTTTGCCGACCGCGTGCTGTTTGTTCCCGGCGTGAAGCTGATCGGGCTTGCCACATCGGGTGACGGGCTGCTCATGGATGTGCGCAACGAGACCCTGCCGTCGGGATTGGCGCGCCTCGTCATCCCGCAAAAGGTCGCGCGCGGACGGGGCCGCGGCGCGCTTGAAGTGTATGCGCCGGATGTCGCCCACGAAGGGCCCTGGGACGATGCCAGCGTGCGCAGGTGGGTGTTGTCGCTGGTCGACAAGGACAGAGGCAGAGACAGCAATCAACACAGCCCGCCGCCGCCGCGCTGAGCGACGCGACTGGATTTCAATCGCCGGCGGCGAAGGCAGGTGCGCCCGGTCCGGTCAGCGCTGCGGCTGCCGCTGCCCACTTCTGCTGCACGCGCCGCGTGTAGGCAGCTTGCAGCGACAGGTTTGCGTTGGGACCCATGCCGCTGCCCGATCCACCCGAGAAAGCCCGCCACGACAGCGTGATCCGTCCCGAGTGCAGAAAGTCGGTCCGCTGTGCGAGTTGCAGCCAGAAGTCCCAGTCCTGGAAATTGAGCAGGGTCTCGTCGAAGCGGGCGCCTTCAGCCAGCAAGGAGCGGTGGAACAGCGCGGCGCCCATCTGGATGTAGTTGCCGCGGAACAGGGCTCCGCGATCGAAGGGCCGGTTGAGCCGCGCATAGGGCCGGCCATCTGCGTGGACCAGCAGCACGCCGCTGTAAGCGACCCGCGCCTGGGGGCGCACCTTCAGCAGATCCAGCAGCGACTGCAGATGATCAGGATGGAACCAGTCATCGTCATCGAGAAAGCAGACATAGTCACCGGTCGCCGCGTCCAGCCCCGCGTTTGCCGCTTCGGGCCGGTTCAGCCGCCTCCCGGCGCGCGCTTCGCGCATCACGATGCCCTGACAATCAAGGCTTGGAAGCTCGGTGTTGGCCGCATTGACCAGCACGATGTCGAGCGCATGCCGTGTGGCGGCGAGGGTTTGCGCACAGACGGATTCCACTGCCTGGCGCAGCTCGGGTCGGCCAGTGGTGCGGATGATCACGCTGACGCGCGGAATGACGGATGAGGAGTGTCGGGTTTTCACGTTGATTGCTGTTCAGTTTCTCAATGAAACCAAACGCAATTTCTGGCCTCGATGCGACATGTGCAATAGAGGAAGCCCCTAGCATCCGTCGGAAGGCGCGCCGGGCTGGGTGAGTCGACGTCGTCTGCGAGCGACAGCGGTCAGTTCTTGTTGCGCGATTCTTCATAGACAAGTCGCCAGTTGACGACAGGTCGCACTGCTCGAATTCCGCACAACGTGTCGGGCTCCGCAGACAGGGATTCGACTACTCATTTCCAGCAGGCAGACGTTGCAACAAGTTGTAATTGCGATGTCAGGCGCTTGGCGACACGTCACCAGGTCGCGAATGTTCGCTGTTACTTGCCGGTCGAACCTCAGCCCATCGCGGCCTCGATCACACCGAACTGCGTGCCTGCCTTGGCGACGAGCACGCGCAGACATTCACTGTCGGCGCTCGCGGTCACGGTGAGCATCATGGTTCGCGGTGCGGCGTGCTCGTAGCGCAGCGACGACACTGCGATGCCGCGCGCTGCATACAGATCCAGCACGCGACACAGCGTGCCTGGGTGGGGTTCGAGGAGATAGACCTGCCGCTGTTGGGCAGGCTGGGCGTTGGCGTGCCTGAGGGTGGCGACAACTGGCGGCGAGTTGAGCTCGTGTTGGCGTTGCGCGGTGCGTGACATGACGATTCCTTTCGATGCAGCGAGTGGGCTGGCGACAGGTCGCGCGGCAAACACTTGCGGCGCGGCGGAGTGGCTGCTGCGCGTGGGATCGGAAGGAAGCGAAGGCACGACCATCGATCCGGCTGACCGGGTCGACGCGCGCGACCCGGTCAGCGGCGAATTCGAATCGCGCCGGCAGGCATGAACGCGGCCACGGCAGACTGTGATGAAGCCAGTGCCGGGCGCTCGGGGGACTGTCGTGCAGGATTGGGGTGCGGGATCACGGGGTCAGTATGGCATGCGGCGCGCCGGCCTGCAGGCTCCGGAATTCGATCAGCAGGCGCAATCGAGTGCACATGTGGGCCGCAAACTGAGACAATCCGCGTACCACCCGTCCAGCCGCGGGCGGCGCGCCGGTGCCAGCCGGTTCAAAAATATTTCAGCCTGCTTACAGGCGGGCTTCAATTTGGGGAAATGACATGTCTGCACTCTCAGAAGAACAGGCACGCGCCTATATGCACAAACTCCTGGCCACGATGAGTGCGCAAGGAGGATCGGATCTCTTCATCTCCAACGACTTTCCGCCCAGCATGAAGGCGCACGGCGCGATGACACCGCTGACCCAGCAGAAACTCACGGGCGATGTCACCAAGGTTCTGGCGCACGCGCTGATGAACGAGGAACAGCGCGCCGAATTCGCCAAGGAAATGGAATGCAACTTCGCCATTTCCATTCCCGGCCTTTCACGCTTCCGGGTGAACATCTTCGTGCAGCAGCGCTGCGTGGGCATGGTGATCCGCACCATCGCGGCCGAGATTCCCAACTTTGAAAAGCTGGGCCTGCCCGAGACGCTCAAGGAAGTGATCATGAACAAGCGCGGCCTGGTGCTGGTGGTGGGCGGCACGGGCTCGGGCAAGTCGACCTCGCTGGCCGCGATGATCGACCATCGCAACCGCACCTCGCCCGGTCACATCATCACGGTGGAAGATCCGGTCGAGTATGTGCACCAGTCGAAGATGTCGCTCATCACCCATCGCGAGGTGGGGGTGGACACGCACAGCTGGCATCACGCGCTCAAGAACACCCTGCGCCAGGCGCCGGATGTGATTCTGATCGGCGAAATCCGCGATGCGGAAACCATGGAACACGCCATCGCCTTCGCCGAGACCGGCCACCTGTGCCTCGGCACGCTGCACGCCAACAGCGCCAACCAGACCATCGACCGCATCATCAACTTCTTCCCGGAAGAGCGGCGCAATCAGTTGCTGATGGATCTGTCGGCCAACCTGCGCGCCATCATTTCGCAGCGCCTGGTGCGCACGGTGGATGGCAAGGGGCGCAAGGCGGCGATTGAAATCCTGCTCAACACCCCGACCATTTCCGAACGCATCTTCAAGGGCGAGTTCCACGACATCAAGGGCATCATGGCCAAGTCCAAGGAACTGGGCATGCGAACCTTCGACATGGCCTTGTTCGAGCTGTATGACGATGGCCACATCGCGTATGAAGAAGCCATCCGCAACGCCGATTCGGCCAACGAGCTGCGCCTCAACATCAAGCTGAAGAGCAAGCGCGGCGAGCCCAGCTCTGCCGGGCCTGCCTCCCTGTCGATCACCGAGCACAAGAAGGAAGAGGCGGAAGAGGAAAAGGCCAAGGCCTGAAGCGGCGGGACGCGTGTCCCCGCGAATATTCGCGGGGATCGCGCATCATCACTTCTCGTTGATCCAGGCCCCGTAGCGCAGCGAGTCATCAATCCACGCGAAGTTGAACGTGGGTTCATAGACGAACGTCACCACGCGCGGCGGGTAGAGCACTGGCTTGCCGGGTTCTGGCCGGGGCGGTACGCGCAGGCCGAGTGCCGCCATCTGCGGTTCCCAGATCTTGCTGTTCACCTCGTGCACCTCGGAGATCAGCTTGGTGCTGATCGCGCGGCCACTGCCGACCTGAACCGGCGGCAGGGTCTCGATGATGCTGTGATAGCGCTCTTTGCCGAAGCAGAGGCGCGCCCGGGCATAGTCAAGCGCATCCGGCGGCGTCTCGCTCGGCTTGAAGTGGTCCCAGCGCTTTTTCGCGATTTCATACGCGTCGCGATTCACATCCTCGCGATACACGTCCTTGCCCTGCGGCGTGAGGCTGAAGCGCTCGAAGCTGCCGCTGCTGTCGTTGACCAGTTCCTGGCTCAAGAGTCCCGCTGCCATGAGTGCGTCGCACTTGTTGCAGTCGTAGGATTGCCGCCGTTCCAGCGGAAAAGGTCCGGCGTAGACGCAGAGTGCCTCGTGCATCTGGTCTTCGTTGAAGGCGGTGCGAAACACCGCTTCGTACTTGTCGAGGAATTCCTTCGAAGGGCCGGTCTTCTTGCCGCAGGCGGCAAGAAGGACTGCGGCCGCGAGACAAGCCAGTAAGAGGTGCCTGCTGGTGCGAGGATTGGGAGAAAGCATGATCTGTGTTCGGATTGATGGGGAAGTACTTTGGATCAGCCGAATTCTATGCGAGTCGGGCGAGGAGGGTTGTTGCGTGGGCAAGTCGTACAGCGGTGTCGTACAGCGGTGATGGCGCGGTGCGAATATTCGCATTCTGGCCGCACTCACATCACCTCACGAGCGTGATTGAGTCAGAATGCGGTCATCGTGGTCTTTCTTGTCAAATTCACCCTTCCGGATCTCGCCATGCGCTTTCGCACGCTTGCCATCGTTCTTCTGTCGGCATTCGTTCTGCCTGTCCTGGCACAGAATGCCCCCGCCAAGCCGACCTCCTTGTAAGCGGTGCTTTCCCTCATCGGAGACCGCCTCGACATTGTCGTGCGTCAGCCGCAAATCGGCTCGCGAGTGGACCAGAACCGGCGCGACATCGTGCCGGTGAGCGACGCCGCATTCGACAACACGGCAGTCGCCGCCGCCGCACAAGCCATCCGCGCCGCCCATCCTGACGTAGAGGTCTCCCACCTCAATACCCGCAGTCCGGTCCTCATTGAAAAGACCCGCGAGCTGTTTGACCTGCGCCGCGACACGCTGTCTTTGCCGGGCGGACTGATTGCAAGGCGGTGGCGGGTCAGATGGAGACCGCCTGCCGCGCCACCCAGCCGTCCGGTACGCGATAGTTCTCCGCCGTCATCAGATCGATGCCGCAGGAAAGATTTTCGACCCAGTCGATGAAGGCTTTCACCGTGGCCTTTCCCTGCATGGGCCGGCCGTGTTGCGGGACGATCCATTCGATGTCGAGTCCTTGCGCCATCTGCGACCAGAGCCGGCACACCTTGCCTGCGGCCATGTAGCGACGGTGAAATGGCTCCATGCGCGGAATGTGGCGCGTGAAGTCGCTGACCGGCCGCGCCGCCTCCTCGCCACTGACCAGTGACGTGCCGAGATCGCCGGAAAACAGGATCCTGGCCACCGGGTCGTAGAACTGGAAGTTGCCCTCCGCGTGCAGGAAATGCGCAGGCAGGGCGACGAGATGACTGCGGCCCAGTGCGATGCGCCCACCCGGATCGGCGATGCCGACCACGCGACCCTCGGTATTGCCCACGCTGCAGAAATGCGGCACGAAGCGCGACCACACGGTCGAGATGTACAGGGTCGCATCGGTCCCCACCAGCCACTTGTTGAGTGACGCCACGATGTCGGGATCGGCATGCGACGCGAGGATCATGTCGAGTTTGCGCGCCGGCACGTACTGCGACAGCGCCATGTACAGCGAGTGATAGGTCATGTTGCCGCCTGGATCGATGACCGCGCAGTGACCGTTGTCGACGACGAGGAACTGATTGGCCTGAACCGCTTCCATGTCGTCGGTGACCAGATCGGTATATGCGAGACAGACGTGTCCGTCCCGGTTGTAGAGCTCGAGTGCCATGGCAGTTGTACTCCGGTGAAAGCGGAAAGAATCGGGTCGCAAATTTGCCGCAGGTCAAATTCTCTCGGCGCGGGCAGCGCTGCATTTGACGTGGGTCAAACGCCCCCGGGCCTCGTGGCCGCGACCTCGCGCAGCGTTTGATTGGCGTCAAATCCGCGCCCGACGGCGACGCCAGACTGTGGCCAACAACTCTCCACGAATCTCCAACCACAGTGAAAGTGAACATCATGAAAACGAAGATGGGCCGCACATCCGCTCTCTTGCTGGCTGCCACCCTGGCCACACTGGCCGCGCCCGTTGCACAAGCGCAGGAAGGCTCCTGGATGGTGCGCGTGCGGGCACTCAACATGAAGCTGGACAACGGCAACTCGCCCGACGTCCCCGGCGCCAAGGTCACGGTCAACGACAAGACCTTCCCGGAAATCGACTTCGTCTACCAGATGACCAAGAACGTCTCGGCCGAACTGGTGCTGACCTATCCGCAAAAGCACGACGTGTCGCTGCAGGGCGCCAAGATCGGCACGCTGAAGCATCTGCCGCCGACGCTGCTGGCGCAGTACCAGTTTGCCCCCGGCCAGACCGTGAATCCCTATGTTGGTGCGGGCATCAACTACACCCGCTTCATGGATGTGAACCTGCCGTCGGGAATCACCACCGACAAAGACAGCTTCGGTTTCGCGTTGCAGCTCGGCGTCGATATCGAAATTGCGAAGAACATGTATCTCAACCTCGACTACAAGCGCGTCAACATCGAGACCGATGTGAAGGTCTCGGGTGCCAAGCTGACCACGTTCAAGGTCGATCCCGATCTCATCAGCGTCGGCATCGGCTGGCGGTTCTGAAGATGTGGTTCATCTGACCGGTGTCTGACGAGGTCGGGCAAGTTTTCCTTCCCCCGCCCTGACCTCGATTGCCTTGCGGGCCGCTTCCGGGATGCCGGATGCGGCCCGCTGTTTTGTGCAGGATGTCGTGGGCATGTCATCGTTCCGTGCGAATATTCGCATCGCGTTCGCGCCTGCCCCGGGGACAACCGTCGCGCGCGCCTTCCGGAAAGATTGGTCACCCCATCAGGAGTCCGCACATGCCCGCTCGCACGCCCGACAATCTGCACGCCTATGTCGCCTCGCTGGAACTGGAGACCTTGGGCTGGCCCGCGCCACTCAAGCGCAGGCGCTTCATGCAGGCCTCGCTGGCACTCGCCGCTGGCGGCATCCTCGCCGCGACGCGGGCGGGCGATGCGCTGGCCCAGGCCAGCAGCGTGCGCTTCGCCGGCTATCCGTTCACGCTTGGCGTGGCCTCCGGCGCCCCGCGTCATGACAGCGTGGTGCTGTGGACGCGCTTGATCCCGGAACCCCTCAACGGCAGTGGAGATGGCGGCATTCCGGCAGATCGGATCAGCGTGAACTGGGAGGTGGCGGAGGACGAGCAGTTCAAGAAGATCGTGCGCCGCGGTACCCATCGCGCGATTCCCGAGCTGGCCTACAGCGTTCATGCCGAAGTGCAGGGGCTGGAGCCCGGTCAGTGGTACTTCTATCGCTTCATGGCCGGCAACGACGTCAGTCCCGTGGGCCGCACCCGCACGGCCGGCGTGAAGGAAGAGAAACTCAGATTCGCCTTCGCCAGCTGCCAGAACTACGAGCAGGGATTTTTCACCGCGTATCGCCACATGCTGAAGGACAACGTTGATCTCGTCGCCTTTTTGGGGGACTACATCTACGAGTCCAACTGGGGCAGCAACCTGGTACGGCGCCACGCCGGGCCCGAGCCCGAAACCCTGAACCAGTACCGCCTGCGCCACGCCCAGTACAAGACCGACCCGGATTTGAAAGCCATGCACGCGGCCGCGCCATGGATTGTCACCTGGGACGACCATGAGGTGGACAACGACTACGCGGATGATCAGTCTGAGCACCTTGATCCGCGCTTTCTCGCACGGCGGGCGGCGGCCTATCAGGCCTACTACGAGCACATGCCACTGGCGCTCTCGGCGCTGCCGCGCGGCCCCAACATGCGGTTGTACGACCGCTTCAGCTTTGGCACGCTCGCCGAATTCCATGTGCTGGACAATCGTCAGTACCGCGCATACCAGGCGTGTCCGCGGCCTGGGATGGGCGGCAGCAACACGGTCGAAAACTGCAGCGAGCGCCTGTCCCCCGGCCGTACGATGCTGGGTGCTGCGCAGGAGCAGTGGCTGGAGAGCGGACTGGCGCAGTCCCGCGCCGTGTGGAATGTGCTGGCCCAGCAAACTCTGGTGTCGCAATGGAACCAGAAGTCCGGGACGCAGTCGCTTTGGACCGATGGATGGGATGGCTATCCGGTCGCCAGAAAGCGGCTGCTCGACTATCTGTCCGAGCGCAAGATCTCCAATCCGGTGTTCATCGGCGGCGACGTGCACAGCCACTATGTGAGCAATGTGAAGGCAAACTTCGATGACCCGGGATCAGCGGTCGTCGCCAGCGAGTTTGTCGGGACATCGATTACCTCCGAGTCCTGGCCGCAGGACCGGATCGACGCCATGAAGTCGCTCAATCCGCATGTCACGCTGGCCGATGGCACCCGCCGCGGCTATGCGCTGATCGAGCTGTCTGCGAAGACGCTCAGCGCGCGCATGCGCCAGATCGACAGCGAGAAGCTGCGCGAGAGCAAGGTCGCGGGCTCGCACGATTACGTCGTGGAGGCAGGCAGGGCCGGCGTGCGCAAAGCTTGAACCGGGGTTTAACGCGGTTCGGGGGCGAGGACCCTGATGCGAATATGGGGGTCGCCGCCGATGAAGCGGTTGCCCTGCTGCGGTATGCTCGCGGCATTCATCTCTCAGGACGCGCCATGAGCCGAAAATCCGCCACCGATGCCCTGCTGGGCGATCCCTCTTCCGTGCTGCCGTTCCGCGCCGGAACAGGCTTCTACAACCCCGAGACCGCCAAAGCCTTCTTCAAGGCGCATGGCAAGAAGGCCGAGTTTCCCGCTGGCACCATCCTGTTCCTGGAAAACGAGAAGTCCAAGAAGAAAAGCATTTTCAAGCAGCCGCTGGCCAAGGCGCTGAAGACGCCAGTGAAGGAGGCACTCTTTGCGCCCAAGCGCATTCACCGCATGTTCTTTCTCGTCTCCGGCGAAGTCGCGCTGACCCAGGGCGGGCGCCTGCTGCACAAGGCCCAGCCGGGCGACGTGTTCGGCGAGATGGCGGTGATTTCCGAATTGCCCGACCCCGAGTTCGATGCCGTGCGCACCGCGACGGCCGAAGCGACCGAGGATTGCGTCGCCTATTCGCTCGACGGCTCGGAGGTGCAGGAGGGCCTGCGCAAGAAGCCCGAGTTCGTGCTCATGCTGTTGTCGGTCATGTTCGAACGCCTGCGCTTCCTTGCGAACAAACTCTCCGCCAAGGGTGACGACGCGGATGAATCGACCAGCCGGCACCGCAGCAGAAAGGCCGAATCCATTCTCGACCCGGAGATGCTGCAAGCGCTGAAGGACAAGCTCGACGTGGCCACGGTCGTGCACTTCCAGGAAGGCAAGAAAATTCTCAAGGCCGGCGTCTCCGGCACCACGATGTATGTCGTGCTTGAGGGTCAGGTTGCAGTCGCCATCGGCCGCAAGATTGTGGAGAAGATCGAGGCTGGCGGATTCTTTGGCGAGATGGCGCTGGTCGATCAGCTGCCGCGCACCGCGACCGCCGTTGCGCGCAGCGACTGTTCGCTGCTGCCGATCAATCGCGAGGCCCTGGTCAAGCTGGTCAAGTCCGAACCGGATTTCGCCATGGCGCTCATGCGGTCGGTTGCGCAGCGCCTGCGATACATGAACTCGCTGTTTGGCTAAAGCGCAACGACCGTGATGGAACTCTCGGCGCTGCTCGGTATTGCCATCACGCTCGCACTGGGCGTCGCAAGTCCGGGACCCAGTTTCGTGCTGGTGGCCCGCCTGGCAGCATCGGAAGGGCGCGCCAGCGGTCTCGGCGCAGCGCTTGGCATGGGCGTTGGCGGTGTGGTGTTCGCCCTGCTCTCGCTGGCAGGGCTGCAGGGCCTTCTCAATGCGGTGCCCGCGCTCTATTTCGCTCTGAAGCTCGCGGGTGGTGCCTATCTCGTCTACCTGGGCTGGTGCATCTGGCGAAGCGCGGGCTCACCGCTGAATGATGCCGCTGACGGCCCGGCGAATTCGCCGCGCGGTGCGCGACACGGACTCCTGTTGGGGCTCGTCACCCAACTCAGCAATCCGAAGACTGCACTGGTCTACGCCAGCGTGTTCGCCGCCTTCCTGCCACCAGTGCTGTCGATGCAGTTCGCGGTTGCGGTGCTGGCCCTGGTCTTCCTCATCGAAGCCGGCTGGTACGCCGTCGTGGCCTGGGTCCTCTCCGCGTCCGCCGCGCGGCAGCGCTATCTGCGCTGGAAAGTGTGGATCGATCGTGCGGCGGGCGGCATCATGACGGCACTCGGCGTGAAGCTCGCGACGACAGCGGGCCACTGACGATCGTCGACGTCGATTCCGCTTCGCGCTAGACCACCGGCACGGCAAACGATTGTTGCGCGCCCGCCAGTGCGGCGAGTGTTGCCAGCCAGCGGTTCACATTCGGGTGGGTCTGTCTTTCCAGCGGCAACGCCTGCCAGCGGCGAACCGACAGGCCGGCCGGAATGTCGGCCATGGTGAAGGCATCGCCGTTCAGAAACTCAGACCGCGCAAGCACCGCATCCAGCATGGCCAGCCGCTTCTCCGCAATGGGGCGGTTGGTGTTCACGACTTTCATGTCGCGCTCTGCGGCCGGCGTGCGAATGAGCTGCACGAAGCAGGCGCCAATCGGAATGTTCAGCGTCGTGGCCTGCCAGTCCATCCAGCGGTCGGCGCTGGCGCGTTGTTGGGGATCCGCGGGGCAGATCGTGCCGAGCCCATGCTTCGCCGCGAGATAGCGAACGATGGCGTTCGATTCCCACAACGCGAAACCGTCATCCTCGATCAACGGAATGAGGCCGTTGGGATTCTTGGCGAGATACTCGGGCGTGTCGTTGTGCCCGAACTCGCGGCCGGCGTCGATGCGCTCGTAGGGAATGCCCAGCTCGTCGACACACCAGGCCACTTTCTGCACGTTGATGGACGTCATGCGTCCCCAGATTTTCAGCATTTTGTATCTCCTTTCGTATACGACTAGCCTGAGTCCGGTGGACTCGGGCTGGACGCCGCAGGCGGTCCCGCAGGGATTCGCAAGCCGTCCTGAACGGCATGCGAACAATATTCGCAATGATCCTCAGACCTGCTTCCCGCTGCCCGCCTTCGACGTCACCCACAGCATCGCGAACGTCAGCGCGGCATTGAGGATCATCAGCTCGATGCCGATCTGATAGCCCGCCGGGTTCGCCGCCAGCGATTTCTGCAGCAGCCAGCAGAGGGCAGGCGCCACGATGACTGCGGCCGCCAGCGCGCCGCCGGAGCGGATGGCGCGGTCGGTGAACATGCCGAAGCAGAATAGTCCCAGCAGCGGCCCGTAGGTGTAGCCCGCCAGCACGAGGATGGTGTTGATGATCGAGCGGTCGCCCAGCCACTTGAACACGAGGCAGAGCAGGAAGAAGACCAGCGCAAACACGAGATGCGCGATGAGGCGGATGCGCCGCCGCGAGGGTTCGTCGAGATCGGCGCGTTTGTCGAATCCCTTCACGTCGATGCAGTAGGACGAGGTGAGCGCTGTGAGCGAGCCATCCGCCGAGGAGAACGACGCGGCAATCAGCGCGATGAAGAACACGATTTGCACCCACTGCGGCAGGTGATCCATGACAATTCTGGGGAAAAGTTCATCGCCCCGGGCCGTGACGCCATTCTGCTGCGCAAACACCCAGAGCAGGCTTCCCAGCACCAGGAACGCCAGGTTCACCACGATGAGGATGGCGCTGAACACGGCCATGTTCTTCTGCGAGTCGCGCGCGTTCGGCACGCTGATGTTCTTCTGCATCATGTCCTGGTCCAGCCCCAGCATGGCGACCGCAATGGCCGCACCACCCAGGATCTGTTTGGCCCAGAAGCCGCCCGAGAGCGGATCGGTGTTGAACATGCGGGTCGTGTTGCTCGCCTCCACCAACGCCCATGCGCCGCCGGCGGGCGCGAGGAAATCGGCGAGGTACCAGATGCACACGCCCAGCCCGCCCAGCATGAATGTGGTCTGCAGCGTGTCGGTGATGACGATGGTGCGCACCCCGCCCTGGAAGGTGTAGCCCCAGATCATGAGCAGCGTGACCGCGGCAGAGACCCAGAAAGGAATGCCCGCCGGACCGGTGACCAGCAGATCCATCACGTTCACCACCAGATACAGCCTCGCCGTCGAGCCCAATGTGCGCGAGACTATGAAGAGCCACGCGCCGGTCTGATGCGCGGTGATGCCGAAGCGTTTGTCTAGATAGACGTAGATCGAGGTCAGCTTGAGGCGGTAGTAAAGCGGCAGCAGCACTAGCGCAACGATGGCATACCCGATGACATTGCCCAGCACCACCTGCATGTAGGTGAAGCCCGCCGTGCCGACCGTGCCCGGCACACTGATAAAGGTCACGCCCGAGAGTGCCGTCCCCACCATCCCGAAGGCCACCAGCATCCAGTTGCTCTGCCGGTTGCCGATGAAGAAGCCGTCGTTGTCCGCCCGCCGGCCCGCCCACCAGGCGAGCGCCAGCAGCACGAAGAAGTAGGCGAGGATGAGGGAAAGGAAGAAGGCGTGGCGGGACATGGCGGGGGAGATATTCGCACTGAAACGCCGATCACGCAGCCCGCCATCCCGGACCGGCTTGCACTAAGATGCACGCTCGCCGGCCAAGCCGGACCATTCGTACCCGAGGAGCTCCATGAAATCCAACACCATCATTGCCGTCCTGTCCGCAGCGATCGCGGCCACGGTCGCACTGGCGCCGTTCGATGCGGCGGCCCAGGCCAAACCGGCCAAGGCCAAGGTCGCGGCCAAGCCGACGAAGGCACCGAAACGCTACACCATCGACCAGTTCCTGCAGACCGTTTCCATCGGTGGCGCGTCGTTCAGCGCAGACGAGAAACGCATCCTGTTCTCCAGCAACGAGACCGGCATCTTCAATGCCTACGCCATTCCCGTGACCGGCGGCAAGGCGGAGGCGTTTACCAAGTCCACCGAGACCACGCGTGCCGTCAGCTTCTTCCCCAATGACGATCGCGCGCTCATCACCCGCGATGTCGGCGGCAACGAGAACGATCATCTCTACGTCCGCGAGCTGGACGGCAGCGAGAAGGACCTGACCCCCGGCGAGAAGGTCAAGGCGGCATTCGAAGGCTGGTCGCCGGACGGCAACTGGTTCTATGTCTCGACCAACGAGCGCGATGCGAGGATGTTCGACCTCTACCTCTACAACGCGAAGTCGTATGAGCGGCGCATGATCTTCAAGAACGAGAAGGCCTTGCAGATCGAGACCGTCAGCCGCGACGGCAAGTGGATCGCATTCAACAAACCCAACACCACCAACGACAGCGACATCTGGCTGTACGACGTGGCCAAGGGCGAGCTGAAGCACATCACCCCGCACACCGGCAACATTGCCTACAGCGCGCAGAGCTTCGACCCCGCATCGCAGAAGCTGCTGCTGCTCTCCGACGAAGGCAGCGAGTTTGCGCGGGTCAAGACCTACGACCTCGGCAGCGGCCAGTTTGCCGACCTGGAGAAGGCCGACTGGGACATCGTGTTCACCTATTTCTCCCGCGACGGCCGCTTCCGCGTCACCGGCATCAATCAGGACGCTGCGACTGTCGTGAAGGTCACCACCTGGCCTGAGAACAAGCCGGTTGCGCTGCCCAAGGGTCTTCCGCCCGGCGAGATGCGCAACGTCGTGTTCAGCAAGTCCGGCAACCAGATGGCGTTCTACATCAACGCCGACCGCTCGCCCAACAACCTGTTCGTGGTCGACCTGAAGGCCGGCAAGGCGAAGCAATTGACCCAGAGCCTGTCCAAGGACATCAATCCGAACGATCTGGTCGATGCCGAAGTCATCCGCTTCAAGTCCTTCGACGGCATGACCATCCCCGCCATCTACTGGAAGCCGAAAGAGGCCAGCGCCACCAACAAGGTGCCCGCCATTGTCATGGTGCACGGCGGCCCTGGCGGCCAGGCGCGCCGCGGCTACAGCGCCATGGTGCAGCACCTCGTCAACCATGGTTACGCGGTGCTGGACATCAACAATCGCGGCAGCTCCGGCTACGGCAAGACGTTCTTCGCCGCCGACGACGGCAAACATGGCCGCGAACCGTTGTGGGATTGCATCGAAGCCAAGACCTGGCTCGCCGCAACCGGCCATGTCGATATCGACAAGATCGGCATCATGGGCGGCAGCTATGGCGGCTACATGGTGCTGTCCGCGCTGGCGTTCCGCCCGGAAGCGTTCAAGGTCGGCGTGAACATCTTTGGCGTGTCCAACTGGATCCGCACGCTGGAGAGCATCCCGCCGTACTGGGAGTCGTTCCGCAAGGCGTTGTATGTCGAGGTTGGCGACCCGGTGAAGGATCGCGAGTTCCTCATCGCCACGTCACCGCTCTTTCACGCCAAGGAAATCAGGAAGCCCCTCATCGTCATCCAGGGCGCCAACGACCCGCGCGTGATCAAGCCCGAATCCGACGACATCGTCGCCGCCGTGAAGAAGAACAACGTGCCGGTCGAGTATGTCGTGTTCGACGACGAGGGCCACGGCTTCTCCAAGAAGAAGAACAACCTGGAGGCGAACAAGCGGATCCTGGAGTTTCTGGATAAGTACTTGAAGAAAGGGTGAATGTTCGAGTCAGTCTTAGTTCGATCCTGAAGCACAGCGGCCCCTCTTGGGGGCCGCTGTGCGCTCAATGATCTCTCGCCAGGTTCACCAATAGCGCGTGCCGACTTAGCTTGTGCCTGTCTGCAGAAATTCGCTAGATTGCTGAGAAAGCGATCCATCGTTACAGCGGCGCCCAAATCTTTACCGGTACTTGAGTATGAAAATTGTTCTACTTATTCTGGGATCTCTGCTGATCTTGGAATGGTTCCTCTCTCTTCGCGCTCCGTCTCAGAATCCCCGCGCTGGCGGTGCGCTGGTACTTGGCATCGCCACCGTTGGTGCCGTGCTAGTTCTGGACTGAATTTGGTGCGTTTCAGAGCAACTGACTATAGTCCTAACCCCACCACCCGCAAATCCGGATCCTCCGGATCCACCTTCTCGCTGAACCCCAGCCGCTCCATCAGCGCCAGCATGCCGTGATTGTTGGCGGCGACGATGCCGATGATTTCCTTCAGGCCCCGGTCGCGGGCGATGGCGACGATGGTGTTCATCAGCAGCGTGCCCACACCGCGACCCTGCATCGCATCCGCGACAACGAGGGCGAATTCGCAGGTTTCCGCGTCGGGATTCAGCATGTAGCGGGCGACGCCGACGATGCGTTCGCCATCCAGCGCCAGCATGGCCATCTCGCGGTCATAGTCGATCTGGGTGAAGCGGGCGAGCATCGAGGGCGTCAGCTCGTGCATCGTGGAGAGAAAGCGGAAGTAGCGGGCCTCGTCGGACAGCTCGCGCACGAATGCCTGCAGCGCGTCAGCATCCTCGGGACGGATGGCGCGCAGGTGCAGCGTCGTGCCGTCCTTCAGCGTGGCATCGCGGGTCAGCGTTTCCGGATACGGCAGGATGGCAAGGTGGGCGTGCGGGGTGCGTGACACGCGTGCGGCGCGCACCACGGCGCGCGCATCGACAGCGGCGGCGCCATTCTCGTCGACGATGATGGGATTGATGTCCAGCTCGGCCAGCTCCGGCAGCTCGCAGATCATGTCGGATACGCGCAGCAACAGTGACTCGACGGCTTCGAGCGGCACGGCGGGCAGGCCGCGCCACGCGCGCAGGACCGTGGCCGAGCGTGCTCGCTCGATCATCTGCCGGGCGAGGAACGGGTTCAGCGGCGGCAGGGCAACGGAGCGGTCGTCGATCACCTCGATCATGGTGCCGCCCGCGCCAAAGGTGACGACTGGGCCGAACAGCGGGTCGGTGGTCATGCCGACGAAGAGCTCGCGGCCGTGACGCTTCATGACCATGCGCTGCAGCGACACGCCGTCGATGCGCGCGTCCGGCGCGCGGCGCTGGGCCTCTTCGATCATGTCGATGAACACGGCACGCACCTGTTGCGGCGAACGCAGGTTCAGCATCACGCCGCCCACATCGGACTTGTGCGCAATGTCCGGTGAGTTGATTTTCATCGCAACCGGATAGCCCAGCTCGGTGGCGTGGCGCACGGCTTCTTCCACGTCATGCGCCACCACGGTCGGCGTGACCGGAATGCGGAACGCGGCCAGCAATGACTTCGACTCCGTCTCGGTCAGCGTGTTGCGGCCCTCGGCCAGCACGCGCTCGATGAGTGCCCGCGCCGCAGCCGTGTCGGGCTGGTCGGCCTCCGCCGTGGCAGAGAGCGGGGGGGGCGTCTGCATGAGCTGCTGCTGGTTGCGGTAGAACGCGGCGATGTTTGCGAATGCATCCACGGCCGCTTCCGGCAGGCGGAAGATGGGCATGCCGGCGGCGTTGATCTGCTCGCGCGTGGCGCGGGCACGCGTTTCGCCCATCCAGCAGGCAAAGACCGGTTTGGACACAAGTGGCAGGCGGGCGATGGCGGCATCGGCAATGGCCTGGGTATCGATGCCGGGTTTCGGCGTCACGACCACGAGCACGCCATCGACCTCGTTGCTGGACGCCAGCATTTCCGTCGCGGTCACGAAGCTGGCGGCCTGGCTGTTCTCGCCGAGATCCACCGGGTTGGCGGTCACGGCATCGGGCAGCGCCTTGCGAATATTCGCTTGCAGCGCGTCACTCAACGTGGGGATGTCGACATGGCGCAGGTGCGCGTAGTCGGCGGCCAGCACGCCCGGCCCGCCACCGTTGCACACCACTCCCAGCCGCGTGCCGCCGGGGCGATAGCGCGCGGCCAGACATTTGGCGGCGGAGAAGAGTTGCACAAAGCTTTCCACGCGCACCGCACCGGCGCGGCGGAGCGCGGCATCGAACACATCGTCGCCGCCCACCAGCATGCCGCTGTGGGTCAGTGCGGCCTGCTGTCCCGCCGGGCGGCGGCCTGCCTTCAGCACGATCACGGGCTTGGCGCGCGCGGCGGTGCGGAGCGCACTCATGAAGCGGCGCGCCGAGCGGATGCCTTCCATGTACATGACGATGCTGTGGGTGTGCGAATCCTGCGCCATGAAATCGAGCACGTCGGCGAGATCGAGCGACTGCGAGCGGCCGGTGGCGACGACGGCGGAGAACTTGACCGCATTGGATGCGGCCCAGTCGAGCATGGCGGCGGTGAGTGCGCCGCTCTGCGAAATGAGGCCGACGTTGCCCGCCTGTTGCAGCGGCCCGGCGATGCAGGCGTTGAAGCGATGCGGCGGGCGCTGGATGCCCGAGCAGCCGGGGCCGAGCAGCGCGATGCCAAGACGCGCGGCTTCGCGTGCGATCACGCCGGCATCCTCATCGGCGGCAAAGGGTTCGTCGTCATACACGATGGCTGCGCGCGCCTTCAGCGTGGCGGCATGGTTGAGCGCGGCGAGGGCGTCATCGGGCGTGCCGGTGATGAGGGCCAGATCGATGCGCGTCGGCAGCGATTTCTTCCCGCCTTGTTCGGGCTTGCCCGCGCAGCTCAGGCGGTGCACCGCACCCGAGAACTCACCTTCATCGAGCGCATGGCGCAGTTGCACTGCACTGGGGTGGGTCACGTCCACCGGAAAGTACGCAGCCACCGTTTCCGGATCGAACAGCGCGGCGAGTCGGTGCTGGCCCATGGTGATGATCCGCTCAGGCGTCCAGCACGCCGATGAGCACGCCGACATGCGCGCCCACGCTGCGGGCCAGGGCATTCAGCGCATAGCCGCCTTCCAGCGTCGAGACGATGCGGCCTTGCGCGTACTTGTCCGCGACCTCGACCAGCCGCGCCGTGACCCACGCATAGTCCGCGTCCACCCAGCCAAGATTGGCGATGTCGTCCTCGCGGTGCGCGTCGAAGCCGGCGGAGATGACGATGAGTTCCGGCTGGAACGCCTCCAGCGCGGGCAGCCAGCGCGATGTCACCGCGCCCTTCATCACGTCGCCGGCCGTGCGCGGCGGCAGCGGCACGTTGATAATGTTGTCGCCGCGCGGCACATCGCCGAGATACGGGTATAGCGGATGCTGGAACGTCGACACCATCAGCACGCCGTCGTCGTTGGCAAGGATGTCCTCGCTGCCGTTGCCGTGATGCACGTCGAAGTCGATGAGCGCCACGCGTTTCAGCCCGTGCACGCGCTGGGCATGGCGCACGGCGATGGCGGCGTTGTTGAAAAAGCAGAAGCCCATCGCCGCGTCGCGCTCCGCATGGTGGCCCGGGGGACGCACGGCGCAGAAAGCGCGGGCAACCTCGCCCTTCAGCACGATGTCGGTCGCCAGCACGGCGGCACCCGCGGCGTGCAGGGCGGCATCGAAGCTGTGCGGATTCATGCTCGTGTCCGGATCGACCCGCAGGTAGCCGTCACGCGGGGCTTGATCGCGAATATTCGCCAGGTGATGCGCGGTATGCGCGCGCAGGATCTGCTCGTCCGTCGCCGGCGGCGCCGTGTAGGGCGGCATGAGATCGAGATAGCCGCGCGCCAGCAGGTAGTCCTGGATGGCCGCCAGCCGTTCCGGGCATTCCGGATGGCCCTCGCCCATTTCATGGCGCTGGCAGGAGGGGTGGGTGATGTAGGCGGTGACGCTCATGTGGGCAGGCGGGGCTCGCGGGAAAGGGCCAATCTCCACTGTGCCGCAGCGGGGAACGGCGGCCCTTGCGCCGCATCAAACCCGGCGGGTCCGGGCGGCGCTGCATTGCAGAATGTAAACGGGTCGCATCTATGGCGCCAGCGCGCTGCGGACGACCCCGGTCGAGAGGGATAATACGCGTCCCGTTCGCCCGGCCGCTGGATTCTTGCCTGCCCCGCCTGCCTGCGAATATTCGCACCCCCTGTTGCCCAGTCCTGTCCGCATCGATGTCCGCCACCGCAGCTTCCCTGACGCCACCCCCTTCCGCCAGCGCGCTCCGCTGGCGCGACCGGCGTTTCTGGACGCTGCTCCTGCTGTCGATCCTGTTCCACAGTACGGTGATCGTCGTGGTGCACAAGGACCCACTTCACACGGGCGAAGCTGCGTCGAAGGGCGGCGGGCCGCTCAACGTGCGCATCCTGCCGCGCCCGGAGCCCGAGCCGCAGGTGGACGCGGTCCCGCCGCCTCCGCAGCAGGTGCCGCAGCGTCTGCTGACCGTGCCACGGCGCACGCCGAATCGTCCCGCCCTGCCGGAACAGCCGCCGGTGCCGCCACCGCCCGCGCCGCCTGTCGTGGCCCCGCCCGTTCCACAACCGCCGCCTATGACCTTCGAGGAAATGGTCGCGGCCCGCCGCGCCCAGCGCGCGCCGACGGTGAGCGAGCACGCTGCCATGCGCGCCGAGGCCGAAGCACGCGGTGCGGGCAACCGTGCCGATGCCATCCTGCAGCGCAACCTCGGCACGCTGAAGGAGGACGGCACCAGTGGTGTGTTCGTGGTGCTGAACGTCGGCTCGCGCTACGGCACGTTCTCGTTTCGCGGCTGGAAGCGCGAGGACCGCAACACCTGGCGCGAGACCATTGAAGTCGATGCCGGCAATGGCGGCGACGTGCAGCTCGCCATGGTGCGCCGGATGATCGAGCTCATCCGCGGCCACTACCAGGGCAATTTCAACTGGGAGTCGCACCGCCTCGGGCGCGTGGTCATCCTCTCCGCGCGGCCGGAGGATCAGCCGGGGCTGGAGGCGTTCATGCTGCGGGAGTTCTTCAAGGAACGCTGAATTCTCGCCATCGCCAGGGGTATCCATCTGGCGAAATTGGGGTCTCGTCGCACCGCGAACTTTGCAGCTTAAGCCGTGGCATCATCGCGTCCCTGATTCTTTCCATTCCGAATATTCGTTAGGAGATTGCACATGGCCATGGACGTCATCGACTACACCATTCACGGCGACGACATGCAGTTCGTCGACATCGTTCTCGATCCGGGCGAGGCCGTTGTGGCCGAGGCGGGCGGCATGATGTACATGGAGTCCGGCATCGACATGGACACCATCTTCGGCGACGGCTCCAACCAGAGCGGCGGCATCTTCGGCAAGCTCCTGGGCGCGGGCAAGCGGCTCATCACCGGCGAGTCGCTGTTCATGACCGTCTATGAGAACAAGGGCAACCAGCGCGCGTCGCTCGCCTTCGCCGCCCCCTATCCCGGCAAGATCATTCCCATCGATCTCGCCAAGCTGGGTGGCGAATTCCACGTGCAGAAGGATTCCTTCCTCTGCGGCGCCAAGGGTGTCGCCATCGGCATCGCCATGCAGCGCAAGATCGGCACCGGTCTGTTCGGTGGCGAGGGTTTCATCATGCAGAAGCTGGAAGGCGACGGCCTCGCCTTCGCCCACGCCGGCGGCACGCTCATGGAGCGCGAGCTGAAGGCGGGCGAACAACTGCGCATCGACACCGGCTGCGTGGTGGGCTACCAGCCCAGCGTCAGCTTCGACGTGCAGTATGTCGGCAAGATCAAGACCGCCATTTTCGGCGGCGAGGGTCTCTTCTTCGCCACGCTGACCGGCCCGGGCAAGGTCATCCTGCAATCGCTGCCGTTCTCTCGTCTCGCCGGGCGAATATTCGCCGCGGCGCCGCAGGGTGGCGGCAAGTCGCAGGGAGAAGGCTCAGTGCTGGGAGGGATCGGCAACATTCTTGACGGCGACAACAGTTAGGTCCAAAGTTATAATTCAAGTTATAACGTATCTGGAGCTGTCGCATGACTTCCCTCAAGGTGACGCAAGTTGGTAATTCGCTCGGTGTGATCCTGCCCAAGGAGATCACCGAGCGGCTCAATCTCGCCAAAGGAGATGAGCTTTCGGTCACGGCCACGCCCAATGGCATCGAGATCACACCATTCGATCCGAACTTCGAGGCCAAAATGAAAGCGGCCAAGAGTATTTCGCGGCGCTATCGCAACACGTTGCGCGAACTCGCCAAGTAACCATGGAGTGGTTGTCGCGGCGCGATGTCGAGGCGATTCATGCCTTCCAGATATTGGAGTTCGGCGGTCTTGGTGGTCTGCGTGATCCGGGCGGACTCGAATCGGCGCTGGCGCGACCTCTCAATCTGATCGCCTACGGGAAGCCTGATGTGTGCGAGCTGGCCGCGAGCTACGCATTCGGCATTGCCCGCAATCACCCATTTGTCGATGGTAACAAGCGCACAGCATTCGTTACGGGTGCGGTGTTCTTGGAAATCAACGGGCGCCTATTGACCGCTACTGAACCGGACGCGGTCGTGACATTTCTTGCATTGGCGGCGGGACAGCTTGGCGAGACGGAACTGGCAGCGTGGTACAAGCTCAACAGCCAGCCCGAGAAGCCTGCACGCAGGACCAAATGATGCAACGGCCGAAGCGGGATCACTCCGAGTTGCGGGTGTTCGACGCAAATGGTTGAATGAGCCATGAACAAACGTGTGACAGTCATGCTGAAGATGGATCCGGACGTGTCGGCAACGCTGCGCCGCGCATCCGGCATCACCGGCCAGTCCGTCGACGATCTCGTCGAGGAGGCAGTGCGCGCATGGATCGCCGCGCACCCTGACCAGGCGGGCACTTCCAAGGTTGAGCGCGCATTTCAAGAGAGCCTCGAACGGTATGACGAACTCTACCGCCGCCTCGCCAAGTGACTGACCCTGCCGGCACCGCGGCGCAGGACATCCTTGCCGCCGCCCAACATCTCGCCCAGGGCAACTTGGTCGCGCTGCCCACTGAGACTGTGTACGGCCTCGGCGCCGATGCAGGCAATGAGGCGGCCGTCGCCAAGATCTTCAAGGCCAAGGGCCGGCCATCGGACCATCCGCTGATCGTGCATGTGGCGCGCGACACCGACATTTCCGATTTCACCCGCGACCTGCCGCAAGCGGCGGAGAAACTGATCGCCGCGTACTGGCCCGGGCCGCTCACACTCATCCTGAGAAAGTCTGCGCGCATTCCCGACGCCGTCACCGGCGGCCAGGATTCGGTGGGGCTCCGCTGTCCCGCGCATCCGTTGGCGCAGGCGCTGCTTGCCGAGTTCGCGCGCATCGGTTCGGGCATCGTCGCCGCGCCATCGGCCAACAAGTTCGGCCACGTGTCGCCCACCACGGCGGAGCATGTGAAGAAGGAGTTCGGCGCCGCCGTGGGCAAGAGCATCCTGCTGCTTGATGGTGGCCCGTGCGAGGTCGGCATCGAGTCCACCATCCTCGACTTGAGTGGCAGCGCGCCCGTGCTGCTGCGCCCCGGCGCGATCACGCCGGCGCAGATTGCGGACGTCATCGGCATCAAACCCAAGACGCGCGCGCAGGCCGAGAACAAGGGGCCGGTGACACGTGTGTCCGGCGATCTCGCGTCGCACTACGCGCCGCGCACCCCGCTGAAACTCGTGCCGCCCGTGCAGCTGAAGAAGGAAGTGGATGCGCTCCTGGAAAGCGGCAAGCGTGCCGCCGTGCTGGCGCTCACCACGCAGGCCGATGCCAACGTGTCGCCGCCCGGTGTGGGCGTGCGCAGCGCGCGACGATTGGTGTGGATCACCGCGCCGTCGAATGCCGAGGAATATGCACGTGATCTCTATGCCAACCTGCGCACGCTGGACGCGGCCGGGGCGGCAATGATTTTCGCGGAGTCACCGCCTGCGGCGAAGGCCTGGGAGGCGGTGCGGGATCGGATTACGCGGGCGGCGGCGAAGGGGTAGGGCAATGCGAATATTCGCAGCCTGAGTCAACGCCAGACGGATCGAAAGATGACACTTCCAGAACTGGTCACTCTGTATCGCCCGACCGGCCCCAAAGAACTGGAGTTGGTGAAACAAAGCGGATTCAAGCGATGGCCACCACGGTTGCCGGAGCAGCCCATCTTCTATCCGGTCACCAACGAGGCCTATGCATGGCAGATCGCAGAAGAGTGGAACGTGCCGGAGAGCGGTTCCGGCTATGTCACGCGTTTTCAGGTTGCCGCTGAATTCATGAAGAAGTACCCGCAGCAACAAGTAGGTGGCTCAGGCCACACTGAGTGGTGGGTGCCGGCCGAAGATCTCGAAGCCCTCAACGACAACATTGTTGGGGTGATTGAGGTGATTGGGGAGTATAACTCCAAGGGTTGATTAGCCCTCAAGTCGCTACAACACCCGCTTCCGAATCTGCGTCACCACAATCTCCGCCACAAGTGCGCTCGCTGAGCCGCAGCCTGCCATCAGCGAATACACGCAAGAGGGCGGAAGAGCGCGTGCCGTAATGATCGCCGCGGATCAGCGCGGGCGAGAGTCGGCGCTCCCAGTCCAGCCCCACGCCGGTGTCGGGCAACTCATCGTCGGGGGCCGCCGCGTCATCGGCCAGCAGCGCCCACAGCGCGTCGTCGCCCGAGTCATGCTCAAGCGCATCGGTCAGCCTTTCCTTCGCCCGCGCAACCTTGGGCCACTGTTCGTCAAGCAGGCCGTTGGACAGGCCATGCACGCCCGGCGTGACGGCCATGGGCGCGCCGCCCCTATTGGACACCCACCACAGTTCGTCGCGATCACCGACCAGCAGGTTGAAGCCGTTGAAGTCGGCCATGCGTTCTGCGAGAGATTGCAAATATTCGCAGGGCGATACATTGCCCTCAAGAAACGCGCGCACAAGCGCCCCACGCGATGGCGCACCGGGCTTCACGTTGCGCGGATCACGGAAGTTGGTCAGCGCCGCGAAGCGGCCGGAGGCGGTGACGCCCATCCATGTGCCGCCGTCCTTGAGGTCCCGTCCGGCGAGGATGCCGGTTCGTGCCTGTCCCGGCGAATAGTCGCAGTGCAGCGGCTGCGAATATTCGCTGTCGGATCGGGCCGGCTCATGGTCCCACCAGTGCAGGCGCGCCGTGGGGCGCTCGCGCCATTCGTCCCGGTTTGCGGCGACAACAAGCGAATGTGCGGCATCCGGCTGCCACGCGAACACGATAAGACACATGCTCAGTCTTTCGCCTGGCCGGTGGAGGCCCGCTCGATGATGCGAAAGCCCACGTCCACCACGCGCTCGGGGACGGTTTCGCCACGACAGCGCGCCAGCACCATGCGCGCCGCCTGCCGCCCGATTTCGGCGCCATCGACCCGCACGGTGGTGAGGGCCGGCGACAGATGTGCGGCGAAGTCGGCATCGCCGAACCCGCACACGGCCAGATCTTCCGGCACGCGCAGGCCGCGTTCGCGCGCCTCGATCAGCAAGCCGTTGGCCATGCCGTCGGAGGAGCAGAAGACGGCTTCAAGCTTCGGTTCGCGTTTCAGCAACTCTGCAAGCGCGTGCCGTCCGGCGGCCAACGTGCTGGGCGCCTTCACCTTCCACACCGGCACCTGATCGCCCATCACGGAAAGAAATCCCTGGCAGCGCTGCATCGCGCGTTCATCGTCGGCCGTCGCGATGCCCACCTTGCGCCAGCCGCGCTTCAGGAAGAAGCCGCCGACGGAAGAACCGACCTGCGTATGTGAAAAGCCGACCAGCATGTCCAGCGGCCGCGCGGTGAGGTCCCAGGTTTCCACCACCGGAATGCCGAGCCGCGTGAGCTGTGCCAACGGTGCGTCCGGACTCAGCAGGCCCGCGAACACGATGGCATCCACGCGGCGCGTGATCATGGTGTTGAGCAGCGCGTTCTCGCGTGCGCGGTTGTAGCCGGTCTGGCCCAGGATCAATTGATAGCCCGCCTCGTCCAGCGTTTCGGTGAGTGCCTGCAACGTGGGCAGGAATTGCGGCACGGCGATGTAGGGCACCAGCGCCGCGACGGTCATGCTGCGGTTGGATTTGAGGCCGCCGGCCAGCAGGTTCGGGATGTAGCCGGTCGCCTGCACCGCGCGCTGCACCTTCTCGATGGTGGCGGGCGAGACCAGTGCCGGTTTCTTCAACGCGCGCGACGCCGTCACCAGCGACACGCCGGCCGCGCGGGCCACGTCGTTCAGCGTGACGGAGCGGCCGTCAGGGGTTGCGGCGGGGTTGGAGTCGGACGATCGGGCCATGCGCGGATGATGCAGCAAGTCGGACGGATGGGTGCACGGCCCGGTTCCGGGCCGCACCTTGACAGACAGGATGGAAACGTTATCATTTTGTCGCGCGCCGGCCAAGCCTGCTTGCGAATATTCGCAATGTTGCAGCAATCATGCCCGGCTGGCGCTGTGTTTGACCCAAAAATGACAACGTTGTCATGCCTGCATTGCAGCGCATGGCCTGCCGCCCCGACGTGCCGGTTCTGGCGTGACCGGCATGCCGCCATTCATCGCCGTCTTTGAATCGGAGGAGAACCATGAAGAAGCTGCTTGCCGCATTGCTGCTCGTTGTCGCGCCGGGGGTCTTGGCCCAGGCCTGGCCCGGCACCAAACCTGTCACCCTGTTGGTACCATTCCCGCCCGGCGGCTCGACCGATCTCATCGCCCGCACGCTGGCGCCCAAGATGCAGGAGAAGCTGGGCGGCACCTTTGTCGTGGACAACCGCGGCGGCGCCGGCGGCACCATCGGCAGCGCGGCGGTGAAGCGCTCGCCGCCCGATGGTCACATGCTGCTGGTCACGTCACTCGGTCCGTTGGTCATCGGCCCGCACCTGTTGAAGGATGTGGGCTATCACGCGCCGTCGGACTTCGATTTCATTTCGCTGGCCGTGCAGGCGCCCAACGTGCTGGCCGTGCCCGCCGCGTCACCGCACAAGTCGCTGGCCGACGTCATCAAATTCTTGAAAGCCAATCCGGACAAGATGACCTTCGCGTCCTCCGGCAATGGCTCGTCCGATCACCTCACTGCCGAACTCTTCTGGCAGGAGACGGGGACCAAGGGTGTGCACGTGCCCTACAAGGGCGGCGCGCCGGCCATGACCGATCTGTTGGGCGGTCAGGTCGATGCCACGTTCATGAACATCAACACCGGTCTCGGCAACATCAAGGCCGGCAAGCTGCGCGCACTGGCCATCACCAGCGACAAGCGTTCACCGCTCTTGCCCGACGTGCCCACGCTGGAGGAAAGCGGTATCAAGAACGTGACGGTGTATTCCTGGCAGGCGTTCGCGGCACCCAAGGGCATCCCGGCGGATGTGAAGGCCAAGCTGAACAGCGCCATCGTGTCCGGGCTGAATGATCCGGCCGTGAAGCAGAAGCTGCTGGATCTCGGCTTTGAAATCGTCGGCAACACGCCGGAGCAGTTCACCGCGTTCCAGGCCAAGGAGTTCGCGCGCTGGAAGCAGGTGATCGACAAGGGCGGCATCAAGGCGGACTGACGTACCCGTCATGGTCGCTGTCGCACCCCCGGCGCTCAAACCGCGCCTCATTCGCCTCCACCCGCGGGACAACGTCGCCATCGTCGCCAACGATGGCGGCCTGCCTGCGGGGACGGAGGTGGAGGGCGTGGTGCTGACCGAGCGCGTGCCGCAGGGGCACAAGGTGCTGCTGGCTCCGCTCGCCGAGGGTGGCGAGGTGCTGCGGTACGGCGTGGTGATCGGTCGCGCTGCGCGAGATTTGTCAGCTGGCTGCTGGGTGCATGAGCGGGTGATGCACATGCCCGCGGCGCGCAGTCTGGAAGGCTTGCCGCAGGCGGATGCGCCTCGGCCCGAATTGCCGCCGCTGGAAGGCCACACGTTCCAGGGCTTCCGCAATCCCGATGGCTCGGTCGGCACACGCAACATTCTTGCGATCACGGAGACGGTGCAATGCGTCGCCGGTGTGGTGGATCACGCGGTGCAGCGCATCCGCAACGAGCTGCTGCCGCGCTATCCCAACGTGGACGATGTCGTTGCCATCGAACATGGCTACGGTTGCGGGGTGGCCATCGACGCACAGGATGCCATCGTGCCCATCCGCACGCTGCGCAACATCGCGAAGAATCCCAACTTCGGTGGCGAAGTGATGGTGGTGAGTCTGGGTTGCGAGAAGCTGCAGCCGGAGCGGCTGATGCCACCCGGATCATTGCCCATCAAGGTCGAAGGCGAACAGAAGCTGGATGTCGTGTGCCTACAGGACGCGGCGCATGTCGGCTTCCAGTCGATGATAGCCAGCATCCTGCGGCAGGCGGAAGTGCATCTCGCGAGATTGAATGCGCGGCAACGTGAAACCGTGCCGGCGAGTGCGCTGGTGGTGGGCGTGCAGTGCGGTGGCAGCGATGCGTTCAGCGGCGTCACCGCCAATCCGGCGGTGGGTTACTGCGCCGACCTGCTGGTGCGCTCAGGCGCCACGGTGATGTTCTCCGAAACCACGGAAGTGCGCGACGGCATCGACCAGCTCACCCGACGCGCGGCAACACCCGAACTCGCCGAGGCCATGATCACCGAGATGGCCTGGTACGACGCCTATCTGAAGCGCGGATCGGTCGATCGCAGCGCCAACACCACGCCGGGCAACAAGTCGGGTGGTCTCTCCAACATCGTCGAAAAGGCGATGGGCAGCATCATCAAGAGCGGTACCGCACCCATCACCGGCGTGCTGTCGCCGGGAGAACATCTGTCGGACCGTGCCATCAAGAGCGGTCTCGTCTATGCCGCAACACCAGCCAGCGATTTCATCTGCGGCACGCTTCAGCTTGCTGCGGGCATGAACCTGCACATCTTCACTACCGGGCGCGGCACACCGTATGGTCTCGCGCAGGTGCCGGTGGTGAAAGTGGCAACGCGCACCGAGCTTGCGACGCGCTGGCATGACCTCATGGACATCAACGCCGGGCGCATCGCCGATGGCGAAGCCACCGTGGAAGAGATGGGCTGGGAGATGTTCCGCACGCTGCTGGATGTGGCAAGCGGAAAGAAGACATGGGCGGAACGCTGGCGGCTGCATAACGATCTGGTGCTGTTCAATCCGGCGCCGGTCACTTGAGGCAGGTTTGAGTTCTCTCGCTCGCACAACAATCTCTCTCCCGTTCGTCCTGAGGTATCGAAGGATGAGCGGGCCACATCCTCGCGAATATTCGCACCCATGAAAGACACCCCCGTCATCACCGCCTTGCGCGCCATCCCCGTCGCCGGCCGCGACAGCATGCTCCTGAACCTGAGCGGCGCGCATGCACCGTTCTTCACCCGCAACCTGGTCGTGCTGACCGACAGCGCCGGCAACACCGGTGTCGGCGAAGTGCCGGGTGGCGAAAAGATCCGCCAGACGCTGGAGGACGCGCGCGATCTGGTGGTCGGACAGCCCGTGGGACATTGGCAGCGCGTGCTGCAATCCATGCAGCGAAACTTCGCGGAGCGTGATGCAGGTGGGCGCGGCTTGCAGACGTTCGATCTGCGCACGACCATTCATGCGGTGACCGCCGTGGAATGCGCGATGCTGGATCTGCTGGGCCAGCATCTTGGCGTGCCGGTTGCGGCACTGCTGGGAGAAGGCCAGCAGCGGGACACGGTGCCCGTGCTGGGATACCTGTTCTACATCGGTGATCGCACCAAGACGGACTTGCCTTATGCCAGCGAGCCTCATGCCGAGGACGACTGGTGCCGCCTGCGCCATGAACCCGCGATGGACGCGAAAGCCATCGTGCGACTGGCAGAGGCTGCGCACCAGCGCTACGGCTTTCTTGATTTCAAATTGAAGGGCGGCGTGCTGGCAGGCGAGGCGGAGCTCGAAGCCGTGACCGCATTGCATGAGCGCTTCCCCGCGGCGCGCGTCACGCTGGACCCCAACGGCGGCTGGCTTCTTAAGGATGCGATCCGCCTCATGCGCGACATGCACGGCGTGGTGGCGTATGCCGAGGACCCATGTGGTGCGGAGGATGGATTTTCCGGGCGCGAGGTGATGGCGGAATTCCGTCGCGCAACGGGGCTGCCCACGGCCACCAACATGATCGCGACCGACTGGCGCCAGCTCACGCATGCGCTCGCATTGCAGTCAGTGGACATTCCGCTGGCTGATCCGCACTTCTGGACCATGGCGGGCTCGGCGCGCGTGGCGCAGACCTGTCGCGACTGGGGCCTCACTTGGGGATCACACTCAAACAATCACTTCGATGTGTCGCTGGCGCTGTTCACCCATGTGGCTGCGGCGGCGCCCGGTCGCATCACCGCCATCGACACGCACTGGATCTGGCAGGACGGTCAGCGGCTGACGGCATCACCGCTCCAGATTCGCGGCGGCGAGATCGCGGTGCCGACAACACCGGGCCTGGGGGTGACGCTGGACATGGGGCGGGTGGAAGCGGCGCACCAGCTCTACCTGCAGCATGGCCTCGGCGCACGTGACGACGCGATCGCCATGCAGTACCTCATCCCCGGCTGGAAGTTCGATCCGAAGCGGCCGGCGCTGGTGCGCTGAGCCGTTGCGCAACAACCGAGTCAGTGGGTTACGTTCAGCGGGAACTGAAACGTGCCGCTGTCTTCCGGGTTGAACGTCGTCTTGGCGACGACATACTCCCGAATGCGCATCACCCGTGAGCGCTTGAGGCGACCCTCGATCTGATCGTCCACGTCCGCGCCGGTCTGGCGGAGCGCCGCGAGGACACGATCAAATGCCGCGACGATTCTGGGGTCGAACCAGCTGTCCGACAGGCGCCAGATTTCCGCGAGCGCTTCTTCGACCGGCCACGCATGCTTGTACGGTCGCTCATGGGTCAGGGCATCGAACACGTCGACCACCGCGGTGATGCGGCCGGCCAGCGGGATGCCTTCCCGGGAGAGGCCCTGGGGATAGCCCGTGCCGTCCCAATGTTCGTGGTGCGACAAGGCCACCTTCTCGGCCAGGCGGATCTGGGGCGTCTTGCTGCGTGACAACAGTCGTGCGCCCAACACCGCGTGGCGCTTCATGATTTCGTACTCGGCCACGGTGAGCTTGCCGGGCTTGCGCAAGAGCTCGTCGGGAATGCCGATCTTGCCGATGTCGTGGAGGCGCGCCGCGATTTCGATGGCGTCGGCCTCAACGGAGGTGAGGCCCATTTCCAGCGCCACCAGGTTGGCCCATTTGCCCACGCGGTAGCAGTGCATGCCGGTGACGTCATCGCGCATTTCGGCAGCCACGGCGACACGCTCCAGCACCTCGACCTGCGAGTCGATCATGCGCTTTCTGAGGTTGGCGGTCTGAAGGCGGAAGTCATTGGTGACCAGCAGATTGGCGGCGGTGAGGTTGCTGTCCTTCGGCTCGGCGTCGATCAGGCCGATCTCGGCCAGGCGCTTGCGCGCGTGGTCGAAGTTGACCCGTTCGGTCATGGCCGAGAGTCGCTGCAGATACTTCAGCGCCGACTTGGGATGGCCTTCCTTCTCGTAGATCGTGACCAGCGCCGACAACACGTCCTTGACGACGGCCGAATCGGTGCTGGAGCGCACCAGCAGCTCCTTCAACGATTGGATGGCCTGACGCAGCCGGCCCTTCTCATGGTCGATGAGTGCGGCGGCCACTGCCACTTTCAGCGTGGCGCGCGGGTAACCGGTGCTCTGCTCGAAATCGCGCGCGGCAATCAGTTCCCGCTCGGCAGCGCTGATGCGGCCGCGCAAGAGATGCAGGCGCGACAGCAGGATGTGGGTCATGCACAAATGCGCGCGGTGCGGTGTCTCCTCGCGCGGCGATTCCAGCAGCACGCGATTGCCCAGCTCAATGCCGCGCTCGGCCTGGTGCGTGGCGAGACAGGCTTCGGTCATGTTGTTCAGCGCGGTCATGATGACCACGCAGTTGACCGGCTCGCTTGCATGCATGGCCAGCACCTTTTCGCCGAGCTTGATGCCGTCCCAGTAGGCGCCGAAGTCGACGAAGAGGGCGGACAGGTTGGCTATGACCCGCGCCAGAGCGTCGCGATTGCCCAGCCGCCGGGCCAGATCCGCCGTGTGGGCGTAGGCTTCGAAGGACTGGGTGAAATCGCCCATGTCCATATACAAGGACCCCTTCACGTTGAAGAGCTGGCGCTTCAGGTCGCTGTCGGGCAGGTCGCGGACGACGGCTTCGGCTCGCTCCAGCGCGAGGAGGCCATCACGTGGCGTCGCCGCGGCGAAGCAGGAGCGCGCAATCAGGATCAGCGCCCGCACCAGGCTTTCGCGATCCGAGTCAGCCACGTCGCGCTTCAGCAGCGATTCTCGCGCGGCGATGAAGACGGCGATGTTCGGCGTCGGTTTGCTGTGGAGGTAGGCATGCTCAAGGAAGTCGAGCACTTCAGGGATGGGGCGTTCTGCCAGGCCAATGGTGGACATCTTCTTCTCCGGCTGATGCGTCCTCTGGATCGCGCCAAGCCGCCTTCTATCTGATCATCTGTCGAACCGACCCCTGAACCGGCGGACAGACTGGGTGGCCAATGCCCGAAGATCGGGCAGCAACCGGTGACACTTTGGTTATTTTCGGGCGCGATCATACCACCGGCCTTTTTGGTATGCAAGTGGTATTGGTCAAGCGATGCTACAGCCTTCGTACCAGTTCCCGCCTGCCCTTTGGGTCGCGGCCCGCGCTCGCGCCTTACAGGCCCGGACTCACAGTTGGGTGCGCACGTCCCAGAGCTCGGGAAACAGCCGCACCTCCAGCATGCCCTTGAGGTAGTCGACACCCGACGTGCCGCCGGTGCCGCGCTTGAAGCCGATGACCCGTTGCACCGTGGTCATGTGGCGGAAGCGCCATTGGCGGAAGGTGTCCTCCAGATCGACCAGCTTCTCCGCCAGCTCGTACAGATCCCAGTAGCGCGCCGGATCGCCATAAACGAGATGCCAGCTGTCGGCCACGGAACCGTGCTCGGCATACGCCCGCGTCCAGTCGCGTGTGGTCACGCTGTCGGCCACCGGCAATCCGCGCCGGGCGAGGAGCCGCAGCGATTCGTCGTACAGCGAAGGCGACTCCAGCATGGCCCTCACCTCGGCATGCACTTCCGCGCGGTGCGCGAACGGGGCCAGCAGCGACGCATTCTTGTTGCCCAGCATGAATTCGATCATGCGGTACTGATGAGACTGGAAGCCGGACGATTTGCCGAGGCTTTCGCGGAACGCCGAATATTCGCTGGGCGTCAGGGTCGACAGGATGTCCCAGGCTTGGATCAGGTTGTCCATGATGCGGGCCACGCGGGACATCATCTTGAACGCGGGCTGCAGGTCGTCCGCGATGATGCGTCCGCGGGCTGCGGTCAGCTCATGCAGCATCAGCTTCATCCAGAGCTCGGTGGTCTGGTGCTGGATGATGAACAAGAGCTCGTTGTGGTCCTTTGACAGCGGCTTCTGCGCGACCAGCAGATGGTCGAGCCCGAGATAGTCCCCGTAGCTCATGTCGCGCGAGAAATCGTCGAACGCGCCTTCCGGCAACGTGCTGCCGTGGCCGAACGGGCATTGTGTGGATGTGGTCATGATGTCCTCCAAGGCGCGGAGTTTATCCCTTCGGTAGGATTGCGCGATGGACAAGTTCGACGTGGTCATCGCAGGCGGCGGTTGCATGGGGGTCTGCACCGCGTTTTTCCTGAAGCGGCTCGACGCGAATATTCGCGTGGCGGTCATCGAGCCCGACCCGACCTATGAATTCGCCTCCACCCTGAAAGCCTCGGGCGGCGCGCGCCGGCTCTTCTCCTGTCCGGAGAACATTGCAATGTCGCGCTTTGGCATCGAGTTCATCGAGCGCTTTGCGGACGTTGTTGCCGTGGCGGGCGACGCACCCGATCTGCAATGGCGGCCCCAGGGCTACCTCTTCATCGTGCCCCCATCGGGCGTGAAGGTCATCGAGGACAACGCCGTTCTGCAGCGTGCGCAGGGCGTGGAAGTCGAACTGCTCGACCCGCCGGAATTGAAGCGGCGCTATCCCTCCATGCGTGTCGACGATCTCGGGGGCGCTGCGCTGTCGCCGCGCGACGGCTGGTGCGACTCCAATTCATTCCTGCAGGGCGTGAAGAAGGCGGCGCGTGCGCGCGGTGTGGAATTCATCACCGATTGCGTGGTCGGATTCGAGCATGACCCCATCGCTGTGCGCGCGGTGAAGCTGCAAAGCAGTCGCGTATTGCCTGCAGGGCATGTCGTCAATGCCGCCGGTGCGTGGGCAGCCGAGATTGGCGACATGGTCGGCATGAAGCTCCCCATCACGCCGCTGCCGCGGGACGAGTATTACTTCACCTGCGCCAGCCCGGTCGAGCCGTTGCCGTTCGTGAAGGACCTGTCGCGTCTTGCATTCCGTCCCGAGGGCCCGGGATATTCCGGCGGCCTGGTCGACGGCACGCGCGCCCGCGGATTCACTTTCGACGTGGACTACGCCTACTTTGACAACGTGATGTGGCCCGCGCTGGCGCATCGCTTCCCGGCCATGGAAGCGGTGAAGCTGCAGAGCGCCTGGTGTGGTCTCTATGAACAGTGCGAGCTGGATGGCAATCCCATCATCGGTCGCTGGGAGTCGAGATTGAAAAACTTTCTCGTGGTCGCCGGTTTCTCCGGTCACGGACTGATGCACGCGCCCGCCGCCGGGCGCGGCATCGCCGAACTCATCGTGCAGGGCGAATATTCGCAGATTGATCTCACGCGGCTGGGGTACGCGCGGGTCGTGGCCCATGCACCTTATGCCGAGCGGGGCATCCTGTGAGCGCGCCACGCTGGCAATTCTGGATTGATCGCGGCGGCACGTTCACCGACATCGTGGCGCAGCGACCGGACGGCACGCTGGTCACCGCCAAGCTGCTCTCGGAAAATCCCGAGCAGTATCGCGATGCGGCCGTGGCCGGCATCCGCCAGTTGCTGGGTGTGGCGCCAGGCGTGCCGGTACCGGTGAACCAGATCGCGGCCGTGAAGATGGGCACGACCGTCGCCACCAATGCGCTCCTGGAACGCAAGGGTGAGCCGACTGCGCTCTTCATCACCGGCGGTTTCTGCGATGCCTTGCGCATTGCCTACCAGAACCGACCGCGAATATTCGCAAGAGAGATCGTGCTGCCCGAACTGCTCTACCAGACGGTGGTGGAGGTGGATGAGCGGATCGGCGCAAAGGGCGACGTGGTGACACCGCTGGATGAAGCGAATATTCGCAAGGAGATGCAGCGAATATTCGCAAGCGGAATTCGCGCCATGGCGATCGTGTTCATGCATGGCTACCGCTTCACGCAGCATGAGGCGCGCGCAGCTGTCATCGCCCGCGAGATCGGCTTCACGCAGGTGTCGGTGTCGCATGAAGTGAGCCCGCTGATGAAGCTGGTCTCGCGTGGCGACACCACCGTCGTCGATGCGTATCTCTCGCCGATCCTGCGCCGTTATGTGGACCAGGTCTCGGCCGAGCTGCCGGGCGTGCCGCTCTATTTCATGCAGTCCAATGGCGGACTCACCGACGCGCAGCACTTTCAGGGCAAGGACGCCATCCTCTCCGGCCCGGCCGGCGGCATCATCGGCATGGTGCGCACGGCCGAGGCGGCAGGATTCGATCGCATCATCGGCTTCGACATGGGCGGCACCTCCACCGACGTATCGCATTACGCCGGCGAGCTGGAACGCGAGTTCAATACGCTGGTCGCTGGCGTGCGCCTGCGCGCGCCCATGATGTCCATCCACACCATCGCGGCGGGCGGTGGCTCCATCCTGCACTTCGATGGCCAGCGATATCGCGTCGGCCCCGACTCGGCCGGCGCCCATCCCGGTCCCGCGTGCTACCGGCGAGGCGGGCCGCTCACGGTGACCGACTGCAACGTCATGCTGGGCCGCATCCAGCCGCGGCATTTTCCGCGCGTGTTCGGTCCGAATGGCGATGCGCCGCTGGACGTTGATGTGGTGAGGACGAAGTTCACGCTGCTGGCTGCGGAAATGTCTGCCGCCACCGGCCACTCCACCACGCCCGAGGCTGTCGCCGAGGGATTCCTGCGCATTGCGGTGGCCAACATGGCCAATGCCATCAAGTTCGTATCGGTGCAGCGCGGGCACGACGTGACGGCCTACACGCTGGCCTGCTTCGGGGGTGCCGGCGGGCAGCATGCCTGCCGCGTGGCGGATGAGCTCGGCATGTCGCGGGTGCACATTCATCCCTTTGCAGGCGTGCTGTCCGCCTACGGCATGGGTCTCGCGGACATCACGGTGCTGCGCGAAAAGGCCACCGAGTTGACGCTGGCTGGCGAGACGCTCGCGACACTGTGCGCAGAAGCAGATGGGTTGGCGGATGAGGCCGCTGCCGCGGTGCGGGCGCAGGACGTGGCCGACGCAGACATCGTGGTTCATCGCCGCGTTCACCTCCGCTACGAGGGAACGGACACGGCACTCATCGTTCCGCTGGGTGAAGTGTCCGCGATGCAGCAGGCGTTTGAAGCGCTGTATCGCCAGCGCTTCAGCTTCCTCATGCCGCAGCGCGCGTTGATTGCGGAAGCGGTATCGGTGGAGGCGGTGGGGCGGCAGGTGAAGCCGCGTGACGCCGAGGAGGCAGCGGTGAATGGCGGGGTCAAGGGTGCCGAGCCGACCCCAATCGATTCCGCGAGCATTGTCATCGATGGCATGGCCTGTGCCGTGCCAGTGTTCGAGCGCGAAGCGCTCTCGGCAGGCCAGCGCATCAGCGGCCCGGCACTCATTGCCGAGCGCAATGCCACGACGGTGCTGGAGCCCGGCTGGCGCGCCGAGGTGCGTGCCGGCGGCGATCTGGTGCTGGATCGCATCGCCGCCCGGCAGGGTCAGGCCGCGGCCGCGAATCTGAAGACAGCGGACCCGGTCATGCTGGAGGTCTTCAACAACCTCTTCATGTCCATCGCCGAGCAGATGGGTTTGCGTCTGGCCAACACAGCGTATTCCGTGAACATCAAGGAGCGACTGGATTTCAGCTGCGCGTTATTCGATGGTCAGGGCAATCTCATCGCCAATGCGCCGCACATGCCGGTGCACCTGGGCTCGATGGGCGAGAGTATCAAGACGGTGTTGCGCCGCAATGCCGGGCGCATGCGGCCGGGTGATGTCTACGTGCTGAATGATCCGTACAACGGCGGCACCCATCTGCCAGACGTGACCGTGGTGACGCCGGTGTTTCTGGACGATGGCGTCGACCCCGTGTTCTACGTCGGCTCGCGCGGGCACCACGCCGATATCGGCGGCATCACGCCGGGCTCCATGCCGCCTTTCTCGACGTCACTGGACGAGGAGGGCGTGCTGCTGGACAACGTGAAGCTGGTATCGCAGGGCGAGTGGCAGGAAGCGAATATTCGCAATCTGCTGCGTAGCGGGCCTTATCCGGCGCGAAACGTTGATCAGAACCTGGCTGACCTGCGCGCGCAGATCGCGGCCAACGAAAAAGGTGCTGCCGAACTGAAGCGCATGATCGCGGGCTTTGGCCTCGACGTGGTGCAGGCTTACATGGGCCATGTGCAGGACAACGCCGAAGCCTGCGTGCGCCGCGCCATCGGCAAGCTCAAGGATGGCGAATATTCGTATGAGATGGACAATGGCGCCGTCATCAAGGTCGCCGTGCAAGTGGGCGCTGACCGGCAGTCCGCGGTGATCGACTTTGCCGGCACCTCGGCGCAATTGACGAACAATTTCAATGCGCCGTCCGCCGTGGTGCACGCGGCCGTGCTCTATGTCTTCCGCATGCTGGTGGATGACGATATTCCCTTGAACGCAGGCTGCATGAAGCCGCTCACCCTTCGCATCCCGGAAGGCTCCATGCTGAGCCCGGTCGCACCGGCCGCGACGGTGGCGGGCAACGTCGAAACCTCGCAATGCATCACCGACGCGCTCATCGGCGCGCTCGGGCTGATGGCGGGTTCGTGCGGCACAATGAACAACTTCACCTTTGGCAATGCCTGGCACCAGTACTACGAGACGATCTCCGGTGGCAGCGGCGCCGGACCAGGCTTTCACGGCTGCGATGCGGTGCAGGTGCACATGACCAACTCGCGCCTCACCGATCCCGAGGTGCTGGAATGGCGCTTTCCGGTGCGCGTGGAAGAACACTCCATCCGTGCGGGCTCCGGCGGTGCGGGCCGTTGGCGCGGCGGTCATGGGGCGGTGCGACGCATCCGCTTCCTGGAGGACATGACTGCGGCCATCCTGTCCAACGCACGGCGGGTGGCGCCGTTCGGCATGGCGGGCGGAGAGTCGGGTGCCACGGGCCTGAACCTGGTGCTGCGCCGCGATGGCACGGTTGACACCCTGCCAGCCTGCGCGGAAGTGAGTGTTCAGGCTGGCGACATCTTCAGCATTGAAACGCCCGGCGGCGGCGGCTGGGGGGCGCCTGTTTTTTGAGCGGCGGCCCGTTTCCGGGGCGCTGTCGTCAGCCGACAACATCCCGGTAACGAGGTATTCAAAAAAATCTTGCTGCGGTGCCGGTTGCGTATAAAATAGGCGCCCTTTCGCTGTTCCCGTGATGTCGCCCGGCGTGATTTGCAGGCCGGGCTTTGTTTTTTCGGTCAACCGGTCAATTTCTGTCTGCCATGCGCATCGGCAACATCCAGCTCAAGAACAACCTGATCGTCGCCCCCATGGCGGGCGTGACCGATCGGCCGTTCCGCCAGCTGTGCAAGCTGATGGGTGCCGGCATGGCGGTGTCGGAAATGGTGGCGTCCAACTCGCTGCTCTGGGGCTCGGAAAAAACCATCCGCCGCGGCAACCACGAAGGCGAGGTCGAGCCCAAGGTGATCCAGATTGCCGGTGCCGATCCGGCCATGCTGGCTGAAGCCGCCAAATACAACGTGGACAACGGCGCCCAGATCATCGACATCAACATGGGCTGCCCGGCCAAGAAAATCTGCAATGTCTATGCCGGCTCCGCCCTGATGCAGGACGAGCCGCTGATCGGCCGCATCCTGAAAGCCGTAGTCGGCGCGGTCGATGTGCCGGTCACGCTGAAATTCCGCACCGGCTGGAACAAGGAAAACCGGAATGCGCTGAATGTCGCGCGCATCGCGGAAGAGAACGGCATCCAGTCCATCGCCATCCATGGCCGGACCCGTGCCTGCATGTACACCGGCGATGCCGAGTACGACACCATCCGCAGGGTGAAGCAGGCGGTGAAGATTCCCGTGGTCGCCAATGGCGACATCACCTCACCCGAGAAGGCCAAGTTTGTCCTCGACTACACCGGCGCCGACGCGATCATGGTGGGCCGTGCGGCGCAGGGACGTCCCTGGATCTTCCGCGAAATCCAGCACTATCTGGAAACGGGCGAGCATCTGGCACCCCCGGAAGTTGCGGAAATTCACAGCGTGCTGATGGGACATCTGCAAGACTTGTATTCGTTTTATGGCATCGAACGGGGTGTGCGTGTGGCCCGCAAGCACATCTCCTGGTACACCAAGGGGCTGGTGGGCTCGGCCGCCTTCCGCGCCCACATGAACACGCTGGACGATCTCAACGCACAGCAGGAGGCGGTCCACCGCTTCTTCGGGGAACTGGGCGTGCGTTCGGCAAGGCTGCAGTACGAAACAGAATCCAATAACAACGAAGAACTGGCGCTGGCCGCCTGACATGGGTCTGGCAGGTCAGCTGAAAGCAGGGAAATAGCATGGTGAAACGAGCAGAGGCGGATCACGCCGCCCGCGAAAGTGAATTGTCCTCCTGCGTGCGCAGGGTGATGAAGCAGTATTTCCACGACCTCGACGGCGAGGCCACCAGCAACGTGTACGAAATGGTGCTCATGAACATCGAGAAGCCCATGATCGAAGTCGTGCTGACCCACTGCGGCGGCAACCAGACCAAGGCGGCCGAGCTCCTGGGGCTGAACCGCAACACGCTGCGCAAGAAGATGCAGATTCTGCGCATCGAGTAATCGATCCGGGCGCGGCGCGTCCGCGTATTTTTTCGCTCCATCAGACGCCTCGGCTCGGGCGGCCCGGCGCCAGGCGTGACACGAAAGGCCAGCATTCATGTCCGCACCTGCCTCAGCCCCTTCCCGCGCCCCCGCCCCCGATCATCTCCCCGTCCGCCGCGCGCTCTTGAGCGTGTCCGACAAGACGGGCATCGTTGATCTGGCGCGCTATCTCGCCACGCAGAATGTCGAGATTCTCTCCACCGGCGGCACGGCCAAACTCCTGGCCGACAGTGGCGTGAAGGTGATCGAGGTCGGCGCGCACACCGGCTTTCCCGAGATGATGGATGGCCGGGTGAAGACCCTGCATCCGAAGATTCACGGCGGCATCCTCGCGCGCCGCGATCTGCCGGCCCATGTCGCCGCCATGCGGGACCACGACATTCCGGGCATCGACATGGTGGTGGTGAATCTCTACCCGTTCCGCGAGACCGTGGCCAAGCCCGGCTGCACGTTCGATGACGCCATCGAGAACATCGACATCGGTGGCCCCGCCATGGTCCGTGCCTCGGCCAAGAATCATGCGTTCGTCGCCATCGTCACCGACAGCGCCGACTATTACGCGCTCATCGCCGAGATGCGCGCCAACGAGGGCAAGCTTTCTGCCGCCACGCGCCTGCATCTTGCAAAGAAGGCGTTCAGTCACACGGCGGAGTACGACAGCGCCATCAGCAACTGGCTGACGTCGCTGGATGAAGACTTGAAGCCGCAGACTTTCCCCGAGCGGCTCAATCTCAACTTCGTGAAAGCCCAGCCCATGCGCTACGGCGAGAACCCGCACCAGAGTGCCGCGTTCTACGTCGAGGCCAACCCGGCCGCGGGCACACTGGCGCACTACACCCAGCTGCAGGGCAAGGAGCTCTCCTACAACAACATCGCCGATGCCGACGCGGCGTGGGAATGCTGCCGCAGCTTCGAGGTGCCGGCCTGCGTGATCATCAAGCACGCCAATCCGTGCGGCGTGGCCATTGCGGAGACGCCGCTCGCCGCCTATCAGCGCGCATTCCTGACCGATCCCACCTCGGCGTTCGGCGGCATCATCGCTTTCAACCGCGTCGTGGACGGCGCCACGGCCGAGGCTGTGGCGAAACAATTCGTGGAAGTGGTGCTGGCACCGGACTACGACGCAGACGCATTGCGAATATTCGCAGGCAAGCAGAACGTGCGCCTGCTGAAGCTGCCGCTGGCGCGCGACCTCAACAAGTTTGATTTGAAGCGCGTGGGCGGCGGCCTGTTGTTGCAGACCTCCGACGACTTCGATGTGTCGCAGTTGAAAGTCGTTACCAAGCGCCAACCCACCGACAGCGAGATGAACGACCTCATCTTCGCCTTCCGCGTGGCCAAGTTCGTGAAGTCGAACGCCATCGTGTTCTGCAAGGACGGCATGACGCTCGGTGTGGGCGCGGGCCAGATGAGCCGCGTCGACTCGACCCGCATTGCCGCCATCAAGGCCAAGCATGCCGGGCTGTCGCTGAAGGGTTCAGTGGCGGCCTCGGATGCGTTCTTTCCGTTCCGGGATGGACTGGATGTGATCGCCAACGCCGGGGCCAAGGCCGTGATTCAGCCCGGCGGTTCAATGCGGGATGAGGAAGTGTTCGAGGCGGCGGATGAGCATGGGGTGGCGATGGTCGTTACGGGAATGCGGCACTTTAGACATTGATCTCTCCATGGATCATTCTGGGCAAACGGTGCTTGAGATCATCGCGCGGGCTGCAGGGAGAGACGTCTCTGCGCTGAAGGATTCGGATCGCTTGTTTCACGATCTGCGCCTGGACGGAGACGACGCGGAAGAGGTCATGTCTAAAGTGTGCGAGTTCAGCGGCCTCTCTCCTGCTGATTTTCCGTTTTCCAAGTACTTTGGAGCAGAGTTTGGCGCTGGCTACCGACACCTCATCGGCGAGTGGCTGGGCTTGGCCAAGGAGATTCTTGAGCCGCTGACAATTTCAGACTTAATTCAGTGTGTCGAAGCAAAAACCTTTTCAATCCTTACACAACCCGAATGAAACTCCTCGTCATCGGCTCCGGTGGCCGCGAACATGCGCTGGCCTGGAAACTGGCCCAGTCCCCCAAGGTGCAGTGCGTCTATGTCGCGCCCGGCAATGCCGGCACCGCGCATGAGGACGGGTTGGTCAATGTCAACATCACCGGCATTCCGGAGCTGGTGAAGTTCGCGCAGGACGAGCAGATCCATGTCACGGTCGTCGGTCCGGAAGGCCCGCTGGCGGCAGGCGTGGTCGATGCGTTCCGCGCGGCGGGCTTGCGAATATTCGGACCGGCGAAAGCGGCGGCACAACTGGAGGCCTCCAAGGATTTCGCCAAGCAGTTCATGACGCGCCACAACATCCCGACGGCGTTCTTCCAGACGTTCACGGATGCCAAGGCTGCGCACGCCTACATCGATGAGAAGGGCGCGCCGATTGTCATCAAGGCCGACGGTCTCGCGGCGGGCAAGGGCGTGGTGGTCGCAATGACGCTGGCCGAGGCGCATGAAGCGGTCGACATGATGCTGGCCGGCAACAAATTGGGCGACGCCGGCCACAGAGTTGTCATCGAAGAATTCATGGCCGGCGAGGAAGCCAGCTTCATCGTGATGTGCGACGGCAAGCATGCGCTGCCCTTCGCATCGTCGCAGGATCACAAGCGCATTTTCGATGGCGACCAGGGTCCCAACACGGGTGGCATGGGCGCCTACTCCCCGGCACCGGTGGTGACGCCGGCGGTCCACGCGCGCACCATGCGCGAAATCATCATGCCGGTGCTGCGCGGGATGGCGGCGGAAGGCACACCGTTCACCGGCTTTCTCTATGCGGGTCTCATGATCGACGCCAACGGCGCACCGCGCGTAGTCGAATTCAACGCGCGCATGGGCGACCCGGAAACCCAGCCCATCATGATGCGACTGAAGACCGATTTCTTCACGCTCGTGGAGCACGCTATCGACGGCACGCTGGACCAGATCGAGGCGGACTGGGATCGCCGCGCTGCGCTCGGTGTGGTGCTGGCGGCAGCAGGCTATCCCGACACGCCGAAGAAGGGTGATGTGATCACGGGTATCCCGAAGGCCACGGAAGACTGCAAGACCTTCCACGCCGGCACGACGGAGAAGGACGGGCAGGCGGTTACCTCGGGCGGGCGCGTGCTCTGCGTGACCGGCCTCGGTGTCAACGTGAAGGAAGCCGCCGACATCGCGTATCGTGCCGTTGCGAATATTCGCTTCGATGGCATGCAATTCAGAAAAGACATCGGCCACCGCGCCATTCACCGCAAATGATCATGCACAGCACCGCAGTTCGCGATTACCTCACCGGGTTGCAGGACCGGATCGTCGACACCATCAGCGCCATCGACGGCAAGCCATTCATTCGTGACGAGTGGCAGCGGCCGCAAAGCATGGGCGGCGGTGGCGGCATTTCCCGGCTGCTGGAAGATGGCAACGTGTTCGAGCGCGCCGGTGTCGGCTTCTCGCACGTGAAGGGCACGCAACTGCCCCCGTCCGCATCCGCCCATCGCCCCGAGATCGCCGGCCGGCCGTGGGAGGCCATGGGGGTCTCGCTGGTGTTCCACCCACGCAATCCATCTGTGCCGACGGTGCACATGAACGTGCGCTTCTTCGTGGCGCTGGATGACAAGGCAGGCGACGTGTTCTGGTTCGGCGGCGGCATGGATCTCACGCCCTACTATCCATTCGACGAGGACTGCGCGCACTTTCATCGCGTCAACCGCGACGCGCTGGCGCCCTTCGGCCCGGACTGGTATCCGAAGTACAAGAAGTGGTGCGACGAGTATTTCTTCCTGAAGCATCGCGGCGAGCCGCGCGGTATCGGTGGCGTGTTCTTTGATGACCTCTCCGAGCCCGGCTTCGACCAGAGCTTCGCCATGCAGCGCGCAGTGGGGGATGCCTTCCTGCCGGCCTATGTGCCGATTGTCGAGCGGCGCAAGGACACGTCCTATGGCGAGCGCGAGCGCGACTTCCAGGCCTATCGCCGCGGCCGCTATGTCGAGTTCAATCTGGTGTGGGACCGCGGCACGCTATTCGGCCTGCAGTCAGGCGGGCGCGCGGAATCGATCCTGATGTCGCTGCCGCCCGTGGTGAAGTGGCGCTATGACTGGAAGCCCGAGCCGGGATCGCCCGAGGCCAAGCTGTACGAGACCTTGCTGCCGCACCGCGACTGGGTGTAATTACAAGGACTCGTACGCCAGCTTCACCGGCTCCGCGCCGTGGATCTTCTCCAGCCGGCGCACGATGAAATGGCCGCGCGCCATGTCCTGGAAGTGGCCGATGAAAATCGTGTTGATGAGGGCACCGCCGGCAGCGCCCAGGATGGGCACGGCCTGCGCTGCCGCCTTTTCCGACACGACGATGCCAAAGCGCGAGGCCAGCACGCTGATGAGCCGCACCAGCGCCGGTGCCCCCGCCTTGGTGAAGCCCTTCTCGGCGATGAACTTGGATGCTTCGCTCACGGCCGCGGCCATCGCGGCGCGCGCGGCGAAATAGCCTGATTCGGTCGCGTCGTCGGACTTCGACTCGCCGCCCAGCGCAAACACGGTGAGGCAGGCCAGCTTGGTGTCGAGATAGTTGATGTTCTCGCCTTCGCTCTTGGCGATGTCGGCGATGGAGCGCAGCATGATGGTGGTGGACACTGGCAACTCGATCGCCAGCGCGGCCAGCCCGAAGGCGCCACCCGCGGCCCCGCTCGCCGCCACGGCGATCTTGTGCATGCGCTCGGTCGGGCCGAAGCGCGGGCCTGACTTCTCGCCAAGCGACTTCACCGCCACATCCAGCGCCTTCATCAGCGCGGCCTCGGACGCCTTGTGCACGGTCTTGTTCCAGCTCTTGGGCAGGAGCGCGAAGCCCTTCTCGATGGGCGCACCCAGCGCCGCGGTCATCTTTGCGGCGAGTCCGGGGTTCTCCAGAAGCTGCTTGGCGCGCTTCAGGTCGGCGAGTTCTGATCTGGATAGGTTCATGCCGCGCAGTGTGGCGGAGGGTTCGCGTGGGCGCAACTTGCCGACGGCTTGACATGAGCGTAAGCTTTGGCTTACAGTAAGCCATGGCTAACCAAATGCATCAGCTCGCAGCATTGGGCGACGGGACGCGGCGCAGTGTGCTGGAGGCATTGCGCGGCGGCGCACTGACCGTGGGCGAGCTTGCCGAGCGATTGCCCGTGTCGCGCCCGGCGGTGTCGCAGCATTTGCGTGCCTTGCAGGACGCGGGTTGGGTGGTCGACCGCTGGGAAGGCACGCGGCATTACTTCAGCATCAATGCCGCCACCGTCCTGGAGACCCGCCGCTACCTGGAGTCCATGTGGCAGGACGCCATGCAGGCCTATGCCCATCACGTATCCACCGAGGAGAAGAAACGTGATCGATCCCCACGCAACTCCGACCGCCGGAAATGACTTGCCGCCGCTGGTGTTGACGCTGCAGGTGGAAGCACCCGCAGAGCGGGCCTTCGACTATTTCGTGCGCGACTGGGGTGTGTGGTGGCCGCGGCACAGCCATTCCGTTTGCCAGGCGGATGCTCAATCCGTCTCGCTCGAAGCGCACGTGGGCGGGCGCCTGCTTGAGCAGGGCGCCGATGGCACCACGCACTGCTGGGGCACGGTGGAGCGGTACGACCCGCCGCGTTCGTTGCGCTTCACCTGGCATCCCGGCGGGGTGGCAGATCGCGCACTGTGGGTCGAGGTGAGTTTTGCCGCCAATGCCAAGGGGACACTGGTCACGCTGGTCCAGGGCGGGTGGGCGGTGTTGCAGGACCGTGCCGCTCCCGCACGCGCAGGCTACGAGCAGGGTTGGGGCATCGTGCTCATGCAGGTGTTTGCCGGGTACTGCAAGGACAGGGAGGTTCGATCATGAAGACACGTTGGGCAATCGGGCGTGCGCTCTGTGCAGCTGCCGCCTGCATCATGACCATCGCAACAGCCGCGGCGGTGGAGTTCGTGCGCGAGCCGGCCGGGCCGCGCATCGACCAGACCCTGGACGTGGCCCTGCCGGTGGCAACCGTGTGGCGTCACTGGAGCACGCAGGCCGGCGTGCAGGCATGGTTCGCGCCCGAGGCCAAAGTTGAACTGCGGGTGGGCGGACCGTATGAAATGCACTTCAATCCCAAGGCGCCCGCCGGGGAGAAGGGCAGTGAGGGGACCGTGGTGATGGCCTGGGTGCCGGAGGAGTTGCTGGTCTTCAGCTGGAACGCGCCAACACGCTTCGGGCGTCTGCGTGATGAACATACATGGGTCGTGGTGCGTCTGGAGAAGCGCGGCGAATCCACCACGCGCATCCACTTCACCCACTATGGATTCGGCGCCGGCGCGGAGTGGGCGCAGGTGCACGCCTACTTCAAGGACGCCTGGGCGTTCGTGCTGAAAAACTATGCCGGCCACGCGGCGCGCGGCGGGTAGAGCCGGCGCATCGGCCGCTCACACCTCGCCCAGATACGCCTCGCGCACCTTCGGATTGGTGAGCAGCGCCTTGGCGTCATCGGCGAGCGTGATCTCGCCGCCATCCATGACATAGCCCTTGCTGCTCACTTCCAGCGCCAGCTTGGCGTTCTGCTCCACCAGCAGGATGGTGACGCCCGTTGCAGCCACTTCGCGCACGACCTCGAAAATCTTCTGCACCATGATGGGCGCCAGACCCATGCTGGGTTCATCGAGGAGCAGAAGCTTCGGCCGTGCCATCAGCGCGCGACCGATGGCCAGCATCTGCTGTTCGCCGCCGGAAAGCGTGCCGGCCGTCTGGGCACGGCGCTCCTTGAGGCGCGCAAACATTGCGAATATTCGCTCCACATCCGCCTTGATCTCGGCATGGTCGTTGCGCGTGTACGCGCCCATGGCGAGGTTCTCCTCGACCGTGAGCTGCGGAAACACGCCGCGGCCTTCCGGCACCAGCGACAGGCGCTTGCGGGCGATGGCGTAGGACGGCTGATGGGTGATGCTGTCGCCGTCGTAGATGACATCGCCGCTGGCGGTCTTCACCATGCCGGCAATCGCCTTCAGCGTGCTGGTCTTGCCGGCGCCATTGGCGCCGATGAGGGTGGTGAGCTCACCGGGGTTCACGGTCAGCGAGATGCCCTTGACCGCACTGATGCCGCCGTACGCAATCTTGAGATTCTTTAGTTCTAGCAAAGGTGTTGTCATGCGGACACCGGGCATCCTTTCGCGACAGCGCTCGGCGCATCCCCGCAAGCGGGGCCCCTGCTTCCGGCTTGTCGCGATCCCTTGACGGCATTGATCCCGCCATACGCAATCTTGAGATTCTTAAGTTCTAGCAAAGGTGTTGTCATGCGGACACCGGGCATCCTTTCGCGACAGCGCGCGGCGCATCCCCGCAATCGGGGCCCCTGCTTCCGGCTTGCCGCGATCCCTTGATGGCATTGATCCCGCCATAGGCGATCTTGAGATTCTTCAACTCCAACAGAGGCGTACTCATGCGGCCTCCGTCGATTCAGGCGCGGCACCGAGATAGGCCTCGATCACCTTGGGATCGCGCTGCACGTCCTTGGGCAGGCCTTCGGCGATCTTCTTGCCGTAGTCCAGCACGGCGATGCGGTCACACAAACCCATCACCAGCTTCACGTCATGCTCGATGAGGAGGATGGTGATGCCGGAGGCACGAATCTTTTCCAGCAGCTCGCGCAAGGCCAGCTTCTCCGTGGCATTCATGCCGGCCGCTGGCTCATCCAGCGCCAGCACGCGCGGATCGGTGGCCAGCGCACGGGCAATCTCCAACCGGCGCTGATCGCCATAGGAGAGGTTGCGCGCGATGTCGTTGGTGCGCGAATCAATGCCGACGTACTGCAGCAATTCGTGCGCGCGCTTTTCGATCTCTGCCTCTTCCTTGCGCGTGGCGGCGTTGAGGGTGATGGCGCCCCACACGCCGGCCTTGGTCCGCACATGGCGGCCGATCATCACGTTCTCCAGCGCGGAGAGATTGCCGAAGAGGCGGATGTTCTGGAAAGTGCGGGCGATGCCCAGTGCCGCGATGCGGTCCGGCGTGGCATCCGTCAAAGCCTGGCCTTCAAAAGTGATGGAGCCTTCATCGTGGATGTACAGGCCGGTGATCACGTTGAACATCGTGGTCTTGCCGGCACCGTTGGGACCGATGAGGCCGAAGATCTCGCCCTTGTTGATGGAAAACGAGACACCCGACAGCGCCTGCAGGCCGCCGAACCGCTTGGAAACGCCGTCGACGGAGAGAATCACGTTACTCATCCCGGCTGAGCTCCCGTCTGCGCACGCTCGACGGCAGGATCCCCGCCGGGCGATACAGCATCATCACCACCATGGCGAGACCGAAAAGCAGCATGCGGATGACTTCAGGATCGATGAGCGACTTGCCAAAAATCATCTTCTGCAAGGGTTCGGCGGTGTAGCGCAGCACCTCGGGCACGAAGGACAACAGGATGGCGCCAAGGATCACGCCCCAGATGTTGCCCATGCCGCCCAGCACCACCATGGCCAGCACCATCACGCTTTCGTTGAGGATGAAGCTCTCCGGGCTGATGAAGCCCTGGATGGAGGAGAAGAGGCCGCCCGCGATGCCGCCAAACGAGGCACCCATGGCGAAGGCCAGCAGTTTCATGCGCGTGGTGTTGATGCCCATGGCGCGTGCGGCCAGTTCATCTTCGCGGATGGCTTCCCAGGCGCGGCCGATGCGCGAGTTCTGCAGGCGCAGGTTGATGACAATGACCACCAGCAGGATGATGAGCAGCAGGTAGTAGTACTTGATCGGCCCCTGCATGGCGAAGTCGCCGATGCGCGTCGTGCTGGAAAGGTCATGCCCCAGCACGTGGATCGGATCGATTGTTGCCAGCCCTTTCGGGCCGTTGGTCAGGTTGATCGGCTCCGACAGGTTGTTCATGAAGATGCGGATGATCTCGCCGAAGCCCAGGGTCACGATGGCGAGATAGTCGCCACGCAGTTTCAGCGTGGGCGTGCCCAGCAGGATGCCGAAAATGCAGGCCACGAACGCGCCGATGGGCAGGATCATCCACCACGGCAGATGCAGGCCGAAATGCGGCGAGGCCAGCAGTGCGTAAACGTAGGCGCCGACGGCATAGAACGCGATGTAGCCGAGATCCAGCAATCCGGCGAAGCCCACCACGATGTTGAGGCCCAGCGAGAGCAGCACGAACAGGATTGCGAGGTTGGTGATGCGCACCCAGGCCGTGCCGACCATGGCCAGCACGAAGGGCAGGGCCAGCAGGCTGATGGCGATAAGCGCCACGCCGACCCAGTACAGCTTCGGGTTGCTACGGAGGTTGGCAACTGAGTTCGCCAGAGCGTTCATGCGCGGTCTCCCGTGCGCTCGCCCAGCAAACCCTGCGGCCGGAACACCAGCACGAGGATCAGCACGATGAACGCGTAGACATCCTTGTAATTGCTGCCGAAGAAGCTCGAATTGGGATTGGCTTCGCACAGCGCCTGGAAGCCGGGCAGGAACTTGTCCAGCGTGCAGACGTTGGTGAGGTCCCCCATGTAGCCGGCGCCCAGCGATTCGATGAGCCCCATGAGGATGCCGCCCAGCACCGCGCCGCCGAGGTTGCCGATGCCGCCCAGCACTGCCGCCGAGAACGCCTTCAGACCCAGGAGGAAGCCCATCTGGTAATGCGCAATGCCGTAGTAGCTACCCACCATCACGCCGGCAATGGCGCCGAGCGCCGCGCCGATCATGAAGGTGAAGGAGATGACGCTGTTGATGTTCACCCCCATGAGCCCCGCAACGTCCGGGCGCTGTGATACGGCGCGCATGGCGATGCCCATGCGGGTGCGGTACACGAGACCCAGCAGGGCGGCCATCATCGCGATCGAGGTCAGGATGATGACGATCTGGATGTTGCTGATGGTGGCGCCGTTGGGATTGCTGGTGATGTGATACGGCGTGAATTCGACGATCTGCGGAAACGAGATGTAGTTGCGGCCCCAGATCATCATGGCCACGTGCTGCAGCACGATGGAAACGCCGATCGCGGTGATGAGGGGGGCCAGGCGCGGCGCGTTGCGCAGCGGCCGGTAGGCGGTCCGTTCAACGACATAGCCCGTGGCCATGCAGACGGGAATGGCCGCGGTGATACCCGCCAGCACGATGATGAGCGGTGGCGCGCCGGAGCCCGCCAGCGCGGTGATGACGGTGAACGCCACCATGGCGCCGATCATCACCACTTCGCCGTGGGCGAAATTGATGAGCTGGATGATGCCGTAGACCATGGTGTAACCCAGGGCCACGACGGCATACACACAGCCCAGTGTCAGACCATTGACGATCTGCTGGAGAAAGATGTCCAAACTGAACCGCCCCCCGCGTGTGGTGTCGTTTCGTTCCCGAGTGCGACATGCATTGTTGTTGTCCCGCGCATTCTATAGAAAGCCCGCGCCGGGCATCGCACTGGTATGCACATAAAAAAACGGCACCGTTGCCGGTGCCGTTTTCCTGTGTCGGCCTTGCTTACTTCTTCGGTGCTTCGGCGGGCTTGGCGTCCGCAGCCGGTGCGGCGGCAGGCGCGGTGGCCGGGGCAGCAGCGGGTGCAGCGGCGGGTGCAGCGGCGGCAGCCGGTGCCGGCATTTCGAACTTGGTCGATACGCCGCCCTTGACGATGGCCTCGGGCACCACCTTGCCGTCCTTCAGCTTGAAGATGGTGATTTCGGCGTCCTTGCGGTCACCCTTGGCGTCGAACTCGACCTTGCCCGTGGCGCCGGTGAAGGACACGTTGAAGAGCTCCGGACCGAACTTGGCCGGGTCGGCGGAGTTGGCCTTCTTCATGGCTTCCACCACAGCCAGCGTGGCGTCGTAGAAGTAAGGCGCGTACTGCTTGATGTCGCCAAACTTGGCGTTGAAGGCCTTGGCGAACTCCGGCGATGCGGCTTCGCGCGGCAGACCGGCCTGCGAGCACACCAGGCCTTCAGCGGCCGCACCGGCCAGCTTGGCCATTTCGTCGGTACAGGCACCGTCACCGAACGTGAAGACCGACTTGATGCCCAGTTCGCGGGCCTGCTTGATCATCGGGCCGCCGGTGGCGTCCATGCCGCCGTGGAAGACGACGTCAGGATTCTTCGCCTTGATCTTGGTGAGGACGGCCTTGAAATCGGTTTCCTTGTCGGTGGTGCGCTCGCGGCCGACGATGGTGACCTTCGCGGCTTTCAGTGCCTTTTCCACTTCGTTGGCCAGGCCTTCGCCATAGGCGGTCTTGTCATCCACCAGGGCCACCTTCTTGGCCTTCAGCTCGTTGGCGATGTAGGCGGCGATCGCCGGACCCTGCTGGTCGTCACGGCCGACAGTGCGGAACACGGTCTTCATGCCGCGCTCGGTCAGCGTCGGGTTGGTGGCGGAGCCGGAGATCATCGGCACGCCGGCCTTGCTGTAGATCTCGGAAGCGGGAATGGACGTGCCCGAGTTCAGGTGGCCGATGACGGCAACGGCCTTGGCGTCGATGATCTTCTGGGCCACGGTGGTGCCAACTTTCGGATCAGCCTGGTCGTCTTCGCTGATCATGTTCAGCTTGAGGACCTTGCCGTCGATGGTGATCTTCTTGGCATTGGTCTGGTCAACGGCGAGGCGCACGCCGTTTTCGTCGTCCTTGCCCAGGTGGGCGATGGAGCCCGTCAGGGGGCCGGCGTGGGCGATGGTCACGGTGATCGAGGGCGGCTCAGCGGGCTTCGGTGCCTCGACTTTCGGCTCTTCCTTCTTGCCGCAAGCGGCGATGGCGAGTGTGACTGCCAGTGCCAGGGAGAGTTTGACGGGTGCGTTCATGGTGAAGATTCTCCAGACGAAATAGTGGGTTGGGTGACGTGACGTGACACGGGTATTGCAGGAAAGCGCGGATTATGCGCATCGCTGAATTCCCTTGTCAAACAAGTATTTGAAGTGGTCTGCAGGTGGTTTTCCGAAGCCATGGACGAAAAAAAAACCGGCGGGGTCTCCGCCGGTTCCTTGTCCGGTTATGACCCTGCATCGTGCAGGGCGCAGCCGGGTTACTTCGTGGCCAGAACCCATTTCACCAGGGTCTTGATGTCTTCGTCTTTCACGGCCGCATTGGCGGGCATGGGCACCTGACCCCACACGCCGACGCCACCCTTCTTGACCTTCTCGATCAGCTTGGCTTCTGCGTCCTTCTGGCCCTTGTATTTGGCTGCGACGTCCTTGTAGGACGGGCCGACCAGCTTCTTGTCGATGGCGTGGCAGGCGGTGCAGGCCGACTTCTTGGCCAGTTCTTCGTTGGCGGATGCGGAGCCTGCGGCGACGAGGCCGGCGGCCAGCAGGGCAACTGCCGTAATCTTGAATTTCATGAATGTCTCCTGGGACGGTGTGAAAGGAATGCCGGAATTCGGGACGCGCAACTTTACCTGTGTTCGCCTTGCCGGACAATGTTCTATCGGCATGAAAGCCTGATACCTGCACGCTAAAACGCGCGTGGCCGGAAGTCCGTTGACCCGGCCTCCCTCATCCGCGGGGTGACAGCGCGATGGAGGGAGCGCTTATAATCGCCCACTCTGACTGGCATGCCGCGCGAACAGGGAGGTTTGACGACATGTATCTGCTGATCATCGGTTTTCTGCTGGTGCTGTTGAAATTCATGGACATCAACCCGGTCGCGGGCTGGTCGTGGTGGGTGGTCCTGTCGCCGTTCTTCATCATCCTTTTCTGGTGGGAAGTCATCGAGCGGGTATTCAAGCTGCGCGAGAAGCGGGAAGCCGCGAAGCTGGTCGCGGAGCGCAAGGAGCGCATGGACCGGCTGATGGGAAAGAAGTAATCGCGCCGCACAAGCGCTTTCCCCCGCACTGAGCCCGGACGCAGCGCCGGGTGCGTCCACGTCCAACGCGTGCCCAACGCGTGCCCAACGCGTGCTCTACACCTCCACAAACTCCGGTTCGTGGGTCACCGGAAAATTCACCGAGTTGGCCATGAAGCAGTTGGCGTGCGCCTTGTCGTGCATGGCCCGGGCATCCTCTAGGTTTGTCCCTTTGGGCACCGTCACCACCGGCCGCAACACGCAGGTCGTCATCTGCATTTTCCCCGACGGGCCCAGCGCCAGCGTGCCGGTCGCCCTGTCTTCATAGCCCAGAATGGCCATGCGCTTCTTTCCCGCGATGGCGAGGTAGGTGAGCATGTGGCATTCGGAGAGGGACATCAGCATGAGCTCTTCCGGGTTGTAGCGCGTGGTGTCACCGCCGAACACGCCCGGCGCGGAACCGGCCACCTCATGCTTGCCCGGCGTGGCCATCACGTTGTTGCGTGAAAACGCCGGGTCAGGCGGCAGGGGCTGCGCGGGGTCAGCGGGCCAGCGCAAGGTCGTTTCGAACGTATGGGTATCCGCCATGCTGAATGCTCCTTCCTTTATCCTTGCGCCGAATATTCGCATACACGGAGGCAGCACATGAATTTCCGCCGACTCGGCCGCGCAGGCATCAAGGTGAGCGAGCTCTCCTTCGGCTCCTGGATCACTTACGGCAACCAGATGGACACGAAACTCGCGCGCGAATGCATGGCCGCCGCACGCGACGCCGGCGTCAATTTCTTCGACAACGCCGAGGTTTACGCCACCGGCCAGTCCGAGACCATCATGGGCGAGGTGCTGAAGCAGCTCAACTGGCCGCGCCTGCACTACCTCGTCTCCACCAAGTTCTTCTGGGGCATCGAGGAGGGCGTGAACTCCAAGAACACGCTCAATCGCAAGTATCTGATGCAGGGCATCGACAATTCGTTGAAGCGCTTGCAGCTCGATTTCGTCGATCTTATCTACTGCCATCGCCCCGATCCGAACACGCCGATCGAAGAGACGGTCTATGCGATGCACGACATCATCACCCAGGGCAAGGCGCTGTACTGGGGCACGTCGGAGTGGCCGGCCACGGCCATCGCGGAGGCGTGGAAAATCGCCGATCGCCACCACCTGCACAAGCCGGTGATGGAGCAGCCGGAATACAACCTGTTCCACCGCGCCCGCGTGGAACGCGAATATTCGCAGTTGTACACGGACATCGGTCTGGGCCTCACCACCTGGAGTCCGCTGGCCTCCGGCGTGCTGACCGGCAAGTACGCGGGCGGTGTACCGGCCGACAGCCGCGGTGCCATTCCGCGCATGGCGTGGATGGTGGAGCAGTTGACCGACAAGGCACGCAACGAGGCGGTGGCCAAGCTCACCGGCATCGCGAAAGAGCTGGGCTGCACCTCCGCGCAACTTGCGCTGGCGTGGTGTCTCAAGAATCCCAACGTGTCCACCGTCATCACCGGCGCATCGCGCGTCGCGCAGGTGCACGAGAACATGAAGGCGCTGGACATCGCGGCGAAGATCGACGATGCACTGAAGGCGCGCATCGAAACCGCGTTCGCCGCCTGGAAAGACCAGTGAGCCACATCCTCGCCAGCGAAGCCGATCTGGAGGCGATCTACGGCACGCCGGGCGAAACGTCGACGGTCAAGGTCGTGGATCGCATCACGCCCGAGTACCGCCCCTTCATCGAGGTGTCGCCCTTCGTGCTGCTGGCGACCGTCGGTCCCGAGGGCGCGGATTGTTCACCGCGAGGCGATCAGGCCGGCTTCGTGCGCATCGCCGACGAGAAGACACTTCACATTCCCGATCGGCGCGGCAACAACCGCGTCGATTCGCTGCGCAACATCGTGCGCGATCCGCGCGTGGCGCTGCTGTTCCTCATCCCCGGCCTCGGCAACACCTTGCGCGTGAATGGTCGCGCCGTGGTGAGCGTGGAGCCTGCGCTGCTGGAGAGTTTCAAGGTCGAAGGCAAGGCGCCACGGTCGGTCATCGTGATGAATGTGGAAGCGGTGTACTTCCAGTGCGCCCGTGCATTGGTGCGGTCTGGCCTGTGGAATCCGGCGAAGCACGTGGATGCCAAGACGCTGCCGACGGCCGGTCAGATTCTGGCGTCGCTATCGTGTGGGAGCGTGGGCGGTGAGGCTTATGACCGCGAGTGGCCGGAGAGAGCAAAAGCCACGATGTGGTGATCAGCCCGGGCTACGCGATTGCCGGGCTGCTTTCAGTGCCAATCCCGCTTGGCGGGTTCGCTCCGCCTCGGCCTTGCGACGGCGTTCGTTTCTCCGGCACGGGCGACAGCGGGTCGCAACAGTCCATACGTCTCCCTGCGCCTGCTCGTACCACCACTTCTGCTGCGTCGCTGTCCAGATCTCTTCCTTGCCACAATCCTTGCAGCGGAAGGGCATGTCCAGATAGTGGCCGCGCTCGACGAAGTCGGGTGTTCCGTAGCTATTGGTGGGACGGAGCAGACTCGCATTGACCTGGGTTCGGCCAGCGGCTCGCATACCCGCCGCTTTCAGTTGTGCCCGCAGGCGGGGCAGCTCAAGTTCCGCCGCTGATTTCACCCGCGGTTTGCGCTTGCGCTCCTTGGCTGGGGGTTGTTTTCGCATCGGCTAGGAGCGGAAAACATCAACCCAACCCGCACACTTTTCGCGCTGCGGCGCCATACGCCGCATCCCCATGCCGCGCATGCTGCGCGGTGCAGGTGTGCACCATCTTGATGAGATGGTCGTTGGGTGATTTCAGCGCGGCAGCGATGCACGGCTGCCAGTCTGGCGCCGGGCCTTCGGTAGGTACCGACGCCGGCTCTGGCGCGCCGATGCTGACATAGGCCGCGCAATACGCCACCCAGAAATGGGCCAGCGTGCGCGTGTGCATGGCGGCCGGCAACTGATCCAACACGGCTTCCAGCGCATGGGTGCCGGTGACGAGATGCAGCGAGTTGAAGCTGGGCGCGGCCAGATAAAGCCGGACGGATACGCGCGCGAAGTCGGCGCGCACGGTGGTGCAATCCTGTGCCGAGTCCAGGCGCGGCAACTTGAGATGCGGGAAGAACGCAGGCTCCTCGGTGGCCAAGCGCAGTTCCTCGATGATGAGACCGGCCTCAATGCGATTGCCGGAGAAGGCGCCGCGCAATTCCGCCAGCGCCTCTTCCAGCCCAGCCGAGCCATCGGCAATGCTGCTGGCGCGGTCGATGAGCGGCGTGTGGGCGGAGGCGATATAGGCCAGACCCGTGGCGATTTCATGGGCGTTGGCCGCCTCCAGCCCGTAGGCGAGACGGATAAGGCCATGGAAGCCGGCCGCCGCGATGCCGGGCGCCAGCTCCGGCCACCATGCGGCCAGCGTGGCGGCGGTGCCATGTTCGGCCAGCGCCTGATGAAAAAACTTGCGGTATGCCGCATGCGCGGCCCAGTCGCCGAGATGGCGATCAAAGCGCGCCGCGTCGATATGGATGTCCGCCTCGTGCAGCGGCTCCAGCCGCTTGGCATAACGCTGAACATGCGCCTCGCGGGCCGCATCGTCGCCGCCCAATGCGGTCAATGCGATGAGGGTCATGGGCAGGTGGTTGGACAGGCCTCCGCCATAGGACGGGGAGAAGCGCTGCCCGTCCTGCAGCAGCCTGGTCAGATGCGAATTGTTCATGGGCAGATTACCGTTCCACCCAGTCCAAGATTGGCTGCCACTGCTCCAGATCGCGCTCGACCAGCGAGGGGGCCAGATCGAATATCGACTTGCCCTCGAAGGCGGCGTTCACATAGTTCATCGTTTCGCGCAGGTGGGTCAGCACCGGCAGGTCGATCGGCTCCAGGAAGTCATCCAGCCGCTCGGCGGCCTTGGTACGCGCATCGACCCGCATGCCGATGATGGCCAGATCGACCGCGCCCTTCTTCAACGCCTTGTGCTTCAGGATTTCGTCCAGAAAACGGCGCGTGGCCTCGATGTCGTACGGCGAGGGCACCAGCGGGATGATGACCTTGTGGGCCCGCTTCAGCGCCTCGTCCAGCGGCTCGCCGGAAAGCCCGGCGGGCGTATCCAGCACCAGCCAGCCGTCCTTGCCCTCGGTCTTGCTGCGCGCATCCAGCCGGTGGATGGGTGGCAGCCAGTCTGGGCGGAGGGACAGCCAGTGCAGCGACGATTTCTGCTTGTCCAGGTCCCAAAGATGGACATCCTCGCCCTGATTGGCGAAGTAGCCTGCGAGATTGGTCGAGAGCGTGGTCTTGCCGGCGCCACCTTTGGGGTTGGCGATCAGGACGGTTTTCATGGTTGTCTGCACTCGTGGGCGATACCCGTGGATAGGCGAAAGCTACCAGATTTGCCGCCCGCTGCCCAACCCGCGTCCGGGGCTGCCGGAAGAGGATGTTGCGGTGCATCAAGGCAGGTCCCTGAGCCTGTTGCGAATATTCGCAATGAAACCGCGCGCGACACTGATGCACCGAGGAGCCCAAAAATGACCCGCTGGATTCGCTTCACCCATGAAGGCAGCACAGCCATTGGTGCGCTGGATGGCGATCTCATCCATGTCCACGCCGGCGAATTGTTTGACTCACCCGAGGCCACCGGCCAGACGGTGAATCTCGCCGACGTCCGCGTCGAGCCGCCCTGCGTGCCCGGCAAGATGATCTGCCTCGCCAACAATTTCCACGCCCTGCTCGCCAAAATCGGTCAGCCTGTTCCTGCCGAGCCGCTCTGGTTTCTCAAGGCCAACACCGCGCTGCATCCGCACGGTCAACCCATCCGCATGCCTGCGCAGTACGCGGGCAAAGTCATCTACGAGGCAGAGTTGGGCATCGTCATCGGCCAGCGCTGTCAGGCAGTCAGTGAGGCCGAGGCTGCCACGCGAATATTCGGCTACACCTGTGTCAACGATGTCACCGCCATCGACATCCTGCGCCGCGACCCGGGCTTCGAACAGTGGACGCGGTCGAAGAGCTTCGACACCTTCGGCGTCATCGGCCCGGTCATCGCCACCGGTCTCGACCCCATGGGGCTCACCATCAAGCTTTTTCTCAATGAGCAGGAACGGCAGAACTACCCGGTGAGCGACATGGTGTTTCCGCCGGCGAAACTGGTGAGCCTGCTCTCGCATGACGTGACGCTGGAGCCGGGCGACGTCATCGCCTGCGGCACGAGTGTGGGCGTGGGGTCGATGAAGCCCGGCAGCGAGGTGAGGGTGGTGATCGACGGAATCGGGGAGCTGGTCAACCGGTTTGAGTAGCCGCAGGCTTGGGCCGCAGCATCAGCCAAAGCACCGCCGCGCCGGACAGCGCGATGAACGGAAGCGCCACGTAATTGAGCATCATCCAGCCGTTGGCCTTCAGGATCAGGCCCGAGGCGAACGACGACGCGGCCGTGGTGCCGAAGACCAGCAGGTCGTGCAGGCCCTGGGCCTTGGCCCGCTCGCTCACCCGATACGTCCCGGTGAGTAGCGCGGAGCCGCCCACGAACATGAAATTCCAGCCCAGCCCGAGCAGCACCAGCGACCACCAGAAGTGCGCGACGCTGATCCCGTTCAGGGCGATGGCGGTGCAGCCCACCATGATGGCCACACCGGCCAGGATCACCTTCTCTGCCGTGAAGCGCTGGATGAGCGAGCCGGTGAAGAACGATGGCGCGAACATGGCGATGACGTGCGCCGAGATCACGTTGGCCGCATCGGAATACGGGTGGCCGCACACGCCCATGGCCAGCGGTGTGGCAGTCATCAGGAAATTCATCACGCCATAGCCCAGCGCGCTGGACATCGTGGCCACGATGAACACCGGCTGGCGCGCGACCTCGGCGAGCGGTCGGGCCGGGGCATCGCTCGCCGCCGCCTGCGGCCGGGGAATGTTGATGGCGCTGATGAGCAGCATGGTCAGCACGCAGAACACCATCAACGACGCATAGGAGGCCAGAAACTCGACTTCGTGCAGCGTGCGGGTCCATTTGGACAATGCCGGACCGATCAGCCCGCCCACGAGCCCGCCTGCCACCACCAGGGAAATCGCCTTGGCCTTGAAGTCGGCCGGTGCCGCGTCGGCTGCAGCGAAACGATAGAACTGGCCGAACGCGCCGTAGATGCCGAGCACGAAGGTGCCGAGACAGAGCAGCGTCATGCTGCGCATGAAAATGCCGTACGTGGCGATGGCGGCACCGATGAAGCCGAGTCCCGTGCCCAGCTGGAAGCCTGCGCGCCGTCCGATCCTCTGCATCAGGTGTGATGCGGGCAGGGCGGTGAGCGCCGAGCCGATGATCTGTGTGGTCACCGGCAGGGTGGCCAGCGACTTGTCGGCGGCCAGCTGATAGCCGGCCAGCCCGTTCAGCGCGATCAGCGTGACGTTGTTGGTGAACAGCAGCGCCTGCGCCGACGAGAGCAGCGCGACATTGCGATGGTGTGGCGACACGGTGCGATGCGATCAGGCGCGGATGCTGCGCTCACTGTCCCATGTAGTACGCATTGAACTTGTTGCCGTCCAGATCGCGGAAGTACGCGGCGTAGAAGCCGGGGAAACGCTGGCCTGGCGGGCCGTCGTCGGTGCCGCCCAGCTCCAGCGCCTTGTTGTACAGCGCGTCGACCTTGTCGCGGCTGTCGACGATGATGGCGATCATCGTCCCGTTGCCGACGCTGGCCGCGTTGCCATCGTAGGGTTTCATGATGCCGAAGCCCGGCGTGCCCAGGCCCATGCTCCAGGCCACGCCGCGGTCGATCTCCATGTAGCGCTTGCCGCCGATGACGGCGAACAGGCCGTCGAAGAACTTCACGGCCGCTTCCAGATTGTTGGTGCCGAATGTGGCATACCCGATCATGCGCTCTCCCCTTCCCCCTGATGACTGTCTTGGATGGCCCGCGCGGACGGTGGCTGTCTGTCGCGGCATGGGGCGAATATTCGCATGCTGGCGCGATCGCTGCGCGCTGCCGTTTCAAGGGTCGGGGATTTCCCGACTTGCCCCTGCGGCCTCTGCGGCATAGAGTAACGGCCAAACAGCAGGCGCCCGCCTGACCCACAACGCTCCCGAACCCCTTGAGAACTGTCACCTGTCCTTCCTGCGGCGCCCCGTTCCGTTTCCGCGGCGCCAGCTCCGTCGTCGGCGTCTGCGGCTATTGCAAGGCCACGCTTGTGCGCGAGGGCGTCGATGTCGCCAACATTGGCGTGCAGGCCGAGTTGCTGGAAGACGACACGCCCATCCAGCTTGGCACCGTCGGCCGCCATCGCAACCAGCAGTTCAGCGTCGTCGGGCGCATCCAGTACAAGTACGGCGCCGGGGTGTGGAGCGAATGGCACGTGCTGTTCCCCGACGGCAAGAGCGCGTGGCTGTCCGATGCCAGCCGCGAATTCACCATCAGCTATCTCGCGCCACCGACCAATGTCCCGGGCTTTGCCGAGCTGAAGCCCGATCAGGAGCTCCTCATTGGCAAGGAGCGCTACCGCGTCACCAATCTGGAACAGGCCGAGGTCGTGGCGGGCGAGGGCGAACTGCCGTTCAAGTTTGAATCCGGCTGGAAAGCCGATGTGGCCGACCTGCGCGGCCCGGGCACGCGATTCGCCACCATTGATTACTCCGAAGCCGTCCCGCACATCTACACCGGCGAGAAGCTGCCCTTCGATGTGTTCGGCTTCACCAATCTGCGCGATCTCTCCCAGGTGGGTTTCGTCAAGAAACGCGCCCGCGCCTTCAAGTGCGCCGGTTGCGGCGCGCCGATCGAGAAACATCTCACCACCACCGAGGTCGTGGCCTGCAGTTCCTGCGGCACGGTGACCGACGTCACCGGTGAGGTCGGCCAGCTGGTGCAGCGCAATGAGCGCAACGCCGTGGCCGCCAACCCAACCCTGCCTGTTGGCAGCACCGGCAACTGGAATGGCTTCCCGTGGGAGATCGTCGGCTTCATGCGCCGCGGCATCACCGTCGAGGGCGTGAAGTACCAGTGGGGCGAATACCTGCTGCATAACGTGCAACAGGGCTATGCCTGGCTTTCCGAATACGACGGCCACTTCAGCTTCATCAAGGCAACGGCCGAGCTTCCCAAGGTCGACAAGGTATCGCTCACCGGGCGCAAGCCCGATGCGCGCTATCTCGGCAAGAAATTCCGCCATTTCCAGCGGGCCAAGGCGCGAGTGGACCAGGTGGTGGGCGAGTTCTACTGGCGGGTCAAAGTCGGCGACACGGCAATCTGCGATGACTATGTCGCGCCGCCGCTCATCCTGTCTGCCGAGAAGACCGACAACGAGGTCAGCTGGTCGCTTGGCGAATATGTCGACAACGCCAAGCTCTGGAAGGCTTTCCAGCTGCAGGGCCCGCCTGTTCAGGCCAAAGGCGTCGCGCCCAACCAGCCGTCGCCGCATGACGGCAAGGTCTTTCGCTACTGGGCCGTGTTTCTCGTTGCCGCGGTGATCGGCTTCGTGCTCATGGGCATCATCGAGACCTTCCAGCGGGACAAGCCGGCCACCGAGGTCGCGTTCGACATGCCGACCCGCGGCGGCGAGCGCGTGGTGAGCCCGGTGTTCGAGCTGGGCGACGGCGCCGGCCGCGCCGTGGTGCTCGACACGAATTCCAATGTGTCCGGGCGCTGGCTCGCGATGGGGCTGCAGCTGACCAATGTGGACAATGGCCGGGCCTGGCGCGCGGACCGCGAGATCGGCTTCAAGAAGATCAACGATATCGATGTCGGTGACAGTCGTGACGTCGCCGAGCTTCATGGCGTGCCGGGCGGACGGTACACCCTGACCGTCGAGGTCAAGACTTCGGCGCCGCGCAACGACAGCTTTGTCACCGGCCGCGTCAAGGTCTATCGCGAGCCCAACGGCGTGTCCAACTGGGTGCTGATGTCAGGATATCTGCTGTTGTTCCCGCTTGTGGCCTGGGGTCGCAAGCGATCGTTTGAAGCCAAACGCTGGGCGGAAAGCGACTACGCGCCCGGAGAGGAGTAGACGATGTTCAAGTTCTTTCTGGGCAATGCGCTGCTCGCGCTGGGCCTGATGAGTTATGCGCAATATCGCGGCTGGTCGGTGATGCCCTCCACCGCGAGCGAGTTCCAGCGGCAGAAGCAGGATGCAGTCGAGCGCGCCACCCGGCCCACCTGGTCGGGCGGCGGCAGCAGCGGCGGCTTTTCAGGCAAGTAGTCGTTCTTCGGACGGGTAGTTTTTCAAGGGAGTCAGCATGGAATATCTGAAACCGGCAGCACTGGTGGGGTCGCTGGTCTACTCCATCCTCGGCGTGATCATGGTCGTGGTCAGCTTCATCGTCATCGACAAGATGACGCCCTATGACCTGTGGAAAGAGTTGATCGAGCAGCGCAACCAACCGCTCGCAACGGTGGTGGCGGCCTTCGTGCTCGGCATCGCCATCATCGTCGCCGCTGCGATCAACTGATCGGATGCCCCCGGCCTGACCAGACTGCTTCGTGTCGACGCCCGCCGACCAGCTGCCGCCGGCCGCTGAGCCATCCCACTCGTCCGGCTTGTCCGACTCGACCGCCGCCGGCCGCGCGGCCGACGACGCCCCGCTCGAGTCGGGTGGCGTGCTCACGCGCGCGCTGCTGTTCTCGGTCTTCATCATCGCCGCCTGCGGGCTGGTGTATGAGCTGATCGCGGCGGCGGCCTCCACCTACCTTCTCGGCGATTCGGTCACGCAGTTCTCGCTCGTCATCGGCGTGTATCTCGCGTCGATGGGCATCGGCTCGTACCTCTCGCAGTACGTCACCGACAAGGTCGTCACCCGCTTCGTCGACATCGAGCTCCTCATCGCCGTCGTGGGCGGCTTCTCCGCGGCGATCATGTTCTTCACCTTCGCGTATGCGGGCCCCGGCTTCCGGGTGGTGCTTTATCTGCTGGTGGTGCTGGTCGGGATTTTCGTCGGTCTGGAGATCCCGCTGGTCATGCGCATCCTCAAGGAGCGCCTGGGCTTCAAGGATCTGGTGGCGCAGGTGCTGTCCTTCGACTATATCGGCGCGCTCGGCGTGTCGATCGCCTTCCCCTTGTTCCTGGCACCGCGGCTGGGGCTCATTCGCACCGCGTTCCTGTTCGGCATCATGAATGCCGCCATCGCGCTGTGGGCCGTGTGGTTGTTCCGTGACCGGCTGAAGAACGCGTTCACGATGGCGGTGAAATGCGTCCTGGTGCTGGTTGCCTTGACTGCGGGCTTCATCTGGTCCGACGAGCTCACCCGCATGTCGGAAGACCAGCTCTATTCCGACCAGATCATCCACGCCGAATCCAGCCGCGCGCAGCGCATCGTCATCACCCGCTGGCGCGACGACCTGCGCCTGCATCTGAACGGCAACCTGCAGTTCAGCAGCATGGATGAATACCGCTACCACGAGGCACTGGTGCATCCCGTGCTGGCCACGCTGTCGGGGGCGCGCAAAGTCCTGGTGCTGGGTGGCGGCGACGGCTTGGCCGTGCGCGAGATTCTCAAGTATCCGCAGGTCGAATCGGTCACGCTGGTTGATCTCGATCCGGCGATGACCAAGCTTTTTTCCACCGCCGCACAGTTGCGCAAGCTGAATGCCGATTCCCTCAACTCGCCCAAGGTCAAGGTTGAAAATGCCGACGCCTTCGTTTGGCTGGAACAGTCACGCGAGTTCTTCGACTTTGTCGTGATCGATTTCCCCGACCCCAGCAACCATTCGCTGGGCAAGCTTTACACCACCGCGTTCTACTCGCTGCTGAAGCGGCGCATGGCCGAGGGCGCGATGGCGGTGATCCAGTCGACCTCGCCGTTGTACGCGCGCAAATCCTTCTGGTGCATCGTCGCCACGCTTGAGGAGAGCGGCTTCAATCCGACGCCGTACCACGCGCTGGTGCCTTCATTCGGTGAGTGGGGATTCGTGGCCATCACCAAGAAAGACGGCCCGCGCGAATATTCGCCCCCGGCTGCCTACACCGTGCCGACCCGCTTCATGGACGCGGCGCTGCACCCCGCGTTGTTCACCTTCCCGAAGGACATGGAACGGGTGCCGACGGTCGTGAACCGGTTGAACAACCAGGCGCTGGTGCAGTATTTCGAGGGCGAATGGCGGCGGGGTGGTTCCTGATTCCATTTCACACTGACTGATGGATCGCCGCACCTTTCTCGCGGTCTCTGCCGCGCTGGCGGCTGCAGGCTGCGGCCGGAGATCAACATCCCCGACTACGCCGCCCGGCACGCTGACCACCACCGGTCATGAACTGGGCCATCGGCTGCGCGACGGCGGTCTGCCCGCATCCGGTGAAACATTGCGGCGCAAGGTGGTCATAGTCGGTGCCGGCATGTCGGGACTCTCATCCGCGTGGCGATTGCAGCGTGCGGGCTTCTCCGACTTCGAGCTGCTGGAGATGGAATCCTCGGCCGGCGGCAACGCGCGCTGGGGCCAGAACGCGGTCAGTGCCTTTCCGCTGGGTGCGCATTACATTCCGCTGCCCACGCCGGAGGCGCGCGCGGCGAAGCATCTGCTGGCCGACATCGGCGTCCTTGTGGGCGACCCGGACGCGAAGGCACCGAAATACGAAGAACGTGCCCTCGTGCAGGCGCCACACGAGCGACTGTATCGCAACGGTCAGTGGGTGGACACCCTCAATCCCACCGAAGGCATCAGCAAGGAAGATCGCGACGACTGGCAGCGCTTCGAGTCGCGGGTGAAGCAGTTCCAGGCTGCGCGCGGCAAGGATGGCCGGCGTGCATTCGCCATTCCGCTTGCACACTCCTCGCGCGATCCCGAGTTCACCAACCTCGACCGCATCACCATGGCGGCCTGGCTGCAGGCGGAGGGCTTCGCTTCGGAGGCGGTGCACTGGCTGGTCAACTACGCCACGCGCGATGACTACGGCTGCGACTACCGCAATGTCTCCGCCTGGGCGGGCCTGCATTACTTCGCCTGCCGCGACGCAGCCTTCTCCAGCGAGCCGGACCACGACAACGTGCTCACCTGGCCCGCCGGCAACGGCCATGTGGTGCAGCAACTGCTTGCCCGCGGCCGCTTCGCCATCCGCCCGCGCGCGCTGGTGCATCGGGTCCTGCCGCGCGCGAAGGACGTGGCGTTGCAGGTCTACCTTGCCGACGAGGCGCGCAGCATCACGATCGTTGCGGACGAAGTGATCTGGGCCGCACCGTTTGCCTTTGCCGCGCGCGCGCTGGCGGGCGGGACGAGCGACGTGCAGGACCTCGCCGCAGCGCTCCGCGCCCGGGACTATGCGCCGTGGATCACCGCCAACCTCACGTTGTCCGAGTTGCCGTATGCCCACCATGGCGCGCCCATCGCCTGGGACAACGTGATCTATGACAGCGCGTCGCTGGGGTATGTGGTCGCCACCCACCAGGGCGTTGCCACCCTGCCGGGCCCAACCGTGCTGACCTGGTATTTCCCGCTTGCGGCGATCACGCCTGCCGAGGGTCGACGCAAGCTGCTCAACCTGAAGCGCGAAGCATGGGCCGAGGCCGCGCTGATGGACATCGAGAAGCCGCATCCCGAAATCCGAAGCATCACCCGCGAGGTCGATGTGTTCGCCAACGGCCATGCGATGGTGGTGCCGCGGCCCGGCCTCATCTGGGGGCCGGAGCAGGCCAGGGTGCAGGCATGGAATTCGCAACGCGGCACGCGGCTGCACTTCGCCCATGCCGATGCGAGTGGGTTGTCGTTGTTCGAGGAAGCCAATGATCGCGGTGTCGCGGCAGCCGAGGCGGTGTTGACCCGTCTTGGCGCGAAGGTCGACACCCTGCGCCACAGGAGGGGCTAATGCTGGACAAGCGCTATGCAGACGTACTGGAATTCTGGTTCGGCCCCGTTGCCGAACGTCATCTGAGTCGCAAGCAATGGTTTCAGAAGGATGCGGAATTCGATGCGAATATTCGCACCCGTTTCCTCACGCTGTACGAGGAAGTCGAGGCCGGTGCAAACGACAACTGGCGAGATGATGCGCAATCCTGTCTGGCATTGCTCATCGTGCTCGACCAGTTCCCGCGCAATCTCTTCCGTGGCCAGGCGCGCGCCTTTGCCTGCGATCCGCGCGCCCGCATCGTCGCGCGTCATGCCATCGCGCTGGGCTACGACCGCGAGTACCACCCGGCGCAGCGAATATTCGCGTATCTGCCGCTTGAGCACAGCGAGTCGCTGGCGGATCAGGAAGAGTGTCTGCGGTTGATGAGGACGCTGATGCCGTATCCCGAAACTGCCGACATGCATGTGTGGGCGGAGAAGCATCGCGTCATCATCGAACGCTTCGGCCGCTTCCCGCATCGCAACGCCGCGCTGGGGCGCCCGAGCACGGCGGAGGAAGTGGAGTTCCTGAAGCAGCCAGGCTCCGGGTTCTAGAAACCGGAACTACCGCCCGGCCTTTTTTGCGATCTCTGAGAGCTCGCGGTCCAGCACGGTGGCCACGTCGATGAACAGCGGCACCGCGCGCAGGAAGAACGCGCGGTTGAAATTGGCGAAGGTGTCGGTCGGCTGGTGATAGTTGGGATGGTCCTCCACGCCGAAGTAGACGAAGGGAATGCCCTTCAGGTGGAACGGGCCGTGGTCCGAGCTCACGGTCCAGTCCTGCAGCTTGCTCATCGTGGGCGGCTGGTCATGACCGTAGAGCACTTTCACCTGTGACCGCGCGGCCGCTTCGTCGATGTAGGGCTTGAGCCAGGGGCGGTGATGCGTGCCCGCCATGTAGATCTCGTTGTTGGCTGATGCGCTCACCATGTCGAGATTGAGCACGGCCGCAATCTTCTCCAGCGGTACCGGCGGCTTCTCCACGAACTCGCGTGCGCCGCGAATGGCGATCTCCTCCGCATCGAACGACACGAAGAGAACGGAATGCCTGGGCGGATTCGCCTTGAAGTGCGCCGCGATGGCGAAGAGGGCGGCCACACCCGAGGCATTGTCATCCGCGCCGGGATAGACCTTGCCATCGACCTCGCCGAGGTGGTCGTAATGCGCCGACACGACCAGCCAGCGGTCCGGCTCCACCGTGCCGCGCAGCATGCCGATGACGTTGGCCGCGTCGTCATACTTCTTGCCGTTGCGCAGCGTGAAGCTGAAGGGATGGATGAATGAGCCACCCATCGGGGCCAGACCCAATTCGCCGAAGCGCTTGGTCACGTAGGCGCGCGCCAGCTTGCCGCCCGCAGAGCCGGTGCCGCGACCAGCCATTTCGGGTGTGGTCAGTGCGGCCACATCAGCGACAGCATCGCGCGCTGCCGGACGCGTGGTCGTGGGCGCAGTGTCCGTCCTGGCGGCAGGCGACGATGCGCAGGCGCTGACGACGGTCAGCGCCGCGGCAAGAAAGACAGCGAGCGAAAGGCGATGGGGGCGGACGGAACGCGCGACGAGCGCGCAGGTGTTGGGTGTCTTCATCTCCCAAGCATAGCTGACGCCGTCGCGCGGCGATCGCCGCCCCCTTCGGGTTACTGCGCGGTGTAGCCGCCGTCCACGCTGATGCTCTGGCCGGTGAGGTAGCGCGCGCGGTCCGAGCCCAGGAAAGCGATGGTCTCGGCGATTTCGTCCGCCGTTGCGCCGCGTTTGGCCGGCATCATGCCCAGCAGCCCTGCCTTGGCGTCCGCATTGCCGCCGGTGAAGCGGGCCAACATGTCGGTTTCCACAGGGCCCGGGGCCACCGCATTGACGCGCACGCCATTCGCGGCCACTTCCAGCGCGGCCGACTTGGTCAGCCCCTCGACTGCGTGTTTGCTGGCGACATACACCGAAGCGCCGGCCATGCCCACCTGGCCCGCCACCGAGGACAGATTGATGATGCTGCCAGCACCTTGCTGCAGCATCACCGGCAGCTCATGCTTCAACGACAGCAGCACGCCCAGCACGTTGGTATCAAAGGTCGCGCGGAAGTTGTCCTCGGTCTGGTCCGCCACCGGGCCGAGTTGGCCCTCGGTTCCGGCGTTGTTGACGGCGACATCGATTCGGCCGAATGCGGCCACTGCGGCCGCTACGAGCGCTTTCACATCCGCTTCCTTGCGCACATCTGCCTGCGCGAAGCGCGCGTCTGTTGCGCCTGCTGCCTTCAATGCCGTGACCAGCGCGGCGCCCTGTTCGGCCTTGCGGCCGGAAATCATGATGCGGGCACCCTGTCTGGCATACAGCAAGGCTGTGGCCCGGCCAATGCCGGTGAGTGCGCCGGTGATGAGAACTGCCTGCGATGTGTACATGTTCAGCTCCTTCAATTGAGTGGAATTGGGTTGTGTTGCGTCACAGGATCCACTGTATTGATGAGCATTGATGACTACTAGCCAGGTTCAGGGCGTAAGATTCATTCCATTTTGGAATCAAAAGGGGGTGGGCCATGGACCGACTGCATGCAATGAGTCAGTTCGTACGAGTGGTTGAGGCGGGCGGGTTCTCTGCCGTGGCGCGCGAACAGCGGAGCACCCAGGGCGCTGTGAGCAAACAGGTCGCGGCACTGGAAAGGCATCTGGGCGTGCGGCTCCTCAATCGCACCACCCGCGCGCTCTCGCTCACCGAGGAAGGGCGCCACTACTTCGACGTGGCCCGCCGGCTGGTGCAGGAGTCCGAGGAGCTCGAGCGCGAGCTGCGCGACGGCAAGACGCGAATCAGCGGGCGGCTGCGCATCGGCGCCTCGGTGGCGTTCGGCCGCCTCGTGCTGTTCGACATTGCCAAGCAATTCATGACGGCCCATCCCGGCATCGATCTCGATATCCGCCTCGCCGATCATTTCATCGACCTCGTCGCCGATGGCCTCGACTTGAGTGTGCGTGCAGGCGAGATTCAGGATGGATCACTCGTGGCACAGCGCGTGGGCACCGCACCGCGCATGCTGGTCGCTTCGCGCCGCTACCTCGAGGCGCGCCGTGAGCCGCTCAACCATCCCGACGATCTTCGCGCGCACGATTGCATCCAGTACACCGGCATGTCGGTCGACGCCTGGTCGTTTGAGGGTCCCGCGGGGCCGGTTGCCGTCAAGGTGGCGGGCCGAATACGCAGCAACAGCTCGGAAATGATTCGTCAGGCGGTGCTCGATGGCATGGGCATTGGTTTCGCGCCCGGCTATCTGTTTGTCCGCGAGTTGGCGGCGGGCGACATTGTGCCGCTGCTCCCGGCCTACCGGTCACAGCCTATTCCGCTGCACGTGGTCTATCCGCCATCACGACGCAATTCCGCAAAGGTGGCGGCCTTTACCGATGCCGTGCGCGAGGGGCTCGCCGCATGCGGCTGCCACGCCGCGTGAGGCGGGGCTACATGTTGCGGAAAAGGTGCATGAAGGGCTGGCTCACGTTCAACGTTTCGCTGCGCGTCTTCAGCCGGATCACGCCCTTGCCGGTATCGTCGCGCGCGATCGACTTCACCGCGCGGATGTTCACGATCGTGGAGCGGTGGATCTGCCAGAACACTTCCGGGTCCAGTCCGGCCACGAGATCCTTGATGGGCTTGCGGATGACCGACTCGCCTTCCGCCGTCATGACGATGGAGTACTTGTTGTCCGCCTGGATATACAGGATGTCCTCCACCATGATGAGGCGGGTTTCATTGCCCACGCCGGCCGTGATCCAGCGCAGCGGCGCGGCACTCGCGTTCGCGGCCACCGGTTGGGCCTTCAGCGCCTGCGCGAGCTGCGTCAGCGCATCGGCCGTGAGCGCCGTGCCGATTGCCTTCTCCTTCAGTCGCTTCACTGTCTGGGCGAGGCGTTCCGGCACCACCGGCTTCAGCAGATAGTCCACCGCGCCCTGCTCGAACGCTTCGATGGCGTGCTGCTGATACGCCGTGACGAACACGACATGGGTGCGGCTGCCGTTGGCCGAGAGCGCCCGCGCCACGTCCAGCCCGGTGAGGCCGGGCATGCGGATGTCGAGGAAGGCGATGTCCGGCCGCTTCTCGCTGATCTCTTCCAACGCCGAGGCCCCGTCCTCGCAGACGGCGACAATATCGAGATCGGGCCAGGCCACGTTGAGTTGGCGGACCATCTCCTCGCGGAGCAGGTCTTCGTCTTCGGCGATGATTGCTGTGGTCATGTGGACTCCTGGGGCAGCCGCTGCATCGGCTGCCCGTTGCTCAGGCACTTAGCCCAAACTGTTGGGCTAAGCGAATTCCCTGAGCAACTGTCTTCGGCGATGACAGCAGTCGTCATGGGTCGGGTTCCTTGCGAATATTCGCACTGTGATTCGGTGGTCAGATTTTGATCTCGCGCGTGAGCGGCACCAGCAAAGTGGCGGTGACGCCTTCCGGAAAGTTGGTGGCCAGCGACAGTCCGCCGCGCTCGCCGTAAAGGAGCTTCAGCCGATCGCGCACATTCTTGAGTCCCAGCCCGGTGCCGGCTGTGCCCTCGCGAAAGCCCACGCCATCGTCGGCCACGCTGATTTTCGCCATGTCGCCCGTCTGCTGAGCGCGAATCCACAGCGTGCCCCCGCCGGGCTTGGGCTCCAGTCCGTGCTTGATGGCGTTCTCCACCAGCGTCTGCAGCACCAGCGGCGGCAGCGGCACCTGGCGCAATGACTCCGGCAGATCAATCTCCACCTTCAGCCGATCGCCCATGCGGATTCTCAGAACTTCGAGGTAGGCGCGCGAACGCTCCACTTCCTGGCCCAGCGTGGACATGTCCGCATCGGCATTGGCCCCGTGGGCGGTGGGCTGCGGCAGCGAACTGCGCAGGAAATCGATGAGGTGTCCCAGCATCTTGTCCGCGCGCGCCGGATCGCTGCGGGTCAGGAGCTGCGCATTGGCCAGCGTGTTGTAGAGGAAGTGCGGCTCCACCTGCGCCTGCAAGAGCTTCAGCTGGGCCTCGGTGAGCTGCTTTTCCAGCGCGGATTTCTCCGCTGACGCACGGTCGGCCCGACGGCGTTCGGCAATGCGCTCGTTCAGCTGACGCATGATGCGCGTGGCGTTGTCGAGATTGCGCGCGCCATCGGGAAACAGCACATCCCAGAGCGGATTGCCCTCGGGCTCGAAGCGGAGATAGGTGCGCACCACGCCGTCCTGATCTTCCACGCGAGCACGGATGAGAACGAAGTTGTCGTTGCCCGACCCGGCATCGGGTACTTTGATCTTGGCCGTCATGGTGAGGCTGGCGTGATCGATGTCGATGGCGTCGACATAAGGGTTGGCGCGTACTACCGTTTCCACCAGGCGCAGTCCCTCGCCCGCCTCGCAAGGCAGCTCGACATCGCGGTCGTGTCGGTTGCCGAGTACGCTCTCGTTCAAATAGCCCGTTAGGGTATAGACGCGCGACATATGACGGATGAGGAAGCCGACCACGAACGCGATGCCGACGGTGCTCGCAAGCCAGCCCATCCGGGCCAGCTTTTCGTGGAATCCGGTGAAGAACCAGATGATCATCAAGCCCACGCCCATGACCACACCCCACGCAATGAGGTGGCGGATGATGAAGCGCGTGGCTTCGGTGAGGTTGTGCTGTGGGGCGGACATGGACATGAGATTAGCCGGTATTGGTGGCGGATGGCGATGACCGGCAGTCTGCCCGCAGCGTCGCCCCGGGACGAGGCGCGCGCGATGAAACCGGCCGGACGGGGTGTGAGCCCGTGTCCGGCCGGCGTGAATCAGGTTCGGATCAGTTTTCGATCACGCGGCCGGCCTGCGAATATGCGCTAATAGTCGCAAGCCGGCCGTTGGATGCTTTGCGGCTCCGCCGCTCAGCAGCCCAGCCTTGGCAGCGAGGCCTCAGCAGCCCAGTGACAGGCGGATGGCCTCGGCCGCCGCGATGATCTGGTTGGCCTGGGCGACCGTGAGCTTCTTGCCCGATTGGGCTTCGGCGTGATTGATCAGCGCCTGCAGGTTGCCGCAGGCAGCCTTGAGGTCGCCGGCCGCGACCGCGTCGGCTGCGGCCTGCACCTTGACCAGGAAGCTGTTGGCGATGCCCTTGGGCAGCGCAAAGCCGGCGATCAGCTCGTACAGGTCGGCCAGCAGAGTGGCGGCAGGCGGTGCCGCGACGAAGCCCTGCGAGATGCCTGCGGCGTCGTACACGCTGCCGGAGATGAAGCCCGCATCGTTGATGCCCTCGGCGATGGTCTGCGTCGCACCGGGGGCCACGATGTAGTCGGCCGGCGCCACGGTGATGGTCTCGTAAGGCAGGAGCCCCGGCACGTTGACCTTGAACGACGCCACGAGGCCGGTCGGGTCGTTGAACCAGCCCACGATGTCACCGGCGCTGTTGATGCCGCGCGCGCGGCTGGGCAGGCCGTTGATGCGGAAGAACGTGAGCGTGCCCGACGCCTGGCGCACCCAGGCGTATGCCCCGCCGGGCGAGCCTGCGTAGACCGTGCCGGGCAGCATGATCGAACTGCCGACCACCACGCCCGCATCGTTCACGCCCTGCGCGATGGTGAAGTTGGCACCCACCGGTGCGATCGTGGTGTACGTGCCGGTGGCGGGTGTGTAGATGAATCCTTCCGACGCCGCCGGCCCGGCGGGCGTTTCCGCATAGCCGGTGACAAGCCCGGTGTTGTTGATCGCGCGACCGAACGTCTTGCTGCCGCCGGGATAGAAGAACGTGTCGTACACGCCGCCGGTCAGCACGACGCCCTTCACACCACTGCCGTCGGTGTAACTGCCCGCGAGCTGGCCGGCATTGTTGATCCCGATGAGCGTGGCGGTGAGCCCGCCGCCCGGCGAGGCCACGGGTGTGAACGTGCCGGTCGCGAAGTCGTAGACCAGCGAGTCCGGCGGGGCCGTGCCGCCATAGGCGTTGCCCGGCACGCGGAGCGCGCTGTTGATGCCCCAGCCCTGCATGCCCGTGGCGCCGGGCAGCAAGAACGTGGTGAAGGTGTACTGGGCACTCGCCAGCGCGGAGAACAGCAGGCCGGCCAGCAGTGCGGTGAACTGCGCCGCACCGCGGCGAATTCTTGTGCAAGAGAACAACATGAGTGACTCCTCTCTATCCCTGTTGAAGTGAATGACAGTGCGCCGCGGTCATGGCCGCGAGCTTGCACGGGCCTTGATGTCCCGCCGCGCGCGCTGCGTTGTCGGCAGGGCGCGCGGCTTCCGTGCGGCAGCTTACGGGGAGGGAGATGGCGCAGATTCGCCAAATCGGCCGAATGGCCGGCTTTGGCGCAAGAATCAGGAGAAGGCGTGCAGGACGTCCGGGGAACTCCCTAGACGTGGTCGCGGGATTGCGGGCTAAGGGCGGCGCCCGCTGGCGCTAGACCGGCTTCGCGTTGCGCGCCGATGCCAGCAGGCGCGGCCAGGTCTCGACCGTTTTCACCGCCTTCTCCAGCCCGGCTTTCACTGCAGCCTGGAAGTGCATGTCCGCCTTGTCGGCGAGCGCCGGATCGCCGCCGTCACGCGCCTGGCGCACCAGCTCGATGGCGAGGTGATACTGCGCGTCCGAGTCGCCGTCCGCTGCCAGCTTTTCCAGATGCGCGACATAGGCGAGATGCTCTTCATTCGAGATCGACTCGTAATCGCGGATGCCGGCCTTCCTGATGCTGAACGCATCCAGCAGCGAAAAAATGCCCGAGCCCACCGTGCGCTCCGCCTCGTCCGCGCCCTGCTTGCGCAGTTCCGCCAGCGGCAGCCGCGCGCCATCGAACGAGTTGGCCCGCGCCCGCGCCGTGGCGGCCACGTCGAGCGTATAGAACGCGATCTCGTCCTTCTCTTCGTCGTAATGGATGAGGACGTCGCGCTTCAGGGGTTGTTCGGACATGGCGGGCTTGCTCGGGAGATCGGGTTTGCGTGCGGGATGCGGTGCGAATATTCGCACGCCGGGCATCAACCCGGGATTCGCCATGGCGGATGCTTGCGGTTCGCACCCGCATGGAAGAGGCAGAGCTCGTTGCCGGCCGGGTCCTTCAATCTGGCTTCACGCCACAGCCAGCGTTCATCCTGCGGCAGCTGGGTGAAGACGATGCCCACCGCCTGCAGCGCGGCCACTTTTGCGTCGAGCTCCGCACATTCGAAATAGACCACGACACCAGTGCTCGCCGGCAGCGCGTCCACCGCGTGCAGCGAAAACGTCGCGTCGCCGTCCGGGCATTCGAACCGCGCGTAGCGCGGCGGCGAGTCGACGATCTGGGTGAAGCCCAGTCGGCGGTAGAACTCGACGCAGGTGGCATAGTCCAAGACGGGCAGGGTGATTTGGTTGAGGTTCATGAGTGGGGGCCTCCGGTATGGTGAATGGTCGCATGCCGGCTCCGGTCGCCACCTTGCTACCATTCACGCCTTTCCGCCATTGTGATCCTCCGGGAGAGCCATCATGCGCCGACCCCTTCTCATCAAAATCATTGCCGCCCTGGTCGGCATCCTCATCGCTGCTGTCCTGTGGTTCTGGAACTGGGCCCATGACGCCGTCCGGCCCGCGCCCAACGAGCTCCAGCACATCAGCGGCCCTGTGATCCTGCCGTTCGAGTGGGCACCGGCGGTGCATGGCAGTGTGATCAATCCGCAGGGCACGATGTTCATTCCCGTCACCATCGGCGGCTGCAAGCGTTTTCGCATGCTCTTTGACCTGGGCGCTGCGAGCTCTGTGCTCTATCGACCAAAGATGGACAATCTGGGCGAGCGCTGTGCCGTGCCGCCCATGATCGAGCGCGGCGGCGAGCGCTATGCGTTGAACATGGACATCGTCTTCGGTGAGGCCATCATCTACGCGCCCGAAATCTGGCAACGCATGACCGGCGGTACGCCCATCGACTGGGTCAATCCCGACAAGCCCGAACTGATTGGCGCGATGGGGGCGGACTTCATCGAGAACAAAGTTGTTGTGATCGACTATCCGGCAAAGAAGCTCTACATAGGTGATGCCGTGCCCAGCGAATATTGTTTTGCTTCCGCTTCGGGCGGAAGCAAAATTCCTTCGGAACCGCCTGCGGCGTCCCGCGACAGTCCACAGGACTGTCGCGGAGCGCAACCGGCACAGTGGGGCACGCTCAGCTTTCAGAACCGGCGGGTGCTCCTCGACGCACGGATCGACGGCCACGAAGCCCGGCTGTGGCTGGATACTGGTGTGGGCGCCGGCGGCTTCGACCTGATCGCCGAGGGCAGTCTGTGGAGCCTCTTGGCCGCGCCGGGCGCTGCGCCTGAAACCATCACGGCCAACCTGACCGGGCAGCCGGCGACCTTTCAGCGGGTGAAGAGTGAAAAGCAGATCGAGCTGGCGGGCGTGTCACTGCCGGTGAAGAGCGTGGCGCGTGCCGAAGGCCCCGGTATCGGACCCAGTCTGGAAGAGCGCATCGCTTACCGCGGCGGGTTGCTCGGCAAGCGCGGTGCAAAAGTGAGCAGTGCGCTGTTTGCCGACAAGGTGCTGGTGCTGGACATGAAGCAGGGCAAGGTCGGCTTCGCGCAGAAGAAGTAGTTCAGCGGACTGCGAATATTCGCAATATTCAACGCGCCGACTTCTTGATTGAAGCCGAAGTCCGCAGCGGAATGCTGGCCAATGTGTTCGGCGCATCGATTACGGTGATGCGGCCAATCTTTCCGGCTTCAAGTTCCCTCAAAGAATCAACCAACTCGGCGCTAAGGTCGCGGCGCGCGTCACGTGCGAGCAAAGCTCTCTCGGAAGATTTGGACATGGCCTACTCAAACAGTTCGGCCTGCGTTCCCGCCCGTGTGAAGGTGATCGTATCGTCGACCAGCTTGTAGATCAGCAGAACGTCGCCACCCACGTGGCACTCTCGGAAACCTTCCCATCCACCGGCGAGGGGGTGGTCGCTGCATTCCGCGCCGAGTGGCGCATCGTTGGCGATGATCAGCAGCAAAACCTCTTTCAGCCGGGTCAGATCGTAGCGACCTAAGTGGCTCAGTCTCTATCAGTCCTAGCGGAACTGCCTTGTGAAGTCACTGCTTCTTGGCGGCCTTGCGCGCTTTTGGCTTGTTGTTTTTTCGAGGTCATTGAAGAGTGTCTTGGCGGTCTTGAAGCGGGCCTTCGGCATCTTGTTGGCTTGTTCCATCGCGGCAAGCGTGGTGGCATTGGGTTGTTTGATGGCGAACGGCAAACCCTGCTGGGCAACCACCTGGCGAAGGAACAGGCGCACCGCGTCGCTGATGTTGAGGCCGCAATCCGCGAGGATGGCGCTGGCTTGACTCTTCAGCTCCGGCTCGATGCGGGAGCGGATGTCAGTGGTCTTGAGGGTGGAGGTGGCCATGGCGGGGTACGCTTGGCTATTTCGATGGCGCAGGCTCAGTGTAGGTACATTGAGGCTGCGAGGCAAATTGCAGTGCAGGGTTGATGCAAATGGTCCGGATCAGGTGCGCGGAATATCGAGCACGGCCCCTTTTGTCTTTGTCCCCCTTTTGTCCCCGTTTGTCCTCGACGATATTACTTGCGTTTATTCTGCGTTCAAGTCAGATTGAAGTCCGGAACGTCGCCCGCCATTGCGCGAGCAGATTGTCATATTTCAGACCCGATGAGCCCATGAAAGCCGCCACCCACCGCGACCAGTTGATCGGCATGCTGACTGAAGCTGCCGAGATCGAGCATTGCCTGATGTGCACCTATCTTTACGGTGCCTTCTCGCTCAAACAGTTCCAGCACGAGGACCTGACCGACAACGAGCTGGCTGCCGTGCGCCGTTGGCGGGGCGAGATCATCCGCATCAGCACCGACGAGATGCTGCATCTGGCGCTGGTGAACAATCTGCTCATCGCCCTTGGCGCGCGGCCGCACTATCGCCGCTTCAATTTTCCGATCTCGCCGGGCCTCTTTCCCGCCGACATCGCGGTCAGTCTTGCACCGCTCGACGAGGCGACGCTGGATCACTTTGTCTACCTTGAGCGCCCCCGCGAGGCGAGCGAACGGGACGGCGCGGCGTTCACCAAACACGCCTACACGCGGCAGAGTCTGGACAATCGGCTCATGGTGTTCGCCGATGATTACGCCACCGTCGGCGAGCTCTACGAAGCGATTGAACACAGCCTGGAGCACCTGTGCGCGGAGTTTGGTGAAACGGCCATCTTTGTCGGCGACGCAACGCTTCAGACCACGGCGGGGCTCTTGAACCTCCCGGGCCTGTGCAGCATCAGCACGCTGGCCGACGCCAGGCGCGCCGTGCATCTCATCATCGAGCAAGGTGAAGGCTCCCGTGAAGTGAAGGCCGGCTCGCACTACGCCCGCTTCAGCGCCATCCGGGACGAGTGGCAAGCGCTGAAGTCCGAGCGACCGGAGTTTGTGCCGTACCGGCCGGCGGCGCGCAATCCGGTGATGCGCTCGCCCCTGAATGAGGAGCGGATACAGGTGCTCGCCGAACCGGCATCGACACTGCTGGACGCCGGCAATGCCGCCTACGGACTGATGCTTAGGTTGTTGTCCCTGCTTTCCGACGGGCCTGCGTTCTATGAGGCGCTGCCTCGCGGGCGCACATCGGTGGTCGAGCAGGCGGTCTTGCTGATGCGCGTCGTCACGGATGTGGGCAGTGCACTGACGCTCTTGCCGGCAAACGCCGCGCGGCCCGGCGTAAACGCGGGGCTGACCTTTACCGTCTCGCGGCAGGCGCTTTCCTATCCGTCGCCGGGCGCATGCGCTGCCTTGCTGCAGGAGAAGCTGACCGCGCTCGCCGCGCGGATGCAATCACTGACAGATTCCACCCCCGCATTGGCCAGCAGTGCTTCGGCCCTTGGCAGGTTTGCGCAGGACTGGCAGAAGCTTGCGAATGCATCTTCGCCGAATGCGCCAGTGACGCTGGCCGCAGCCGCCGCTCCCTCGGCATCAGCCGCGGCCGCACCGACCCAGCCGCCCGCCGCCGTGCCCGCACCGCCCGCTCAGGAGGTGGCCGTGGGCAAGGACGTAACCATCGTGTTCGACGGCGCCCGCTGCATCCACGCTCGCCACTGCGTGCTGGGCGAGCCGGGCGTGTTCCTCGCCAACACGCCCGGAACATGGATCCATCCGGACAAGGCGACACCGGAACGCATTGCCATCGTCGCGCACAACTGCCCATCCGGTGCGGTGATGTACCGGCGACATGATGGCGGGCCGGATGAAGCGCCGCCCAATGTCAACGTGATTCGCGTCCGCGAGAACGGACCGCTGGCATTTCATGTTGATCTGGCCCTGGCCGGCGCTACCGAAGAAAGCTGCAAGACTCGCGCGACGCTGTGTCGGTGTGGTCAGTCCAAATCCAAGCCGTACTGCGACGGCTCGCATGTTGCCGCCGGATTCGTGGCGTCAGGCGAGCCGCCGACCATCGTGTCCGATCCGCTGCCGGACCGGCGCGGAAAGTTGTCCGTGACGCCGCTGAAGGACGGTCCGCTCGAAGTCCAGGGCAATGTAGAGCTGCTCGCGGGGACTGGGCGCACCATCAACCGCGTCGGCGCCGCGAGCAGCCTAAGACTGTGCCGTTGTGGCGGGTCCGCCAACAAGCCGTACTGTGACGGTACGCACCGCGTCAATGGCTTCGCGGCAGACGGGCAGTAGTCATGGGTTTCTTGATTGACCTTGTTCAGCAATATGGACTGATAGCCGTATTCCTGAATGTGCTGATCGAGCAAGCGGGCGCGCCTGTGCCCGCATACCCCGTGATGCTCATCGCAGGGGCCTTTCTGGACAGCGGACACTACCAGCCGCATCACCTGATCCTGGCCATCGTCGCCGCATCGCTGATCGCCGATCTGTGCTGGTACGAAGCCGGGCGACGCTATGGCGACCGTGTCCTGAAAACCATTTGCCGCATTTCCATTTCCCCGGACAGTTGCGTGCGACAGACCGAGTCCATTTACGCACGTTGGGGTGCGTCGTCGCTGCTGGTGGCCAAGTTCATTCCCGGCTTTGCCTCGGTCGCCACTGCATTGGCCGGCGTGGTGGGCACCTCGCGAACGCAGTTCATCATCTTTGATGCGCTGGGCGCTGCGTTGTGGGGTGGCTCGGCCATCGGGCTCGGGTATTTGTTCCGCGATGCGGTCAATGACGTGCTGGCGGTGCTTGAGCGGCTGGGGCAGATCGGCGTGGTCTTTGCGCTGATTGCCTTCGGGCTTTTCCTTGCCATGAAATGGTGGCAGCGGTCTCGCCTCTTCAAGCAACTCAGGATGGCGCGCATCTCGCCAGAAGAGCTGGCCGGGTTGATTCAATCAGGCCGCACGCCGGTGGTGCTGGACGTTCGATCCGAGGAAAGCCGCCGCCGGACCGGTTACATCCCGTTGTCGAAGCCGGTCAATCAGGAGACCCTGGACGCTGACCTGAACGGTGTGGATCGTGACGCCGAGATCGTCGTGTACTGCACGTGCCCGAACGAGGTCTCTGCGGCGCGCGTGGCCAAGCTGCTCATGCAGCGTGGATTTGTCCGCGTGCGACCGCTGTCCGGCGGGCTGGACGCCTGGGTGGCGGAGGGATTCTCCGTTTCTTCGTGAGACGAAGCCGTCACGCCGCGGTTGCGAATATTGTTGTTGCCTCGCTAAGGCGATTCAACAATCCCTGCGGGGCCGCCTGCGGCGTCCGGTCAAAGTCCCCCGGACTTTGCCTCGTCGCGTCGAGCTACAGACACTCACGGCGCCGCAAACTTCCTCACATCCACCCCGATCGCATACGCCACGAAGCCCATCTTCGAACCCGCCGCCGGCACGATGCGCACCTTGTTCACTGCGTGACCCATGTCCACGTAGGTCCAGCTGGCGCCGCCATCGCGCGTCTCGTACCCGCCATTGGTCGTGCCCACCCAGCCGGTGAGTTCATCCGCGAAGCCGACGCCGAACTGGCGCACGCTGTGCTCGTTCACCAGCGGCACTTCCTTCCACGTCTCGCCGCCGTCGGTGGTCTTGGCCACGAAGCGCTGAGACGCCGTCTTGTCCGGGTTGTAGTTCTGGATGGTGACGTAGCCGGTCTTGCGCGTCGGGAAGCTCGCCTTCCACGTGAGCTCGAACGGCCGCGTGGACTGATACACCCGCTTCCAGGTGGCACCACCATCCTTTGTGGCGATGATGATGGCGTTGGATTTCGCCGTGTCCGCGTCCGACGCACCCATGACGAAGCCTTCGTTCTCGTTGAAGAACTTCACGTCGAGAATCATTTTCGTGTGCGCGGAGAGATCCTGCGACTTCCACGTCTTGCCGCCATCCAGCGAGCGCATCAGGAACGCCGGCCCGCCCACCCGGCCGCCGGCGTGGATGACTGTGCGCTTGTCCATCACGCCAGAGTTGATGAACTGTGTGTGGATCACGTCAATGGCGCAGAGCCCCTTCACCACCGGCCCGTCGATGCCGCCCACCACCGTCCAGGTCTCGCCGCCATCCAGCGTCTGATAGAGCGGTGTGGTATCCGTCACGCCGGGAAAGTAATCCGTGCCGATGTTGCCCGCGAAGCCCAGCTTCTCGTCGACGAACCCGATGGTGCGAAAGAACGTGCCGGGCTTGGACAGCTTCTCCACCCACGTCTTGCCGCCATCGGTGGTCTTGTGGATCTTGCCCGCGCCGTTCACATACCAGCCGAGATCGGGGTTGATGAAGACGATGTCGTCCTGCTTGCCACGATAGGCGACGGTGTCCAGCTTCTGCCACTTGGCGTCGGGGGTGAGGGTGACGCGGGGGGCGGGGGGTTCGGCTTTTGCGACGGGCGCCGTGGCGCAGGCGGTGAGCAGTGATGCGGCGACAGCGAGGGTCAGCAGGCGGGCAACGAACAGGCGAGGGGTGGCGAGAGGCATGGCGGCAATCCGGGTGGAGGGAATGCCGCGCAGGTTAGGTGATGGCGGGGTGGGTGGGAAGTGGGATGCGACGGGTAGCGAATGGTGGGGATGGGTGGGGCGAATATTCGCGGGGCTCAGCGAGCAGCCTCAATCAGTACGTCGGGCTGCTTCTCGGCTATGCGCAAGAGAGTCTTGGCCGCACCGGTCGGTTCCCTGCGGCCCTGCTCCCATTGTTGAAGGGTGCGCACCGACACGCCGAGCAGCGTTGCAAACTTCGCCTGCGACAATCCGGTGCGAATGCGGACCTTTGCAACAGCAGACTCGATGAGCCTTCCTTCGCGATTGAGCACCGTGACGCGGCCCACCTTGCCGGCTTTCAAATCCTTCAGCGATTCGGCCAACTCTTCTGCGAGGTTGCGCTTGGCGTCCCGGGCGAGAAGCTGTTTCTCAGTCAATTTCGGCATGGTCAATCACCTCTTTTAATGCCTTGATGGTCTTGAGCGGAATATTCTCCGCAACACTCTTGCTGTACACCGTCATGAGCCAGATGCGGCCTTTGCTGTCCTGCACGTAATAGATCACGCGAAGACCGCCTCGTTTCCCCATTCCAGCGCGGCTCCAGCGCAGCTTGCGCACGCCGCCTGAGCCTGGAATTACGTCGCCTGTATCAGGGTTTGCATCAAGGAAACCTTGCATCTCAGCCAGTTGCTCGTCCGTGAAATAGTCATCACGAAAGCGGCTGAAAGATACCATTTCAACGAAGGTTCTCATCCGATAGAACTATGCGCCAGTGGCGTACTCATGTCAATGAGTGTTGATCAGGAGTGATTGACTATCCGGCGACGAAGCTTTTCATCAGCTATGCCGAGTCAAGCGAATATTCGCAAGATTTGCGTCTGCTACTGCGTATGGGATGAGCTTTGGCCGGAAGGCGATTTCTTCGTACCGTGAAGTGGGGAAAAGCGGCTTTGAATTAATGAGTCTTGTATGCAAGACAGGAACTCACAGATTGCTTCGGAATACTCTGATGCCAGAGCGTCGTTGATCGTGATGGCATCGCCTGTAGCCCAAGGCAGGCTTGATACTCTTGCGGCGGTATACGAGTCAATCCGACCTCCGTTGTGAACAATGCAATTGCGAACGCATCGGACTTCCTCGAGGCGCAAGAACTTTCTTTCTCCAGGTTCAATAGGTACTCCAAGCAACTCAAACCCCTTGGCAAGAGCCACGTGAGCCCCATCCGTGCGAAGCAGGCGCCCAATTAGCTTCTGCCCAACTTCCTTGGCGTCAGCAAACTGAAATTCGTCGGATTTGGCTTTCCAGCTTTTCTCTAGAAAATGCTTGGCTGCTGATCGGGAAGTTGTATCTCGTAGTAGCAAAATGGAGAATGTCTCATGTACTGATGAGTAGAGGGCGTTCCACATATTGACTACGGAATGGGCATGAACGGTCTTGTATCCGCTCTGTACTTCCTCAACTGCCCAAGGAGCAAAATCCTCATTGTGTGCTTCGAGTATCGCTAGCCCCTGTTTCAGGTCGTCTGGAACGGCAGTCCACTCACGAACAATCTTCATTAGAAGATGCATACCTGTTTGATTTGTGAGGCTACGCTTTACTAGCCCACTAAACTTGAGCTCCTCGCCGAGATAGCGCACGCAATCAACAGTCGGCTGAAGAAACCAGATTGCATTAGTTTCTTCGGGGGCAGAACTGCCATCGATGAGTCCGCTCATCGTCCTACCCCGTCACCGCCCCCTTACTCGCCGTCCCCACCATCTTCACAAACTTCCCCAGCAACCCTTTCGTATACCGCGGTGCAGGCTGCACCCAAGCCGCCTTGCGCAGTGCCAGTTCCGCCTCGCCCACATTCAACTGAATGAGCAGCTTGTGCGCGTCGATGGTGATGGAGTCGCCTTCCTGCACCAGCGCGATCGTGCCGCCTTCGAACGCTTCCGGCGCCACGTGGCCGACGACCATGCCCCAGGTGCCGCCGGAGAAGCGGCCGTCGGTGATGAGGCCGACACTTTCGCCCAGGCCCTGGCCGACCAGTGCCGCCGTGGGCGCCAGCATTTCCTGCATGCCGGGGCCGCCCTTGGGGCCTTCGTAGCGGATGACGACGACATCGCCCGCCTTGATCTGGTTGGCGAGAATGGCTTTCATTGCTTCCGGCTCGCTGTTGAACACGCGCGCGGGGCCGGTGATGGACGGGTTCTTGAGTCCGGTGATCTTGGCGACGGCACCTTCCGGTGACAGGTTGCCTTTGAGAATCGCGAGATGGCCGGCGCGATAGATCGGGTTGCTCCACGGGCGGATCACTTCCTGGTCCACGCGCGGGTCGGGGGAGATGTGGGCCAGCTCCTCGGCGATGGTGCGGCCGGTGATGGTGAGGCAGTCGCCATTGAGGCAGCCGTTCTCGAGCAGGATCTTCAGCACCTGCGGCACGCCGCCCGCCTTGTGGAAATCGGTGGCGACGAAGCGACCGGAGGGCTTCAGGTCGCACAGCACCGGCGTGCGGCTGCGCACACGTTCGAAGTCGTCGATGGTCCACTCCACTTCCGCTGCGTGTGCGATGGCGAGGTAGTGCAGCACCGCATTCGTGGAGCCGCCGGTGGCCATGATGAGGCGCACGGCGTTCTCGATGGATTTTCGCGTGATGATGTCGCGCGGCTTGATGTCCTTCTTGATGGCGTTGATGAGCACCTTGGCGGACTCGGCGGCGGAGTCGGCCTTCTCCCGGTCGGGCGAGGCCAGCTGCGAGCTGCCGAGCAGGCTCATGCCGAGCGCTTCAAAGCTGGACGACATGGTGTTGGCGGTGAACATGCCGCCGCAGGCACCCACGCTGGGGCAGGCGTTCTTCTCGATGCCGACCAGGTCTTCCTCGCTCATCTTGCCGGCGGTGTATGCGCCGACCGCCTCGAACGCGGACACGATGGTGAGGTCCTGGCCCTTCCACTTGCCCGGCTTGATGGTGCCGGCGTAGACGTAAATGCCCGGCACGTTGATGCGCGCCATGGCGATCATGCCGCCCGGCATGTTCTTGTCGCAGCCGCCCACGACCAGCACGCCGTCCATGGACTGACCGTTGACGCTGGTCTCGATGCAATCTGCAATCACCTCGCGCGAGACGAGCGAATACTTCATCGCCTCCGTTCCCATGCCGATGCCGTCGGTGATGGTCGGCACGCCGAACATCTGCGGCTTGGCGCCGTTGCCCTCCAGCGCCGCGATGGCGCTGTCCACCAGCGGCTGGATGCCGGCATTGCACGGGTTCATGGTGGAGTGGCCGTTGGCCACGCCGACGATGGGCTTGTCGAAGTCGCCGTCCTTGAAGCCGACGGCGCGCAGCATGGCGCGGTTGGGGGAGCGGGCAACGCCTGCGGTGATGAGGGAGGAGCGTTTGTTGTCGGGCATGGTGAACTCTTCTGCGTGATGTAAACCGTTCGTGCTGAGGTATCGAAGCACGAACGCATTATTTGATCTGGCTGTTCACCCTTCGATACCTCAGGGCGAACGGGAAGTTGAATGCGGCGGCCAAGTCTTGTGAACCTGGGACCCGGCCGTCAGGTTGATGACGGCGGGCGGGTAGATGCTGTCTCGATTCTACTCGACTCGAAAGTGGTCCTTTGCAGTTGCGAATATTCGCGCTGGCCGGAACAAAGGTCGCCAGGAAGCCGTCGATGGTTGTTGTGCCGCGTACAATTCCCACCCAGCGAATTTTTCTCCTCACCCGGACCATGCTCACCCACCCCCAATTCGACCCCATCGCGCTCTCCCTCGGCCCCATCGCCATCCGCTGGTACGGGCTGATGTATGTGATCGCCTTCGCGCTGTTCTGGTGGCTGGGGCGATCGCGCATCAAGGCGTTCCCCGAGCGCGGGTTCACGATGCAGATGCTGGACGATCTCCTGTTCTACGGGGTGCTGGGTGTGATCCTTGGCGGACGCATCGGCTACATCATCTTTTACAAGCCGGGCTACTACCTCGCCAATCCGCTGGAGATTCTTTATGTGTGGCAGGGCGGCATGTCCTTCCACGGCGGGTTCCTCGGCGTGCTGGTGGCCATGGTGCTCATCGCGCGCAAGTACCAGATGCCGTGGCTGAAGATCACGGACTTCATCGCGCCGCTGGTGCCGACGGGATTGGCTGCGGGTCGCATGGGCAACTTCATCAATGGCGAGCTGCCGGGGCGCATCGTGGAGCAGGGCGCGATTCCGTGGGCGATGTGGTTTCCGCAGGTGGATCGCATGCCCACGCTGCGCCACCCGTCGCAGCTTTATCAGTTCCTTCTGGAGGGGCTGGCGCTGTTCATCATCCTCTTGTGGTTCTCGAAGAAGCCGCGGCCGCTGGGCGCGGTGTCGGCGGTGTTCCTCATCGGCTACGGTGCCTTCCGCTTCATCGCGGAATTCGGTCGGCAGCCGGATGACTTCCTCGGATTGCTGGCGCTGAACCTCTCGATGGGTCAGTGGCTGTCGCTGCCGATGATCATCGCAGGCATCGGCATGCTGGTCTGGGCGAACAAGCGCCCGGCAGCGTGACAGACGGCTAACGATTCAGCCAAAACACCGCCGCATTGAGCGCGCTGGCAAACGTCAGCCAGGCGAGATACGGGACCATCATCCAGCCGGCCGTGCGATCGAGGCGGAAGAACTTCCACAGCGTGAGCGTCACGGCGAGATAGAGGAACGCGATTTCCACCAGCGCCATGCCGGGGCTCTTCAGTCCGAAGAAGATTGCGCTCCAGGCCGCGTTCAGCACCAGCTGCACACCATGCCATTGCAGCGCGTTGCGCCGTTCGCCTGAAGGCGGCGTGCACCACACGCGCCACGCGGCCACCGCCATCATGCAATACAGCACCAGCCACGCCGGCCCGAACACCCAGTTCGGCGGATTCCATGAAGGCTTGGCGAGTGCGGCGTACCACTCGCCGGGCACGAAGAGACCGCCCGACAGCATGACCGCGAACGACGCGGCAAAGCAGAGTGCCAGCTTCTTGCGGCGCGAATATTCGCTTGCGGAAAGATCAGTCATGCGCGGTGCATCCAGATTGACGGGGACAAAAAGAAAGGGAGCGGGACACATAGTCTCCCACTCCCGGGGAATGCGTGGAATGCGGGGAAGGCAGGGCTTGCCGGCGCATGAACCGCCGCACCCGCATACTCCATTTGCCCCGCTCAGGCGGCCTTGGCTTCTTCCTGCGGCGCCGAGGTGCGGATGAGGTGATCGAATGCCGACAGCGCGGCCTTCGAGCCTTCACCCATCGCGATGATGATCTGCTTGTACGGCACCGTCGTCACGTCGCCTGCGGCAAACACGCCGGGAATCGACGTGTGGCAGCGCGCATCGACTTCGATCTCCCCGTACTTGGACAACGCCACGGTGCCCTTCAGCCATTCGGTGTTGGGCAGGAGGCCGATCTGGACGAACACACCGGCCAGCTCGAGGTGATGCAGGTCGCCGCTCGCGCGGTCCTTGTAGCTGAGGCCGTTGACGCGGCTGCCGTCGCCGGTGACTTCGGTGGTCTGGGCGGAGACGATGACGCGCACGTTGGGCAGGCTGTAGAGCTTGTCTTGCAGCACCGCATCAGCGCGCAGCTTGCCGTCGAATTCCAGCAGCGTGACGTGTTCGACAATGCCGGCCAAGTCGATCGCGGCTTCAACACCCGAGTTGCCGCCGCCGATGACCGCGACACGCTTGCCCTTGAACAGGGGGCCGTCACAGTGCGGGCAGTAGGCCACACCTTTGTTGCGATACTGCTCTTCGCCGGGCACGTTGATCTGGCGCCAGCGCGCACCGGTGGCCAAGACGACGGAACGCGCCTTCAGCGTGGCGCCGTTGGCGAGCTGCACGCCCAGATAGTCCGGGCCTTCGATCAGCTTCTCGGCGCGCTGCAGGTTCATGATGTCCACGTTGTACTGGCGCACATGCTCTTCCAGCGCGGCGACCATTTTCGGGCCTTCGGTTTCCTTCACCGAAATGAAATTCTCGATGCCCATCGTGTCCAGCACCTGGCCGCCGAAGCGCTCGGCGACGATGCCGGTGCGGATGCCCTTGCGTGCGGCATACACCGCCGCGGCCGCGCCGGCCGGGCCGCCACCGACGATGAGTACGTCGTACGGGGCCTTGGCGGCCAGCTTCTCCGCATCGCGCGCGGCAGCGCCCGTGTCCAGCTTGGCGAGGATTTCCTCCACGCCCATGCGGCCCTGGGCAAAGACCTGACCGTTCAGCATCGTGGTCGGCACAGCCATGATCTCGCGCTGGTTCACTTCATCCTGGAACAGCGCGCCGTCGATGGCGACATGGCGAATACTCGGATTCAGCACCGCCATCACGTTCAGTGCCTGCACGACATCCGGGCAGTTCTGGCAGGAGAGCGAGAAGTAGGTTTCGAAATGGAACTTGCCATCCGGTGCCGAGCTCTTCAGTGCGCGAATCTGTTCGATGACATCGGCTTCCAGCTTGGGCGGATAGCCGCCCACCTGCAGCAGCGCCAGCACGAGCGAGGTGAATTCATGGCCCAGCGGCAGGCCGGCAAACGTGACTTCGATGTCGTGGCCGGGGCTGGTGAGGGCGAAGGAGGGTTTGCGCGCGTCGTTGCCGTCCGTGCGCACAGTGATCTTGTCGGAGGCGTTCTTGATGTCGTCGAGCAGCGCAAGCATTTCGCGCGACGACTCGCGGTCGTCCACGCTCGCGACGATCTCGACCGGGCGGGTCAGCCGCTCCAGATAGGCCTGCAATTGGGTCTTGAGTTCGTTGTCCAGCATGGGGTGCCTCGGATGATCAGTAGGGGGAATTCGGGAATCGGAAGTCAGACCGGCAGGCTTTTTCTGGCCTGCCGGTCTGAGTGACTACTTATGACTGCTTGCTGCATGCGCCCTTGGGGGCGCGAACCATCAGATCTTGCCGACCAGGTCCAGCGACGGCTTGAGCGTCTTGGCGCCGTCATTCCACTTGGCGGGGCAGACTTCGTTCGGGTGTGCGGCAACGTGCTGGGCGGCCTTCAGCTTGCGCAGCGTTTCCTTCACATCGCGGGCGATGGCGTTGTCATGGATTTCCAGGGTCTTGATGACGCCTTCGGGATTGATGACGAACGTGCCGCGCAGCGCCAGGCCCTCTTCCTCGATATGCACACCGAAGCTGCGGGTCAATTGGTGCGTGGGGTCGCCGACCAGGGGGAACTTGGCCTTGCCCACGGCGGGGGAGGTCTCATGCCACACCTTGTGGGAGAAATGCGTGTCGGTCGTGACGATGTAGACCTCGGCGCCCAGCTTCTGGAACTCGGCGTAGTGCTCGGCCGCGTCCTCGACTTCGGTCGGGCAGTTGAAGGTGAAGGCGGCCGGCATGAAGATCATGACGGACCACTTGCCCTTCAGGCTGGCTTCGGTCACGGGCACGAACTTGCCGTTGTGGAAGGCGGTCGTCTTGAACGGCTGGACGGGGGTGTTGATGAGGGACAGCGAGTTGATGATAGACATTTGAGGGTCCTCGTTGATGACGTTGTGAAAAAACTTGGTCAGCGCGCATGATACGCACCGGCACGCCGCCGGAAAAATTAATTGTTGCAATCGCACATATTGGGATTGCCAATCGCCAGGCAAGTCGACCCCGGCAAATTTCCCTCTAAAAGGGCGGGGCGCGCTGCGGTCCGGACTTGATGCCCGTCACTTGACAATTTGTGCGACGCACAACTATCGTGCAGTCGTTGGGTGGGTAAGAACACCACACTGCGCCGGGCCAATCTCCCGGTAGCGGCGGGACTGCAAAACCCGAGCAGCCGAGGACGCCTACCGGCATCCGAACCATCCAGCGGAGAATACGTTTCGCCGCCCCCCACCAGGCGGCGCATCACTGCTCTGGGAGAGACCCATGAAGTTCTGCGTTGTCGGCGCCGGCGCCATCGGCGGCTATGTTGGCGTGAAGCTCGCGCTGGGCGGGGAGGATGTCACCTTCATCGCCCGCGGCAAGAACCTTGAAGCCATCCGTGCCAACGGGATGCAGCTCTACTATCACGACGGCACGCACCATGTGGCGCGGAACGTGAAGGTCACGGACAACTATGCCGAGGCCGGTGTGCAGGACGTGGTCATCCTCGCCATGAAGGCGCACCAGGTCGAGGCTGTGGCCGACAAGCTGGGCCCGCTGATCGGCCCGGACACCAGCATCGTCACCATGCAGAACGGCATCCCGTTCTGGTATTTCCACAAGATCGGCAACGACTTCGAAGGCCGCAAGGTTGATACGGTCGACCCGACCGGCAAGCTCTTCAACACCATTCCGCTGGACCGCATCATCGGCTGCGTGGTCTATCCCGCAAGCGAACTGACCCAGCCGGGCGTGGTGGTGCACATCGAGGGCGATCGTTTTCCGTTGGGCGAGCTGGATGGCTCGACCACGCCGCGCGTCACCGCCATCAGCGAAGCCTTTGTCCGGAGCGGCTTGAAGTCGCCGGTGCTGGACAGTATTCGCAACGAAATCTGGCTCAAGCTCTGGGGCAATCTCACCTTCAATCCCATCAGCGCGCTGACTCACGCCACGCTGGTGGACATCTGCGAATATTCGCAGGGCCGGGCGCTCGCCACATCGATGATGACCGAGGCGAAGGCGGTGGCCGAAAAGCTGGGCGCCAGCTTCCGCGTGCCGCTGGAAAAGCGCATCGACGGTGCGGCCAAGGTGGGCAAGCACAAGACGTCGATGCTGCAGGACGTGGAGGCCGGACGTGAACTGGAAATCGACGCGCTGGTGGGCTCGGTCGTGGAGCTGGGCAAGATCGCCAATGTGCCCACGCCGACCATCGACGCCATCTATCAGGCCACCAAGCTGCTCAATCACGTGATCCAGATGGACCATGTGCGGGTGCGGGCCATCAAGGAGCCGGAAGTCGAGTAAGCTCCCCGCATGGCTTCCTCGACATCCCTGCCGGTCAATCATCCCCAGCGCCTCGCGCTGGCGAACGAGGTCCACGCCCGCCCGCCGGCGTCGCTGGTCACGCCAGAGCACGTGTCCTATCTCGCGCTGCTCATGGACGAGGGCCAGCGTGAGGCCGAGGACCGCGCGCTGGCTGCGCTGGGCAAGCTGCTGAACCTCGCCCTGCCGGCGCCGGATACGGGGCATCTCATCGTCGATGCCGGCAGCTTCCGCTTCAAATGGGAGCGGCATACCGAGTTTTCCAGCTACGTCTTCTTCCGGCCGGCCGTGCCGACCGATGGCCCCGACGCCACCGCGCTCGATGCCGTGCCCGCCGACTGGGTGGCCGACCTGCCGGGAAAACTCATCGCGGCTGCCCATGTCACCGTGCGTCGCCCCGCGCCCACCGAGCCCAATTCCATGCTGGAGCAGCGAATATTCGCCGATGCCATCGTCGGCGCAGAAATCAGCGAGGGCGCCGGCTGGGTCTTCACGGACTTCCGCGTGGGCGGCGACGGCTTCCTGCGTTTCCTGCTGCTGGACAAATCGCTTTCCAGTCGCCAAGCCGGGCGCATGGTGCAGCGCCTGGTCGAGATCGAGACTTACCGCACCATGGCGCTGCTGGGCTTCCCGGTGGCCAAGAGCGTGGCCGCGTTCCTCAATCGGGCCGAAGAGGAGCTCGCGCAACTGACCCAGCGCATGTCGCGCGCCGACCCGTCCCAGGACACCGCGTTGCTGAATGATTTGACCCGCCTTGCCGCGCAGGTGGAGCAGTCGCTTGCCACCAGTGCCTACCGCTTTGGCGCGTCCCAGGCTTATTACGATCTGGTGCGCCGGCGCGTGGCGGAACTGCGCGAGCAGCGCATCCCGGGCATCCAGACCATCGAGGAATTCATGGAGCGGCGTCTCGCCCCGGCCATGGCGACCTGTGCCGCCATCGCCCGGCGGCAGGAAGAGCTCTCCGCCCGCATTGCCCGCGCCAGCCAGTTCCTGCGCACACGCGTCGACATCGAGCTCGCCGAACAGAACCAGGAACTGCTGGTGCAGATGAACCGCCGTGCAAAGCTGCAGCTCCGCCTGCAGCAGACCGTGGAAAGCATTTCCATCGTCGCCATGACCTATTACGCGGCAGGTCTCGTCGGTTACATCGCCAAGTCGGCCAAGTCGGTGGGCTGGGCGGTGAATGTGGATGTTGCAGTCGGCGTTTCCGTCCCCATCATCCTGCTCGTACTGGTCATGGGATTGCGCAAGATGCGCAAGCGGCTGGCGGATTGAGGTCTGCCAGCATCATGGAGTAAGATTTCCACAAGTTTCGGGGATGTAGCTCAGCTGGGAGAGCGTCGCGTTCGCAATGCGAAGGTCGAGAGTTCGATCCTCTTCATCTCCACCAAAAAAGAACGGGCCGCCAAATATTTGGCGGCCCGTTTCGTTTGTGGCATCGCGTAATGCAACATCATCCCTTGCCCACCGTCATCCCCCCGATACGCTGATTCCACTACCATCCCTTCTCCGAATATTCGCAGGACGCCCCCATGGATCTCTCCCGCTTCCCCCGCCGCCGCTACACTCCGTTCGCCACGCCGATCGAATTCCTGCCCAACCTCTCCCGCGAGCTGGGCGGGCCGAAAATCTGGATCAAGCGCGATGACATGCTGGGTCTCTTCCCCGGCGGCAACAAGACACGGAAGCTGGAGTTCCTGGTCGCCGATGCGCTGAAGCAGGGTGCGGACACGCTGATCACCTGCGGTGCGCCGCAATCCAACCACTGCCGCATCACCCTCGCTGCCGCCGTGAAGGAGGGGCTCAAGTGCCGCTTCATCATCGAAGAGCGCGTGCCCGGGAGCTATGACGACAATGCCAACGGCAACCACTTCATGTTCCGCCTCATGGGGGTGGAGAACATCACCGTGGTGCCGGGCGGCAGCGACATGCTGGCCGCGATGCAGGCCGATGCGGACCAGGTGAAGGCGCAAGGCCGCAAGCCCTACATCATTCCCGGCGGCGGCTCCAACGCCATCGGCGCGCTGGGCTATGTGGCCTGCGTGCAGGAAATGCTGGCGCAATTGTTCGACATGGGTCTCGCCATCGACCACATGGTGGTGCCCTCGGGCAGCTCGGGCACGCATGCGGGCGTGGTGGCCGGCCTCTTCGGCATGAATGCCCATATTCCCGTGTGGGGCATTGGTGTCAGCCGCGATCCGGAGAATCAGGAGCCGCTGGTGTTCCGCGAGGCGCAGGCCACTTGTGATCTGCTCGGTGTGCGCGGCCCGCTGCCACGCGAGTTGGTGAAGACTGATGGCCGCTACTGGCGCCCCAAGTACTCGCTGCCCAACAAGCGCATGGTGGAAGCGGTGCAGATGCTGGCACGCCTGGAAGGCATTCCCGTTGACCCCACCTACACCGGCAAGGCGCTGGCCGGGCTCATCGGCATGGTGCGCGCGGGTGCCTTCAAGCCGACCGACAACGTCCTCTTTCTGCACACGGGCGGCTTGCCTTCGCTTTTCCAGAGCAAGGATGTGGTGCTGGGCAAGACCGACGTGGTCGATCTTTGATCTGCCTCAAATGGCAACGCCTCACATCGGATAACATTCGTCCTGTCATTGGGGAGTAGCCGCCCGCGTGAAATTTCAGCAGCGGGGCCTGCGTCAACAGACTTGCCCGAGGTTCACCGACGGCATGGCGCAGGCGGTTCCGATCTGGCGAGACCTTTGACCGTGCTGCCTCCGAAGGCCGGGGAGCGGTGCGGTCAATGGTGTCCATCGCCGGCCGGAGTCCATTGTGGAACCATTTCTCCTTTCAACCGGAATCGTCGCCCTCGCCGAAATCGGCGACAAGACCCAGCTTCTCGCGTTTGTTCTCGCCGCGCGCTTCAAGCGGCCCTGGCCCATCATCTGGGGCATTCTCGTCGCCACCCTCGTTAACCATGCCGGTGCCGGCGCGCTGGGCGCCTGGCTCACGCATCTGCTGAGCCCCGACCTGCTGCGGTGGCTGCTGGTCGCTTCGTTCCTGGCCATGGCTGTGTGGATGCTGATTCCCGACAGGCTTGACGAGGACGACACGGTCGCTGCGCGACGCGGTCGCTTCGGCGTATTCGGCACCACGCTCATCGCCTTCTTTCTCGCCGAGATGGGCGACAAGACCCAGATCGCCACCGTGGCGCTGGCCGCGCGCTATGTGGACTTCTGGTGGGTCGTGGCCGGCACCACGCTCGGCATGATGATCGCCAACGTGCCGGCGGTGATCATCGGCGACAAGCTCGCCCACCAGTTGCCTGTTCACCTGGTCCACCGCGTGACCGCACTCACTTTCGTTGTCCTGGCCGTGCTGCTGGCGCTTGTGCCGCCCTTGAGTTGACGTGAACCGGGGTGACCTGGAGCCACCAGAGTTGTACCAACACCCCCTGAATCCGGCTCATGCTGGTTGGTTGTCGAGCCGGTAACATGCGTCTGAGGCGCCGCCCAAGAACGCCACCATGGTCCAGAGAGGAAGATCTGCATGTTTCAGACCGCGCAGGCTGTTTACACGGCCGTAGGACTCACCCTTGCACTGGTGCTTACTGCCATGCTCGTCCGGCCGGACGATCGTGTCACATCGCGATCCATGCTTGTGGTGGCGCTGGTAGCGGGGCTGGTCGAGCTCATCTTCGGCAATCTGTCTGCACTCCTGGGTGCACAGGCCATCTCCTGGTTGCGCGACATCGTGGGCGTGGTCTTGTCGGCGACACTGCTTCGCATGGCAGGCATGCTGTTGTTCCGCGTGCTGATGCCGCTGCTTCGCCTCCATCCGGCACGCATCATTGAAGACCTCACCGTTACCGCCGCCTTCATTGCATGGATGCTGCTCTGGTGGCGCATGGCCGGTGTGAACCTGAGCTCCATCATGGCCACGTCAGCCGTGGTCACCGCCATCATCGCGTTTTCCATGCAGGAGACGCTGGGCAACATCCTGGGCGGCGTTGCGCTGCAGCTGGACAATTCCATCCGCCTGGGCGACTGGGTGAAGATCGATGACGTGTCCGGAAAGGTCGTGGAAATCCGCTGGCGTTTCACCGCGATCGAGACCCGCAACCGCGAAACGCTGGTGGTGCCAAACGGCTACCTGATGAAAAACCGCTTTCTCGTGCTCGGTTCGCGTCGCGATCAGAAGCCCGTGTGGCGGCGCTGGGTCTGGTTCAATCTGGCCGTCGATAAGGGTGTCACGCGTGTCATCGCCGTGCTGGAACAGGCCGTGGCGGACGGCCACATTCCTTGCGTGGCCAAGGATCCGCCGCCCAATGCCGTGCTGATGGAAGTGCTCCCCAATGGGGGTCGCTTTGCCTTGCGCTACTGGCTGGAGGATTTCCAGCGCGACGACCCGACCGACAGCGACGTGCGCACACACGTTCATGCGGCCCTCAGGCGAGCTGGCATACCAGTGATCATGCCGATTGCCGAACGCATGCTGGTCAATGATGATGAAAACGCCCGCGCCAGCGCCGCCGCTCGCGAACATGCGCGGCGCATCGAGATTCTCGGCCGGGTGGATCTCTTCCGGGGCCTCACCCCGGCTGAACTGGACAAGCTGGCGCATCACCTCATTCCTGCGCCGTTCATCAAGGGCGACGACATCACCCGGCAGGGTGCGATGGCCCATTGGCTGTATCTCATCAACAGCGGCGAGTGCGATGTGTGGCGCGAACTTGAAGGCGGCGAACGCCGCCATCTCGCCACGCTCCAGGCTGGCAATGTCTTCGGCGAGATGGGTCTCATGACCGGCCAGCCTCGGCGCGCCACGGTGAGCGCCAAGACCGATGTGGATTGCTATCGTCTGGACAAGGAAGGCTTCCGCGCAATCCTCGCCGCGCGGCCTGACTTTGCGCGTGACATTTCCGGCGTGCTGGTGGACCGGAACAACGATCTGCTCGCCAAGCAGAATGCGGAGGCGCATGAAGTGCGCGCGCAAGACCACAACGATCTGGTGGATCAGATCAAGTCCTTTTTCGCCATCCGCTGATGAGGCGTTTCTTGCGAATATTCGCTGTCATCCTGCTTGCCTCGCTGTCGCGGGCCGCGGCGGCGCAGCACGACGAAGTACCCTTCATCACCACACCCGACAACATCACCGTCGCGATGCTCAAGGTGGCGGGCGTGGGCAAGAACGATTACGTCATCGATCTCGGCTCGGGCGATGGCCGCATCGTCATCACTGCCGCCAAACGGTTCGGCGCGCGGGGGCTGGGCGTCGAACTGGTGGCCGACCTGGTGCGGCAGAGCCGGGAAAGCGCGCTCAAGGCTGGCGTTGCAGAACGGGCGAAGTTTGTGGAAATGGATCTCTTCCAGGCGGACCTTTCGTCCGCCACCGTGATCACGATGTATCTGCTGCCGGAGGTGAACCTGCAACTGCGGCCGCGCCTTCTCTGTCTGAAACCCGGCACGCGCCTCGTGTCGCATGACTGGGACATGGGCGACTGGCAGCCGGAGAAGATGCTGACCCTGCCCGCGCCGGACAAGACGATCGGGCTCAAGAAGGAGAGCACG